>NZ_FRBI01000028.1 GCF_900142575.1 Actinacidiphila paucisporea
CGGGCGTATATCCTCAGCCGCCTCGACAGAGGCGATCACGTCGCTCATCAGGTGCTTCCTTGATCAGGAGATACACCGGTCACCGTACAGACCCCGACCTCGGCGTCGTCGTTCTGCCGGTCGACACCCGCCTCCAGGTCGAAGCGGTCCGAGGAGATCCGCACGTACGCCCCCGGCCGCTTGGGAACGTAAGCGGACAGCTGGTCGAACAGAGTGAGTGTGACGCCGCGGCCTCGCGCCTGCGGCGGGATCGCCAGGTCGTCCCACGGGGACAGGATCGTGCTCATGAGCTCAGCTCCTGGTACTCGTGCCGTCCGATACCGGGCACTTTCCGCAGAACGCGCGGTTTGGGCCGCGCCGCGATCCGCCGTTAAGATCACCCGCCCGCGCATGGATACTGGCTGCCATGCGCATTGACTTCGATCCCAACGAGCTGGACCGCCACACCTTCTACCGGCTGCTCACCGCGACGGTCGTGCCGCGGCCGATCGCGTGGGTGTCCACGACCTCGGCGGCGGGGACCGACAACCTCGCCCCGCACAGCTTCTTCTCGGTGTCCTGCGTGAGTCCGCCCGTGGTGCAGTTCACCTCGGTGGGGCGGAAGGACTCGGTGCGCAATGTCGAGGAGACCGGGCAGTTCGTGGTCAACCTGGCGCCCGAGCACCTGTTCGAGGAGATCAACGCGACCGGGACCGAATTCCCGCACGGGGTCAGCGAGTTCGACGAGGTCGGGATCGCCAGGGAGCCGAGCCTCCGGGTGAAGCCGCCGCGGGTCGCCGCGTCGCCGGTGGCGTTGGAGTGCGAGCTGCACAGTACGGTCAGGCTGGGGGACTCCACCGTCGTCTTCGGGCGGGTCGTCCACGCGGCCGTGTCCGAGGCCGTGCTGACCGGCGGGCACCCGGACGTGCACAAGCTGCGGCCGCTGGCTCGGCTGGGCAAGGACGAGTGGAGCACCCTCGGCGAGGTGCTGGAGATCAAGCGGATTTCCGTGCAGGAGTGGCAGGAAGGCCGGCGTCGCTGACCGCGGGGGCCGGAGTGGGTACGTCGGCCGCGTCACGTGAACGGGTGCGCACGCCGCGGGCGACCACCGCTGCGGCCACGCCCGTGACGCCCAGGAAGCCCAGCGCCAGCAGGAAGACCGGTGAGGTCGGGGAGGCGGCGCGGCTGCCGGCCACCACGTAGGCGGCGGTGTTCGCGGCGCTGCCCGCCGCCGTCGCGGTGAGGAAGGGCAGCAGCCGGATACGGGAGACCGCCGCCGCGTAGTTCGCGGCGGCGAAGGGCACCCCGGGGAAGAGCCGCAGCGCGAGCGTGCTGCGGAAGCCGTGCCGGCTCAACTGCCGGTCCAGCGACAGCGCGACCCGGCCGCGCAGCAGCGGGCGCAGCGCGTCCCGGCCGAGGAAGCGCCCGAGGACGAAGGCCAGGCCCGCGCCCAGCACCGTGCCGCCGATCGCCGCGGGCAGTCCGGCGTGGATGCCGTAGAGCGCCCCGGCGGCGGCATTGAGCAGCGGGCGGGGCACGAAAGCGACGGTGCACAGGCCGTACGCGACGGCGAACAGCAGCACCGCCGCGCCGCCCGAGGTGTGCGGCTGCCAGCCGTGCGCGGTCATCAGCCGCTGCGGATGCCAGGCCAGCACCGCCGCGCCGGCCGCCGCCAGCAGCAGTATGAGCACTGCGAATCTGGCCCACGGCGACAGTAGGGCGCGTGAGCAGCGGACGGCGAAGGCTACGCGGTGCGGCACTCCGGGAGCCTAACCGCTTCCGCCGCGATCCGGCGCGCGAACCCGCCGCCGGGGCGCCTCGGTGGCCGGTCGCCTACGCCCCCTCCGCCGTCGCCGACTCCCGCCGCTCAACGGGGGCCGTGACCGGAACCGGGGCCACGGCCGCCGCCGCGCCGGACGGCGTACCCCGGTCCAGGACACCCGCCGTGATCGCGACCGCGAGGCCCACGACAGTGAGCGCCGCACCGACCAGCGCGGGGGAGGTCCAGCCCCAGCCGGCGGAGATGGCGACGCCGCCGAGCCAGGCGCCGCCGGCGTTCGCGAGGTTGAAGGCGGAGTGGTTGGAGGCGGAGGCGAGGGTGGGGGCGCGGCGGGCCTTGTTCATCACCAGCATCTGCAACGGGGTGGTGGTCATGAAGCCGACCGCGCCCAGCACCAGGACCGCGACGGGGGCGGTCACCTTGGACTGGGCGGCGTAGTGGAAGCCGACCAGGACGACGGCGAGCGCGGCCAGCGAGCCGTAGAGGGTGGGGCGCGGGGCGCGGTCGGTGAGGGGGCCGGCGGCGAGCGCCCCGAGGGTCATGCCGATGCCGAAGAGCGCGAGCAGGACCGTCACGGTGGAGTCGGCGTAACCGGTGACCTCGGTCATCATCGAGGCGAGGTAGCTGTAGACGGCGAAGACCCCGGCGAAGCCGAACACCGCGGTCAGCAGGCCGAGCAGCACCTGCGGCTCCCGCAGCGCGCGCAGTTCCCTGACGAGCCCGGGGTGCTCCTCCTCCGCCTGTTGCGGCACCAGCAGGGCGAGCGCGGCCAGCGAGAGCAGGCCGATCGCGGTGACCACCAGGAAGGTCGCCCGCCAGCCCAGATGCTGGCCGAGCAGAGTGGCGGCGGGGACGCCGACGATGTTCGCGATCGTCAGGCCGAGGAACATCGCGGCGACGGCCCGCGCCCTGCGGTCCTCCGCGACGAGCCGGGACGCCACGACCGCGCCGACGCCGAAGAAGGCGCCGTGCGGCAGCCCGGCGAGGAAGCGCCCGGCCAGCAGCGTGCCGTAGCCGGGGGCGACCGCGGAGGCCGCGTTGCCGACGGTGAACAGCGCCATCAGCAGCAGGAGCATCCGTTTGCGCGGGATCCGCGCGCCGAGCCCGGTGAGCAGCGGGGCGCCGACGACGACGCCGATCGCGTACGCCGAGACCAGGTAGCCCGCGGTGGGCACGGACGTGCCGAGGTCGTCGGCGACGTCCGGCAGCAGGCCCATCATCATGAGTTCCGTGGTGCCGATACCGAAGGCGCTCACCGCGAGGGCGAGGATGGCCAGGGGCATGGAGCTTCCTTCGAACGGGTGGGGCGCCGCGACGGGCGGGGCTGCGACGGGCGGGGATGCGTAAGGGGCTGAGTGCAGAGGTTGGGCTCGGTCAGGGGAGACGGCGGGTCGCCGGTCGGCTACCCCCTAAGTTCACCGACGGAACAAATCCTCTCACCCGGCTAAACCCTTCGACGCGCCCCCCGCCCGCCCGGCATGATCTGTGCCATGTTCCGGCTCGCCTTCCTCGCAGACGCCACCGCAGCAGCGGTCGCGTCGAAGGCTGCCTGCGCTGCCCCGGTCGCATCCGCCGCCCGGGCACACCGGAACGCATCCTTCGACGGCGCCCGACGCTGACCCTCCCCGGACCGACGTCCGGTGGGACCCCGCACGGGGAGGGTCGGCCAGGCCCAGGGGTCCACGACCGATCGGCGTCCCAGGAGGAGACACCGTCATGTCCAAGCAGGCGTACGTCCGCAGCAAGCCGCATCTGAACATCGGCACCATGGGTCATGTCGACCACGGCAAGACCACCCTCACCGCGGCCATCACCAAGGTCCTCGCCGACCGCGGCAGCGGCACCTTCGTGCCGTTCGACCGGATCGACCGGGCGCCGGAGGAGGCGGCCCGCGGTATCACCATCAGCATCGCGCACGTCGAGTACGAGACCGCCACCCGGCACTACGCCCACGTGGACATGCCGGGCCACGCCGACTACGTCAAGAACATGATCATCGGCGCGGCCCGGCTGGACGGCGCGATCCTGGTCGTCTCGGCGCTCGACGGCGTCATGCCGCAGACCGCGGAGCACGTGCTGCTGGCCCGGCAGATCGGGGTGCGGCACATCGTCGTGGCGCTGAACAAGGCGGACGCCGGCGACCCGGAGCTGACCGACCTGGTGGAGCTGGAAGTGCGCGAACTGCTCACCGCGCACGGCTACCCCGGTGAGGAGCTGCCCGTCGTGCGGATCTCCGGGCTGCGCGCCCTGGAGGGCGACCCGCGCTGGACGGCCGCGATCGGCGAGCTGCTGGACGCGGTCGACCGCTACGTGCCGGTGCCGGTGCGGTACACGCAGGCGCCGTTCCTGGTGTCGGTGGAGAACGTCATGACCATCACCGGGCGGGGCACCGTCGTGACCGGTGCGGTCGAGCGCGGGACGGTGGCGCCCGGCGACCGGGTGCAGCTGTACACGGCCGCGGAGGAGGTGCTGACCAGCGTGGTCACCGGCCTGGAGACCTTCGGCAGGCCGATGCACTCGGCGCAGGCAGGTGACAACGTGGCGCTGCTGCTGCGCGGTGTGCAGCGCGGCCAGGTGCGGCGCGGCGACATCGTCGCGGCGCCGGACAGTGTCGCACCGCACCGCCGCTTCAGCGCGCGCGTCTACATCGTGCCCGCGGCGGAGGGCGGCCGGCACACTCCGGTCGCCACCGGCTACCGGCCGCAGTTCTACATCCGCACCGCGGACGTGGCCGGCGACGTCGACCTCGGCCCGGCCGGGATGGCGCTGCCCGGCGACACGGCCGACGTCACCGTCGACCTCGGCCGCGCGCTGCCGCTGGAGCCGGGGCTCGGCTTCGCGATCCGCGAGGGCGGGCGCACGGTCGGCGCCGGCACGGTGACCGCGCTGCTGTGAGTCCTGCCGCTGCCCGGTACGTTGCACAACGTACCGGGCAGCGGCAGGCCGTACGCGCGGGGCGGGCGACAATGGCCTGGTGAACAGGGACGAGGACGAGGCCGGGGGCAAGGACGTGGACGACGGCCGGCCGGAGCCGGACGACGGGCCGCTGCCGGTGGTGCGGACCGTGGACTTCGGGACGGCCAGGCTGCTGCCCGACGTCGACCGCGACCGGGCCTGGCTGCTCACCGTCGACGGTGCGCCGCAGTCGTACGTGGACCTCGACGCCCCGGAGCACCTGGAGTTCGAGTACGTGCGGCGTATCGCGTACGCCGTCGAGGCCGCCTTCGGCCCCGGTGAGTCACTGGACGCCGTGCACCTGGGGGGCGGGGGGATGACGCTGGCGCGCTGGCTCGCCGCCCGGCGGCCGGGCTCGCGCCAGCGTGTGGTCGAGGCGGACCGGCGGCTGGCCGCGCTGGTCGCGGAGGTCCTGCCGCTGCCGGACCCGGCGGTGACCGTGGACGTAGCTGACGCGCGGGCCTGGCTGGCGCGCGCGGGCAGCGCATCGGCCGACCTCGTGGTGGCCGACGTCTTCGGCGGCTCCCGGGTGCCCGCCGCACTGACGTCGGTGGAGTTCGTACGCGACGCGCTGCGCGTGCTGCGCCCGGACGGCGTCTACCTGGCCAACATCGCCGACGCCGCGCCCTTCGCCTTCCTGCGCTCGCAACTGGCCACCGTACGGGCGGCGCTGCCGGAGGGCGGCGACCTGTGCCTGATGGCGGAGCCCGGGGTGCTGCGCGGCCGCCGCTACGGCAACGCGGTACTGGCCGCCGGCCGCCGCCCGCTGCCGGTCGAGGCGCTGTCCCGGCTGTGCGCCGGCGACGCCTTCCCGGCCCGCGTCGTCCACGGTCCCGCCCTGTCCCGCCTGGCCGGCGGCGCCCGTCCGGTGGACGACGCCTCGGCGACGGCCTCGCCCCTGCCGCCGGAGGGCGCCTTCACCGTCGGCTGACCGCCACCGGAAACGTACGGGCTCCCGCCACCGGGAACGTACGGGCTCCCGCCGGACCGGGTGTCATGCCGCCGGGTCGGCAGCCACCGGCGTACGCACCTCCGGCGCGGCGGCCTTCGACGTCCTGCGTTCCATCCT
This sequence comes from Actinacidiphila paucisporea, assembly GCF_900142575.1. Taxonomy (GTDB): domain Bacteria; phylum Actinomycetota; class Actinomycetes; order Streptomycetales; family Streptomycetaceae; genus Actinacidiphila; species Actinacidiphila paucisporea. Next base: position 5,784 of record NZ_FRBI01000028.1, read on the forward strand.
GCGGACGTCGGGCAGCAGCAGGACGGCGACCGTCAGCAGGACGATCAGGCCCGCCGAGCCCCACAGCGCCCGGGTCCGGCCGAAGAGCGACGCGGCCGGGCCTGCCAGGGCGAGCGCGACCGGGGTCAGCGCCACCGAGCCCATCCAGTCGAAGCCCGCCACCCGGGACATCAGGTCCTCGGGGATCTCCTGGTGCATGGCGAGCATCCAGTTGACCGCGAAGACCTCGATCGCCACCCCGCCGGCGAACATCACCGCGGCCAGCGCCCAGGCCGGCAGCACCAGCGCCAGCGCTACCGCGGGCAGGGCCAGCGGGAAGACGCCGAGGGTGCCCACGAGCAGGATGCGGCGCGGCCGCCAGCGCATCATCAGCACCGCGCCGATCGCCGTGCCCGCACCGCCCGCGGCGAGCGCCAGGCCCCAGGGTCCGGCGCCGCCGAGGCGATCCCTGGAGACCAGCGGGCCGTAGACCGCCTCGACCGCGGTGAACATGCCGTTGACGACGGAGAACTGCAGGACGATGCTCCACAGCCAGGTCGTGGACGCCACCACCTGCCAGCCCTCGCGCAATTCACGGAGCATGCCGCCGGACCGCGACTCCCGGGGGGCGTGGGCGACGTCGATACGGGACCGCATCGCCGCGGCCACCGCGAAGCCCGCCGCGTCGACCGCCAGCACCCAGCCGGCCCCGAAGGCGGCGACCAGCGCGCCGCCCAGCGCGGCACCGCCGATCGCCGACGTGTTCGTGGCCAGCCGGTAGACGGAGATGGCCGGGCCCGCGCTCGCCGAGTCGACGGTGGAGAGGACCAAGCCCTGGGCGGCGGGGGAGAAGAAGGCCAGCGCGCCGCCGCCGACCGCGGTCAGCGCGGCCATCTGCCACAGGGCGGCGTGCCCGGTCAGTACGAGGACGGCGAACAGCGCCTGCGAGCCGGCGTTGGCCACGTTCGCGACGGCCATCACGCGCTGCCGCGGCAGCCGGTCCGCGACCGCGCCGCCGACCAGCAGCAGCACCACCATCGCCAGGGTGCGGGCGGCGGCCACCAGGCCGACGTCGGTGGCGCTGCCGCCGGACTCGATGACCGCGAAGGCCGCGGCGATGGTGGCACCGGAATTGCCGATGCCGGTGACGAACGAGGCGCCCACCAGCAGTTGGAAGTTCCGCCCCGCCCAGGGTGGAAGGCGCGGCAGGCGCGCGTCGTCGTGTTCTGCCATCAGGGGACTATCGCCGACGTCCCGGGGGCTGCCAACCGGTTTAGCAGGCCGCGGACCGCCAACCGGTCCAGCCGGCGGCCGAAGACTCCGCGGCTGCCGGCGCCGCTCACTTGGACATCGGGCGGATGGAACTCTTGATCCTGTCGATCACGGCCTGCGTGACCTGGTCGGGCACGCCCTGCCGGGCCCACAGCACCCACACCACGGGCGTCGGCTTGGCCTGCGCCGGGTCGAGCCAGGCCACCGCGTAGGCGATGCCGTTCGAGGCGCACTTGTCGGTCCTGGGCACCGCGGTCGTGGTGGCCTGCGCCTGCCAGCCGGTGATGCCGTAGGCGTTGTGGAAGGCCTTGCTGTTCAGCGCCTTGGAGACGGTGCCCTTGCCCTTCTCCTGGAAGGCCCACTTCGCCCAGGCCCGGGCCTCGTTCTCGGCGGCGGCCTGGAGGCTCGCCGCCCCGGCGCCGCCCTTGGTGCCGGCGCCGGCGTCGGCGACCTCGTTGTCGCCGGACTTGCAGGCGGCCTCCTTGTAGTACGCGGGCGCGCCGACCATGACCTGCGGCTTGCCGGAGTCGTCCGCGAAACCGACGGTCATGCTCTCGCTGCCCAGTGTCCAGTCCGGCGGCACGTCGAAGACCGAGTTGCGCTCTTGGCGCTTGACCGCCTGCCAGCCGGGGATGACCGGCGACACGTCGGTCGCGCCCTGCGGGCCGCGCGGGTCGTCCCCACCGCCGGTTGCCCCCGGGTCCTGGGTGCCGGTCGCGGTCGGCGTGGGCGTGGCCGTCGGGGAAGCGGGCGTGGTGGCCGTGGCGGGGGGCGCCGTGGTTTTCTGCGCGTCGGTCTTCTTGCCACCACCGGAGACCAGGGCCACCGTGACCACGACGGCGGCTATGACCGCGAGGGCCGCGCCGATGGCGACCCCGACCGTCAGCTTGCCGCGGCCGCCGGGCGGCCGGCCGCCGTCCGGCCCGCCGGGCGCCGGCGGACCCCAGTTCTGCGGTGCCGGGTAGCCGGTGGGCTGCGGTCCGGGCGCCTGATAGCCGGGCTGTCCGTACGGCGACGGCTGCCCGTACGGCTGCGCCGGCGGGTACGGCTGCTGCGCCGGCGGCGGTCCTGGCGGCTGGGCCGGCGGCTGCTGCCCGGGCTGGGGGTAGCCGTAGCCGGGCTGCTGATAGCCGGGCTGTTGGTAGCCGGGTTGGGCGTACGGATTGGGCGGCGGCCCGTAGGGTCCCTGCGGTTGCTGAGGCGTATTGCCCGATGGGTTCTGCTGTCCCCCGGATTGTCCCCCGGGCTGCTGCTCTCCTGGCCACATGGCTGGAAACACTAGGGGAGCGGTGAAGGCGGTTCCACGCCGGATCGTCTTACTGGCTGGTAACATGCAGGCATGTCCGAGACCTTGCCCTCGATCGGCGAACTCCTCACGGCCACCGTGCCGATGGTCCGCACCCTGCGCCTTGAATACCTGGAGACCACCGCGGAGCGCGCGGTGCTCGCCCTGCCCGACGATCCCGAGTACCACAACCATGTCGCGGGCCCGCACGCCGGCGCGATGTTCACCCTCGCCGAGTCCGCCAGTGGCGCCGTCGTGCTCGCCGCCTTCGGCGACCAGCTCGGCCGGGCCGTGCCGCTTCCGGTGCGCGCGGAGATCGGCTGGACCAAGCTGGCCAGGGGCGGCCTCACCGCCACCGCGGTGCTGGGCCGCCCGGCCGCCGAGGTCGTCGCGGAGCTGGACGCGGGCACCCGGCCCGAATTCCCCGTCGAGGTGTCCGTGCGGCGCGCGGACGGCGCCGAGACCTCGCACATGACGATCGTCTGGACGCTGCGCCCCAACAGCTGACGGGCCGCGGCCGGGCCACCCGGCGGCCCACGCGGCCGGAATGCTCCGAGCGGCCGGTCGGTTAGGCTTCCTGGGTGGTGCGCCGCGTGCGCGCCGTCCGACCGTTGTCGCGGGGAAGGACCGGCTGTGCACGTCCAGGAGTGGCTCAACGACATCCCCGCGGTCGCCGTCTACCTGACGGTGGGTCTGGTGGTCGGGCTGGAGAGCCTGGGCGTCCCGCTGCCCGGCGAGCTCGTGCTGATGGCGGCCGCCCTGATGTCGACGCAGGGGCACGCCAACCCCTGGTTGGTCGCCGCCTGCGCGATCGTCGGCGCCGTCGGTGGCGACTCCATCGGCTATGCCATCGGTCACAAGGGCGGCAAGCCGCTGCTGGAGACGCTCGGCAGACGCTTCCCCTCGCACTTCTCACCCGGCCATGTCGCCACCGCCGAGCGCTTCTTCCAGCGCTGGGGCATGTGGGCGGTCTTCTTCGGCCGCTTCGTGGCGCTGCTGCGGATCTTCGCCGGGCCGCTGGCCGGCGTGCTGAAGATGCCCTACGGCCGGTTCCTGATCGCCAACGCGCTGGGCGGCGTCGTCTGGGCCGGCGGCATCACCGCCGTCATCTACTACGTCGGCCAGGTCGCGGAACCGTGGCTCAAGCGGTTCGGCTACGTCGGACTCGGCGTCGCGGTGCTCTTCGCCATCGGCTCCCTGGTCTTCGTCAAGCGCCGCGCGGCGAAGGTGCAGGCCGCGATGGAAGCCCCGGAGCAGGACGTCGAAGTGGCGGTCGCGCAGCCCGGCGAGTGACCTGGCACACAACCGCCGCCGTCAGTCCCGCCCGTCGCCGACCGCGTCCCTGTGGACCTCCGCCAGCGCCACGTAGTGCTCGGCATTGAGCCGGACCACCGCCCGCTCCTCCTCGGTCAGCTCGCGCCGCACCCGGGCCGGGACGCCGACCACCAGCGAATCGGCCGGCACCTGCATGCCCTGCGGCACCAGCGCCTGAGCGGCCACCAGCGACCCGGCCCCGACCCGGGCGCCGTTCAGCACGGTCGCGCCCATTCCCACCAGCACACCGTCCTCGATGACGCAGCCGTGCAGCACCGCGTTGTGCCCGACCGAGACGCCCTCGCCGACGACCACGGGGAAGCCCGGGTCGGCGTGCACCGAGCAGTTGTCCTGGATGTTGGAGCCGGCCCCGATCGCGATCGACTCGCAGTCGCCGCGCAGCACCGCGTGATACCAGGCGCTCGCCCCGGCGCCCAGCGTCACCCGGCCGAGCACCACCGACGTGGGGGCGACGTACGCGGTCGGGTCGATCTCCGGGCGTACGCCGAGGATGCCTGCGACCAGCGCGCCGCCCGCCGTGCGCGGCTCGGCTGTCGCCCCGTCCGTCCGCTCTGTCATCGATCCACGCCCTCCATGCCGGTCCGCCGCTGTCCTCCGGCACCGTATACGGTGATTGGGTGCCCAGGAATGAGAACGTGTTCCTTTCCGCGACCGCCGCAGTGACCGCGGCCGCGAGCGCCGCCACGGCCTGGCGGCGGCGGGCGGCCTCGCGCCTGGTGCACCGGGCCCGCCGCTGGGCGCAGAACGCCGGCGCGGTCACCGCGGAGCGCCCGGGGCTGCTGCACTTCGGCCGGATCGGTCCCGGCACCCGGCTCGCCCACCCGCTGGGCACCGTCTTCGGTGAGCGCTGGATCCACCTCGGGGACCACTGCATCATCGGCGAGCAGGTCACCCTCACCGTCGGCCTGATGCCCACCGACGCCCTGCCGGGCGACGACCCCGGCACCGGCTTCGGGCCGGACCCCGTGCTGCGGCTCGGCCACGGCGTCGTGCTCGGCCGCGGCAGCCATGTGGTGGCGCTCGCCCCGATCGTGCTCGGCGAGAAGGTCTACTGTGGCCCGTACGTCTACCTCACCAGCGTCAACCACTCCTACGACGACATCGCCCGGCCGATCGGCGAGCAGTGGCCGCGCACCGCGCCGGTCGAGATCGGCGCGGGCAGCTGGCTCGGCGCGGGCTGCGTGATCCTGCCCGGCGCCCGCCTCGGCAGGAACGTGGTGGTCGCGGCCGGCGCCGTCGTACGGGGCGACGTCCCGGACTTCGCGGTGGTCGCGGGCGCGCCGGCCAGGATCGTACGCCGCTGGGACGAGGCCACCTCCGACTGGCAGCCGCCGCTGCGCACCCCGGCGCCCGTCCCCTTCCCGGCCGAGGCCTCTCCCGAACAGCTGCTGGACACCGGCGAGTTCGAGCAGCAGGCCTGACGGCCGGTACGGGCAGGGCCGACCGGTTTGTAAGATTCGGCCCATGCGCGCCCCGATCGGACACTTCGACGACGCCCTGCCCGCCACCGAACGCCGCGACCTGCTGCCGCCACCGGTGGCAGCCGCGGTCACCGCCGAGATGATCCATGTGGACACCGACCCGGCGAAGGCCGACACCGCCGTCTTCGTGGAGACCTACGGCGAGGACCTGATGCGGCACTCCGCGAACTGCGTGGTCGTGGCCGGCAGGCGCGGACAGGACGTCACGCTCGCCGCCTGCGTGGTGCTGTCCGCCACCCGCGTCGACGTCAACGGCGCGGTCCGCCGCCACCTCGGCGCCCGCAAGGCGTCCTTCGCCTCGATGGACGCGGCGGTCGGCGGCACCGGCATGGAGTACGGCGGCATCACCCCGGTCGGCCTGCCCGCGGACTGGCCGCTGCTGGTGGACCCGGCGGTGGTGGACACCCCGTGGGTGCTGATCGGCAGCGGCGCCCGCCGCGGCAAGCTCATCCTGCCCGGCAAGGCGCTGGCCGGGCTGCCGGGCGCGGTCGTGATCGAAGGCCTCGGGATCTGAGCGCGGGCCCACCGCCGCCGCGTCAGCCCAGCCGCGGGATCTCGATCGCGGGGCAGCGGTCCATCACCATGTCGAGCCCCGCGTCCCGCGTGCGCTCGTACGCGGCCTCGTCGACCACGCCGAGCTGGAACCAGACCGCCTTCGCACCGGCCGCGACCGCCTCGTCGGCGACCGTACCGGCGAGGTCGGAGTTGACGAAGACGTCCACCACGTCCACCGGGAAGGGGATGTCGGCCAGCGAGGCGTAGCCCTGCTCGCCGTGCACCGCCTCCGCCTTGGGGTGGACCGGCACGACCCGCTTGCCGAACCGCTGGAGCACCCCGGCGACGCCGTAGGCCGCCCGCGAGGTGTTGTTGGACAGGCCCACCACCGCCCAGGTGTCGCCCGCATCGAGCAGGATCTTCCGCACTGTCGCCGCGTCGCCGTACACGCCGTCCTCCGCACTCTCGTTCCCGCCTGGCCCTTGGTGGGCAAACCGGCGTACGCCCGCCGTCATTCCCCCCGGCCGCGCGGCCTAGGCTGGAAGGATGGTCGACCGGTATCTGGCGGTGGCGCGCGCGGGCGTCCACGAGAACGAGATCAAGCGCTCCCGCTTCCTGTGCACCCTCGCCCCGGCCGCCGACGAGGAGGCCGCGCAGGCCGTCATCCGTGACGTGCGCCGGGCGCACCCCGCGGCGACGCACAACTGCTTCGCGTACGTCATCGGCCCCGACGGGCGGCTGCACCGGGCGAGCGACGACGGCGAGCCGGGCGGCACCGCGGGCACCCCGATGCTCCAGGTGCTGCTCGGCCGGGAGGTGCGCGACACCGTCGCCGTCGTCACCCGCTACTACGGCGGTGTCCAGCTCGGCGCGGGCGGTCTCGCCCGCGCCTACGGCGGCGCCGTGTCGGCCGCGCTGGACGAGATCGGCACCGTCGAGCGGCGCCGCCTCACCCTGCTGGCCGTCACCGTCGACCACGCGCGGGCCGGGCGGCTGGAGAACGATCTGCGCTCGGCGGGACACGTCCTGCGCGAGGTCGGCTACGGCTCCCGGGTGACCCTCGCCCTCGGCGTGCCGGAGGGCGAGGTCGCCGCCTTCAGGTCCTGGCTGGCCGACGTGACCTCGGGCGCCGCGATCTGCGAGAGCGGCGGCACCGCCTACGTGGACGCCTGATCGCTACGCCGTCCCCGCCCTCACCAGCGCGGCGACTTCCGCTCGTACGCCGGATTGATCCGCTGCATGTAGCCGGTGTCGTCCCGCTCGCGCAGCCCGCAGCGGAGGTAGGTCTCGTGCAGCCGGGCCAGCGCGTCGCGGTCCAGCTCCACGCCGAGGCCCGGCGCGGTCGGCACCCGGACCGCGCCGTCGGCGAACTCCAGCGCGCCGGGCACCACGACCTCCTCGGACTTCCACGGCCAGTGGGTGTCGCAGGCGTAGGTCAGGTTCGGGGTGGCGGCCGCCAGATGCGTCATCGCGGCCAGGCTGACGCCCAGGTGGGAGTTGGAGTGCATGGAAAGGCCCAGGTCGAACGTCCGGCAGATGCCGGCGAGCAGCAGCGAGCGCTGCAGGCCGCCCCAGTAGTGGTGGTCGGACAGCACGACCTGCACCGAGTCGCGGGCCACCGCGGAGGACAGCTCGTCGAAGGCCACCACGCACATGTTGGTCGCCAGCGGCATCGGTGCCCGCCGGGCGACCTCGGCCATCGCCTGCTGGCCGGGTGTCGGGTCCTCCAGGTACTCCAGGACGCCGTCCAGCTCACCGGCGACCCTCACGGACGTCTCCACCGTCCAGGCCGCGTTGGGGTCCAGCCGCAGCGGCACTCCGGGGAAGGCCTTGTGCAGCGCCCGTATCGCCTCGACCTCCTCCTCCGGCGGCATCACGCCGCCCTTGAGCTTGATCGCGCCGAAGCCGTACTCCTCGGTCATCCGCCGCGCCTGCGCCACGATCCCGTCCGGGTCGAGCGCCTCGCCCCACTCGTCGGGCGCGGCGCCGGGGTGGCCGGCCCACTTGTAGAACAGGTAGGCGCTGAAGGGCACGCGGTCGCGCACCGCGCCGCCGAGCAGGTCGCTGACCGGCAGCGCTGCCGCCTTGCCCTGGATGTCCAGGCAGGCGACCTCGAAAGGGGCGAAGACCCGGTCGGCTGTGCTGCTGCTGGTGATCATCCCGGTCAGGCCGTGGCCGTCGGAGCCGGTGTCGCCGTTGAGCGCCTCGGAGATCCTGCGGTGCATCCCGCCGAGGGTGTAGACGTCCATACCGCTGATCACCTCGACGGCCGCCCGCAGCCGCCGCAGGTGCCCCTCGTCGGCGTAGGTCTCGCCGAGGCCGGTGATGCCCTGGTCGGTGTGGACCTCGACGATCGCCCGCAGCGCGTACGGCTCGTGGACGCCGACCGCGTTCAGCAGTGCCGGGTCGTGGAAGGCGACCGGGGTGATGTCGACCCCGGTGATACGGATGCCGCCGCTCATCGGGTGGCCTCCGCCGCGCAGATCGCCCGGCCCGCCTCGACGATCCGGGCCAGCTCCGCCAGATCCGCGGGTGCCGGATCGGTCAGCGGCGGCCGTACACCTCCGACGTCCAGACCGCCCTGCCGTACCGCCGCCTTGACCAGGGCGACCGCGTAGCCCGGGGTGCGCTCCCGCAGGGCGATCAGCGGGTGGAAGAAGCCGGCGAGCAGCCGCTGCACGGCCTTGCTGTCACCGGAGGTCACCGCCCGGTGGAAGGCCAGCGAGATCTCCGGGGCGAAGCAGAAGACCGCGGAGGAGTAGAGATCCACGCCGATGCCGCGGTAGGCGGGCACGGTCCCCTCCGCGGTGGGCATGCCGTTGAAGAACTGGAAGTCCTTGCCGCTGGCCGCCGTCTCGGCGCGGACCGCGGTCACGATCCGGGACAGCAGGTCGAGGTCGCCCAGACCGTCCTTGAAGCCGACCACCCGCGGCAGCCGCGCCACTTCGAGGGCCGAGGCCACGTCGAAGCGGGCGCCGCCGCGCTGATAGACGATCACCGGCAGCTCGGTGGCCGCGGTCACCCGCGTCACGTACGCCACCAGGCCGGCCGGCGGGCCCTGCACGAGATACGGCGGCATGAGCAGCAGCCCGTCCGCGCCCGCGTCCGCGGCGGCCCTGGCGAACACCCGGGCGAGCGGCAGCGGCCCGCCGGTTCCGGCGAAGACCGGCACCCGGCCGCCGACGGCGGCGACCGCCGTGCGCACCACGTCGGCGTACTCCCGCGGCTCCAGCGCGTGGAATTCGCCGGTGCCGCAGGCGACGAAGACACCGCCGGCCCCGGCGGCGACTCCCCGCCGTACGTGTTCCGAAAGAATCGGAAGATCAACCGAATCCTCTGCGGTGAAGGGGGTCACCGGGAAGAAGAGCACGCCGTCGAGCACTGAACCCTCACATTGTCCATGTACATGAACACTCATCATGAATGCGAATACTCCAGGACTGTAGGCCGCGTCCGCTGGCCGGTCAATGGCCAGGCCGGATCCACGCCACCACCCGCCGCGGGGCCGACGGCGGTGCCTTCGGCCCAACGCGGCCGTCGCCGACGGGACATCGGAGCGACGGCCGCCGAAGGGATCGGAGAATCCGGCGATATGCGCGAAATGCGCGGTGAGTTGGCGACATGGAGGAACGGTAGTTTTCGATACCTCCGACGAAAGGTTCGGTACCGCCGGTATGCCGGGCCCGGGCGCCCGGGCACCGCCAGCGCCTACAATCCGGATCACCGCGGACATCGGGACCGTGGGAGGGCCGGTGGGACCGGCGGGAACTTCGGGAACGGCATCGAGGAACGGCGAGGACGAGCGTGCACGTCGGGGCGGCCGAGTGAGACTGCTGCACACGTCGGACTGGCACCTGGGCCGGTCCTTCCACCGGGTGAGCCTGCTCGACGCCCAGCGCGCCTTCCTCGCCCACCTCGTCGCCACCGTCCGCGACAGGGACGTCGACGCCGTCCTGGTCGCCGGCGACGTCTACGACCGGGCCGTACCGCCACTGGCCGCCGTCGAGCTGTACGACAGCGCGCTGCACGCCCTCGCCGACCTCGGCGTGCCCACCGTGATGATCTCCGGCAACCACGACTCGGCCCGCCGGCTCGGCGTCGGCGCCGGCCTGATGGACCGGGCCGGCATCCACCTGCGCACCGACCCGGTGACCTGCGACCGGCCCGTCGTCCTGCACGACCCGCACGGCGACGTGGCCGTCTACGGCCTGCCCTACCTCGAACCCGCCCTGGTCCGCGAGGAGATCGGCGCCGAGCGGGCCGACCACGCCGCGGTCCTGGGCGCCGCCGCCGACCGGGTCCGCGCCGACCTCGCCGCCCGGCCCGCCGGCACCCGCGGCGTCGTCCTCGCGCACGCCTTCGTGACCGGCGCCGCACCCTGCGACAGCGAGCGCGACATCACCGCGGGCGGAGTCGCCTCGGTGCCCGCCGCGATCTTCGACGGCATCCACTACACCGCGCTCGGCCACCTGCACGGCTGCCAGACCGTCACCGAACGGATCCGCTACTCGGGCTCGCCGCTGGCCTACTCCTTCTCCGAGGAGCACCACCGCAAGAGCATGTGGCTGATCGACCTCGGAGCGGGCGGCGAGATCGCCGCGGAACGCCTCGACACGCCCGTCCCGCGCCGGCTCGCCCGGCTGCGCGGCCGGCTCGAGGACCTGCTCGCCGACCCCGCGCACGAACCGCACACCGGCGCCTGGGTCGAGGCCACCCTCACCGATCCGGTACGCCCCTACGAGCCGATGGCCGCGCTCGCCAAGCGCTTCCCGCACATCCTCAGCCTCGGCTTCGACCCCGACGACCGCGGCGACGACCCCGTCGCCTCCTACGCCCGCCGGCTCGCCGGACGCGACGACCAGCAGACCGCCGAGGACTTCGTCGCCCACGTCCGCGGCAGCGAACCCGATCCGCACGAGCGGCTGGTGCTGCGCGAGGCCTTCGACGCGGTACGCGCCGCCGCGGCCACGGCGGAGCGCGACTGATGCGGCTGCACCGGCTCCGGCTCGCCGCCTTCGGACCGTTCGCCGCGGCGCAGGACGTCGACTTCGACGCGCTGTCCGCCGCCGGCCTGTTCCTGCTGCACGGCCCCACCGGCGGCGGCAAGACCTCCGTCCTGGACGCCGTCTGCTTCGCCCTCTACGGGCAGGTCCCCGGCGCCCGGCCCGCCACCCGGCTGCGCAGCGACCACGCGGCGCCCGGCACGCCGACCGAGGTGGTGCTCGAACTCACCCTCGCCGGGCGGCGCCTGGAGATCACCCGGCGCCCCGAGCAGCCGCGCGCCAAGAAGCGCGGCACCGGGGTGACCACCGAGAAGGCCGTCACGCTGCTGCGCGAGCGGCGCGACGGGCAGTGGCACGCGATGTCCAAGTCCCACCAGGAGGTCGGCGAGGAGATCAGGCAGCTGGTCGGGATGAGCTGCGAGCAGTTCTGCCAGGTGGTGCTGCTGCCGCAGGGCGAGTTCGCGACCTTCCTGCGGGCCGGCGCCACCGAGCGCGCCGCGCTGCTCGGCCGGCTCTTCGACACCCGGCGCTTCAGGTCGGTCGAGCACCGGCTGCGGGACCGCAAGCAGGACGCGGCCCAGCGGCTCGTCGCGGGCGACCGGGAGATCGAAGGGCTCGCCGCCCGCATGCGCCAGGCGGCCGGCGACACCGGCACGGACGCGGACCCCGCGCAGCCCGCGGAATTCCTGGCGCACGCCGCCGTGCTGCGCTGCACCGCCCGCGAGCAGTACGACATCGCCCGCGCGGCCGTGGACCAGGCCGAAGCGTCCCACGCGGCCGCGGAAGAGGCAGCCGTGCGGGCCCGCGAGCTGTACGCGCTCCAGCAGCGCCACGCCCAGGCCACCGCCCGCGCCGCCGTCATCGCCGCCGAGCGCCCCACCCGCACCGCGGCCCGCACCGCCCTGTCCCGCGCCCAACGCGCCACCACGGTCGACCCGGCCCTCACCCACCGCGACAAGGCCGCCACCCACCACGAGGACTGCCTGGCCCTGGAACGCGAGGCCTCGGCGGCCCTGGCGGCGGTGGGCGAGCCCGGCCTCGACCCGCGGCCGGCCGGCGCGACCCCGGGGGAGCCCGAGGCCCTCCCGGCGGCCGACCGCGTGCCGGCGCCGGCCGGCGCGGCGGTGTCCCAGCGGACTGGCGAGGTCGCGGCGGATAGCCCCATCCCGGCGCAGTCGCTCGGCGACGCAGATTCGGGCCGGGTGGTGCGGCCGGGTGCGGCCGCCGGGACCGGGTCGGGGCAGGCGGTCGGCGAGGTGGCTGCGGGATGGACGCTCCAGGCGGGTCCGGCCGCCTCGGAGGGCAGCAGTTCGGAGTCCGGCCCCGCGCACGCGCAGGCTTCCACCGCCGGGGCCGTGCCGGGGCAGGCGGTCGGCGACGCGGCTGCGGGCCGGGTGTCCCGGCCCCGGTCGGCCGCCTCGGGAAACAGCAGTTCGGCGGATGGAGCCGCCGCCGATGTGCCCGGCCCCGCGCACCCGCGGGTCGGTGCCGTTCCCGCGCAGGCCGTGGGCGCCACGGCGTCGCGGAACGAGGCGCGGGTCGAGGTGCTGGTGCGGCGGGCGGGGGAGTTGCGGGAGGTGGTCGGGGGGCTCGTGGCCGCGGGGGAGGCCGAGGCGCGGGTGCGGGAGGTCGGGGCGCGCAGGGAGTCGCTGGAGCGGGAGGAGCGGGCCGACGACGAGGCCGTGCGGGACACGGGCGGCTGGCTGGGCGAATGGCCGCGGATGCGGGCCACCTTGCAGGCGCGGCTCGACACCGCGCTGGAGGCCGCCGCAAGGGCGGGCGAGCTGGCCGGCGCGGCGGAGCGGGCCCGTGCGCGACGGGACGCGGCCGTCGAACGGGACACCCTGACCCAGGAGTTGGCGCAGGCGGAGCAGACCGGGAGAGACGCGCGGGACCGGGCGGGCGACGCGCGCGAGGCGTGGCAGGACCTCAGGGAGAGCCGCATCTCCGGTATCGCCGCCGAGTTGGCCGCCGAGCTGACCGACGGCGAGCCCTGCCGGGTGTGCGGATCGGCCGCACACCCGGCGCCGGCCCGCCCCGCCGACGACCGCGTCACCCGCGCCGACGAGGACGCCGCCTACGCCGCCTTCCAGCGCCGGACCGCCGACCACGACGCGGCGCGCGAGACGGTCACCCGGCTGCGTACCGGACGTGACGCGGCCATCGCCATCGCGGGCGACACCCCGCAGGACGAACTCGCCGCCGCCCACCGCGCGGCGGAGGCGGCACACGCCGAAGTTGCACGCGCGGCGGCGACCGTACCCGAGGCCAGGGCCGCGCTCGCCCGCGCCGAGGAGGAGCGCGACCGGCGCACCGCACAGCAGCAGGACGCGCTGCACCGCACCGCCGCCCGCACCTCGCGCCGCGAGGAGTTGGACGAGCAGTACGAGCGGTTGAGCGGCGAGTTGGCCAGGGCTCGGGACGGCCACCCCAGCGTGGCCGCCCGCAGGGACCGGCTGGCCGCCGCCATCGCGCTGCTGGACCGCGCGGCCCACGCGGTCAGGGAGCGTATCGACAGCGAACAGCGCCTCGCCGAGGCGGAGTCGGCGCTCGCCGACGCCGCCGCCCGGGCCGGTTTCGGCTCGGCTGAGGAGGCCGCGGCCGCCCTGCTGCCACCGGCCCGGCTGTGGGAGGCCGAACGCCGGGTGGCGGCCTGGGACAAGGAGGAGGCCGCGGCCGAGGCCGACCTCGCGGCGCCGCAGCCCGCGGCGGCCGCGGCGCTGCCCGCCGCGGACCCGGTCGCCGCCCAGGCCGCGCTGGACGCCGCCAACCGGCGGCTGCGCCAGGCGTCCGCCGCCGAGTCCGCCGCCGCCACCCGCCGCGCCGAACTGGACCGGCTGGGCGCCGAGGCGTCCGCCGCCGTACGCGAACTCGCGCCGGCCCGTGCCGCGTACGACCGGATCGCCCGGCTGTCGGACCTGGCCTCGGCCACCTCCGCCGAGAACCAGTACCGCATGGAGCTGGAGACCTACGTCCTGGCCGCCCGCCTCGAACAGGTCGCCGCGGCGGCCGGGTTGCGGCTGGAGCGCATGTCGGGCGGCCGCTACACCCTCGTCCACAGCGACGCCCGCGGCGGTGGCAGGACCAAGTCGGGCCTCGGCCTGATGGTGGTGGACGCCTGGACCGGCACGGAACGGGACACCTCGACGCTGTCCGGCGGCGAGACCTTCTTCGCCTCGCTCGCCCTCGCCCTGGGCCTCGCCGACGTCGTCACCGACGAGGCGGGCGGCATGCGCCTGGACACCCTCTTCATCGACGAGGGTTTCGGCAGCCTCGACGAGCAGACCCTCGACGAGGTCCTCGACGTCCTCGACGGGCTGCGCGAGCGCGACCGCGCGGTCGGCATCGTGAGCCACGTGGCCGACCTGCGCGACCGCGTCCCGGCCCAACTCCAGGTCGTCAAGGGCCGGGACGGCTCGGCCGTGCGGCAGCGCACCGGCTGAGCACCGTCAAGACAACGGCACCGGCACCCTCACAGCACCAGGGGCCGGCGCTCCAGCGGCGAGGAGTAGACGATGCTGGTGGTGACGGCGCCGAGCCCGGAGATCCGGCCGGTCGTCTCCTCCAGATGCCGCATCGAGCGCGCGGCGACCTTCATCACGAAACAGTCGTCCCCGGTGACGTGGTGCGCTTCGAGCACCTCGGGCGTGCTCGCCAGCAGGTCGTGGAAGGGCTTGTAGTTGCCGGTCGGATAGCGCAGCCGCACCATCGCCAGGATCGGCAGCCCGATGCGCTCGTGGTCGATCACCGCCGAATAGCCGGTGATCACCCCCGCCTCCTCCAGCCGCCGCACCCGCTCGGTGACGGCGCTCGGCGACATCGCGACGGTACGTGCCAGCTCGGCGAAAGTGGCGCGGCCGTCCCGCTGCAGGGCTTCCAGCAGCCGCCAGTCGGTAGCGTCCAGGGAATAAGCGGTCATTCCTGAGGGATACCAGGGATTAGCCCGGCAGATCAAGCCGGAGGCCGGGGAATCCTACTTCCCGGCCGACCCGGTCGGCCGTAGATTCTCAGCCATGACGACACACCTTCCCGCACCTGCCCTGACCAGCGCCAACCCCGTCCTGCGGGTGCCGCCCGCCGCACCCGCGGACGCCGCCGCCTACTTCACGGCGAGCCTGGCTTTCCACACCGACGTCTCCGACGTCGCCGCCGCCCTCGAAGCGGCGGAAGGCGGCGGCGACCCCGGCTTCGTCCTGGTCGACACCCGCAGCACGCAGGCCTGGGACCAGGGCCATATCCCCGGCGCCGTCCACCTGCCCACCGCCCAGATCCCGCAGCTCGCCGGCGCCTTCCTCGACCACGCCGTCCCCGTCGTCGTCCACTGCTGGGGCCCCGGCTGCAACGGCGCCGTGCGGGCGGCCGCCGCACTGGCCGGGCTCGGCTACCAGGTCAAGGAGATGCTCGGCGGGATCGAGTACTGGATCCGGGAGGGCTTCGGCTACCGGACGGCCGAGGGCCCGGCCCGCCGCGACCCCGACGCCCTGACCGCACCGCTCGGCGCCGACGCGTGCGGCTGCTGACGGCAGCCGTACGCGGCGTACGGCCACCTGGCCGGACCGCTCACGGCGCGGCCCGGAGGCCCGACCGCGGCGCGGCTCAGACCGGCAGGCCGCGCAGCTCGTACGCCCACAAGTCGCCACGGTCAGCGGTCTGCTGGAAGCCGATGCGGGCCAGCACCGCCTGGGACGGGGCGTTCCCGGGCTCCGTCGTGGCGCGCACGAGGTCCACCTCGGGCTGGCTCAGGGCCCATTGGCACAGCGCGCGCGCCGCGTCGGTGGCCCATCCGGCGCCGCGGCCCGAGGCGGACAGGTCGTAGCCGATCTCGACCGAGCCGCCGTCCGGTGGCCCGTGGAAGCCGGCGCCGCCCACCGCCGTGCCGTCGACGGTGCGTTGGATCGCGAACAGGCCCCAGCCGGGCCGGTAGAGGCCGGCCGCGGCAGCGGCGACCGTCATCGAGGCCGCCCCTATCGTGCCCTCGCCCGGCACCCCGTCGATCCACGTCAGCCCGGCCGGCTTGCCGTCCGCCAGCTGCGCCGCGTCCTGCGGCAACTGCTCGCGCAGCGTCAGCCTGCCCTGGGTCAGGACCAGCCGGCCGCCGTCGAGGGAAGCGTGCAGGGTCATCTGGCCTTACCGCCTTGTCGGGGGAGTTCACGGGAGGGACGGGTCGCGCCGCGCCCGGGAGGGGCGCGGCGCGGGGGCAACGCGGTCTACAGCGCGGAGATTTCCTCGACCAGGTCGTCCAGGCCGAGCGAGCCGAGCGACAGCGCCGCCATGTGCCACGCCTTCGCGTCGAAGGCGTCGCCGTGCGCGGCGCGCGCGGCCTCCCGGCCCAGCAGCCAGGCCCTCTCGCCGAGCTTGTAGCCGATCGCCTGGCCGGGAATGCCCAGGTAGCGGATGATCTCGCTCTCGACGAACTCGGGCTTGCGGCCGCTGTGCCGGCCGAAGAACTCCTGGGCCAGCTCCGGCGTCCAGGTCTCACCGGGGTGGAAGGGCGAGTCCGCGGGGATCGCCAGGCCGACGTGCATGCCGATGTCGATGATCACCCGTACCGCGCGCATCATCTGCGCGTCCAGGTAGCCGAGCCGCCGCTCCGGGTCGGAGAGGAAGCCGAGCTCGTCCATCAGCCGCTCGGCATACAGCGCCCAGCCCTCGGCATTGGAGCTGACCAGGCCGACGCCGGCCTGGTAGCGGGAGAGGTCGCCCGCCACGTGGGCCCACTGGGCGAGCTGCAGGTGATGCCCCGGCACTCCCTCGTGGTACCAGGTCGACACCAGGTCGAAGACCGGGAAGCGGGTGCGGCCCATCGTCGGCAGCCAGGTGCGGCCGGGCCGGGAGAAGTCCTCGGAGGGCGAGGTGTAATACGGTGCCGCCGCACCACCGGGCGGCGCGATGCGCGCCTCGACCACCTTGACCCGGTCGGCCAGGTCGAAGTGCGTGCCGTCGAGCGCCTCGATCGCCTCGTCCATCAGGGCCTGCAACCAGTCCCGCACCTCGTCCACGCCCTCGATGGCCTGGCCGTGCTCGTCGAGGTGCGCCAGCACCTCCCAGGGGTCCTTCCCCGGCAGGATCCTGGCCGCCTCGGTGACCATCTCGCCGTGCAGCCGGTGGTATTCGGACCAGCCGTACGCGTACGCCTCGTCCAGGTCCAGGTCGGTGCCGTTCCACATCCGCGACCAGGTCGCGTACCGCTCGCGGCCCACCGTCTCCGGAGCCCCCTCGATGGCGGGGGCGTAGGTGTCGCGCAGCCAGTCGCGCAGCTCCAGGAAGGCGGCGGTGGCCTCGGCGGCGGCCGCGTCCAGCTCGGCGCGCTGCTCCTGGGGGCCGTCCGCGACCAGGCTCGCGAACCAGCTGCCCGAGCCCTCCTCGCCCGTCCACTCGGTGAACTGCTTGATCATCGTGGCGACCTGCCACGGCCCGCCGTACAGCTTGCGGGCCAGGCCCTCGGTCAGCGAGACGCGGTAGCCGGCCAGCGCGGCCGGCACGGCGCGTAGCCTGGCGGCGAGATCCGCGAAGTGCTCCGGGGTCTCGGCCGGCATCAGCGTGAACACCTCGCGGATGTGGTGCGCGGGGGTGTCGAGGTTGCTCACCGACCGCAGGTGCTCGTCCGCCGCGTGCACCGCGAGCTCGGCCGTCAGCCGCTCGCGCAGCAACCGCGCGCAGCGCCGCTCGGCGTCGCTGTCGCCCCCGGGAGCCGACTCGGACTCGGCGAGCCGGTCCAGGGTCGTGCGGGCCAGCGCCGCGCGCGCCTCGGCGCCGGCGGGCGAGAAGTCGGGCAGCCGCCGGGCCGTGCCCGGCACCCCCAGATACGTGCCGAGTGCGGGGTCGAGTGCGACGAGGTCGTCGACGTAGGCGTCGGCGACCTGGCGGGGAAGCGAGGAAGCGGTGAGAGTGGACATGCGGCCATCCTCGTACGAGACCGGGCACCGCGTCACCATCATTGTGACGTTCGCCCCTGACACCGGCGTGTCGCCGGGGGCGGTGGACGCGGACCGCGTCCGGCCGGTCCGCCGTGGCGGGGGGCGGACTCCGCGCGCCCCGCCACGCCGAAGGCCCTCCTAGGGCCTGTCCGGCGGATCTTGCCGGGTCTGCGACGCCCGGCACCGCACCCCTCCCCCTGCCTTCGGCGGGAGGTGCCCCCAGCGTTGTCGAATCATCCTTGTACGACCCGGTACGAGGACGATTCTCCGCCTTGCGATGTACGGCACCGGACGCCGCAGGCTGATCCGCCAAGATCCGCCGGACAGAACACCTAGCGGCGGGCGGCAGCCCAGGGGAGGGCGGCCGGCGACGGCAGGGTCGCGGTGATGACGAGGGTGCCGTCCTCGACCTGGTAGTCCAGGGGGAGTCCCAGCTCCCGCATCGTCGCGACCATCCCCGTGTTCGTCGCCCGGGTCACCGCGTAGGCGCTCTCGCGCCCCGCCTCGGACGCCAGTTCCACCAGCTTGCGCAGCAGCACCGCTCCGATGCCGCGGCGCTGCCAGCCGTCCTCGACCAGCAGTGCGACCTCGTTCTCGTCGCCGTCCCACAGCAGGTGGCCCAGGGCCACCAGGCGGCCGGAGGCGGTCTCGACGGCCAGGGACTGGCCGAAACGCGGGCTGAGCAGGTGGTCGAGGTAGCGGTCGGCGTCATCGGTGGGGCCGTGGTAGCGCATCGCCAGCGTGGCGGGGGAGCAGCGGTCGTGCATCGCCAGGGCGGCCGTGCGGTCCTCGGGACCGGCCCGGCGCACCGTCAGCTCGTTGCCTTCGGGCAGCGTCACGACGTGGCGGCTGTCGGGCACCCGTACGCCGAGCCTGGCGTCCAGCTCCACCAGGGCGCGGGCCCTGGCGAATTCGGTCGGGGTGAAGGGCAGGTGGTCGCGCTGCACGGTGATCGTGCCGCCCGACGGGTCGCCCAGCCGCATCACGGTGTCCTCCAGGGTGTCCTGCACCGGCCCCTCGCCGGCGGCCGCCGGGATGGACCTGATGGTGCAACGGCCGAACAACTGGCGGAGCGCCAGCGGCAGTTCCGCGGCGTCCAGGGCGGTACGGGTGGCCAGGGTGAGCATCCGGGTCGGGGTGTCGACCAGGTCGTGCGCGTCGGCGCGCTCCAGCCAGGTGTCGGTGCCGCCCGCGTCGGCGACGGTCAGCACCAGCGCCGCGGCCGGCAGCGCCGCCGGCGCCCGCAGCAGGAACTCGTCGACGGTGCCCTCGGCCAGCGGATGGGTCTGCAGCGTGACGATGTCCACCCGGCTGCCCGCCAGCGCCGTGCACACCGCCCCGAGGCTGCCGGGGGTGTCCCGCACGGTGGTGCGCAGCCGCCACAGCGTCGGCTCGGCGTCCTCGCGCCGGTCGGCGTCCCCGGCGGGCACCTCCGGTACGGCGGCGGCCGGGGTGCGGCCGGAGCGGCGGTGGGTCCACCACACGTGCGCGGCGGCGGCGGCGAGCAGTGCCGCGGCCGAGGTCATGAGCAGCAAGCCGCCGTCCGGGCCGTGGTTCACCAGGTCGGCGATGAGGTCGGCGGCGGCCATCGCGGCGAACAGCGCGGCCACTTCCGTGAGGTCGCGGCCCCAGTGACGGCGCCGGGTTGCGGCCCGAACAGGAGGCACGGGAGTCGTATGAGGCATACGCCTACAATGGCGAACTCGTGTTGCGTGATCACGAACATGCCGTGACCAGACGGTAAAGGGCGGATCTTCTCGGTTAACTTACCTTTTCAACGTCTTTGGCGTCCGTTGCCGGTACGAAACCGACCACCGCGCCTCGGCGCCCTGCTCAGGGCGGGCGGCACCCTGACCGACCGCGGTCGATCGGCGGCCGGGTCGGGCGGCGGTGCCGGCCGCTACCGCCGCGCGTACGCCCTGCTCGGGTCAGCCCTCGCAGACGTGGATGTGCCCCGCGTGGGGAAATTTCGGCGGGTGCGGTTCCAACGCGCCCCACAGCGGGAAGCCGGACTTCACCGCGACCCGGCAGGAGGCGGTGTTGGGCACCGCGTGCAGCAGTTCCAGCCGGCTCAGCGCCGGTGCGCCCGCCCCGCTGCCGAGCGCCCAGCCGGTCACCGCGCCGACCGCCAGGGGCGCGATGCCCCGGCCGCGTACGGCAGCCGCCGTCCAGTAGCCGATCTCCGCGGACGGAGCCCCGGCCGTCTTCCGCTTGACCGCGACATGCCCGACCGGCCGCGCGGCGTCCCGCTCGACCACCGCGAAGCTGTAGCGCAGCCCGCCCTCCCAGGCCTGCGCCTGCTGGTCGATCCACTCCCGCGCCGCCGCCGTGCCGTCGAGGGTGCTCATCAGCCAGCGCCGCATGTCCGGGTCTTGGTGCTCGGCCGCCAGGGCCTCCGCGTCGTCCGCGGCCCAGGGGCGCAGCAGCAGTCCCGGCCAGCCCGCCTGTGCGGGGACGGTGAGTTCGACGGTCATCCGATGGCCTCCCAGGTTTCGCCCGCCAACTTACGTGCAGCCCGCACCGGTCATCGCACCAGGAGGCGTACGGCTCGGGCGATCGCCTCCGGCGTCAGGTGCGCGTAGCCCACCACCAGCCGGACCCGGCCGTCGTCGCCGCCGTCGGGCGGCCGTGGGGACGTGCGGTAGTCGGACAGCGGCCGGACGGCGACGCCCGCGCGGGCCGCCGCGGCGAGGAAGGCCGGCTCGGGCCCGTAGCGCTCGGGGAGGGTGACGATCGCGTGCAGCCCGGCCGCGATGCCGCTCACCTCGCCGCCGGGGGCGTACCGCGCCAGCGCGCCGACCAGCGCGTCCCTGCGCGCCCGGTACAGCCGCTGGCAGCGCCGCAGTTGGCGGTCGTACGCGCCGGAGGCCAGGAAGTCGGCGAGCACGGCCTGCTCGGTGACCGAGTGCCCGAGGTCCATCGTCCGCTTGCGCTCCGCCGCCTCCGCGACGACGTCCCGCGGCCCGACCAGCCAGCCCAGTCGCAGCCCGGGAGCCAGCGACTTGCTCGCGGAGCCGGTGTAGACGACGTGTTCCGGCGCGAGCCCCTGGAGGGCGCCCACGGGCTGCCGGTCGTAGCGGAAGTCGCCGTCGTAGTCGTCCTCGACGACCGTCCCGCCGCAGTCCCGCGCCCAGCCGGCCAGCGCGGCCCGCCGGGCGGCGGAGTAGGCCACTCCGGACGGGAACTGGTGGCACGGCGTGACCACCGCGGACCGTACGCCGGCGGCCGCCAGCGCCGCGACCGACAGCCCCTCCGCGTCCACCGGGATCGGTACCGCGGTCAGGCCCGTCGCGGCGAGCAGCGCGGTGTGCTCGGGGCTGCCGGGGTCCTCGACGGCGGTCGTCCGCTGCCCGCGGGCGTGCAGCACGAGCCCGAGCAGGGTGTGCGCCTGTGCCACCCCGGACGTGACCATCACCTGGTCCGGCTCGGCGGCCACCCCGCGTCGCCGGCCGAGCAACGCGGCGAGCGCCGCCCGCAGTTCGGGCAGGCCACGCGGATCGGGATAGCCGAAGGCGCGGTGGGGGAGGGCGGTCATCACCCGCCGGTGCGCCGCCGACCAGGCGGCTCGCGGGAAGAGCGCGAGGTCCGGCAGGCCGGGCCGCAGGTCGTCGGGCCCGCCCCGGTCGTCGGCGGCGAAATCACCACCGGGCCGCGGCGCCGGACCCCGCCGCACGTCGGCCACCCAGGTGCCCGCGCCCTGCCGGCTGGTCAGATACCCCTCGGCGGTGAGCTGCGCATATGCGTCGGTGACCATCCCCCTGGACACCCCGAGGTCAGCGGCCAGCTCCCGACTCGACGGCAACTGCGTTCCGGCCCCCAACCGCCCTACCCGCACCGCCTCCCGCAACCCCGCCTGCAAGGCCCGCCCCCGCCCGCGCCCGCCCCCGAGCTCCACCAGCACCTCCCACGCGGGCCCAGGCCCGCCGCTGCCACCTGGCGCGGTCGGCCCGCTGCCGTCTGCCGGAGCAGTGCCGCGAGCGCGCCGTGGCGCGGCGTGCCGGTGAGCGCCACGGCCGGGCGCGGCCGCCCAGCCGTCGGCCCCGGCCGGCTTGGCGCCGGTGTCCGGCGGGTCCTGCGTCCCGGCCGGCTTGGCGCCGGTGTCCGGCGTGCTCCGCGTCCCGCCCGGCTCGGCTCCTTCGCCCGTTGCCCGGGTGGGCTCGGCTCCTCCGTCGGGGACGCGAGCCCCGCCGCTCGCTTGCCGCGGGGCCCGCGCGTCAGTCGCCGCCGGCCCGTCCGCGGGCACCTCGGGGCGTACCGTCGCCGAATCCGCCCTCGAAGTGGTCCGCTTCGCTCTCATGGGATTGGACCTTAAACCGGACCACTCCCACTCCTAGCGTTGCCGCATGACGTCCTCCTCCCACCGGGCCGGCATCGGTCTCGCCGCTCTCGCCTGCTTTCTCGTCGGCGCGTCCTTCACCGCCGGCGGCGCGCTCGTCGGATATCCGCATGCCGGCGGGCAGGCCGTGCGTTACGGCGTCGCGTCCGCGCTGCTGGCGTGGCCCGCGCGGCGGGCCGGGGCGCGGGTGCGGCTCGGGGCGCTGCGGGGGAGGCAGTGGGCGCTGGCGGCGGCGGTCGCCGGCGTCGGCATGGTCGGCTTCAACCTGTCGGTGCTGGCCGCCGAGCGCACCGCGCAACCCGCCGTGCCCGGGGTGCTCGTGGGGTGCGCACCGGTCGTCGTGGCGGTGCTGGTGCCACTCGCGGCGGGGCGTCGGCCGACGCCGGCGGGTGCGGCGGGGGCCGTGATGGTCGCGGGCGGCGCCTTCGTCGTCCAGGGGTGGGGCGGGACGGACGTGCCCGGCCTGTTGTGGTCGGTGGCCGCGCTCGGCGGCGAAGTGGGCTTCGCGCTGCTCGCCGCACCCCTGGTGGCCCCGCTGGGGCCGCTGGTGCTGTCCGCGTGCGTGTGCGGGCTGGCCGCCGTCGAGGCCGCCGCGCTCGGCGTGGCGCTGGAGGGTACGGCGGCGCTGCGCGTACCGACCGGGGCGGAGGCGGCGGCGCTCGGCTGGCAGGCGGTCGTGGCCACCGTCATCGGGTTCGTGTGCTGGTACGCCGGCATGCAGCGGCTCGGCGCGGAACGCGCCACCCTCTTCTCCGGCCTGATCCCGGTGTCGGCGGCGCTGACCGCACCGCTGGTCGCGCTCGGCACCTTGGGCGCGGCCCAACTCGCCGGCAGCGCCCTGGTCGCGGCCGGCGTCGCGGTCGGCGCGAGCCGTCGCCGGGAGCGGCCGCGGAAGCCGGTCGCGGGGCCGGCCGGGCGCGCGGCCCAGCCGGCCCCGATGCGCCGTTGAGGCCGACTCCGGGGGAATTGTCCGGCGGCGGGAACTCCGGTGGGATGGGGGGAGTTGTGGCAGTACGGGCCGGTGCGCGGCACCGGCCCGGCCAACTGCCCCGACCGGGCGCCCCCGTCCCGGTCGGGGCGCCACGGCCGCACCGCGTCCGCCCGCCCCTCCTCGGGCGGACGCGGCGCGGAGGCGGCGGGCACGCCGCGTGCTGCCGAAGCGGCGGGCACGCCGCGTGCTGCCGAAGCGGCGGCCAAGGCGAAAGCAGCCCCCGAGCGAGCGGGGCAGGCCCCTGTGCGTGGCGCCCTACTTCACGCCCAGCACCTGCTGCAGCGGGTCGATGGCGAAGTAGGCCAGGAAGCAGACCGACACCCCCCACACCAGCGGGTGCACCTCCCGGACCTTGCCGAGCGCCACCTTGATGACGACGAAGGACAGGAAGCCCGCCCCGATGCCGTTGGTGATGCTGTACGTGAAGGGCATCGCGGCGATCGTCAGGAAGGCCGGGATCGCGATGTCGTACTGCGTCCAGTCGATGTTGCGCACCTGCGCCATCAGCAGGAAGCCCACCGCGACCAGCGCGGGCGCCGCCGCCTGCGAGGGCACCACCGAGGCCAGCGGCGACAGGAAGAGCGCCACGGCGAAGAGCGCCCCGGTCACCAGGCTGGCGAGCCCGGTACGGGCACCCTCGCCGACGCCCGCCGCGGACTCGACGTAGGCGGTGGCGGACGAGGCGGACGCCCCGCCGCCCGCGACGGCCGCGGCGCCGTCGATGAAGAGCACCCGGCCGATGTTCGGCACCCTGCCCTGCTCGTCGAGCAGCCCGGCCTCGCTGGAGATGCCGACGATCGTGCCCATGGCGTCGAAGAAGTCGGACAGCACCAGCGTGAAGACGAACAGCGACGCGGTGACCACCCCCGCCTCCGAGAAGCCGCCGAAGAGGCTGAAGTGGCCGATCAGTCCGAAGTCCGGGGTGGCGACGATGTCGTCGGGCACCTTGGGCGCGGTCAGCCCCCACGCGCCGGCCGGCAGGTCGGCGACCTTGTCGACGATGATCGCCACGACCGTCATCACCACGATGCTGATCAGGATCGCGCCCCTGACCCGCCGGGCCACCAGCGCCACCGTCAGCAGCACGCCGAGGCAGAACACCAGTACCGGCCAGCCGGTGAGCGTGCCGGTACCGCCGAGCTGCACCGGCACGGTGGTCTTGGCCGCGTCCGGGATGCGGCTGGCGAAACCGGCGTCGATGAAGCCGATGAAGGCGATGAACAGGCCGATGCCGACGCTGATCGCCTGCTTGATCGGCAGCGGGATGGCGTTCATGATCGCCTCGCGCAGCCCGGTGGCGACCAGGACGCAGATCAGCAGGCCTTCGAGCACCACCAGGCCCATCGCGTCGGGCCAGCTCATCTTCGGCGCGAGCTGGAAGGCGACCACCGCGTTCAGCCCGAGCCCGGCCGCCACGGCCAGCGGCAGATTGCCGCCGACGCCCATGATCGCGGTCATCACCGCGGCCACCAGCGCGGTGGCGGTGACCAGCTGGGTGGTCGACAGGTGGTGCCCGAACTTGTCCGTCGCACCGGACAGGATGATCGGGTTGAGCACGAGGATGTACGCCATCGTGAAGAAGGTGGCGAAACCTCCGCGTATCTCCCGTCCCGGTGTCGAACCGCGCTCCGATATACGGAAGTAGCGGTCCAGCGCGTTGCCTCCGGGTGGCGGTGCGGACACCGGCTTCTCGGTGTCCACGACGGGTCCTGGCATGGTGCTCCTCTGGTGTTGCGTCTCGGGCGTGACGAGTCGTTGCGCGTCGGGTGCCGCGGATCCGGTGGCGCGAAGCGCCGCCGCCGCGGCCCCGCCGCACACGCGTTTCCGCAGGCTGGGCACACGGATTGTCCTCGTTCGAGGGCCCGGGCGGGTTTCCGTGGCGTTACCCGGTATCACCGTCGGGTTTCAGCCATGCTCAGGTCAATACTCGCGTCCCGACCGCCGACGCCACCCCAGCGGCCGGCGGCTACAGCCCGCCGGCGATCCGCAGCACCGCGCCCGTGGTGTACGACGCCTCCGCCGACAGCAGCCAGGCCACCGCCCCCGCGATCTCCTCGGGCTGGCCGGGGCGCCGCATCGGCACCCGCTCGGGATTGCGCCACGGCCGCTGCGGGTCGCCCATCGCGGCGTGGATGTCGGTGACCACCATTCCCGGCTGCACCGAGTTCACCCGCACCCCGTCGGGGCCCAGCTCCTTGGACAGCCCCACGGTCAGCGCGTCCACCGCGGACTTGCTCGCCGCGTAGTGCACGTACTCGCCGGGGCTGCCCAGGGTGGCGCCGCCCGAGGAGATGTTCACGATCGCGCCGCCGTCGCCGCCGTAGCGGGTGGACATCTCCAGCGCCGCCCGCCGTGCGCACAGCAGCGCGCCCATCAGGTTGACGTCCACCACCCGGCGCATCACCTCGACCGGGGTCTCGGTGAAACGGCCGAGCGGGCCGGTGATCCCGGCGTTGTTCACCAGCCCGGTGACCGGGCCCAGCTGCTCCTTGACCGCGTCGAAGTAGGCGTCGACCTGGTCCGCGTCGCTGGTGTCGACCTGGAAGAGCAGGCATTCGCCGCCCTGTTCGCGGATCCGCCGGGCGACGTCCTCGGCAGCGTCCTTGGCGCGCTCGTAGCCGATGCCCACCCGGTGCCCCGCGGCGGCCAGCCGCAGCGACACCGCCGCCCCGATGCCGCGACTGCCGCCGGTGACCAGCGTGACCTCGCCCATCGACCATCCGCTCCTTCGTGCCTGACGTTCCGTGGAGTGCCTGACCTGCCGTGCGGTGCCTGACCTGCCAGGCGGTCCGTGCGCTGCCGCCGGTGCCGTGCCGTCCGCAGCGCCCCCCGATGATCACGAACGCTATCGCAGCACTCCGTCAACATCGCATGAACGGCACACGTATCCGCTTCCTGCGGGCCTGTACCGGTTCGAGGATTGGTCTTGACCAAGCTTGGCGCCCGGCTCTATCGTCCGTAGTAGTGCAAGGACCTTTAATAAAGAGTGGTTAGGAAACAAGGCTGAACAAGCCTTGAGCTGATTGCGAGGACAGGGTGGGGACCACGCAGCTCGAATCGGTGCCTGAGCCTAAGTACTGGCACCTCAAGACCGTGCTGAACGACGCCCTCGACTCGGAGTTCGAGGTCGGTGAGATCCTGCCGAACGAGCGGGATCTGGCCGCCCGCTTCGGTGTCGCCCGGGCGACGCTCCGGCAGGCGCTGGAGCAGTTGGAGCTGGAAGGCCGGCTGCAGCGCCGCCGTGGTGTCGGCACCACCGTGGCTCCACCGCGTATGGGTGTCGCCGTCGGCCCGTCGGCCAACAGCTGGCCCGGCGCGCGCGACGCCTGGGAGACCGTCGGCTGCGTCGAGGCCGTCGCGCCCGCCGCGATCGCGGCCCTGCTCGGCACCGGCCCCGACGAGGCCGTGCACACCATCCGCCGGGCCCGCGTGATGCGCGGCCAGCCGGTGGCCGCCGAGCTGCTGTACGTTCCGCCGGCGTCCGTGCCCGGCCTGCCCGCCGACCTGTCGCCGGCCGCCCACGCGCCCGCCGTGCTGCGCGAGCTGCACGCCCTGGAGCTGGAGGGCGAGGACCGCGCCGTCGAGCTGGGCTCGGCCCGCGCGGACGACGCCAAGCAGCTGGACCGGCTGCCGGGCGCCCCGGTGCTGGTCGTCACGTCGCGCTACTACACCGGCGGGCGGGTCGCCGCCGCGTCGGTGTCCACCTACCGCGCCGACACCTGCCGGCTGACCTTCGGCGATGCCGGCGCGTTCGAGGTCACCCACCACCAGCAGGACACCCGCCAGGCCTCCTGACCCGGCACCGCACCCAGCGCAAAGGCCCGCCCCGCGAGGGACGGGCCTTTCGCGTCACCGTACGTTCGTGCGAGAACCCACCTGCCGGACGGGACTTCGCGGACACGCCCTACGGCCAGCGCCGCCCCATCGACGTCTGCTCCACCGCGAAGAGCTGCTGCTCGACGTGGTCGAGCGCCAACCGCAGCGCGCCCGTGGCGATCGCCTCCTGGCCCAGCGCCGACAGCGTCACCTTCGGCGCGCGCAGGCAGTAGCGGGTGAGCTCGGCCCGCAGCGGTTCCAGTACGCCGTCCAGGCCCGCGGCCCAGCCGCCGATCACCACCAGCTCCGGGTCGATGGCCAGCACCAGGGCCGCCACGTCGTGCACCAGCCGTCCCAGGAACCGCTCGACGGCGTCCTTGGCCTGCGCGTCGCCCTGCTTGGCCAGTGCGAAGACCCGCTCGACGGCGGGCTCGTCCAGCGGGTGCAGCGGCTCGCCGGTGGTGGACAGCAGATGCTCGGGGGTGACCTCGCGGCCCAGCAGGTGCAGCGCGCCGATCTCGCCCGCGGCGCCGCCGAAGCCGCGGTGCAGCCGGCCGCCGATCAGCGATCCGGCCCCGGGGCTGAGCCCGGCCAGCACGAAGACCACGTCGTCGGTGCCGACCGCCACGCCCTTCCAGTGCTCGGCCACCGCCGCGACGTTCGCGTCGTTCTCCACCAGCACCGGGCAGCGGAAGGAGCGCTGCAGCCGCTCGCCCAGCGGCAGCCCGGTCCAGCCGGGAAGTGCCGTGCCCAGCCGCACCTCGCCGTGCGCCTCCACGATGCCGGGGCTGCCGACGCCGACCGCCCACAGGGTGCTGCGCGCCACCCCGGCCTTGCGCAGCAGCTCGGCGACCGTGCCGCGGACCCGGTCGAGCCGGTCGTCGGCGGATGCCGCCTCGTCCACGTCCCGCCCGTGCGAGCCCAGGACCTGGCCGCTCAGGTCGGACAGCACCACCCGTACCTGGTGGGCGCCGATCTCGATGCCCAGCAGGTGCCCCGCCTCGGCGTGGAAGCGGAAGCGCCGGGCCGGCCTGCCCTGCTTGCGCGTGTCACCGGCCTCCGGTCCGACCTCGACCACCAGGTCGGACTCCGTCAGCCCCTCGATGACGCCCTCGACGGTGGGCCGGGACAGGCCGGTGCTGTGGACCAGCTCGGTGAGGGTGGGAGTCTGCGCTCCGCGCAGGGCATCGAGGACGACCGCGGAGTTGATCCGCCTGAGCAGGGACGGATCCCCGCCGGTGAGTCGCCCCACGTATGTCCTCCCAGACTGTGCCTGTGTGTGGCGGATCGTACCCGGAGCGGGGGCTCGCGGCGAGTGCGGTCCCGTTACGTTTCTGCTCCGCAGGCAGGGCCTGCGCCGGCCGGCTGCCACCGGCCGTACCGACGCACCGTCAGCCGCCTTGCCGGGGTGGTGCGAAGGCGGCCGAGCGCAACCTGCCGAACTCCTCGGCGAGCGCCGCGGGCGTCCAGTGCGCGTTGAGGCCGCTCGGGCTGGGCAGCGCCCAGATCCTGGTCGCGCCGAGCGTGCGCTGCTGCGGGCCGACCTGCGCGCGCTTGTCCGCGAAGGCCACCCGGTAGGCGGTAACGCCGAGGATCGCCAGCCACGCCGGCCGGTAGAGGGCGACCTTCTCGGCCAGCAGCCGGCCGCCCTCGACCAGCTCCTCCGCGCTCAGCTCGTCGGCCCGCGCGGTGGCCCGCGCCGCCATGTTGGTCACCCCGAGCCCGAGGCCCAGCAGCTGCTCCTGCTCGGCCGGCGCGAAGCGCCGCGGGGTGAAGCCCGAAGCATGCAGCGCCGGCCAGAACCGGTTGCCGGGACGGGCGAAGTGGTAGCCCGTCCACGCCGACATCAGGCCCGGGTTGATCCCGCAGAAGAGCACCCGCAGGCCCCCCGCGAGCAGGTCGTCGAGCCTGCGGTCACGGGCCGCCGTCAGCTGTTCGGGCGTCAGAGGATCGCCCCCGGGCGGTACGCGGCCGCCTGCGGGTGCGCCTTGACGACGTCGTCGATCCGCCGCACCACCTCGACGACCTGCCCGGCCGCGGCGCCGGTGAAGGACAGCCGGTCGGCCATCAGCTCGTCCAGCTGCGTACGGTCCAGCGGGATCCGCTCGTCGGCCGCGAGCCGGTCGAGCAGCTCGTTGCGCTCGGTGCCCTGCTCGCGCATCGCCAGCGCGGACGCCACCGCGTTCTCCTTGATCGCCTCGTGGGCGACCTCCCGGCCGACCCCGGCGCGCACCGCGCCCATCAGCACCTTCGTCGTCGCCAGGAACGGCAGGTAGCGGTCCAACTCGCGCGCCACCACCGCGGGGAAGGCGCCGAATTCGTCCAGCACCGTCAGGAAGGTCTCCAGCAGCCCGTCGAAGGCGAAGAAGGCGTCGGGCAGCGCGACCCTGCGCACCACCGAGCACGACACGTCGCCCTCGTTCCACTGGTCGCCGGCCAGCTCGCCGGTCATCGAGGCGTAACCGCGCAGGATCACCATCAGCCCGTTGACCCGCTCGCAGGAGCGGGTGTTCATCTTGTGCGGCATCGCCGACGAGCCGACCTGGCCCGGCTTGAAGCCCTCGGTGACCAGCTCGTGCCCGGCCATCAGCCGGATCGTCTTGGCCAGCGACGACGGTGCCGCCGCGAGCTGCACCAGCGCGGTCACCACGTCGTAGTCCAGCGAGCGCGGGTAGACCTGGCCGACCGAGGTGAAGGCCCGCGAGAAGCCCAGGTGCGCGGCGATCCGCTGCTCCAGCTCCGCGAGCTTGCCGCCGTCGCCGCCCAGCAGGTCCAGCATGTCCTGCGCGGTGCCGACCGGGCCCTTGACGCCGCGCAGCGGGTAGCGGCCCAGCAGGTCCTCGACCCGCTCGTAGGCCACCAGCAGCTCGTCGGCCGCCGTGGCGAACCGCTTGCCCAGCGTGGTGGCCTGCGCCGCCACATTGTGCGAGCGCCCGGCCATCACCAGCTCCGCATACTGCCCCGCCAGCTGTCCGAGCCGGGCCAGCACCGCGACCGTGCGGTCCCGCACGTGGTCCAGGGAGAGCCGGATCTGCAGCTGCTCGACGTTCTCCGTCAGGTCGCGGGACGTCATGCCCTTGTGGATCTGCTCGTGCCCGGCGAGCGCGTTGAACTCCTCGATCCTGGCCTTCACATCGTGCCGGGTGACCTTCTCGCGCTCCGCGATCGACCCCAGGTCCACCTGTTCGAGCACCCGCTCGTAGTCGGCGACGGCCTGCTCGGGCACGTCGATTCCGAGGTCCTTCTGCGCCCGCAGCACCGCCAGCCACAGCCGGCGTTCCAGCACCACCTTCTGCTCGGGGGACCACAGGGCGGCCAGCTCGGTGGAGGCATAGCGACCGGCGAGGACGTTCGGGATACGCGGCTTGACTGTCACGTGTGCAGATTCTACTGGCCGCGGGCGTGCCGCAGGTCCGTGCGCCGTCCGCGGCGGATCAGCCGCCCGCCTCGTACGGCACCGGGTCGGGCTCGTACGGCAGCAGGTCGGGGCGCTTGGCCGGGCGGCCGTCGCCCGAGGAGCGGCCGGTCAACCTGCGGCCGATCCACGGCAGCAGGTGGCGCCGGGTGAAGCGCAGGTCGGCGGCCCGCCGGGCCGCCCAGCCGGGGCGTACCGCGGGCGGCAGCCGGACCGTCCAGTCGGCCTGCGCGGGCAGGCCGAGCGCCTGCCAGACCGCCTCGGCGACCCGCTCGTGGCCGTCGGCGGTCAGGTGCAGCCGGTCGTCGGCCCACATCCGCTGGTCGCCGAGCACCTCGGCGCCGTAGAGGTCCACCACGATCGCGCCGTGCCGCACCGCCAGGTCGTCGACGAAGGCGAACAGCTGCTCCATACGCGGCAGGAACCGGGTCGCGACCGGGCCGCGGCGGGCCGGGCTGCGCATCAGCACCAGCTGCCGGCAGGACGGCGCCAGCCGGGCCACCGCGCTCTCCAGGTGCGCGCACACCGCGTTTACGTCGCAGCCGGGCCGCAGCACGTCGTTGAGGCCGCCGACCAGCGTGACCAGGTCCGCGCCCATGGCCGCGGCGGTGTCCACCTGGTCCTCGGCGATCTGCCGGATCAGCTTGCCGCGCACCGCGAGGTTCGCGTAACGGAAGCCGTCCGCCGAACCGGACAGCGCGGCCAGCCGCGCGGCGAGCAGATCGGCCCATCCGCGGTAGCTGCCGTCGGCCAGCAGGTCCGACATGCCCTCGGTGAAGGAGTCGCCGACGGCGACGAAACTGGTGTAAGTGAGATCGTTCTCCATCGCCCGGCGATCCTATCCGCCGCCCTGCCGGCGCCGGGCGGGCACGCCCTAACCGACGAGCGTCTGGGTACCGAGCACGCCGAGCAGTGCCAGCCGCTCGGCGTCCCGCGTACCGGGCTCCGCCGTGTAGACCATGATCCGCAGGTCGCTGCCCTCGACGTGCAGCAGGTCGCAGTCCAGGGTCAGCAGACCCAGCTGCGGGTGGTCGACGGTCTTGCGGGACCCGTCGTGCTCGGCCACCGCCCGGGAGTCCCACAGCCGCGCGAACAGCTCGCTGTCCGCCCGCAGCTCGGCGATCAGCCGCCGCAGCCGCTGGTCCGCCGGATAGCGCGCGGCGGTCGCACGCAGCCCGGCGACCTGCGAGATCCGCAGCGAGGCCAGGGTCTCCTCGGTGTGGACGGTCCGGGTGGACGTGCCGAGGAAGGTACGCCACACCGCGTTGCGCTCCTTGCCGTGGAATTCGCCCATGAGCGCCGTGAACAGCGGGTTGGCCAGCAGCAGCGTCCAGGCCGCGTCGGAGACCGCGACCGGCGTCCCCGACAGCCGGTCCAGCAGGCGCTGCACGCTCGCCGGGATGAAGGCGGGCACCGTGCCCCGGCCCGGCGGCACCAGGCCGGCGGCGTGGAAGAGCTGCTCGCGCTCGGTCCCCGACAGCCGCAGTGCCCGGCCCAGCGCCTCCACCACCTGCTCCGAGGGGTTGGCCGAGCGGCCCTGTTCCAGCCGGGTGATGTAGTCCACCGAGATCCCGGCGAGCAGCGCCAGCTCCTCGCGGCGCAGCCCGGCCGCGCGCCGGTGGCCGCCGACCGGCAGCCCGGCCGTCTCCGGCGGGACCCGGTCCCGCCAGCGCCGCAGCATGTGCCCGAACTCCGTGGTCGCCATGACCCCACTGTCGCACCGCCGCCCGCCGGCCGTCCTGGTACTGCCGGTCCCAGGAAGCCGAGGGACCTGGCCGCCCGCACACCGCGGGGCCAGCCTGGGGACATGACATCAACACTGATCACCGGAGCGAACAAGGGCCTCGGCCACGAGACCGCCCGCCGCCTCGTGGCCGCGGGCCACACCGTCTACCTCGGCTGCCGGGACGCCGAGCGCGGCCGGCTGGCCGCCGAACGGCTGGGCGCGCGGGCCGTCCTGTTGGACGTCACCGACGACGCGTCGGTGGCGGCCGCGGCGAAGGCGGTCGAGGCGGACGGCGGCCTCGACGTGCTGATCAACAACGCCGGCATCCAGCGCGAGATGGCCGAAGACGGCACCGTCGCCGGCGCGGCGGACCTGACGGCCGACATGATGCGCGCGACGTTCGAGACGAACGTCTTCGGCACGGTCCGCGTCACCCACGCCTTCCTGCCGCTGCTGCGGCGCTCCGCGGCCCCCGTCGTGGTCAACGTCAGCAGCGGCCTGGGCTCGCTCGCCCTGCTCTCCGCCCCCGGCACCCACGCGTACGACTACCCGGGCGTCGCCTACCCGGCGTCCAAGACCGCGGTGAACATGCTCACCGTGCAGTACGCCAAGGCCTTCCCGGCCTTCCGCATCAACGCGGTGGAGCCCGGCTTCACCAGGACCGACCTGAACGGCAACACCGGCGTCCAGAGCGTCGCGGAAGGCGCCGAGATCATCGTGCGCACGGCGCTGCTCGGCCCCGACGGACCGACCGGCGGCTACTTCACCGCCGAGGGCACCCTGCCCTGGTGAAGCGCCCTACGCGGGGCCCGGCCCGACCAGCTGCTTGAGCACGTCCTCCATCGTGACCAGGCCGACCCCGCGGCCGTCGGCGTCGACCACCGCGGCCAGGTGCGCGCTGGCCGCGCGCATCGCGGTGAGGACGTCGTCCAGCGGGGTCGCCGCGCCGACCCGGGTGATGGGCCGCAGCGCCGCGCGGGGGAAGGGGGCGTCCCGCGGCTCGGCGTCCAGCGCGTCCTTCACGTGCAGATAGCCCAGCACCCGCCCGTCGGCGTCGGCCACCGGGAACCGCGAGAATCCCGAGCGGGCCGCCAGCGCCTCAAGGCCCTCGGGGGTGATGCCCAGCGGGGCGCGGACGACCCGGTCGGCCGGCAGCACGATCTCGCCGACCGGGCGGCGCCCCAGCTCCAGCGCGTCCCGCAGCCGCTCGGCGGCCCGCTCGTCGAGCAGCCCCGCGGCACCGGCGTCCCCGACCATCCGGGCCAGCTCGTCGTCGGAGAAGACCGCGGCCACCTCGGAGCGCGGCTCCACCCGCAGCAGCCGAAGCAGCCCGTTCGCCAGCGCGTTGATCCCGAAGATCACCGGTCTCAGCGCGCGGGTGAAAGCCACCAGCGGCGGCCCGAGCAGCAGCGCGGAGCGCACCGGGTCGGCCAGCGCGATGTTCTTCGGCACCATCTCGCCGAAGAGCATGTGCAGATACGTCGCCAGCGCCAGCGACACCACGAAGGCGATCACATGGATCGTCCCGTCGGGCACGCCCACCCCGTGCAGCACCGGCTCCAGCAGATGGGCGATGGCCGGCTCCGCGACGATGCCCAGCACCAGGGTGCAGGCGGTGATGCCGAGCTGGGCCGCGGCCAGCAAGGCCGCGAGGTGCTCAAGGCCCCACAGCACCCGCCCGGCCCGCCGGTCGCCCGCCTCCGCGTCCGACTCGACCTGGCCCCGCCGCACCGAGATCATCGCGAACTCCGCGCCGACGAAGAAGGCGTTCACCACCAAGGTGAGCAGCCCCACGAGCAACTCGACCACCGTCATACGGACGGCTCCCGCCGCCCGGCCGGCGGCGACACCAGCCGCACCCGCGCCGCCCGGTGCCCCGCGTCGTCGGTGACCTCGAGCAGCCAGCCCCCGAGCCGCACGGTGTCGCCCCGCACCGGGATCCGGCCGAGCCGCTCAGCGATCAGCCCCGCGAGCGTCTCGTACGGCCCGTCGGGCACCTGCAGGCCGATCCGCCGCAGCTGGTCCTCGGTACGGGTCGCGCCGTCCGCGTCGTAGACCCGCCGGCCGTCCGGCTCCTCCCGGACGAAGAGCAGGTCGGGAGGCTGCCGGGGGTCGTGCTCGTCGGTGACCTCGCCGACCACCTCCTCGACGATGTCCTCCAGCGTCACCACGCCGGCCGTACCGCCGTACTCGTCGATGACCACCGCCATCGACCGCGACTCCGACAGCCGGTCGAGCAGCCGGTCCACCGTCAGCGACTCGGGCACCAGCAGCGCGTCCCGCAGCAGCGTCGTCACCGGGGTACGTGCCCGCCCGTCGGCCGGCACCGCCAGCACGTCCTTGATGTGAACCGTGCCGATCACCGCGTCCAGGCTGCCGCGGTAGACCGGGAAGCGGGACAGTCCGGTGGCCCGGGTGGCGTTCGCGACGTCGGCGGCGGTCGCCAGCGCTTCCAGCGCGGTGACCTGGACCCGCGGCGTCATCACGTTCTCCGCCGTCAGGTCGGCCAGGCTCAGGGTGCGCACGAACAGCTCGGCGGAGTCCGGCTCCAGCGTGCCGGCCTTCGCCGAATGCCGGGCCATCGCCGCCAGCTCCTGCGGGCTGCGGGCCGACGCCAGCTCCTCGGCCGGCTCCAGGCCCATCCGCCGCAGTACCCGGTTCGCGGTGTTGTTCAGGTGGTGGATCAGCGGCCTGAAGGCCGTGGTGAAGGTGCGCTGCGGCGCCGCGACGGCTTTGGCGACCGGCAGCGGCCGGGCGATCGCCCAGTTCTTCGGCACCAGCTCGCCGACCACCATCAGCACGACCGTGGACAGCGCCGTGCCCAGCACCAGTGCCAGCGACGACGCCGTGGAGTCCGGCACCCCGGCCGAGCGCAGCGGCCCGCGCAGCAGTTCGGCGATCGACCCGCGGGCCAGCATGCCGATGACCAGCCCGGTCACCGTGATGCCCAGCTGCGCCCCCGACAGCTGGATCGTCAGCGACCGCACCCCGGCCAGCGCCGCAGCGGCCCCCCGCTCACCGCGCTGCGCGGCCCGCTCCAGCTCGCCGCGCTCGATCGTGGTCAGCGAGAATTCCGCCGCGACGAAGACGCCGCAGGCGAGACTGAGGAGCAGGGCCACGAGCAGGAGCAGCGCTTCGGTCATCGGACACCTCGGCCCCATGATCGGTCAGCCGCCGCCCGCCCGCACGCATTACGCGCCATCACCGGCCGCCGGAATCCGCCCGGACCCGGACGCCGGGTTCCGGGCGGCGGCTTCAGGAGCCGGACGCCGGGAGCTGGCGCAGCGGCTTCGTCCAGCGCCGCCACTGCGGCTCGGGCGCGTAACCCGCGGCCCGCCAGGCGTACTGCGCGCGCTCGTTGCGCTCCAGCACCATCGCGTCGCCCCGGCGGCCGCCGAGCGCGGCGAAGCGCGCCTCCGCCGCGTCCAGCAGCGCCCGCGCGACGCCCTGGCGCCGGGCGCCGGGGTGCACGGCCAGCCGGTAGAGGTGGCACCGCCAGCCGTCGAAGCCGGCGATCACGGTCCCCACCAGCTCGCCGTCGCGCTCGGCGAGCAGCAGCGCGCCCGGGTCGGTGCCGACCAGCCGGGCGAAGCCGGCCTCGTCGTCGCTGATGCTGGCGCCCTCGGCGGCCACCTGCCAGAAGGCCAGGACGGCGGCGGCGTCGGCGGGACCCGCGGCCCTGATGGGAGGAGTGGTCATGCCCGTATCCGACCACCGGCCCGCCTCCCGGAGCCCGGAATTCCGCGATACGAGACGGCCGGACGGTACGCACGCGGTCAAGCACTCTTGCCGCTACTAGCGGATCGGCGCTAGCTTGGAGGCATGGCGAAGACCCAGTTGAATGTGCGGGTGGACGAAGCCACCGCCGAGACCGCGAGGGAGCGCGCCTCGCAGCGCGGCATCAGCGTGAACCGCTACATCGAGGAACTGGTCCAGCGGGACGAGGGCGAGAACGGCCGGGCCTTCGTCCAGGCGGCGGCCGACTTCATGAGGCGGTACGAGGAGGTCTTCGCCGAGGAATTCGGCACCCGGGAGGAAACCCGCGAGGAAACCCGGGGTGAAGGCACCCGTTGAGCCTGCGCATCGACCTGGCCTGGCTGCTCATGGTCGCCGAGCACAACACCCCCGGCGACCCCCAGGTCACCGACTGGGGCGCTCTGGTGGCCGCGGTCGCACGGCACGACGCCGAGATATTCGGCCTGCCCGTCTACGGCGACGACCACACCCGCGCCGCCGCCCTGCTCCAGCTGCTGCTGCACGTCCCCGCCCTGGAACGCTCCAACGCGCTCTTCGCCAGCGCCGTCGCCTACGCCTACCTGGTGGCGGGCGGCCTCTACGTTGCCACCACGCCCGAACAGGTCCGCGACCTGGCCAGGCTGGTCAAGGACGGCACGGTGAGCGTCCACCGCATCGCCGACGAGCTGCGCGCCTGGACCGTCACCGTCTGACCGTCCTGGCCAGGCCCCGCCCAGGCCAGGACCTGTCCCGCCGAGACCCCGCGGCCCGGGCCGGCCCTACCCGCCGTACGCCGGCGGTGCGTACGCCGCCGCGAAGGCCGCCGCGTCCCACGTACCGCCCAGCTGCGGCGCCAGCCAGTCCGGCGCCGCGGCACGGAAGGCGGCCGGGGACAGCGCCGCCACCGCCTGCGGCAGCGCGCCGAGCAGCGGCGCCCCCACGACCTCCGGCAGGTCGACGACGTTGCAGCGCTCGGCGAGGTCGGGGTCGCCGCGCCAGCTGCCGAAGATCACCCCGGCGCAGCTGATCTTCCGGCTCTCCAGCGCCTCCGCGGTCAGCGCCCCGGCGTTCAGCGTGCCCAGCCCCGGCGGCGCCACCAGCAGCACCTTGGCCCGCAGCATCCGGGCCGCGTCCGCGAGCGTCGAACCCTGCGCGTCGTACCGCACCAGCAGCCCGCCCGCGCCCTCCACCAACACCACGTCGTGGACCGCGGCGAGCTTCGCGGCGGCCTCGGCGATCTCGTCGGGACCCAGCGTGGGCAGCCCGGACCGGGCGGCGGCGGTGGCCGGCGCCAGCGGCTCGGGATAGCGCGCCAGCTCCACCGCGGTCACCGGGCCGGCCAGCCGGGCCACCTCGGCCGCGTCACCCGGCTCGCCCTCGGCGACCCCGGTCTGCGCGGGCTTGAGCACCGCCACGCTCAGCCCCTGCGCCAGGGACGCGGCGGCCACCGCGGCGGTCGCCATCGTCTTGCCGACCTCGGTGCCCGTACCGGTGATGACCACGATGGCCATAGGTGTCGCTCCGTTCCTCGTCGTCATGCGTGCCCGCCGCGCAGGGCGCCCCGGGAACCATGCCCATCCGTGACGCGCTCACGCCGCACAAGCGGCGTCCCTGACCCCCGCGCAGATCCGCGCCACGTCCTCGTCCCCGGTCACGTACGGCGGCATCGTGTAGACCAGGTCGCGGAAAGGCCGCAGCCACACCCCGGCCCGCACCGCGGCCGCGGTCGCCGCCGCCATGTCCACCGGGTGGTCGAGCTGGACCACCCCGATCGCGCCGAGCACCCGCACGTCGCGCACCCCGGGCAGCGCGGCGACCTCCGCCAGGCCGTCCCGCAGGCCGGCCTCGATCCGCTTGACCTGCTGTGCCCAGTCCTGGCCGAGCAGCACGTCGAGCGAGGCGTTGGCGACGGCCGCGGCCAGCGGGTTGCCCATGAAGGTCGGCCCGTGCGCGAGCACCGGCACCTCGCCGCGGGAGATCCCCTCCGCGACCCGGCTGGTGCACAGCGCGGCCGCCATCGTCAGATAACCGCCGGTCAGCGCCTTGCCGACGCACATCACGTCCGGGCTGACCCCGGCGTGCCCGGCCGCGAACAGCTCGCCGGTACGCCCGAAGCCGGTGGCGATCTCGTCGAAGACCAGCAGCACGTCGTGTTCGTCACAGGCCTCCCGCAGCACCCGCAGATACCCGGGGGAGTGGAAGGCCATACCCCCCGCTCCCTGCACGACGGGCTCCACGACCACCGCGGCCAGCTCGGCGGCATGGCGGCCGATCAGCTCCCGCAAGTGCGCCGCGTACCGCGGGTCGGGACCGGCGTCGAAGCCGGGGGGCGGCGCGTCGGCGAAGACCTGTTCCGGCAGCACCCCCGACCACAGCTGGTGCATGCCGCCGTCCGGGTCGCACACCGACATCGGCTGCCAGGTGTCGCCGTGGTAGCCGCCGCGCCAGGTCAGCAGCCGGCGCTTGGCCGGCCGGCCCAGCGAACGCCAGAACTGCAGGCACATCTTGACCGCGACCTCCACGGACACCGAACCCGAGTCGGCCAGGAAGACATGCCGCAGCGGCTCCGGCGTGATCTCCACCAGCCGGGCCGCCAGGCGGACGGCCGGCTCGTGCGTCAGGCCGCCGAACATCACATGGCTCATCCGGTCCAGCTGGTCGCGCACCGCGTCGTCCAGCACCGGGTGCCGGTAGCCGTGGATCGCCGACCACCACGACGACATCCCGTCGACCAGTTCGGTACGCCCCTGCGCCGGCGCCGCCAGCCGCAGCCGCACCCCCGACGCCGACTCGACCACCAGCGGCTCCTGGCGGCCGGGCATCGGGCCGTACGGATGCCAGACGTGCTGCCGGTCGAGGCCGAGCAGCACGTCGGGCGGCAGCGGGCCGGCCGCCGCGTAGGGCTCAGGCATTGGGCGGCAGGTCCGTCCCCGCGCCGCGGCGGCGCACCGCGACCAGATCGGTACGCGCCGCCGGTACGGCCCCGGCGTCCACGGCAGGTACGGTCCCGGCGTCCGCCTCGTCGTGGCAGGCGTCTTCGCCGCCGCAGGCGCCCTCGCCCGTACCGCACATCCCGGAGCCCCGGTGGGCGGGCAGCGTCACGGTGTCCGCGCCCTCCACCTCGAAGCCCGCGTCCGCGATCATGTCGAGGTCGGCCTGGCCCGCCTGGCCCTCACTGGTCAGATAGTCGCCCAGGAAGATCGAGTTGACCAGGTGCAGCGCCAGCGGCTGCATCGTCCGCAGGTGCACCTCGCGGCCGCCCGCGAGTCGCACCTCCACGTCCGGGCAGACGAACCTGACCATCGCCAGGA
This sequence comes from Actinacidiphila paucisporea, assembly GCF_900142575.1. Lineage (GTDB taxonomy): Bacteria > Actinomycetota > Actinomycetes > Streptomycetales > Streptomycetaceae > Actinacidiphila > Actinacidiphila paucisporea. The sequence goes on from NZ_FRBI01000028.1 coordinate 44,881, forward strand.
TCCGCAGGCACCGCTGCGGGGTGAGATTCCACTCCTTCGCCAGCGGGGTGCCCTCGAAGGGGATCAGGAAGTTCACCGGCACCGAGTCGGGGTCCAGCTCGCGCAGCCCGAACACCACGTCCACCAGGTCCTCGTCGCTCTCACCCATGCCCGCGATCAGCCCGGAGCACGCGGAGAGCCCCGCCGCCTGCGCCTGCTGCACGGTGTCCACCCGATCGGCGTACGTATGGGTGGTGGTGATCGAACCGTACGTGCCCTCCGAGGTGTTGAGGTTGTGGTTGTACGCGTCCGCGCCCGCCGCCCGCAGCCGGTCGGCCTGGCCGCCGGACAGCAGCCCCAGGCACGCGCACACCTCGACGCCCTCGTTCTGGTCCTTGATCGCCGCGATGGTCTCCGAGACCCGGTCCACGTCCCGGTCGGTCGGGCCGCGCCCGCTGGCCACCAGGCAGACCCGCTTGGCGCCGCCCGCCACCCCGGCGCTCGCCGCGGCGGCCGCCTCACCGGGTTTGAGCCACGTGTACTTCAGGATGCCCGCCTGCGAGCCGAGCCGCTGCGAGCAGTACGAGCAGTCCTCGGGACACAGCCCCGACTTGAGGTTGACCAGGTAGTTCAACTTCACCCGGCGGCCGAACCACTGGCGGCGCACCCGGCCCGCCGCGGCCACCACGTCCAGCAGGTCATCGTCGGAGGTCGCCAGTACGGCCAGCGCCTCTTCACGGCTGGGCAGCTCGCGTCGCAGCCCCTTGTCCACCAGTGCGGTCAGCAGATCCATGGAGGGATCCTCGCCTACCGGACGCCCCGCGGCCAATGACGGACCGCACAACAGCGGTGGCCCCTGGTGTGTGCATCACCACACCCTGTGCACGATTGCGGGCCAGTACGTTGCAGGTGGACGCGGTCGGCCCGCCCGCCGCCCGACCGCCACGACCCCGGGGACCGCAGTGAAAAGCACACCGCCCACCGCACCGCACGACCCGTTCGGGTGGATCGCGGAGCACACCGCCGTACGCGCCGCCGCCGGCCTGCACCGCGAACTGCGCCCCAGGCCCGCGCAGTCGCCGCTGCTCGACCTCGCGGGCAACGACTACCTCGGCCTGAGCCGCCACCCGGAGGTCACCCAGGCCGGCGCCGACGCGTGCCTGACCTGGGGCGCCGGCGCCACCGGCTCCCGGCTGGTCACCGGCAGCACCGCGCTGCACGCCGAACTCGAAGCGGAGATCGCCGACTTCACCGGCTTCGAGGCCGCCCTGGTACTGGCGTCCGGCTACGCCGCCAACCTCGCGGCCGTCACCGCGCTCACCGCCCAGGGCACCCTGCTGGTCTCCGACGCCGCCAACCACGCCTCGCTCATCGACGGCTGCCGGCTGTCCAGGGCCCGCACCGAGGTCGTGCCGCACGCCGACCCCGACGCCGTGCGCAAGGCGCTCGCCGGACACACCGGACGGGCGGTCGTCGTCAGCGACGCGGTCTTCTCCGTCGACGGCGACGCGGCCCCACTCGCCGAACTCGCCGCCGCCGCCCGCGACAGCGGCGCCGCACTCCTGGTCGACGACGCCCACGGCCTCGGCGTCCTCGGCGACGGCGGCCGCGGCGCCCTCCACGCGGCCGGCCTCGCCGGGGCCCCCGACGTGGTGTGCACGGCGACCCTCTCCAAGTCGCTCGGCGCCCAGGGCGGCGTCGTCCTCGGCCCGGCCGCCGTCATCGACCACCTGGTCAACGCGGCCCGCACCTTCATCTTCGACACCGGCCTCGCCCCCGCCGCGGCCGGCGCCGCCCTCGGCGCACTGCGCCTCCTGCGCCGCGAGCCTGACAGGCCGGCCCGCGCCCTCGCCGCGGCCCGCACCTTCCACCGCCTCCTCACCGCGGCCGGTCTCGACGCCGCCCCGCCCGACGCCTGCGTCGTCTCCGTCCGCGCGCCCTCGCCATCCGCAGCCGTCACCTGGGCCGCCGACTGCCGTTCCGCCGGCCTGTCCGTCGGCTGCTTCCGTCCCCCGTCCGTCCCCGACGGCATCTCCCGCCTCCGCCTCACGGCCAACGCCACCCTGACCGACGAGCAGATCGCCACGTCGGCATCCCTTCTCATCAGCACCGCCCCGCCCCTCGCCACCACCACTGCCTAGCGCGTCTCCAGGGGCGCGGGAACCGCGCGTGACCACGGCAACGGCCCCTGGGAGGCACCCCCCGCAAGGGGCGCCTCCCAGGGGCTCGGGGGACTGTGGGACCGTCCGCCTACGCGGCGGCACCGTGGAGTCCGTCACAGCACCCCGCGGGGAGCTGCGGCGAACGCCTCAGGCGGAGCGCAGGGCCCCGTCCGCCAGGGCGTGGACGAAAGAGGTCCACGCGGCCGTGGGAAAGAGCAGCGCGGGACCCGCGACGTCCTTGGAGTCGCGAACCGCGACCCGCCCGGAGGGCAACGCGGCGGCCTCCACGCAGTTGTTCGCGGCCGTGCTGTGGCTGCTGCGCCGCCAGGCCACGCCCACGAGCGTCGCACTGGAGGAAATGTGCCGGGGCGGCGACGGGGACAGGGACAGCGCGGTCATAGTGCCTCCTTCGTGGGCCGCGGCATCCGCGAGAACTCGGAACCGATTCCAGCGATCAGCGCAGCCGATTCCGCACAGGGAAGCGCACGATCACGCAATCGGGCGAACGCGGCGGCGTAAGCGGTGATGTCCTCTTTCCGATCGACACAGAGACTACTCGTCAGATGGTCGAGAACAACCACATCCAGATCAGCAATGCGCGGAAAGGAGAAGATGACGAAAGACCCCGTCACCCCTATGTGCCCGCCCGCGGCAAATGGCAGCACGTGCAGGGACACCTGCGGCAGCTCCGCGGCCTCTGCCAGGCTCCGCAGCTGACCTGCCATCACCTCGGGGCCGCCGACCTCGCGCCGCAGCACCGCCTCGTCGAGCACCGCGGTCAGCTCGAGCGGCGGGTCCTGGTGCAGCACCGTCTGCCGGGCGATGCGTACGTCCACCAACGCGTCCACCTCGCGCCGCCCGAGGTGCGGCATGACGTCCACCGTCAGCGCGTGCGCGTACGCCGGAGTCTGGAGCAACCCTGGCACCACGCTGGTCTCCATCGATCTGGCCCGGCAGGCCCCGGTCTCCAGGCTGATGAAGTCACGGTATTCGACCGGCAGCACCTCGCGGAAGTCGTGCCACCAGCCGCGCTGGTGGCCGTACCCGGCCAGTGTGCGCAGCAGGTCGCGAACGTCGCGGTCGCGTACCGCGTAGACGTCCAGCAGCAGGTTGACGTCCTCGGCCCGTACGCTGCTGCGGCCGGTCTCGATCCGGCTGACCTTCGACTGGTGCCAGCCGGCCCGTTCCGCGGCCTCGCCGCTGGTCAGTCCGGCGAGATCACGCAGCCGGCGCAGCTCCGCGCCGAGCCTGCGCCTGCGTACGGCGGGCACTCTTTCCATCGTTTCCCACGCCTCCTCGGTGTGCGGCATGCGGCCCTGCACGCCGCCTTATTCACTCGATACGACAGTGTGCCGACCAAATGCGCTCTCACGTAGCAGAGTTCACCGTTTCGAGCGACAGATATATGCAGACACCTGTGGAGCGCCCGTATTGGCGGCACGATGAGTGTCATTCTGGCGCGAACCCGACGTAAGCGTGGCGGCCCAATTCCCGGGCCGTCCCGCTCCGGCGCAGGTGCGCACCGGAGCCAGGTCACGGCGGGAAAGGGAAGCGTCGCCATGGCAGATCTTCAGGAAGCATCCGTCACCCTGCCGAGCGACCCCGCGTCGGTGACGACGGCCAGACGCTATGTGTGCGGTGTGCTCGCCGAGTGGGGGCTGCCGGCCGGGGCCCCGGCCGTCGACGCGGTACGCCTGATCGTGTCGGAGCTGGCCACCAACGCGGTTCTGCACACCTCGGGGCTGTCGCCGACCTTCACCGTCGACGTACGGCTCGAGCGCTCCGAGCAGTTGCACATCGGCGTCACCGACAGTCACCCGCGCTGGCCGCGGCAGGAGGTCGCGGCGGTGCAGCAGGACAACGGCCGCGGAATGGTGATCGTCCGCCACCTCACCGCGGAGTCCGGCGGCAGCCTCCAGGTCACGCCGACCGACGACGGGGGGAAGACGGTGTGGATCATGCTTCCGTGGGCGGTCCCGGTCGGCTGAGCTGCCGGCGGGCGGCTAGCGGCGGCCCGCGGCGGCCTGCGGGCGGGGGCACGGAGTCGGTCGCGAACGGGCCGGGGAGCGAGCCCCGGGTGGGCCGTCCACGGAAACGGGCGACCTTCACAGGATCCTCACACGCGAACACCGCCCAGGTCGGCGGGTGTTCGGGCGACGGGAGTCGACAGCGGGGCTGCCGGTGTCACTTCACCAACTGTTGACACATCCGTAGCGGGGGCGGAACATCCGAGCGCGGGAGAGCGCTCTCCGAGGCCCTTCCGAGTTCCTCAGGAACGCCGGTGCCGCGCAACCCGGCGAGTGGGCTGTCATGCCCGCAACACCCCCCACTGCGCACAGAAGGAGGTTTCCATGCCACGGAGGCCGAGAAGGATCCCCGGGCTGCTCGTCGCCCTCGCACTGGTCACGGTCGGCGGCGGCGCGCTGCTGACCGCGAACGCGACGGCGGACACGCCGTCCGCCGCGACACCGCAGAAGGCGGCGCCGGCGGCCGGTCAGGCGATGGCGGAGATGCCGGGTATGGCGGTGTCGAACCAGACGTCCGGCGACGACCCGGACGGTGACGGTTACATCATGGCCAATCCGCCGGTGACCGGCGTGACGCCCTCGATGTACGACCCGCCGCACGCGTACTTCCACGAGTTCCAGGCCAAGTGCGCGCCGGACCACACCGCCCCCGACGACCCGATCGTCTACCCGGGCCAGCCCGGCAAGTCCCATGACCACACGTTCATGGGCAACACCAGCACCAACGCCAACTCCACGACGGCCTCGTTGGAGGCGGCCGGTGGGACCGCGTGTCTGGCGCCGGGCGACAAGTCGGCCTACTGGATGCCGAGTCTGTTCAACGGCGCCCAGAAGATCCTCCCCGTAGGACCGCAGACGATCTACTACAAGTCGTCGGTCAACGACTACACGTCGGTGCGGCCGTTCCCCAAGGGCCTGCGGTTCGTGGTCGGCAGCCCGATGCAGACCCAGGACGAGTTCAAGAACCTCAAAGGCACCGTCGAGGGTTGGGAGTGCGGGACCAGCTACCACAACTGGAACTTCCCGGCGAGCTGCCCCAACACCCCCGACACGCAGCTGAACATCCGGCTGCAGGCGCCCAGTTGCTGGGACGGCATCCACCTCGACACCCCTGACCACAAGAGCCACATGGCTTATCCGGTCGCTTCCGGGGCGAACCAGAACGTCTGCCCGGCCGACCACCCGGTCGCGCTGCCGATGATCGAGTTCAAGATGGCCTGGCCGGTCAACGGCGACATGTCGCAGGTGCACCTGGCCAGCGGCGCCGGCTTCTCCTTCCACTACGACTTCTTCGCCGACTGGGACACCGCGACCCAGGCCGCGATGGTCACCCACTGCATCAACGGCGGCCTGCAGTGCGACGCCCACGGCTACGACCAGTCGCAGCCCGGCAGGGGTGCCGTTCTCGACGGCAACTACCGCCTCATCCACTGACCCGCCCTGGGCGCTCTCCCGGGCGGGTTCTCTTCGACCCTCCGGGAGAGCGCTCTCCAAGGTCATCCGGTGCGCGTGCCCGCCTTCGCCTCGGGCCGCGCACCGCCGCGCCGGCGGAGGTCACACCCGGCCGTACCACACGCTCCGGGTCCAGATGCGCTCCAGCCTGACCCGCGCGCCCGTCTTCGGGGCGTGCCAGATCTCGCCGCCGCCGGCGTAGATCCCGACGTGGTAGACCGACGAGCTGGACGAACCGGAGTGGAAGAACACCAGGTCGCCCGCCCTGCGCGCGGACGCGGCGACGTGCGTGGTGCTGCCGTACTGGGCCGCGGCGGTGCGCGGCAGCTTCCTGCCCGCCTGCCTGAACGAGTACAGCGTCAGGCCCGAGCAGTCGAAGCGGTTGGGGCCGGCCGCGCCCCACTGGTAGGGCGAACCCTGCTTGGAGGCCGCCACGCCGAGGGCCTTCGCGGCCAGGGTGGCGGCTCCCGCCTGCTGTGCGGCGCCCGGCAGCAGCGCCGGTACGGTCACCGCCGCGGCGGTGAGCACGGACGCTGCCCCGATCCGGGACAGCCGTGCGGACAGCGCGAGAGGCGCGGTCATGTGCAACCCTTCGTCGTCAGCCTGCGAAGGATGACCTGTCGGGTTCGAGCAGGCGAAGATGCCCGGCCGCATGCAGCGGCTTCACCCCAAGAGACGGCCCGTACGTGCTGCGGGCGCGTCCCGTCGTGCCTGGGTCCTCCGCTCCCGCCGTTGCACTCGCTTCGACCTGGCATCCGCACGCCGGCGGGATTCGGCGTCCGTGCGGACCGCCCCGCCACGGCGGCGGGGGCTTGTCGTCACCACGGATCGTGACGCACGCCGCGCGCCGGCGCCGGTCGAGAAACGCCCGATGTGAGTCTCGTCACACTGCGGCCGCCCGGGTGACGGCGTTGCGCCTTCCGGGTGGACCGTGTTTTCGGCAGCCCGTGTGACCTGCGCGCTTGCGGCCCGGGGGCAAACGGGCGCGCAACCGCGCCGCCGTCCGGCGCCGGGTTGCCGATCCGCCAATGGGCTGACCCGATGTTCGGCCGAACCGGGGTCGGCGGCGCCGCTGAGTGACGAACGCGGGCGCCGGCCCCCCTCCGGCCCACCTCCGGTCGCCCTTGATCCGCCCGCTCAGTGCGCGGCCGGCGGTGCCCCCGGCTCCGGCGGCACCGCCGCGAGCGACGACCGGCGTTCGCCGTCGAGCACCCGCAGCGCCCGCCCCAGCGTGGCGTGGTGCAGGTCCGTCTCGCCGCGCAGATGCATCACCGTCAGCGCCTCCCGCAGCGCCACCGCCCTGCCCACCAGCGCCTGGGCGGCCCGCAGGGCGCCGTAGGTGTCCGTCGTGCGCGACGGGTTGATCCGGCCCAGCAGGTCAACGACCTCCAGATAGCAGTCGATCAGCTCGCCCTCTGAGCGGGTGAGCGCCGGCAGCGGCGGCAGTTCCGGCACCACGGGCCCTCACCGCAGGCCGTAGGCGGGGCCGTTGGCCTTGCGGCTGGTGGTCAGCCGGTCCACCAGGCCGTAGGTGACGGCGGATTCGGCGTCGAAGACCTTGTCGCGCTCGATGTCGGTACGGATCCGGTCGACGTCCTGGCCGGTGTGGCGGGTCAGCAGCGTCTCCAACCGCTCCCGGGTGCGGAGAAGTTCGCCTGCCTGGATCTCCAGGTCGGAGACGTCGCCCTGCACCACGTCGCCCAGCGACGGCTGGTGGATCAGGATCCGCGCCCCCGGGGTGATCATGCGCTTCCCCGGCGCGCCCGCCGCCAGCAGCACCGCGGCCGCCGACGCCGCCTGCCCGATGCACACCGTCGCGACGTCGCAGGTGACGAACTGCATCGTGTCGTAGATGGCGGTCATCGCGGAGAAGGAGCCGCCGGGGGAGTTGACGTACAGGTGGATGTCCTGGTCCGGGGAAGCGCTCTCCAGATGGATGAGCTGGGCCATCACGTCGTTGGCCGAGGTGTCGTCGATCGGGGTGCCCAGGAAGACGATCCGCTCCTGGAGCAGCTTGGAGTACGGGTCCATGGTGCGGACGCCGCTGCTGCTGCGCTCGGTGAACTCCGGCAGCACGTAGCGGGCGGTGGGTCGGAACATGGCAAGCACCTCCTTGCGTTCAAAATGTACAGGACGTACATCTCGTTATGATGGGGAGCATGACCCATGACGTCCCGGTGACACAAGCGCGTGCGGAGCTCGCCGACCTGATCAACCGCGTGGTCTACGGCGGCGAACAGGTGGTGCTGACCCGGCACGGCAAGCCGCTCGTCGCCCTGGTCTCCGCCGCTGACCTGCAACGACTGCGCCAGCTCGACGAGCAGGCCGAGGAGCAGGTGGTCAGTACGGTGTCCACCGTGGAGACCCGGCCGTCCGCCACGGGCGAACGCCGCAGGTTCGGCATCGCCGCCGAGCACCGCGGGCCCGGCACCGGGGACCGGCGCCGGTGACGGCCGCTCCGGCACAGGGCGACCGGCGCCCGTAACAGCCGTTAACGCGTGCGAAACGCCGCCGAACTAATCTCACGGGCCAGGCACGAGACTGTGAGGTGCGGCTGTGCGGTTGACCCCCCACGAGCAGGAACGCCTGCTCATCCATGTCGCGGCAGACGTGGCCGAGCGGCGGCGCGCCCGCGGACTGCGGCTGAACCATCCCGAGTCCGTCGCGCTGATCACCGCCCACATCCTGGAGGGCGCCCGCGACGGCCGCAGCGTCGCCGAACTCATGGAGTCCGGCCGCGGCGTCCTGACCCGCGACGACGTCATGGACGGCATCCCCGAGATGATCCACGACGTCCAGGTCGAGGCGACCTTCCCCGACGGCACCAAGCTCGTCACCGTGCACGAGCCGATCGTCTGAGGGGGCGGCGTGATTCCCGGAGAAATCATCCACGCCCAGGCGCCGGTCGTACTCAACACCGGCCGTCCGGTGACCAGGATCGCGGTGGTCAACACCGCCGACCGCCCGGTACAGGTCGGCTCCCATTACCACTTCGCCGAGGCCAATCCCGGCCTGAGCTTCGACCGCGCCGCCGCCCGCGGGCAGCGGCTGAACATCGCCGCAGGCACCGCCGTACGCTTCGAGCCCGGCATCCCCGCCGAAGTCGAACTGGTGCCGATCGCCGGTACCCGCGTGGTCGCGGGCCTGCGCGGCGAGACAGGGGGAGCCCTCGATGGCTGAACTGAGCCGCCCCGTCTACGCCGACCTGTACGGCCCCACCACCGGCGACCGCATCCGGCTCGCCGACACCGACCTGCTGATCGAGGTCGAACGCGACCTCGCGGGCGGCCCCGGCCTCGCCGGCGACGAGGCCGTCTTCGGCGGCGGCAAGGTCATCCGCGAGTCCATGGGCCAGGGCCGCACCACCCGCGCCGAGGGCGCGCCCGACACCGTGATCACCGGTGCGGTCGTCCTGGACCACTGGGGCGTCGTCAAGGCCGACGTCGGGCTGCGGGACGGCCGGATCACCGCACTGGGCAAGGCCGGCAACCCCGAGACCATGGACGGCGTCCACCCCGACCTGGTCATCGGCCCGGAGACCGAGGTCATCGCGGGCAACGGGAAGATCCTCACCGCGGGGACCATCGACGCCCACGTCCACTTCATCTCGCCGACCCTGATGGACGAGGCCCTGGCGTCGGGTGTGACCACCGTGCTCGGCGGCGGCACCGGCCCCGCCGAGGGCACCAAGGCCACCACCATCACGCCGGGCGGCTGGCACCTGGCGCGGATGTTCGCGGCGCTGGAGGCGTATCCGGTCAACGTCGGGCTGCTCGGCAAGGGCAACACCGTCAACCCGGCCGCCCTGCACGCCCAGTTGCGGGCCGGCGCGGTCGGCTTCAAGATCCACGAGGACTGGGGCGCGACGCCCGCCGCGATCGACGCATGCCTCGCGGTGTGCGAGCAGACCGGGGCGCAACTGGCCCTGCACACCGACACCCTGAACGAAGCGGGCTTCGTCGAGGACACCCTCGCCGCCATCGCGGGCCGCGGCATCCACGCCTACCACACCGAAGGCGCGGGCGGCGGGCACGCGCCCGACATCATCAGCGTCGTGTCGCACCCCAACGTGCTGCCGTCGTCCACCAACCCGACCCGGCCGCACACCGTCAACACCGTCGAGGAGCACCTCGACATGCTGATGGTCTGCCACCACCTCAACCCGGCCGTTCCTGAGGACCTCGCCTTCGCCGAGTCCCGCATCCGCCCGTCGACCATCGCCGCCGAGGACGTCCTGCACGACCTCGGCGCGATCAGCATCATCAGCTCCGACTCGCAGGCCATGGGCCGCATCGGCGAGATCGCGCTGCGCACCTGGCAGACCGCCCACGTCATGAAACGCCGCCGCGGCGCGCTGCCCGGCGACGGCGCCGCCGACAACCACCGGGCCCGGCGGTACGTCGCGAAGTACACCATCAACCCGGCCGTCGCGCAGGGCCTCGACCACGAGATCGGCTCCGTCGAGCCGGGCAAACTCGCCGACCTCGTCCTGTGGGACCCCGCCTTCTTCGGCGTCAAGCCCAACCTCGTCATCAAGGGCGGCCAGATCGCCTACGCCCAGATGGGCGACGCGAACGCCTCCATCCCCACCCCCCAACCCGTCCTTCCCCGGCCGATGTTCGGTGCCATCGGCGCCGCCCCGGCCGCGAACTCCCTCAACTTCGTGAGCCCGTCGGCCCTCGACGCCGGGCTGCCCGAACGCCTCGGCCTCGGCAAGCACTTCACGGCGGCCGGCGACACCCGGGCGGTCACGAAGGCCGACATGCGGGAGAACACGGCCCTCCCCGACGTCAGGGTCGACCCCGACACCTTCACCGTCCGCATCGACGGCGAGGTCGTGGAGCCGGCCCCCGCGGCCGAACTGCCCATGGCCCAGCGGTACTTCCTCTTCTGAGGCCCGGACGATGACGGATCTCACCGAACGTACCGCCGGAGCCGGAGCCGGAGCCGGAGCCGGAGCCGGAGCCGGAGCCGGAGCCGGAACCGGAACCGGCCACCGCGGTCCCGGGACCGCCGCCGGCCGCGGCGCGGCTCCTACCGCGGTCGTCGGCGCGACCACGGCGCCTGATGCCGTGCCGCGGACGGATGCGGCCGCCCGCGGCTCCGGTGTCGGTGCGGAGGACGCCGCCCGCGGCTCCGGCGTCGGCGCCGACGACGCGCCCGGCTCCGGCGCGCTGGCCGCGTTGCTGCTGCTCTCGGACGGGCGCTTTCCGGCCGGTGGGCACGCGCACTCCGGGGGCGCCGAGGCGGCGGTCGCGGACGGACGGGTACGGGACGCTGCCGGGCTCGCCGACTTCTGCCGCGGCCGGCTGCACACCGCGGGACTGGTCGCGGCCGCACTGGCCGCGGCGGCGACCGCCGGGCTCGACCCGCTCGTGCTCGACGACGCCGCGGACGCCCGTACGCCGTCGCTCGCCCTGCGCACGGTGTCCCGGCGCCTCGGGCGGCAGCTCATGCGGGCGGCGCGCGCCACCTGGCCGTCCGGCGAACTCGACGGCCTCGCCGCCGCCCGGCCGCGCGGCGCCCACCAGCCGGTCGTGCTCGGCCTGACCGCGCGGGCCGCGCACCTGCGGCCACTGGACGCCGCCTACGCGGCCGCGTACGAATCCGTCGCGGGACCGGCCACCGCCGCGGTCCGGCTGCTCAGCCTCGACCCCTTCCACTGTGCCGCGGTCCTCGCCCGGCTCGCCCCGCAGATCGACACCACCGCCCGCGCCGCCGCCGATGCCGCCGCCGGCGCACTGACCCACGGCCCCGCCGCCCTGCCCGCCGCCTCCGCGCCGCTGCTCGACATCAGCGCGGAGCACCACGCGGCCTGGCCGGTACGGCTGTTCGCCTCATGACCGACGGAGCCCGACATGCACCGTGACCACCCCGAGGTCTTCCCCGAGCGCTATGCGCACTCCTCCGCCGAGGTACGCCCCGACGGCCGCCGCCGGGCCCTGCGGATCGGACTGGGCGGACCGGTCGGCTCCGGCAAGACCGCCACGGTCGCCGCGCTGTGCCGGACGCTGCGCGACCGGCTCGCCATCGGGGTGGTCACCAACGACATCTACACCCGCGAGGACGCCGAATTCCTGCTCCGCAGCGCCGTACTGCCGCCCGAGCGGATCGTCGGCGTCGAGACCGGCGCCTGCCCGCACACCGCGATCCGCGACGACATCTCCGCGAACCTCGAAGCCGTCGAGGACCTGGAGGACGCGGTGGGACCGCTCGACCTCGTGCTGGTGGAGTCCGGCGGCGACAACCTCACCGCGACCTTCTCCAAGGGCCTGGTCGACGCGCAGATCTTCGTGATCGACGTGGCCGGCGGCGACGACATCCCCCGCAAGGGCGGTCCCGGGGTCACCACCGCGGACCTGCTGGTCGTCAACAAGACGGACCTGGCGCCGCACGTCGGCGCCGACCTCGACCGGATGGCGCGCGACGCCGCCGCCCAGCGCGGGGCGCTGCCGGTGGTCTTCACCTCCGTCACCCGCGGCGACGGCATCGCGCCCGTCGCGGCGTGGATCGGCGAGCGGCTGACGGCCTGGACCGCATGACGGTCACCGCGGCCGCCCGGATCGGGGCGGTACGCGACCGCGCCGGCGGTACGTCCCTGCCGGTGCTCGCGGGCGCCGGCCCGGTCGCCCTGCGCAGGACCCGCGCGGCGCGCGAGGGCTGGGCCCGCGTCACCGTCGTCGGCGCCATGAGCGCCCCGCTCGGCGGCGACCGGCTGCGTATCGACGTCGACGTCGCCGCCGGGGCCCGGCTCACCGTCGACTCGGCCGCCGCCACGGTCTCCCTCCCGGACCTCGCGGGGCGTCCGGCCTTCTACGACGTCCGGCTGACCGTCGCCGAAGGGGCGGAGCTGCACTGGCTGCCCGAGCCGGTGATCGCCGCGTGCGGCAGTGACCTGCGGATGCACACGCGGGTCCGGCTGGGCGCCGGGGCGCGACTGGTGCTGCGGGAGGAGCTGGTGCTCGGGCGGCACGGCGAGGCCACCGGGGACCTCACCAGCCGGCTCACCGTCGAGCACGACGGCCGTACGCTGCTCGACCAGGCGCTCGCCTTCGGCCCCGGGGCCGCGCCGGGTTGGGACGGCCCCGCCGTCCTCGGCCCCCACCGCACCCTCGGCCAGCTCCTCCTCGTCCCCCCGCCCGCGCTTCCCCCCGACGTCTCCCTCCCCCCTCTGACCTCCCTCACCCCCCTCGCGGGCCCCGGGCTCCTCCTCACCTCCACGTCCCCCCGCCCGGCCTTCAGCCGTACGGCCGCCGCCCTGACCCGCGCGTAAGCGGGCCCCCGCAATGAGGACGCGACCTCCGACCCGCCCAGAGCCCATGCCCGAAAAACCGCCGAAAAGGGCAGCACCCCAGGGGCGCGGGGAACTGCGCGCCGAGCCACCGTGCAGCTCGACGGTGGATTCCGTCACCGACCGCCCCGCACGCAGTGGGACAGGACGACGACCTCCCACCCAGCGCCACCGGCTCCAGGTGAAAGACCCTCAGCCGCCCGCCTCGGCCGAGAAGGCCACGGCCAGTACCGAGGCGTCGGCTCCCGCGCCGACTAGCTCCACACGGTGGACGAGGGGCGGATCGGTCAGCGGCACCGCGCAGGCACCCGCGGCGGACCGCGGGAGGACGGCGAGTCCATGCCCCGCGCGGACGAGCTCGTGGAGGACGCGCGCGTCGCCGCCCGCGTAGGGCAGGCTCACCGGGTAGGCGCCCGGCAGGGCGGCCCGCAGATCGGCCAGCGGGATCGACGTGCCGGGCGCGTCGAGCCACAGCGCGTCGGTGAGGTCGTCGAGGCGCAGCCCTGCACGAGTGGCGAGGGGGTGGGCGGGCGGGAGGAGGACCGCCAGCGGCTCCTCACCGACCCGCGTCACCGTCAGACCCTCGGCCTGCGGCAGACGCAGCGGATCGGTCGGCGCGACGGCCCCGTCCACCAGCCCGAAGTCGACCTCGCCGGCGACGACCGCCGGCACCACCGCGGAGCGCGCGAGCCCGCGCACCGCCACCTCCGCCCGCGGCATCGCCCGCCGTACGGCGGCGAGCGCCCGCGCCGCCCGCGCCCCGAAGGCGCAGCCGCCGGCGCCGACCACGAGCCGGGACACGGGCGTTCGCGCCACCCGTACGACGTCGGCGCGGGCCGCCGCGAGCCGGGTCAGCAGGATGTCCGCGTGGTCGAGCAGGCGGGCGCCCGCCTCCGTGGGGATGACGGGGCGGCGGCCGAGCAGCGCCACGCCGAGGTCCGCCTCCAGGGCGGCGACCTGCTGGGAGACCGCCGACTGGGTGTAGCCCAGCTCCTGGGCGGCGGCGGAGAAGGACCCCAGCCGGGCGACCGCGGTGAAGGTGCGCAGCAGATGCGGATCCATGGTCATCAGTATCGCTGATGCGAGGAGCAGAACGAATCGTTGGACGCGATGTCGCCGCGGAGGCCACGATGAGCGCCATGACCACGAACCCCCGTCCCGCCATCGCCCGTTCCACCAGCGCCCGTCAGGCCACCGGCGGTACCTCTACCGCCCGTATCGCTCTGGTCGGTGACCGCTCACCGTCCGTCCGCGCCCACCAGCGCGTGCCGGGCCTGCTCGACGCGCTCAGGCGCCGGCACGGGCTGCCGGTCGACGCGTACTGGATTCCCACCGAGGACGCGCGGTCGCCGGGCGCCGTCCGCGGCTTCGACGCGGTGTGGCTGGTGCCCGGCAGCCCGTACCGCAGCGAGGCGGGCGCGCTCGAAGCGGTACGCACCGCCCGCGAGACCGGTATCCCCTTCCTCGGCACCTGCGGCGGCTTCCAGCACGCGCTGCTGGAATTCGCCCGCACCGTGTGTGGCCTGACGGCCGCCCGCCACGCCGAGAACGATCCGCGCAGCGGTCCCGGAGAGGGCGACGACCTGCTGATCGGGCCGCTGGCCTGCTCCCTCGTCGGCCACGAGGGTCGGCTCACCACCGTGCCCGGCAGTCTCGCCGAGCGGCTGCTCGGCAGCCGGGAGACCATCGAGCGCTTCCACTGCGCCTACGGACCCGTCCCCGCGTTGCTGCCGCGACTGGCCGAGTCCGGGCTGCGCTTCACCGGGCACGACGACGAGGGCGCGCCCAGGATCGCCGAGTTGCCCGGGCACCCCTTCTACCTGGCCGCGCTCTTCCAGCCGGAGCTGGCGGGGGACGGCACGGAGCCGCATCCTTTCGTCACCGCGCTCGCCGAGGCGGCCGTCACCCGTGCGGGCCAGGGCAACTTTCCGGCAGAATCACGCTTTGATGAAGAATCACCCGCGTGGCCTGTTCACAGCGGCCACACAGGGGAAAGGATTCGCACCTCATCACTGTGACAACCGTGGTCACAAACCACGGTCCAGAGGGGGAGGTTCGACGTGAGACGCACGATCGTGCTCGTCTCCACCGGCGCCCTGATCGCGGGCGCCATCGCCGCGGCACCGGCCGCCACCGCGGGGTCCGCCGGCGCGCACCGTCCGGGAGCGGTGACCGTGCCGGAGGCCGTCGGCGAGGCCATCACCGCGGTCAACGCCCGGCGCACCGGCATCCAGTGGGCCGCGTGTCCCGCCGGCTGGGGCCTGGCGGCCCCGATCCAGTGCGGCTGGGTCACCGTACCCGTCGACTACCGCAAACCGTACGGCGCCACCATCAAGCTCGCCGTCGACCGCGCCGCAAGCACCGGTACGGCCCAGGAACGGCAGGGCGCGCTGGTATACAACCCGGGCGGCCCCGGCGGCTCGGGCCTGCGCTTCCCGGTGCGCAGCATCACCGCGGCCCCGCTGTGGACGAAGACCGCGAAGGCGTACGACTTCATCGGCTTCGACCCGCGCGGCGTCGGCCACTCGGCGCCGATCTCCTGCGAGGACCCGACCGCGTACGTCTCGGCGCCCAAGGCGGACCCGGTGCCGGACACCGACGCCGACAAGCAGGCGCAGCGCAAGCTGGCCGCCGAATACGCCCAGGGCTGCCTGGAGCGCACCGGCGCCGCGATGCTCTCCCAGATGACAACCCCCAACACCGCCCGCGACCTGGACGTCATCAGGGCGGCGCTGCGCGAGGACCGGCTCAACTACCTGGGCGTCTCCTACGGCACCTACCTCGGCTCGGTCTACGCCACGCTCTTCCCGACCCACGTGCGCCGGATGATCATCGACAGTGTGGTCGACCCGTCGCGCGACCAGGTCTGGTACCAGAACAACCTCGACCAGGACGTGGCCTTCCAGGGCCGCTGGGCGGACTGGGAGGCCTGGGTCGCGAAGTACGACTCGGTCTACCATCTGGGCAGCACCGTCGCCGAGGTCCAAGCGAGGTGGGTGGCCCTGCGGGCGGCGGCCAAGGCGCATCCGATCGGCGGCGTCGTCGGCCCCAACGAGCTGCTCAACTTCTTCACCAACGCCCCTTACTACGACTCCACCTGGGCCACCGTGGCCGGCGTGTGGAGCCGGTACGCGGCAGGTGACACCCAGGCGATGCTGGACGCGGCGGCTCCCGACCTGTCCGACACCGCGGGCAACACCAAGGCGGAAAACGGCACGGCCGTCTACACGGCGGTGGAGTGCACCGACGCCAAGTGGCCCACCAGCTGGCACAAGTGGGACCGGGACAACACCAGGCTCAACGTGGACCACCCGCTGCTGACCTGGTCCAACGCCTGGATGAACCTGCCGTGCGCCACCTGGCCGGTCCACCAGCAGACCCCGGTGGACGTCCGCTCGCACCACGGCCTGCCCGGTGTGCTGATCGTGCAGAGCACCAACGACGCGGCGACCCCGTATCCCGGCGCGCTGGAGACCCATCGCAGGCTGGCCGGCTCCCGGCTGATCACCGAGCAGGGCGCGGGCTCGCACGGCGTCACCAACCTGGTGAACCCGTGTATCAACTCCCGCGTGGACGACTACCTGCTGAACGGCACGCTCGACGGGCACGACGTGGTCTGCGGTCCGCACGCCACCCCCGTGCCCTAAGCGCACACCGCAGGCGTACGGCGGCCGCTGCCGGCACCCCCACCCGGGATGCCGGCGGCGGCCCCGCGTCGGGTCAGGACGCGAAGGCGGCGGCGAAGGCCGCCCGGACGGGGGTACCGGGGCGGCGGTCGAGCACCGCGAAGACCGCCTCGTCCACGGCGTGCGCGAACCGCCAGCCGGGCCGCAGCAGCGCGCCGAAGGCCGCCGCCACCCTCGCCGGGTCGTTCTGGAAGACCCCGCAGCCCCACGCGCCGAGCACCAGCCGCCGGTAGCCCTGCCCGACCGCCACTTCGAGGACCCGCTCGGCGCGCGCGTCGAGCGCGGGGCCGACCTCGGCCGTACGCTCCGGCGCCGTCCGCGCGATCACCCCTGCGTTGGGCGCGGGCGAGGTGAGGAAGGCCGCCGTCCACGGCTCGTCCAGCAGGCCGCCGCGCCCGTCGCGGAAGACCGGTACGGCGGGGGAGTGGATCACCCGGTCCGAGTAGAAGGCGTCCCGGTGCGTGCGGTGGTGCTCGTAGTAGCCGGGAGCGCGCAGCAGGCAGGTGCAGAGGGCCGACGCCCGGCACAGCGCCTCCTCCTGGGCCTGCGCGCCGTTCAGGTACCCGCCGCCGGGATTGCGGGCGGAGGCGAAGTTCAGTACGGCGACCGGTGCACGGTCCGCCGCGACCACCGGCCGCCCGCGTGCGGTCGGGGCGGGACCTCGCCCGTGGCGGGGCCTCGGGCACCCGTGACGCGACCGGCTACCTGCGGCGCAGCCGCGCCGCCACCCCCTTGTGCTGGGCCAGCTCGGCCTTCACGTCACCGGCGTACCGGTCCACGTACTCCTGGCCCGACATCGCCAGCAGCTCGTACATGATCTCGTCGGTCACCGCCCGCACCACCTCCCGCTGGGCCTCCATGCCGTAGAAGCGGCTGAAGTCCAGCGGGGCGCCGAAGCGGATGGTGACGCGGCCGATCCGCGGGATCTTCCGGCCGGGCGGTTGCAGTTCGAAGGTGCCGAGCATCGCGCACGGGACGACCGGCGCGTGCGCCCGCAGCGCCATCACCGCCACACCCGTCCTGCCGCGGTAGAGGCGCCCGTCGTGCGAGCGGGTGCCCTCGGGGTAGATGCCCAGCAGTTCACCGCGGCCCAGGACGCCCAGCGCCGCGTCGATCGCCGACTGCGAGGCCTTGCCGCCCGAGCGGTCCACCGGGATCTGGCCGACCCCGCGGAAGAAGGCGGCGGTCAGCCGTCCCTTGAGCCCGGGGCCGGTGAAGTATTCGGCCTTCGCCAGGAAGGTGATCCGGCGGGGCAGGATCGCCGGCATCACGAAGTGGTCGGAGAAGGACAGGTGGTTGCCGGCGATGATGGCCGCACCGGTCTCCGGGACGTTCTCCATGCCCTCGATCCGCGGCCGGAAGAACAGCCGCAGCAAAGGCCCGAGAATCACGTACTTGAGCACCCGGTAGAACACGGGCCGCCTCCCCCTCGACAGGTCCCGGTGCGCCCGGGCCGCGCTGCGCCGGTCCCCCCGCGCCACGGCAGAGTAGTGCCCGCCGGCCGGGCGGGGCCAGCGCGGAGCGGTCACGGCGGGGACAGGCAACCCGTGCGGGTGACCTCAGCCGCGGCCGCGGGCTTCCAGGGAGGCCAGATACGCGTTGTAAGCCGTGAGTTCGGCGTCGCCGTCCCGGTCCGCGGCCCGGTCCTGGCGGCGGGCCTGCCGCTGCTCGGAGGTGTACCACTGGAAGAGCAGCGCCACGAGCACGATCACCGAGGGGATCTCGCTGAAGGCCCAGGCGATACCGCCCGCCGCGGTCTGGTCGGCCAGCGCGTCGACGCCCAGCGACGCCGCCGGGTGCTTGAAGGTGGTCACCAGCGGCTCGCTGGCCATCATCACCGCGATGCCGAAGAAGGCGTGGAAGGGCATGCCGACGAAGAGCTCCAGCATCCGCATCACGTAACCGGGCCGGTGCGGGCCCGGGTCGACGCCCATGATCGGCCAGAAGAAGAGCAGGCCGACCGCGAGGAAGTGCACCATCATCGCCAGGTGCCCGGCCTCGCTGCGCATCAGGAAGTCGAACAGCGGCGAGAAGTACAGCGCGTACAGGCTGGCGATGAACAGCGGGATGGTGAACGCCGGATGCGTGACGATCCGCAGGTACCTGCTGTGCAGCAGCTTCACCAGCAGCTCGCGCGGCCCGATCCGGCCCCGGCCGGCCGTCGGCAGCGCCCGAAGCGCCAGCGTCACCGGGGCGCCGAGCAGCAGCAGGATCGGCGAGAGCATGCTGAGGATCATGTGCTGCACCATGTGCACGCTGAACAGCACCATGCCGTAGTCGTTGAGCCGGGTGCACATCGTCACGCCGATGGTCAGCACCCCGACCGCGAAGGCGGCCGTACGCCCCACCGGCCAGTGGTCGCCGCGCCGCTGCAGCCGCACCACCCCCGCGCCGTACAGCACCAGCAGCAGCACGCAGCCGACCAGGAAGAACGGGTCGCCGCTGCTGAAGGCCAGGCCCCGGCCGAGGGTGAACGGCGGCAGGTCCATGTGCATGCCGCCACCGCCGTGGTCCATCCGTCACTCCTCGCTCGCGCCGACCGGCAGCATGCCGATTCGACCGTTGTGCCCGCTCCAGAGTAGAACCGCCCCCGTCAGGCGGTCAGGGCGGGGGCGGCCGCGGGCGCGAGGAGGCGGCGCCGTCGAGGTCAGCGGCTCACAGGACGCACTCGGCCTCGGTGTAGCGGTCGGCCGGGACGGTCTTGAGGTGCTGCACCGCGTCGGCGAGCGGCACCAGGGTGATGTCGGTGCCGCGCAGCGCGGTCATCATGCCGAACCGCCCGTGGTGCACGGCCTCGACGGCGTGCCAGCCGAAGCGGGTGGCCAGCACCCTGTCGTACGCGGTGGGCGTGCCGCCGCGCTGCACGTGGCCGAGGATCACCGGGCGCGCCTCCTTGCCCAGGCGCTCCTCCAGCTCGACCGACAGCTGGTTGGCGACGCCGCTGAAGCGCTCGTGGCCGTAGACGTCGGTGGCGCCGGAGGAGAACTCCATGGTGCCCTCGCGCGGCTTGGCGCCCTCGGAGACCACCACTATGGCGAACTTCTTGCCCGCCTCGAAGCGCTTGCCGACCACCGCGGCCAGCTCTGCGATGTCGAAGGGCCGCTCGGGCACCACGATGGCGTGCGCGCCCGCGGCCATGCCCGAGTGCAGCGCGATCCATCCGGTGTGCCGCCCCATGACCTCCACGATCAGCACCCGCTGGTGCGACTCCGCGGTGGTCTTGAGCCGGTCGAGCGCCTCGGTGGCGACGGTCACCGCGGTGTCGAAGCCGAAGGTGACGTCGGTGGAGGAGATGTCGTTGTCGATGGTCTTGGGCACCCCGACGATCGGCAGGCCCGCGTCCGACAGCAGCCGGGCCGCCTTGAGGGTGCCCTCACCGCCGATCGGGATGATCGCGTCGAGGCCCAGGTCCGCCACGTGGCCCTTGGCCTGCTCCACGCCGCCGCGCAGATGCGCCGGCTGCACGCGGGACGAGCCGAGGATGGTGCCACCGCGGGCCAGGATGCCGCTCACCGCGTCCAGGTCGAGCTTGCGGTAGTCGCATTCGAGCAGCCCCTTCCACCCGTCGTGGAAGCCGATGACCTCGTCATTGTGGTCCACGACGGCGCGGTGCACCACGGACCGGATGACGGCGTTCAGCCCGGGGCAGTCGCCGCCGCTGGTCAGTACACCAATACGCATGCTCTCGATACTCCCGCAACTCGACCGGACGGCCGGACCCCGTCGTCCGGATGGATCACAGCAAGCTTACCGAGCCGCGGGCTCACGCCTCCACGCCGACCGCACTGCGGACACCTGACGATTACCCGAACTCCGTGCGAAGGCTGCGCAGCGTGACGCTCGGCCGGTCAGGCGGGCTGCACCGCGGCTGCGATCCGCTCGGCCCGCAGCGCGTCGTACCACTGGTCGTCCACCGGCGGCAGCGCATTCACATCCAGTGCCAGCTTGATCAGCAGGTCCGCGATGTGCGGATTGCGAGCCATCACCGGGCCGTGCATGTACGTGCCGAAGACGGTGTCGTTGAAGGCGCCCTCGGTGCCGTCCCCGGTGCCGTTGCCCCTGCCGACCCGCAGCCTGGCCAGCGGCCGGGTGGTCGGGCCGAGGTGGGTGATGCCCTGGTGGTTCTCGAAGCCGGTCAGCGGCGGCAGGCCGAGCTGCGGGTCGATGTCGGCGAGCACGTCGCCGACGCAGCGGTCGCCCTCGCCCCTGGTGCTCACCACGTCCAGCAGGCCGAGGCCCGGCTCGGGGCGGCCCAGGTCGTTGATGAACTCGTGGCCGAGGATCTGGTAGCCGGCGCACACCGAGAAGACGATCGCGCCGTTGGCCACCGCCCGGTTCAATCCGCCGTCGCGGCGCAGCCGTTCCGCGGCCAGCCGCTGCGGGCGGTCCTCGCCGCCGCCGATCAGGTAGATGTCGCCCGAGGTCGGGACGGCGTGGTCGGAGCGGACGTCGACCCGGGTCACCGGCACCCGGCGCTGCACCGCCCTGCGTTCTACTACCAGCGCGTTGCCCTGGTCGCCGTAGGTGCTCAGCAGGTCGGGGTAGACCCACACCAGGCGCAGGCTGGACTCACTCATACGTGCTTCTCCTTGTCGGTCGGCAGCGGCGGGGGCTGCGGGCGGGCGTCGCCCGCGGGGTGCCCGGGGTCAGTTGCCGACGCGGCGGCGCAGGTCCTGGAAGGCGGTGTAGTTGGCGATCGCCTCGATCCGGCCGGGCGGCGCGGCCCGTACCGCCTCGTCGAGGTTGGCGCAGACCCTGAACTGCAGGCCGGCCACCTCCAGCCGTACCGCCAGGTCGAGCTTGCGGTCGCCGATCACCATGATCGGGTGGCCGGCCAGCCGGGTGTAGTCCACGTCCCACAGCCAGGAGGTGTCGGTGCCGTCGGCGCCGCGCGCGTTCACCGACAGGATCACCGGGGTGGGCGGGCCGTCGATCAGCGAGAAGGTCTCCAGCCAGCCCGCCGGGTTCTTCGCCAGCAGCAGCCGCAGGTCGCGCTGCAGGAAGGACACCACGTCGTAGCGCCCGGCGACCGCCTGCACCTTGAACATCCGCTCCAGGGCGACCTTGGGGTCGATGCCGAAGGCGGCGGCCACCGCGGCGGACATGGCCGCGTTGGACTTGTTGGCCCGGCCGGGCAGTTGGAGGTGGATCGGCCAGGCGACGCCGTAGGGGTCGACGACGTGGTCGCCGGACAGCGCCCAGGTCGGGGTGGGGCGGCGGAAGCCGCACTCGCCGCAGTACCAGTCGTCGTCCGGGCGCTGCAGCACACCGCCGCAGGACGGGCAGGACCAGGCGTCGTCCTTCCACGACTGGCCGGCCGCGACCCACACCACGGTGGGGCTGGAGGAGGCGGCCCAGGTGATGAGCGGGTCGTCCGCGTTGGCGATGATGATCGCCTCGGAGCCGGCCAGGCCCTCGCGCCACTTCTCGGCGAGCATCCTGGTCTCGGCGGCCCGGTCGAGCTGGTCGCGCGAGAGGTTCAGCAGCGCGATGGCCTTGGGGGCGACGTCCCTGGCGACACCGGCCAGGTACTTCTCGTCCACCTCGATCACGCCGAAGCGGGCGTCGGAGCCGCCGGCCAGCGCGGAGGTGATACCTGCGGGCATGTTGGCACCGAGCGCGTTGGAGACCACCGGGCCGCCGGCCCGCAGCGCCTCGGCGAGCAGCCGGGTGGTGGTCGTCTTGCCGTTGGTGGCGGAGACCAGCACCACGTCGAGGTGCCGGGCGAGCCTGGCCAGCAGGTCGGGGTCGAAGCGCAGCGCGACCTTGCCGCCGATCACCGACCCGCTGCCCTTGCCCGCCGCGCGGGAAACCGCCGCCGCCGCCCTGCCCGCCGTCACGGCCAGCTTCGCCCGTGGCGACAGCGGCTCCGAATTGGCTGCCATCGTCTGTCTTCCTCCTCGACTCCGGCCGCGATGCCGCCTGCGGCGGCCGGGTTTTCCGTCCCCCGGGCGGCCGCTGCGGCGGCCGGCAAGTTCCGGTCGAGGTCAGCCTATCGACTCCGGGCCGCGGACCGGCACCTCGCCGCCCGTCGACGCCCCGGTCGTCACCCGCCCCGGCCGCCCGCCGCGCGCGGTCTCACAGCCCCCGGCTGCCCGCCCGGTCGCCGGTCTCGGCGAGCCGGCCCCACAGCAGGTCGGCCAGGTGGCGTACCAGCAGGTCCCGCGAGAGCGGGCGCTCGCCGAGCCACCAGTCGCCCGCCGCGTACATCATCCCGACGATGCCGTGCCCCCAGACCCGGGCCACCTCGCGGGTGTCGGGGCCGAGGTCGAGGCGTTCGGCTATCACCTCGCCGAGATCCTCGCCCATCCGGCGGAGCAGCGGTACGGAGTGCCGTCCGACGTCGAAGCCCTTCTCGTCGGAGGGGGTCTCGGCGGGGTGCATCAGGAAGCGGTAGACCTGCGGGCGGGTCTCGATGGCCGACAGGTACGCGTGCAGCGTCGCCTCGACCCGGTCCCTGCGGTCGCCGGGGGAGTCCAGCGCGGTGCGCAGGGTGGCCAGCAGGGCGTCGGTGTGCCGCTTGGCCAGCGCGCGGTAGAGGCCGCTCTTGTCGCCGAAGTGCCGGTAGAGGATGGGCTTGGTGATGCCGGCCTCGGCCGCGATGGCGTTCATCGACGCCTCGGGGCCGTCCCGCAGCACCACCCGCTCGGCGGCTTCGAGCAGTTGGGTACGCCGCCGCTGCGTGGCCGCCCGCTGGTCCTCACGCTGGCCGGTCTCCACCACGCCTCCCCGCCTGTTCGATTGCCGGTGGTCTGCGCAACGTAACACCACCGGCTCGGGCGCTCACGCGGAGTTTGGCGAGTTGACATCGCTTACCCGACGGTAACAGACTGCTGTTACCGCAAGTAACTAGCATGTGGAGGGGACGATGGGCGACTTCACGCTCGATCTCAACGATGACCAGCGGTCCGTGCGCGACTGGATCCACGGCTTCGCAGCCGACGTGATGCGCCCGGCCGCGGCCGAGTGGGACGAGCGCGAGGAGACCCCGTGGCCCATCATCCAGGAAGCGGCCAAGATCGGCCTGTACTCGCTGGACTTCTACGCCCAGCAGTTCTTCGACCCCACCGGCCTCGGCATCCCCATGACGATGGAGGAGCTGTTCTGGGGGGACGCGGGCATCGCCCTGTCCATCGTCGGCACCGGCCTGGCCGCGGTCGGCGTGCTGGCCAACGGCACCGAGGAGCAGATCGGCACCTGGGTCCCGCAGATGTACGGCGACGCCGACGACGTCAAGGTCGCCGCCTTCTGCTCCTCCGAGCCCGACGCCGGCTCCGACGTGGGCGCCATGCGCACCCGCGCGGTCTACGACGAGGCCACCGGCGAATGGGTGCTCAACGGCACCAAGACCTGGGCCACCAACGGCGGTATCGCGAACGTGCACGTCGTGGTCGCGGTGGTCGATCCCGACCTTGGCACCCGGGGCCACGCGTCCTTCATCGTGCCGCCCGGCACCCCGGGCCTGTCGCAGGGCCAGAAGTTCAAGAAGCACGGCATCCGCGCCTCGCACACCGCCGAGGTGGTCCTGGAGGACGTCAGGATCCCCGGCGACTGCCTGCTCGGCGGCAAGGACAAGCTCGACGAGAGGCTGGCCCGGGTCCGCGAGCGCGAGGCGGCCGGCGGCGGCGGCGTGGGGGCACCCCCGGCCGAAGGCAGGGGGAGGGTGAAGAACGCGGCGATGGCCACCTTCGAGGCCTCCCGCCCCGCGGTCGGCGCGATGGCGGTGGGCACCGCCCGGGCCGCGTACGAGTACGCCCTCGAATACGCCACCGGGCGCGAGCAGTTCGGCCGGCCGATCATCGACAACCAGGGCGTCGCCTTCCAGCTCGCCGACATGCGCACCCAGATCGACGCGGCCCGGCTGCTGGTGTGGCGTGCCTCCTGGATGGCGACCGCGGGCAAGCCCTTCAGCTCGGCCGAGGGGTCGATGTCCAAGCTCTTCGCCAGCGAGACCGCCAAGAAGGTCACCGCCCAGGCTGTGCAGATCCTCGGCGGCAACGGCTACACCCGCGAGTACCCGGTCGAGCGGATGCACCGCGACAGCGCCATCTACACGATCTTCGAGGGCACCAGCGAGATCCAGCGGCTGGTCATCGCCCGCACGCTGTCCGGGGTCCCGATCCGCTGACCCCGCCGCGGCCCGCCGGCACCCTTGCCGGGTGCGGCGGGCCGCCGGGTGTCACTCGTCGTTGCCGTAGCCGCGCAGCAGGAACCAGGCCATGAGGGCCACGCCGACCACCGTGACGACGATGACCGTACGCATCACCGGCCCAGGTCCCGGCGAGTTCGACAGCGCCAGGTTCGTCACGTCGTGGATCGCGCCGATGTGCATGGAATGCTCCTTCTGGTCCGGCCCACCAGCCTAGACCTCCCCCTGGCCACGGCCGGGGGTGCCCCCGGGCCGGCCGGCCGGCGCAGCGCCCCGCCCCGCCCCGTCCGCCGGGTGCCGCTGCCCCGCCGACCTGGGGCGCAGCGCCTCGGCCAGCTCGTCGAGCGTGTCGACGAGCAGCTCGGCGCCGCGGCGTACTACCCGGTCGCCCGCCGGGTCCGACGGCCAGCCGCCCAGCTCGGTGCGCAGGGCCTTCCAGTCCGGCGCCCTGCGCGCCCTGACCTCGCCGGCCGCCGCCTCTGTGGCCTTCCGCAGCGCCGCCGCGAAGACGGCCGCCTCCGGCACCGGCGCCGCGTCCCCGGCCGGCTGGTGCGCCTCCATCACCAGTCCCACCCGTCCCACCGCCGACAGGGCGGCGTCCGCGTCCCGCACCGCGCTGCGCGACAGGCCGCGGTGCCGCACCGGCTCCGCGTCGGCCCTGGCCACCGCCTGGTCCCAGGCCGCGCCGGCCGCCCGCAGGTCGAGCAGTGCCCGGCGGACGGCGCCCGGCCGCCGCCGCGACGGATCGGCGTGCGCCTCCATCACCGCCGCCACGTAGCCGGCCGTCGCCTCGATCCACTCGGCCAGCCGGTCCCGCAGCCGCGGGGTCTCCCACGCCGGGAAGACGGCGTAGGCCGCCATCGCCAGCAGCCCGCCCAGCAGCGTCAGCAGCACCCGGTCGCGCACCGTCTGCTCCAGCTGCGTACCGCCCATGCCCAGCAGGAAGACCACGTAGGCGCCCACGCAGGCCTGCGCGACGACGTAACCGCTGCGCATCAGCAGGTACATCAGCCCGATGCTGACCACCGCGAGCGCCGCGAAGGTGTACGTGCCGGGGTGCGCGGCCTGGGTGATCCCGGTGGCCAGCGCGACACCCACCAGCGACCCGGTGAAGCGCGCCACCCCGCGCTCGTAGGTCTGGGTGAAGTCCGGCCGCATGACCATCACCGCGGCCAGCGGCGCCCAGTAGCCGTGGCCCAGCGGCAGCGCGGTGCCCAGCAGGTAGCCGGCCGCGGACACCGCGGAGACCCGCAGCGCGTGCCGGAAGACCGGCGCGTCCCAGCGCACCTGGCGGCGTACCGTCCGCACCGCGGTCGGCAGCAGCTCGCCCACCGACGGGCGCAGCAGATGCGCGGTGCCGGTCGCGTCGGAGGGCCCCGAGCCCTCGGCCCGCTCCACCGCCGCGCTCAGCAGCGACACCAGCCGGATCGCCGACCTGCGGGCGGCGCCGGTCAGATCCGCGCCCGGCGTCTCGGACCGCAGCAGCACGTCGGCCTCCTCCGGGACCCGTACCGCGCCGCCGTGCCTTATCGCCCTGGCCACCGCGTCCAGCACGGTCGCCGTCACCGCGAGCACCTCGCGCGCCCGGTCGCGCTCGGGGCCCTCGGCCGCCGCGCCCACCGTCGGGTCGGCCAGCGAGGCGAGCACCGGGCGGATCCGCTCGGCCAGCACCCGGTTGCCGTGCAGCTCCTCGGGCCGCCGCCTGGCCTGCCGCGCGGTCACCACCGCCGCGCTGCGGGCGGCCATCAGCGGGGTGGGGTCGAAAGGCGCCGTCGGGTCGTGCCGCAGCCGCCGCGCGTAGTCCGCCTCGGCCGCGAAAGCGTCGGCCAGCGCGTCGCGCTGCGCGCCCCAGCGGCGGATCGGGAAGACCACGATCAGCGCCGCCTGGACCAGCGCGCCGACCCCGACGAGAGCCGCGTGCTGCAGCGCGCTGAGCACCGAGGTCGGCAGCGTGACCGTCACCAGCATCACCGCGACGGTCAGCGCGGCGACCATCCCGGTGGTCGGGCCGAGCGCCCACGCCATACCGGCGGCGAAGGCCCACACCGCGAGCAGCACGACGAAGAGCACCACATGCGCCCCGGCCAGGTACCCCAGGAAGGTGCTCACCGCCAGCCCCGCACCGGTGGCCAGTGCCAGCACCGGGCGCGGCCGCCAACTGCGCTGGAAGGTCGCCACCCCGGCGGCGAAGGCCCCGAAGGCCGACGAGGCCGCCACCGGCGGCGACCACAGCCACAACGACAGCGCGACCACGATCGCCACCCCGCCGGCCGCGCGCAGCGCCACCAGCGGTTCGAGACGGGTCCGCTCCACCCGCAGGCCGGACCTGGCGGTCTCCCGCAGTGCGCGCAACCACGTCATGCTGCAGAGAATAGGCAGAGGAGCGGACCCCGGGGCGGCTGCGAAATGCCTCGGACCAGCAGATACGGGACGCGCTTCGGCCTCGGGGTGACGAGGCGCACTCCCGGGCACGCCCCCGCCCCTCACACCTCCGGGCCGCGGTCTGCTTCAATGGGGGGCATGGCCAGCACTACTGACACCGGGACAGGTCGCAGCGACCTCGAGCCCTTCTGGCCGTCCCGGCAGGAGCACCACTTCGACCGCTGGTGTTGCCGCGCGATCCCCGCGCGGACCCGAGTCACTCGCTGACCTGCCGGCAGCCCGGCGCCCCCAGGGGCGCTCTGCGGCGGTAACCGGTCCCGCGCACAACGGAGTCCCACGACCCTTCGCGCGAAAGAGCCGAGCCATGTCGAACCTGCCTTCCGTCACGTCCCTGCCCGCACACTCCGCAGCCGCCCACCGCCAGCGCTTGCGCGCGGTACGCCCCGACGAGGTGCCCCCCGCCCCCGACTTCCTGCCGCCGGGCGCCACCTGGCTGCCCGCACCCGGGCACGTGCTGCCCGCGGTCGCCGGGGGCGCCCCGATGGTCGGATACCTGGTGCTGGTGCCCGCGGAACCCGGCGCGCCCGCGCTGCCGCCCGCCGCCGACCGGCCGGCCGCCTCCACCGGCGGGGTACGCATCGACGAGGACCGGCGCACCGCCGCGGTCGACGACCGCCAGCTCGACCTGACCTACCTGGAGTTCGAGCTGCTGGCCCACCTGGTGGCCCACCCGCACCGCGTGCACTCCCGCGACCAGCTGGTCACCACCGTCTGGGGCTACGGCCACGTCGGGGACGGCCGCACCGTCGACGTGCACATCGCCCGGCTGCGCCGCAAGCTCGGCGCCGACCACCGCGGCAGCATCGTGACCGTGCGCAGGGTCGGGTACAAGTACGCCCCCGCGCAGGGCGACCGGTCCCAGCAGGGGGCTACGGCACGACGGTGACGGGCCACTTGCCCGCCTTCACCAGCCGGACGGCCACCGAGCCCACCAGCCGGTGGCCGGCCCGCTCCGAGGCGCCGACCACGACCGCGTCCGCGGTCAGCTGGTCGGCGGCCGCGGCCAGGCCGCCGTAGGGGTCGCCGCGGAAGGTGTGGAATTCCCACCGCACCTGGAAGGTCCCGCGCAGCCGCTCCACCGAGGCGCGGATCTCGGCCACCAGCTGTGCGGCGATCCCGGTGTCGACCTCGGAGACCGGGACGCCTAGCGCGGCGCCGCCGGGCATGTACGGCTGCACGTAGACCAGGGCGAGCAGCGCGTTCTGCCGGCGGGCCAGCCCCGCGGCATAGGCCGCCGCACGCCAGGACGACTCGGAGCCGTCCACCCCGGCCACGATCACCTTCGGCCCGTCGGTGCCGCGTTCGAACCGCGGCGGGGATTTCTGCTCGTCCACCCGGTCAGGCTATCGGGCTGCGGCCTGGGGTTTCACCCCCGCACACGCAGCGTGCTCACCCCAATGGGCGTATTGCCACGACATGGGCACCTTTGCGGGGCACGCTTTCCGGGAGGAGTGAAACAGGCAGCGTCCCCACCGCCCGGCTCGCGCACCACGGTCAGGTCCGCGCCCGTGCTCCGGCTCGCCGCCCACGCCGCTACCGGGGAGGTTTGTGATGCCGAGCGTGTCCACGAGCGTGTTCGTGTCGAGGCCGGACACCGAGGTCTTCGACTTTCTCGCCGACGCCCGCAATCTCGCCCTGTGGAGTTCCGGGGTGACCTCCGTCGACGCCGACGCCGTGGTCCCCGGCCACGAAGCCGCGTACAGCTACCGCTACCCGGGCAGGCACCGGCAGCACCTGCTGGTGTGCGACCACTTCGAGCCCTGCCGCCGCATAGTCTTCCGCGGGCAGCGCATGTGGGGTCCGCTGGGCACCCAGGTGCCGGTGTACGGCTTCGAGCTGATCCCGCACGGTGACGGCACGCTGGTCCGGCTGTCGGTCACCAGCTGCCTCAGTGCCGCACTCCTGCTGCTCGCCCCGGTCGTCGCGATGGCCTGGCGGCGCGACCTGCCCGCCGACGCCCGCAAGTTCTGCGACCTGCTCGGTGGCCCCGTCCCCGCCACGCTGCACGGTCCGCCGGCGCCCGCGTCGGGCGCCGGCGGGGGCGACCCCGGGGCGCCGGCCGCGGCGCCGCTGCGTACCTCACCTGCACCGGGTGGATTCGACTACGCTCATTGAGTGTTAAACTAACAAGGTGACGCGGCGTCTTCGTTGCCCGTCACGCGTGACTGCCCCGGCCTGGTCCCCCCGTCCCGGCCGGGGCTCCCGCATGTCCGGGCCCTTCCCGCGCCCGGCGGCCGTTCTGCGCCGCCCCGCCGCCCGTGGCAGGCTGGCGGCGACCCCCCGTCACCGCCCCGGGCAGGAGCCGACGTTGCGCACCCCCACAGCCGCCGCGGCCGCCGCCGCCCTCGCGCTGGTCACCGCCGTCACCACCGCGGGCGGCGCGGCGGCCACGGCACCCGCACCACCGGCCCTCGCGGACGCCGGCGGCGGCAGCCAGCTGATCGTCGCCACCGCGCCCACCGCGGGAGCCACCTCAGGCACCCTCGCCTGGTGGCAGCGCACCCGTGGCAGCTGGCACGAGGCCGGCACCGCCGCCGCCCGCTTCGGCAGCCACGGCCTGACCGACGGCGCCACCCGCACCCAGGGCACCGGCACCACGCCGACCGGCCTGTACGGGCTCCCGTTCGCCTTCGGCGCCGCCGCCGCACCGGCCGGCACCGCCCTGCCCTACCGCGCCGTCCACGCGTCCTCCTGGTGGTGCGAGGACGCCGCCTCTGCCTCGTACAACCGCTGGGTCAGCCCGCTGCCCGCGGACTGCCGGGCCGGCGAGTCGGAGCACCTGGCCGACTACCCGACGCAATATGCGCACGCGGTCGTCATCGACTTCAACTACACCGCGCCGGTCAAAGGCCGCGGCGCCGGGATCTTCCTGCACGTCAACGGCCGCGGCGCGACCGCCGGCTGCGTGTCGCTGCCGGCCGACGCGCTCGCCCGGGTGCTGGCCTGGCTCAGGCCCGCCGCCCACCCGCACATCGCCATCGGCACGGCTGGCGGCCCGTTGGACGTCACCCGCTACTGAGCCGTCACCGCCCGCCCTCCGCCCCCTCGTCCGGGGCGACCCCGGACAGCTTGTCCGGGTTGGTGACCAGGTAGACGTCAGAGATCCTGTCGCCGGCCGCGTCCAGGTCCACGACCATGACCGCGGTGGGGGAGCCGTCGCTGAAGACCACCACGGACGGGTCGCCGTTGACCTGCCGGTAGCGGATGTCGACCGACGCCGGCAGCCGGTTGGCCGCGTAGCCGCCGATCAGCTTCGCCACCTTCTCCCGGCCGGACACCGGCCGCAGCGCGGCGTTCGCCTTGCCGCCGCCGTCGGTCCACAGCGTCACGTCGGGGGCGAGCAGGCTCATCAGATCCGTCAGATCCCCGCCCAGCGCGGCGGCGATGAAGCGCTCGGTCACCTGCCGCTGCAACTGCCGGTCCGCCTGGTAGCGCGGCCTGCGCGCCTGCACGTGCTCACGAGCCCGGTGCGCCAGCTGCCTGATCGCCGACGGGCTGCGCTCCAGGATCTCGGCGGTCTCGGTGTGCGGGTAGCCGAACACCTCGTGCAGGACGAAGACCGCCCGCTCCAGTGGCGTCAGCGTCTCCAGCACCACCAGCATCGCCATCGACACCGACTCGCCCCGCAGCGCGGACTCCGCCACGTCGGCCGCCTGCGCCGCCTGCGGCAGATCCGCGGCCTCCGGCGCCCCGGTGGCCAGCGGCTCGGGGAGCCAGGGGCCGATGTACGTCTCGCGGCGGCGGCTGATGCTCGCCTGCCGTGCCAGCGCCTGGTTGGCGGCGATCCTGACCAGGTACGCGCGCGGGTTGTCGATGTCCTCGCCGAGCGTCCCGGCGCTGCGCCGCGTCCACGCCAGCCAGGTCTCCTGCAGGACGTCCTCGGTGTCGGAGACGCTGCCGAGCATGTTGTAGACCACCGAGAACAGCAGCTCCCGGTGGCTGAGGAACACCGCGGTCGCGCGGTCGCCCGCCGCCGCGGAATGCCGGGTCTTGGTGTCGGACACGATTGGGCCTCCCGTGGTGCGTTTCCCCGTTGGCCCTATGAGGGCAGACTCCCCCCCAAGCGTGACATCAGGTGGCCGGAATGTGATGTGCGTCTCGCCACGTGATCGAATTGCGCCTGCTAAGACGGTTATGCCCAACTGGTTCGACGCTCTGCCGCGGCACCGCTGTCACATCGGGGGCCGCGTGGAGGCTCTGAGATGCGTGGGGCGCGACGACGGCCCGGCGGCAGCCCGGAAACGGGTGCTGGAGGGGAGCCGCCGGTCCGTCGCCGCGCCCGCCGCCGTCCCGCCCGGGGCGGCGCGACCCAACGACGTGCCGAAGGATGTAGTCCGCCGTGGCCGATACACAGCAGGACATCGATTTCACCATCATGTACGCGACCCACCGAGCCTTCCGTCGTGACCTGCGGCGGCTGGCCGCCGCCGTGGAGGCGGGACAGGCAGGCACGCCCCACGTCCTGGCAGGCTGGCAGAACTTCAGCCACCAGCTCCACAACCACCACTCCGTCGAGGACACCGCCCTGTGGCCGCAGGTCGAGGCCAAGATCCAGAACCGGCCCGACGACCTGCGGCTGATGGAGACCATGGAGGCCGAGCACGCGGAGCTCGGCCCGCGGATCGACGCGGTCGACACCGCGCTCAAGTCCGGCTCGGACGAGCTGGGGGCCAAGGTCCAGGACCTCTACGAGGTGATGGACCACCACTTCACCCACGAGGAGAACAGCGCGCTGCCGCTGATCCAGGACGTGCTGACGGTGGCCGAATGGAAGAAGTTCGGCCTCGCCAACGCCAAGAACCTCGGCGTCAAGGGTGTCGCCGTCTACATCCCGTGGGTCGCCGACGGCGCCTCTCCGCAGGAGCAGCGCGAATTCCTGGGCGCGTTCCCGCCTCCGGTGAAGGTCGTGAACAAGTTGCTGTGGGAGCGTGCGTACCGCAAGAAGGGCCTCTGGAAGATCTGAGGCGCCACCGCCCGGCTCCGACACGAGGTGACGGCATGTGCTGGTCCGCCACGGCCGATCTCGCTGCCGGGTCGGTGGTCTGCGCGCTCGGCGCGGCCTGCGTGGCGCGGACCCGGCGGGTCCGCGACCTGCCGCTGGCCGCGCTTCCGCTGCTGCTCGGGGCGCACCAGCTGATCGAGGCCGCGGTCTGGCACGGTGGTGGCGGCACCGGCGCCGGCACCACCGCCTGGGCGGTGATCGCCCTGCCGCTGCTCCCCGTGTGGGTGCCCCTCGCGGTCCTGTCCGCGTACCCGGGCGCCCGCCTGCGCCTCGCCGCGCCGGTGGCCGTCGGCGTCCTCACGGCGGTCGCCCTCGCCCTGTGCCTCGCGGACCGGGCGCCGTCCGCGCACATCCACGGCCACTCGGTCGGCTACGCCGTGCACGTCCCGCACGCCCCGTGGCTGGTCGCCGGATACCTCTTCGCCACGGTCGGCGCCTTTCTCCTCGCCCCCGACCCCACCCTGCGCCTCCTCGGCGCCACCACCGCGGCGGGCGCGGTCCTGTGCGCCATCCTGTGGCGCCTCTCCTTCGTCTCCACCTGGTGCGCCGTGGCCGCCACCGCCAGCCTCATCCTCCTCTCCCGCCCAACCCCCACGAACGCCCCAGGCGACGCCTGACCGCAAGGGGCACCTACCGAGGGGCGCGGGGAACTGGGCGCCCAGCCCCGACGTCGGGACAGGCGACCGCCGACCGCAAGGGGCATCCCCTGGGGGCGCGGGGAACTGCGCGCGCACCCCCGACGCCGGGACAGCCGACCGTCGACGGCAAGGAGCACCCCTTGGGGGCGCGGGGAACTGCGCGCCCAGCCCCGACGCCGGGACAGGTGACCGCCGACCGCAAGGGGCACCTCCTGGGGGCGCGAGGAACAGCGCCCGCACCCCCGACACCCAAGGGCTGAGCCCCAGACCACCGCACCCGACGGAGTCAGTAGCGCAGGACCGCCGCCACATGCCCGACGTCGGCCAGCTCACCGTCGGGGACGAACCGCACCCGCGCCCCCGTATCGAGCGCCTGCTCGGCGATCTCGTCGACGATGTCGTCCCGCGCTCCCCGGTCGCCGGACGCGGCCGGGACCAGGTGGTCGCCGTCGTCACGCACCGTCGCACGGTAACCGTCCTCTATCGCGACCAGCGCGACCCGCGCCTCGGCCACCGACTGCCACACCTCGTCCACGCCGCCTGCGAAGGCCTTGCGGCCGCGGGCATCGTCCAGCTCGGACAGCACGCCCGCGACCTCCGCCTCCGCCCGCCGGCCCGCGGCGGCGGCGAGTGCCTCGCCCAGCGCCTCCGCCGGGCCCTCACCGAGCCCGCCCTGCACGATCTGCCCGGCGGACTCCTTCACCAGCCGGCCCGCCTCGTCGAGCGCGGCCAGCGCCTCCGCCTCCCCGACGAGGTACAGCGGCCGCGGGTCGGCGGCGACGACCACCCCCGCGCTCTCGCTCACCTCGCGCAGGAACTGCCGGGTCCGCTCGTCCCTGAAGGTGCTCGGCGTGTCGCCGATGCGCTCCTCGCGCTCGGGGTCAAAGTCCTCGGGCACCCGCCGCACCGGGAAGGTGCCCGTGACCTGCTCGGGCAGACGCCCCTTGGACCCGCTCCACAGGGTCGCGACGTCCGCGGACAGCGCGAGCACCCAGAACGGATGGTTGGCGACGTGCGCGGCCACCAGGTTGCGCGTCAGGAACGTCTGGGCGAGCAGCACCCTGGCCGGCACGGTCCGCGCCAGCGTCCACACCTGGTGCTCGCCCGGCGCGGCGAAGATCGCGAGTCCGTCCTCCGCGTGCACCAGGTCGACCTCGCCGAGCGCCTGGTCGAGCTGGCCGATCACGTCGATCCGGTCGGCCCGCGACACCTCGGGGTCGTTGTGCACCGCGTCCTTGGCCTCTTCCAGCAGATTGCGCAGCCGTACCGCGTCCTGCGCGTTGTCCGGCTCGCGGCGGTGGGTCGGCAGCAGTACGGAGACGGCCGGGTAGGGCCGCGGACGGCGGAGGTCGGCGAGGATGGCGGGGCTGATCGGCGCATGCATGGCGTTGCCCTTTCGGCGGCGGCATCGTGTGCCGGTGACGTCCCCCGCAGCGTCCCTCTCTCTTCATGGATATATCAATGTGCCGCCCCCCGCAGCTTGTGCGAGGTCCCCCCGGCCGGTCGCCGGCCGCTACGGCCCTGGTCAGCGCGGTAGCGGCGTACCGGCCCCGCCCGGCGGGCGCGACGGCTCCGCGGGCCGCGGCAGGACCGCGCGGCCGCCACCGCCACCGCCCGCCGCCTGCGCACGGCGGCCCGGCGGCAGGCGGAACGCCCGGTGCCGGGGGCTGCTGCTGACAGCTGGTGACCTGTGTGCTTAGCTGCCGAGCGCGACGAGGGGAGGCGGCGGTGGACGAGCACGACACCACGGCCGGGGCGCGACAGGCCGGCGAACACCGGAAGAACGCACCACCGGCAGCGGGGGCACAGGGCAGCGGGGGACAGGGCAGGGTGGGCGCGGCCGGTACGGCGCTGGCTCTCGTCGCCGTCGCCGGAACCGCGCTGGGCGCCCTCATGCTGCGCCCCGGCCGGTCACTGCTCGCCGACAGCGGCGGGCCACTGGACAACACCGCCGCCGTCATCCTGATCGCCATCGCCTGCCTGGGCGCGGGACTGCTGCTCAGCACCCGCTACCGCGCCCGCCTGGGCTACGAGCAGAACCTGCCGCCCTTCGAGCAGCGGCTCGCCGACGCGGTCCGGGTCACGCTGATCGCCGCCGCGCTCGTGGTTCCGTTGCTGCTGCTCGTCATGCACCACTTCCCACCGCAGGGCGACGCCACCCCGACCGCCGAGCAGACCGGCGACGACTGGTTCCCGCACCGCAAGCGGGGTGCTGATCCGCCGCACACCGTCGGCAGACCCAGTCACGCCCCGCAGATCACCCTGCCGCACATTCTGGTGGTGATCGGCATCGCCGTGCTGGTGCTGGTGCTGCTGGTCGCCGGCTACCGGCTGTGGCGCCAGCTGCGGGGCGTCCCCGAGCAGGCCCCGGCCCCGTACTTCCCGGCCGAGCAGGACGTGCTCGCCGACGCCGTCGACTCCGGCCGCCGCGCCCTGCTCGACGGCACCGATGCCCGCGCCGCCGTCATCGCCTGCTACGCCGCGATGGAGGCCTCGCTGGCCGGGTCCGGCGTCGCCCGCCGCGCCTCCGACAGCCCCCAGGACCTGCTGGAGCGCGCCGCCGGCAGCGGCCTGCTGACCGGGCCGCACGCCACCGACCTGACCGTGCTGTTCCGCGAGGCCCGCTACTCCACCCACCCCATGGACCGCACCCACCGCGACCGGGCCGCCGGTGCGCTCGACGCCATCGCCGCGCAGCTCGCGGAGAGCGCCGCCGCGGACGCCGAGCCCGGCGAGGGCAGGCAGGGGCCGCAACCGACCGCGGGAGCCCACCGGTGACCGAACCGCAACCCCCCGAGCCGGGAGCACCCGGTTCCGTACGCCACTCGCTGACCCTGCTGGCCGCGGTCGGCGCCGCCGCCGTCATCCTGCCCGGACTCGCGGAAGGCCTGCCGGGCGCCGCCAGCGGGCTCGCCGTGTGCACCGTCGCCGGGCTCGCCATCGCCCGCTACGTCACCGGAGCCGGCGCCCAGGACAGCGGTTTCCGCCGCTCGGTGCGGCTGCTCGGCAGCCGGGCGCCCGCGCTCGGCGAATGGCAGCGCATCGTCGACAAGTCGATCGGTGAGGGCAGCGAATGGCACTTCACCGCCACCCTCCGGCCGCAGCTGCAACGGCTGTTCGCCGCCCGGCTCGCCGAGCGGCACGGCGTCGACATGCGCCGCAGCCCCGAGCGGGCCGAGGCCCTCGTCGGCGCCGACCTGTGGCCGTGGATCGACCCCGCGCACCGCCTCGCGCACCGGCCCGACGACCCGGAGCAGGTGCTCCGCGCCCTGCTCGACCGGCTGGAGGCGCTGGGCGCGGCCCCGCGACCGGCCGCCGCCGCCCGCACCACCACCAGGCACAGTGAGGATCCGCAGTGACCAGCCAAGACCGCACAGCCGACCACGACGTCCTGACCCCCCGACAGGCCGGTGAGCGGGCCGCCGAAGTCCTGGCCGAGGTCCGTACCGCCGTCGTCGGCAAGCCCCGGCCGCTGGACATGGTCATGCTCGGCATCCTGGCCGGCGGGCACGTCCTGATCGAGGACCTGCCGGGCCTCGGCAAGACCCTGCTCGCCCGGTCCTTCGCCACCGTGCTCGGTCTGGACTTCCGGCGTATCCAGTTCACCCCCGACCTGCTGCCCTCCGACGTGACCGGCGCCCCCTTCTACGACCAGCGCACCGCCGAGATGGTCTTCCGGCCGGGCCCCGTCTTCACCCACCTGCTGCTCGCCGACGAGATCAACCGCACCCCGCCCAAGACCCAGGCGTCGCTGCTGGAAGCGATGGCCGAGTCGCAGGTGTCCATCGACGGCAGCACCCGCCCGCTGCCTGACCCCTTCGTCGTCGTCGCCACCGCGAACCCCATCGAGTACGAGGGCACGTACTCGCTGCCCGAAGCCCAGCTCGACCGCTTCCTGCTGCGGGTGCGGATGGGTTATCTGACCGCGCCCGAGGAGACCGGGATGCTGCGCGCCCGGATCGCCCGCGCGGCGCCCGAGGCGGTGCTGCGCACCCTGAGCGGCCCCGGTGAGGTGCTGGCGATGCGCGCCGCGGTCGAACAGGTCGAGGTCGAGGACGACCTGCTCGACTACGTCGTCGCCCTGGTCGGCGCCACCCGCGGCCACCAGCACATCCAGGTCGGCGCCTCACCCCGCGGCGGTCTCGCCCTGGTCCAGCTCGCCCGGGCCCGCGCCGTCCTTGACCTGCGCGACTACGCCACCCCCGAGGACGTCAAGGACGTCGCCGTGGCGGCTCTCGCCCACCGGATCACCCTCAAACCCGAGCTGTGGGTCCGGCAGATCGACGCGGACGACGTGGTCGCCGAGATCGTGCAGTCCGTCGCCGCCCCGCAGACCCTGCCCCGCAGCCCCGTCGCGTCATGACGGAACGCCCCGCCGCCCTCGACCGGGCACTGGGCGGCACGACGTCCGCGCCCACCGAGCCGCCGCCGGCGCCGCCGCCCGGCTGGCGGGCCGGCGAACGCACCCTGCGCTACGGCACGGTCGCCGCGGTCGCGGTGGCCGCCGCACTCGTCACCGGCCACGCCTGGCTGCTGGCCGCGGCCGCCGCCCCGCTCGCCCTGCTCGCCCTGGCCCTGCCGGCCGGCAGCAGGCCGCGGCACCTCACGCCCGCGGTCGACGTCGAGCCGCGGCGCTGCTTCGAGGGCGAGCGCGTCACCGCCACCGTCACCCTCGCGCACGACGGCGCGGCCGGGCGCCTCGACCCCGGCGTCACCTTGGGTCCCGGCGTACGGCTCGACGACCTCGCCGTCAGCGGCGGGCGCGTCACGCTGACCTTCACGGCCGAACGCTGGGGCCGCTGGACCGTCGGCACGGTCGACCTCGACGTCTACGACACCGGCGGCACCGCCCGCCGCACCCTGCGCGTCGACCTCGGAGAGGTCGCGGTCTTCCCGGTCCCCACCGCGTCCGCCGTCACCCCCATCCCGGTACGGCTGCCGCAGCGGCTCGGCGAGCACACCTCCGCCCAGCGCGGCGAGGGCGTCGAGGTCACCGGCATCCACCCGTACGCACGCGGCGACCGCCAGCGCCGCATCCACTGGCCCGCGACCACCCGCCGCGGGGAGCTCCAGCTGCACCAGTTCGCCGCGGAAAGGGCCTCGGACACCGTGGTCCTGCTCGACGTCCTCGCCGACGTCCGCGACCCGGCGACCGGTACGTCCTCGCTCGACGAGACCTTCCGCGCCGCGGCCGGCCTGGTCCGGGCGTATCTGCGCACCCACGACCGGATCGGCGTCGTCTCGGTCGGCGGCGCCACCCGCTGGCTGCAACCCGGCAGCGGGCAGAGCTACTTCTACCGGATCGTGGAGAGCGTCCTGGACGTCCGCAAGGACCTCAGCTACCGCACGACCGGGCTGAGCAGGCTGCCGCCGCCCGCCCTGCCGGAGAGTGCGCTGGTCTACGTCTTCACACCGCTCACCGACCAGCGCATCCTCGACGTGCTCGACCAGGTCAGATCGCGGGCCAACCCGCTGGTCGTCGTGGAGATCCCCACCGGCGACCCGCCGGTCGAGCCCGGCGACCGCACCGCGGAACTGGCCCTCCGCCTGTGGCGCGCCGACCGCGACGCCATGCGCTTCGCGCTGACAGCTCGCGGCATCGCCGTCGTCACCCACCACCCGGGCGAGACCCTCGACCTGGCCCTGGCCCCCCTGCTGCGCACCCGGGTCCACGGAGGCCGCCGATGAGCCGCGTGCCGGGCGGCGCCCGCCGACCGACCGCCCGCACCGAAGGAGGCCGCCGATGAGCCGCGCCACGGATGTCCACCGGCTGACCGCCCGGCTGCTCGGCGTCGCCCTGGCCGTCGCCGCCTGCAACCCGCCCCGCACCCTCGGCGGCCCCCTCCTCGGCTGGATCCTCGTCCTCGCGGCCGGCGGCGCCGCGTGGTGGGCGGCGCCGATGGTCGACGCGCGCCCCGTGCTCACCTCGACGCGATGGACCGTGGTGGCGGCACGCCGGCGCAACACGCTGCTGCCCGTCGGAGCGGTCGTCCTGGCCGCGCTGACCGCTCCCGCGGTCTGGCTGGCGGCCTGCGTCACCGGCCTGCTGGTCGCCTACCTCCTGGTCACCGACGGCTGGACGATGGGTTCCACCGCCCCCGCGGGCACCGACCGCACCACTCCGGCGCTCGCCGCCACCGCGGCGGCCGCGGTGGTCTTCGCGGCCTCCACCGCCCCGGTCGCCCACACCACCTGGTCCCGCCTCCCGGCCGCCCTGGCGCTCGCGGCCACGACCGCCTGCGTGGCCCTGGCCCTGCGCCACCGCCGCGCCCGCTGACGACGGACGCCCGCGCCCCGGACGAGCGCTCCCCCTCCGCGACCACAGGGCGAAGCCCCGGTGAACCAGGCCTGTATCGGTTCAGTAAATACGGCACGCACTTACCAACGCCCCGCTTCCCATCTGCACTTGCCGTGCTTTACCGTTTAATGGCCCCGGCCCGCCCGGGATCAGCGAAGCAGCCGACGCGCCGCAGGCATGAGGGAGTAGCGATGAAGGACGTCACGCCGTTGGTCGACGGCTGGACCCTCCGCCTGCCGGGCGACGGCGACGGCGGCGCCACCCCGGGGCGCAGGCTGAAGGCCGCCGTGCCCGGCTGCGTCCACACCGACCTGCTCGCCGCCGGCGAGATCGCCGACCCGTTCCTGGACCGCAACGAGCACGAGGCCGCCTGGATCGGCCGCGCCGACTGGACGTACGAGACGGTGCTGCCCGCGCTGACCACGACCCACGAGCGCAGCGACCTCGTCTTCGACGGCCTCGACACCGTCGCCGAGATCACCCTCGGCGGGCGCCGGCTGGGCGCGACGCGCAACATGCACCGAAGCCACCGCTTCGACGTCACCGCCGACCGTGAAGCCGCAGCCGCAGCCGGCCCCGCCGCCGGCGGCACACCGCTGACCGTGGCCTTCACCTCGGCCTACACCGAGGCGGAGCGCGTACGCGCCCTGGTCGGGGAGCGGCCGAACTCGTACCCGGAGCCGTTCCAGTACATCCGCAAGATGGCCTGCTCCTTCGGCTGGGACTGGGGGCCGACGCTGGTCACCGCCGGGATATGGAAGCCGGTGCGGCTCGAGCACTGGTCGACCGCCCGGCTGGCGCGGGTCACCCCGCTGGTGACCGTCACCGACGGCACCGGACGGGTCGAGGCCAGGGTCGAACTGGAGCGCACCGCGGCAGGCGCGGACCGGCCGCTGACCGTACGGCTGCGGGTGGGGGAGGCCGTCACCGAGACTCCCGTGCCGGCCGGCGCCGACCGGGTCACCGTGCTCGCCGAGGTCGCCGCGCCCGATTTGTGGTGGCCGCACGGCTACGGCGAGCAGCCGCTTTACGACTGCGAGGTCACCCTCGTGGAGCAGGGCGGGGACCTGGACCGCTGGCAGCGCCGTATCGGCTTTCGCACCGTCACCCTCGACACCTCGCCCGACGAGCACGGCACGGCCTTCACCCTGGTCGTCAACGGCACTCCCGTCTTCGCCCGCGGAGTCAACTGGATCCCCGACGACGTCCTGCCCACCAGGGTCGACGCCGCCCGCTACCGGCGCAGGCTGCGGCAGGCCGTGGACGCCGGCGTGGACCTGATCCGGGTGTGGGGCGGCGGGATCTACGAGAGCGACGACTTCTACGACGCCTGCGACGAGCTGGGCCTGCTGGTCTGGCAGGACTTCCTGTTCGCCTGCGCCGCCTACCCCGAGGAGCAGCCGCTGCGCTCCGAGATCGAGGCCGAGGCCAGGGAGAACGTCGGCCGGCTCGCCCCGCACCCGAGCCTGGCGCTGTGGAACGGCAACAACGAGAACCTGTGGGGCTTCCGCGACTGGGACTGGGAGGACGCGCTGGCCGGCGACTCCTGGGGCGAGGGCTACTACCTGGGCCTGCTGGCCAGGGTCGTCGCCGAGACCGACCCGACCCGGCCGTACTGGGCCGGCAGCCCCTGGTCGGGCTCCTGGGACCACCACCCCAACGACCCCCGGCACGGCACCGCCCACTCCTGGGAGGTGTGGAACCGCGTCGACTACACCGACTACCGCGACAGCGTCCCGCGCTTCGTCGCCGAGTTCGGCTGGCAGGCGCCGCCGGCGTACGCCACCGCCCGTCGCGCGCTGTCCGACGACCCGCTGACCACCGACTCGCCCGGCATGCTGCACCACCAGAAGGCCGAGGACGGCAACGGCAAGCTTGCCCGCGGCCTGGCCCGGCACTTCCCGGTGCCCGCCGACTTCGACACCTGGCACTACCTGACCCAGGTCAACCAGGTGCGGGCCGTCGCGACCGGCATCGAGCACTGGCGCTCGCACTGGCCGGTGTGCGCCGGCACCGTCGTCTGGCAGCTCAACGACTGCTGGCCGGTGACCTCCTGGGCTGCCATCGACGGCGACGAGCGCCCCAAGCCGCTCTACCACGAGCTGAAGCGGCTCTACGCCGACCGGCTGGTCACCGTGCAACCGCGCCCCGGCGGCCTCGTCGCGGCGCTGGTCAACCAGACCGCGCAGGACTGGACGGGCACGGCGGTCCTGTGCCGGGTCGCGGTGGACGGCGCCGTACTCGCCGAGGTACGGCTGCCGTTCACCGCGGCGCCCAGGACGGTCGCCGAGCTCGTGCTGCCGCCCGAGGTGCTGCCCGCGGCGGACAGCGGCAAGGAACTGCTGACCGTACGGGTCGGGGAGCTGCGGACCTGCTGGTTCCCGGTGCGCGACAAGGACTTCGATTACCCG
The DNA here is from genome assembly GCF_900142575.1 of Actinacidiphila paucisporea. Taxonomy (GTDB): domain Bacteria; phylum Actinomycetota; class Actinomycetes; order Streptomycetales; family Streptomycetaceae; genus Actinacidiphila; species Actinacidiphila paucisporea. The sequence goes on from NZ_FRBI01000028.1 coordinate 86,418, forward strand.
GAGCCCCGTTGGGACGTCGCAGTCGCCGTACACCCCGACGGCGCCGTCGCCGTCACCGTCACCGCCCACACGCTGCTGCGCGACCTGCTGCTGCAGGCCGACCGGCTCGCTCCGGCGACCACCGCGGACCGCGGCCTGACCACCCTGCTGCCCGGCGAGAGCGTGACGATCACCGTACGCGGCTGGGACCACCCGTCGCCCGACGCGGCCGCCGCCGCGCTCTTCTGCGTCAACGCGGCCGTACGGGACGGGGAAGCCGGCGGCGGCCGGTGACGGGCCCGGCCCGGCCGGCGGGCGGGCAGCGCCCCACCATCAAGGACGTCGCCGCGCTCGCGGGCGTGTCCAAGGGGGCGGTGTCCATGGCGTTCAACGGCCGCCCCGGCGTGTCGGACGCGACCCGCGCCCGGGTGCTGGCGGCCGCCGGGGCGCTGGGCTGGGAGCCGAACCTGTCCGCGCGCGTCCTGTCAGGTTCCCGTGTCGACACCGTCGGCCTGGTCATCGCCCGCCCGGCCCGGATGCTGGGCCTCGAACCGTTCTACATGGAGTTCATCTCCGGCATCGAGAGCGTGCTCGCCGGCCGCGACAGCGCCCTGCTGCTGCGGCTGGTGCGGGACCCCGACGAGGAGATCGAGGTCCAGCGGGCCTGGTGGCGCTCCCGGCAGGTCTCCGGGTCGATCCTGGTCGACTTCCGGCGGGACGACCCGCGGGTCGCCGAACTCGCCGGCCTCGGCCTGCCCGCGGTCGCGGTGGGCCACCCCTCGCTGACCGGCGGCCTGCCCGCCGCGTGGACCGACGACGCCGCGGCCGTCGCGGAGGCGGTGCGCTACCTGGCCGCGCTCGGCCACCGCAGGATCGCCCGGGTCGGCGGCGCGGCCGAGCTGGGCCACACCGCCATCAGGACCGCCGCCTTCGAGGCCGCCGCGCACGAGCTGCGCCTGGAGCAGTGGTCGAGCACCGACACCGACTTCTCCGGCAGCCAGGGCGCCCGCGCCACCCGTACGCTGCTCGCCTCGCCGCGCCGCCCGACCGCCATCCTCTACGACAACGACCTGATGGCGGTGGCCGGCCTGTCGGTGGCCGCCGAGATGGGCCTGTCGGTGCCGCGCGACATCTCCCTGCTGGCCTGGGACGACTCCCAGCTGTGCCAGCTGACCCGGCCCAAGCTGTCGGCGATGAGCCACGACGTCTTCGGCTTCGGCGCCGAGGTGGCCCGCCGGCTGCTGGCCGTACTCGACGGCGCGCAGCCGCAGACGGGGCCGGTCGCCACGCCGGTGCTCGCCCCGCGTGACAGCACGGCCCCGCCGCGGCGGTGAAGCCGCGGGCCCCGCCCGCTACTTGGTCGCCCCGCGGGTGAAGCCGTTGTAGATGAACCGCTGCAGGAACAGGAAGACGACCAGCGTCGGCACCATCACCAGGATCGCGCCCGCCGAGATGTCCTCCCAGTGCGCGCCGAACGGCCCCTTGAAGCGGAAGAGCGACGTGGAGATGGTGCCCAGGTTCTCGGACGGCATGTAGAGGAAGGGGATGTAGAAGTCGTTGTAGACCGTGATGCCCTTGATGATCACCACCGTGGCGATGGCCGGTTTGAGCAGCGGCAGGATGATCCGCCAGTAGATGGTCCAGGTGTTGGCCCCGTCGATCCTGGCCGCCTCGTCCAGCGACACCGGAATGCCCCTGATGAACTGCAGGAAGATGTAGATCGACACGATGTCGGTGCCCATGTAGAGCACGATCGGTGCCCAACGGCTGTCGAAGAGGCCGAAGTTGTTCACGATCTTGAAGGTCGCGACCTGGGTCGTCACGCTCGGCACCAGCGAGCCGATCAGGAACAGCGCGATGACCAGCCGGCGCAGCCGGAAGTGGAAGCGGTCGATCGCGAACGCCGCCATCGACCCGATCAGCACGGTCCCGCCGATCGAGAAGACCAGGATGAACGCCGTGTTCCAGAATGCCCGCAGCATCTTCCCGGCCCGGAAGGCCGTCACGTAGTTGTGGTAGTTCAGCCAGTCGTGCGGCAGCGACAGGGCGCCGCTGCCCCGGCTCATCTCCTGGGACGTCTTGAGCGAGGTCAGGAACACCGCGAGCAGCGGCAGCAGCACCACCGCGCAGGCCAGCACCAGCGAGACGTACACCAGCGTCCTGAGCAGGACCTTGCCGCTCATACGAGATCGTTCCTCTCGTCGGGCACCACGATGCGCTGCAGCCAGGTCACCAGCAGGATGATCACCAGCAGGGCGACGGCCGCCGCGGAGGCGAGCCCCATCTTGTTGAACTCGAAGGCCAGCTTCACCGTCTGGATCACGAAGGTCTGGGTGCCCGCCGCGCCGCCGGTCATGATGAACGGGATCTCGAACGCCGACAGCGACCCGGAGATCGCCAGGATCGCGCTCAGGCTCAGTACCGGTTTGATGCCCGGCGCGATGATGTGCCGGAACTGCTGCCAGCGGTTGGCGCCGTCCAACTCCGAGGCCTCGTAGAGCTCCCCGGGTATCGACTGGATCGCGCCGAGGAAGAGCACGAAGTTCAGGCCCATGTAGCGCCACACCGACACCGCGGACAGCGACGTGTTGGCCATCCGCCCGCTGCCCAGCCAGAAGTGGTGCCCGTGCACCCCGAATCCGCTGAGCACCGTGTCGAGGGTGCCGTGCGGCTGGAAGAAATACAGGAACACCAGCCCGATGGCGACCCCGTTGAGCAGATAGGGGAAGAAGAGGATCCCCTTGAAGAGGTTCCTGAAGCGCAGGTCGAAACTGAGCACCGTCGCGAAGTACAGCGCCAGCACGATCTGCGCCACCGACGCGACCAGGTAGTAGACGCTGACGAAGAAGACCTGGAAGAGCTCGGGTCTGGTGAACAGCTCCACGTAGTTCCTGGTCCCGACGTAGTTCCGGTCCGGGCTGACCCCGTCCCAGTCGGTGAAGCTGTCCCTGATCATGTTCCCGACCGGAAGGTAGGTGAACGTGATCAGCAGAGCCAGCGGCACCGCCAGGTAGAGCCACGGCGTCACGGTCCGCCAGACCCGAGCGCGGGTCACAGGCTTGCGGTCTTCTGTGCGGACGACCACTTCTTGGCCAGGTCGGCGAAGATGCCCGGCAGATCACCGCCGGCCGCCCCGCGCGCCACGTCGATCAGGTGCTGGCGGTAGTCGGGCTTGTCGGTCATGCCGATCTCGGACTGGTTGTCGATGCTGGTGACCTTGGCGGCCTGCGCCTGCGACATCTCCACGAACTGCACGCCGGCGTCCTGGAACGGCTTCAGCGCCGACGGCAGGGCGCCGCCCCTGAGGGTCGGCACGGTCTGGTTGGTCTGCACGTAGCCGGACTTGTCGGTGAACCAGTCGATCCAGGCCCGCGCCGCCGCCTTGTGGCCGGAGTGGATGTTCACCGCCTCCTGGTAGTCGGGCGCCAGCGGGGTGCAGAACTTGCCGTCCTTCTGCGACGGGAAGGGCATGTAGCCGATCTCGGACGGGTCCTTGCCGGCCTTCCTGGCCGCGTCCTGCATCTGCACGATGGCCCACGACCCCAGCCACATGGTGCCGATCTTGCCGGTGGCCACCAGGCTCTTGCTGTTCTCCCAGTTGGTGGTGGTCGGGTCCTCCTCGGACAGCTTGCCGCGCACGATGTCGTAGAGCAGCGTGTCGCCGACGTTCAGGTCGCTGCCGGCCTTCCACGGGTCGGGCTCGCCGGCCGGGGCGTCGTTCGCCTTCGGGTCGCAGCTCACCGCGCCCTCGACCTGCGTCCAGGCCGTCAGCGGCCACCCGTCCTTGTAGTTGGTGTAGTACGGCGTCGCGGACGTCCTGGACTTGATCGCTCTGAGGTCGGCCAGGAACTGGTCCGGGGTGGTCGGCCAGTGGGTGACGCCGGCCTGCTGCCAGACGGTCTTGTTGTAGACGAAGCCCTGCACGTTGGCGAAGTTCGCGATGCCGTAGACCTTGCCGCCGACGGTGGCCTTCTCGGTGAAGGTGTACTTCTTGCCCAGGTCACCGGCGCTGCCCAGTGAGGCGAAGAACTTCGGGTAGTCCGCGGTCTTGACGGCCGCGGGGATCATGAGCACGTCGCCGTAGTTCGACGTGTTCATCCGGATCTTGACCTCGCCCTCGTAGTCCGTGATGCCCTCGAAGGTGACGTGCACCTTGGGGTAGAGCTTGGTGAACTCGGCGGCGTACTTCTTCATCGTGCCGTCCTGCACGAGGTCGGTCCGCTGGGTCAGGACCTTGATGTCACCGGTGACCTTGCTCGGGTCGGTCGGTGAGGCGGCCGAGTCGCCGCCCGACGACGACGAGTCGCCGCCACCGCAGGCCGTCGCCAGCAGCGCCATGACGGCGAGCACCGAGCCGGCGAGTGCTGTGCGCTTCATCTGCACCATCTCCGTTTCCACGACGTCCGAGCGAGTCCAGGAGGGGACGACGCACAGCGCGCTTACTTAAGCGATTCAGTAGCGGAACGACCGCACTATTGCATTGCGTTGTTGGTCGGTAAAGGGACTGATTCAGCGCTGATGCTTAACCGTTACATAGCGGTTCAGTGCGAGCGGCCGCACCGCGGTGGGGTAGGTTGGGCGCCGACCGGCAGCACACCGCGACCAGCCGAGGAGGTGGGACCGATTACCGCCAGTTCGTACCGCGCGCTCCCGCCGCACGGCCTCGCGAGGCCCGCGGCCTCCTGACGGGAGCGCCGACCGGCTTCCCGAGAGGTTCAGATGTCGGACTCCGTCACACCCTTGCCAGCAGCCGCACCGCGGGACACCGCCGTCGCCCGCCTCAGGGCCGCGGGCTGCGTCTTCGCCGAGGACGAGGCGGGGATCATCCTCGCCACGGCCACCACCCCCGACGAGGTGGCCGCGATGGTCGCCCGGCGGGCCGGCGGGCTGCCGCTGGAACACGTCGTCGGCTGGGCCGAGTTCTGCGGCCTGCGGATCGCCGTCGACCCCGGCGTCTTCGTGCCCCGGCGCCGCACCGAACTCCTGGTGCGCGAGGCCGTCGCGCTCGGCCGGGCCGCCGGCGCCGCACGCGAGATCGTCGTCGTCGACCTGTGCTGCGGCTCCGGCGCCGTCGGCGCCGCGCTGGCCGCGGCCCTGGGCCGCACGGCGCTGCACGCCGCCGACCTCGACCCGGCGGCCGTCGCCTGCGCCGCCCGCAACCTCGCCGAGGCCGGCGGGCGGGTCCACCGCGGCGACCTCTTCGCGGCGTTGCCCGCCGCCCTGCGCGGCACGGTCGACCTGCTGGCCGCCAACGTGCCCTACGTGCCCAGCGCCGCCGTCGGCCTGCTGCCGGCCGAGGCCCGCGACCACGAGGCGCTGATCGCCCTAGACGGCGGGCACGACGGGCTCGACGTGATGCGCAGGGTCGCAGCCAGTGCCGCCGGCTGGCTCGCGCCGGGAGGCTCGCTCCTGGTGGAGGCCGGTGAACGACAGGCGCGGGCCGCCGCCGGCATCCTGGCCGCCGGCGGCCTGCGGCCGCGTATCGCGACCGACGACGACCTCGGGGCGACCGTGGTCATCGGCACCCGGCCGTAGCGGCGGTGCGCCGCCCCGGCCCGCACCGGGCCGGGGCGGTGGCTCAGTCCTGCTGCTCGGCGGGCCGCAGCCCGGCCGTCCACTTCTCCTCGATGTTGCCGAACTTCCACACCGCCATCGCCACCGCCCAGGTCAGGAAGAACAGCCCGACGATGACGTAGCCGACGATGTTCAGGTCCAGGCCGCCCACCCAGTCCCAGAACGCCCCGTGCAGGCCCGCCTTGTCGCTGACCAGGCCGAGGAGTTCGACCGTGCCGATGATCAGCGCGACCGCGACCGACAGGCCGGTGATGGTCAGGTTGTAGTAGACCTTGCGTACCGGCTTGGAGAAGGCCCACTCGTAGGCGAAGTTCATGAACGAGCCGTCGATGGTGTCCAGCAGGCACATCCCCGCCGCGAAGAGCACCGGCAGGCACAGGATCGCGTACCACGGCAGCCCCGAGGCGGCGCCGGAGCCGGCCAGCACCAGCAGCGCGATCTCGGTGGCGGTGTCGAAGCCCAGGCCGAACAGCAGCCCCAGCGGGTACATCTGCCAGGGCTTCGTGATCGACTTCATCACCCGGCCGAGCAGCCGGTTCATGAACCCCCGGTTGTTCAGGTGCTCTTCGAGCGCCGCCTCGTCGAAGTGGCCGCCGCGCATCTGCCGGAAGACCTTCCAGATCCCGGCCAGGATCAGCAGGTTGATGAACGCGATCACGTAGAGGAAGGTGCCGGAGACGGTGGTGCCGACCCAGCCCGTGACGTTGTGCAGCTGCGAGTCGTCGTTCTCGACCGGGTCGGCGAGCGACCTGACGCCCAGCGACAGCAGGAAGGCCAGGGCGAAGACGATGCTGGAGTGGCCCAGCGAGAACCAGAAGCCCACCGACAGCGGCCGCTTGCCCTCGTGCATCAGCTTGCGGGTGGTGTTGTCGATCGCCGCGATGTGGTCGGCGTCGAAGGCGTGCCGCATGCCCAGGGTGTACGCGGTCACGCCGATGCCGATGCCGAACGACTTGGTGCCCAGGCTGTAGTGCTCGGGCGCGACGATCGCCACCAGCGTGAACCACCCGATGACGTGCAGGGCCACGATGAACGCGACCATCCCGCCCAGCCGGGTCCACTCCGCCCGGGTCATCGAACTGCGTATCCGGTGCCAGCGGGACCCCGTGGCGACGGTGGCCTCGGTGGTGGTGGTCATACGTTCGTCCTCCGTCGGAGCGGCTGGGGCGGCACTTACCGCGACAGACTACTTGTTGCGAATCATTCGCAATAGTTCGCCCCCGGCCACGACACCCGCCCGCGGCAGGCACGGTCGCCCTGCGCCGGCACCGCCGAAGAGCCCCGTCACGCCTGCCGGGAAAGCCGCGCCGATACCCGTTCGTCCTGATTGACGCATGACGGAGAGGAGCCCTACGCTCCTCGTGTAGTGATGACGTGGGGAAGCTGGTGGAATTCCAGCACGGTCGCGCCACTGTGATCCCGCCGCCGCAACCGGCGACAGGGAGAGTCAGACAGCCGCTCATCACGACGCCCATGGAACAGGGACGCACGATCCCCGAAGGAGGGCTCACCTTGAGCAGCATTTCCGTACCCCGCCCGGCAGCCACGCCGGTCGTCCTGCCGGTCTCGAAGGCCGTGCTGTGGCTGGTCGGCACCGCGATCCTCGCGCTCGCCGCCTACTACTTCGTCGGCGTCGACCAGGGCGCCGTCTCGGTCTTCGGCAAGGACATGCACATCCACGAGTTCGTCCACGACGCCCGCCACTTCCTCGGTTTCCCCTGCCACTGACGCCGCCGGAACCGACGTACGGACAACTCGACATGGAAAAGAAGCTCATACTGCGCGGCATCCTGGCCGGCGCAGTGGCCGGGCTGCTCGCCTTCCTCTTCGCCCGCGTCTTCGCCGAGCCGCAGATCGGCAGGGCGATCGACTACGAGAACGGCAGGGACGCCGCGCAGGCGGCACTCGACAAGGCCGCGGGACTGCCGGCCGAGGCGGCGGACCCCGACCTGTTCAGCCGCACCATCCAGGCCGACGTCGGCATCGGCGTCGGCATGATCGTCTTCGGCATGGCGATGGGCGCGCTGTTCGCCGTCGCCTACACCGTCTGCCTCGGCCGGGTCGGCGGGCTGCGCGCCCGCGGCCTGGCCCTGGCCGTCGCCGGCGGCGGATTCCTCGGCATGTACCTGGTGCCGTTCCTCAAATACCCGGCCAACCCGCCCGCCATCGGCCACGAGGACACCATCAGGGCCCGCAGCGGCCTCTACCTGCTCATGGTGGTGTGCTCGGTGGCGTTCCTGGTCGGCGCCGCCTGGCTGGGCAGGCGGCTGCAGCCCAGGCTCGGCAACTGGAACGCCACGCTGCTCGCCGCCGGCGCCTTCGTCCTGGCCATCGGGGCCGTCATGCTGATCCTGCCCCCGCTGGGTCATCTGGCGTCCAACAAGCAGCACTTCGGCGACCACCCCACCGAGACACCGCTGCCGCTCACCGACGCCCACGGCCGCATCGTCTACCCGGGCTTCCCTGCCGACGTGCTGTTCTCCTTCCGCCTCTACTCCGTCGCGGCGCAACTCCTGCTCTGGTCGGCGATCGGCCTGGTCTTCGCACCGATGGCCGAACGCCTGCTGCGGCCCCGCCCCGAGGCCGCCCTCCGAGGGGCGGCACCCGTACCGGCATGACGCACCACCCGCACGGCGCGACGGCCCCGGGCGCGGTGATCGAGGAGATCACCGCGCTCGGCCCGTTCTTCGCCGTCACCACCCACCCGGCCGCCGCACCGCCCACCGCACCGTGGCAGCCGATGACCGCTCCGCTGCTCGCCGAGCGGGCCGCCGCCGTACGGGCGTACCTGGCCGCGGCCGGCGGGCAGCCGGCGGACGCGGTCGAACCGCGCGTCGCCGCCTCCGTCGCCCATCTGGGCCTGGCCGCACGGCTGCTGTCACCCGCGCTGGCCGCGGCCGTCCTGCACGGGCGGCTGCTCGGCTACGACCTCGACGCGGCGCGCTGGCAGCCCGCGCTCGGCGGTCCGGTCCCGCTCTCGCTGCCCGACGACGCGCTGCACCCGCCCGCACCGGCCGAGGACCGGCTCGCCGACACCGTCGCCGCCAGGCTGTTGGACGGTCCGCTCGCCGAACTGGCGAGCCACTTCGCCGCGTTGGGCGTCTCCCCGCACATCCTGCTGGGCAACACCGCCTCCGCCGTCAACGGCGCCGCGACCGCGCTGTCCGCCGCCCGCCCCGAACTGGCCGCCTGCGCCCGCGCGTTCACCGCCCTGCTGCTGGAGCGGCCGCCGTTGCGCCCGCAGAGCGCCCGTACCCCCGCCGGCGCCTTCCGCCGGCGCAGCTGCTGCCTGATCTACCGCGCCGCCCCCGACCGCAAGGGCGCCCTGTGCGGCGACTGCGTCCTGCAGGCGGCACCGGTCAAGCCCCCCGCCCAGCCCGCCGGGCGCCCTGTGCCACACTCCAGCGCGTGAAGCACGTCTACGTCATCGGTATCGGCGCGGGTGACCCCGAGCAGCTCACCCTGCAGGCGGTACGCGCCCTGGGACGCGCCGAGGTGTTCTTCCTCCTCGACAAGGGCGAGGACAAGGCGGGCCTGGTGCGGCTGCGCGAGGAGATCCTGGAACGGCACGCGCCCCGCCCGCACCGGATCGTCGTCGCCACCGACCCGGACCGCGACCGCGACGCCGCCACCGGGGCGTACGCACCGGCTGTTGACGACTGGCGGCGCCGCCGCGGCGACATCTACCAGCGGCTGATCGCCGAGGAGCTGGCCGACGACGGCTGCGGGGCCTTCCTGGTGTGGGGCGACCCCGCCCTCTACGACAGCACCCTGGCGATCCTGGAGGACGTGCACGCCCGCGGCGGCACCGACTTCGACTGGACCGTGGTGCCCGGCATCAGCAGCGTCGCGACCCTGGCCGCCCGGCACCGCACCGGGCTCAACCAGGTGGGCCGCCCGGTCCAGATCACCACCGGCCGGCGGCTCGCCGACGCGGGCGGACTGCCCCAGGGCGTGGACGACGTGGTCGTGATGCTCGACGCCCGCCAGGCCTTCGGCGCCCTCACCGGGCAGGGCCTGCACATCTACTGGGGCGCCTACCTCGGCACCCCCGACGAGATCCTGCTGGCCGGCCCGCTCGACGACGCCCTGGCGGACCGCATCCGCGCCACCCGCGCCGAGGCCCGCGCACGCAAGGGCTGGATCATGGACACCTACCTGCTGCGCAGGACGCAGCCGCCGGCCCCGCGAGGGCCTGCGGATACGGCCGGCGGGCCGCGATGACCCGGCGGCACCACGCCGGGCAACGTACGCCCCGAGCGCCTCGGCGCGGCACGGGGCCGGGCGCGGCACGCCGCGGCGCCGCGGACGCCCGTGAGCGGCCCGAGCCGTGAGGACGCGGCGGGTACTCATCCTCGGCGGCACCGCCGAGGCCCGGGCGCTCGCCGACCTGCTGGCCGGTGAGCCCGACCTGGACGTGACGTCGTCGCTCGCGGGCCGCACCCCCGACCCGCGGCTGCCCGCCGGGCAGGTCAGGATCGGCGGCTTCGGCGGCGCCGAAGGGCTGGCCGCGTGGCTGCGCGAGCAGCGGGTCGACGCGGTGGTCGACGCCACCCACCCCTTCGCCGACGCGATCAGCCGGCACGCGGCTGCCGCCGCCCGCGCCACCGGCGTACCGCTGCTGGCACTGCGCAGGCCCGGCTGGAACGCGGGGGAGCGGGACCGCTGGCACTGGGCCGGCACCCTCACCGAGGCCGCCCGCCTGCTCCCGGGGCTGGGACAGCGCCCGTTCCTCACCATCGGCCGCCAGGACCTGGCGGCCTTCGCCGGCCTCCCGCTCCCCTTCCTGGCCCGCTCGGTCGCCCCGCCGCCCCCGCCGCTGCCCGCGCGCTGCCGCATCCTGCTCGACCGCGGCCCCTTCACCCTCGACGCCGAGCGCGCCCTGCTCCGCGAGCACCGCGTCGACGTCCTGGTCACCAAGGACAGCGGCGGCCCCGCCACCGCCCCCAAACTCACCGCCGCCCGCGAGGCCGCCCTGCCCGTACTGATCGTCCGCCGTCCGCCGCCACCCCCCGGCGTACCCGCCGTGGCAGCCCCCGCCGCCGCGGTGGACTGGCTGCGCGCGCTGTGAGCCCGGGTGCCGCGAGCCCGGCGTGCGTGCCCCGTACGAAGCGGCCCGCCGCGCTGAGAGGCGCCAGAGCCGGGTCCGGGGGATGATGGAAAGGACCTGCAGCCCAGGCCGGGAGGCAGCATGGACTACCCGGAAACCTACGAGCTGGTGTTCCACGCCGCCGCGGTCGAGGACGACGCGGTGCTCGTCCACCGCACCGACGCCGCCGGCGCCGGTGGCTACCCCATCTACCAGGACGAGACAGGTATCGTCCGCGCCGAGATCAGTGCGAACGGCGAGGTCCGCATGGTCGCCAGCGGCGGCCACCAGACCCCCGACACCCCGCTGACCGTACGCTGCGTGCGGCCCTGACCGCGGGCGAGCCCCGGCTCGCGCGCGCTGACCCGGGCGAGCCCCGGGTCAGCGCGCCGAGCCGGGGCTCGCGCCGTCGATGAGCACCGCACGGTCCCGTGCGGCGACCACCGCGGCCGACAGGCTCTGGATGTCGTACGCCCCCTGGTGCCGCCGTCCGTTGATGAAGAAGGTGGGCGTGCCCGCCACCCCGCTCAGGTCCGCCGACTCCACGTCGCGCTCCACCCGCGCCGCGCCCTTGCGGCCGCGCAGCGCCTCCTGGAAGGCGCCCATGTCCAAGGACAGCTCCTTGGCGTGCGCCAGCAGGTCCTTGACCTGCAACCGGTCCTGGTGCTCGAAGAGCCGGTCGCGCATCTGCCAGAAGGCACCCTGGAACCCGGCGACCTCGGCGGCCTCCGCCGCGAGCTGGGCGTGCGGGTGCACGTCGTTCAGCGGCAGATGCCGCCACACGTACCTGACGTCGCCGAAGTCCGCGAGCAGCTCGCGTACCACCGACTCCGCCTGCCCGCAGTAGGGGCACTCGAAGTCGCCGTACTCCACCACCGTCACCGGTGCGTCCAGCGGCCCGCGCACATGGTCGCGCTCCGGGTCGACCGGCTCGGCGAGGTCGACCACCGCCTCCGCGGTGCCCAGCAGCGCCCGCGCCCTGCGCTCTTTCGGCAGCCGGCCGGTGACCAGCGCCACCAGGGCGGTGGCGAGCATCGCGAAGACCACCGCGCTGAGCACGCCGATCTTGGCCTGGTCCAGTTGCCGCCCGTCGAAGGCCAGCGTCGCGATCAGCAGCGACACGGTGAATCCGATACCGGCGATGGTCCCGCCGCCGGCCACCGCCGCCCAGCCCACCGGCGGCCGCATCCGGCCGCCGCTGAGCCGGGTGGCGAGCGCGGTCGCCCCCACGACGCCGATCGGCTTGCCCAGCCCGTAGCCGAGCAGGATGCCCAGCGTGATCGGCGAGGTGAAGGCGCTGGACAGCAGCGAGCCGTTGATCTCGATCCCGGCGTTGGCCAGCGCGAACAGCGGCACGATCAGGTAGCTGGTCCACGGGTGGTAGAGCCGCTGCAACCGGTCGTTGGGCGACAGCGCGGACGCGATGCCCTGCCGGGCCTCGCGCTCCAGGTCGGCCGTCGGCTGCTCCCGGAAGGCCCGGAAGACGCCACTGGCCCGCTCCAGCGCGTCCCGCGGCGCCGGATAGGCGTACGACATCAGGCCCATGATCAGGCCCACCACCACCGGGTCCACCCCGGACTGCAGGAACGCGCCCCAGGCGACGATCGCCAGCACCGCGTAGACCGGCCCGCGCCGCGTCCCGGTCCTGCGCACCAGCGCCGCCGCCACCAGCACTCCGACACCGATCAGCAGCGGCGTCCACGACAGGTGCTCGCTGTACGCGGTCGCGATCACCGCGAGCGCCAGGAAGTCGTCCACCACCGCCACGGTGAGGATGAAGGTGTGCAGCCGGCGCGGGAAACGCGAACCGAGCAGCGCCAGCATGCCCAGCGCGAACGCGGTGTCGGTGGACATCGCGGTACCCCAGCCGTGTGCCGACGACCGGCCGGAGTTCACCGCCAGATAGATCGCCACCGGCACGACCATGCCGCTGACCCCGGCCAGCAGCGGCAGCGGGATCCGCCGCCGGTCCCGCAGTTCCCCCATGTCGAACTCGCGCCGCGCCTCCAGCCCCACGACCAGGAAGAACAGCGTCATCAGCCCGCTGTTCACCCACTCCCGCAGGTCCATGTCGATGCCGTGCGCCCCCAGCCGCACCGACAGATGCGTGCCCCACACCGTCGCGTAGCCGCCCGGCGCGATGTTCACCCACGCCAGCGCCGCCAGCGTCGCACCCAGCAGCACCGCCGCGCTGCCGGTCTCCGTGCGGATGTACGCCCACGGCGACGAGACACCGGAGCTGTCCCGCTCGGTCCGACCCGTCAAGGGCGTGCTAAAGCCCCGGAACATCCAGCCTCCCGCAGTTCATGTATGCCACACCCTGGCACGAGCGGACCCCGCGTGGCGCGCCGACCCGGTAGCCGGGCACCGCCGTGCCCGGCTGAACGCCGATCGGACGCCGTACGTAGAAGGCGGCGACAAGCGGGCGTCCGCGAGCCTTCCCAGGTGGGAGGATGGGGGAGGCCGGGCAAGCGGACGACGACGACGAGGGGCGGCCGGTGGTGGCGCGGGACGATGCCGTGATCGGCTGTACCGGGGAGCTGCTGGTCGGCACCCGCGGCGGCCAAGGGCCCGGCGAGGTCCTGGTGCGGGTCAGGGGCGGCACCGAGGCCTTCCTCGCCTGGTCCGACTACCCGCTGCCGAAGGGCGCCACGGTGCTCGTGGTGGATTCCCGCGGTACGCGCCAGGTCGACGTGATCGAGTGGGCCGACCCGCTGGACGCCCCGGCCGGCTGAGCCGCGCAGACGAAGGAGAGTCAAGGATGTTCGGTTATCGCGTACCCGCCCCCGACGAGGCGATGCTGATCTCGGGCGGTCGCCGTGGACTGGGCGGTGCGCCCTTCCGGGTGGTCACCGGGCACGGCAAGTTCGTCCTGCCGGTCTTCCGCAAGACCCGGTTCCTGACCCTGGCGATGTGCGAGTCCGAGGTCGCCGAGACCTGCGTGACCCGGCAGGGCATCGCCCTGACGGTGAAGGCCGTCATCGCCTTCAAGGTCGGCAACGACCACGAGAGCATCGTCAACGCCGGGCAGCGCTTCCTGTCCGACCAGGACCAGATGTCGATCCTCACCGGCCGCATCTTCGCCGGCCACCTGCGGTCGATCATCGGCTCGATGACCGTCGAGGAGATCGTCACCGAGCGGCAGAAGCTCGCCACCGAGGTCCTGGAGACCTCCAAGACGGAGATGGCCAAGATCGGCCTGACCGTCGACTCGCTGCAGATCCAGTCCATCGACGACGGCGACACCGGCTACATCGACGCGATGTCCGCCCCGCACAAGGCCGCCATCCAGCGGCAGGCGCAGATCGCCCAGGCCCAGGCCACCCAGGCATCGGTGGAGGCCCAGCAGGTCGCCGCCCGCAACCAGGCCGAGTACGCCCGGCAGACCGCCGTGGTCCAGGCCGAGTACTCCGCCCAGGTGGACCGCGCCCAGGCGCAGGCCGCCCAGGCAGGCCCGCTCGCCCAGGCCCACGCCCAGCAGGAGGTCCTCGCCGCGCAGACCGAACTGGCGCTGCGGGCCGCCGAGCTGCGCCAGCAGCAGCTGGTCGCCGAGGTCGTCAAGCCCGCCGAGGCGGAGGCGGAGCGGATCCGGGTGCTGGCCGTCGCCGACGCCGAGCGGATGCGGATCCAGGCCGCCGCGGCCGCCTCCCACGACCGGGTCGCCCTGGACCGGATGCTCATCGACCAGCTCCCGCTGATCGTCAAGGAGGCCGCCGCCGGCCTGTCCGGTGCGAACGTCAACGTCCTCAACGGCGCCGACGGCCTCAGCGAGATCGCCGCGGGACTGGTCAGCCAGGGCCTGACCATCCTGGACTCGGTCCGCAAGAACCTGGGCCCCGACGGCTCCCCGGCCGCGGCGCCGACCGGCGCTGTCGAGGTCCGCGGCCACGGCAGGAAGGACGGCCAGGTCGACATCGACTGACGCCGCAGGCACCACCGCGACGACGCCGCCGAGGCCCCGGGCCCGGCGGCGTCGCCGCGTGCGGCCACGGTCTGCGCCGCCCCGTGAAGTGGCGCCCCCGCAGCACCGGCCGCACAGTGGAACGAGAGGGCCGGACCCCCAGTCCGCGCCGGACGCCCGCCCACAGGACGCCCGCCGCGCCAGGCCCGCGAGGTACCGCCGCGCGACCGGAACGGGCCGGCCGGTACGACGATCCACCCTTCCCAGCTAAGGGGTATTCCCATGGCGAACGAGAACGCGTCCACGTCCGTCTCCACCCGCAGCGGCGACGTCGGCGGCAAGACCACCATCGCCGACTCCGTCGTGGCGGTCATCGCCGGTATTGCCGCCCGCGAGGTCGACGGCGTCCACACCCTGGGCGGCGGCGCCTCCCGGGCGGTGGGCGCCGTACGCGACACGATGGCGCGCTCCAAAGACTTCACCCGCGGCGTGAAGGTCGAGGTCGGCGAGAAGCAGGCCGCCGTCGACCTGGACGTCGTCGTCCTCTACGGAACCGAGATCGCCGACGCCGCCACCCAGATCCGCTCCCACGTCGCGAACGCGGTGGAGCGCATGACCGGCCTCGAAGTCGTCGAGATCAACGTCAGCGTCCGCGACGTCTACATCCCCGGCGAGGACAACGACGACGAGGAGTCCCAGTCCCGGGTCCGCTGACCCGCGGCCTTCGACGAGGCCTTCGACGCGGCCGACCCCTCCCGCCTCCTCCCGGCCCCGCCCGGGGCCGGGAGGAGGCGGCCGCGGTCGGACCGGTCCTAGGTGATCCAGCCAGCCTCGTGGGCGATTCGGATCGCGTCGATGCGGTTGCGTGCGGAAAGTTTGGTGACGCTGGTGGTGAGGTAATTGCGGACGGTGCCGGGGGAGAGGCACATGATGTCGGAGATCTCATGCGGCTCGGCCCCGGTCGCGGCCATCCGCAGGACGTTGAGCTCCCGGTCGGTGAGGGGGCATTCTCCGGCGTCCCAGGCGGCGAGGGCGAGTTCGGGGTCGATGGTGCGCTGCCCCGCCGCGACCCGGCGGATCGTGTCGGCGAGTTGATGGGGCGGGGCGTCCTTGAGGAGGAAGCCGGTGACGCGGGCGTCGAGCGCTCGGCGCAGGGTGCCGGGGCGGCCGAGGCTGGTGAGGATGAGGCATCGGCAGGTGGGGAGCTTCTCGTTGAGCAGGGTGACGGCCGTGAGGCCGTCGAGCCCGGGCAGGTCGATGTCGATGACGGCGACATCGGGCGTGTGCAGGAGTGCGGTGGAAAGGATCTCGTCACCGCGGCCGACGTCGGCGACGATGCTGAGATCGTCCTCGAGTTCGATGAGGGCGACGAGTGCCCCCCGGACCATCTGTACGTCTTCGGCTAATAGGATCTTGAGTTTCCTCATGCCGCCCCCATAGATCGACAGTTGTTCCGGTCAGATGCCTAGCTGACGGGCTGTTCGGGCGATCTCGTCGAGCAGCCCATGGGCCGTGCAGCAGGTCCGGCGCCCCCGCCCGCGGACCGGTCGGCCGCCCGGCGCTGCGCGTTGCCGAGCAGCGCCGGTACGACGAGGTGGAACCGGCTGCCGTCGGCGGCCCTGGTGGATACCGGGCCGCCGGCAGCGCAGGCCCGGCGCTGGACGCTCTCCAGGGCCCTGCCGTGGCGGAGCATGCCGGTGACCCCTACGCGCAGCGCGCCGGCCAGGACGGCGTCCTGGGCCCGGAGGAGCGGCCCGCGGCGGTCGGTGACGGTTGCCTCCATGCCGGCGGCGGCCGGTAGCAGGCGGGAACCGGCCCGGAATTCCGTATCCGTACCCCGATCATGTCCGAGAAAAGCGCGTGGCGAGACGATGCACACCTCTTGCGCGGTCAGTGTCGCGATACGCCGCGAACGGCGCCGGTGCGGTGCGCCGGGTGACGTGCGCAGATACCCGGTGGTGAGGACGCCGGCAACGAAAAAGGCCTCGACGGTGAGGTCGAGGCCCCAGGGCCGGCCCCGGTAGGCGGTGAACAGGCCGATGAGCAGGTGGCAGGCGAGCATCACCGACGTGATCGAGCGGGCCATGTGGAGGAGCGGCGTTCCCGGAGGTCCGCTCCGGCCGGGCGCGGGGTCGCCGTCGGGGTCGGCTGCGATGACCACCACAAACCTCCGGGGAGCGAGTGAATCGGACTCGGAAGTGGAGCGACCCGTAGCCGGACAACGGGTCTTGTACCGGGGCTTCTCGCTGTTCTGGTACGGCAACAGGTCCGGGTCCCGGCCACCCGGGCCCGGGTGGTGGCCCGGGCGGGCGGGACAGGGCGGCGGACACCGGTGGCGCACGAGCGATCAGTGCCGCGTCGCCCGCCCCCGCCGCGGTGGCGCGGCGGGCCGGGCTGCGGGCGATCTGCTCGCCCGCTGTCGCGGCCTTCCGGGACGACGGTTCTGTCGAGGTTCGATTCACCGCAGTATGCGCGAGCCGTCCGTCCAGCGGTAGTCGGGGTCTCACATGGCGGCGGCCGCCGGGAGCGGTCCCACACCCGCCGCGGCGGGGCCGCAGCGGGCGACGAGGCAGGTCAGAATGCCGGGTGCCGGCCGGCAGTGAACCGGCGCTAACCTGCGAGGAATTCCTCCTGGATTGCGGTGCCGACCCGGCCCGCCGGGCGCGTCACGGCCGGGGACGGCGGGCACGGCGATGCTCCGGCCCGCCGGATCCGGTTCCGCTGCGTGTCCGGGCCCGGTCGGCGGTCCGGTGGGCCGGAGGTGGTGGTGGGTCCGGTCCGCCGGGCGTGGCCGGTCCGTTGCGCTCTGCGCGGGCGGACGGGTCCGCACGGGTTTTGTTGTGGCCGAAGTGAGAAAAACCCTCTTAGCACGATGCCACGCAGTCCCCGGGTCTGTCGAACAGTGTCTCCTCCTCACCGCGGTGGCCGCCGAGCCTGATGTAGGGAGCAGCCATGACAACTGGCCCGATCCTCGATCCGCGGGTCCTCGGCAGGGCCGAGACGGCTCACCGGGCGCTGCTGGACGCTGTGTTGGGCGAGGCGGGTGCCTCGCACCAGCAGTGGATCGCGCTCAACATCAGCACGTTGAGCCCGAACGAGCTGGACCGGGACCGCCTCGTGGCCCGGCTGGCCATCGCCACGAAGACGGACCGGCACTCGGCGTCCGCGGTGGTCGGCGAGTTGCTGGCGGCGGGTCTGCTGGCGATCCTGCCCGGCGGCGGCTGCCCGGTGCGGGCCACCGCGTTGGGCCTGGAGTTGCAGAGCCGCATCCGGGGCGTGTTCGACGAGGCCATCGCCCGGCTCTACCTGGGCATTCCCCAGGAGGACCTGACGGTCACCAGCCGCACCCTGGTCGAGATGACCGCCCGGATCGACGCCGAGTTGCTGGAGCGCCCGCCGGCCCGGCGCAACGGCTGGCGGGTGCCGCCGGCGGCACCGGGAGCCGCGGTGTGAGGGTCGGCTCACGCAGCCGCCGCAAAGCGGGGATTGACGCCGGCTCGGAGCGCGTGTCACGATAACGGCCGACGGCAGATTTGTGCCCCGATCCGAATTCGCCGCCCTTCTGAACAGCCCGAACGACACGGCCGGACCTGCGGTTCCGTGCGATGACATGATCCGGTATCCGGCGGCGCCTCCCGCGCCGCTTTTTTCATGCCCCGACGTCCGCCGGCTCCGGTTGGCGGCGCCCGCATAGGGCCACGCTGCATTCCTGGCCGGGTCGTGCCCTGAACCGATCGGCCGGGCATCCCTGTGCGGATCCGCCCGGCCGCGGATTTCCGAGCCGTATCGCCGCTTACGCGTGGTGCCGCCCGCGAGCGGTGACAGAGCGGTCGACCGCTGTTCGGCCCGTCGCTTTCGACCCGCGCCGCTGTCCCGCTCGTATGCGAGTCGGGGCGGGCGGGCCTTTCCTGTTCTTCTCGCCGCTGAAGGGGAGTTGCTGTGAGCTCGATAGCTGGAACGTGGGATGTGACGGTGAAATCCCCGGTGGGTGATTTGGCTGTCGTCTACACCTTCACCGATGCCGCCGGTGCGGTGGCGGGTACCGCCGCCAGCGATGCCGAGACGGTGTCGCTGGCGAACGTGGTCAGCAAGGAGACCCCGGAGGGCCGGCAGGTGACCTGGCGGCAGTCGGTGACCAAGCCCGCGAAGCTGAATCTCGAATTCGACGTCATCTTCGTCGGTGACACGTTGTCCGGGCATTCGAAGGTCAGCCGGCTGCTGCCGAAGATCAGCGTCTCCGGATCGCGTCGGGCCTGACGGCCGGTGATCCGTCCCGGTCGTCGGGCGGCTGCCGGACCCTCAGGCCGGGCGGGCCGGGTGGGGGGCCCTGGCGGCCCCGGCCATCACAGCGGGGGCGGAAGGCCCCTGACCCCTTCAAGACAGGGCGGTATGGCGTGGACACGGCGGACAGTGCGGTAGCAGAGGTGGATGCGGACGTTGTCGTGGTGGGTGCGGGCCCGGTCGGTCTGATGCTCGCTTGCGAGCTGCGGCTGGGCGGGGCGCGGGTGATCGTTCTGGAGAGCCTGGTCGCACCGACCACCGAGTCGCGTGCCTCGACGCTGCACGCGCGGACGTTGGAATTCTTCGATCAGCGCGGTCTACTGGACCAGCTCGGGTCGCCTCCGGTCCAGTCGTCCGGGCATTTCGGCGGTATCCCGCTGGACTTCAGCGGCCTGCCGACCCGCTTCCCCGGGCAGTACAAGGTGCTGCAGGCGCAGGTGGAAGAGGTGCTGGCGCGGCGCGCGACCGCTCTGGGAGCCGACATCCGGCGCGAGCACGAGGTGTGCGGCCTGGAGGCCGGCGCCGACACCGTGCGGGTGCGTGCGCGGACCCCGGCCGGGCTGGTCGGGGTGGTGGCGCGCTACGTGGTCGGCTGTGACGGTGAGGACAGCACTGTGCGGGTGCTGTCCGGCATCGACTTTCCCGGTGCGGCCGGTACGCACGAACTGCTGCGTGCCGACATCACCGGCATCGAGATCGCGGATCGCCGATTCGAGCGGTTGCCCGAAGGGCTGGCGATCGCCTCACGGCTGCCGAACGGCGCGACGCGGGTGATGGTCTCGGTCTTCGGACGCCCGGTGGTGTCCCGTATGGGGGCGCCGGAGTTCGACGAGATCTGCTCGGTCTGGCAGCAGGTCACCGGCGACGACATCGCACACGGTACGCCGATCTGGCGTAACGCCTTCGACGACACCAGCCGGCTGGCGGGGCGCCTGCGCTCCGGCCGGATCCTGCTGGCCGGCGATGCCGCGCACGTCCAGATGCCCTCCGGCGGCCAGGCCATCAACCTCGGCCTGCAGGACGCCGCGAACCTGGGTTGGAAACTGGCGGCGGTGGCGACCGGGGCCGCGCCCGAGGATCTGCTGGAGACCTACCACGAGGAGCGGCACGAGATCGCCCGCCGCGTGCTCGGCAACATCCGGGCGCAGGGCCTGCTGCTGCTCGGTGGTCCCGAGGTCGACGCCACACGCACCGTGCTGCGCGAACTCATCGCCTACCCGGAGGTCAACGACCGGCTGGCGGCGATGATCGCCGGCATCGACGTCCGCTACGCCATCGGCGGCGGCGAGGCGTCCGGTACGGGCGCCGACCGGCAGCACTCGCCGGTCGGCGCGGCGGTCCCGCATGTCGAGCTGGCCGTCACCAGCACCACCGCTGCTGCTGGTGCGCCCGGGACGGACCCCGCGAGTACGGCGGCACTGCTGCGGTCGGGGCAGGGGGTACTCCTGGACCTGGCCGACTGTGCGGGCCGCCATGAATGGCTGTCCGGGCGCTTGGCGCCCTATGCGCGACGGGTGGATCTGGTGGCCGCCACCCTGCCGGCCGCTGACGGCGGCGGCGTATTCGCCGGGTGGGAAACGGTCCTGGTGCGCCCCGACGGATATGTGGCGTGGGTGGGCGATCGGTATTCCGACCCCGGCCCGGCGGTGGACTTCTGGTTCGGTTCCGCGTCGGGTGGCGGGGTCTCTGGTTCGGTGCCTGGTGTCGTTCCTGTTCGAGTCGGTTCTCTGTGAGGGGAGTTGTGTGATGGTGGGTGTTGGTGGGGTGCGGGTGTGTGATGTGTTTGTGTTGGGTTCGGGGTTGGCGGGGTCGACGGTGGCGACGGTGTTGGCGTCGCAGGGTGTGAGTGTGGTGTTGGTGGATGCGGGGTCGCATCCGCGGATGGCGATTGGGGAGTCGCAGACGCCGCAGTTGGCGGAGTGGTTGCATATTTTGGCGGAGCGGTATGGGGTGCCGGAGTTGGCGTCGTTGGCGAAGGTGGGGGTGACGAATCGTGTGGTGGGGCCTTCGCATGGGGTGAAGGTGCATTTTGGTTTTCAGCGGCATG
>NZ_FRBI01000010.1 GCF_900142575.1 Actinacidiphila paucisporea
TGGGGGTGTGGTCGGGGGCGTCGTGGGCGGCGTGGTCGGCGGCGTCGTCGTCGGCGGGTGCGACGGGTGGTGGGACGGGTGGTGCGACGGATGGTGGGACGGGTGGTGGGACGGGTGGTGCGAGGGATGGTGGGACGGGTGGTGCGAAGGATGGTGACTCGGGTGGTGCGACGGGTAGTGCGAGGGATGGTGGGACGGGTAGTGGGACGGGTGGTGGTGGCCCGGCGGGTGGTGGTGGCCCGGGTGGTTGTACGTCGGCGTGGTGGTGGGCGTGGTGGTGGGCGGGGTGGTGGGCGGGCAGCTGGTCGTCTGGTCCGGCCAGGACGTGTCAGGGCCGCTGCTGGGCCATGACGAGTCGGGCTGGCTGGGCCAGCCGGAGGGCTGGGAGCTCCCGTAGCCGGAGGACGCCCACTCGTCGCCCGCCGTTCCACCGCCGGAGGCACTGGCGGAGGAGGGGAGCAGCAGGCCGGCCGCGGCGATGACTCCCGCGACGACGACAGCCGAGGAGGCCGCGACGGCGCGGAACGTCCCCCGGCGGCGCTGCTCTGCGGGGGGTTGCGTCTGCTGGTGATCCATGGGGGCAGAAAACATCAAATAGGACTATTAGCCGCGTAAGCCACGGTTAAGCACCCCGTAGATTCGCACGAATGGCGTCCCGCGCGCCGACCGGGGATCCACCCCGGGACCCCCGGCGCCCCGGAAGCCGCCGCGGCCCGAGCGGAGGACCACCGCCCCGGGACCCCTGCCCCACAAGGCCCCCGAAGCGGCCCCTCCGGCACACCGTCGCGGGGCGGTAGACTGGTCCGTTCGCCCACACCCGGCCCGCCGGAGGTAACCGCGTGTCCTGCCTGATCGTCCAGAGCGACAAGACCCTCCTCCTCGAGGTCGACCACGAGCAGGCCGACGCCTGCCGCCGCGCCATCGCCCCCTTCGCCGAGCTGGAGCGGGCGCCCGAGCACATCCACACCTACCGCCTCACACCGCTCGGGCTGTGGAACGCCCGAGCGGCGGGGCACGACGCGGAGCAGGTGGTGGACGCGCTCGTCGAGTACAGCCGCTATCCCGTGCCGCACGCGCTGCTCGTCGACGTCGCCGAGACGATGGACCGCTACGGGCGGCTGCGGCTGAGCAAGGATCCGGCGCACGGGCTGGTGCTGACCACGACCGACCGGCCGGTGCTGGAGGAGATCCTGCGCTCGAAGCGGGTGCAGCCGCTGGTCGGGGCGCGGATCGACCAGGACACGGTCGCCGTGCACCCCTCCGAGCGCGGGCAGATCAAGCAGGTGCTGCTCAAGCTGGGCTGGCCCGCGGAGGACTTCGCCGGGTACGTGGACGGTGAGGCGCATCCGATCGAGCTGGCCGAGGACGGCTGGGCGCTGCGGCCGTATCAGAAGCAGGCGGTGGAGGGCTTCTGGCACGGGGGCTCGGGCGTGGTCGTGCTGCCGTGCGGCGCGGGGAAGACGCTGGTCGGCGCGGGTGCGATGGCCGAGGCGAAGGCGACGACGCTGATCCTGGTCACGAACACGGTCTCGGCGCGGCAGTGGAAGCACGAGCTGGTCAAGCGGACCTCGCTCACCGAGGAGGAGATCGGCGAGTACAGCGGTACGCGCAAGGAGATCCGCCCGGTCACCATCGCCACCTACCAGGTGCTGACCACCCGGCGGAAGGGTGTCTACCCGCACCTGGAGCTGTTCGACTCCCGCGACTGGGGTCTGATCGTCTACGACGAGGTGCACCTGCTGCCCGCGCCGGTCTTCAAGTTCACCGCGGACCTCCAGGCCCGCCGCCGCCTCGGGCTGACCGCGACGCTCGTACGCGAGGACGGCCGGGAGTCGGACGTCTTCTCGCTGATCGGCCCGAAGCGCTTCGACGCGCCCTGGAAGGAGATCGAGGCGCAGGGCTACATCGCGCCGGCCGACTGCGTCGAGGTCCGGGTCAACCTCACGGACTCCGAGCGGCTGGCGTACGCGACCGCCGAGACCGAGGACAAGTACCGCTACTGTGCGACGACGGCGACCAAGCGAAAGGTCACCGAGGCGCTGGTGGCCAAGCACGCGGGGGAGCAGACGCTCGTCATCGGGCAGTACATCGACCAGCTCGACGAGCTGGGCGAGCATCTGAACGCCCCGGTGATCAAGGGCGAGACGCCGAACTCGCAGCGCGAGAAGCTCTTCGAGGCCTTCCGGCAGGGCGAGTTGTCGGTGCTCGTGGTGTCGAAGGTGGCCAACTTCTCGATCGACCTGCCCGAGGCGACGGTCGCGATCCAGGTGTCGGGCACGTTCGGCTCCCGGCAGGAGGAGGCGCAGCGGCTCGGCCGGGTGCTGCGACCGAAGGCGGACGGCCACGAGGCGCGCTTCTACTCGGTTGTCGCCCGCGACACCATCGACCAGGACTTCGCCGCCCACCGCCAGCGCTTCCTGGCGGAGCAGGGCTACGCGTACCGGATCGTGGACGCGGACGACCTCCTGACGGGCGCGGGCGAGGACGTCTGACCGGGCTGTTCCCCACACGGCGGCCGGAGGTGGCCGGAGGTGGCCCGCAGCGGCCTACGGCGGCCGTCCGCGGTCAGTAGCGGTTGCTCTCATTGCCGAGCAGCACCACCTCCACCGCGGTGACGGCGAAGACGCGGACCGCGCGCAGGGCGCTGCCGAGCCGGTGGCGGGGGTGGTCGGGACGGGTGCCGAACACGGTGGCACCATGAGCGGCCGGACCTGGTGGCGAGATCGTGGAGGCCATGTCTCCACGGTACGAAATCCGGCATTCGGCCTACATCGGGCTGAGGGCTGATTCCTGTTTCCCCGCGCTCAGCCCGTGGTCGGACCTCCGACCCCGACCCCGGTATCAGGGTCACCCCGAGACCCCGCACGACCAGGTCGGCCGGATAACCGTTAGCGCCCCGTGCGCCCGGAGCGTAAGATCACCCGTCTTGCCGCCTCCCGGACGCCTCCCGGACGGGAGTGCCGCCGGCCGGACGGAAACCGGCCGGCCCCGCCACGCACGCGCAGACCACCGGAGGCAGAGCCGTGCCCTCGCACGCCCCGATCCAGGACCACACCCCCGATCCCCTCCAGCGGGAGCGCGACCACCTGTCGTCGTCCCGGTCCGCGCTGCGGGCCATGCGGGAGGACGTCGAGGCGCTCGACATTCGGGACGTCACGGGCAACTGGGTGAATGCCAGGATCCTCGCCGGCGAGATCGAGGTCCGTATCAAGGCGCTCGCCGACCTCGCCCACACCCCGCTCTTCTTCGGCCGCCTGGACTACGGCCACGCGCCCGGCGTGGAGCTGACCGAGGGCGCGGAGGGGGAGAGCTTCTACATCGGGCGCCGCCATGTGCACGACGCCGAGGGCGACCCCATGGTGGTCGACTGGCGGGCGCCGGTCTCGCAGCCGTTCTACCGCGCCTCGCGCGTCGAGCCGATGGACGTCCGGCTGCGGCGCCGGTTCGGCTACACGGGCGGCGAGTTGACCGCATACGAGGACGAGCACCTGTCGGACCCGGCGGAGTCCGACACCACGAGCAAGCTGCTCCAGACCGAGATCGAACGGCCCCGCGTCGGCCCGATGCGCGACATCGTGGCGACGATCCAGCCCGAGCAGGACGAGATCGTACGTGCCGGGGTCACCGGCACGGTGTGCGTGCAGGGTGCGCCGGGCACCGGGAAGACGGCGGTGGGCCTGCACCGGGTGGCCTATCTGCTGTACGCGCACCGCGAGCGCCTCGCCCGTACGGGCACGCTGGTGATCGGGCCGAACGCGTCCTTCCTCCAGTACATCGAGCAGGTGCTGCCCGCCCTCGGCGAACTCCAGGTCAAGCAGGCCACGGTGGACGACCTCGTCGCCCATGTCCCGCTGAGCGGCACCGACTCGGCGGAGACCGCCCGCGTCAAGGGCGACGCCCGGATGGCGGAGGTGCTGCGGCGGGCGGTGCGTTCCGGTATCCGGATGCCCACCGAGCCGGTGATGGTGATCCGCGGGTCGCGGCGCTGGCGGGTCCCGGCCTACGAACTGGAGTCGATCGTCAGCGAGTTGGCCGACCGGGACATCCGCTACGGCGCCGCGCACGACGCCCTGCCGCAGCGGATTGCCCACGCGGTGCTGGTCCAGATGGAGCGGGCGGGCGAAGCGCCGGACGACCGCGTGCAGGACGCGGTCGCCCGCAATGCGGCCGTCAAAGCCGCGGTCAAGGCGTGCTGGCCGCCGGTCGATCCGGCGAAGCTGGTGCTGCGGCTGCTGTCCGACGCGGAATTCCTCGCCGCCTCGGCCGACGGCCTGCTCGACGCGGACGAGCAGAAGGCCGTCCTGTGGGAGAAGCCCCCGCGCGGGCTCGCGGCGGCGAAGTGGTCCGCCGCGGACGCCGTACTGATCGACGAGGCCCGCGACTTGGTGCAGCGCACCGCTTCGCTGGGCCATGTCGTCCTCGACGAGGCGCAGGACCTCTCGCCGATGCAGTACCGGGCCGTCGGCCGCCGCTGCTCCACCGGCTCGGCCACCGTCCTCGGCGACATCGCCCAGGGCACCACCCCGTGGGCGACGCCCAGTTGGTCCGAGGCCCTCCGCCATCTGGGCAAACCCGACGCCCGCATCGAGGAGTTGACGCGCGGCTTCCGCGTCCCGCGCGAGGTCATCTCCTACGCCTCCCGCCTGCTCCCCGAGATCGCCCCCGACCTGGCCCCCGCCACCTCCGTCCGGGAGGCGGGCGGCGACTTCGCGGTCCGGTCCGTCGCCGCGGCCGACCTGGACGCCTCGGTGGTGGCGGCCTGCCGCGACGCCCTGCGCCACGAGGGTTCCATCGGCCTGATCGCCGCCGACCCCCGCATCGAGGCACTCGGCGACGCCTTGACCGAGGCCGGCCTGCGCTACCTCGCCCCGGGCGCGGAGACCTCCGCGTCCGCCCGCCTGACGCTGGTCCCCGCGTCCCTGGCCAAGGGCCTCGAATACGACTATGTGGTCCTGGACGAGCCCGCCACCATCGTGGCGTCCGAGCCGGACCGCCGTACAGGCCTGCGCCGCCTCTACGTCGCCCTGACCCGGGCGGTCTCCGGCCTGTTCGTCCTCCATGCCCAGCCGCTGCCCGCGGCGCTGGTGGACTGAGAGCACAGCACCTAGCGGGTTGGCTGGGGCGGGAGCGCCGACGCGCCGCTGGTGGCGGGCCGCTTGGCCATGATGACCACGCCGGGGCCGCTCCACTGGTCGGCGGGGAGTCGCAGTTCGGCGACCGGGTGCAGGCCGGCCTGCTCGATCAGGGCCACGAGCTGTTCCGGGCGCCACTTGTGGGTGGTCCAGCGGACGGGCACTCCCCCGTACGCCTCGGTGCGCAGCGCGTCCTCGTCGCCGACGTGCGTCCCGGTGATGAAGTGGCCGCCGGGCTTGAGGGCACGCGCGAACAGGGCGAGCACCTGCGGCAGGACCTCGCGGGGGAGGTTGAACAGCGACCACCAGCCGAGGACGCCGCCCAGGGAAGCCTCCTCGAGTACGAGGTCGGTGGCGGAGGAGACGGCGAAGCGGCACTGCGGGTGGAGGCGGCGGGCGTTCTCGATCATGCGGGACGAGAGGTCGACGCCGGACACGTCGAGCCCGCGCTCGTCGAGGTAGGCGGTGACCGTGCCCGGCCCGCAGCCGACGTCGAGGACGGGGCCGAGGTCGCCCACCGTGTCGGCGAAGGCGTCGATCGACGCCTTGAGCCAGGGGTGGCGGCGGATGTCGCCCATGCCTGTCGTCTGCACCATGTCGGCGTAGGTGTCCGCCACCCGGTCATAGGACTCGCGGACGGTGTCGAGGTCCGCGGGACGGTCGATGTGTTGTGCGCGCATCCGCAAACCATAGGGCGGCGCCGCTCGGCAGGCGCCGCCCGGTCGGTGGCTCGGCCACCGCGACGAGTGGTCAGCCCACCGCGACGGAGGTGTCAAGGACGTCGCGCCAGGTGCGGACCGCGGTGATGTCCACCGGGCCCGCCCAGCCGCCGGCGCGGACCGCGCCGCCGACGTGGAAGGCGTCGAGGCCGGCGGCGCGCAGTTCGGGGACGTGGGCGAGGAGGAGGCCGCCGCCGACGAGGAGGCGGGGCTCGTAGCCGGGTTCGCCGCCGCGGGCGGCTTCGGCGCACAGGACGGGCAGGCCGGCGCCGACGCCGTCCGCGGAGCCCGCGGTCAGGTAGGTGTCGAGGCCGGGGAGGCCCGCGAGTTGGAGGCGTACGGCGTCGCGGTCGGCGGCCCGGTCGATCGCCCGGTGGAAGGTCCACCGGCAACCGTCGAGTACGTCGACGAGCGCGTGCACGGCGTCCAGGTCCGCGCCGCCGCGGGCGTCGAGGAAGCCGAGGACGAATTCCTCGGCGCCCTCGGCGCGCAGGCCCTGCGCGACCTCGCAGAGCGCGTCGAGCTGGCGGGCGCCGCCCGTGGTGAAGCCGTCGGAGAGCCGCAGCATGACGCGCAGGGGGATGTCGACGGCGGCGCGGATCGCGCCGAAGGTCGCGCGGGAGGGGGTGAGGCCGTCCGCGGCCATATCGGTGACCAGTTCGAGGCGATCGGCGCCGCCGGCCTGGGCCGCTACGGCATCGTCCGCGCCGAGGGCGATCACCTCGAAGATTGGTCTAGACATATGACCAAGCCTGCCACATGCCCACGCACCACGCGACCCCCGGGTACCGATGTCCTGGACGGTCCCGTTCCACCGGAGCCGGCCTCGGCGTCCCCCCACCGCCCGTTGATTCCGGTTCCGACCGAACCGCCCCTTTCTGACGGCGGCGGCCGACCGTTCGCCCACCGCCCGCGGCGACTCAGGCCTCGGCGACGGTCCGGCCCGGCTTCGGCTCGGCGAAGGGGCGGGTTCCGCTGAGCCGCTGCATAAAGGTTGCCCAGCGGGGTTCGCTTCTTGCAGGGAAATCTATTGAAATTTGCGACCCACCTCTGGTGGGATGACGCGGCCGCCGAACGAACGGGGGCGGTCGGACGGCGGGAGGGGTGCGCAGTGGGCGACGAGAGCGCCGGCGCGGGGGTGTTGATCGAAGCGGTCGGGTTGCGGAAGGTGCATACGCCGAGGGGTGGCGGCGAGGCGACGGAAGCCGTCGCCGGGATCGACTTCCGGGTGCACCGGGGAGAGGCCTTCGGCTTCCTGGGGCCGAACGGGGCCGGGAAGTCGACCACCATGCGGATGGTCGCCGCGGTCAGTCCCGTCTCGGGCGGGACACTGCGGGTCCTCGGGATGGACCCGAAAACGCACGGGCCCGCGATACGCGCCCGGCTCGGCAGCGTCCCGCAGGACGACACGCTCGACACCGAGCTGACCGTCCGGGAGAACCTGCTCGTCTACGGGCGCTACTTCGGCCTTCCCCGGGCCGAAATACGGGAGCGCGCGACCCAGTTGCTGGACTTCGCGCGCCTCGTGGACAAGGCGGACGAGCAGGTGGAGGCGCTGTCGGGAGGCATGCGGCGGCGGCTGACGATCGCACGGTCGCTCGTCAACCGGCCGGACATCCTGCTGCTGGACGAGCCGACGACCGGGCTCGACCCGCAGGCACGGCACCTGCTGTGGGAGCGGTTGTTCCGGCTCAAGCAGGAGGGGGTGACGCTGCTGCTGACGACGCACTACATGGACGAGGCCGAGCAGTTGTGCGACCGGCTCGTGGTCATGGACCACGGCCGGATCGTCGCGCAGGGCACCCCGCGGGGCCTGATAGCCGGGCACTGCACCCGCGAGGTCCTGGAGCTGCGCTTCGACGACCAGGAGGCGGCCGCCGGGAAGATCCGGCACCTCGGCGATCGCCAGGAGAAGCTCCCCGACCGCCTGCTGGTCTACGCCGACGACGGCGAGGACGCGCTGAAGGCCGTGCACCGCACCGGAGTCGAGCCGCTGACCGCGCTCGTCAGGCGGTCCGGCCTCGAAGACGTCTTCCTCACCCTCACCGGCCGGACGCTGGTGGACTGACATGGCACCCGCACTGCGTGAGTTCTGCTACTGGATGGACCGCTACCGCCGCGTCTGGCGCGGCACCGTCGTGATCAGCGTCGCGAACCCGCTGCTCTTCCTGGCCGCCATGGGCGCGGGCCTGGGCAAGCTGGTGGACGCCAACCACAGCGGACACCTCACCGGGACGCCCTACCTCGACTTCCTCGCGCCGGGCCTGCTCGCCGCCGCCGCGATGCAGACCGGCGTCATCGAAGCCACCTTCCCCGTCTTCCAGTCGGCCCGCTCCGGCGGCAACTACCCGGCCGCCGCGGCCACTCCGATGCGACCCGTCGACATCCTGGGCGGCCACCTGCTCTTCGTGGCCTTCCGGGTGCTGCTCAGCGGCCTGCTCTTCCTCGCGGTGGTCGTCGCCTTCGGCGTGGTCGGCCCGGCGAGGGCGCTGCTGGCCGCCGGGCCCGTCCTGCTCACCGGGATGGCCTTCGCGGCGCCGCTGATGGGCTGGGCGGTGGGCGTCGACCGCCAGAGCCGCCTCAACGGGCTCTACCGCTTCGTCGTGATGCCGCTCTACATGTTCTCGGGCACCTTCTTCCCGATCAGCCAACTCCCCCACTGGCTGCGGTCGGTGGCCACCTGCACCCCGCTCTACCAGGGGGTCGCCCTCACCCGCGGCGCCGGCCTGGGCGGCTCGCACCCCGGCGCCACCGCCGTGCACGTGGGCTATCTCCTCGCCCTGACCGCCGCCGGCGTCTGGGCGGCCCGCCGGTCGTACACCCGCCGGCTGAACCGATGAGCCGAGCCGAAAGGACCACCGTGCTGCGCGCGTTGTGGAGATCCCCGGCCGTGGCGGGCCCCGCCGCCCTGGTCGAACGCAACCTCGTCATCTACCGCCACACCTGGTATCTGCTGCTGGCCGAGGTCTTCGAACCCGTCCTCTACCTGCTGTCCATGGGCGTCGGCATCGGAGCCCTCGTCGGCCATGTCCCGGGTCTGGGCGGCGGCGACCCGTCCGTCGGCTACGTCGACTTCGTCGCGCCCGCGCTGCTGGCGACCGCCGCGATGAACGGCGCCATGAACGAGACGACGTTCAACATCTACGGCAAGCTCAAGATGCTGCACACCTACGACTCGATCCTCGCCACGCCGCTGCGCATCCGCGATGTGGCGCTCGGCGAGGTCGCGTGGGCGCTGCTGCGGGGCACCGCCGTCACCGTCGTCTTCGGCGCGGCCGTCGCCGCCTTCGGCCTGCTGCACTCGCCCTGGGCGGTGCTCATCCTGCCCGGCTCGTTGCTGATCGCCTTCGCCTTCGCCGCCGCCGGCCTGGCGGTCGTCACCTACATCCGCAGCTGGCAGGACTTCCAGCTCGTCCAGCTGGTGATGCTGCCGATGTTCCTGTTCGCCACGACCTTCTACCCGCTGGGCGTCTACGCCCGCCCGGTGCAGATCGCCGTCGAGTGCCTTCCCCTCTACCAGAGCATCGAGTTGGTCAGGGAGCCGTCGCTCGGCGTCATGAACGCCGGGGTGGGCCTCGCCGCGCTCTACCTTTTGGTCTTCGGGGCGCTGTCCATGGCGCTGGCGCTGCACCGGCTGGAACGCACCCTCGTACCGTGACACCAGAGCCATATTCACCGAGGGTGACGGGACGAACACCCACCCCGCACGGAAAACGCGTTCACGATTCCGCCACAATGGCCCGCATGCCGCACACCAGGGCCGCCGCCCACCCCCGCTACGAGGCACTGCTCGCCGAGTGGAACGAGCTGCTGCGCCGCTGCCAGAGCACCGCAGCAGCCCAGGAGGACGCCCCCGACCCGGCGCCGTACGGCCGCGAGCTGCTGGACCGCTGGGGTGAACCGCAGCGCCGATACCACACGCTGGACCACCTGTCCGAGGTCCTGACCCGCACCACCGAGCTGGCCGCCTACGCGCACGACCCCGACACGGTCGCCCTGGCCGCCTGGTTCCACGACGCTGTCTACCGTCCCGACCGCAGCGAGAACGAGCAGCGCAGCGCCGACCTCGCCCGCCGCGCCCTGGCCGAGGCGGGCGTCGACGCCGACCGTACGTCCGAGGTCGTCCGCCTGGTCCTGCTCACCGTCATACACGACCCCGCCCCCGGCGACGCCGACGGCGAGGTCCTCTGCGACGCCGACCTCGCCGTCCTCGCGGGCGACCCGGCCTCCTACGCCGCCTACGCCGCCGCCGTCCGCGACGAGTACGCCTTCGTCCCGGACGCCGACTTCCGCTCGGGCCGCGCGGCCGTCCTGCGCCAACTCCTCGACCTCCCCCACCTCTTCCGCACCCCGTACGGCCAGGACCACTGGGAGCGCACGGCCCGCCGCAACCTCACGACGGAGCTGGAGCTGCTGGAGGCGTGAGCCGGCGGCGCGGCTGTCCGTGCCGTTCCCCTTCGCGAGTCCGGGCACCCCGGACGGCGAAGCGCCGCGCCGGCGCCCGCTGTCCGCCTAGAGTTGGGCCACCGAATCGACCGACCGGTGGCGGGACTTGGGGGCGAGTGCGTGGACGAGACCGAGACGTTGCCGTTCTGGGTGGAGGCGGACGACGAGGACCCGGACTCGATGGGGCTGCTCGGCGGTGACCCGGTGCTGCGTGCCGTACCGCTGGGGCCGCTGCGGCGGAATCTGGCGGCGACCGTGGACGCCTTGCAGGAGGTCTTCAGGGACGTGGCCGCGCGCAACGGCACCCTGCCGCTCGCCGAGGCGCAGCTGTCCTTCCAGGTGACGGCGAGCGGGGGCGTGCAGCTGATCGGCACCGGACAGGTGCAGGGCACCCGGGGGCTGACGCTGACCTTCCGGCGCCCGTAGCCGGCGGCGGCGGGCGTGGCGTACAGGGCGCTGCTGACCGGCGCGAGCGCGTACGACGATCCGGCGATGCAGGCAGCGGATCGCGGCGGCACTGCGGCGCAAGGTGGCGTACGTCTACGCTTCGAACCACGCCGCCACCGCGCTCGGCCTGCGCCACGAGGCGGAGACCTGGTTCACGCCCGCGCCTGCCCGTTGACGCCGCCCTCGGGGAAGTGCGGGACCACCATGGCGATCAGGGTGGTGACGTCGGCGGCGGCCATGGGCCTGCCCGTCATGCCCAGGCGGTGGAGCAGCGTGCCCACGATGAGGTCGATGAAGAACAGGACGCGGTCCTCCGGCTCGCCGAGTGCCTCCTGGACGGCCAGGCGGTAGGGGTCCTGGAAGCGGGTGGCCAGGACGGCGCGCAGGGCCGGGTCGCTCACGGCGTCGCTGAAGACGCCGGCGAAGGCGTCGCCCACCCCCGGCTCGCTGATCTTCGCGGCGACCCAGCGGATGGTCGAGGCCATGATCTCGGCCCGGGTGGCGCCCTTCAGGGGCGCCGGGCCGAGGGCGTCGAGGAGGCAGTCGACGATCAGGTCGCCCTTGGACGGCCACCGGCGGTAGACCGTGGACTTCGCGACGCCGGCCGCGGCGGCGATGCGTTCGACGGTGGCGCGGGCGTAACCCAGCTCCTGGACCGTGCTCAGGGTGGCGGCGAAGACCGGGGCGGTGACGCCGGCGCGCGGGCGGCCGGGAGGCCTGCCGGGGGTGGGCGGGGGCATGGACACACGATACCTGTTTCGATACCTCGGGTTCCGATACTGTAGGTTTCGATACTGCAGGTTTCGATACCGCGGGTCGCGGAAGAGGAGACGTCATGAGCGAGGGCACCATCGCGCAACGGCCGCCGGAGCCGGACTGGGCCACGATCGCCGGCGAGGAACTGATCACGTACCGCACCGCGGAGAACCGCTTCCGCGCCTCCGACGCGGTGCTGGCGATCCGGGGTGAGCCGGACCCCGGTGCCACCGTCGAGTGGCGGACGGTGGCGCTGCCCGGCCGCGAACTGCCGGTGCGGGTGCACCGGTCGGCGACGGCGGGGGCCGCCCTGCCCCTCGTCGTGCACGTGCACGGCGGCGGCTTCGTCGGTACGGCGGTCCAGAGCGACTGGGTCAACAGCCGGCTCGCCGCCCACCTCCCGGCCGTCGTCGTCTCGGTCGAGCACCGGTTGCTCGACGAGGACCACCCGCTGGCGAACGCCGTCGACGACGGCTGGGACGTGCTCGACCATGTGGTGCGGCACGCCGCGCGGTGGGGTGTCGACCCGGCGCGTACGGCCGTCTTCGGCGAGAGCTGCGGCGCGTTGGTCTGCGCGCTCGCCGCCATCCGGGCGCGGGAGGCCGGGCTCGGCCTGCGGGCGCAGGTGCTGGTCAATCCCGCGGTCGACGTGACCGGGGCGATGCTCGGCTACGGTTCGGCCGACGAGTACGCGCTCACGCCGACCCTCGGCGTGCCGCAGCTGCGGCTCTTCCAGCGGCTCGCCGTGCCGCGAGGGGCCGACCCCCGTACGCTCTCGCCGCTCCACGCGGACGACGTGTCCGGGCTGGCCCCCGCGCTCGTCGTGGTGCCGACGCACGACCCGCTGGCCGACCAGGGCCGGGCCTACGCCGAACGCCTGCGCACGGCCGGAACCCCGGCGCGGCTCACCGAACACCCGGGGGCGGGTCACGCCTTCCTCAGCGTGCCGGGGCTGGCGCCGCAGGCCCAGCCCGCCTACGCGGAAATCCTCGGATTTCTCCGCGCCTCCTTCAGCGCATGACCTGCCCCGGCCCGGGCTGAGCGCGCCCACGCGGCGCCAGCCGCAGCCTCGCGCCCCTGGGGGCACCCTCCGTCGCAGGGCCGAGCCCGCAGGGGCGCGGGTCGCCACCGACCCGAAGGGGCCGCCCGGTCCGCCCCGGACCACCGGGCGGTGGGGGGCTGAGCTCGCGGCAGCGTCAGGTGTTCGCGAGGCGGGCCGCGAGGTAGGGGGCGGTGGCGCTGCCGCGGGCCTTGGCCAGTTCGGTGGGCGGGCCCGATGCGACTACTCGGCCGCCCGCGTCGCCGCCGCCCGGGCCGAGGTCGATGATCCAGTCGGCGGAGGCGATCGTGTCCAGGTCGTGCTCGACGAGGACGACCGTGTTGCCGGCGTCGACGAGCCGGTGCAGCTGGCGCAGCAGCAGGGCGATGTCGGAGGGGTGCAGCCCCGCCGTCGGCTCGTCGAGGAGGTAGAGGGCGTGCCCGCGGCGGGCTCGCTGGAGTTCGGTGGCCAGTTTGATGCGTTGCGCCTCACCACCGCTGAGTTCCGTCGCGGGCTGGCCCAGCCGCAGGTAGCCCAGTCCGACCTCGCGCAGCGTCTCCAGGCTGCGCGAGGCGGCCGGGACGGCCGACAGGAACTCGGCGGCGGCGTCGACGGACAGCGCCAGCACGTCCGCGATGTTCTTGCCGCGGTAGGTGACGTCCAGCGTCTCGGCGTTGTACCGGGCGCCATGGCAGGTAGGGCACGGCGCGTAGGTGCCGGGCAGGAACAGCAGTTCCACCGCGACGAACCCTTCGCCCTGGCAGGTCTCGCAGCGCCCTTCGGGCACGTTGAAGGAGAACCGTCCGGCCGCGTAGCCGCGCGCCCTGGCCTCGTCCGTCGCCGCGTACAGCTTGCGCACCGCGTCGAACATGCCCGTGTACGTGGCCAGGTTGGACCGGGGGGTCCGGCCGATGGGCCGTTGGTCGACCAGGACCAGCCGGTCGAACGACTCGACCCCAGACGCCTCCTGGACGTCGACCTCCAGCCGCGCCTCGCCGGGTTCCTCGGGTACGAGCCCGAGGTGGCCGCGGACGACCTCGGCGAGCACCTGCGTCACCAGCGTCGACTTTCCGGAACCGGACACGCCCGTCACCGCCGTCAGTACGCACAGCGGCACGTCGACGGACACGTCGTGCAGATTGTGGCGGGAGACGCCGCGCAGGCGCAGCCAGCCGTGCGGTGTGCGCGGGCGGTGGTCGAGCGGCCGGGCGCGCCCGAAGAGGTACTGGCTCGTGGCCGACTCCCCGACCCGCTCGAGACCGGCGACCGGGCCGCTGTACAGCACGCGTCCGCCGCCCTCGCCCGCGCCGGGGCCGATGTCGACCACCCAGTCCGCCCGCCGTACGACGTCCATGTCGTGCTCGACGACGAACAACGAGTTGCCCGCCGCCTTGAGGCGGTCCAGCACGTCGAGCAGCGGCTCCGCGTCAGCGGGGTGCAGGCCGGCGGAGGGTTCGTCGAGGACGTAGACGACGCCGAACAGCCCCGAGCGCAGCTGGGTGGCGATCCGCAGGCGCTGCGCCTCGCCGGGTGACAGGGTCGTCGAGCGGCGCCCGAGGCTGAGATATCCCAGGCCCAGGTCGAGCAGGACGTCGATCCGCGCGACCAGGTCGCCGCAGATCCGGACCGCGACCTCGGTCGTCTCGCCGGATCGGGCGGTCGACGTGGTGGCGTCGGCCTCGGACCGCCCCGCGACGGGCCGCAGCAGCGCCACGACCTCGGTGAGCGGCATCGCGTTGATCTCGGCGATGGTGCGTCCGGCGAAGGTCACGGCGAGCGCCTCGGGCCGCAGCCCACTGCCGTGGCACTCGGGGCAGGGCACGCTCCTGACGAACCGGAGCGCCCGTTCGCGCATCTTCTCGCTCTTGGAGTCGGCGAGGACGTGCA
Organism: Actinacidiphila paucisporea; assembly: GCF_900142575.1. Taxonomy (GTDB): domain Bacteria; phylum Actinomycetota; class Actinomycetes; order Streptomycetales; family Streptomycetaceae; genus Actinacidiphila; species Actinacidiphila paucisporea. The sequence continues at coordinate 14,427 of NZ_FRBI01000010.1, forward strand.
TGACGTGCTTGCGGGCGCTCCAGAACTTGCCCTGGTAGCCGTAGTCGACGCGGTCCTCCTCCGGCTCGATGTAGACGGAGGGCTGCTCGTCGGTGTACAGCAGCCAGTCCCGGTCCTTCTTCCTGAGCCTGCGCCACGGCCGGTCGATGTCGATGCCCAGGCCGTTCACGACGCTGCGCAGGTTGGCGCCCTGCCAGGCGCCCGGCCAGGCGGCGATCGCCCCCTCGCGGATGCTCAGCGAGGGGTCAGGGACGAGCAGGTCCTCGGCGACGTCGTGCACGACGCCCAGTCCGTGGCACTCGGGGCAGGCGCCGGCCGCGGTGTTGGGTGAGAACGCCTCGGCGTCCAGCCGTGCGGCCCCGGGCGGATAGGTGCCGGCGCGGGAGTAGAGCATGCGCAGCAGATTGGACAGCGTGGTGATGGTGCCGACCGTCGAGCGCGAGCTGGGCGACCCGCGTCGCTGCTGGAGGGCCACGGCGGGTGGCAGTCCGGTGATCTCCTGCACGTGTGGTGCGCCGACCTGTTGCAGCAGCCGTCGGGCATACGGTGCCACGGACTCGAAGTAGCGCCGCTGTGCCTCCGCGTAGAGCGTGCCGAACGCGAGCGAGGACTTGCCGGAGCCGGAGACGCCGGTGAAGGCGACCATCGCGTCCCGCGGAAGGTCGACGTCGATGTTCCGCAGGTTGTTCTCACTGGCGCCCCGGACGTGCACGAAGGGGTCGGTCGCTTCCTTGTTCACCGTTCCTGACTACCTGATCGCGCCGGGAACCGCGCGACGGGCGCCGTCACCGGGCCCCGCCGCAGGGCGAGGGCGCGGGACAGGCCGGGTCAGGGCGTGCGGTCGCGGGGCGGTTTGCGGCGGCGCAGGCCCGCGGTCGTGAGGCGGTGGACCAGTTCCTTGCTGCCCACGGGCACGGCGCCCAGCCGGACGGCGTCGGCGTAGCGCTCGGCCGGGATGTCGTAGTGGTCGCGCTCGAAAGCGCGGCGCGGAGCCCCCAGCCGGACGGCGAAGTCGTGCAGCTCGGCGTAGGAGGTGTCGCTGACCAGGTGGGACCACAGGCGGCCGTGGCCCGGCCAGGTCGAGGGGTCGACGTAGACGGTCATCGGGACGCGCCCAGCGCACCCACGGGGGCGATGACCTCGGCGCGGGCCTCGCAGACCCAGTGGGGGTCGGCGCCGAGTTCGGGTTCGACGGCGAGGGCGTGCGCGTCCTCGCAGTGCGGGCACAGGGGCCAGCGGCCGTACGTCTCGAGGAGGGCGTCCTGGACGTCCTGGGCGACCAGGCCGGGGACGAAGGCGGCGCCGTCGGGCCACTGGTCGAGCCACCAGCGGCGTTCGGCGACGGCGTCCTCCACGAGGGAGACGACGGCGGGGCCCGCGACGTCGCGGGCGGTGAGGTCGGCCAGTACGAGGGCGCGGGCGCTGTGCAGCACCGCCTCTGCGGGGTGGTGGTCCATGGGAACCATTGTCCCAGGAGAGTGAACGGAACCTCCGGACGAGCCGAAGGACCAGCCGGGGGAAGAGCCGGCGGAAGATCGGCGGACGGAGCAGCCGAGCAGCCGCCACGCGCCGCCGGAAACCGCAGCGTGGCGGAAAGTCGCTTGACGTCGGACGATGCGTGAAAATACCTTTCATGGGGTGACTCACAGCGTGAAGGAAAATTTCCCCCCGAGCGTCCGTCCCCCGCGCGGCGCCGCGGACGCGCCCGTCATACCCGCCTCACCCCCCGACCCGGGAGCCCTGGCCGCCAAGGTCCGTACGCTGGCACCGTCCATGACCCGCTCGATGCAGCGGGTCGCGGAAGCCGTCGCGGGCGACCCGGCCGGCTGCGCCCAGCAGACCGTCACCGCGCTCGCGATACGCACCGGCACCAGTGAGGCCACCGTGGTGCGTACGGCCCGGCTGCTGGGCTATCCCGGATACCGCGACCTGCGGCTGGCGCTGGCCGCGCTGGCCGCCCAGCAGGCGGCCGGCGCACCGCCCGCGGTGACCGCGGACATCGCGGTGGACGACCCGCTCGCCGACGTCGTCGCCAAGCTGGCCCTGGAGGAGCAGCAGACCCTCGCCGACACCGCCGCGCAACTGGACATGGCCCAACTGGAGGCGGCAGTTGCCGCGTTGGCCGCCGCGCGACGTACGGACATCTACGGGATCGCCGCGTCAGGGCTGGTGGGTCAGGACCTGGCGCAGAAGCTGCTGCGGATCGGGCTGATCGCGCACGCGCACGCCGACCCGCACCTGGCGGTGACCAACGCCGTGCAGCTGCGGCCCGGTGACGTGGCGGTCGCGATCACGCATTCCGGGGGCACGCACGACGTGATCGAGCCACTGCGGGCCGCCTTCGACCAGGGGGCGACGACCATCGCCCTCACCGGCCGGCCCGACGGCCCCGTCACCCAGTGGGCCGACATCGTGCTGACCACGTCGAGCTCGCGCGAGAGCGAGCTGCGGCCGGCCGCGATGTCCAGCAGGACCAGCCAACTCCTGCTGGTGGACTGTCTGTTCGTGGGGGTCGCGCAGCGGACATACGAGTCGGCGGCGCCCGCGCTGGCCGCATCGTACGAGGCGCTGGCGCATCGCCACAGGCCGCGGGCCGCCCGTAGCTGAACAATGCACTGAAATAATGCGCTGAACCCATTTTGCTCCGCCGACCCCCTTCGCCCCGCCGAACCTGTTTGCTCCGCGGCCACCTGGACGCCGGCCGCGCATCCCCCCACGCCCGCACCTGACCACTGCGAGAAGGATGAACGAGCCGCACATGCCCCAGTACACCGAGCTGCGCCGCGAGCTGGACACGCTGACCACGGAGGCCTTTCGACCCGAGCTAGCCGAGATCGACCGGATGGCCACCCTGGACATCGCCCGCACGATGAACGGCGAGGACGCCACCGTGCCGGCCGCCGTCGCCGCCCAACTGCCCAGCATCGCCGCGGCGATCGACGGCATCGCCGACCGGATGGCCCGCGGCGGGCGGCTCGTCTACGCGGGCGCCGGCACGGCGGGCAGGCTCGGCGTACTGGACGCCAGCGAGTGCCCGCCGACCTTCAACACCACACCCGGACGCGAGGTCGTCGGTCTCATCGCGGGCGGCCCGACCGCCATGGTCACCTCCATCGAGGGCGCCGAGGACAGCAAGGAGCTGGCCGCGGAGGACCTGGACGCGCTCGGGCTGACCGCCGCCGACACCGTTGTCGGCGTCTCGGCCTCCGGGCGTACGCCGTACGCCGTCGGCGCGGTCGAGCACGCCCGCGCGCTCGGGGCGCTGACCGTGGGGCTGTCCTGCAACGCCGACTCGCCGCTGGCCGCCGCCGCGGACCACGGCATCGAGGTCGTGGTCGGTCCCGAGCTGGTCGTCGGGTCCACCCGGCTGAAGTCGGGCACCGCGCAGAAGCTGGTGCTCAACATGCTCTCGACCATCACCATGATCCGGCTCGGCAAGACCTACGGGAACCTGATGGTCGACGTGCGCGCGTCCAACGAGAAGTTGCGGGCCCGCTCCCGGCGGATCGTGTCGCTGGCCACCGGCGCGGACGACACGGCGATCGAGCGGGCGCTGTCCGCCACCGACGGCGAGGTCAAACCGGCCATCCTCACCCTGCTGGCCAAGGTCGACGCCCCGACCGCGGCCCGGCTGCTGACCGAGTCCGGCGGCCACCTGCGCGAGGCCCTGGAGTCGGCGGGCGGCTGACCGCGCCCGTACCCGCGCCTGTACGCCTGTACGCCTGTACGCCTGTACGCCCGTACGGAACCCCACTCGGCGGTCGTGCGTCCAAGGCGCACACCGAACGAGGGGGGACCTGTGAACGGAAGACGGCGAGCGGTGCTGGTGGCGGCCGCGCTGCTGGCGCTGGGCGGCTGCTCGGACGCGGCAGGCGGGACCGGGGCCGGGGGCCGGGACTGCGCATGGCAACTGCACTACGACGGCAGGCTGTACGTGATGGCGCCGGGCCAGGAGTCGGCCAAGGTCGTACCACACCAGGGCGACCCGGTCGGGCAGGGCTACTTCGACGGCTGCCAGGACGGCGGCGGCGCCGAGCCGCGGCAGCCCGTCGGCGTCTACCGGGTCGCCGGGGTCGACCCGACGCTCGCCGTGATCACCCAGGACGACGTCATCGCCGTCACCGACCCCGCCCACGTGCCCGCACCCCTGGCCATGCCCAGCAGCTGAGCCGAACGGCCCTACGACCCGGCCCGTACGGCGTTACGACACAGCGGCGCCCCCTTCCCGTGCGTACGGGGAAGGGGGCGCCGCTTCGCGTGCTGGACGGTGATCCCGGGGGATCAGAAGTCCATGTCACCGCCGGGCATGCCGCCCGGGGCGGCCGCGGAGGCCTTCTCGGGCTTGTCCGCGATGACGGCCTCGGTGGTGAGGAAGAGCGCGGCGATGGACGCCGCGTTCTGCAGCGCCGAGCGGGTGACCTTCGCCGGGTCGATGATGCCCTCGGCGATCATGTCGACGTACTCGCCGGTCGCGGCGTTCAGGCCGTGGCCGATGGGCAGGTTGCGCACCTTCTCGACGATGACGCCGCCCTCGAGACCACCGTTGACGGCGATCTGCTTGAGCGGGGCCTCCAGCGCGAGCTTCACGGCGTTGGCGCCGGTCGCCTCGTCGCCTTCCAGCTCCAGCTTCTCGAACACCGCGGTGGCCTGCAGCAGGGCCACGCCACCACCGGCGACGATGCCCTCCTCGACGGCCGCCTTCGCGTTGCGCACCGCGTCCTCGATGCGGTGCTTGCGCTCCTTGAGCTCGACCTCGGTGGCGGCACCGGCCTTGATGACGGCCACGCCGCCGGCCAGCTTCGCCAGGCGCTCCTGGAGCTTCTCGCGGTCGTAGTCCGAGTCGCTGTTCTCGATCTCGGCACGGATCTGGTTGACCCGGCCCGCGACCTGGTCGGACTCGCCGGCGCCGTCCACGATGGTCGTCTCGTCCTTGGTGATGACGACCTTGCGGGCGCGGCCGAGCAGGTCGAGCCCGGCGTTCTCCAGCTTGAGGCCGACCTCCTCGGAGATGACGGTGCCACCGGTGAGGATGGCGATGTCGCCGAGCATGGCCTTGCGGCGGTCACCGAAGCCGGGCGCCTTGACGGCGACGGACTTGAAGGTGCCGCGGATCTTGTTGACGACCAGGGTCGACAGGGCCTCGCCCTCGACGTCCTCGGCGATGATCAGCAGCGGCTTGCCGGACTGCATGACCTTCTCCAGCAGCGGGAGCAGGTCCTTCACCGCGGAGACCTTGGAGTTGACGATCAGGATGTACGGGTCGTCGAGCGACGCCTCCATACGCTCCAGGTCGGTGGCGAAGTACGCCGAGATGAAGCCCTTGTCGAAGCGCATGCCCTCGGTGAGCTCGAGCTCGAGCCCGAAGGTCTGCGACTCCTCGACGGTGATGACGCCTTCCTTGCCGACCTTGTCCATCGCCTCGGCGATCAGCTCGCCGATCTGGGTGTCAGCGGCGGAGATGGAGGCGGTCGAAGCGATCTGCTCCTTGGTCTCCACGTCCTTGGCCTGCTCCAGCAGGGCGGCGGAGACGGCCTCGACGGCACGCTCGATGCCGCGCTTGAGGGCCATCGGGTTGGCGCCGGCGGCTACGTTGCGCAGGCCTTCCCGGACCAGGGCCTGGGCCAGGACGGTCGCGGTCGTCGTGCCGTCACCGGCGACGTCGTCGGTCTTCTTCGCGACTTCCTTGACCAGCTCGGCGCCGATCTTCTCGAACGGGTCCTCCAGCTCGATCTCCTTGGCGATGGACACACCATCGTTGGTGATCGTGGGGGCGCCCCACTTCTTCTCAAGGACGACGTTCCGGCCCTTGGGACCGAGGGTGACCTTAACGGCGTCGGCGAGCTGGTTCATCCCGCGCTCAAGGCCGCGCCGCGCCTCCTCATCGAACGCGATGATCTTAGCCATGTGAAGTGTCCTCCGCGGACTGGGGGTTCCCCCACCAAGGCGGGGGGCGGTGGATCGGACCGTGTGGCGCCCGCGACGGACGGCTCCCCGGTCGCCGGTTCCTTCCCGACGCCCGATCGAGCCTCACCGACCCGGTCCAAGTGGCACTCTCACTCGGAGAGTGCTAATGCCAATGATTAGCACTCTCCCCCTGCGAGTGCAAGCGCCCCGGGCGTGGTGGAGGCGGACCCGCGGCCCCCGGAGAGCGTCCCCAACGGCGAAGGGCCACCCCTGGCGGGGGTGGCCCTACTTGGTGGCGTCGCGTCGGTGGCCGAACGCGCCCGAGCCGATCAGCCGGCCAGTCGGACCATGTCCGCCTGCGGCCCCTTCTGACCCTGCGAGATCTCGAACTCGACTCGCTGGCCTTCTTCGAGGGTGCGGTATCCGTCCATCTGTATCGCGCTGTAGTGGACGAAGACATCCGCACCACCGTCGACCGCGATGAAGCCGTAGCCCTTCTCCGCGTTGAACCACTTGACGGTGCCCTGAGCCATTCCTAACTCCCCTATTACTGGCCCTATCGCGGCCCCGCGCTCCGCGGGCCCGGGTCAGACCTCACCCCCCGTGGGAGGTGTGCGCCGGAACGCGTCGACCGCGGCTGAATGTATCTGCACGGATGCCGTCTGCAACAGGTCAATTGGACGAGAATTCTGGGCGCGACCGATCGGAAATACACCGGGAAAAAATGATAATGCGGGGCAACTCGGACCGGACATAAAGGTCCTATCGGACCAATCGCTGGTGACTTTGGCGATAAATCGCCGCAACGACTGCACAGCGCGTCTCAGGAGTGCCACTTGCCTCTGGCAACTCTATCCCGGCACAACTACCGGCCCACATGCGGGCGCCCCACCCGGGGACAGAAACAGTTCCCGGGTGGGGCGCGGGTCAAACGTCAGGGGGTCGGCGGATTCCCGTCAGACCGGAACCGGTGCCGGCTCAACCACCCGCGACCGCGGGAATGATCGACACGCTGGCACCGTCGGGGACCACCGTGGCAAGACCCTCGGAAAAGCGGACATCGTCGTCGTTGACATAGACGTTCACGAAACGGCGGAGCTTTCCGGCGTCGTCGAGAACCCGCGCGGAAATACCCGCATGATTCTTTTCCAGCGACTCGATCACCGCGGCCAGCGTCCCGCCCTCGGCCTGGACCTCGGCCTGGCCGCCGGTGTAGGTGCGGAGAATGGTGGGGATACGTACGGAAGCACTCATGCGAGGCCAGCCTCTCGGAACGCGGCAACGGTGGGGCGGATGGTCGCGGTCGGCCCGGTGGTCGGGGCCACCGCGTCCAGGGTCTTGAGGCCGTCGCCGGTGTTCAGCACGACCGTCTCGGCGGCCGGGTCGAGCTGCCCGGTCTCGATGAGCTTCTTCAGCACGCCCACGGTCACCCCGCCCGCCGTCTCACCGAAGATCCCCTCGGTGCGGGCCAGCAGCTTGATCGCGTCCACGACCTGCTCGTCGTTCACGTCCTCGATCGCGCCGCCGGTGCGCCGGGCGATGTCCAGGACGTACGGGCCGTCCGCCGGGTTGCCGATGGCAAGCGACTTGGCGATGGTGTCCGGCTTCACCGGGCGCACCACGTCGTGCCCGGCCTTGAAGGCCGCCGAGACCGGCGAGCAGCCCTCGGCCTGCGCACCGAAGATCTTGTACGGCTTGTCCTCGACCAGACCGAGCTTGATCAGCTCCTGCAGGCCCTTGTCGATCTTGGTGAGCTGCGAGCCCGACGCGATCGGGATGACCAGGTTGTCCGGCAGCCGCCAGCCGAGCTGCTCGGCGATCTCGTACGCCAGCGTCTTGGAACCCTCGCCGTAGTACGGCCGCAGGTTGACGTTGACGAAGCCCCAGCCCTCGCCGATCGGGTCGCCGATCAGCTCCGAGCAGAAACGGTTCACGTCGTCGTACGAGCCCTCGATCGCGACCAGGTCGCCGCCGTAGACCGCGGCCATCACGACCTTGCCCTGCTCCAGGTCGTGCGGGATGAACACGCACGAGCGGAAGCCGGCCCTGGCCGCCGCGGCGCCGACCGCGCCCGCCAGGTTGCCGGTCGACGAGCAGGACAGCGTCGTCAGGCCGAAGGTGCGGGCCGCCTCCAGGGCGATCGCCACGACCCGGTCCTTGAAGGAGTGCGTCGGGTTGCCGGAGTCGTCCTTCACGTACAGGCCGCCGGTCACGCCCAGCTCGCGCGCCAGGTTGTCGGCCTTGACGAGCTTGGTCCAGCCCGGGTTGAGATTCTGCTTCGCGGTGACGTCGGCGGGCACCGGCAGCAGCGGGGCGTAGCGCCAGATGTTCGCGGGCCCGGCCTCGATCCGCCGGCGCAGGTCCTCGGGGTCGCCCAGCGGCAGCTCGTAGGCCACCTCCAGCGGCCCGAAACACTCCTGGCAGGCGAACACCGGGGTCAGCGCGTAGCGGGTGCCGCACTCGCGGCACGACAGCGCGACGGCAGGCCCGAAGGAGTTCTGGTGGGGGTTGTCCGCGAAGGCGGGAGTGGTGGTGCTGGTGCCGGCGACAGTCTGCACAGCCATGGTGGCGAGGCCCTTTCTCCTCATCTTCCTCGTGGCGGACGTCGCCACAAGACGGAATTGGCACCTTCCCCACCTGACCTCGCGGTCGGCGGGAGGGTTGCCGGGGCTTCAACGGGCCGTTCCCTCTGCCCCTCTGGATGAGCGGTATGGCACCGGACGTCACAGGCCCGGGCGTTTGTTGTCACGACTCTAACCGACGACGATGGCCGTGGAGACAGTCGTCCGAACCGCGAGATGGATCACACGGGAGACACGCACGTGCTGGATGAGGTGGAGCGCTGGCTCGCCACCCGGTCCTGGTCGGCCGCCGACCGGCCGCTGGACCTGCTGCTCGCCGCCAAACGCGCGGCCGGCCCCGCGGGCACGATCAGCGTGGTCCTGCCCGCACTCGACGAGGAAGCCACCGTCGGCGAGATCGTCGGCACGATCCGCCGCGACCTGATGACCCCCGACGTGCCGCTGGTGGACGAGGTCGTCGTGGTCGACTCCGGCTCCCGCGACGCCACCGCCCGCGTCGCCGCGGACGCCGGCGCGACCGTCGTGGATCGGGACGCCGTCCTGCCGCGGGTGCCGGCCGTGTCCGGCAAGGGCGAGGTGCTGTGGCGGTCGCTGCTGGTCACCCGCGGGGAGATCATCTGCTTCATCGACGCGGACCTGCGGGAGTTCGACTCCCGCTTCGTGTCGGGGATCGTCGGGCCGCTGCTCACCGAGCCGTCGGTGCAACTGGTCAAGGCGATGTACGACCGGCCGCTGGAGACCGGCGGCACCGTCGTACCGGCCGGCGGCGGCCGCGTCACCGAACTCGTCGCCCGGCCCCTGCTCAACCTCCACTGGCCGCGGCTCGCCGGCTTCGTCCAGCCCCTCGGCGGCGAGTACGCCGCCCGGCGCTCCCTGCTGGAACGGCTCCCCTTCCCCGTCGGCTACGGCGTCGAGCTGGGCATGCTCATCGACTCCCTGGCCCTCGTCGGCCTCGACGCCCTCGGCCAGGTGGACGTCGGTGTACGCCACCACCGCCACCAGTCCGGCCAGGCGCTCGGCCGGATGGCCGCGGCCATCTACCGCACGGCCCACCTGCGCCTGGCCCGCGGCCACCTCGTCCGGCCCCGGCTCACCCAGTACGACCGCGCGTCGTCCGGCTTCGTGCCTTCGACGCATGAGGTCGACACGGAGGAACGTCCACCGATGCTGGACGTCCCCGAATACCTCCACCACCGCGCAGCCTGACCCCGCACCCCCGCGAGCCAGGGCCCCCCTCCGGGGGCGCCCCCAGGGGCGCGGGGAACTGCGCGCTCAGCCCACCACCGGCCGTCGTGTGGCGACGACCGCCACCACCCCGGGGGCGCGTGGGGGCACCTCCCAGGCGAAGCTCTGGGGGAGGATCGAACAGCCCCTTTCGGACGGTGACGACGTGCGGCCCGTCGTGGGGGCCTGGCCGTCGTCGCCACGCGACCGTCGTGGCGGGACCCCCGCGCCCCCGGGGCGCCCCCCTGCGGAAGGGAGAGGCGCTGGCTTTTGTAGCCAAAAGGCCGCCTGGGCACCCGGGCAGGTTTGAGAGCCGAAGACAATGGCAAGGTTCGGGGCATGGACGGATCTTCGCGGGCTGCCCGGATTCTGGTCGCGTCCAACCGCGGGCCGGTGGCTTACAGCGTCGGGGACGACGGCGAGCTGCGCAGCAGACGCGGGGGCGGCGGGGTCGTGTCCGGGCTGAGTGCCATCGAGTCGGACAGCGCGTCGCTGTGGGTGTGCGCCGCCCTCACCGAGGGCGACAGGGAGGCCGTGCGGCGCGGGGTCGCCGAGCCCGGTTCGCGGATGATCGCCGTCGATCCCGACGTCTTCCACGCGGCCTACAACGACATCGCCAACTCCGTGCTGTGGTTCGTGCACCACATGCTCTACCAGACCCCGCTCGAACCCGCCTTCGACCAGGACTTCCGCACCGAGTGGGCGGCCTACGAGACGTACAACGCCGCCTTCGCCGACGCCCTGGCCGAGGAGGCCGCGACCGGCGCCTCCGTGCTGGTGCAGGACTACCACCTCGCCCTGGTTCCGGCGATGCTCCGGGAGCGCCGCCCCGACCTGCGGATCGGCCACTTCTCGCACACCCCGTGGGCGCCGCCGGACTATTTCCGGCTGCTGCCCGACGACATCGCGGTCGCCCTCCTGGAGGGCATCCTCGGGGCGGACCGGGCCGCCTTCCTGACCCGGCGCTGGGCCGACGCCTTCGCCGCCTGCTGCGCCGACGTGCTGGGCGCCACCGTCTCGGCGGACGGGCGTGAGGTGACGCACCGCGGGCGTACGACCAGGCTCGGCGTGCACGGCCTCGGCGCCGACGCCGACTTCCTGCGCGAGCGCGCGCACCGCGACGACGTGGCCGAGCAGATGGCCACGCTACGGGCCGAGACCGGCCCGGGGCGGCGGCTGATCGTCCGGGTGGACCGCACCGAGCTGTCGAAGAACATCGTGCGCGGCCTGTACGCGTACCGCAGGCTGCTCACCGACCGGCCCGGCTGGCGCAGCCGGGTGGTGCACGTGGCGTTCGCCTATCCCTCGCGCCAGGATCTGGCGGTCTACCGCGAGTACACGCAGGAGGTCGCCCGGGTCGCCGAGGAGATCAACGCGGAGTTCGGCACCGCCGACTGGCAGCCGGTGCTGCTCAAGGTCGACGACGACTTCGCGCGCTCGCTCGCGGCGTACCGCCTCGCGGACGTGGCGCTGGTCAACCCCATCAGGGACGGCATGAACCTGGTCGCCAAGGAGATGCCGGTGGTGTCCGACAACGGCGTCGCCCTGGTGCTGTCCCGCGAGGCGGGTGCCTTCGAGGAGCTGGGCGACGACGCGATCGTCGTCAACCCCTACGACGTCAGCGCCACGGCCGAGGCGCTGAACACCGCGCTCACCCTCCCGGACGCGGAACGCGCCGACCGCACCAAGCGCCTCGCGGCGGCCGCCACCGCCCTGCCGCCGACGCAGTGGTTCCTCGACCAGCTCGGCGCGCTGGAAGCCTAGGGCCTGTCAGGGCCGGCGGTGATCGCGTCGGCGATGGCGTCGAGCAGCGCCACGACGCCCGCCGGGCCCGGGACGACCAGGTCGGCCTGCGAGATCAGCTCTTCGGGCGAGTCGGTGGCGCCCGCGCTGGCCACCAGCAGGCCCGGCAGGCCCTCCTTGCGCAGTTCGTGCACCGCCGCGAAGGCGGCGAGGTCGCCCAGGTCGTCACCGCCGTAGAGGACGCAGCCCGCGTCCACCTCGCGCAGATACGCCGCCAGTGCCACGCCCTTGTCCACGCCCGGCGGCCGCAGCTCCAGGACGTAGCGGCCCGGCTCGACCATCAGGCCGTGGTGCGCGGCCAGTTCGGACAGCGGGGTGCGCAGCGCCTCGAACGCGGCGTCCGGGTCCTCGGTGCGGCGGGTGTGGACGGCCACCGCACGGCCGCCCTTGTCCTCGATCCAGGTGCCCTGCCAGGCGCCGTTGCGGTCCAGGAAGCCGGGCAGCTCCGCGCGGACCGCGGTCACGCCGGGGTGGGCCCCGGCGTTGTGCATCTCCGCCGTGTGCGCGTCCCAGCGCTCCGCGCCGTAATGGCCCAGCACGACCAGGTGGTCGAGCGCCGCCACACCGGCGAAGCCGCCGTATCGCACCGCCACGCCGGCCGGGCGGCCCGTCACGACCGCCACCGCCGCGACGTGCGGCGCGAGCCGCGCCAGCGCCGGGACCGCGCCCGGGTGGGCGCGGGCCTGCTCGGGATCGGCCACGATCGGCGCCAGCGTGCCGTCGAAGTCGAGCGCGACCACCGCGCGGTGCGGCTGCGCCAGCAGGGCGGCAAGGCCTTCTTTGCCCTCGGGGGTGGTGGGCGTCGGGATCTCCGCAGAAGCCATGGGTCCGACCTTACCGCCGTGCTTCCGGGCGCATGCCCGGCGCACGGTTTTCCCCCGGCGCGGGGGGAGCTCGCGGATGAGCCGCGGCCCGGGGGGGGTGCCCCTTGCGGGGCGTTGCTTGGGCGCGGGTGCGTCGTGGTTGCGCGCTTCGTTCTCCCCCAGAGCTTCGCCTGGGGTGCTCCCACGCGCCCCCAGGGGGATCGGGTCAGGGGTGGAGGAGGTTGGTGCAGGTGGGGGTGAGGGGGGTTGTGGACCAGGTGAAGTCGCCCAGGGCGCCGCGGGCGGTCAGGGTGGCGGCTTCGGTGGCGGTGGAGAGGGCGCGGACGTAGGTCGCGGGGGCGGTGGTGGCGAGGGAGAGGGGTGGGCGGGGAGCGTGGAGGCCGAGGGCGAGGAGGGCGGTGCGTTGGGGGGTCGGGGTGGCGCCGGGGAGGGAGTCGGCGGCGACGTGGGCCGTCAGGTCGCAGGTGCCGTCGGGGACGGGAGGGACCTGGCGCCCGGCGCGGTAGCCGGTGAGGGTGCCGTAGGGGGGCCGGTCGGCCAGGACGTGGCAATAGTCCACGGCGACCGCGAGCCCCGCGGCCAGCGACCCGGTGGCGGCGGCCCACGCCTCGTCCCGGGGCCGCCCGATCTCAGCCCGTGAACCGGGCAGGAGGGGAGGCCACCAGCGGCGCAGCCATTCCGCGTCGGCTCCGTCCACTTCCGCGCCGAGCCGCTCGGCCCCGTCCGAGGGACGGACCTCGACGTAGCGGACGGCACCGTCCTCGTCCGCCTCGGCGACAGCCAGTGGCACATTGTCGAGCCATTCGTTGGCGAAGAGCAGGCCCCGTCCATTGCGGGGCGGCGCGTCCGCCCAGGTGATGCGGGGGTCGAGCCCGGACGGGCGCGGGGAGAGGTCGACGGCGTACGGGCGCAGGCGCGCGGCGACCTCGGGCGGAAGCGCGGTGATCACGCCGGCGCACAGTTCTCCGCCCCCCGCGGCCATGTCGGTGAAGGTCAGCTCCGCGGGGTGGCCGAGGGCGGTGTCGACGCGGCACAGCAACTCGGCCACGGCCCGGGCGTAGAGCGGCGAGACGTGCACCGACGTGCGGAAGTGCCCGGCGGGGCGCTCGCGCAGGAAGAAGCCGTCGGGACCGTAGAGCGCCCGCTGCATCGCCGCCCGCCACGGCAGCCACTGCGGGGTGGGGCTGGTCACAGGGAACCTTCCTGACCTGGAGTTGCGTCCTAGGGCTGGGCGCTGTGCCGCCCGGGGCCGGTAGGGTTCCGGAATACCACAGTGTGGCGGATGTGCGGCAAGGCAGTACGAGGGAGTGGACAGCGATGACGGCCGGACAGGACGGCACGCCGGAGAACGACGACCCGTTCGGGTACCTCTACCGGGCCGAGGACGGCGGCGAGCAGCCGGCGGCGCCACGCGCCTCGTACAACCAGGTGCAGCGGGTCGGCGAGCGGCGCCCGCAGCAGCAGGGCGGCGGGTACGGCTACCCGCCCCAGCAGCAGACTCAGCAGCAGGGCGGCTACGGCTACCCGCAGCAGACGCAGCAGACTCAGCAGCAGTCGTACGGCTACGACCAGGGCCAGCAGCCCCAGGGCGGCCAGCGGCAGTACGCGCCGCCGCAGCAGCAGCCGGGTGAGGGCGGCGGGCGCCGGGGCGCGGGGCCGGGCCACGGCGGCGGCGACGCGCCCAACCGCAAGGGCCTGCTCATCGCGGCCGTCGCGGTGGTGGTCGCGGTGGCCATCGGCATCGGCATCGCCATGAGCCAGGGCGACGGCAAGCCCGACAAGGCGGCCGACAACAAGCCGACCACGCCCGCGGTCACCAATTCCGCGCCCACGACGGAGCCGACGCCCTCCGCGTCGCCGTCGCAGTTCGCGTCGGACAAGGTCGACGCCTCGACCTTCGCCCTGGCCGGACCGGCCGCGAAGAGCACCCAGTGGCCGGGGGCGAACGCCGCGGGCGGCACGTACGTCGACGGCATGGGCCAGCCGGGCGCCAGCGCGACCTGGACGGTGACGGTGCCGGAGGACGGCGACTACACCTTCTTCATCAGCTACGGCAACGCCGGCCCCGACGCGACGCTGTCGCTCTCCGTCGACGGCAAGATGCGCACGTCCCCGGTGAAGCTCAAGAACTACGGGTCGTACACCGACTGGTCGAAGGCCTGGGACAACACGACCTACGCCTACGTCAACCTCACCAAGGGCGACAACACCCTCCAGCTGTCCTTCCAGCCGGGCGACACCGGCGGGGTCAACCTGGACCAGGTGTGGCTCAAGCAGGGTCAGGTCAAGAAGTAGCCGGCACGACCTCGACGCGCGGCAGCAGGTCGGCGTAGGCGGCCGGGTCGTACTCGCCCGCCGCCGGGGCCAGGACGGTCGCCGCCGACAGGGCCACCGCGCGGGCGAGCCTGGCCGGCCAGGGCAGGCCCTCGGCGAGGCCGGACAGCAGGCCGGCGACAGCGGAGTCGCCGGCGCCGGTGGGATTGCCGGTCAGCCGGACCGGCGGGGCGGCCCGCCAGCCGCCGTCCCCGGCCAGGACGAGCATGCCGTCCGCGCCCAGTGACGCCGCCACCGCCCGCGCCCCGCGCCTGCGGGCGTCCCGCGCGGCCCGCTCGGGCTCGGCGAAGCCGGTGAGGCCGGCGAGCTCGCCGGCGTTCGGCTTGAGCAGGTCGGGCCTCGCGGCCAGGCCGCGCCGCAGTGCGGGTCCCTCGGCGTCCAGCAGCACGTATACGCCCGCGGCGCGGGCCTCCCGTATCAGCTCCGCATACGCCCCGATCGGCACGCCGGGCGGCAGGCTGCCGCACAGTGCCACGGCGTCGGCGCCGGCCGCCAGCATGTCGCGGTACGCGGTCAGCAGGGCCTGCCACTCGCCCGCGCCGACGGTGGGGCCCGGCTCGTTGAACTGCGTGGCCCCGCGCCCCCGCCCGTCCACCACCCCGACGGTGCGGCGCGTCTTCCCGGCTATCGGCACGAGGGCGTCCGTGAGGCGGCCGGCGTAGGTGGCCGCGGCCAATTGCCGCCGCACCTCTTCGCCCGCCGGGCCCCCGGCGAATCCGGTCACGGCGACCGGGTGGCCGAGTGCGGCCAGCACGCGGGCGACGTTGAGCCCCTTGCCGCCGGGGCGCTCGACGGCTTCCACCACCCGGTGCGAAGCCTGTGGCACCAGGGCGGGGACGTGGTAGGTGACGTCCAACGCGACGTTGAGCGTGACAGTGATGATCACCCCCCGATCATCCCGCACCTTCCCCTGCCCCGGTGACGGCCCCAGCCCACCACCCGCCGGTGGTCCGGGGCGAACCGAGCAGCCCCTCCCGGCCGACGACGACGTGCAGCCCGTCAACGGCCGGCCGCGCAGTTCCCCGCGCCCCCCAGGGCGCCCCCCAGGGGCGCGGGGAACTGCGCGCGCAACCCACCACCCGCCGGTGGTCCGGGGCGAACCGAACAACCCCTCCCGGCCGGTGACGACGTGCAGCCCGTCAACCGCCGGCCGCGCCCCCGGGGGTGGGGGGGAAGCGCGGCGTCAGGGGCGGATCAGCCACTCGCCTTGGCGCATCACGCCCACCACGTCATACGCCTCGTCCAGGACGACGAGGTCCGCGGATTTGCCGGGTTCGATCGTGCCGATCCGGTCGGCGAGGCCGATGAGGCGGGCGGGGTTGGTGGAGACGGCGCGGACGGTGTCGGGGAGGGAGAGGCCGTCGAGGGTGACGGCGCGTTTGAAGGCGGTGTCCATCGTCAGGGTGGAGCCGGCGATGGAGCCGCCCTCGACGAGGCGGGCGACGCCCTTGAGGACCTCGACCTTGAGGGGGCCGAGGTCGTAGAGGCCGTCGCCGAAGCCGGCCGCGTCCATCGCGTCGGTGATGAAGGCGACGCGGGCGGCGCCGGCGGTGCCGAAGGCGAGTTCGAGCACGGCAGGGTGCAGGTGGGTGCCGTCGTTGATGAGTTCGACGGTGACCCGCTCGTCTTCGAGGAGCGCCGCGATCGGCCCGGGGGCCCGGTGGCCGAGCGGCGGCATGGCGTTGAAGAGGTGGGTGGCGACCGTCGCCCCCGCCTCGATCGCCTCGACCGTCTGCTCGTACGTGGCGTCGGTGTGCCCGATCGCGGCGATCACGCCGGAATCGGCGAGCAGGCGTACGGAGTCGATGCCGCCGGGCAGTTCGGCCGCGAGGGTGACCATCTTCGTGGCACCGCGCCCCGCTTCGACGAGCTTGCGCACGTCGGCCGGGTCGGGGTGGCGCAGCAGGCCCTCGTCGTGGGCGCCTTTGCGGCAGGGGGAGATGAACGGGCCCTCGTAGTGGATGCCGGCGATCTCGCCCTGCTCCACGAGTTCCGAGAGCAGGCCGGCCTGCCGGATCAGCGCGTCCATCGTCTCGGTGACCGTGGAGGCGACCAGGGTGGTCGTGCCGTGCTCGCGGTGGGTGCGTACGCCGGTGAGGACGTCCTCGGCGGTGCCGGAGGTGAAGGACGCGCCGCCGCCGCCGTGGTTGTGGATGTCGACGAAGCCGGGGACGACGGTGTGGCCCGCGGACAGGTCGACCACCACGTCGTCGGGCAGCGGCCCGGTCTCCGCGGCGATACGCGAGCCCTCGACCGCGACCCGGCCGCCTTCCACCACGCCCGAGGGCAGGACCACACGGGCCCCCGCCAGGACCGTGCGCTGCGTTGTCGTTACGGGGGCCATCAGGCGGATACCTCCACGGAGAGTAGATCCCAGGCGAGCAGGCCGGCGCCCAGGCATCCAGCGGTGTCGCCGAGGGCGGCGGGGACGATGAGGGGGAGCTTCTGGAAGGTCACGCGCGCCTCGACGGCCGCCCGCAGCGGGCCGAA
Organism: Actinacidiphila paucisporea; assembly: GCF_900142575.1. Classification (GTDB taxonomy): domain Bacteria; phylum Actinomycetota; class Actinomycetes; order Streptomycetales; family Streptomycetaceae; genus Actinacidiphila; species Actinacidiphila paucisporea. The sequence goes on from NZ_FRBI01000010.1 coordinate 31,588, forward strand.
GAGGGTGTCGCCGGCTTCCGCGAGGCCGCCGCCGATGATGAGCAGCCGGGGGTCGAGCAGGGTGATGCCGGTGACCAGGCCGGCGGCCAGCGCGTCGAGCGCGTCCCGCCAGACCTCGATGGCGCGCGGGTCGCCGGCCTCGACGGCGCGGGCGCAGTCCGCCGCGTCGGCCGAGGGGTCGCCGCAGGCCGCGGCCCAGGCGCGGGAGACGGCGGCGGCGGAGGCCAGCACTTCCATGCAGCCGTGCTGCCCGCAGCCGCACTCGGGGCCGCCGGGGCGTACGACGACGTGGCCGAGTTCGCCGGCGCAGCCGTGCGCGCCGGCCTCGATGCGGCCCTCGATGCCGATGGCGCCGGCGATGCCGGTGCCCAGCGCCAGGAAGAGGAAGCGGTCGGTGCCCCGCCCGGCGCCGATCCGGCCCTCGGCGAGGCCGCCGGTGCGTACGTCGTGGCCCAGGGCGACGGGGACGCCGCCGAGCCGCTCGGACAGCAGCGCCCGCAGCGGGACGTCCTTCCAGCCGAGGTTGGCGGCGTAGGCGGCGATGCCGTTGACGTCGTCGACGATGCCCGGGACGGCGACGCCCGCGGCCGCGGCGGCCTCGCCGTACTCCCGTATCCCGTGGGCGCGCAGGTCCGCGGCGAAGTCCAGGATCGCGGTCACGACGGCGTCCGGGCCGCGCTCCCTGCCGGTGGGTCTGCGGTCCTCGTGCAGGAGGGTGCCGTCGGCTGCGACCAGGGCTGCCTTCATCCCGGTGCCGCCCACATCAAGGGCGATGACATGTCTCACGGGGGACAGTCTCGCGGGTAACCCCGCTAAAGGTCTAGTCCACTCGTCGAGGAAGATCGGTGGCACGGCACACCATCGGCCGCGACAAGGTGGCCCCACCCGCTGAACAACCGATTCCGGTGGTGGTGTAGACCTTGGGTGAACCTGTGGGGAAGACTCTGCGCTTCCGCGGACATTCCATCCTCGAAGGCGGTAAATCTGCATGAGCGTGCAGCGACGAAGACTTGTCAGCCTGATGGCGGCCGGACTCGGTGCGGTACTCGCCGCAAGCGTCCTCAGCGGCTGCGGCGCGGCGTCGTCGGGCAGCAAGAACGTCACCTTGCACCTGGTCGCCGCTGACTACGGCGACCCGAAGACGGGCAACAGCTCGACGGCGTACTGGAACGACCTCGTCAAGTCCTTCGAGCAGAAGAACCCGGACATCACGGTCGACGTCCAGGTCGTCGACTGGGACCACGTGGACGACAAGGTCAGCGCGATGGTCAAGGCGGGCAAGGCGCCGGACCTCGCGCAGATCGGCTCCTACGCCGACTACGCCGCCAAGGGCCTGCTCTACAGCGCCGACGACATCTTCACCGTCAGCATGCAGGCCGACTTCATCCCGTCGCTGGTCAAGGCCGGTTCCGTCAACCGGGTGCAGTACGGCATACCGTGGGCGTCCAGCTCGCGGCTCTTCTTCTACAACAAGGCCCTGTTCAAGGACGCCGGCATCAAGCACCCGCCGACCACCTGGGCGCAGCTCGCGCACGACGCGGCCAAGCTCAAGGAGAACGGCGTCAAGGTGCCCTACGGGCTGCCGCTCGGTACGGAGGAGGCGCAGGCCGAGTCCCTGATGTGGATGCTGGGCGCGGGCGGCGGCTACACCGACGCGGTCAACGGCTACAGCTTCTCCTCCAACGAGAACGTCGCCGCCTTCAGCTGGCTGAAGGACAACCTCGTCGCGAAGGGCCTCACCGGCCCCGGCGACCCCGCGACGACCAACCGCCGTACCGTCTTCACCGACTTCCTGGCCGGCAACGCCGGCATGATCAACGGCCACCCCACGCTGCTCGCCCAGGCGAAGGCCGCGCACATCGACGTCGGCGTCGCCGCGCTGCCCGGCCAGAACGGCGCACTGCCCGACACGCTCGGCGTCGCCGACTGGATGATGGCCTTCAAGCAGAAGGACGACCACCTCGCGGCGGACAGCGCCTTCCTGCGGTACGTCTACAGTTCGGAGAACTCGCTGCGCTTCCTGGACCAGTACGGTCTGCTGCCGGTGACCACGACCGCGTCGCAGGCGATGGAGCGCAACCCCAAGGACAAGGACATGCTCCAGTTCCTCGACCGGCTGCCCGACGCGGCCTTCTACCCGGTCAACAAGACGTCCTGGGGCGCGGTCAGCGACCAGGTGAAGAAGTCGATCGGCGCCGCCGTCCACGGCTCTCCCGCGCAGGTGCTCGGCACATTGCAGCGGTTCGCCGTGGCGCAGGGCGGGAACTAGCCCTCTCGTGAGCGAGCCCGAGCTGTCGCAACGGGACCGGGACATCCTGGACTTCGCGTCCAGGTCGTGGACCGGTCCCGGTGCGCGCGACCGCGCCGTCCGCGAACGCCTCGGCATATCGCCGACGGCTTACCTCCAGTTCCTGAACGCCCTGCTGGACGACCCGCGCGCACTGGCCTACGCGCCCACCACGATCAACCGCCTGCGCGCTGCCCGCGACCAGCGCCGCGGGCAGCGCTGACGGATCAGCGGGCGCACGCGGGCCGGGTCAGGCCAGGCTCGCGAGGACGCGTCGTTCGACGGCGGGGTCGAGGCCGAGGGCGGGCCGGTCGGGGCGCTGCGGGGGCGGGCCCGGCAGGGACCGGAGCCAGGACCAGGTGTCGGCGACGGTCTCGGTGACGTCACGGCACGTCAGCCCGGCGCGGACGGCCCTGCCGACGTTCGAGCAGTGCATGGCGTCGTGCATGACCCCCGGCGGCAGCCAGACGGGGAGATCCGTCCACGGCTCGACACCGGCCGAGACGACGGCCTCGGGTTCGGCCCAGACGAATTCCGCGTCCCCGCCGGTGACGTCCGCGCAGGCGCCGAGCAGCGCCCCCATGGTCGTGTGCCCCGGCGGACTGACCAGGTTGTACGGCCCGCCGAGGCCCGCGGCCACCGCGTCCAGCGTCCACCCCGCGAGGTCGCGCGCGTCGATGTACTGCAGGGGCAGGTCCCGCGGCCCCGGCGCGAGGACGCGGCCGCCGCGGGCGACCCGGTGGAGCCACCACGGCAGGCGGCCGACGTCCTCGTACGGCCCGAGGATCAGCCCGGCCCGCACCAGCAGCGCGGCGTCACCGTAGGCCGCGACCGCGGCCAGCTCGCCGCCGCGCTTGTGCTGGGCGTAGTCCCCGTCGCCGCCTTCGACCACGGGGGCGTCCTCGTCGGCCCCCGCGGGGGCGGGGTAGGCGTAGACCGACCGGCTGGACACGTACGCGTACCGCCCCACCCGGCCCTGCAAGGCGCGGGCCGACGCCGCAACGGCGCCCGGCGCCGCCGACCAGGTGTCGACGACGGCGTCCCACTCCCCCGCGGCCAGCTCCGCGAGGTCCCCCTCGCGGTCCCCCAGCCTGACGTGCGCCACGCCCTCGGGCACGCCGCCCCGCCCCCGGTGGAAGACGGTCACCTCCCATCCGCGCCGCACCGCGTCCTCTGCCACGGCCCGCCCGACAAACCCCGTCCCGCCCAGCATCAGCAATCTCATCCCCTCACGATGCCCCCGCCGTGCCGTCCGCAGGCCCCACGGGGCTCATGCCCTCCGCGAACACCGCCCCCCGCGGGCGGGTGGGCGGTTCCTGAGAGGATGGGCGTATGACGGAGACCACGATCGGCATCGGCGGCGCGGCCGAGGGCACCGACATGGTGCTGAACATCGGCCCCCAGCACCCCTCCACGCACGGAGTGCTGCGGCTGCGCCTGGTGCTGGACGGCGAGCGGATCCGGTCCGCGGAGCCGATCATCGGCTACATGCACCGCGGCGCCGAGAAGCTGTTCGAGGCGCGCGACTACCGCCAGATCATCATGCTGGCGAACCGCCACGACTGGCTCTCCGCCTTCTCCAACGAACTCGGCGTCGTGCTCGCCGTCGAGCGCATGCTCGGCATGGAGGTGCCGGAGCGGGCCGTGTGGACGCGGACGCTGCTCGCCGAGCTGAACCGGGTGCTGAACCACCTGATGTTCCTCGGCTCGTATCCGCTGGAGCTGGGCGGGATCACGCCGATCTTCTACGCCTTCACCGAGCGCGAGGAACTGCAGCAGGTGATGGAGGAGGTCTCCGGCGGGCGGATGCACTACATGTTCAACCGGGTGGGCGGCCTCAAGGAGGACCTGCCGAACGGCTGGACCGGGCGGGCGCGGGCGACGGTGGCCAGGGTGCGGGCGCAGATGGGGCGTATCGACGACCTCGTCCTGGGCAACGAGATCTTCCGCGGCAGGACCCGCGGCGTCGGCGTGCTCTCGCAGCGCGACGTGCACGGCTTCGGGGTGAGCGGGCCGATCGCCCGCGCCTCGGGCGTGGACTTCGACCTGCGCAGGGACGAGCCGTACCTGGCGTACGGGGAGCTGGGCGGCGCCCTGCGGGTGGTGACGCGGACCGAGGGCGACTGCCTGGCCCGCTTCGAGGTGCTGCTCGAACAGACCCACGTGGCCCTGGACATCGCGGACGCGTGCCTGGACCGGCTGGCGGAGCTGCCGCCGGGGCCGATCAACCAGCGGCTGCCGAAGGTGCTCAAGGCCCCGGAGGGCCACACCTACGCCTGGACGGAGAATCCGCTCGGCCTGAACGGCTACTACCTGGTCTCGAAGGGCGAGAAGACCCCGCACCGCCTCAAGCTGCGCTCGGCGTCGTTCAACAACATCCAGGCGCTGACCGTGCTGCTGCCCGGCACCCTGGTGGCGGACATGGTCGCCATCCTCGGCTCGATGTTCTTCGTCGTCGGCGACGTCGACAAGTAGGCCGGCGGCTCGTCACATCGCCGGTGTCCGGCGCGTCAGAGCGACGACGGACCGCGACGGAGGAATGTGACCGATGAACGACGAGCTCCTGGCCGAACGATTCCAGTCCAACCGCAGCCACCTGCGCGCGGTGGCCTACCGCATGCTGGGCTCGGCGACGGAGGCGGACGACGCCGTCCAGGAGGCCTGGCTGCGGCTCAGCCGCTCCGACAGCGGCGAGGTCGCGAACCTCGCCGGGTGGCTCACCACCGTCGTCGGGCGGGTCTGCCTGGACATGCTGCGCTCCCGCAGGTCCCGGCGCGAGGAGCCGCTCGCGGCCGTACCCGAGCCGGGGGCCGCCGACCCCGAGCAGGAGGCGATGCTCGCCGACTCGGTCGGCATCGCGCTGCTCGTGGTGCTGGAGACGCTGGACCCGGCGGAGCGGCTGGCCTTCGTGCTGCACGACATGTTCGCGGTGCCCTTCGACGACATCGCGCCGATCGTGGACCGTACGCCGACCGCCGCGCGGCAGCTGGCCAGTCGCGCGCGGCGCCGCGTGCAGGGCGCGCCCGTCGCCGCGGAACCGGATCTCGCCCTCCAGCGGCAGGTCGTCAGCGCCTTCCTCACCGCCTCGCGGGAAGGGGACTTCGAGGCGCTGGTCGCCGTCCTCGACCCCGACGCGGTCGTCCGCACGGACGCGGCCGGGGTGCCGGTGACGCGGGGGGCGACCGCAGTCGCGCGCAATGCCGCCACGTTCGCGACGTCCGCCGTCGAGGCCTACCTGGCCCTCGTCGACGGCGCCGTCGGCATCGTCGCGGAGGCCGGCACGCCCGCGCACCGCGTCCTGGTCTTCACGATCGCCGCGGGACGCGTCCGCACGGTCGACATCCTCACCTCACCCGCGGCCCTCTCCACCCTGGCGGTGGAACGCCTCCCCTAGGGCTCGGGATCGCGCGCCGGGCGGACGGGCTCAGGCCTGGGCGCGCAGGCCCGTCATGTCCAGCTGCTCGGTGTCGTCGTGGGCCGTGAGGTCGATGACCTCGGACGCGTCCTCGGCCTGGGTGTGCTCGGGCGACTCCGCCGGCGGGACGTCGGAGGCGGGAGCCGGCGGCAGGGCCTTCTGCGTGCCGAAGAAGTCGAAGCCGCCGATCGCCCGGTTCGAGGAACCGCCGGGGCCCTGCGGGGTGGACGGCTGGGCGTAGGGCAGGACGGCCGCGGCCACCGCGGGGACGAGGCGGTGCTCCCGCACCGGCAGCCCCGCACGGGAGGTGGCGCGGGCGTGGGACTCCGCGGTGTGGCGCCCGGCGGGCTCCTCCTCGGGGGCCGCGGCCTCGCGGCGGCGGGCCGCGTCGACGGTGGCGGCCGCCTGCTGCTTCGCCGCGTTGCGGGACAGCTCGCGCAGTGCCTGCTCGGCTTTGAGGAAGGCGGCGGGGCCGACCGCGGAGGTGCCGGCGGTGAGGGCGAACTGCTGGGGGGCGTCGCCCACCCGCAGCTGGCGGTTCTTCTCCAGGGCCCGTGCCCGCTCGGCCTCGGCGGTGGCGTAGCGCCGCAGCAGGTCGGCGTGCTCGGTGCGGAGCCTGGCCAGTTCCGAGCGCTTGGCGCGGAGCTTCTTCTCCAGCCGGCCGCGGATCTCCCGCGACTCCTCGAGGTCGGTCTCCAGCTCGGCGACCCGCTCGTCGGTGCGCCATTCCTCGCGGACCCGGGCGGCTTCGAGTTCGGCCACCTCGCGGCCGGCGGAGCGGTCCCAGTTGCGGGCGAGTGCCGCGCCGGCTATCGCGGTGAGCGCGGTCGCCGCCGTGAGAATCCGTATCACGCCCGTATCCGCGACCGTCAGTGATGCGGCGGCGAGCACCGCGGCGCAGCCGACGACGGTCAGCGGTGGCAGCAAGCGGTGCAGTGGCTGGGAATGGCGGTGACGTCCACGGGGCATGGCCAGAAATTTAGCGTGCGCGGCGCGCCCGTGGGGCAGCGGGTCACACTTTTTCTGTCCGATTCCGGTAACTAATGGCGGACGAATACGGCGGGCATTCACCATGGCCCGTTGTGTCCGTTTTGCACCACGGGGAATGGCCGGTCGGGGCATTCGCCACCGGCCGCCAATTCGATCTTGGAGTGGGCCGCGCCAAGATCGGAAAGGTGATCGGGAACTCCGGATGCGCCGCGGCGAATTCGGGTAGGGCCTGCCCTAAGCCGTCGGTCCGGCCCTTCTCCGGTGCGGGTTCGTGACGCTCGGGGAAACCGGCATCGACCGGCACCCCCCGGCTGACCCGGTGTCACCCGATCGGGGGTGTCGGCCGCGTCGGTATGCCGTCCGGCGGGGTGACCGGCAGCCCCGCCGCCCGCCAGGCCTGGAAGCCGCCGGCCAGGTCCGTGGCACCGGTCAGGCCCAGGGCGTGCAGCGACACCGCGGCGAGGGTGGAGGCGTAGCCCTCGTTGCAGATCACCACCACCGGCAGGTCGTACGACTCCACGTCCGCCAGCCGGTGCGTCCCCGACGGGTCGAGCCGCCACTCCAGCTCGTTGCGCTCGACGATCGCCGCGCCCGGGATCGTGCCGTCGCGGTCGCGCAGGGCCGCGTAGCGGATGTCGACCAGCAGCGCGCCCTGACGGGCCGCCCCGGCCGCCTGCGCGGGGTCGAGGCGGCGGTACGTCGTACGCAGCGCGGCCAGGTGCTCGTCGATCGAGCGGGCCATCACCACTCCTCGGGGCGCTCGACCAGCTCAAGGCGGAAGGTGCTGCCCTTGCGGCTGTAGCGGCGGATCAGCGGCAGCGGCGGGTAGTAGGCGTGCACGGACACGGCGTGCGTGGTCTGCGAGCGGTTCTCGACCTGGTGCACGTGGTGCCGGCCGAACGCCCGCCCCTGGCCCTCCGGCAGCACCCGGTCGCGGTCCAGGCCCTCGGCCAGCTCCAGCGAGCGCCAGCCCTCCGAGGGCAGCGGCACGGCGAGCGACTGCTCGGTCAGCTCACCGGCGGCGGTCACGAACACCCCGTAGGAGCCGCCGTGGTCGTGCCAGCCGGTCTCGGCGCCGGGCGGCCACCCGATGAGCCACGCCTCGGCCCCGCCGGGGCCTTCCAGCCGCACCCAGGTGCGGCCCTCGGGGTCGAGCGGGAGGTCGCGCACCAGCGCGGTGTCGGCGGCGGTGCGGCGGGCGAAGTCCAGCAGTTCTGTCGCGCTGGGCGCGGTGATCGTACGCAAGGGTTACCACCCTGGGAAGAAGTGAACGGCGGGCCGGGGGCGCGCGTCAGCGCGCGGCCGTACACACGCAGCCCGCGTACCGGAGCAGGTCCAGATGGACCCTCCGGTGCAGCCGGGGCGCGATCACGTTCACGCTCCGAGCGAACCACGACCTTCCCTCGCGGGTCAACTCACCGCACCCACTCGGCCCCGCGCCGGCCCTAGCGGTGGTGGGAGTGGGCGTGGACGCCGGGCGGGGAGTCCTCGTCGTCGGGGAGCTTGCAGATCCGCTCCAGGAATACGGCCGCCGCCACCACGGCGATCCCGGCGAGGAAGGCCAGTCCGGCGTAGACGGCCTGGCTGCGGCGGGGGTCCATGTCGAGCTTGTACATGATCAGGTACAGGCACGCGCCGCCGTACATGCCCGCGACGAGGGCCGCGACCAGGGCGCTGGCCTGGGCGAAGACGACGGCTCGGGCGGCGGCCAGCGGGTCGACGCCCTTGGCGCCGGGGCGCCGCTCGCGCTGGGCGCGCAGCCGGGAGCGCAGCGACAGGGCCGTCGCGAAGAGGGCCACGGCGATCAGGACCAGGACGATCGGCGCGGCCACCGGGACGCCGGGCAGGGTGCCGACCGTGTCCCACAGGCGAGCGGCGGACCAGGCGATCACCACCGCGATCGCGAAGAGCCCCGCCAGCGTCCTGATCCGCAGTGTCCTCACCGAGTGCCCGCCTCCACGTCGTTCAAGCGTTGTCGCTGTCTACCGGTCGCAACGATTACTCGGGCAGCCGTAGTTCCAGGTCCTCACGGCGCTGGACGCCCTGCCGGCCGAGGGCCGCGAGCAGTTCCGCGACCGGGCCGCGGCCGGGGACGACGGCGGCCGGGTCGATGTCGTGCCACGGTACGAGCACGAAGGCGCGCTCGTGGGCGCGGGGGTGGGGCAGCGTGAGGACCGGGTCGTCGGAGACGATGTTCTGGTACGAGACGATGTCGACGTCGATGGTGCGCGGGCCCCAGCGCTCGGCCCGCACCCGCAGGTAGGCCTCCTCGATGGCGTGCGCGCGCTCCAGCAGCGAGACGGGCGGCAGGGTGGTGCGGAGCAGGACGACCGCGTTGAAGTAGCCGGGCTGGGTGCCGGGCTCGACTCCCCACGGCTCGGTCTCGTACACCGGCGAGACGGCCTTCACCCGGATGCCGGGGGTGTCCTCCAGCGCGTCCACGGCGCCCTGCAGGGTCTCCAGGCGGTTGCCGAGGTTGCCGCCGAGGGCGACGACGGCGGTCCGGGGATTCTGCAGCGTGCTGTCGGCCGCGTCGACCGCGGCGACGACGGACGCGGGGACGGGCTGCACGGTCGGGTCCGGGGACTGCTCCGGCCAGTCGGCGGTCACGGGCGCCTCCGGGTGATGGTCACGGTCACGTCGTCGAAGGGCACGGTGATGGGAGCGTCGGGCTTGTGCACGGTCACCTCGACCTCCCGCACCGCCTCGTGCCCCAGGCACGTGTCGGCGATGCGCTGGGCAAGGGTCTCGATGAGGTCGACGGGCTCGCCGGCGACGACGGCCGCGACCTCTTCGGCGACCACACCGTAGTGCACGGTCCTGTCGAGGTCGTCACCGGCCGCCGCGGGGGCGGTGTCCAGGCCCATCACCAGGTCGATCACGAAGACCTGGCCGTTCTCCCGCTCGTGCTGGAAGACCCCGTGGTTTCCGTGCACCTTCAGGCCGTGCAGGGCGACTCGGTCCACCGTCACTCCTCGTGTTCTGCTTCTGCGGTCTCGTCGTCGTCCTCGGCCAGCACGGGCGAGCCGTGGTGCACCCACAGCCGCCAGCCGTCGGCGGTGCGGCGGAAGACGTTGGTGGCCACCACCAGGCCGCCGACCAGGGAGCCGGCGGAGCCGTCGTCCTCGGCGGGGCCGCCGGTGAGGATGTTCTCGGTGCAGGTGACGACGGCGGCGTCGCCGTCGACGCCGACCTCGACGTCGGTGAGGAAGAACTGGATGTAGTCGGTGTTGGCCATGATCAGCGCGAAGGAGCGCATCACCTCGCCGCGCCCGCGCAGCACCGGCCAGCCGGGGTGGACCACGGCCACGGACTCTGCGAGCGGGCCGTCCAGGACGACCGACTCCAGCGCGTCGAGGTCGGAATTCTCCACGGCGTCGTAGAAGGCCTGGTTGGCGCGCTCGACGGCGCGCGCCTCGGCCGTCCGCGGCGTCACGCGCCCTCCCCGGCCGGGTGCTGCTGCGCGGCCGTCTCGATGGCGCGCGCGACCCGCACGGCGTCGGCGCTGGCGTGCACCTCGTGCACCCGGACCGCCCAGGCGCCCTCGCGGGCGGCGATCGCGGTGACCGCGGCGGTGGCCGCGTCCCGTTCGCGGGCCGGCGGCGGGTCGCCGGCGGCGCCGGCCAGGACGCGGCCGAGGAAGCGCTTGCGGGAGGCGGCCACCAGCAGCGGGCGGCCGAGCGCGCGCAGGGCGCGCAGGTGGGCGAGCAGGACCAGGTCGTGGCCGGCCTCCTTGGCGAAGCCCAGGCCCGGGTCGAGGACGATACGGTCCGGGTCGACGCCGCCGGCGACCGCCCGGTCCAGGCTGGTGCGCAGCTCGCGGACGACCTCGGCGAGCACGTCGTCGTAGACGGCGCGGTTGTTCATGTCGATGCTCTGGCCGCGCCAGTGCATCACCACGAAGGGCACGCCGGCCGCGGCGACCACCGGGACCATCGCCGGGTCGGCCAGACCGCCGCTGACGTCGTTGACGAGCCGGGCGCCGGCGGCGACGGCCCGCTCGGCGACGGCGGCCCGCATCGTGTCGACGCTGACCAGCGCGCCGGCCGCCGCCAGTTCGCGGACCACGGGCAGCACCCGGCGCAGCTCCTCGGCCTCGTCGACCCTGGCGGCCCCCGGCCGGGTGGACTCGCCGCCGACGTCGACCAGGTCGGCGCCCTGCGCGACCAGGTCGAGGCCGTGCTTGACGGCGACGTCCGGATCGAACCACCGCCCCCCGTCGGAGAACGAGTCCGGCGTGACGTTCACCACGCCCATGACCGCGCAGCGGTCCCACTGCGGCAGTCCGACGGGTCCGGCCGGACCCTGCTGGGTACTCATGCGCCCAGCGTAGGCGGTACGGGTCAGGCGACCGCACTCCGCTTGCCCGAGTCCTGCGACAAGGCGGCGGCACTGTCGGGCGCGTCGGCGTACCCCGTGCGGTGCCGGTGCGGGGGCCGGTCGGCGCGGCCGGGCAGGAAGCGCTGCACGGCGGCGGGCAGCGGCAGCGACAGGGTCACGAAGCCCTCCGCCTGCATGATCGCGAAGCCGATCCTGGGCAGGTCGCGGGAGTTGGGGAAGACCAGGAAGCGCGGCACCCAGTCGGGCTGGAATTTCGCGTTGAATTTGTACAGCGACTCGATCTGGAACCAGCGGGACAGGAAGACCAGCAGGCCGCGCCATCCGCGCAGCACCGGTCCCGCGCCGATCCGCTCGCCGCGGGCCAGGGCGGAGCGGAACATCGCGAAGTTCAGCGACACGCGGACCACGCCGAGCGCGGGCGCCTGCTGGAGGGCGGCGACGATCAGCAGCTCGTTGAGCCCGGGGTCGGCGCTGCGGTCGCGCCGCATCAGCTCCAGCGACATGCCGTCGGCGCCCCACGGCACGAAGTGCAGTACGGCCCGCAGGTCGCCCAGCTCCGGGTGCGGGGCGCCGGGCTCGCGGTCCTTGTGGGCGGTGACGACGACGCAGTCGCCGTCCAGGTCCTCGCCGAAGCGGCCGAGCGCCATCGAGAAGCCGCGCTCGGTGTCGGTGCCGCGCCAGGCGTCGGCGGCCAGCCGCACCTTCTGCTTCTCGCCCTCGGTCAGGTCCCGCACCCTGCGGACCCGGCACACATAGCCGGACCGTTCGATGCGCTTGACCATCTGCCGCACATTGCGCATGGCGCGGCCTTCGAGGGTGAAGTCCGCGGCGTTGACGATGGCCTCGTCGCCCAGCTCCAGCGCGTCCAGGCCGGTCTCCCTGGTCCACACCTCGCCGCCGGTCTCGCTGCACCCGACGACCGCAGGCAGCCAGGCGTGGGCGCGGGCCAGCTCCATGAACCGCTCGATGGCACCGGGCCACGCCTCGACGTCGCCGATCGGGTCGCCGCCGGCCAGCGCCACGCCGGAGACCACCCGGTAGCAGACCGCGGCCTTGCCGCTGGCGGAGAAGACCACGGACTTGTCGCGGCGCAGCGCGAAGTGGCCGAGCGAGTCGCGGGCGCCGTGCCGGGCCAGCAGGGCGCGCAGCCGGTCCTCGTCGGCCTCGCTCAGCTCGGCGACCGGGAGGGCGGGGCGCAGCGCGAGGTAGACGGTGGAGATGGCGATGAGCAGGCCGAGGCCGCCGAGCGAGTAGCCGACCACGTCGTTGACCCGGTCGCTGGTGTAGTTGACGGGCCCCTCGACGCCGAACAGGCCGAACAGCACGTGCTCGCAGCGGTCGAGGAAGCCCGGGTTGCCGCGCTCGGAGGAGGGGTGGGCGCTGGTGATGACCAGGCCGAGGGAGAAGGCGACGGCGCTCAGCGCGACGAAGTTCAGCAGCGCCGCCCAGCGGGTGCGCGGGTCGGACAGCGCCGTGAACTCCCGGCGGTGCACCAGCAGTACGGCCAGCAGCGCCAGTGACACGCCGACGCCGAAGAGGGAGTGCCGGTAGATCAGCTGGGTGGCGGCGCCGACCGGGAGCAGGGCCACGGTGGCCCACCAGGCCCGCTGCTTCCCCCTTTTGAGCGCGTGAGCCAGCATCAGCAGCAGGATGCCGGTGACCACGGAGGTCGCGGCGGCCAGCGAGCTGACGGTGCCGGGGAAGACCGCGGCCATGTGGTGCATCCGCCCGTTGCGGAAGGCGGGGAAGACCGCCGAGACCACGTCGAGCAGGCCGATCACCGCCGCGGCGGTGCCGATGATCTTCGGCACGGCGGCGGACCGCACGGGCCAGCGGTTCCGGCGCGGGGCCGATTGCCGGTCAGCGGACATCGTCCACCACCGACGGAACCCGGACCCGGCTATCGCCCTCTACCACCACAGACATTGGCCACCCAAACCACAGCATCACCGGAAATCACGGGATTGTCCCGCAATCTGCTCCAGTACGAAGAATTTTGCGCCCTCTAGGACGCGAACTCTGCCGTCCGGGTTCCTACCCGGACGGCGCAACTGGACGCCGACGCAGAAAGTACACCTGCCGACATGGGTCTTACGAGTAAGAAGGTGCTGTTCGCCGCCGCCCTGGTCGCGCTGGCGCTGTTCGCCGCCACCGTGTGGCTGTGGCCGCGACTGGCCCGGCGCGGTCCGCTGCCGGTACTGGGCCGGATCGGCGTCCTGCTCGCCACGCAGCTGGCGCTGATCGCGACGCTGGGCCTGGTGGCGAACTACTCCTTCGGCTTCTACGCCTCCTGGGCCGACCTCTTCGGCCGCGACACCACGCCCGGCGTCGTGGTGGACCACGCGGCGGGGGGCTCGCCGGCCGACTCGGCGCTGCGGGTGCTCAGCACCATCCACACCAACGTGCAGGGCGGCGCGGTGCCCCGGCTCGGCGGCCAGATCCAGAAGATCGCCGTCACCGGCGGCGTGTCGGGCATCACGACGACGGCGTACGTCTACCTGCCGCCCGAATACTTCCGGGAGCCGCAGCGGCGTTTCCCCGCCGTCGTGGTGCTCACCGGCTACCCGGGCACCGCGGAGGCGCTGTACAAGAAGCTCAGATACCCGGCGATCGCCGCGGGCCAGGTGCGGCGGGGCACCGCCCAGCCGATGGTGCTGGTCATGATGCGGCCCACGGTGGCGCCGCCGCGCGACACCGAGTGCACGGACGTGCCGGGCGGGCCGCAGACCGAGACCTTCTTCGCCGCCGACCTGCGGAAGTCACTGGCGGCCCGCTACCGCCTCGGCGCGGGCCCGGCGAGCTGGGGCATCATCGGCGACTCCACGGGCGGCTACTGCGCCCTCAAGCTCGCCCTGCGCGACCCTGGCGCCTACAGCACGGCGGTGGGTCTGTCGGCGGACTACGGCGCCCCGAAGGACGCCACCACCGGGGACCTCTACGGCGGCAGCCCCGCCCGCCGCGCCTCCAACGACCTGATGTGGCGGCTCGGCCACCTCCCGCACCCGCCGGTGAGCCTGCTGGTCACCAGCAGCCGGCACGGCGAGCACAACTACCGGGCGACCGTGCGCTTCGTCACCCTGGGGGGCGGGCCGACCCGGATCTCGTCGATCATCCTGCCCAGCGGCGGCCACAACTTCACGACCTGGTCGCGGGAGATCCCGCCGGCCGTCGACTGGCTGAGCGCCCACCTGTCGCCCTGAACAGGCGCGGCGCTCAGCGCCCGATGATCAGGCTCATCGCCTCGGAGCGGGTGGCCGGGTCGCGCAGCTGCCCGCGAACCGCCGAGGTGATCGTCTTGGCGCCGGGCTTGCGGACGCCTCGCATCGTCATGCACATGTGCTCGCACTCCACGACCACGATCACCCCGCGCGGCTCCAGTATCCGCATCAGGGAATCGGCGATCTGGGTGGTGAGACGTTCCTGCACCTGCGGGCGGCGGGCGTAGACGTCGACCAGCCGGGCCAGCTTCGACAGGCCGGTGATCTTGCCGCTCAGCGAGGGGATGTAGCCGACGTGGGCGACCCCGACGAAGGGCACCAGGTGGTGCTCGCACGAGGACATCACCTCGATGTCCTTGACCAGTACCATCTCGTCGTGCCCGATGTCGAAGGTGGTGGTCAGCACGTCCTCCGGCTCCTGCCACAGGCCGGAGAAGATCTCCCGGTAGGCGCGCGCCACCCGGTTCGGGGTCTCCCGCAGACCCTCGCGGTCGGGGTCCTCACCGACGGCGAGCAGCAGTTCGCGTACCGCGGCGGCGGCGCGCTTCTCGTCGAACTCGGAGATCCGGCCCTCGCCGTCGAGTGTCACGGGGTCGGTCATGGTGCCTCGTTCCTGCTGCTGGTACGGACGGCCCGGGTGCCGCGAGAACAAAAGGCCGCGGCCCCAGGGTAAAACCCCGGGGCCGCGGCCTTCATTCCGGGAGGTTCCCGGACCTGCGGCTTCTCAGCTGTCGGACCTGTCGTCCTCGGGGAGGTCGACCGGCTCCACCGGCGGCTTGGTCGTCGAGATGGCCGCCGGGCCGTTGCCGTTGGACTGCTGGCCGTTGGCCAGCGCCAGCTCCTTCGGCGAGAGCACCGGGGGCCGGGTCGACGGCGTGCGCCGGGCCGAGCCGGTCCAGGCGGGACGCGGCGGACGCTTCACGATCGGCGCGAAGATCTCGGCGATCTCCTGCTTGTTCAGCGTCTCCCGCTCCAGCAGCGCCAGCACGAGGTTGTCCAGGACGTCGCGGTTCTCGACCAGGATCTCCCAGGCCTCGTTGTGCGCCGTCTCGATCAGCTTCTTGACCTCCTCGTCCACCAGCCCGGCGACCTCTTCCGAGTAGTCGCGCTGGTGACCCATCTCACGGCCGAGGAAGGGCTCGGAGTCGCTGGAACCGAACTTGATCGCGCCCAGCCGCTCGGTCATGCCGTACTGCGTGACCATCGCGCGGGCCGTGGTGGTGGCCTTCTCGATGTCGTTGGACGCGCCGGTGGTCGGGTCGTGGAAGACCAGTTCCTCCGCCGCCCGGCCGCCCATCATGTAGGCGAGCTGGTCCAGCATCTCGTTGCGCGTGGTCGAGTACTTGTCCTCGTCGGGCAGCACCATCGTGTAGCCCAGGGCACGGCCGCGGGACAGGATCGTCACCTTGTGCACCGGGTCGGAGTTCGGCGAGGCCGCCGCGACCAGGGCGTGTCCGCCCTCGTGGTACGCGGTGATCTTCTTCTCCTTGTCCGACATGATGCGGGTGCGCTTCTGCGGACCGGCCACGACGCGGTCGATGGCCTCGTCCAGCGTGCCGTTGTCGATCAGCTTCTTGTCGCCGCGGGCGGTGAGCAGCGCCGCTTCGTTCAGCACGTTGCTCAGGTCCGCACCGGTGAAGCCGGGGGTGCGGCGGGCGACGGCCATCAGGTCGACGTCCGGCGCGATCGGCTTGCCCTTCTGGTGCACCGTGAGGATCTCCAGGCGGCCCTGCAGGTCCGGCGGGTCGACCGCGATCTGCCGGTCGAAACGGCCCGGGCGCAGCAGCGCCGGGTCGAGGATGTCGGGCCGGTTGGTGGCGGCGATGAGGATCACGCCGCCCTTCACGTCGAAGCCGTCCATCTCGACCAGCAGCTGGTTGAGCGTCTGCTCCCGCTCGTCGTGCCCGCCGCCGAGGCCCGCGCCGCGGTGCCGGCCGACGGCGTCGATCTCGTCGACGAAGACGATCGCCGGCGCGTTGGCCTTGGCCTGCTCGAACAGGTCGCGGACCCGGCTGGCGCCGACACCGACGAACATCTCGACGAAGTCGGAACCGGAGATCGAGTAGAACGGCACGCCCGCCTCGCCGGCGACGGCCCGCGCGAGCAGGGTCTTGCCGGTACCAGGGCGGCCGTACAGCAGCACGCCCTTGGGGATCTTGGCGCCGACGGCCTGGAACTTGGCGGGCTCCTGCAGGAACTCCTTGATCTCCTGGAGCTCCTCCACCGCCTCGTCACAACCGGCGACGTCGGAGAACGTCGTCTTGGGGGTGTCCTTGGTGATCAGCTTGGCCTTGGACTTCCCGAACTGCATGACGCGCGAACCGCCGCCCTGCATCTGGTTCATCAGGAAGAGGAAGACCACCACGATGAGGACGAAGGGCAGCAGCGACAGCAGGATGCCGAGGAAGGCGTTCTGCTTGGACTGCGAGACGGTGTACTTGTCGGGGAGCTGGACTCCCTTGACCTGGCCGTCCACGATCCGCTGCAGGTCAGCGGCGATCGCGGCACCCTGGTCGCCGATGTAGCTGGCCCTGACCTTGGAGCTGCCTTCGATCTTCACGCCGTTTTTGAGCTGCACCTTGATGGAGTTGTCGTCCCCGGTGGTCAGCTCGGCTGATTTGGCCTGGTTGGTGTCGATCGCGTGCAGTACCGCGCCGGTGTCCACCGTCTTGTAGCCGCCGCCGGACCCGACCACCTGCATCAGCACGACCACGGCGAGGACAACCAGCACGATCCACATCACTGGCCCACGGAAATAGCGCTTCACGTCCATCCATGCGGGGCGAAACCGCCCCGTCCCTCCTGCCACAGTGAGGCACCGCCGCCTGTCGGCACGTGTGCATCCGGTGTTGTAATGACCCGACCTTCGGACGGTACCCCAGCATTGTCACCCGAGGGCGCCGCCGACTGTTAACCAACCCGCTTTCCCCTGCTCCAACGCCGGGAAAGCGCCATCGGTTCCCCAGGCCACCCGGGCGGCGGCCGTGCCGCCTCCCGACCGCCTCCCGACGGCCTGTCAGCGGCCTGTGGGCCCTCTGTCAGCCGCCGTAGACGTGCGGGGCGAGCGTGCCGACGAAGGGCAGATTCCGGTACTTCTCGGCATAGTCCAGGCCGTAGCCGACGACGAATTCGTTGGGAATGTCGAAGCCGGTGTACTTCACGTCGATCTCCACCTTGGCCGCCTCGGGCTTGCGCAGCAGCGTGCAGACCTCCAGGGAGGCGGGGCCGCGCGAGCCCAGGTTGCTGATCAGCCAGGACAGCGTCAGACCCGAGTCGATGATGTCCTCGACGACCAGGACGTCCCGGCCGGCGATGTCGGTGTCCAGGTCCTTGAGGATGCGCACCACCCCGGAGGACTTGGTGCCCGCCCCGTAGGAGGACACCGCCATCCAGTCCATGGTGACCTCGCTCGACAGGGCGCGGGCCAGGTCCGCCATGACCATGACGGCGCCCTTGAGCACCCCCACGATCAGCAGGTCCTTGCCCGCGTAGTCCCGGTCGATCTCCGCGGCCAGCTCCACCAGCTTGGCGTCGATCTCTGCCTTGGAGATGAGCACTTTCTCCAGGTCGGTGCCCATGTCGATCTCGTTCACTGCCTGGTACGTCCCTCAGCTGCTCGGGTCCACGTCGGCGCGTCTACGACGGCGAGAAGACCAGTCTGCCATTGGCCCGCAGCACGGCGACGCCGCCCGGCAGGTTGAGCGCCTTCTGCCCGTGCCAGCCGGTGACCAGGCGGTCCACCTCCTCAATGTGCCGGGCGAACAGGAAGCCCGGCGGCGAGCCCGCGGCGATGGCCGTTCTGCGCAGCACCCGGCGGCGCACCGCGGCGGGCAGCGTGGCCAGCCGGCGTACGTCCAGGCTGCCGTCGTCGCCCGCCGCGTCGGCCTGGGCGTCGGCCGCCCACTGGTCGAGCGCGTCGGCGTCGTCCCTGGACAGCTGGGCGGTACGGGCCAGCGCCTCGACGACGCCCTTGCCGAGGGACTTCTCCAGGACCGGCAGCGCCTCGTGCCTGACCCGGGAGCGGGTGTAGGCGGGGTCGTGGTTGTGCGGGTCATCCCACACGGTGATGCCCTGGGCCAGGCAGCCCTGCCGCACGGTGTCGCGGTCCAGCAGCAGGAAGGGCCGCCGGTAGCGGCCGCCCGCCCCGGAGACCGCGGCCATGCCGGACAGCGACCGGATACCGGAGCCGCGGGCGAGCCCGAGCAGCACCGTTTCTGCCTGGTCATCGCGGGTGTGGCCGAGCAGCACGGCAGCCGCGCCGAGCCGGTCGGCAGCGGCGTCGAGCGCCGCGTAGCGGGCGTCGCGGGCCGCGGCCTCGGGTCCGCCCTGGCGGCCGACGGTCACGCCGACCGCGTCCACCGGGTCCAGACCCAGGGCTCGCAGCCGGCCGGCCACTTCCTGCGCGCGCAGGGCGGAGCCGTCCTGCAGGCCGTGGTCGACGGTGACCGCGCCGGACCGCACGCCCAGCCGCGGCCCTTCGAAGGCGAGGGCGGCGGCCAGCGCCATGGAGTCGGCCCCGCCGCTGCACGCGGCGAGCACCACGGGGTGCGGGTCGGCGGACGAGCTGAGGACGTCGTGCAGGACGCGGCGGACCGCCAGGCGTATCGCCGCGACCGTGGGGTGGGGTCCCATGTCCGGTTCCCTCCTGAGGAGGCTGTGAGGGCTGCGAAGAGCAGGATCGACGAGAGGAGATGACGCAGGGTATCCAGATGGTGACAGAACTCTGGGCATTACCCGAGCATCGCACGCCCTACCCTGCGTCTACGGTCCCTCGGACGGGTGAACCGGGGGGCGCCAAGGGGGTCAGCGCGCGCTCCTCACCCCTCCGGCTCCCTCCTCACGCCGCACCCCCCATCGCTCCGGCTTCCTCCTCACGCCCTCCGCGGACGGCCTCGTCCCTCGGCCGCCCACTGCGGGCGCTCGCTCGTCACCCCGCACCCCCATCGCTCCGGCTTCCTCCTCACGCCCTCCGCGGACGGCCTCGTCCCTCGGCCGCCCACTGCGGGCGCTCGCTCGTCAGCCGTCGGTGCGACCGTGCACGCGGGCCACCCACTCCGCCGGTTTGCCGATCTCCGCCTTGGTCGGCAGCGTGTTCGGCGACGTCCATACCTTGTTGAAGCCGTCCATGCCGACCTCGCCGACCACGGCCCGGACGAACCGCTCGCCGTCGCGGTACTGCCGCAGCTTCGCGTCCAGGCCCAGCATCCGGCGCAGCGCCTGGTCCAGCCGCCCGGCACCGCTGGCGCGGCGGCGGCTGAACTTCTCCCGGATCTCCGCGACGCTCGGCACCACCTGGGGCCCCACACCGTCCATCACGTAGTCGGCGTGGCCTTCGAGCAGCGACATCACACCGGTCAGCCGGGCCAGGATCTCCCGCTGGGCGGGCGTCTGGACCAGGTCGACCAGGCTGCGCCCGTCGTCGTCCGGCGTGTCGGCGGCCGCCTCGGCCCCCTCCGCCGCGTCCTTGCTCCCGCTGAAGGACTGCACGGCCTGCCTGACCCGTTCGATGACCGTGGAGGCGTCCAGGTCGGTCTCGCCGAGGAACGACTGGATCTCGCCCTCGATGTGGTCGCGCAGCCACGGCACCGCGGAGAACTGCGTGCGGTGCGTCTCCTCGTGCAGGCACACCCACAGCCGGAAGTCGTGCGGGTCCACGTCCAGCTCCCGCTCGACCTGCACGATGTTGGGCGCCACCAGCAGCAGCCGGCCCGCCCGCGACTCGCCGGGCCCCGGCTTGACCGGCCCCGCCGGCATGTCGCGGCTGGGCGGCGCGAAGGTCTCGTACTGCCCGAGCACCCGGGAGGACAGGAAGCTCAGCAGCATCCCGACCTCCACGCCGGTGACCTTCCCGCCGACCGTGCCGAGCATCACCCCGCCCGGGCCGCCGGGCCTGCGCGCCGCCATCTTGACCAGCAGCGGCTTGAGGACCTCGCGGAAGCCCGCCACGTTCGCCTTGACCCAGCCCGCCCGGTCCACGATCAGCACGGGTGTGCCCTGCGGGGTCGCGTCCCCGTCCGCGAACATCCGGGTGAAGGCCCGCACGTGCGCCTCCGAGTCCAGCGCGTGCCCGCGCAGCTCGGCCACGATCGCCCGCGCCTCGTCCCGGCTCACCTCAGGCCCCGGCCGCGTCAGCCTCTGGGCTGTCGCCACGGCGAGGTTCCAGTCGACCATCTCGCTTCCACCGATGCTCGTCATGCCTTCACGGTACGTTGCCGGTCCGCGCTTTGGGGCAAGCCGCGGGAGGCGAAAAGGCGGGCCGGGGAACATTCCCCGACCCGCCCCTCGGCGGTACGTGACGCTGTGCGCGGTGCGCTCAGCCGGTCAGTGGCCCGGTCCGTGCTCCTTGAGCCGGCGGAAGGACTCCTCGATCTCGGCCTCGGCCTCGGCGCGGCCGACCCAGTCGGCGCCCTCGACGGACTTGCCGGGCTCCAGGTCCTTGTAGACCTCGAAGAAGTGCTGGATCTCCAGCCGGTCGAACTCGCTGACGTGGTGGATGTCCCGCAGGTGCTCCACCCGCGGGTCCGACGCGGGCACGCACAGCACCTTGTCGTCGCCGCCGGCCTCGTCGGTCATGCGGAACATGCCGATGGCGCGGCAGGTGATCAGGCAGCCGGGGAAGGTCGGCTCGTCCAGGATGACCAGCGCGTCCAGCGGGTCGCCGTCCTGGCCGAGGCTGTTCTCGATGAAGCCGTAGTCGGCGGGATAGCTGGTCGAGGTGAAGAGCCGGCGGTCCAGGCGGATACGACCGGTCTCGTGGTCCACCTCGTACTTGTTCCGCGAACCCTTCGGGATCTCGATCGTGACGTCGAACTCCAAGGCCCTACTCCTCCATGATCAGCGCATACTGCGGGTGATTAAGTGTCTCCCACGCAAGTGGGTGGTCGCGAAAGGGGCTGGTCGGGGGTGCCGCACGGCAGGAATGTGCAGGTCGTGGCGATATCCGCGGCAATAGGCGCCGTGGTGGCCGTCGGCGCCGTCGCCGCGGCGGGGCCGTGGGACGGCGGCCAGCGTACGGCCGAGCGGTCGCTCGCCGCCGCCAGGGACAGCCGTACGGCCGCGCCGCCGGCCGTACGCCCCTCCGTGGCGGCGGCCGCGGCCGCCGTGCCGCCCGCGCCCTCCGCGGCGCCCGTCCTCGCCGCCGCGGGCACCGGGCGGCCGCCCGCCGTGAAGGCCCTGGCGGCCAGGCTCGCCCCGCTCATGACCTCCCCCGATCTCGGCACGACCCGCACCGGGGCGGTGCTCGACGTCGCCACCGGCCGGCTGCTCTACGACCACAGGTCCGGCACCGCCTCCACCCCGGCGTCCACCACCAAGCTCGCCACCGCCACCGCCGCACTCGGCACCCTCGGCGGCAGCCGCACGCTGACGACCCGCGTCGTCACGACCACCCCCGGCCGCATCGTGCTCGTCGGCGGCGGCGACCCGACCCTCGAACTCGGCGGGCTCGCCGCCGACACCGCCGCCGCGCTGCGCGCCCGCGGCGCCACGTCCGTACGGCTCGGCTACGACACGTCGCTCTACTCGGGGCCCGTACTCCACCCCATCGGCCGCAACGAGAACCTCGCGCCCGTCACCGCGCTCATGGTCCGCGAGGGCCGCCTCGACGGCAGTGCCAGCGGCCCCGCCACCCGCACCACCGACCCGGCTCTCTCCGCGGCCGCGTCCTTCGCGAAGCTGCTGCGCTCCCACGGCATCACCGTCACCGGCCATCCCGCGGCCGCCCGCGGCGCCGGCGGTACGCAGCTGGCCGCGCACCAGTCCGCGCCGGTCAGCGCGCTGGTCGAGCGGATGCTCACCGACTCCGACAACGACCTGGCCGAGGCGCTGGCCCGGCAGGTCGCCCTGGCGACGGGCCGCCCCGCCAGTTTCGCGGGCTCCGCGAAGGCTGTCGCGGCGGCCCTGCGGCGATACGGCGTCCCCCTCACCTCCGCCGTCTTCGCCGACGGCAGCGGCCTCGACCACGTCGACGCGCTGTCGCCGGCCACGCTGACCCGCATCCTGGCCCTCGCCGCCTCCCCCGCCCACTCCGAGCTGCGGCCCGTCCTCACCGGCCTGCCCATAGCGTCCTTCACGGGCACGCTCGCCGCCCGCTTCACCGCGACGCCCGGGGCCGGGGTCGTCCGGGCCAAAACCGGCACGCTGACCGGTACGAACACGATCGCCGGGGTGACGGTCACCCCCTCCGGCCGGGTGCTGGCCTTCTGCTTCATGACCCAGGGCGCCCCCTCGGCCACCGCGGCCCAGTCCGCCCTCGACGCGCTCGGCTCCGCCGTGTCCTCGTCCTGACCCTGCGGCTGGCTGCACGTCGCCACCGGCCGGAAGGGGCCGTTCGGTCCGCCCCGGACCGCCGGACAGTGGTGGGCTGAGCGCGCAGTTCCCCGCGCCCCTAGGGGCGGGCCCCTGCGCAAGACGGCGCCCTACAGGGGCGCGGGGAACTGCGCGACCAGCCGCCGACCCGGCTGCACGTCGCCACCGACCGAAAGGGGCTCTTCGGTCCGCCCCGGACCGCCGGACAGTGGTGGGCTGAGCGCGCAGTTCCCCGCGCCCCTGGGGGCGCCGTCCTGCGCAGGCCCTAGAAGCCGCGGGTGCGTTTGGCGGCGCGGCGAGGGGTCGCCGGGCCGGGAGTGGGGAGCGCGAGGCGGGCGATTTCGTTGCCGAGGTTGACGCCGATGGCGAGGGCGAGGGCCAGGGCGGCGGCCCGGGTGAGTTGGGTGAAGCCCTGGGACGCGTGGTTCTGGGTGAAGGCCAGCAGGCCGAAGTACGTGGCGGAGCCGGGCAGCAGCGGGCCGATCGCCGCTGTCACGTACGGCAGGACGGACACGTAGCGGTAGCGGGCCATGAGCTGGCCGAAGAGGCCCACGAGGCCGGCGGCCGCCGCGGTGGCGGCGACCTGGTTGCCGCCTGCCTGCTGGTGCAGGACGCCGAAGACGGTCCAGGCGACGCCGCCGTTGAGGGTGGCGAGGAGGAGCACCGTCCGCTCGCACTGGAGCAGCACGGCGAAGGCCAGGGTCAGGACCATCGCGGCGACCAGCTGCACCCACGGGTGGTCGTACGCCCGGATCGCCTGGTCGGGATTGAGGTCGGCGCCGAGTTTGACCCCCGCGTAGAGGATCAGGGTCACGCCGATGACGATGCCGACGACAAGGTAGATCACTTCGAGGAGCCGCGCCGACGCGGTGATGTAGAAGCCGGTCAGGCCGTCCTGGACGGCGGCGACCAGGGCCCGGCCGGGGAGGAGGGCGAAGAGGCCGCCGGTGATGACGGCGGAGGACTGGACGCCCGCGGCGCCGGGGATCCAGTGGGCGCGGTCGACCAGGACGCCCATCGCGGCGGCGGGCATCGCGGCCCCCGCGAACTGGTAGAACTCCGGGATTCCGCGCCCGGCCAGGAGCCAGGCGAGGCGGTCGCCGAGCATCGCGGCGAGGCCCGCGGCCAGGAAGATGATCAGGTTGCCGCCGACCAGCAGGCTGGCCGCCCCGGCGAGCAGCCCGGCGGCGCCGGTGAGCAGCCAGCTGCCGTAGGGGTGCCGGTTGCGCCGGATGTCGGCGAGGCGGCGGTAGGCGTCCTCCAGGGTCACCTCGCCGGCGGTGATGTCGTCCACGAGGCGGTAGACCGCGGCGAGCCGCGTGTAGTCGGTGCCACGGCGCCGCACCGTGCGGGTCATGGTCAGCGGCGGGTCGGTCAGCGAGGGCTGGTGGGAGATGCCCAGCAGGGTGAAGGTGACATTGGGCTCCACCCTGGCCAGGCCGTACGCGTAGCCGACGCCGAGCATCGCCGCCTCGACGTCCTCCGCGCCCTCGCCGCCGGCCAGCAGCAGCTCGCCGATCCGCAGGGTCAGGTCGAGCACCCGGGGCACCGAGACGGTGTGCCCGCCTTCGGGGCCGGCCATGGCCACCTCGGGCCCGGGCCGCTCGGTCACCGACAGCCGGACGAAGGTGCGCATCCGGTCCTGCCAGCGGGCGTCGCCGGGCGGCAGTGTGATGACCGGGATGCCCTCGGGCGGCGTGAAGGCCGACCCGGCCGCGGGGCCCGGCGGCACGGTGGACGGCACGGGCGGCGGCATGGCGGACGGCCGCCCGTTG
The DNA here is from genome assembly GCF_900142575.1 of Actinacidiphila paucisporea. Classification (GTDB taxonomy): domain Bacteria; phylum Actinomycetota; class Actinomycetes; order Streptomycetales; family Streptomycetaceae; genus Actinacidiphila; species Actinacidiphila paucisporea. Next base: position 55,921 of record NZ_FRBI01000010.1, read on the forward strand.
GACGGTTCGCGCTCCTCCCCCGCCCCTGGGCCGCCGCCCGTCACCCGCCCGGCCTCAGTTCTTCTGCGCGCGGTGCCGGCCGCTGGTGCGCGGCGTCCCGGCGGCCTCGGGCGCCTCCGCACCGCCGGCCTCGTGGGCCGCCGGCACGTCCGTCACCTGGGCGGGCGCCGCCTTCCCTTTGCGCGAGCGCAGGTACTCGACGATCAGCGGCACCACGGACACCAGCACCACCAGGACGAGGATCGCCTCGATGTTGTCCTTGACGAATTGGATCTGGCCGAGCCAGTAACCCAGCAGGGTGACACCGGCTCCCCACAGGGTGCCGCCGATGAGATTGAAGGTGACAAAGGTGCGGTAGTTCATTCGGCTGACGCCTGCGACGATCGGGGTGAACGTTCTCACCACCGGTACGAAACAGGCCATCACGATGGCTTTGGGCCCGTGGTGCTCGAAAAAGCCGTGCGCCTTCTCGACGTTCTCCCGCTTGAACAGCCGGGAGTCGGGGCGGCTGAAGAGCGTGGGGCCGACCTTGCGGCCGAACAGATATCCGACCTGCTGGCCCACCACCGAGGCGAGTGCGATCAGCGGGGCGACCATCCACAGCGGCCGGTCAAGGGTCCCGCCGGCGACCAGCAGGCCGGTGGTGAACAGGAGCGAGTCCCCTGGCAGGAAGAATCCGATCAGCAGCCCGCACTCCGCGAACACGATCAGCAGTACGCCCCACAGGCCGTAGGTGTTGATCAGATGGTCGGGAGAGAGCCAGCTCGGACCGAGCGCGATGTTCGTCACGATCCAAAAGTATCAATGGAGTGTTGATACAAACGTTCCGCAACCTGCCAGTAGGGACTACCTTCTCCGCAGTGTCACCCGTGCACCACCGCATGTCCGGAAAGTCATCCCCCCACGTGCCCCGTCACTGCGTCCGAACCACCTGGCGGCTCCCGTTATGACTCGCGCCATCACCTTGCACGAAGTTTCCAAGTACTACCCGAAGCAGCCGTCGCCTGCCGTGGACAGGTTCTCGCTGGACATCGCGCCAGGGGAGTTCCTGGTGCTGCTCGGGCCCTCCGGCTGCGGAAAGTCGACCGTCCTGCGGATGATCGCCGGCCTGGAGGACATCACCACGGGCGAGCTGCTGCTCGACGGCGAGTACTCCAACGACCTCGCGCCGGGCGACCGCCGGATGGCCATGGTCTTCCAGAACTTCGCCCTGTACCCGAGCATGACCAGCCGGGAGAACATCGGGTTCCCGCTGCGCTTCGAGATGCCGGGCGAGGAGCACGGGCCGCGGGTCGACGAGACCGCACGCATCCTCGGCATCGAGGAGATCCTCGACCGCTACCCGGGGCAGCTCTCCGGCGGTGAGCGCCAGCGCGTCGCCATGGGCCGCGCCATCTCCCGGCACCCGTCGGTCTTCCTGATGGACGAGCCGCTGTCCAACCTCGACGCCAAGCTGCGCGCCCACCTGCGCGCCGAGATCGCCCGGCTCACCCACGGCATGGGCGTCACCACCGTCTACGTCACCCACGACCAGGCCGAGGCCATGTCGCTGGGCGACCGGGTCGCGATCATGCGCAGCGGTGTGCTGCAGCAGCTCAGCACCCCCCGTGAGGCGTACCACCTGCCGGAGAACGTCTTCGTCGCCGCCTTCGTGGGCACCCCGCGGATCAACCTGCTCCAGGCCACCGTCATCGCCCCGCTCACCGGCGGCATGTGGATCGACTTCGGCCGGCAGCGGCTCGGGCTGCCGGAGCCGCTGAACTACGACCACCAGATGCTGCGCATCCAGCAGGGCCGGCGGATCATCGTCGGGCTGCGCTCGGAGGCGGTGCGCATCGCCCAGCCCAGCCAGGCGCACGCCGGCGAGGTGGTGCTCAGCGGCATCGTGGAGCACATCGAGTACCAGGGCCACGAGTCGCTGGTCCACCTCAACACCGGGTCGCGTCCCGCGGTGGTCCCCGAGCTGGAGGCGCCGCGCCCCGCGCCCGCGGCGAAGAACAGCTCCCGCCGGGGCGCCAACGGCGGCGTCGGCCTCGGCAAGCTCGCGCAGAAGGCCGCACGGCGCATCCAGGCCAGCATGATGGACCGCGAGGGCGCCGCGCCGTCAGGCGACGGGGTGCCGCCCAAGCCACGGCAGTCGCCCGTCTCGGTCATGGACCGGCCCACGACGCCCGAGACCCAGACCGGCGACCTGGTGGTCCGCACCGGGCCGGACATCCGGGTACGCCGCGGGGACCGCGTCCCCCTGCTGGTCGATCTCGCGCACCTCTACGTCTTCGACCACGAGGGCCGGCGCATCTGTCCGGCGCCGGCGCAGCAGCCGCTCCTGGAGTAACCGGCGGCCGCGGCCCACCGCCGGGCGGTGTTTCCCCGGCGGTGGGCTCGTCGCACCCGCCTTACCGGCGAAGCCGCACGTGCGGACATATCGTGACGGCATGTCACTGCACAAAGGCTCAGGAAGTCCGCGGGCGATCGCGGTGAACCCGTTCTTCGGGGAGGCCGACCCGGTCGGCGGGATGGCCGTGGCCCCGCCGAAGCACCGGCTGCCGGACGGGCCGATGACGCCGCACGCCGCGTACCAGCTCGTGCACGACGAGCTGATGCTCGACGGCAATTCGCGGCTGAACCTGGCCACCTTCGTCACCACCTGGATGGAACCGCAGGCGGACATCCTGATGGCGGAGTGCAGGGACAAGAACATGATCGACAAGGACGAATACCCACGAACGGCCGAGCTGGAGCGGCGCTGCGTGGCGATCCTCGCCGACCTGTGGAACGCGCCGGAGCCCGGCGCGGTCGTCGGGTGCTCGACCACCGGGTCGTCCGAGGCGTGCATGCTCGCCGGGATGGCGCTGAAGCGGCGCTGGATGAAGCGCACCAAGGAATACCCGACGACGGCCCGGCCCAATCTGGTGATGGGCGCGAACGTGCAGGTGTGCTGGGAGAAATTCTGCACGTTCTGGGAGGTCGAGGCCCGGCTCGCGCCGATGAGCGGGGACCGGCTGCACCTGGACGCGGACGCGGCGCTGGCACTGTGCGACGAGAACACCATCGGGGTGGTCGCGGTACTCGGCTCGACCTTCGACGGTTCCTACGAGCCGGTCGCGGAGATCTGCGCGGCGCTGGACGCGTACGAGGAGCGCACCGGTACGCCCATCCCGGTGCATGTCGACGGCGCCTCCGGGGGCATGATCGCGCCCTTCCTCGACGAGGACCTGGAGTGGGACTTCCGCCTGCCGCGGGTCGCCTCGATCAACACCTCGGGGCACAAATACGGCCTGGTCTACCCGGGCGTCGGCTGGGCGCTGTGGCGGAACGCCGAGGCGCTGCCCGAGGAGCTGGTCTTCCGGGTGAACTACCTGGGCGGCGACATGCCGACCTTCGCGCTGAACTTCTCCCGCCCGGGCGCGCAGGTGGTGGCGCAGTACTACACCTTCCTGCGGCTGGGCAGGGAGGGCTACCGGGCGGTGCAGCAGACCAGCCGCGACGTGGCGATGTCGCTCGCCGAGCGCTTCGCGGCGCTGGACGAATTCCGGCTGATCAGCCGCGGCGACCAGTTGCCGGTCTTCGCGGTCACCACCGCCGCCGACGTGACGTCCTTCGACGTCTTCGACGTGTCCCGGCGGCTGCGCGAGCACGGCTGGCTGGTGCCCGCCTACACCTTCCCGGCCGACCGGGAGGACCTGGCGGTGCTGCGGGTGGTGTGCCGCAACGGCTTCTCGGAGGACCTGGCCGACCTGCTGATGGGCGACCTGAACGCGCTGCTGCCCGAGCTGCACCGCCAGTCGCACCCGCTGAACCGGCCGGAATCGAAGGCGACCGCCTTCCACCACTGAGCCGCCGCCCCGCCGCCCGCCCACCGCTCGCCCGCCACTCGCCGCCAGCGCCCCGGTGGCGCCCCCGCGTACGGCGAGTGCCACAGTGTCCCCTCAGTCGGCTGACCGGCGATCAGGCAGCCGGTCGCGGTAGCGCGCCTCGGGCGGCAACGCGCGCTACGGAACGGGGGAGTTGCGACATGGAACCGCTGACGGCGGGCGACCCGGCACAGGTCGGCCCATACCAGCTGGTGGGCAGGCTCGGCGCGAGCGAGCTGGGGCAGGCCTACGCGGGCCGCCACCCGGGCGGCGCCACGGTCACCGTCACCCTGCTGCACCCGCGGCTCGCGGCCGACTCGCGGGCCCGCGCCCGCTTCCGGCGCGACGTGGACGACGCCCGCCGTGTCGCCGGGCCCTACGTCCTGCCCGTCGACGCGGACACCGAGAGCGCGGCGCCCTGGCTGGCCTCGCCGGGGCCCGACGCGACGACGCTGGCGGGAGGCGTCGCCGGCAGCGGGCCGCTGCCGGCGCATCTGCTGCGCGACCTGGCGGTGGCGCTGACCGGCGCGCTCGCCGGCGCGCAGGCGGCCGGCGTCCTCCTGACCGGCCTCGACCCGTCCGCCGTGATCATGGCGCCCGAGGGGCCGCGGCTGGCCCCCTTCGGCATCGCGCACGTCGTGCGGGGCGCGGGCCCTGACCCGGACGCCGTCCACACGGTCGGTGCCGTCCTGCACTTCGCCGCCACGGGCCGCCCGCCGGGCGCCTGGCAGGGTCCGCTGCCGGTCGGCGACCCCGTCCTGGCGCGGCTCATCACCGACTGCCTGGCCGCGCGCCCCGCCGCCCGGCCGACCGTCCACGACCTGGCCGCCCGGCTCGGCACCGCCCCGCCGGGTACCGTGCCGCCGGGGGCCGCCCCGCCGCTCGCCATGCCGCCGGGGGCCGCCCCGCCGCTCGCCATGCCGCCCGGTGCCGCCCCGCCGCTCGCGCCCCCGCCGCTTGCCGTGCCGCCGCTCGCGGCGCCCGCGCCGCGGCCGTGGTGGCGCGAGATCCCCGCGTCCGTCCTGGCCACGGCGGTCGGGCTCGCCGTCATCGCCGCGCTGGTGCTGACCGCGGGCAGCTCGCACGACGACTCCTTGGCGACGCATCCGCCCGCGGGCGCGACGGCGACCGGAATCCCGGGCCTGTCCGACCTGCCCGGCGACCTGCCCGGTGACCTCCCGGCCGACGAGGGCGCCACCCCGGGCGACGACGGCAACGGCCCGTCGGACGCCGCCCCCTCCGACTCCCCCACCCCCGAGGACCCGATCGCGACCGCGCAGACCGGCGACTGCTTCACCGGCACCGGGACGGCGCGGTCCGCCGAGCTGGCGCCCGCCGCCTGCCGGCCGCAGACCTTCAAGGTCGTCCAGGTCCTGCACGCCACCACTGACACGCACGGCTGCGACAGCGTCCCCCAGGACTCCTGGAACGTGTCCTACCCGGCCCAGGACCTGGTCCTCTGCCTCAGCTACCAGTACGAGAACGGCACCGCCTACCACGCGGTCGCCGGCGACTGCGTCTACGGCACCACCGCCACCAGCGACTGGGACGAGCTGGCCTGCCAGGACGGCGCCTTCACCGTGCAGAAGCGGATCACCGGCACGACCGACGGCAGCCGCTGCAAGGGCCTGCGGAACAACGACTGGGCGGAGCACTTCGGGGTGAGCGGCCGGTCCGACCTCGACGTCACGCTCTGCCTGTCGATGATCTACCCGGACGACGCGGGCCACGCCGTCCTGAACCAGTGCATGCACTTCAGCGGTACGGCCACCCAGCCCTCCCTGCACGCGGCCGCCTGCGCCAAGGCCAACGTCATCGTCACCGGCCGCACCCCCAAGTACAACGACGGCACCTTCTGCGGGAACGACGCGTGGACCACCTGGAAGCCGGACCACTACCCCCAGCTGGCGTACACCCTCTGCTACCGCAGGCGCTGAGAGCCGAGGCCCCGGGCCCCGTCCGCGCGGACCGCGAGCGCCGTCCGGCCGCCCGGCGGGCGCCCGCGGTCGTCGTGCGGTTCCGGCCGGGCTGGGGCACCGTGGAAGGGCACCCCGACCCCCAGTGAAGGGCAGTCCGCCATGGCCGAGCACACCTATCGGGTGACGGAGATCGTCGGCACCTCGCCGGAAGGCGTGGACGCCGCCGTGCGCAACGGCATCCGGCGCGCCTCGCAGACGCTGCGCGGCCTCGACTGGTTCGAGGTGACGCAGGTGCGCGGGCACATCGTCGACGGCGAGATCGAGCACTACCAGGTCGGCCTGAAGCTCGGCTTCCGCCTGGAGGAGCCGGAGTAACCGGAGCAGCCGGAGTAACCGGAGCAGCCGGAGCAGACACGGCAGCCACCGCAGCCGGAGGCCGCGTCTCCGTCCTCGGCGTTCGCCCTTCCGCGCGAAACCCCCGCATGGCGCACTCCCGTACGGCCCAGTCTTACTCGCATTATCCGACTGGTCGTCCCATCATGTTGTAGTCAAGGCGGGTTCGTGTGGATTCGCGGCGTTCGTCCCGGTGAAGCCTCGCGGCCGTATCGGGCGCCGCGGACCGTTCCCGCCGTCCGCTTCGGACTCGGGAGCCGTCATGAGCCAATCCACGCCCTCCGCGCAACCGCCTCCCGGCGCCCCGCGCACACCGCACCGCGACGACGACCGCAGCGCGTGGGCGGCCGGCGGTACGGTCTTCGCGGGAGTGCTGCTGCTGGTCGCGGGCATCATGGCGATTCTGGAAGGCATCGTCGGCATCGCCAAGGACTCGGTCTACGTCGTCACCCGGGGCGACTACGTCTACAAGTTCAACGTCACGTCGTGGGGCTGGATCCACCTGGTCCTCGGCGTCATCGCCGTCCTCGTCGGCCTCGGCCTGCTCCGGGGCTCGGCCTGGTCGCGCTTCGCGGGGATCGCCATCGCCTCGCTGGCCCTGCTGGCGAACTTCATGTTCCTGCCCTACCAGCCCGCCTGGTCGCTGATCATGATCGGGATCTACGTCTTCATCATCTGGTCGCTGGCCACCTACCACAGGCACGGCCACCAGTCCGGGGGCGTCCGATGATCGGTGTCCCCTCCAACCCCGCGCTCGTCCAGCTGCGCCGCTGCACCGTCGCCGTCGACCTGGGCGCCGCACGCACCCGGGTCTACCTGCGCGGCAGCGGCCTGGTCGCCGACGAGCCGAGCGTCGCCGCGATCGACATCCGCACCGGCGCGCTCATCGCGGTCGGCGCCAACGCGGAGCAGATGGCCGGCCGCACTCCCGAGCACATCAGGGTCTCCCGCCCGGTCGCCGGCGGCGCGGTGGTCGACATCGCCATGGCCCAGCGGATGCTGCGGCACATCCTCGGCGACAAGCTCGGCCGCCGCAGGCTGCGGATGCCGATGATGCGGGCCGCGGTGTGCACCCCGCACGGCAGCGAGCCGATCGCCCGCAGGGCCGCCATCGAGACGATGTACGGGCTCGGCGCGCGCCGGGTCGAGCTGGTCGACACGCTGATCGCCGCGGCGGTCGGCTGCGGGCTGCCGGTGGAGCACCCCGAGGCCACCATGATCGTGGTGTGCGGCGCGGGCACCACCCAGGTCGCGGTCCTCTCGCTCGGCTCGATCGTGTCGGCGGAGACCGTGCCGGTCGGCGGCGACGCCATCGACCGCGCGGTCGTGCAGCACCTGCGCAACGCGCACGAGCTGATGCTGCCCAGCCAGTCCGTACGCCCCCTGCACCAGATGCTCGGCGCCCCCGCCACCGGCGGCACCCCCACCACCGAGGTGCACGGCCGGGACGTGGTCAGCGGTATGGCCCGCTCGGTCATGGTCGAGACCGAGGGCGTACGCCACGCCATGCGAACCCCGTTGACCGCGGTCGTCGACGCCATCACCGGCGTCCTGCGCCACTGCCCGCCCGACCTGGTCGCCGACCTCGGCGACCGCGGCATCATGCTGGCCGGCGGCAGCGCGCTGATGCCCGGCCTCGACCTGATGCTCCGCCAGGCCACCGGCATGCCCGTCCACGTCGCCGACCGCCCCGACATCGTGGCCGTCCAGGGCCTGGGCGCGATGATCGAGGGCCGCGTCCGCCCGGCCCTCCTGGAGACCCTGACGGTCTGACGCCCCGCCACCCGAGGGCGGTCCGAGCCACCGGCCGGACCGCCCTCGGCATGTCGCGGGGGCCTGCCGACCGCTGTGGCGTGGAGCAGCCCCGTAGCTCCCACGCCGAGGGCGGCGCCCGCGTCCGAGGCGGCCGTACCCTCCCGCAGGCCTCCCCTCTCGGCGCAGGTGCCGGAGGTGGCCGCCGACGCAGCACAACCCTCGGGCGGGGTCGCGGGTCCAACGGGCGGGACAGCGCCCGCCTTCCGGCGGACACGCGATGCCCACCCACCACGCGTAGCAGCGGCCGGGGAAGAAGGCCATGACGCGTGTCGGCTTCCTGGGGGAACCATGCGACTCAGACATCTGCTCGTCGTCGCGGCGCTGGCCGCGGCATCGACGCTGTCCGCGGGCACCGCGGCCGCCCACGAGGCGACCTGGTACACGACGCTCGGCGCCCGTCCGACCTCCGGCACGACACCGCTGGACATCACGTTCAGCGCGTCCGAGGGGACGCTCACCGCGCCGTACTCGTACACCTACGACTTCGGTGACGGCACCGCGCCGCTGGTGACGACCTCGGACACGGTGGAGCACGTGTACGCGGAGCCCGGTCAGTACGACCCCTCCCTGACCGCGACCACCGCGGCGGGGCCGAGCGCGCCGGCTCATGTGGCCGACAGCAAGATCTGGGTCGGCTCCGGGTACAACCCGGTGAACCCCGTCCGCATCCTCGACACCCGCGCGGCGATCGGCGTGCCGGGGAAGGCGCCCCTGTCGGGCACCACCGTCATCCTGCCGGTGACCGGCATCGGCCAGGTCCCCGCCACCCGGGTCACCTCGGTGGTGCTGAACGTCACGGTGACCGGCGGTACCCGCGCCGGCTACCTCGCCGTCGAGCCGTACAACTTCGGCAACGGCTCGTCGTCCGTGAACTGGGCGGCCGGGCAGACGCTGGCCGGCCAGGTGACCGTGCCGGTGCACGACGGGAAGATCATGATCACCGACATCTCCCTCGGCAGCGTCCACGTGATCGCCGACCTGGAGGGCTACTTCAGCGACGCCCACGGCTACTTCAACAGCGTCCAGGAGTCCCAGCGCATCCTGGACACCCGCGCCCGGATCGGGGTGCCGACCACCACCGCGGTCCCCGCCCACGGCACCGTCACCGTCACCGTGCCGCCCACGGCGGCGCAGCACCCGGCGGCCGTCATCCTCAACGTCACGGCCACCGGATCCACCGCCCCCGGTGTCCTGACGGCGTACCCGGCGGGACAGCCGCGCCCCGCGGTGTCGCACCTCAACTGGGCCGCGGGCCAGACCGTCGCCAACCTGATGACGCTGGCCGCACCCGACCGGAAGATCACCTTCTACAACAACAGCTCCGGCCCGGTGCACCTGATCGCCGACTACAACGGCTACTTCTCACCCGACGTCACCTCCTCCTTCCGCTACGGCGGCGCGCAGCGGATCCTGGACACCCGCAACGCCACCGGCACGGCCTCCACCGGGCCGATCCCGGCGAAGGGCGACATCAACCTGCGCTTCGACTTCGCCGACTCGATGGGCGGCCGGACGTCGAACGGCGTGCTGCTGCACATCACGATCACCCAGCCGACCGCCTCCGGCGTCCTGGTCCCCTACGACGGGTACTGGGGTGACAGCTTGCTCAAGGCCTCACTCCTGAACTGGACGAAGGGCCAGACCATCTCGAACACCGTCGCCGTCGCCAACACCAACGGGGGCAACGTGAGGCTGCACCTCAACAGCTCCGGCAGCGCGCACGTCGTCGTCGACGTCATCGGCTACTACGACCTGTTCATCCCGCAGCAGATCGACTGATTGCCCGGGACCGGCGCCGGGGCCGCCGCCGCGGCCTCGGTGCCGAGACGCGGCCCGGGTCGGCGTCCCGCCCCCGGCACCCGTCAGGTCGTGCCGTCCGCCCGCGCGGCCCGCCGTTTCCCGAGCAGCGACGCCGCGAAGCCGACCAGCACCCCGCCCACCGCCCACGCGGACAGCACCCACCACGCGGTGGCGGTGTCGTGACCGCCGAAGTAGGAGTAGTTGCGCACCAGCGTCACCCCGGCGCCGTTCGGCAGCGCGGGTCCGAGGTCACGCCAGAACGGCGGCAGCAGCGACGCCGGGTACACCCCGCCAGCGCTCGGATTCCCCAGCACCACGAAGATCAGCACGGAGACGGCGATACCGGCCGACCCGAGCAGCACCTGGAAGGCCATCCCGGCCGCCGCGGTCGCGAAGGTGATCAGCGCGGCGATCCACCAGAGCGACCAGAAGTGCCCGGTCAGCGCCCCGAACACGGAGTCGGCGACGATCGCCCCACCGAGCCCGGACAGCACGGACAGCACCGCCAGCGCCCCGAGCCGGATGGCCGTACGGTGCGGGTTCGCGGGCCGCGCCCCGTAGGACATCGCCAGCGCGGCGGACGCCAGGTACCCGCCGACGATCACGCCCACCACCAGGTAGAAGCTGCTCAGCCCGCGCCCGTCCGCGGGGTTGGGCGGCCGCAGGTCGACGACCGTCAGCGCCCGCCCCGGCCCGTTCACCTTATGGAAGACCGACTGGAGGGACTGCACTCCCGCGGGCCCCCCGGCCGACGCCACCAGCAACCGGTCGGGCCCGCGAGCCGGGCCGACCACCAGCGCCGCCTGGACGCTGCGGTCCAGCACCATGCCCCGCGCCTGGCTCAGGCTGTCCGCCGGCCTGGCCGACAGGGGCCTGCCCGGCAGGCCGTTCAGCTTCCCGACCACCGCCGCCCTTGCCTGCGGCTGCGCCGGAGCCACCACGGCCAGCGGGATGCGGCTCGGCTTCGGCGAGTGGAAGGCCCCGATGTAGGAGACGACGAAGGCCAGTTCGAGAATCAGCACCCCGAGCATCAGGATCGAGGCCCGCGGCGTCACCGCGTCCCTGAACTCCCGCCGGAATCCCCTCGACGGCCGGAATCCAGCAGGGGTCGACGGTTCGGCCATGGTGACTCCACGCGGTTACTCGGCAGCGCTGAGTGACCATAGAAGCACCTGCGGGTACCAGAACCCGTCTGCCACCCGGTCAGAGCGGGAAGCGGTCCGCCCGCACGTCGGCGACGAAGGCGGCCCAGGCCGCGGCCGGGAAGACCAGGGCCGGGCCCTGGGGGTCCTTGGAGTCCCGCACGGGCACCACGCCCGGGTAGCCGTCCGCGACCTCGATGCAGCTGTCGGGGTTCGTACCGCCGCTGTACGACGACTTACGCCATGCGGCGGTGCTCAGGTCTGGTGCGGAGTTCGGCATGACGTGTGGTCCTCCAGCATGGTTCGCAACAGTGCGAGAGACTTGGCGGTCGAAAGTGCGGAATCCCTCAGGAGATCGTAGGCCAAGCGCAGCCGCTCCACGTCCTCGATTTCCTGGACCAGTTGGCCGCTCCAACTGCCTTCGATGTACGCGACCGTGCGCCCGCTGGGAAGCCACAGAAGCTGTACCGAACTCATGACCAGGGGATGGGGGCCGATCCCGAACGGCACGATCTGCAAAGAGATGTTGGGCTCGTGGGCGGCTTGGACGAGCCGCTCCAACTGGTCGGCCCACACTTGACGGTCGGCAACCGGCCGCCGGATCGCCGACTCATCGAGTAGCCCCCGGTATTGCAGCGCCTTGGACCCGGTGAGCCGGTCCTGCCGCGCTATGCGGGCCTGGACCTGTTGCGCCAGAACTTCCTCGCTCACTGGCCCTTCCATCCGCAGCAGAGCCTCCGCGTACCCGGGGGTCTGCAGCAACCCCGGCACCGTACTCACACTGAACTCGTGGATGCCGGTGGCTTCCGCCTCCACTTCGCTGAACCCCTCGAAACGGCTCGCGCCCGCCTCCCGCTTGGCCAATCTCCACAGGCTGTGGAGAAGTTCTCCGGTGCCGTAGGTCCGGTCGAGCACGCGGGCCGCGTCGACCGAGCCCAACCGGCCGCCTTTCTCCAGCCGTTGCAGATACGAGCCGTCGTATCGGGTCCGCTCGGACAGCTCGGCGAGGGTCCACCCGTTGTGTTCCCGTTGCCGGAGCAGCTCGTTGCGGAAGGTCGCGCGAGCCGACGGCCCGTCATCCCCGTTGCCGTTCATGCGAAGTACGCACCCACTTTCCTTGCCTGGCGTCCGGGCAATGGCCCGGCGGACCCGGCGACAGCCGCGGCCGCCTGCGTGCGGAGCGTGACGGGCACGCGTCGGCGGCACGACCTTGTGCCGGTCGGAGGGGGCAATGCCCCACCCCTGGCGATCGTAGGCGGCGGCCCCCACCCTTGCCTACAGAACGTCAGAATCCGATCACGTACAGAGGTGGCTTTGCCGATGGCGACCACGACCTCCCCCTACCTCCCCGCCCAGATCCTGTGGCCCGCCACCCCCCGCGGCGTCCACCAGGCCCGCCACTCCCTGGAACGCCAACTGGCCGAGTGGGACCTCGCTGACCTGGCCCCTACGGCAGGTCTCGTACTGACCGAGCTGATGACGAACGCCGCTCAGCACGCCACCGCCCCCGGCCGCCGCACGGGCGTGAGCATCCTCCCCACCCCCGGCGGCGTACGCATCGAGGTCCACGACTCCGTGAACGTCGAGGAGGGCGCCCCCACCCCCACCGACGCCCCCACCACCGCCGAACGCGGCCGCGGCCTGACCCTGGTGGACGCCCTGACCACCCACCAATGGGGCGTCACCGACCGCGACGGCCCCGGCAAAATCGTCTGGGCCCTCTGCACCCACCCCGCCGCCTGACTTCCCCGCCTACATGCGTAGTCCGCACCCGGACCGAGTCCCCGGGACCGGGGTGGAGGAAGAGCCGCCGCCGGCCAGGGACCGGACACATGTGTGACGGCGGTCCGTCCTCGTTCGACTCCCGCGCCGTGCGGGTTGTCCTTATCCTGGCGGCATGAGCACCTTGCGTGAAGAGTTGCACGAGCTGATCGATCGGCTACCGGAGTCGCAGGTCGCGCCGATACTGGCCCTCGTGCGGGAGAGCACCCCGGCCGAGGACGGCGGGCAGGAGTGGCCCCTGCCCGACTTCGTCGGCGCACTGTCCAGCGGCAAGGGTGACCTGGGCGCCCGCTCCGGCGACATCCTGCGTGCCGAGCTGGGGCGCGAGACCGAGTGATTAGATCAGCCTGATCCCCCTGGCCGCCCAGGACATCGAGCGCATGGTCGAGCTGGTCGAGAAATACGCCGACTTCCCGCTCGGTGCGGTCGACGCCTCTGTCTTCGCGATCGCCGAACGACTCGGAGCGGACGGGATCGCCACCCTCGACCGCCGCCACTTCAGCGTCGTCCGCCCCAAGGCGCCCCTCTCCTTCACCCTGCTTCGGTAGGCCCAGCCGCCGGCCGTCCCACCACCGGCACCGCAGGCCGCCCTGTGGCGCGTTCATGGTCGATGTCGGGCGCCCCGCAGGTGGGCCGTGTCGGCCGCGGACTCGCCGTGGTGCCAGCCGTCGGCGTCGCGGGCGCGGAGGCGGGAGGTGGTCGTGGTGGGGAAGAGGCGGCGGGTGGTGTCCTCGACCGCCAGGGCGCGGGAGGTCAGGGCCGGGAGGAGGTCGGGTGTCTCGGACTCCTCCTCCGCGGTGGCCGTCAGGAGGCGGGCGCGGATGCGGGAGGCGTAGGCGATCAGGAAGGACTCGCGGAAGTCGCGGGAGCGGGAAGTGCGGCCGCCGTGGAGGGCGCGGTCGGCCTGGACGAGCAGCGAGGTGTAGAGCAGTTCGACCGCGTCGAGGTCGGGGGCGTGGCCGACGACGGTCGAGAAGCCCAGTTCGGAGGACCAGACGGACTGGCAGCGGTTCGCGGCCGCGACGGCGTCCAGGAGGAGGGCCTTCGCGCCCTCGTACGGGCGGTCGACGCCGATGCGGCGGGCCCCGGCGGTGGCCCGGGTGTCGTGGGACGCGGCGAGCAGGGCCGCGTCGATGCTGTGCCGGGCCATCAGATGCTGGGCCTTCGCCGACAGGGCCTCGGCCTCCTCCGGGTAGCCGGTCGACTCCGCCTTCGCCAGCAGGGCCCGGATACGCGCGAGCATCTTCGGGGGCGCGGCCTCTTCCCCGGCCTCGACGGCCAGGGCGGGGATCGCCGGGAGGCGGGCGTACAGCCGGAGGAGTTCGACGTACGCCGTCGCCGCCGAGAAGCGGTCCAGCCGCTCGGTGCGGGCGAAGGCGCCGAGGCCCGGCTCGGGCAGCGCCGCCGCCAGCCGCTGGTGCGGCGGCTCCAGCTCCCGGCCGGCCATCCGCAGCAGGTCCTGCGGCTGCCAGCCGCGCCGGGCGCAGTCCCGTACGACGTCGTCCGCGGCGCTCCGCGCCACCGCGTCCCAGTCCGCCTCGGCGGCGAGCACGGACGCGGCGGCGTCCACGTCGTCGGTGCCGCCTCGGGTGGCGCGGGCCAGGGCGGCGGCGAAAGTGTCTTCCACCCCGCCATTGTCCCTGGCGGGACGCGCACGCTCGCCCGCGCCCGGGAGATGCCTACGCGCGGTCCCGGGTGTTCAGCCGGACCGCCTGGCGGGTCAGGTGGGTGCGTTCGGCCAGGCTCGGGGCCTTGTGGGCCGCCTCCACGTACAAGCCGGCGGCCGTCGACAGGTCGCCGGCCCGCTCGTGGAGATACGCGGCTGCCGCCGTGCGGCGCGGGACCGACTCCGGAACGGCCGCGAGGGCCGCGAGACCCGCGCGCGGCCCGTCCGCCTCGCCGACGGCCACCGCCCGGTTGAGCCGGACCACCGGGCTGTCGGTGAGGCGTACCAGCTCGTCGTACCACTCCACGATCTGCACCCAGTCGGTCTCCGCCGCGGTGAGCGCGTCCGCGTGCAGCGCCGCGATGGCGGCCTGGGCCTGGTATTCGCCCAGCCGGTCGCGGGCGAGGGCCGTCTGGAGGACCGATACGCCCTCGGTGATCATCCCGGTGTCCCACCGGCCGCGGTCCTGCTCCGCCAGCGGTACGAGGCTGCCGTCCGGTGCGGTGCGGGTGGCGTGGCGGGCGTGGTGGAGCAGCATGAGGGCGAGCAGGCCCGCCACCTCGGGATGGTCGATCGCCGCGAAGAGCCGGCGGGTCAGCCGGATCGCCTCGGCGGCGAGGTCGACGTCGCCGGAGTAGCCCTCGTTGAAGACCAGGTAGAGGACGCGCAGCACGGTGGCGACGTCGCCGGGCTGGTCGAACCGCACGCCCGAGACGGTGCGCTTCGCGCGGCTGATGCGCTGCGCCATGGTCGCCTCGGGTACGAGGTACGCCTGGGCGATCTGGCGGGTGGTCAGCCCGCCGACGGCGCGCAGCGTGAGCGCGACCGCCGACGACGGCGTCAGCGAGGGGTGGGCGCACAGGAAGTAGAGCTGGAGCGTGTCGTCCACGGAGGGCGCCGGGCCGGGCGGCGGCTCCTCCTCGACGCGGTCCTCGCGCCGGCGGCGGGCCGTGTCCGCCCGCGCGGCGTCGAGGAAGCGCCGCCAGGCCACGGTGACCAGCCAGCCCTTCGGGTCGCGCGGGGGCTCCGCGGGCCACACGCGTATCGCCTCCACCAGGGCGTCCTGGACGGCGTCCTCGGCCGCCGCGAAGTCGGCTCCGCGGCGGACGAGGATGCCGAGCACGCTCGGCGTGAGGCTCCTGAGGAGGACCTCGTTCACGGGTGGTGGCACTCCGTGACGTTGTGCGACGCGGTCAGGAACGGGCGCAGCTCCAGCCACTCGTGGATCGGCTTCCCGCCCGCCCCCGGGGCGGCCGACAGCTCGCCGGCCAGCTCGACGGCACGCTCGTACGTGTCCACGTCGATCACCATCCAGCCGGCGATGAGGTCCTTGCTCTCCGCGAACGGCCCGTCGGTGACCGGGGGGCGGCCCTCGCCGTCGTACCGCACGAACGTCCCCTCCGGGGACAGCGCCTGCCCGTCGACGTACTCGCCGGTCTTCTCCAGGCGGCCCGCGAAGTCGTTCATGTACGCGATGTGCGCGGTGATCTCCTCCTGCGTCCACTGGTCCATGGGGACGTCGTTGACCGCGGACGGGGCGCCTCGGTAGTGCTTCAGCAGCAGGTACTTGGCCATCGTGGTTCTCTCCTCGGTGCGCTTGCGGCCCATTGTGGCCGCGTTCATCCCGGGGACGGAGCCGGGCGCCGCTTCTCGACATCGCGGCGCGAAAAATCTTTTTCCCGCCGCCGGGCGGGGGGCGGCCCCCGGTCCGGGGGGCGATGCGGGACGGGGAGCCACCTGGGGGCCGTGGCGGACCGCGCCGGCGTCGGGGCTGGGCGCGCGGTTCCTCGCGCCCCTATAAGCCGCCGTCCTGGGAGCGGGCAGCCCCTTGTGGCATGGCTGGGCGCGCGGTTCCCCGCGCCCCGCGGGGGGCTATTCGGATTGGGCCGATTCGATGGAGCCGTGGAAGTCGTCGGCGGCATCTAGGGCGCAGCCGGCGGAGAGGGTCAGGCAGCAGGCCAGGGCGACGGCTACTGCGCGGGGGGCGCGGGAGGGGTGGGGGCGGGTGAGGAGGGCCGCTACGCGGCGGGGGACCGGGCCGGTGGTCGCGGAGAGGGCCGCGAGGGGGCGGGGGGTCGTCGGGCGGGCCGCCAGGGCCGCGCGGCCGATCGCGCGGGCGGCCACGCGGCGGTCGCCGACCGCGCTGGCGGCGGACTCGTCGGCGCAGCGTTCGAGGGCGTAGGAGAGCGGGGCTCGCAGAATCCGCAGGGCCGGGTGGGCGGCGCAGGACAGGGCGAGGGCGGTGAGGAAGAGGTGGTGGCGGCCGGTGAGGTGGGCGCGCTCGTGGGCGAGCAGCACCTCGCGTTCGGCCGGGTCGAGCGCCCTGAGCATCCCGGTGGTGACGACGATCCGCCCGGGCCGCCCGGGGAGGGCGTACGCGTCGGGCCCCTCGTCGTCCAGGACGGTGAGGTCGCCGGCCGCAGCTCCTGAGGCGGCGGCGGCGCGGCGGGCGCGGGCGGCGAGCACGACGCGCTGGCGTGACGTACGCAGCAGGGCGGCGCCGACCGCGGCCAGCAGCACCGCGGCGACGCAGGCGGCCGGCACCGTGACCTGGTCGCCGACGATCGGCAGGACGAGGTCGCCGAGCGCGGCCACCGGGGGCAGCCGCAGCGCGCCGGCCCCGGCGAGCAGCGCCAGCGCGGCCGTGCTGCACGCGGCCAGCGCGACCGCGGAGCCGGCCAGCAGCCAGGCCGCGGCGCGCGGCGCCAGCGCCTCGGCGAGGTGCTTCGCGGCGGGTGCGGCAAAGAGGGGGAGGAGGAGCGGGACCCACACCGCGTAGATCACGAGCCCTCACCTCCGGGGCGGGCGGCACCGGCATCCCCACCGCCGACCGCGCGATCGACCCGCGCACCGGCGTCCGCGCCGGCGGCGTCCGCCGCGGCAGGCAGGGAGGAGGAGCCGCCCGGCTCCTCCTCCCCCGGCACCTGCGCGAGCAGCTGCCGCAGCAGCCGCTCGTCGTCCGGGTCCAGCTCGGAGACGAAGCGGGCCAGGACCCTGCCGCGCAGGCCGTCCGCCGATTTGTCCAGCTCCGTGCGCATGCGGCGGGCGGCGAGACCGGGCGGGTCCTGGGCGGGGAGGTAGGCGTAGCCGCGGCCGGCGCGGGTGCGGCTCACGGAACCCTTGTCGTAAAGGCGGGCGAGGATCGTGGTGACCGTGGTGCGTGCGAGGTCGGCGCCGAGGGCGGCGACCAGGTCCCGCTGGACGTCGGCGGGGGTGAGCGCTCGTCCGTCCGCCGCCCAGAGCGCGGCGAGCACGCTCGCTTCCAGCTCACCCGAAGGGCGGCGGGCCGACGCATCGGCATCCTGCATGGAATCGCTCCTTCCCGCTCGTTCGTCTACAGTTCGTAGACCGACTACATGACTGTAGTCGGAGGAGTGCCGCACCGCGCTCCCCCCGGACCCATTATGGGAGGGCCCCACCGCCATGCCCCTGCCCGTCCTGAACGAGGCCGTGAACGTACTCGACGCGACCTCGTTGCTGTCCTCCTTCGGAGCCGTCGGCATCGCCGTCATCATGTTCGCCGAAACCGGCCTGCTCATCGGCTTCTTCCTGCCCGGCGACTCCCTGCTGTTCACCGCGGGCCTGCTCAGCGTGTCCGGCGCCTCCGATGTGGTGCATCTCTCGCTGTGGCAGGTGCTCGTCGCCTCGGTCGCCGGCGCGCTGCTCGGGGCGCAGACCGGTTACGTCATCGGGCGGCGCGGCGGCCCCGCCCTGCTGGCCAGAACCAGGAGCAAAAAGATCCACCAGGGCACGGAACGCGCCGCCGAGCTGCTGGAACGGTACGGCCACGCCAAGGCCGTCGTCCTGGCCCGCTTCGTCCCCGTGGTCCGCACCGTGCTGAACCCGCTGGCCGGCGCGCTCGGCGTGCCCGCGCGCACCTTCGCCCTGTGGCAGATCGCCGGCGGTACCGTGTGGAGCGTCGGGCTCGTCCTGGCCGGCTACGGCCTCGGCTCGTCCATCCCGCACGTCGACACGTACCTGCTGCCGATCGTCGCCGTCATCATCGTGGTGTCGCTGGCCCCGCTGGCCCTCGAAGTCGTACGCAGCCGCCGCCGCGCCTCGGCCGCCGACTCCCCGGAGGGCATGTGACCTCGCAGTTCGACGCGGGCCTCTACCGCTGGGTCACCGACCTCGCCCAGCGCACCCCGCAGCCCCTCGACGACGCCGTCCGCTTCTTCAGCGACTACGGGCTCGGCGTCTTCGCCGTCATGATGCTCGCGGTGTGGTGGCGGGCCCGGTCCGCGGACGCCGCGCGGATGGCCGCGGCGCTGTGCGTACCGCTCATCGTCGTCGCCGTCTACCTCGTCAACGACGTCGTGAAGTCGGCCTTCGCCGAGCAGCGGCCGTGCCGGACGCTGCACACGGTGACCGTCGAGGCGTGCCCACCGCTGGGCGACTACGCCTTCCCGAGCAACCACTCCGCCATCGCCGCGGCCGCGGCGGTCGCGCTGCTGCTGGCCTCGCGGCGTACCGGTCTCTACGCCCTGCCGCTCGCGCTGCTCATGGGGATCTCCCGGGTGTGGATCGGGGTGCACTACCCGCACGACGTGCTGGTCGCACTGGTGCTCGGCGCCCTCGTCGCCTGGCCGCTGGCGCTCGCCTCGCGGCGGGCCGCACCGGTGGTGGTGCGCCTGCGCGAGACGAAATTCAGGGCGCTGGTGAGCAGCGCCACGACAGCGTGAGGGCCGGGGGGTGGCGGCCCCCCGGAGCTGTGCCGGCTCGGTGGGCCGCGTCCGCGTGAGCCGTGTCCGCTCGGCGGGCCGCGCCTGCTCAGCAAGGCGGGTCCGCCGGAGCCGCCGGCGGCCTTCACGGGCAGCACTTCGGCGGCGTCGGCGGACGACTCCCACGCGCCCGACCGGACCTGCGAGGTCACCGGGCCCCGAAACGGCCATGCCATGAGGGTCCCTCGGGCGGACGACCGCCCGGTGGTCGCCGGGGGTGGGTCACGTGAAGCCGGGGCGTCGCGCGGGTCCCCCCGCGCCTACCCGAGGGTGGCGCGGAGGGCGGCGAGGCGGTGGAGTGCGGCGCCCGCGCCGGAGGCGAGGGTGTGGGCCTCGGCGCGGTAGTGGTCGGTGATCAGCGCGTCGACGTCCGCGGGCGTCAGTGACGGGTGGAGGCGGCCGGTCAGGCGGGCCATGTCGCGGTAGGACCCCTGGAGCAGGAACGGCTCGCCCCCCTCGGAAGCGGCCGCGATATAGGCCGCGTTGACGGCGAGCAGCACGCCCCGCACGTGCAGCGCCTGCCGCAGCACCGCCACGATCGCGGCCGACTCGCCCGGCTCGTAGGGGTACGTGAGCGCGTCCGCGCGGGCCGTCGGGTCGCCGGCGGCGAGGCGGAGCAGCAGCTCCAGGTCGGCGCGTTCCCGGCCCGCGAGGGGGGCCAGCACCGGGTTCGCGGTGAGCGCGTTCTCGACGTAGCTCAGCGCGAAGACGTCCTCGCGGCCGGTCAGGACGTCGCCCAGGTTCCAGACGTCGGCGCGGTTGGCGAGCATGTCGGGCACGCGGAAGAGCCGCCCGGACTCGGTGTAGGGGTTGCCGGACATGCAGACGGCGAACCGCTTCCCGCGCAGCGCGTACGTGCCGCCCGCGCCCTCGATGCGGCGCTGCGCGTCGCACAACGGGATGAACTTCTGGAGCAGTTCGGGCGAGGTGTGCTGGATGTCGTCCAGGTGCAGCAGGACGTTGGAGCCGAGCGACAGCGCGAAGTCGAGCTTCTCGACCTCGCGCCGGGCGGTGGCGTCCGGGGCGCGCTCCGGGTCGAGCGAGGTCGTGCCGGTGCCGAGCGCCGGGCCCGAGACGGTGACCAGGGCGAGCCCGAGGCGGGCGGCGACGTATTCGACCAGCGTCGTCTTGCCGTACCCGGGCGGCGACAGCAGCATCAGCAGGCCGCCGGCGGTGCCGAACTGCTTGGCGAGGCTGTCGCCGACCAGCGGGAGGTAGACCTCGTCCAGCAGCCGGTTGCGCACGAAGCCGGTGAGCGGGCGCGGGCGGTACGCGGCGAGGCCGAGCCGTTCGCCCTCGGCGGCGACGACGGCGGTGCGGTGGCGCTGGTACGCGCGGTAGGCGGGCACCTCGTCGGTGCGGAAGCGCCGTACCCGGGTGAGCAGATCGTCCAGCCGGACGGTCAACCGGCCCCGCGCGACCCGCGGATGCGCGCCGAGCAGGCCGTCGACGGTCACCTCGGCCGGCCCGCCGGCCGCATAGCGTACGGCGTCCGCGCCGCACACCAGCGCGGCCGCCGCCTCCAGGTGGTCCCCGTGCACCCCGGCGAACGGCCCGAGCCACCCCAGCGCCAGCTGCCATCGCGCGGCCAGGTTCCCCCCGAGCGCGTCCAGGTCCCCGAGCACCTCCTTGTACGGCACCCCCTCGATCCCTCCGAGCGCCGCCGCGAACCGCCACCCGACGTCCCCGGCGGCCTGCCCGGCCACGAAGCCGGGCTGCTCGGCGGCGAGTTCGGCCACCAGGTACTCCCCGACGAGCCCCTCCCCGAATGCGACCCCGCCGAGCCCGGCGGCCCGCAGGAAGTCCGCCGCGGCGCCCCCGATCTCCGCGCCCAGCGCGTCCAGCGCCGTACCGGTCGGCAGCCCGGCGCCGGCCCCTGCCGCACCGGAACCGGCGGGCAGGGCCGCGCCGAAGGCCGCCGCGCGCGTGAGCGACCGCGCCCTGGTCGCCCAGCCCGCGCGCCCGGCCGGGTCGGTCCCGTGCGTCCAGAACAGCTGCGCGGCCGCCCGCACCCCCGGCGGATACCGCAACAGCCCGGCGCCCGGGGCGAGCCCCGCGAGGGCGCGCAGCAGCAACTCGGCGTCGTGGTCGTGCACCCCGCGCTGATATCCCTCGTCCACCCGCCCGGCGGCGGCCTCCCGCACCACTTCCCCGAGATCCGCGGAGGTCCCGGGGGCCGCCTGGGCGCCCGGCATCGGTATCGACCTCGGCATCGTGTCGAGGAGCAGGGTCGCCGCCAGGTACTCCGACCGGTAGAGGTCCGGTGTCTCGGAAACCAGGGGGCGGGTCCAGAAGCGGCGGGTCGCCGCGAAGTCCGGATCACCCACCGGCGCCAGGTAGTCCGTGCCGGTGATCGTGAAGGCGAGGGCGTCGCCGTGGGGGACGAGGGCCAGCTCGAAGGGCTGGGTGTTGACCGGGAAGCGGTGGCGGCCCAGGCGCAGCGTGGTGCCGTCGTCCTCGTAGAGGTCCTGGCGGTCGCGGAGGGTGCGGGCGGTGTCCTGGCGGGCGGCGGCGAGGGCCGCGGCCAGTTCCGCGGCGCGGGCCGGGTCGCCGAGCGTGCGCAGTTCCGCTGCGATGCGGCGGTGTTCCGCCGCCATCGGGTCGGCGGCGAAGTACGTGTTGACGTCGTCCGCCGAGGTCAGTGAGGCCGCGCGGCGGCGGATGCCGTCGAGGATGCGGTCGGCGGAGGCGGCCAGGCGGGCGGCGCGGCGGGCGCGGTCGTCGGCGAGGGACTGCCTGCGGGCGGTGAGGGCCTGCTGGATCTCGTCGCGGCGTTCGGCGAGGGCGGCGAGGCGGTCGGGGTCGGTCGCGAAGCGGGTGGTGAGGTTCTCGACCTGGACCAGCAGGCGGCCCAGGTGCAGGTCGCACGCCTCCGGGGTGTCCGCGGCGGCCAGCGCGCCGCTGACGCTCTGCGCCAGCAGGGCGCTCTCCGCGGCGAATTCGGCCGCGGACTCGGCGGCGAGCAGGGCGCGCCGCCGCGCGTCGAGCACCGCGCGGGCCTGGTTGACCGCGCCGAGGACGTCGGCGGCCGAGGCGAGGATGCGGGTGCGTACGGTCGCGTCGGTGATCTCCAGGGTGACGGCCGTCTCGGTGACGGTGGCGAGGCCGCCGGCCAACTCGTCCAGGCCGGCGGCCACCGCGTCGCCGTCCGCCGCGGTCTGCAACGCGGCGGCGGAGGAGGCCAGTTCCGCGGACCGCTCGCGGAAGCCGTCGAAGGCGTGCTCGTCGGCGAAGCAGTCGGCGGCCTTGGTGGCGGCTGCCGCCAACTCTGCTGCCAGGGAGGCCCCGAGGGAGTCGAGCCGGTCGAGGTCGGCATACCGCAGTTCGCGCAGGGTCGCCAACCGGCCCTGCGCGTGGCGTAGTTCGGTGAGCCGGGTGACCCATTCGGCGGCGCTCGCCGTGGCCTCGCCGCGTACCCGGCGGACGAGCCCGGCGATACGGGCCGCGGTCTCCTCGACGGCCTGGGCGGCGCGGGCGGTGGCCTCGCGGACCCGGGCGTATTCGGCCAGCACGTCGCGGGCGGTGTCGCGTACGAGGTGCAGCGGCGCCGCGAGGTCGCCGCTGCCGGGGTCGGCCAGCCAGTGGTGGCGGTCGAGCACCCGGTCACAGGAGGCGGCGAGCGCCTCGTAGACGGCGGCGCCCGGCGCGGTCTCCAGGGCCGCGCGGGCCACCGACAGCGCGTCGGAGACGGCGCGGACCAGGTCGGCGTTGCCGATCCTGGCCAGCGGGCCGTCGCCGGCGGGCTGGGCGGCGGCCCAGGTGTCGGAGACGAAAGGGGTCTCCCAGCGCTGGAGCGTGTGCACGCGGCCCGGTTCGTCGCCGTCGGCCGGGCGCAGCGTGAGCAGCGTGCCGTCGTCGTAGAGGGCGCAGCCCTGCACGGTGAGCGGCGCGGCGACCTCCTTGCGGATGAGGTTGTACGGCAAAAGCAGCCTGCGGCCCTCGGCGTGGAAGACGTAGAGCACGTCCTCGCCGTTCGCGGACCGCACGAGCCGCTCGAAGTCCAGCCGCACCCCGCCGGTTTCGAGGTCGAAGGTGCGGGTGCCGCCGGTGGCGAGCGCGTAGCCGCCGGGGAAGACGACGCCCTGCTCGTCGGGCAGCCGCAGGCACGCCTGGCCGATCGCGTCGAGCCGCTCGACCTGCTCGGTACGGGTGTTGACGGCGAAGTAGCGGTCGGCTTCCTCGTGGTAGGGGCGCACCCGGAGCAGCAGCAGCGGCTCCACCGTGGCGTGTTCGACCTCGGCGTCGGCGAGCGACTGCAACGCGTCCTCGACCGGCTCCTCGTGGACGGTGTCGCCGACGGTGATGGCCAGGGTGCCGCCGGTCGTGTCGAGGGTGACGCCGCCGAAGGCCAGGTGCGGGCGGCGCCCGGGCACGTGGGCCTCGCGCCCGGCCGGCGTCCAGGCCACGGCGTAGGCCCCGCCGTCCGCCTCCGCGGTGTCCCGGGCGGTGCCCTGGTAGGTGTAGCCGCCGTCCGTCCCGACCCGCCAGCCGAGCGCCTTGACGTCGGCGGGGGAGGGTCCGGTGCGGAAGACGGCGAGCAGCCGGCCGTCGAGGGCGCGCAGCCGCAGCAGCCGGGTCTGCCGGTAGTAGCGGTACAGCTCCCGGAAGTCCCGCACGAACCGCGGGTCGTCCAGCAGGCCGGGCACCGGCTCGTCGGCGTCCCGCAGCCGGAGGACGTCGGCGACGTCCTCGACCTGCGCCGGGTTCGCGGCGAACAGCAGCCGCCCGCCGACCGGAGCGACGTCCGCGGGCAGCGACGCCCGTACGGTCCCGATCCGCTCGGTTCCTGCGAGCCGCAGCTCGCCTGCGCCGAAGACGTCCTGCCGCGCGGTGTTCAGCGCCTCGGCGCGACCCGCCAACTCCCGTGCCGCGCCGGCCAACCGCTCCCGCAGCACGTCGTAGGCGTCGGCGTCGAGCCCGTCCCCGCCGTTCACGCGGCCACCGGCACCGGCACCGGCCTGACCGCCCGAGGCGCCCTGCCCCCTGTCGCCCCCGCGCTCGCCGTCCCCGTCCCCGCTCATCCCGTACCGCCCGCTCACTTCTTCGCGACGCCGTTGGCCGGCGCGGCCGTCAACGGGGCTGCCTGCTCCTGCAGTTGCCCGAGGAGGGCGGCCAGTACGGTCGCCGCGTTGCCGTTGCCGCCCCCGCCGCCGTTGCCCGCCGCCAGGGCGCTCAGGACCTTCGTGGCGTCCTCGGTGAAGCGCCCGGAGCCGTCGAGCCAGTCGGCGCCCAGCGCCCGTACCGTCTCGGAGCTGCCGACGAAGGAGTCGACGCTGCGGCCCGCCGCGACCGCGCCCACCAGCCGGTCGAAGAAGACGGTGTCGCCGCCGACGATCTGGATGTCGGCCTTCTCCAGGCCGGTGGCCAGAACGGTGGCCTGCGCCTCGGCGATCTGCCGCTGGGTCTCCAGGCCCGCCAGGCGTACGTCCTTCTCCGCCGCCAGCCGCAGGCGGTATTCCTCGTGGCCGCGGGAGGCGTCGTCCAGAGCCGCCATCGCGGCCGCCTTCTCGGTCAGGCCCGCGGCCTCCGCCTTCAACCGGCCGCCGATCAGGGCGGATTCGGCGGCGGCCTGCGCGGTGGTGCCGTCGGCCTGCGCCAGCGCCTTGGCCCTGACGCCCTCGGCCTCGGCCCTGAGGCGGGCGGCCGTCGCGTCGGCCTCGGCGATGCCCACCTTGCTGATCGCCTCGGCGCTGCGCTCGCGCACCTCGACCTCGGCGAGGCCGGCCGCGGCCGCCTCGGCCCGCAACCCCTCGGCCAGCCGGATCTTCGCCACGGCGTCCAGCTCGGAGGCGGCCTTGCGGGCCTCGGCCATGGTCAGGGCCTCGCGCGCCTTGTGCTGGGCGGCCTGCTCGGCCGCCTCCGCCGCCTTGATGTCCTTGACCAGCAGCTCCTGCGCCTGCGCCTCGGCGGTGATCACCAGCGCCTGCCGCTCCCGCTCGGCCTCCTGGACCATGCGCAGCGACTTGATGGACTCCTCCTGCTCGGCGACCGTGCGGTCGACGGCGATGCGCTCGCGGACGACGTCGGCGACCTCCCGGCGCTCGCCCTCGACCTCCTTCTCCTTGGAGATCCTGGCCAGTTCCGTCTCCCGCTCGCGCGCGATGACTTCGAGCACCCGGTCCTTCTCGATGCGCTCGTTCTCGACCGCGATGACCCGCTCGCGGTTCTTCTGCGCCACCGCGATCTCCCGGGCCTGGTTCTCGCGCTGCACGCCGAGTTGCTCCTCGGTGCGCAGGAAGGCGCCCTGGGCGCCGAGCCGTTCCTCCTCCTGGACCCGCGCGGTGACCGCCTCCTCCTTGGCCCGCAGCGTCTCGACCTCGCGGCGCTGCTTGATCTCGGCCTCGGCCTGGCGGCGTTCGAGCTCCAGGATGGTCTCGCGGGCGTCGACGTTCTGCCGGGTGATCTCCTTCTGCTCGGTGCGCTGGAACTCGTTGGTGCGCACGTGCTCGATCGCGGTCAGCTCGGTGATCTTCCTGATGCCCTGCGCGTCCAGGATGTTGGCCGGGTCAAGCTGGGTGAGCGGGGTCTGCTCCAGGAAGTCGATCGCACAGTCCTCCAGGTGGTAGCCGTTGAGGTCGGTGCCGATGACCTGGATGATCTGGTCGCGGAAGTGCTCGCGGTGGGTGTAAAGGTCCACGAAGTCCAACTGCTTGCCGACCGTCTTGAGCGCCTCGGAGAACTTCGCGCTGAAGAGCGCCTGCAGCGTGGCCTGGTGGCTGGCCCGCTGGGTGCCGATCGCCTGCGCGACCTTCACCACGTCCTCCTTGGTCTTGTTGACCCGGACGAAGAAGGTGAGGTGGATGTCGGCGCGGATGTTGTCCTGGCAGATCAGGCCCTCGCGGCCGGTCCGCTGGATCTCGATGGTCTTGACCGAGATGTCCATCAGCTCGGCGTTGTGCACCACCGGCAGGACGACGGACCCGGTGAAGGTGACGTCCACCTGCCGGGTGCGGGAGATGATCAGCGCCTGGCCCTGCTCGACCTTGCGGAAGAGCCGGCTGACGGTGAAGAGCACTCCGAGTGCGATGAGCGCGAGAACGGCGACGAGCACACCGATCCCGATGGCAGTGGCATCCATGGCGGATCCTCAGGTGGTGAAGGTGTCGAAGGCGGTGACGGTCCCGAAGGCGTCGAAAGGAGCGACCCAGAAGAA
Organism: Actinacidiphila paucisporea; assembly: GCF_900142575.1. Taxonomy (GTDB): domain Bacteria; phylum Actinomycetota; class Actinomycetes; order Streptomycetales; family Streptomycetaceae; genus Actinacidiphila; species Actinacidiphila paucisporea. Next base: position 82,166 of record NZ_FRBI01000010.1, read on the forward strand.
CTCGCCGTCCGGGTCGTAGGCGTAGAGCAGCGCGCTGCTGCCGGAGGCGAAGGTGTCCTCGCCGGTCTGCCGCACCTGCACCACGGCGGTTGAGCCGTCGGGCGCGGCGACCTCGGCCTGGCCGAAGCGGGCGGTGACCGTCCCGGTGCGGATGACGCACACCTGCCCGACGAAGTCCTCCCGGGAGGGCGGCCTGACGTCGGGGAAGAGGCGGCGCAGCGGGCGTACCAGCAACCAGGTGCCGCACCACGCGCCGACCAGCGCGGCGGCGGTCACGGCGAGTGCCAGCAGGGCGCGGACCGGTCCGCCCGCGTCCAGGCCGCGCACGGCGGCGGAGCCGGCGAGCGTCAGGAACCAGGACAGGGCGACGAGCAGCGACAGGACGACGGTGACGGGCACTCCGCCGAGGCCGGCGGCGGCCAGCGCACCGGCGCCGCCGCCGTGGCCGTCCCCCCGGACCGCCCCCTCGCCGGCCAGCCGGTCATGGCGCCCCCCGTGGACGCCATGACCGCTGTGCCCCCCTGCCCCCCCGTTGTTCCCCCCTGCTCCCCCGTGTCCGCCGGTGGCGCCGTGGTGCCAGGGCCCGTGCGCGTCGGCTCCGCCGACCAGCACGATGGCCCAAAAGGCGACCACGGCCACCAGTCCCCCGGTGAACAGCACGGTCGGAAAGCCGAGGACGACGCCGGTGAACTGCCCCATTCCCCGTTCGCCTCCCCCTGCCGGCTCTTCGACCGCCGCAGTGATCGTGGCAGTAAGGGGGCGGCCCCGGCATTGCCGCTTTCCGGCAGACTTCCCGTACCGATCGCGTCCGGGTCGTACGGGAACCGAAACGGCGCCGGCCGCCGTCCGCGTGCTGACGCGGAGGGCGGCCGGGCGGTGCCGACGTACGGGGACGTGGCTCAGGCGGGGCTCGGTGGAGCCGGGGGTGGGCCTCAGTCCTGCGCGAGGGCCGCCTCGATCTCCAGCGCGATCTTGATCTTGTCGCTGACCGCGGCACCGGCGGCGCCGCCGGTGACACCGAAGTCGCCGCGGCTGATCTCGGTGGCGGCCGAGAAGCCGGCGACGGCATTGCCGTCGAAGCCCTTGCCGAAGCCGTTCAGCTCCAGCTGGAGGGTGACGGGCTTGGTCACGCCGTGCAGGGTCAGCTCACCGTCGACCTCGAACAGCTCGGCGGTCTGCGGGCGGACGCCGGTCGAGGTGAAGGTCATCTCCGGGAAGTTCTCGACGTCGAGGAAGTCCGCGCTGCGGACGTGGACGTCCCGGGTCTCGTTGCTGGTGTTCACCGACGCGGTCTTGATCACCGCGGTGACGGAGGAGTCCAGCGGGTCCTCGCCGGTGACGATGCTGCCCTCGAAGGCCGCGAACTGGCCGCGGACCTTGGAGACGCCGAGGTGACGGACGTAGAAGGACACGTCGGAGTGCACGGTGTCGATCGTCCACTTGCCGGCGACGTAGCCGTCGATCACTGCGGTCTGCGCGCTCATGGGGTTACTCCTTGCACGGAACCATCTGGGGGGTGGTGATTGAAACCTCATTCACCATAGCCCGATGGTGTTGAGAGTTCAACCACCGGTATGATGAAGGTATGGACGATGTGCGCTGGCTCAGTGCCGAGGAACAGGAGATATGGCGGGCCTACCTGACCGCCAGTGTCGCCTTCTCCGCACACATAGACCGGCAGATGCGGCAGGACTCCGGCATGCCGATGGCCTACTACGAGATCCTGGTCCGCCTCTCGGAGGCCCCGCACCGCCGCCTCCGCATGAGTGAACTCGCCGACGCCTCCCTCTCTTCCCGCAGCCGCCTCTCCCACGCGGTCACCGCACTGGAACGCAACGGCTGGGTCGAGCGCCGCCCCGCCGACGGCGACCGCCGCGGGTGGGTCTGCTCGCTGACCGAGTCCGGCCACGCCGCCCTCGCCGCGGCCGCCCCCGGGCACGTCACGACGGTCCGCGAGCACATGTTCGACGTCCTCACCCCGGAGCAGCTCCGGTCGCTGCGGGAGATCGGGCTCGCCATCAGCGCCGGGCTGCGTACGGAGTGCGAGGCCGCCAGGGCCGAGGACGACGGCCAGGCCGACCCCTGCGACCCATGACCCTCACGCCTGACCCCTCACGCCTGACCCCTCAACGCCCGGCCCTCAACGCCCGGCCCCTCAACGCCCGGCCCCTACGGCTGGGCGGAGGGCGGCCAGCCCAGCAGGCGGGCGCCCATGGCGGCGGTCTCCAGGGTGTAGCGCTGGAGCGGGTCGTCCGGGTCGAAGCCGGTGAGGGCGGCTATGCGCTCCAGGCGGTAGGACAGGGCGCGCACGCTCAGGTCGAGGCGGCGCGCCGCCTCCGCGTTGACATAGCCCGCGGCGGCGTAGGCCGAGATGGTCTCCAGCAGCGGCCCGGGGCCGCCCCGCGCCGCCTCCAGCGGGCCGAGGACCGACTGCACCAGGTCGGACATCGCGGCCCGGTCGCGCATGAGGACCGGGAAGACCAGCAGGTCCGACGCACTGAGGACACGGCCCTCCAGGGCCAGCCGCTCGGCCAGGTCCAGCGCGCTGAGCGCCTCCTCGTAGGAGCGCACGACCCCCACCGCCCCGCTGTGCGGGCGGCTGACCGCGACCCGGGCGCCGTCGGCCGCCGACGTCAGCTTCACGAACGCGTCGAGCACCTGCCGCTGCCCGGTCGGCGCGACACACACCAGCCGCCCGTCCTTCGGCGCGATCAGCGCGTCGTGGTCGCCGAAGCGGCCGGCGAGTTCGCGTTCGACCCGCCGCAGCAGCGGGTGCGCCTCGTCGTACGGCGCCCCCGGCGGCGGTGCGCCGACCGCGACGGTGTGCCGGTCGGCCAGCCGCAGCCCGAAGCCCTCGGCCTCTTCCGCGATACGCCCCGGGTCGCTGCGGCCGTAGAGCAGCGCGTCGACGAAGGCGCGGCGGGCCGCCTCGGCCCTGCGCACCGCGTGCCGCTGGGCCCGCGCGTGGCCCTCGGCGAGCGCGCCGATCCCCGCTTCGAGCGCGGCCAGCACGGCGGCGCCGGCCTTGCGCAGCTCGGCGGTGTCATGGGCGCCGGCCACACCCGGCAGCGCGGGCCAGGCGCGGCGGGCGGCGGCGAGGTGGCCCGCGGTGAGGTCGCGCAGGCCGATACCGGCGTCGGCGGCCTGCTCGCCGAGCGCCCTGCGGCTCTCGCGCTCCGCGCGGGTCAGCGTCCGGCAGCTGCGCGAGACGTCGGCGAGCATCTCGCGGAAGCCGGCCAGGAATTCCGCCGGCACCGCGCCCGCGTGCCCGCCTCCGTGCGGACCCGCGCCCGTACCCGTACCCGCGTTCGTGCCCATACCGGCCGTCACCACAACCCCACCCCTGCCCGCACCGGCTTCCGCAACCCGGACGCCGAGAACCTACCAAGACTGCCGGATCCCGGAAAAGGCGGCCTGTCCTCGACCACGGGGCCCGCAGCACAAAGCCCCGGACGGGTCCCGTCCGGGGCTCGCCGCCTTGCCGGCGGGGTGCGCGCTACTTCACCGTGGTCGTGGCCTGCGGCGTCGGGGTGGCCTCCTTGGCGGTCACCACGTCACTGGGGGTGATGGCCTCCGCCGCCGGGGTCGGCGTGGACGCCGGGGTGGCACTGGCCGTGGCGCCCGGGTCGTCGTTCTTCATCGCCTTGGCCTCGGACTTCAGGATGCGCATCGACTTGCCCAGGCCGCGGGCGGCCTCGGGGAGCTTCTTCGAACCGAAGAGCACGATGACGACGATCGCCACCACGATCAGGTGCCACGGCTCCAGCCCGTTTCGCAACATGGGATCCTCGCTTCACTCAGGGGGCGAATTGCCTCGTACGTCTTACGCCTCGACTTCGCATTGTCACCCGAAAGCCGCCGCAGACGGCACCCGGGTACTCAAAGCATGCGCAAAAAGCGCGTGAACGGGAAGCCCCCCAGGTCTGGCGCCGGACGGCCGGATGTGTCAGCCGTTGCCCGCGGCGGCGTCCGCCTTGGCCTGCGGAGCCTTCGCGCCGCCGGGCGCGCCGCCCTTGTCCCCCTGGGGCCGGTCCGTCGAGGGAAGCCCGGCCAGCACCGGCTTCCACTTGGCGCTGGTGACCATCGCGGTCATCTGGGCGACGGTCAGCGGCGGGGTCGGCCGCGAGACCGGGGCGCCCTTCTCCTCCGGCGCGTTCCACTGGCTCAGCTGGATCTGGGCGTCGTCCGATGTGACGAAGGTCGCCATCCACTCCTTCACGTCGCTGCGGTGGTCCGGGTATTCGTAGCCCTTGAAGAGCGCCAGGGTGCCGCCGTGCACATGGGTGACGGAGCACCAGGTGCCCGCGGGCGCGGGCCGCGGGCAGTCCTCGACGGGGTTGGCCGGGCGCTGGAGGTCGATCTCGACCAGGCCGGGTCCTGAGCCGTCGTCGAACACGGCGCTCGCGAGCGCGTCCGGGACCGGCCGGTCCTTCGGGCCGTAGCCCACCAGACCGGTGACCTCGCCGGGCGGCAGCAGGCCGGCGAAGATCCGGGCGACCTGCTTACCGGTCACCGCCGGAGTCGCCGCCTTCCCCGGCTGCGCGGGCTTCGGCCGCTCGGGCGCGGCGGCCACACCGCCGGTGCGGCCCCCGCCCTGCACGAGCCCGCCGGCCAGCACCCCGCCGACCGCGACCGCCGCGAGGGCGGCGGTGCCCGCCACGACGGTGACCGTACGCCGGCGGCGCAGCCGACGGCCTCTCAGGTGGCCCGCGCCCACCAGGGCGTGCGGGTCGTCGGGCTGGAAGGTGTCGGCGACGGCGTGCAGCGCGTCGCCGAGCTCGTCCTCGAATTCCACGGGCATGGGTGTGTCCTCACGGGGGTGGGGTGGTGCGTCAGTGGGCGATGAGGTCGGCCAGTTCGCCGCCGAGTTCGTCCCGTAGCCGGCCCAGCGCGCGGACGCACCGGGTGCGTATCGCGCCGGGCGTCGTGTCCATCGCTGCGGCCGTCTCCTCGATGCTGCGGTCCTCCCAGTAGCGCAGCACCAGCACGACCCGGTCCTTCGGGGCGAGCCGCGCGAGCGCTTCCAGCAAGGTGATGCGCAGTGCCGCGTCGCCGCCGGGCGCCGACGCGAGGTCGGGCGGCTCGGCGATCGGGCGCTCCGCACTGCTGCGGCGCCGCCGGTGCGTCAGGAAGGCGCGTACCAGCACGGTCTGGGCGTACGCGGCCGGATTCCCCAGCTTGGACGTGCGCCCCCAGACCAGGTACATCCGGCCCAGGGTCTCCTGGACCAGGTCCTCCGCCAGGTGCGTGTCGCCGCCGGCGAGCAGGCAGGCCGACCGGTATAGCGGGCCCGTTCTGGCCCGGGCGAACTCCAGGTACGCCTGAGTCTGCACATTGCGCACGCCTGCGGCTCCCTTCGGGCTCGTCCTCCACCCTGTTGACGCACCGGCGTCCCGCTTTCGTTACGGACCGGGCGGTGCGGCCGTGCCACGGCGGCCGGACCCGTCGGAGCCGGGAGCGGGAGCGGCCGGAGCCGGGGCAGGAAGCCGCCGGAGCCGGGAGCGGCCCGGTTACCGGTCCTGTGTGGACCGGGGGCCGGGCGTACCGCGCAGGACCGAGGCGGTGGCCGCCAGCAGGCCCATCACGGTCGCCGTCGCGAAGACGATCAGCAGTCCGTGGTGGAAGGGCGCCGAGATCAGGTTCGGGAAGAAGGACTTGCCCGTCAGCACCGCGCGGTTGTGCGCGGGAAGGGTGTCGAGGACCCCGCTGGGCCCGAGCAGCGTCTGGACCGGGTTGACGCCGAGGAAGGCGGAGAAGACCGTCGAGACGGGCGGCAGGGAGGCCGCGTGCTCGGCGGTGGCGGCCGGCACCCCCTGCGCCTGGAGTCCCGAGGAGAGCGCCGCGGGCAGCCGGTTCGCCAGGCCGATGATCAGCAGCGAGAAGAAGATGCCGATCGACAGCGACATCCCGCTGTTCTGGAAGGTGGACCGCATCCCGGACGCGGCCCCCCGGTGGGTGCCCGGGACGCTGCTCATGATCGCCGACGTGTTCGGCGCGGAGAACATCCCCGAGCCCATCCCGTTGGCCATGATGAGCAGTGCGAACGCCCAGTACGGGAAGGCGATGGGCAGCAGCAGCAACCCCACGAAGCTGGCCGAGAAGAGCAGCAGCCCGCCGGTGGTGAAGAAGCGCACCCCGTAGCGGTCGGACAGCCAGCCGCACAGCGGCCCGGTGATGAGGAAGCCGGCCGTCATCGGCAGCAGGAAGATGCCCGCCCACAGCGGCGCGTCGGCGTAGTCGTACCCGTGCAGCGGCAGCCAGATGCCCTGCAGCCAGATGATCAGCATGAACTGCAGCCCGCCGCGTGCCACGGACGCCAGCAGGGACGCGGCGTTGCCGGCCGCGAAGGCCCGGTTGCGGAACAGCGAGAGGTGGAACATCGGCTCGGGCACCCGGGACTCGACGACGCAGAAGACCGCCAGCAGCACCGCGCCGCCGATCAGCCCCGAGAGCACCTTCGGGCTGGTCCACCCCATCGTGTGGCCGGCGTAGGGCTGGATGCCGTAGGTGATGGAGATCAGCAGCGCGCCCAGGCCGCAGGCGAAGGTGAGGTTCCCCCACCAGTCGATACGGGACTTCTGCCGGGCCGAGGTCTCGCGCAGCGAGCGGTAGGCCCAGACCGTGCCGAGGATGCCGACCGGCAGGTTGACCCAGAAGACCGCCCGCCAGTCCCACGCGGACAGCAGTCCGCCCAGCACCAGGCCGATGAACGTCCCGCTCAGCGCCGAGATCTGGTTGATGCCGAGCGCCATGCCGCGCTGGTGCGCGGGGAAGGCGTCGGTGATGATCGCGGCGGAGTTCGCCATCAGCATGGAGCCGCCGAGGGCCTGCACCACCCGCCAGCCGATCAGCCACAGCGCGCCGGAGCCGCCGAGGAAGGGGTCGAAGGACAGCGCGACGGAGGCGAGCGTGAAGACGACGAAGCCGAGGTTGTACATCCGCACCCGGCCCACGATGTCGCCGAGCCGCCCGAGGGTGACCACCAGCACCGCGGTGACCAGCAGATACCCCATGATCATCCACAGCAGGTAGCTGATGTTGCCGGCCGCGAAGGGGTCCAGGTGGATACCGCGGAAGATCGCCGGCATGGAGATGATCACGATGGACGAGTCCACCGTGGCCATGAACATCCCCAGGCTGGTGTTGGACAGCGCCACCCACTTGTAGCGGTCCGGGGGCGCGGCCGCCATGGCGCCGTCGCCCGGGGCGAGCCGTATGTCCGCGGGCTCAGACACGTCGGGTGATCCTCTCCAGCAGCGGGAGAGCGGCCGCGAGCACGGCCTGCTCCTCGGGTGTCAGCTCGTCGGCGATGGCCCGCGTCAGGCGCAGCCCCTTCTCCCGCCGGGCGCCGCGCAGGCCCTCGCGCCCGGCCGCCGACAGCGAGACGACGATGCGCCGGCCGTCCGCCGGGTCGGGGTCGCGGGAGACGAGGCCGCGCTCGTACAGCACGGCCAGGATCGCCGCCATGGACTGCGGGCGTACGCCCTCGCCCGCCGCCAACTCCGAGCCCGTCGCGGGCCCTTCGCGGTCGAGTCGCACCAGTGCGGAGGTCTGGGAGAGCGTCAGTTCCTCGTCGGGCCTGAACTGCCGCAGCCGCCTGACCAGGGGTCCGATCGCCGCGCGCAGGTCGGCCGCGATACGGGCCGGGCCGCTGTCGGCGGGCGGTGCGTCCGCCGGGTCCGTATCCGTGTCCGTACGCGGGTCCGGCTCGGGGTCTGTGCTGCTGGCCGCCATGTCTTCAGTATAAACTGATCAGTTGCGCCTTATGGTATAGCTGGCGCCATGACTTCCTACCCGGACACGTCCCCCGGCTCCCTCTTCGCGACGACCATTTCCGTCGCCGGGCACGGCGGCGACCAGATCGAGGCGTATCTCGCCCGCCCCGCCGGCGACGCCCCGCGCGGCGGCGTCGTGGTCATCCACCACATGCCCGGATACGACCGCGAGACCAAGGAGATGGTGCGGCACCTCGCGGAACTGGGTTACGACGCGATCTGCCCCAACCTCTACAGCCGCGAGGCCCCCGGCGCCGACCCCGCCGACGCCAGTGCCGCGGTCCGCGCCCGCGGCGGCGTCCCCGACGACCGCCTCGTCGGCGACGTCGCCGGCGCCGCCGCGTACCTGCGGTCGCTGCCCGGGGCCAACGGCAAGGTCGGCGTCATCGGCCACTGCTCCGGCGGCCGCCAGTCCGTACTCGCCGCCTGCCGCCTCGACCTCGACGCCGCCGTCGACTGCTACGGCGCCTTCGTCGTCGGCGACGTGCCGCCGGGCCTCGACATCCGCGTCACCAACCTGCTCCCCGACCTCCCCCAGCTCTCCGCGCCCCTCCTCGGCCTGTTCGGCGTCGAGGACCAGCACCCGAGCCCCGAGCAGGTCGCCGAACTCGGCCGGATCCTCACCGAGCAGGGCAACGACTTCGAATTCCACAGCTACGAGGACGCCGGCCACGGCTTCTTCGCGGTCAACCGCCCCGGTTACCGCGTCGCCGCCGCCAACGACGGGTGGGAGCGGATCGCCGCGTTCTTCGCGAAGCACCTGGAGGGCTGACGCACGGGCATCCGCAGCCGCCCGTTGGGAGCAGGAAGACGACCAAGAGAGAAGAGGGCCGAGGTTTGTGCACGTACACGACGGTCAAAGACACCGTCGACGGCAGTGCGAAGGGGCCGGGCGGTGCGTGGTTCCACGTCTCCGACGTGACGGTCTACTTCGACCACCCCGTCCACGCGATGGCCGAGCACACCCTGAACATCGACTTCACCGACCCCGGCCGGGGTCCCGCGGCCCGGGTGGCCGTCGAACTCACCGCGGAGTCCGCGCAGCGGCTCGTCGCCGCCATCCAGTCCGCGCTGGCGGCCGTGCCGGCCGAGATGCGCGTCTGACTCCTGCGCGAGCGCGCACCCGCCCCCGAACGCGCCCCGCCAACCGAACGCGCACTCCCGCTCCGGGGGACGAAGAGGTCCCCCGGAGCGGGGAAGACGCGGTGCGGGCGGCAGAGGTTGCCGTCCGCACCGTGGTGCATCCGCAGGCTGTACGACTCCGCGCTCTGCCTCAGCGCGCGCGCCGCCTGCCGCCCATGAACCCGAGGCCCATGGTGGCCAGCCCAAGCGCAATAGCCACACCACCGACAATCGCGTTGTTCACGATCGTGTGGGTAATGGCGGCGTTTGGTCCGGTGATCGCCCAGGGGGCCACGATCGTCCACACGCCGATCGCGATGGCGCACCAGCCGAGACCGACTGTCCGTTCCAGCACCGAGCCGAAGCCCATGGCCAGCACGGCCAACGCGATGCCCGTGATCAGATTGCTGACCCGCAGGCCGGTGAAGCCCGTGAACCCCACCACCCAGGGCGAGATCGCCAGATAGAGACCGGTCAGCAGGCAGAGGCCCTCGATCAGCCCCGAGATCGGCTTCGCAGACGCCTCGGCGTAACGGCCCCGTAGCGCCATCAGGTCCGGGTGGGTGTCGATCCCGGATGTCGAGCGGGTCTGCGACGTCGAGTGAGTCGAATCGGTGGCCATTCCAGCCACCTCCTTCGCAGTGTGCGCTGTGCAGTGTTGTCGTTCTACCGACGGATGTTCTCCGGGTCTCCCTCCCCGGAAGTACCGCATCCTTACTTAGCGTAAAACGGCAGGCAGCCACCCGGCCACTTATACGGCACTTAACTTTGCACCGATTTGTCCGCACCCCTCCAGGACCGCGCCGCGGCGTTCACGGCGGCCGCCGTGAGCGCCGACCGCACCGCGATCCGGCCCGGCGGAAATGGGTGGGCGCGGCGCACCCGGGGCGCGGAGAGTAGGGCCATGACGACCTCCGGCGGACCCTTCATCTCCGACGCGGAACGCTTCGCCCAGGCGCTGGCGCGTACCGTCTCCGACCCGGAACTGCGGGCGTTGCCGCTGGCGGGCGGGGTGGACCAGTGGGCCGACAACACCGACCTACTCGGGCAGCCGCGCGCGATCCGGGCTGCGGTGGACGCCCTCGGCGAGACCTGAGACGAGGCCCGAGACGAGGTCGGCAAGGGCTTCCGGGGCACCCGGCTGGTTGCGGACGCCCGGGAAGGCGTTGACGTCGACGATGAGCGGGTGGCCGCCGCCCGTGTCGATCACGTCGACGCCGTAGACGTGCAGGCCGAAGACCTGGCCGACGCGGCGGACCAGGGCGGGCCAGGCGGGCGGCAGGTCGGCGAGGGGGACGGGCCCGCCGCCCGGGGCGGCGGCGGCCAGTTCGGAACGGCGAAGGGCCGCGAAGACCTGCGGGCCGATGGCCCACAGCTTGTGGTCCCAACCGGGGTTGGGCACGAAGTCCTGGACGACGACAGGCTCATACGGCGCCGAGGCCGCGAAGTCCCGTATCCGCGCGGCCCCTTCGAGCCGTACCACGACGTCCCCTTTCCGGCTGTGCCGGCTTTTGACGACGACCGGCCCGACCGGCGGCGACGCGGCGAGGTCGGCGGCGGAGGCGTACGTACGGGTCGGCGCGAAGGGCAGTCCGGCCCGCAGCGCGTCCTCCGCCATCGCCGTACGGTCCTGGCACCGCCTGGTCGCGGCGGCCGAGTTGACCACCCGGGCGCCGGCCGCCTCCACCCCACGGGCGAGGGCGAGGGCCCGGGGGGTGCGGGCCTTGAGGAGGTAGACGTCGGCGGGGTCGGCCGGGGCCGACGCGGTGGCCGGGTCGAGCACCTCGACCCGGTGCCCGGCACCCGGGGCGGTGAGCAGCGCGGTGGCCGCGGCCAGCAGCGGATGGCCGGGGTCCGCCGTGATGAGGCCGACCCTCACAGCGCGTCGCCGGCCGCCACCGCCATGGCACCCGCCGCCGCCCGCTCTCCGGCGCCGGGCGGACTCGCCCACCCCGCGTGCCCGACCACGCTCGGCCGCTCCCCCGCCGCCAGTGCCAGCACGGCGCTCGCGACGCGGGAGGCCGCGTCCGGGACCTGGCGGAAGCTCGGGAAGTCGTTGACGTCCACGACGACGGGGCCGTCCGGGCCGAGGAGCACGTCGAGGCCGTAGAGGTCGAGCCCGTAGACCGCGCCGACCTGCGCGGCGAGCGCGGCGACCTCGCGCGACAGCGGCACCCGGCGCTCGCGGTGCGGGTGGTCGGGGTGCAGGGGTGAGCGGCGCTCGGTGGCGTGGAAGTCGTCGCCGACGCAGTAGACCTTGATGTCGACGCCCGCATTGGGCACGTACGGCTGCGCGATCAGCAGACCTTCACCGCGCAGCACCGGGAGTAGCGCGGGCAGCCGGTCGGGGGCGGCCAGCAGGTGCACCGCACGGCCCGAGCTGCCGTCGGCGGGCTTGACCACCAGCGGGTAGTCGGACTCGGGTATCTCGGCGAGGAGTTCGGGCCGGGCTGCCGCGTAGGTCGTCGGCATGGGCAGGCCACGGCTGCGGCCGATCGCCGCCGCGAGCGCCTTGTCACGGACCCCGCGGATCGAACGGGCGTCGTTGACGGTGGTCATCCCGGCCGAGGCGGCGGCCTCCAGCAGGGTGAGTCCGGGGCCGCCCGACACGGTCTTGAGCACCCAGGCGTCATGGCTGCCGGCCCTGACGACCTCGGTCATCCGGTGCAGCGATCCCCCCGGTCGCAGCACGTCCACCTGGTGGCCCCAGGCGTGGAGTCGCCGGATCACCTCGACCGGCATCCCGTCGTAACGGTAGTTCTCCTCCACGAGAAAGCAGAGCTTCATGCGACCTTCCCCCCAACCCCCCTGTGCGTTCGCCGATCGCGACCGGCGAAGCGTGAAGGTCACAGGATGCCACGGGTGTCAGGGACCTCCCACGGTGGTCCCAACTCCCCCTGAGGGGTGCATGATTGCCGTCGGAACCGCGGTGGCTGACGCGGTACCGCACGGCCGGGCGCGAGGAGTCGGGGCGCACCGCGCCGTCACTGCGCATGGCCCAGCGGGTCGAGCTGCTCGGGCGTGGCGTCGTCCGCCGCCGTGGAGCGGCTGAGGTCGCGCCACCGCTCGTCCTCGGCCAGCAGCGCGCGGCCCGCGGCGGTGGCGTAGGCATACGCGTCCGGGCCGACGAGCAGCCGCAACGGCGGTTCGTCGAGCGCGACGACGTCGAGGACCAGCCGGGCGACCTTCGCCGGGTCGCTGGCCGCGGTCGACTCCGGGCTGTGCATGGCGGCCATCGCGCCGACCGTCCCGGCATACTCCGGGCGGATCGGGTCGACCCGCATCGAGGACCCGGCCCAGTCCGTGCGCATGCCGCCCGGCTCCAGCACGGTCACCTTGATGCCCAGCGGGCCGACCTCGCCGGCCAGCACCGAGGAGAAGCCGCCGACGGCCCACTTCGCGGACTGGTAGGCCGACAGGCCCGGCGTCGCCATCCGCCCGCCGACCGAGGACACCTGCACCACATGGCCGGAGCGCTGCTCGCGCATCACCGGCAGCGCGGCCTGGGTGAGCCGGACGACACCGAGGAAGTTGGTGTCGACCTGGGTGCGGAAGTCGTCGAAGCCGACGTCCTCCACCGAGCCGATGTTGGCGTATCCGGCGTTGTTCACCAGCACGTCGAGTCGCCCGAAACGGTCGACGGCGGTGCGCACCGCCGCGCGGGCGGCCTCGTCGTCGGTCACGTCGAGGGCGACGGCGACGAGCCGGTCGCCGTACTCGGCGGCGAGGTCGTCCAGCGCGGCGGTCCTGCGAACGCCCGCGACGACCTGGTGGCCGGCCTCCAGCGCGGCCTTGACGATCTCCCTGCCGAGCCCGCGGGAGGCGCCGCTGACCAGGAAGACGGCGGGGGTGTCAGCTTCCGCGGTGGCCTTCGCGGCGGCTGAGTCGTTGGTCGAGTCGTTGGTCGAGTCGTTGGTCGAGTCGTTGGTCGAGTCGTTGGTGGACATGGGGGCTCCCTACAACGGTGAGGCGTCTTTACTAACCGGTTGATTAGTAACTCTCTGTCTCCAGGGAACACCTCGGCAGGGCCGATGTCAACTGTCTGGTTAGTTGATACGCTGGGTGTCATGAACAGGGACGTCGCCGCCAGCAAGGCCATCGCCATGGGCCGGGACGCGGAGGCCACCAAGCGCCGCCTGCTGGACGCGGCGACCCGCGAATTCGCCGCGTACGGCATCGCCGGCGGCCGGGTCGACCGCATCGCGGCCGAGGCCCGCAGCAACAAGGCGCAGATCTACCACTACTTCGGCAGCAAGGACGGCCTCTTCGACGCCGTCTTCGACGCGATGTGCCGCGAGACGGTCGACGCGGTCCCGATCGACCCGGACGACCTCCCCGAATACGCCGGCCGCCTGCACGACTCCTACGTCGAACGCCCCTGGGTGCAGCGCCTCGCCACCTGGTACCACCTGGAGCGGGCCGGCGGCGGCGCGCTGCTGCCCGTCGTCCTCGACAGCAACGCGGCCAAGGTGCGGGCCGTCGCCGAGGCCCAGGAGGCGGGCAGGCTGCCCACCCGCTTCCCGCCCGCCGTCCTGCTGGGGCTGGTGCTGCACCTCTCCGGTTTCTGGAGCAGCAATGTGCCGGAGTACGACGCGGTGGTCTCCGACGGCTCCGCCGCGTCCGCGGCGCACCGCCGCGAGGTTGTCGTCGCCGCGGTGGCGGCGCTGCTGCGCCCCTGACGGCGCCGGGGACTCCGGGGACGCGGGATCGCTCAGCCCTGGGGGGCGTCCGGCGGGCTGGGGAGGTCAGGGCCCTCCGCGGGGACGGCGGGCTCGGGCCGGCCGAGGTGCACGTCTCCCCGTATGACGGCCGCGGCGACGGAGCCGCCGTCCGACCGCACGGTCAGGTCGCCGCCGACCGCGACGGCGCCGTGGTCGGCGGCCACCTGGGCGTGGGCGGCGGGCAGCCGGGCCAGCAGCTCGCGCAGGGCGGAGGCGGCGCGGGCGCGTTCCGCGTCGTCGTCCAGGTCTTCGAGCAGGTCCTGGATGCGGGTCTGCCAGATCGCCCGGTAGGCCGACCGCAGGGGCTCCGCCTGCGCGGGCTCCACCTCGGCCAGTTCGGCGCCGGTCTGGTCGAGCCGGTGCAGCACCGCCGCCTCGCGCTGCTCGCTGCCGCGGCCGAACCACCGGGCCAGCCCCGCCCGCAGGCCGGTCCAGGCGTCCGTACCGGCTGCCGCGGTGACGGCGGCTCCCCCCGACGCGGCGAGTGCGGTAAGTGCTTCGTCCAGCATGAACACCCCTGTACGCGAGGACCGTTGGGGAGACCGTAGCCCGTAGCGGGGGCGCTGTCCCCGGCATTGGCGGGAGAGCGGGGACGGATCCGGCCGGGGGTCAGACGGTGGCCCGCGGCGGCGCCGTGGGACGGCCGGCCTTCTCCCACTCGATGAAGGTGTTGGTCCGCGCGTGCACGAACTCCTTGAGCGGGTCGCGGGAATACGTCCACGGGACGGCGCCCGCGTAACCGCCGATCGCGCGGAACTGCTCGACCGCCTCCGCGTAGCGCCGGGTCCTGAACAGCGCGTTCGCCAGCAGGTGGCGGACGGCCGGGAGCCGGTGGTGCCCGGCGGGCGCCAGGTCGACGGCGTCCAGCGTCGCGTCGACGGCGGCGGTGACGTAGGGCTCCTGGTAGATGGAGTAGTCGGGGTCCCTGGACTCCTGTTCCAGAACGGCGTAGATGCGGATGAAGGGCAGCAGGCTGCCGCGGGGCGCCGACGCGGCGGCCTGCTCCGCGAAGTCGAACATCAGCTCGCGGGACCCGCACCACTTCTCGCACCAGAACTGGAGCGCGGCCGAATGCGCGGCGAAGTGGTGCGGGTCGCGTGCGGTGATCTGCGCCCACAGCTGCCGGAAGTCCTCGTGCGACCAGCCCAGGCCGTAGGCGATGCTGATCTGCGCGACATACGGGTTCGGGTCGTACGGGGACAGATAGGCCGCCTCCTGGCAGGCGGGCAGCGCCTCGGCCAGCAGGCGGTGGAAGCCCGCGAACTGCTCGGCGGTGGTGCGCGATCCCGACTGGGTGCCGCGGACCCGGCCGGCCAGGCTGACGAGGGCGGCGGCGTGCACGAGGGCGGCGCCGGGGTCGCCGGGGCTTTCCGTGCGCCAGGCGGTGAGCCAGCCGTCGTCGTCCTCGGTGGCGTCCGCGAGGTGCCGGGTGCGGTACCAGCGCAGGTCCCAGTCGTATCCCGCGTCGGCGAGGTAGGCGGCAGGATGGCGCCAGTCGCCCGCGCGGGCGGCGGCCACGGCGGCGTCGGCCTGCGGGTCGGGGGCCGGACGCCCGGCGTCGACCTGCGCGGCGGGCACCAGCCCGTAGGCGGCCGCGTCGATCTTGATCGGCAGCGCGGCCTTGGCCCGCGCCCGCGCGGCGCGGCCCTTCCTGATGTTGCGCGGGATGGTCACCGCGGCGTAGACGAGCAGGCAGGCGCCGGCGATGTCGACGACGATGTTCATGGCAGCCTTCGGGTGGTGGTGTGAACGGCGCCTCCGAGCGGGGGCGTTGACAGGAGCAGGTGGCGCAGCGCCGCCGTGCCGGGCGGCGTGGCGATGACGGCGTCCAGCGCCGCTTCGAGGGCGTCGGCCAGCCCGTCGGGCACGACCTGCCGCACCGGCGGGCCCGACCAGGACAGCTCCCAGCGGATACGCCCGGTGTCGGCGAGCGTGACGACGGCCAGCGCGCTCAGGCGCGAGCGGAAGGCGGTGCGGGCGAATTCGCGCGCGGCGCGGCCGGTGCTCCGCGACGCCGCCTCGGACATGGGCAGCAGCGCGGCGATCTCCGGCAGCATCCCGGCGTCGACCAGGTCGAGCAGGGTGTCCAGGGCGGGCGGCCCGGTCAGCGTGAGGCCGCGGGCCGCCGCGGCCTCGGCCATGGCCCGCAGCAGCGGCTCGGCCGTACGGGCGTGGGCCGTGCGCAGCGTCCGGTGCGGCAGGTCGTGCCATGACACCCGGCGGGCGGTCTCCGACGTCACGCCCAGTTCCATGCTCTCCAACGCGGCGAAGACGGCGTGCGGTTCGCGCAGCAGGCCGACCGCCGGGCCCGCGCCCGCCGTGCGGCGGCCGTCGTCCGGCAGCGCCTCGATGACGGCGACGCGTCGCGCCATCGGCGGGTGGCTGTCGTACGGCGACCGGTGCTGCTCCGGCAACCGCCGCGCCAGATCGTCCAGTTCGCGCCTGCGCGTCGGGTCGGCGAGCAGCAGGGCCAGGCCGCCGTGGAATTGGCCGCGCGGCGGGAGGAGTCCGGCGTCGTGGCCCATGGTCGCGTAGCGGGAGGCGTACAGCTCCGCGGCGACGCCGAGCGCGGTGAGGCGGCGCAGAGCGGCGGCGGTGCTGTCCCGCCCGGCGATCCGGACCGCGACCAGGTCGGCGGCGTACTCCTGGCGGCGGCTGACGCCCTCGGTGCAGCGCAGGCCGAGCTTCGCGTAGGCGGTGTAGACCGCGCCCAGGTAGTGGTCGGGGCCGCGGGCCGCCCGGACGGTGACCGGTGCCGGTTTCCCCTGGGCCCTGCGCCGTGCGGCCTTCGCCTCGGCCTCGGCGGTCTGGCGCGCCCGGTGGGCGGCGGCGCGTTCCTCCAGCGCGCCGACCGTGCGTTCCAGGGCCGCGCGTCCGGCCCAGACGGTGGCCGCGAGGCGCGTGTCGGCGTTGGCGTAGTGGCCCAGTTCGTGGGCGACGACCGCGTCGAGTTCGGCCGCGGTCATGCCGAGGAGCAGGGGGGCGCCGACGAAGAGCCGCCGCCTGCCCTGGCGCAGGCCCAGCAGGCGTACGTCCTCGATCACCAGGGCGTTGACGTCCGCGATCAGCCGGATCTCGGCGGGCGGTGCGGTGCGGGCGGCGCGGGCCGACTCCGTGACGCGGTACCACAGTTCGGGCTGCGCGGCGGGTGTCAGCGGCAGGCCCGGGAGGTCGTCGGGGTCGGGTGCGGCGCTCCGGGTGAGGTAGACGACCCGTATCAGCGAGCAGGCCACCGCGACGGATCCCGCGTACGCCTCCAGGCTGGTCAGCGTGTAGGAGTGCGAGCCGCGCAGCAGGAAGAGGTCGGCGGCGGCGAGCGCGGCCAGGATCAGCGGTGCCAGCAGGTGGTAGCCGGCCAGCAGGGCGAGCGCGAGCAGTGCGCGCGGGAGGACCGCGGTGCGGCCGGGGCCGGCGGAGCGGCCGGCGTCGTGCCTGGGCACGGGGGACCCCTCTCGGAGCCGGACAGGGAACAAGCCCGGCACCCGGCGGCGGACGCGGGAGCGTACGAACACCCGTGCTGAGGGAAGCCGCATCCTACCCGAGCCGGGTGGACGGCTCCCTCCCCTGGTCGAGGGGGTCCTGCCCTGCCGGGAGGGGTTCCGGCAGGGCAGGGGGAAGGCCCCGGGAGGGGCGGCGGTCAGGACGTCTGCGGGGGCGTCCACTTCTGGGCGGCGGTGCCGTTGCAGTCGTAGAGCTGGAGTCGGGTGCCGTCGGTGGTGGAGGAGGACGGGTCGTCCAGGCAGCGGCCGGAAACCGGGTTGCGGTAGCCGCCGTTGAAGGCCTGCCACTGCTGGTTGCCGCCGCCGTTGCAGTCCCATACCTGGACCTTCGTGCCGTTGGCGGTGCCGGCGGCCGTGGCGTCCAGGCACTTGCCGAGGACGCGCAGGGTGCCGTCCCCGGGGGTGGTCCACACCTGGGCGCCGGTGCCGTTGCAGGTCCACAGCTGGACGGCGGTGCCGTTGGCGGTGGAACTGCCGTTGTCGTCGAGGCACTTGCCGGCGATGCCGGAGTGGACGACGCCGCTGGTGAGCGGTACGGGGGCGTGGATCCAGCCGGCGGCGTCCGCGGCCCGGACGCCCGAGTCGAAGGCGGTCGCCATCTTCACGTAGCCGGCGTCGTTCGGGTGCAGCGCGTCGGAGAGGTCGGCGGTGGTCAGCGTGCTCATGTCGACGTAGCCGACGTGCTTGCCCGCCGCCTGTTCGGCCTGGACGATGCCGGGGACCGCCTGGTTGAAGGCGGGGCGGTTGGGCTCCTCGGTGGGGTTGGTGGAGACGATCAGGGAGGCCACCACCACGGTGGCGTCGGGGGCGTCGGCGGTGAGCTGGTCGACCAGCGCGCGCAACCGGGCGGTGGCGGTGGGCACCTGGTAGTTCTGGTTGAGGTCGTTGGTGCCGATCTCCAGGGTGATGACGTTGGGCCGGTAGCGCGCGAGGCTCGCGTCGGCGATGCCGGCGATCTGGTCGATGCGCCAGCCGGAGTGGCCCTCGTTGTCGGGGTCGGACATGACGCCGTCGCGCCCGCTGCCGACGAAGTCCAGCGGGTGGCCCTTGGCCGCGAGGTCGTTCC
Organism: Actinacidiphila paucisporea; assembly: GCF_900142575.1. Lineage (GTDB taxonomy): Bacteria > Actinomycetota > Actinomycetes > Streptomycetales > Streptomycetaceae > Actinacidiphila > Actinacidiphila paucisporea. The sequence continues at coordinate 100,350 of NZ_FRBI01000010.1, forward strand.
ACAGCGCCGAGCGGTAGCTGTCGCCGGTGCTGCTGCCGACGCCCCAGGTGATCGAGTCACCGAGCGGCATCAGCCGCAGCGGGGTGGAGGCGGCGGCGGGCGCGGCCGCGGCGGCGGGGGCGAGTGGTACGGCCGCGAGCAGTGCGGCCAGCAGAGTCAGCACCCATAAGGGCGCGAGTCTCCGGTGTCGGGACATGGTGGGGGACCCTTTCGTCAGGAGGGGCGAGGGGGTGCCGGGGGTTCAGCCGGCCGCGTTGAGCAGGTCCAGGACGCTCTGCTGGCAGCCGTAGTCGCTGCTGCCGCTGCCGCCTGCCCAGTGCGGGCCGTACTGGTCGAGGGCGTTGCGGTCGTGCGCGTAGGCCGAGTTGGCCCAGGTGGACAGCGCACCGCTGTAAGGGTGGTCGGTGAGCTGCGTGTTGAGCTTGCCCAGGCCCCGGACGTAGGCGCCCTTGAAGCTGGGGCCGTCGCCGGTGCAGGAGTCGCCCTCACCGGGTTCCCGCAGCACCCCGCCGGAGGTGAGCCGTACGGTCGAGGCGTCGGCGAGGCTCCGGGCGGTGGTGAGCAACCCGGCGTCACCGGTGGCGCGGTAGAGCTCTGTGAGACCGCCGAGCAGCACGCCCTGGTTGTACGTCCAGGTGGTCTGGCCGTTGTTGGCGCAAGCCGACGTGAGCCCGTCGTTGACCATGTGGTCGCCGTTGATCATCCCGCTGCCCTTGAACCAGTTCCACTCGGCCTGCGCCCGGCCCAGGTAGGCGGTGTCGCCCGCGATGCGGTTGTGCAGCGCGGCGGTGAGCTGGAGGAACAGCTCGTTGGTGATGGCGTTCTTGTACGTGCTCGACTGGTTCCACCACACCCCGCCGCCGCAGGTGCCGTTCCAGTACGCGTACATGTGGTCGGCGTCCGCGCGGGCCGTCGCCAGGTAGCGGCTGTCACCGGTCAGGTCGTAGGCGTCGATCCACGCCAGGCCCCACCAGCCGGTGTCGTCCAGGTACTCGTTGGTGAAGTTGCCCTGCTGGGCGCCCAGGTTCTTGTCGTACGTCTCGGCGATGGCGTAGCGGTAACTGCCCATGCCCGTCACGCGGATGTTGTCGATCACCGCGGTCAGCGCGTTGGCGCCGGTCCACCAGCCGTTGCCGCCGAAGAGCTTGGTGGAGCGGTCGAACGACATCATCAGCGCGGTGGCGGCGGCGGTCCGCCGGTTCCCGGCGTTCCAGGTGGTCCGCGCCCACGCCGTACACGCGATGTCCGGCCGGTCCCCGGCCTTGCCGCAGGCCCGCAGCGCGCCGACGCCCTCGGCGCCCCAGTCGTCCACGTTGTACATCTGGGTACGCCAACCGCGCTGCCCGGCGGGCGTCGTGGTGTCCCCGAGCCTGCTCCCCGAGGACCACGTCCTGCCCCCGTCGAAGGAGCGGTCGAGCCACACCTCGTCCCCGGCGTTGCCGTTGCCGATGGACGCCCAGCCCATGGCGTCGGCGTCGTCGAAGTGCAGGGCCACGGTGCGCGAGAAGACGGTCGCGGTGACCGGGGAGCGGTCCCCGCTGCTCAGGCCCGGGTCGCGGGCGTCGCAGTAGGCGTTGCAGATCCCCGCGGCTGCCGCCGGGGCGGCCTGGGCCGCCGGAACGACCGGGGGCGCCGGGCGCGGGGCGGCTTGCGCCGCTTGCAGGGAGAGCGTCGCCAGCGCTGCCGCCAGCGCCGTGGCGAGGAGGGTGTGCGGGAGCTTCATGGGGGGATTCCTGTCTGCTGTGAGGAGCGACCTGACAACGTTGTCGAGCCGATGGGGGACCCTGAAAGCAACAGATCTCGCCAGGAAGACAACTCCCGCTTCGCGGTGCTGTCAATGCATACGGCAACAGTCGGATGACCTGGGTGACCGCCCTCCGGCCACCCTCCGGCGAGCGTCCGCCGCTTGACGTGCCCGTTCCCGCCGGCGGCGGCCGAGGCCGCCCGCACGGGCGGGTGGGGGCGCGTCGGTCGCCCGAGCGGGCCCACCCGGGGGGTGGGGTGACATTCTGAGAGAAAATGTGCGAAGCCGATGGTGCGAGCTGCGCTCGCCCGTTCGTCGGCGCGGGACGGCCCACCCGGGCCGGGCTGGCCGGGCTGGCCGGGCCGAGTTGAGCCGGGGCTGACCGGGCCGGGCGGGGCCGGGCGCCGGAGGCGGAACGGTCCCCTGACGGGGCCCAGGAGCGGTCAGCACCTGCGGGTACGTCGGCGCAGCCGGGTCGGCCGGGGCCGGGCGCCGGAGCCGGAGCGGCCCCCTGACGGGGCCCAGGAGCGGTCAGCACCTGCGGGTACGTCGGCGCAGCCGGGTCAGCCGGGGCCGACCCGGGCCGAGCACGGGAGCCGGAGCGGTCCCCTGGCGGGGGGCTGGGTGCGGTCGGCGCCTGCCGGCACGCAACGCAGCGGCCAGACTCCGCAGGGCCGGCCCAGGCCTGGGCTGAGCAGTCGGCCAAGGCCGCGCGGCGAGCAGTCCCACCGGGACTCCGGTGCGGTCGGCACCTGCCGCTATGTCAGCGCAGCGATCCGACCGAGCGGGGCGTAAATGAGCCGCGCCCCCGTCGGGGCCTTGGTGGGGTCGGCGCTCGCCGATACGTCAGCGCAACGACCGGGCAGGGCCGCGCGCCGGAGCCGGAGCAGCTCCCTTGCAGGGCCTCAGCGCGGTCGGCGCTCGCCGGTGCGTCGGCGCAACGACAAGGCCGGGCGAGGCTGGCCCGTGGGGACGGGCCGCCGGGCGGGACGGGCCGGGCACTGGGGGGCGGAGTGGACCCGTAGCGGGCCCCGGCAGTGGGCGCCTTCCGGTACGGCGGCGCAGCGATCCGACCGGGCCCGGCTGGGCACCTGGGTCCGGGGTGCCGGGGCCGTTGATGGTGGCCCACCAGGGGAGCGGGGCGGCCTCCGGGGCCGGGCTCGGCAGGGGGTCCGGTGCGCCACCCCCCGGGGCGGCGGCACCGCTGAGCTGGCCGTACCCCGTGGAGCCGTCGCGGCAACGTGTCCGCACCGTTACCGGGCGAGCGGTTGACGAAACGTCACTGCAATCCTACGGTCCTTCACACGTAACTTTCGTAAAACTCACCGATCGGATCGGAGCCGCGCTCCCCGGCTCCCGGAGGAGCGTGTGCTGACAGTGCCGAGAATGAAACGTTTCGCCACCCTGCGGACGGCCGCCGCCGTGGCCGCGGTGACCGCACTCGCGCTCACCGCTTCCGCCTGCGGAAGCGGTTCCGGGGCGTCCGGGTCAGGGACGCTCACGGTGTGGTCGTTGCAGAACGACACGCTCAATCCGGTACAGCAGAGTTCCGTCGCGTCCTACAACGCGGCGCACCACGCGAAGGTCACGATGAAGACCTTCGTCAACGACCCGTACAAGGCCAAGCTCCAGACCGGGCTCGGCGGCGCCGAAGCCCCCGACGTCTTCCTCAACTGGGGCGGCGGCAACCTCGCCGAATACGTCAAGGCCGGCAACGTCGCCGACCTCAGCACCCGGCTGGACTCCGGCTTCCGGAAGGAGTTCCTGCCCAGCGTGCTGGCCGGCGGCACCGTCGGCGGCAAGGTCTACGGGGTCCCGATGGAAGGCGTGCAACCCGTCGCACTCTTCTACAACAAGACCGTCTTCGCCGCCGCCGGCATCAAGGAACCACCCGCCTCCTGGGCCCAGTTGCTCACCGACATCGACCGGCTCAAGGCCCGGCACATCACGCCGATCGCCCTGGCCGGCTCGCAGTCGTGGACCGAACTGATGTGGCTGGAATACCTCCTCGACCGGGTCGGCGGCCCCCGGGCCTTCGCCGCGATCGAGGCCGGCAAGGCCGGCGCGTGGCAGGACCCGGCCGTCGCGACCGCGCTGTCCATGATCCGCGACCTGGTCGACCGCGGCGCCTTCGGCAAGAAGTACAGCACCCTCGGCCAGGACTCCGGCGGCGCCAACGCGCTGCTGTCCAGCGGCAAGGCGGGCATGGAACTCATGGGCTCCTGGGCCTACGCCGATCTCCTGACCACCGCCCCGGCCTTCGTCAAGGCCGGCAAGCTCGGCTGGACGACCTTCCCGACGGTGCCGGGTGGCAAGGGCGACCCCAGGAACGTGGTCGGCAACCCCTGTAACTACTTCTCCGTCACGGAGAGATCCGCCGACAAGAGCGGGGCCGTCGACTTCATCGAGAAAACGGTGGCGCAGCCGTCGTACATCGCCGACCTGCTGTCCATCGGCCACGTGCCGGCGATCGCCGGCATCAAGGGCCAGCTGATGGGCGGGGTCAACCCCGAGTACACCGGCTTCATTTACGGGATGGTCGCGGACGCGCCGACGTTCACGCAGTCGTGGGACCAGGCGTTGGCACCGGATGTGTCGGCCGAGATGCTGACCGACCTGCAGAAGGCCTTCAACCGGCTGATGACGCCGAAGCAGTTCGTCCAGGCCATGGCCTCGTAAGGGCCTGGCCGTTGCGATGGCCCTGGGGCCAATTCCGGGTTAGGGGACCGGTTCCGAGCCGGACGCATTACGATCCCCCTTCCGGGCGGTAGCACATCGTGCGGGCCGCGTGACGGTCCGGAGCAGCGGGAGACGGGGTCGGATGACGGACGCCAGGGCCAGGCTGCACGGCCGCGAGCGGGTGGTGGAGTACACCAGGGCGGCCCTGGTGCGCCGCGGGGTGCCGGATCGGCCGCTGCCCATCGTGCTGCTCGCCGGGCCCCGCGGGTCCGGCGGGTCGGTGCTGCTGGACGCGCTGGGGGCGCAGTTCGCCGACGAGTGCCTGAGCGTGCGGCTCGACCTGCGCTCGGCGCAGGGCGTCGAGGACATCGTGCTCGCGGCGGTCCGCGGCCTGGGGCGGCGCATCGCGGGAATAAGGGCGATCGACTTCCCGCGTACCGCGATGCTGCTCAAGGCACTGAGCTTCGTGGACACCGGCGGCGGCCGTACCGCCTTCGAGACGTACCTGCGCGCCCGCGCGCAGGACGCGCAGGCGCAGTCGTCGCTCAACGACTGGGGGAACCGGGCCGCCGTGCTGCTCAGCCCGGAGCAGCGCGGCCTGGTGGAGGTGCTGACCGGCCTGCTGGGCGCGCTGCACTCGGCGGTGGGCAGGCACCGGGACGGCAGGGCGCTGCGCTGGCTGGCGGAACGCGGCGACGGCGGCCGGGAGTACGACTCGCTGTGGGAGCTCTACCGGCTGCACCACGCCCAGGACGCGCCGACCGGCACCCCGCGGGTGGTGGCGCGCACCCTGTGCGCGGCGCTGCTGGCGGACTTACGGGCCGACTTCAACGACTCCTGGCCGCGCATGCAACGCCCGCGCAACTGCCTGCTGTTACTGGACAACGCGGGTGGCAGGACCGCCGACCTCTTCCTCGAACTGCTCGCCGAAGGACGCCGGGAGTCCGCCGCGGCCGGCGAACGCCCCGACCCCGCCGTGGTGGTGGCCGTCCAGCGGGGCCGGGTTCGGCCCGAGGCGGACCGGTTGCTCGACCCGACGGACGAGCGCCTGGAGTTCGGCATACGCCACCCCTTCGCGCCCGGCGGCGACGGGCACCCGGTGTGGTGGTATCCGGTGGCGCTGGCCGACCTCAACGGCGAGCAGGTGCTGGGCCTGTGCGCGAGCAGCGTGCTGGGGCGGCACAACCGCGACGCGGACTTCCTCTACGAACTGACCGGCGGCCACCCGGAGTCCACCGACCGGCTCGCCTATCTGCTGGCCCGCTTCGGCCGCACTCCCCCGCGCGACCCGCGACGCCCGCCCGCGGAGGCGCCGGAGCCCTTCGACCCGCGGCAGCTGCTGAGCGGGCGGCTCACCTCCGACCACGCCCTGCCCGACCACTGGCCGGCGCCCGCCACGGCCGACTCCACCGTCGAGGACTACCTGCTGCGGCGGGCCCTCGCCGACCACCTCACCGCGGGCCCCGACGGCAGGCTCGCGCCCGGCGACAACGCCCCGCTCAACGCGATGGCGGTCCTGGCCGCGACACCCGGCCTGCGCCGCGGCGCCTGCAACGCGGCGCTGCACTACCTGGGGTGGGACGGCGTCGACGCGGACTCCGCGCAACTGCGGCTGACCGCCTCGATGTGGCTGGACGAGACCCCGGAGGGCGACGCGACCCGGCTGCACCCGCTGGTCGCCCTGCTGCTGCGCCGCTGGCTGGCCCGTGCCCCCGACACCTGGCGGGCGGTGCACACCGGTTACGCGACGCACTATTCGAGCCGCGCGGACGCGCCGCTGCGGTACCACCACACGCTGGCGCAGGTGGAGTCGACCCGGCGGGAACCGCTGACCACGGTGGTCGGCCACCTGGACGAGGAGTACGAGCGCAGCGCGACCTCGCAGGACTGGCTGCGCGTACTCGACCAGGTCACCGCGGCGCCCAACCGGCTGAGCACGCCGCTCGACCCGCGCACCTTCGTCACCTCGCTGGCGGGCCCGGCCGAAGCGCGCAACCGGCGCCGGACCATCACCCGCCTGACGGTGGCCCGCTGGCTGCACGCCGACCGCTGCTTCGACCCGTCGCACCAGCTGGCCCACACCGTCGCCACCGAGTACGAGCACCTGGCGGAGATCACCGAGGACAACGAACTGCTCTATCGGCAGGCGGGGTTGTTCCGCCGTATCGAGAACAACTGGAAGGACTGACGACCGAGCTCCCGTCGTGGCCGGCCGAGGCACGAGGCCGTCCGCAAAGGGAGCGAGGAGGAAAGTCCGCCCCAACAGGAAAGCAGGACTGACGACCGAGCTCCCGTCGTGGCCGGCCGAGGCACGAGGCCGTCCGCAAAGGGAGCAAGGAGGAAAGTCCGCCCCAACAGGAAAGCAGGACTGACGTGCATCTCCTCGCCTCCGTTCGCGGGTATGTGGCGCGCCTCCCGGTCGGCGCCAGGAGGCTGCTGGCTGCGGCCTGCGTGCTGGCGCTGGCCGCCGTCGCCTACGGCGTCTACGTGCCGGTCGACCACCTGCTGAACAAGCCGTGCATGCGCAAGGGCGCGACCACCGTCACCCACCAGGGCGCGAACGGCGAGTGCGTGGGCATCACCGACGGCAGCTACGCCTTCCACCCCTCGCTGCAGGGCGCCGAGGACAAGATTCGGGAGGAGAACCGCAAGATCGTCGCGGACCACCCGAAGAACTACGTGAGCGTGGTGATGCTGCTGCCGATCTCCGCCGACACGGGCAGCATCCTGTCGATGCCGAACGCGCTGGAGCAGATCGAGGGCGCCTTCACGGCGCAGTATTACGCCAACCGCAACAACGTCGCAGGCATCTCCCCCTACGTCCAGTTGCTGATCGGCAGCGACGGCTACCAGGCCAACGCCTGGCAGGCGGCGGTCTCCACGATCGAGAACGACCACGGCCGGCACATCGCGGCCGTGACCGGTTTCGGCCTGAGCCTGGCCGGCACGGAGAGCGCGATACGCGACCTGACCACGCACAGCATCCCCGCTTTTGGCGCGACCCTCACCTCGGACAACTACGACAACATCAAGGGCTTCGTCCGGGTCTCGCCCAGCAACGTGGACAACATGGCCGCGGCCCTCTCCTACGTCGAGTCCGACTACCAGCGGGCGGTGCTGGTCGAGGACGGCAACGCCGGTGACTCGTACGACGTCACGCTCGTCAGCGGCTTCAAGAAGTTCTCCGACACACCAGGCCACCGGATCGTCGGCGTGGAGCCGTACGACACCACCGAGCGCGACCGGGACGGGCAGTCCGCGGAGGAGCGCAAGCGGCACCAGGCCGAAGTGGCCACCAGGATCAGCCAGATGACGACCAACATCTGCGCCGCCCAGCAGCCGCGGCCCGCGGTGGTGCTCTTCGCCGGCCGCGGGCAGGACCTGGGGGTGCTGGTGCACGCCTTCTCCAACACCTGCCTGGACAGGCAGATCCGCATCGTCAGCGGTGACGACGTCACGAACCTGCCCGACAGCCCGCAACTGCGGGCGGACCTGCGCGGCCATGTCACCGTCGACTACGCGGGCGTGGCCCACCCCGGCGAGTGGGCACCGTCAGCCGCGGCCGACAAGGTCCACGCGCAAGCCGTGAAGAACGGCTCCCAGGCTTTCCTGACCTTCAACTCGTACTTCCAGAAGCGCTTCCCCGGCGGCTACCTCGGCGACGGCAACGCGATGATGGCCCACGACGCGGTGCTCACCGCCACCGCGGCGATCCGCCTCACCGAGCAGGAGCAGCCGCAGCCGGACGCGGTCCTCAACGAACTGGGCGCCCTCCAGGGCGCGCACATGGTGCTGGGCGCCAGCGGTCCCATCAAGTTCACCGCCAATTACCAGACCAGCCACACGGGCAGCAATCCGGTCGACAAGCCGATTCCGATCATCCGCCTCACCCCGCAGGGCAACCCCCGCGTCCTGACGGTGAAATGGTCCGGCCAGGCCCCGCCGGTGAGCTGACCGATAAGGTACGGACGAGAGCACGGCCACGGTCCTGAGGGGGAGCGACGGTGCACGTGAGCACGCGCATATCGGCTGGTGACGGCCCGGTGGCATCGTCCACGCTGACGTCGGCGGTGGTGCACTCCTCGGGTGCGGTCTGCACCCGGCTGGCCCGCTTCGACCTGCCCCCCAGCGGCGGCGACACGGTGACCGTGCGCGTCACCGGGCTGCCGCCGACCCTTTACGAGGAGTCGCTGCGCGGCCGGGTCGTGAGCGGGCCGGACGGCGGGGACGGGGCGGTCGGACCGCGGGTCACCGACATCCGCGTCGAGTTTGGTGCGACGCTGCGCCGCGGTGACGAACTGCCGCGGCTGCGGCTGGACCTGGAGGACGCCGAGGACCGGCAGTCGCGGCTGCGGGACCGCAGGGAGCGGCTCGCCGCCGAGGTCGCGGAGGTCGCCGCCCTGCGCGCCGAACCCCCCACCCCGCGCCGCGGCGACCCGCCCCGCTGGGCGCCGGTCGAGTCGATCCTCGCGCTGGCCGGCTTCGTCGACTCCCGTCTGGCGGCCCTCCACCGCCGCCTGCGTGACGTCGAGGAGGAACTCGCCCGGGCCGACCACGAGTCGGACGTCCTGCGCCACCGCCTGGCGGAGGCGTCCAGCGCGGTCGACACGGGGCGCGCGGCGCCGACGGCGACGGCGCTGGTGACCCTCGCGACGGGCCGGACGCCCGGCAGCGGCCCCGCGCCCGACGACGGCAAGGACGGTCCGGGCGACGTCCTGGCGTCCGCCGGCCCCGAGGAACCCGACGTCATCGAGCTTGAGGTGGAATACCACGTCCCCGGGGCCACCTGGGCGCCGGTCTACCAGCTGCGGCTCGACGGTCGCAGCGGGGCCGGGACGCTGGTGCTGCGGGCCTGCGTGGCGCAGCGCAGCGGGGAGGACTGGGCCGGGGTGCGGCTCGGGCTGTCCACCGCGGATCTGCTGCGGCGGGCCGACCTGCCCGACTTGCGGTCGCTGCGGATCGGGCGGCGGCAGGAGGCGCCCGCCGACCTCAGCTGGCGCGAGCCGCCCGCCGGGCTCGCCGACCTCTTCACCGGCTACGACGCCGCCGTCGCGCCCAGGACCTCCGGCCTGCCCCTGCCGCCGCCGTCCGCGCACGCCCCCTCCCTCCCGGCGATGCTCGGCGGCTTCGGAGCCGCCGCCGACGCCTTCGCCCCCGCCGCGGCCCAGCCCTTGGCACCGGTCGCTTCCGCCGCACCCATGGCCCGCTCGCGCGGGACCATGGCGCGTAAGGCCCTCGCGGCGGTCGCGCCCGGGGGCGCGCCGACCGGCTGGGCGGAGGCGGTGGAGTCGGCCGACGAAGCGGGTACGGCGGGCGCCGCTCCCCTGGCACCCGGCGCCGACCTGCTGGACTACGCCCGGCTGACCCTCGCCGGGCCCGACGCGGGCGAGGAGCGCGGCACGCTGCGGCCCGCCTCCCGGGCCGCGCACCCGGTCGCCGCCGAATACCGGCGGCGGGCCGCGACGGTCTCCGCGCTCGCCCGCCCCGCGCACGCCGTGGACGTACGGAAATCCGCCGGGTCCTTCGACTACCGCTTCGACACCGCCGCCCCGGTGGACGTCGCCGCGGACGGCCGCTGGCACACCGTGCCGGTCAGCGAGGTGCCGGTGGCGACCGAGTTCGAGTACGTGTGCGTGCCCGCCGTCGACCCGGCGGTCTTCGGCACCGTGCTGGTGACCAACACCTCGCCGCACGCGCTGCTGGCCGGTCCGGTGGACGTCATGGTCGACGGCGACTTCGTGCTCACCGCCCCGCTGCCGACGCTGGCCGCCGGGCAGCGGCAGTCGGTCGGCGTGGGCGTCGCGGAGAGCGTACGGGTCGCGCGGCGGGCGCACATGCGCGAGTCGACGGCCGGGCTGCGCGGCGGTACGACGGTGCTGGACCACACCGTGGAGATCGACGTCGCCAACCGGCTCCCTTACCCGGTCGTCGTCCAGGTGCGCGAGCGCGTGCCGGTGTCCACGGACAAGGACGTGCGTATCGAGGAGCACAAGGCGCGTCCGCCGTGGGCCGCGGCGGAGCGGCCGGTCGACGGGCAGGAGGACGACTACGTGCGCGGGGTGCGCAGCTGGCGCGTGGCGCTGGAGCCGGGCAGCACCGCGACCCTCAGCGGGGGCTACGAGATCCGGGTGCCCGCGGGCAAGGCCGTCGTCGGCGGCAACAGGAGGAACTGACCGTGGACGACACCCTGCACACCGGCCAGGACGCCGAGACGCCGGGCGGCCTGCCCGAGCTGACCGCGCTGCCGATCACCGCGGTCACCCTCATGGAGGACCGCGCCCAGGTCGAGCGCGCCGGCGGCGTGAGCCTCACCGCGGGGGTGACCCGGCTGCGGGTCGGCCCGGTCACCCCGCTGACCGCGGACCGCTCGCTGCGTGCCGACTTCCCCGCGGACAGCGGCGCCCGGGTGGTCGACGCGCGCGTCGTCCGCACGTACACCCCCACCCCGCCCCGCGAACCCGGCCGGGACGCCTCCGGGCTGCGCCGCGAAGTGCACGAGCTGGAGCAGGAGTCGGCCGACGCCGAACTGCTGCGGCAGCGGCTGGAGAGCGCGCTGGCGGTGATCGGGCAGGCCAGGACCGATCTGCACCGCGACATCGTGCAGGGCGCGGGCGGCGGCGACGCCGACCCCGAGCGCTGGGCCGACCGGCTGGACCGGGTCGAGCAGGAGGCGGAGCCGCGCATCGGCGAACTCCACAAGCTGCGCCGCCGGCTGCACGACCTCGCCGAGGAGCTGGGCGAGGCGCGGCAGGCGCTGGCGGCGGTGGAGACCGAGCCGCAGCAACTGACCGCCTATCTCGACGTGGTGGTCGAGGCCGAGCGGGACGCCACGGCCGAGCTGCGGGTGACGGGCCTCGTGCCGTGCGCGCTGTGGCGGCCCGCCTACCGGGCGACGCTGGCCGCCGACCGGAAGTCGGTGCGGGTGGAGACCGACGCCTTCGTGTGGCAGGAGACCGGCGAGGACTGGACCGGGGTGCGGCTGACGCTGTCCACCGCCCGCCCGACGCTGGCCGCGAGCCCGCCGGTGCTGGCCGACGACGTCCTGACGCTGCGGGAGCGCTCGGTGGAGGAGCGGCGCGCGGTCGAGGTGAACCTCCGCGAGGAGGAGATCCGTCACGCCGCCGACGCGTCCCCGGCCGCGTCCGCCACCCTGCCCGGGCTGCACGACGGCGGCGACGTCCGCGTGCTGGCCGCCCCGCACCCCGTCAGCGTGCCGTCCGACCACCGCCCGCACCGGGTGCACGTGACGTCCTTCACCGCCCCCTGCACCGTCGAGAACACCTGCGCCCCCGAACTGTCCCCGCTGGTGGTCACCACCGCCCGCCTCACCAACACCTCGGGCCATGTGCTGCTCGCCGGACCGGTCGACCTGGTCCGCGGCAGCGGTTTCGTCGGCCGCGGGAAGCTCGACTTCGCGGGCGCGGGAGAGGACTTCGAGGTCCCCTTCGGCAGCGAGGACACCTTCCGGGTCGTCCGCCACACCGAGGAGAGCCGCGACACCACGGGCCTGGCGGCCATCAACCAGCGCACCGTCCTGTCCCGCAAGGTGCGCCTGTTCGTCTCCCGCCTGGACGCCCGGCCCGGCGACCCCGAGCACGAGATCACCGTGCGCGAACGCGTCCCGGTCTCCGAGGTCTCCGCCGTCGAGGTCGACCTCCGCACCGCCGACTGCCAGCCCCCGCCGGACAGCCTCGACGCCGAGGGCATCGCCCGCTACACCCTTCGCCTGCCCCCGGGCGCCCACCGCGAGATCACCCTGGCCTACGACATCACCGCCGCCGCCTCCGTGACCGGCCTCTAGGAGGGCTTGGTCAGGTGGACGGCCGCGCGGCCTCTCACTCCTCCCGTTCCGCGGCCTCCGCCGCTTCCGCGACCCGCTTGATGCGGGCCAGCCTGCGGTCCCAGTCGGCCGCCAGGGCGACCATCCAGCGGGCGGTCGCGTCCAGGGCCGCCGGGCGGACCTCGTACCGCACCTCGCGGCCCACGCGGCGGCCGCCGACCAGCCCGGCCGCGTCCAGCACGGCGAGGTGTTTGACCACCGCCTGGCGGGTGACGGGGAGCCGCTCGGCCAGTGTCGTGGCGGTCACCTCGCCCTGCGCGGCCAGCAGGTCGAGCAGATGGCGCCGCGTCGGGTCGGCGAGCGCGGCCAGCACCACGTCGACGCCTTCGGCATCCGAGGCGCCCTCGCCGGTCCCGGCGCCGCTTTCCCTGTCGGTCACCCCGCCTGCTGTTCCGCGCGTGCCCGGAGGTCGTCTATGACCTGTGCCCAGCCGCCCGTGTTGTCCCGGTGGGCACCGCTGCGCAGCTCCTCCGAGCCGCTCAGCGCCGCGAACCCGCTCTCGACCACCCGCAGCCGCGTCCGGCTCCCCTCCGCGGTGAGGGTGAACTCCACCAGCGTGCTGTTGCCCTCCCCCGGCTCCTGCCCGGCGAAGGCGCTGGCCCAGCGGTAGGCCAGATACGTCGGCGGGTCGACCTTCTCGACCCGCACCGGGAATTCGCCGTACTCCGCGTGCTTGGCCACCACCAGCTCGCCCTCCCTGGCCACCGTCCCGGACACACTCCCCGCGTCCGCCGCCCAGAAACCCGGTTCGGCCACCAGCGACCAGACCCTTTCCACCGACGCCTCGATCAGCGTCTCGCGCTCGATACGGTCCTCAGCCATGGCAAGCTCCTTCGTCCGTCCACCCACGATCAGTGCAACTCCAGGGTTGCACGTCCCGCCCCGAGGTGCAACCCAGGAGTTGCACCATCACCCTTCCGGGGCGCGGCCGGGCGCGCATTGCCAGGGGTCCCGGCCTCGATTACCGTCTCCCTTGTGCATCAGGGAATGAGGCTGGTCTGCCGCCTCCACGTCGACCTTCTGCGGTCGGCGAGCGCACTGTGTCCGTAGGGCCGCCGGCGCCGTAGTACCGCCCGACGGTCGCTCGTCGTATCACCGCGCCGCCCCGGCGCGCGGGCACCTCCCGACACCTCCTCGGACATCCCTCCAGGGCGATCACCGGCAGCGCCCTGCTCTCTGCTGCGCAACGGAGTCCCGGCATGAGCCACGAACATCTCTGGTACATCCCCAACACCGTCGAGCCCGGCCATCGCGGCGACGACACGACCACCGGGTGGGGCACGCTCGACTTCTCCACCGAGCTGGCCCTGGCCGCCGAGCGGCACGGGTGGGGCGGTGCGCTGCTCGGCACCGGATGGGGGCGGCCCGACACCTTCACCGTGGCGACCGCGCTGGCCGCCCGCACCACCACCTTCAAGCCGCTGGTGGCGATACGGCCCGGCTACTGGCAGCCCGCGCACTTCGCCAGCTCCGCCGCCACCCTCGACCAACTCAGCGGCGGGCGGCTGCTGATCAACATCGTCAGCGGCCTGGACAATGCGGCGGCCTACGGCGACGGGGAGGCCGACCCGGCCCGCCGCTACGACCGCACGCTCGAATTCCTCCAGCTCGTGCGGCGGTTGTGGACCGAGGAGAACGTCACCCACCGCGGCGACTTCTACGCCGTCGAAGGCTCGACGGTCAGCCCGCGGCCCTACGGCGCCGAGCAAGGCCGCACCCCGCGGCTCTACTTCGGCGGAGCCTCGGCGGCGGCCGAGAAGGTCTCGGCCGCGGAAGCCGACGTGCAGCTCTTCTGGGGTGAGCCGCTCGACGGCGTCGCCGAGCGGATCGACCGGCTCAGGACGCTCAGCGCGTCCCTCGAACGGGCCCACGCACCGCTGGAGTTCGGGCTGCGGATCACCACGCTGGTACGTGACACCACCGAGGAGGCCTGGCACGACGCCGAGGCGAAGGTCGCCTCGATGGCGGACCGCGCCGCCGACTCCACCATCACCCGCCAGCGGCGGCAGGCGGTCGGCCAGCAGCGGCTGCACGACCTGGCCGAGCGCGGCGAGGTGCTCGATTCCTGCCTCTACACGACGCCGGGCAAGTTCGGCGGCGGCGGCGCGGGCACGACCTGGCTGGTCGGCTCCCCCGACGACGTGGCCGAGGCGCTGCGCGCGTACGGCAAGCTCGGCATCACGCACTTCGTGCTGTCCGACACCCCTTACCGGTCCGAGATCGCCCGCGTCGGCGACCAGTTGCTCAGCCGGCTGCGGGAGCGGAACCCGGTCTGACGGGTCCCGCCCCCGGGGTGCGCGCCTACCGGGCCGGCTACCGCCAGTCGAAGCGGTAGGCCCGGTAGGAGTTCACCCCGGCCGGGAACTGGGCGTTGAAGAGCAGCTCGCCGCGGCGGCCGAACTCCGAGACGTACGGCAGCGAGCCCCACCCGACGACGGTGTGGCCGTCGCCCAGCGGCTGCGCATTGCCCTGCGACGACGCGACGAGCGTCGACGGCTGGGCTTCGGAGGCCACCAACGTGGCGGTACGCGTACGGGGGTTGATGCGTACGGTGGCCACCCGGCTGTACGGCAGCTCGGAGACCGCGCCGGAACCGGTGTTGGCGATGCCGGCGGACTCGTTGTCGAAGAAGCTGTAGAGGCCGCCGCCGAGCGGCTCCGGGTCGTGCTGCCAGGCGAAGATCGTGTCCTTGCTGTTCAGCACCTGCCCCGGCGCCGCCTTCAGCGCGAACGAGCCGGCCTTGCCGCCGACCTGCCACAGGATGCTTCCCGTGCGGTGCGAAACCTCGTACGCCGTCCAGGTGTTGCGCGCGTCGACCAGCAGGTTCCCGCCGGTGTCCAGCTTGACGGCGTTGACGTGGAACCAGTCCCACGGGGTGTCCGCCGAGGCCGGCAGCGGCTGCTCGCTCTGCGCGTACGGCACGTGGTCGGCACTGTTCCACTCGAAGAGCACCTTGCCGGTACGGATGTCGACCTCCTGCACGACCCCGTCGATCACCTTCTGGTCGGCGGCCCCGCCGATGGAACGCAGGTCCGCGGTCTTGACCGTGTACGCGAGGATCAGCGCGGTGTTGCGCGGTGTGATGAGGAATTCGTGGCCGTCGGCGGAGTAGCCGTTGCCCGCCCTGACCTCGGCGATCTTCTGGTAGTGGTCGTTGTAGACGACGTCGACCCCTTGGGCGGCCCCGCCCAGGCCGGTCCCCTCCCACCAGGTGAGGACCGGCTTGCCGTGGTAGGTCTGCTTGCGGAAGTCGGCGGCCGACTGCCCTGCGGGCAGCGCGTGCGACCACACCGTCTCGCGCCCGTCCTGGCTGAGGATCTCCACCCCGCCGGCGTACTTCCCGGCCACGGCGTTGGGCGACACGAACAGGTCGCCGTGGGCGGTGCCGGGCTTGTCGGTGAGGACGGTGACCGGCGCGAGGGGAAGGCTGTCAGCCGGTGCGGGTGCCGCTGCCGCGACGGTGGCGGGGACGACCGCGGCGGCGGCCGCGGCCAGGGCGTATCGGGTCAGGGACTTCTTGCGCATGGTGATCCTTCGGAAAGCAGGCAGCCGGAAGCCGGGCCTGGGCGACGGGGGTTCGCGAGCACGGCGGCACACCTCGGCGCCGCCCGTCGCGGGCGTACGAGGGCAGGCCGTGACCCGGCGTGGGCCGACGGAGAGAGGTGCCGCGGATCGATCAGGACGGACGTATCCGCTGTGGCGGCCGCGTCATGAGCGGCGGAACTCCCCTACGGGAGAGGTGGAGTGTGGCTCAGCAGGAGCAACAGGCGGCGGAACAGACACGCATGAGGTCGACATGACCGCGAGTCGTCAGAAGGAGCAGGGGCTGCCGCATGCCGAGGAAGCTAGCTGGATCCTGCACGCAACGTCAACGGCCGTCCGCATCCTGATCGCCCCCCTGCCCAGCACCCGAAACACCCCCGTACCAGGGCGGATACGGGGAAGCGTGCGCCGCCGGGGGCGGCGGGATGCGGGTCACCGGCCGCCCCCGCGGGCCGGGCCCGCCGCCCACCGGGCCGGGCCCGGGCCGCCCGGGACGGCCCGGCGCCGGACGCCGGGTCCTACCGCGGGTCCTGCGCGAGACGGTTAGGCGGCGCCGCCGTTCACGTACAGGGTTTGGCCGTTGGTCCAGCGGCCGGTGGGGCCGGACAGGAAGGCGACGGAGTCGGCGATGTCCGCCGGGGTGCCGAGGCGTTGCATCGGGTTGAGGTCGGCGATGCGGTCGACGAGGTCCTGGGGCTTGCCCTCCAGGAAGAGGGGGGTGGCGGTCGGGCCGGGGGCGACGGTGTTCACGGTGATGTCGCGGCCGCGCAGCTCGCGCGCCAGGATCAGGGTCATGGCCTCGACCGCGCCCTTGGAGGCGGCGTAGGCGGCGTAACCGGGCTGCTGGAGCCGGGTCACGGACGTCGAGAAGTTGATCAGGGCGCCGCCGGACCGCAGCCGGCGCGCGGCCAGTTGGGAGACGACGAAGGTGCCGCGGATGTTGACCCGGTGCATACGGTCGAGGTCCGCGAGGTCCAGCTCGGCGACCGGGGCGAGCACCATGACGCCCGCGGTGTTGACGACGACGTCGACGCCGCCGAACTCCTGCTCGGCGCGGTCGAAGGCGGCGGCCATCTCCGTCTCGTCGGCGACGTCGGCCCGCAGTGCGATCGCCCGGCCGCCGCGTTCGGTGATGGCCGCGAGCGTCTCGTCGGCGCGCTGCCGGCCGCCGCTGTAGAGCAGGACGACGGCGTCGCCGTCGGCGGCCAGCCGCTCGGCCACCGCGCGGCCGATGCCGCCCGACGCACCGGTGACCAGGGCGACTCTGTCGGCCTGCGTGGTCGGGGTGGTTGTCATGGCGGGACCTCCTCGCGAAAGCACTATGTGGACGATCCGTCCACATCTATGAATGTAGACTGATCGTCCATATAATGCAAACAGCCGGGCCCCACCAGGGCCCCCAGGGCCGGAAGGAGCACGCGATGACCGTGGAACCCGCCGCCGCACGCCCCGGGCGGGGCCGCCGCCCGGCCGCCGAGGTCCGCGCGGCCGTCCTCGCCGCGGCCGGCGCGATGCTGCTGGAGAACGGCCTGCGCGACATCACCTTCGAGAAGGTCGCGACCCGGGCCGGGGCCAGCAAGATGACCCTCTACAAGTGGTGGCCCTCGCCGGGAGCGCTCGCCTTCGACGCCTACTTCGCCGCGACCGAGCAGACCCTCGCCTTCGACGACACCGGCGACCTCGAAGCCGACCTGACCCGCCAGTTGCACGCCTTCGTCGGCTTCCTCACCTCTCGCGAGCACGGCCCGGTGGTCGCCGAACTCGTCGGCGCCGCCCAGTCCGACCCCGACCTCGCCGCCGCCTTCGCCGAGCGCTACACCCTGCCCCGCCGCGCCCTGGCGGTGACCCGGCTGCGCACCGCCCGCGACGCCGGCCAGCTCCGCCCCGACGTGGACCTGGAGAGCGTGGTCGACCAGCTCTGGGGCGCCTGCTACCACCGCCTGCTGCTGCCCGCGTGCCCGCTCGACACGGACTTCGCCGACACGCTCGTGCGCAATCTGCTCGCCGGCATCCGCTGAGCCGAGACCACCTCCGTCACCACCTTGACAGGTGACGCACGTGGTGGGAATCTGAGCGCAGGCGCCGCGACGCGCCAACCCAGCACAGAGCGGAGAGCGACGATGGAGACCATCAGCGTCAGCACCGGGGACACCGCGGCGGCAGCGCGCCACGCCCGCTTCGGCACCCTGCCCGCGCGTATCCCCTTCGCATCCATGGTCGAAGAGCAGGCCTCCGCCCCGAAGCCGACCGACGACTACGCCCCCGAGCGCTCCTTCATCTCGTACTCCTGCCTGGCCCTCGACCTGGGCCTTTGAGCCCCGGTCCGGCGTGGCGGCACGGTCGGAGCCGGGCCCGGACGGCGTCGAGCTGACGCGGGAAGGGCCTGGCAGTCCGCCGCGGTCGGCGCTACGCTTTCGGCGATGACTTCCTCTCTCAGTAGATTGGGGGACCCGTCCGCGCAAGGTGAGTGCTGATGCTCACCGAGATCGCGACGACGGAGTCCCGGCTTTCCCTGTGGCTGCGCGTGCGCACGTTCGCCGTGCCGGCCCCCATGATCGAGACCGCGACCGCCCGCCGGCATACCGGCGACTGGGCGGGGGCCTGTGCTGCCGCCGGTTTCGACGTCGAATTCACTCCCCGCTCCCTCGCGCGCACCTACGGCCGGGAGTCGGCCGCGCGCGTGCGGGCCGATCTGCGGCGGCTCGCTCCCGACCTGCTGCGCTGGCACATGCCGAGGATCGCGCCCGACGGCTTGTTGCGGCCGGGGCTGACCGTCTCCCTGGCGCGTTACGAAACCGCCGAAGGCCCGGTCCAGTTGGTGGCCAGGACACCGCCCGCGTGGGCTGACGCCGGGCAGCGGATCAGCCTCGCGCTGTGGGACGGCGCCCGGATCGGGCCGAGCGCGCGGCGGCACCCGCACCGCCGCCCCGACCGGCGCTTCCGGCTCGACCTGCACCGGCACCTGTGGGACGCCGACCTGGCCCATGAGCTGCCGATACGGGCGGGGACCGGCCTGCCGCCCGTACACGGCGACGACCCCATGGTGCCGTCGGGGCTCGCCTGCGCGGTGGACCGCTGGCCGGCCGAGGCGGCGATCGTGCTGCGGGCCGAAGGGCGTTCCACCGGTGCCGTCGCCGTACGCCTCAGCAGCGGCCGCCGGCTGGTCCTCCACGTGGACGGCGGCGCGGACCGGAGCGCCGACCGCGACGGCAGCCGGGCAGCACGCATGACGCCGTGGCCCGCGAAGGGCGGCACCGCCATGCCGGTACTGCCCGACGCGGCGACCTGGACAGCACCCGATCTGGAACTGCTCGGCGCCGGGTTGATCGCTCCCGAGCTGCTGCACCCGCTCGTCGCCGAGGCCCTCGTACCCGGGCGCCCGGCGGCCGGCTGGTCGGCGCCGCCGGACCCGGCCGGACAGCCGCGGCTCGTCGAGTGCCGCGGCGCCCGGCACCGCATCGGCCTGGTCGACGGTGTGCTCACCGCACTGGACCACGACCGGGACGAGCTGCGCAGGGAAGGGCTGCTGGCGGCGCTGACCGGTCGGCCGATGCCCTGCCTGCTGGCGATCGACACCGCCCACCGGCACCCCGACTGCCTGCCCGAGGTACGGGGGCGCCTCGACCACGGCGACACCGCCGCGGCGGTGGACCTGGTCGAGGGGCTGCTCGGCCGCGGAGCGGTGTTGCGCGAGGGCGGTCTGCAGGACGAGTGGGAGTCCGCTGCGCTGCGCAAGGTCGTCCACGGCCTCTACCGGGCTGACCTGTGGAATCCGTGGCCCGGCCCGAAAGCCGGCCCCGTCCACCGCTCGTCCCCGGCGGAAATCCGCCGCCTCGCCGGCTTCCGCACCCACCCGCGCCTCGCCCACCTCCGCTGAGCGGGTCGATCCACCGATCCGCGAAGGCCGCCGACCCGCGAAGGCCCACCGAGCCGCCAAGACCCCTACCCCCCGCGAATCCCGCCCTGCCACGACCCGGCAACCCCGCCCAGGCCCCGCCGAAGTCCGCCCCGCCGCGCCCTCGTGCGGCCCGCCACGACCCCAAGGTGACCACATATGACGCCATTCACCGGCTCCACCTCCCAACTCGACCTCGCCGCAGACCTCCTCGCCCTGCTCGGCGACACGGCCACCGAACCGCGACCCGACATCCAGCTGGAGGCCCTGACGCTGGCGGTCGCCGCCGACCTGCCGGTGCTGCTCTGGGGCGAGCCGGGCATCGGCAAGACCGCGGCGCTCAACCAGCTCGCCGCGGCACTCGAACTGCCCCTCACCACCGTGATCGCCAGCGTGCACGAGCCGTCCGACTTCTCCGGGCTGCCGGTCGTGGGTGACGACCCCGCCGGGCAGGGCGTGCCGATGGCCCCGCCGGACTGGGCGGTCCGGCTGGTACGGGCGGGGCGCGGGCTGCTGTTCCTGGACGAGCTGTCCACCGCGCCGCCCGCCGTGCAGGCCGCACTGCTCAGACTGGTGCTGGAACGGCGGATCGGCGCGCTCCAACTGCCGCCCGGCGTACGGATCGTCGCCGCGGCCAATCCGCGGTCCTCGGCCGCGGACGGCTGGGAGCTGAGCCCGCCGCTGGCCAACCGGTTCGTCCACCTCCAGTGGACCCACGACCACGACGTCGTCGTCCGCGGCCTGGGCGGTACGTGGCCGCGGGCGACGCTACCGCGGCTCGGGGCCGTCGGCCTGGTGGACGCCGTCGCCTTCGCCCGCCGGGCGGTGTGCGACTTCCTGACCGCGCGACCCGGACTCGTCCACCGGCTGCCCGCCAATGAGGCCCGCCGGGGCGGGGCTTGGCCGTCACCCAGGAGCTGGGAGATGACGCTGCGGCTCATCGCCTTCGCCACCGCGGCGGACTCCTCGCGGGAGGTGCTGTCGCTGCTGGTCCGCGGCACGGTCGGGGACGGCCCCGGGCTCGAACTGCTGGCCGGGCTCGACCGGATGGACCTGCCCGACCCCGAGACGCTGCTCGCCGACCCCGCCGGTGCGGTGCTGCCCGAGCGGGGTGACCTGCGGCAGGCGGTGCTCGACGGGGTGGTCGCCGCGGTGCGCGAGCGGCCCGACCGGCAGCGCTGGGACGCCGCGTGGGCGGTGCTGGTGCGGGCGTTGGAGACCGGCGCCCCAGACCTGGTGGTCGTGCCGGCGACCACGCTGGCCACCCTGCGGCGCGAGGACTGGGACGTGCCGGCGTCCATCGAGCGGCTCGCCGGAGCGGTGACGATGTCCCGCCGCGCCGACCGCACGGCGGCCCGGGTCGCGCAGACGGCGAAGGCCGGCCGATGACCGGCCGTACGATCCCCACCCCCCAGGACGCCGCCCGCCGCTTCCCGACGCCCCGCGACCTCCGCAGGCCGCACGCCGCCGCCCCCGACCCCGTGCCCGCCCCCCGTGCGGGGGACGCCGAACTCCCGCTTCCCGCACTCGACTTCGACAAGCTCTTCACCGCCCGCCTCTACGCCGCCCGCGCCCGTCCCTACCTGGCGTCCGCCCTCTTCGCCCTGCACGCGCTCCCCTCGCGGGCGGTGCCGACGATGGCCGTCGACCGGCACTGGCGGTGCTACGTCTCACCGGTCTTCGTCGACATCACCCCGGTCGAGGAGCTGGCGGGGGTCTGGGTGCACGAGGTGTCGCACCTGCTGCGCGACCACCACGGCCGCGGCGAGCGGCTGGCGCGCGGGCAGGGGCTGACCGGGCCGGCGGAGCGGTTGCGGATGAACATCGCGGCGGACTGCGAGATCAACGACGACGTCTTCGGCGAGGGCCTGGTCAGGCCGGAAGGGGCCGTGACACCGGGCCTGTTGGGGCTGCCCAACGGCGAGCTGATGGAGGACTACCTGCGGCAGATCCGGCTCGGGCGGCGCACCGAGGCGCTGGCCTGGCTGGACTGCGGCAGCGGTGTCGACGGCGCGGACCGCGAGTGGGACCTCGGGCCGGAGGGCGCGCACGGGCTGACCGGGCAGGAGCGGGACGCGGTGCGCTTCCGGGTGGCGCAGGGCATCAACGCCCGTCCGGGGGACGCGCCCGGATCGTGGCGGCGGTGGGCGGAGGAGGCCTTCCATCCGCCGCAGCCCTGGCGGGAGTTGCTGGGCGCGGCGATCCGCTCGGCGGCCTCCTCCGGCGGCGCGGGCGAGGACTACAGCTACGGCCGTCCGTCGCGCCGCTCGGCGAGCGTGCCCGGCGCGGTCCTGCCGAGCCTGCGGCGCAGGCCGCCCCGGGTGTGCGTGGTCGTCGACACCTCCGGGTCGGTCAGCGACGACGAGTTGGGCAGCGCGCTGCTCGAAGTCGCCGCCATCTCCCGTGCGGTGGGCGGCCGCCGGGACCTGGTGAGCGTGCTGTCGTGCGACGCGGCGGCCGGTCCCGTGCACCGGCTGTGCCGCGCGGAGGGCATCGCGCTGGTCGGCGGCGGCGGTACGGACCTGCGCGCGGGCTTCGCCCGGGCCCTGCGCTCCCGGCCGGCTCCCGACGTCATCGTGGTCCTGACCGACGGGCACACGTCGTGGCCCGAGGCCCGCCCGCCGTGCAGGACCGTTATCGGCCTCTTCGACCGTCCCCCCGCCACCCGCCGGTACGACGACGCCACGCCCCACTACACCGGCGGCGGTCCGCCCGACTGGGCCCGCGTGGTCACGGTCGGGGGCGCCTGTCGATGACCGGCGAAGGCGCCGTCCCGGCGGAATTCCGGCACCCGGGGAAAAAGGTCCACGACTTACCGGCGCGAATACCGGAACCTCGAAACATTTCGCTGCCGCAGGCTTTTCCCACCCGTGATGACCTCGGCATTTACCCGCCTATTCGCCTTCTGTAGATTCGGACGCGGGCCGGCGCCACAACGGCCGGGCAGCGAGTGGAACGGGAATTTCCGTGAATGGTGACGTAACGACCGGCGTGCACGCGGCCTGGCTGCCGCCGGAGGCTTTCCGGGCGCTCGGGTCGCGTCGGGTCCTCGTGCAGGGGGCGGAGGCGGGGGCGCCGGCCGGGACGGTCCACGAGGAGGTGGCGCGGGCCTGCGCCGCCTACGGGGGCCGGGTGGGGCGCGGGCCGGGTGGCGAGACGGGGCCGTACGACCTGGTCCTGGCGCTGACCGGCGCCGGGTCCGCGCTGCCCGAGCCGGCGCGGGCGCAGGCCCGCAGCGCGCGGGGGACACTCGGCGACGAGGGCTTCCTGCTCGCCCGGCGCGGCGGCGTCACCGTCGTGCTCGCCGACGCGCCGGCCGGTCTGCTGTACGGCCTCTTCCACGTGGTGCGGCTCGGCGAGTCGGCCTTCGGCGGCGAGGACGGCGGCGACGGCAAGGACGGCGGTGACGGCAAGGACGACCTCCCCGCCGCGGTCCACCGCCCCGCCCTGCGCACCCGCATGCTGGACCACTGGGACAACCTCGACGTCCACCCGGTGATGGGCCAGGTGGAGCGCGGGTACGCCGGCGGGTCGATCTTCTGGCGCGACGGCGGCCCGCGCGGCGACCTGCCGCGGGTACGGGCGTACGCGCGGCTGCTCGCGGCCGTCGGGATCAACGCGGTGTCGGTGAACAACGTCAACGTGCACGCCGCGGAGACCCGGCTGCTGACCGAGCGGCTCGGCGACGTCGCCGACCTCGCGGACGCCTTCCGCCCGTACGGCATCCGGCTGCACCTGTCGGTCAACTTCGCCTCGCCGGTGGTGCTCGGCGGGCTGCCGACCGCCGACCCGCTGGACGGCGACGTCCGGGCGTGGTGGGGCAAGGCCGCCGCCCGGGTGTACGAGGCGATACCGGACTTCGGCGGCTTCGTGGTGAAGGCCGACTCCGAGGGCCAGCCGGGGCCTTTCACGTACGGGCGCAGCCATGCCGACGGCGCCAACATGCTCGCCGAGGCTCTCGCGCCCTTCGGCGGCGAGGTCCACTGGCGGGCCTTCGTCTACGACCACACGCAGGACTGGCGCGACCGGTCGACGGACCGGGCGCGCGCCGCCTACGACCATTTCGCCCCGCTGGACGGCGAATTCGCCGCGAATGTGGTGCTCCAGGTCAAGCACGGCCCGATGGACTTCCAGACCCGCGAGCCGGTCTCGCCGGTGATCGCGGCGATGCCGGCCACCAGGCTCGCGGTGGAATTCCAGGTCACGCAGGAATACACCGGGCAGCAGCGGCACGTCTGCTATCTGGGCCCGATGTGGAGCGAGATCCTCGGATTCCAGCCGTGGGGCGGGGCCGACGACGGGCGGCGTACGGTCGCGGCGCTGGTGGCCGACCCCGCAGCGGGCGGCGGCCTGGTCGCGGTGTCCAACGTCGGCGACGACCCGTACTGGACCGGGCACCCGCTCGCGCAGGCCAACCTCTACGCCTTCGGGCGGCTCGCCTGGGCCCCGCACGCCGACCCGGTCGCGCTGCTGGACGAGTGGATCGACCTGACCTTCGTCCCGCTGCTGTCCCGCGACCCGGCGCCGCTGCGCCGTGCGCTGCACGCGATGATGGACGGCTCGTGGCGGACGTACGAGCGGTACACCGCGCCGCTCGGCGTCGGCTTCATGGTCCGCCCCGGCCACCACTACGGCCCCGACGTGGACGGTTACGAGTACACCCCGTGGGGCACCTACCACTACGCCGACCGCGACGGCGTCGGTGTGGACCGCACCCGCGCGACGGGCACCGGCTACACCGGGCAGTATCCGCAGCCGTGGTCGGAGGTCTACGAGTCGCAGGAGCGGTGCCCCGACGAGCTGCTGCTGTTCTTCCACCATGTGCCGTACGGGCATGTGCTGCACTCGGGTGCCACGGTGGTCCAGCACATCTACGACACGCACTTCGCGGGTGCCGACGAGGCGGCGCGCACGCGCTCGCACTGGCGTGAGCTGGCCGGCGCGGGCCTGGTGGACGCGGCCCTGCACGCGCGGGTGCTGGAGCGCCTCGACGAGCAGGTGCGGTGCGCGCGGGAGTGGCGGGACCAGGTGAACGCCTACTTCCTGCGGAAGTCCGGTGTGCCGGACGCGCACGGGCGGCACATCCCGTAGGGCCCGCGGCGCGGAAAGGCGGACGCCGCCGCCCTCCGGACGGGGGCGGCGGCGTCCTGGGTCGGGGCGCGGGTTCAGTCGTCCTCGCGCAGCACCCGCACCCCGTAGGCGTCCAGGCCGAACGGGCGGCCCGGTTCGATACGCTCGCCGGTCAGCAGGTCCAGGCCGCCGGCTTCGGCGGGCACCTCGACGGGCTCGGCCGCGTGGTTGAGCAGGAACAGCAGCCGCGTCCCGTCGGGCGCGACCCGCGCGGCGGTCTCCAGGCCGGGCAGTCCGGGGTAGCGGCCGGCGATCCCGTGGGTGTCGAGCACCTGCCGGACGACCCAGCCGACGCCCGCCTGGTCCAGGCCGGCGGCGACGTACCAGCCGTGGCCGGCGCCGAAGGAATTCCTGGTGACGGCGGGCGTCCCGGCGTAGAAGTCGGCCTGGTAGGTGCCGATGACCTCGGCGCCCCGCGGCTGGACCAGCTCGAACAGCAGCCGCGCCTCGGCCACCAGCCCTTGCGGGCCCTCCCCGAGCCGCACCGGGTTGGCGAAGTCCGGGCCGCGGGCGTCCCATTCGTCGACCCTGACGCCCATCAGCGGGGCGAGCGGCCCCGGCACGTCCGCCAGGAAGGCGTTGTCGGACTCGTCGACCCGGCCCGACAGGTACGTGGCCAGCACCGAGCCGCCGCGCCTGGCGACCGCTTCGAGGCGGGCCGCCAGGTCACCCTTGAGCATGTGCAGCACGGGCGCGACGACCACGTCGTAACCGGACAGGTCGGCGGTGACGGGCACGACGTCGACGTCGACGCCCGCTTCCCACAGCGCGCGGTAGTAGCCGAGCACCACCTGCTGGTAGCGCACCAGCCGCGACGGGCCGTCGGACATCTCCAGCGCCCACCAGCTGTCCCAGTCGAAGAGCAGCGCGGTCCTGGCCGGGGTGCGGGCGCCCAGTGCGACGCCGCCGAACCGCTCCAACTCGGCTCCCAGCGAGGCGACCTCTCGGAAGACCCGGGTGTCGTCGCGGCCCGCGTGGTTGATGACGGCGCCGAAATACTTCTCGCTGGCGCCGCGCGAGGCGCGCATCTGGAAGTAGAGCACCGCGTCCGCGCCGTGGGCGACGGCCTGCCAGCTCCACAGCCGCATCACGCCGGGGCGCTTGACCGGGTTGACGTCCCGGCACGCGGTGGTCGTCGGCGCCTGCTCCATCAGCCAGAACGGCTGCCCGTCCTTCAGGCCGCGCATCAGGTCGTGGCTCAGGCCCATCCACGCCGGGGACCCGTCCTCGGGCGGGTAGTTGTCCCAGGACGCGAAGTCCAGGTGCGGCGCCCAGCGGTGGTAGTCCAGGGGGCGGTACATGCCCATGAAGTTGGTGGTGACGGGGGTGCCGGCGCTGAAGCGGCGGATCGCCGCCTTCTCGTCGCGGAAGTTGGCGAGCATGGCGTCGGACATGAACCGCAGGTAGTCCAGGGTGATGCCCTGGAAGGCGGTGTGGTCGGGGCCGCGCCAGTGCTCGGTGAGCGCCGAGGGCGCCTCGATCTCGTCCCAGTCGTAGAAGGTGTGCGACCAGAAGGCGGTGTTCCAGGCGGTGTTGAGCGCCTCCAGCGTGCCGTACCTCTCCCGCAGCCAGCCGCGGAAGCCGGCGGTGCAGCGCTCGCAGTAGCAGGCGCCGCCGTATTCGTTGCCGACGTGCCAGGCGATGACGGCGGGCCGGTCGGCGTAGCGCTCCGCGATGCGGCCGGCGACCTCGGCGGACAGCCGGCGGAAGACCGGTGAGCTGGGGCAGGAGTTGTGGCGCTGCCCGTAGCGGTGCCTGCGGCCCTCGAAGTCGGTGCGGGTGACCTCGGGGTGGGCGCGGGCCATCCACGCGGGGTGCGCGCCGGTGCCGGTGGCCAGGCAGATCCGGCGTCCGTGCGCCTCCGCTTCCGCGACGATGCCGTCGAGCACGGTGAAGTCGTAGAGCTCTTCCGCGGGTTGGGTCTGGGCCCAGGTGAAGACCCCGAGGGTCACGGTGTCGATGCGGGCGGTGTCGAAGAGCCGGTAGTCCTCCTTCCACACGTCCTGCGGCCACTGCTCCGGGCTGTAGTCCCCGCCGAAGGGCGTGCTGGAGCTGACGGGCAGGTTCATGCGGTGAATTCCCCGCGGATCTCGGTGATCATCGGACGGCTGTTGAGCAGCGTCGCGGCGGCGATCACCGACGCGAGCAGGAAGGGCAGCACCTGGGCGCCGGACGCGGTGACGACGACGGCCGCGGCGAGCACGCACAGATTGCCGAGCGTGGCCTTGAAGGACTTGACCAGGAAGTACGCGGCGAGCCTGGCGGTGTCGACGGCCCTGAAGGTGAAGAGCGCGTCGATCACCAGGGCGTTGGTGATCCACAGCGCGGAGACCACCGCGGCGGCCGCGAGCAGCCCCACCCACCAGCCGGGCACGCCGGCCGCGTCGCGGTGGGTCAGGACGGTGCCGAACAGCGCCGTCGCGGCCAGCCACGGCGTCCAGACCCTGAAGACCCCGGGCACCGCCGCCCGGTAGCCGCGGGCGTACGCCCGTGCCGGGTGCAGTTCCGCCAGGTCGCGGCCGCGGTGGTGCCAGGCGTAGAGGGCGGCGGACCAGGCGGGTCCCGCGGGCAGCGCGCACAGCGCGGCCAGCGGCACGCTGCCGGCGTTCCGGTCGAGCAGCCCGAGCAGCAGCAGGCCGGGCGCGACGGCCACCGCGAGCAGCACTTCGAGCACGAGCAGGCTGTAGACCAGGGCGGCGGCGCGCGCGAGCGGTCCTTCGCCGAAGTCACCGGCGGCCCTGCGGGCCGCGGACGGGGTGCTCATCCGGCGCCTCCCGCGTCACCGGACCCGGCCGGTCCCAGGCCGAGCAGCCGGCCCTCGTCCCACCATGGTGGTGTCTCGTCGTGGACGGGGGTCAGCTCCAGCAGCGTGACCTCGTGCCGGCCGAGGACCAGGTCGCAGTCGGCCCGGCCGCCGGCCACCGGCAGCGAGCGGTGGCTGCGGGCCGGCTCGGCGGCCTCCCGCAGCGCGTCGAGCGCGCGCCGGGAGGGCGAGGCGGGGCGCCCCATCTCGCACCAGGCGGCATACGCGTTGCCCGCGTCGTCGCTGACCGAGGAACGCTGGGCGTAGACGGTGGCGCCGGCGGGGCCGCCGACCGGGACGGACAGCCGCACGGTGTGCCCGGCGACGCCCTCGCCCCCGGTGACGTCGACCGGCGCCCAGGCCAGGACGGCGATCCGGCCGTCGGGGTGGCGGGTGACCAGGTGGTCCTCGCCGCGGGCCAGCACGGTGTCGCCCAACCGGGCCATGAAGGCGTACAGGTGGTAGGTGGGCTTCTTGACCTGGCGGTGCGTCAGCAGCCCGAAGCCGCCGTGGAAGAGGGTGGTGGGGATGCCGACCTCCTCGAACACGTCGCTGAAGGTCCAGTAGGAGAAGGAGTCCACCAGGTCGCCGCCGGCCGCGAGCACCGGCGCCAGGTAGGCGGCGTGCAGCGCGGTGTCGTGGACCGGGTTGTCGGGCCGGTAGGAGGAGTTGAACTCGGTGATGTGCACCGGCAGTTCGGCGAGCGCGGTGCCCTGCAGCTGCTGCCGGGGGGCCGCGAACTGCTCCAGCAGCACCGAGGCGGGGCCGAGCGTCTGGTGGGTGCCGAAGGGCACCTGCTGCGCAGGGCCCGAGCTGTAGGCGTGCCGGCTGACGAAGTCGATCGGAGCCGAGCTGCCGGCGACGAAGTCGGCGAAGCGCGTCAGCCACTCGGGCTGGTAGCCGGGTGCCAGCGAGGGCCCGCCGACCTGGAGTTCGGCGTCCACGTCCTTGACCGCGGCGGCGGTGACCTCGTAGAGGCGGTGGTAGGCGTCCTGGTCGGCGCCGGCCCAGAAGTCCTTCAGGTTGGGCTCGTTCCACACCTCGATCGGCCAGGTCCGCACCTCCGCCAGGCCGTAGCGGTCGACGAGGTGCCGGACCGTGGCGCCCACCAGGGCGGCCCACTCGCGCCAGTCGCGCGGCGGGGTGACGTTGCCCTGCCACCAGAAGACGGTCTGGTCGCCGGAGGCCAGCGCCGAGGGCATGAAGCCCAGCTCCACGAACGGCTTGACGCCCAGGTCGAGATAGGCGTCGACGACCTGGTCGACGTAGGTGAAGGAGTGCCGCACCCGCCGCACGCCGTCGTGCTCGTAGGGCTGGTGGACGCCGGCGCCGTCGCTCAGCAGCCCGTGGCCCCTGATGTGCCGGAAGCCGATGTCCTGCTGGACGAGCGCGAGGGAGTCCTGGTAGTCGCGGCGCAGCGCGAGATCGAACCGGCCGGTCCCGACGCAGAAGCGCCACGCGTCCGTCAGCCGTCCCGCGGGCTGGTGGGGAACAACGATACGCACAGTGATGGTCCTTTACGTCCGGTGCCGGCCGGTCCTGGACCGGCCGGGTGGGGGTGCGGTCAGCTCTTGTCGGCGGCCGGCTTGCCCTGGTTGTCCTTGAAGCGCTGGTAGGCCTTGTTCACCAGGTCGATGTAGGCGTCGCTGTTCTTGCCCTTCAGCTCGCTGACGTAGGCGTCCCACTGGCCGAAGTCCCGCTCGCCGAGGATGAACTTCAGCGTCTGCTGCTGGACGTAGTCCTTCAGCGGCGCGTCCCACAGCGCGGACTGCTCCTGCTCGTCGGCGTTGAGGGGGTGCGGCGGCGGCACGGGGAGGGTCTTGCGGGCGGTCATCACCTTCTGGAAGTCCTTCTCCTCCTGGGAGAAGGTCGACTCCAGCAGCTGGGTGCTGCCGCCGTAGGCGAAGTTGCCGTTGGAGAAGCCGAAGTCGACGTTCAGCTTCTTGGTGGCGGTCGGGTTGAGGCCGACGTAGTCGACGTCGTTGGTGAGGTGGAAACTGCCGGCCGCGTCGCGGGTGTAGGTGACGCCCTCGACACCCCACTTGGCGAAGATCTGGCCGTCGTCGGAGTAGTACAGCCAGTCCACGAACTGGATCAGGGCCACGAAGTCCTTGGAGTCGCGGGCCTTCTTGGAGATCATCAGGCCGTTCTCCAGCCGGATGCCCACCTTGACGTCACCGGCCGGGCCGGTGGGCACCGGGATCTTGACGACCTTGGCGCTCGGCACCGACTTGGCCAGGCCCACCCGGTAGGTGTTCACCAGCTCCTGGGCGTTGGTGCTGATGACGTAGGTCTTGCCGGAGGTGAACTTGGCGTTGGCCTGGTCGTCGGTCTGGGTGAAGCTCTCCGGGTCCAGCAGGCCGTCCTTCACCAGCGAGGCGACGTAGCTGAGCGTCTGCTTGTACTGGTCCATGGAGCCGGTGAAGACGAACTTCCCCGACGCGGTGTCGAAGGTCGCGTTCGCGTAGCCCCAGCCGCCGCCCGAACCGGCGCCGAAGGCCTGGCCGACGGTCTGCAGCAGGGCGCCGCCGGGCGTCGGCTGGTTCCAGCGGTCGGACATCGGGAAGCCGCCCTTGGCCGCCTTGATCGCCGTGAGCACGCTGTGCAGGTCGTCCAGCGTCTTGGGGATCTGCAGGCCCAGCTCGTCCAGCACGTCGGTGCGGATCGCGAAGGAGTAGTCGATCCACACGTCCTGGTGCAGACCGGGGAGGACGTAGTACTTGCCGTCGTCCTGCCGCAGGGTGTCGACGTCACCCTGCAGGTTCCACCTGGCGACCTTGTCCTTGAAGTTCGGCATCAGGTCGACGTAGTCGCTGATCGGCAGGATCGACCCCGAGGCGACGAACGGCGCCTCCTGGCCCGGGTAGGTCTTGGGGATCAGGAACGGGGCGCTGCCGGCGCCGATGATGACGCTGCGCTTGTTCTCGTAGTCGCTGAGCGGCACCACGGTCGGCTTGAGCGTCACGTTGGTGCGCTTGGCCAGCTCGGACCAGAACAGCCAGCTGCCCTTCTCGGGGTAGCCGGGGTTGTCGTTGAGCAGCGTGGTGAAGGCGATCGGCTCGGCCGCCTTGAACTGGTCGCCGACGGCGAACTTGTCCATGGCGTCGGCTCTGTTCTTCGACAGGTCCGTGCCCTTGTCGCCGCCGCCGCTGTCGCTGCTGCACGCGGTCAGGCCGAGGGCGGCCGTACCGAGGGTGGCCGCGCCGATCGCGAGCATCGAGCGCCGCGAGATGTGGTTCATGTCAGACTCCATTCCCGCCGGTGCGGGAGTTCGGGGTGGGGTGGGACGGTGCCAAGGGGGCGCGGGGGCCCGGCGGATGGGTGCCGCGGGGCGTCAGCCCTTGACCGCGCCGAGCGTGACGCCGGAGACGAAGTACCGCTGGACGAAGGGGTAGACGGCCAGGATCGGCAGCGTGGTGAGGATGATCGTCACCGACTGGATGTTCGCGCCGGCCACCCCCGCGTCGGCGCCGCTGAAGCCGACCGACGTCGAGGTCGTGGCACCGGCGATGAGGTTGCGCAGGTAGACCGTGACCGGGAAGAGGTCGGAGCGGTCCATGTAGAGGAAGGCGGTGAACCACGAGTTCCAGAAGGAGACGGCGTAGAAGAGCACCATCGTGGCGAGCACGGCCTTCGACAGCGGCAGCACGACCCGCCACAGGGTGCCGTAGGTGTTCAGGCCGTCGATCGCGGCGGCCTCCTCCAGTTCGGCCGGCAGCCCTTCGAAGAACGCCTTCATCACCAGCAGGTTGAAGACGCTGACGGCGTTGGGCAGCGCGATGGCCCACACGCTGTTCCTCAGGCCCATCGTGGTGACCAGGATGTAGTTCGGGATCAGGCCGCCGGAGAAGAACATCGTGAAGACCGCGACGCCGACCAGCACGCCCCGGCCGCGCAGGTCCTTCTTGGACAGCACGTAGGCGTAGCAGGTGGTCAGGAACATCGCGACGACCGTCGCCACCACCGTGTAGAAGACGGTGTTGCGGTAGTCCGTCCAGAAGGCCCCGTTGCTCAGTACGGCCTTGTAGGTCGTGACGTTGAAGCCGCGGGGGATCAGGCTGACCTTGCCGGAGCGGATGTAGCCGTCCCCGCTGAAGGAGCGGGCCACGATGTTGACGATCGGGTAGAGCGTCGCGACGACGATCCCGGTCAGGATGAGCGCGTTGACCACCTGGAAGACCCGGTAGCCGCGGGACACCCGCACCCCGGGCGGCCGGGTGGCCTCGCCCGTCTCGATACGCGTTCTGTCCAGGATCACCACAGGCTCGTCCCCACCGTGCGACGGGATATCTGGTTGGCCGACACGATCAGCACCAGGCCGATCAGGGACTCGAACAGCCCGATCGCCGCCGCGTAGCTGAAGTTGTTGGAGAGCACGCCCATCCGGTACAGGTAGGTGGAGACCACGTCCGCCGTGGGGTAGGTCAGCGGGTTGTAGAGCAGCAGGATCTTCTCGAAGCCGACGGCCATGAAGGTGCCGATGTTGAGGATCAGCAGCGTCACCATGGTGGGCCGGATGCCGGGCAGCGTGACGTGCCAGGTCTGCTTCCAGCGGTTGGCGCCGTCGATCCTGGCGGCCTCGTAGAGGTTGTCGTCGATGGACGTGAGGGCGGCCAGGTAGAGGATCGTCCCCCAGCCCACGGTCTGCCACAGCTCCGAGGAGACGTAGATCGACCGGAACCAGCCGGGCTGCTGGATGAAGAGGACCGGCGAGTGCCCGAAGTGGTGCAGCGCCTGGTTCACCGGTCCGTCGGCGGCCAGGAACTGCATCACGACGCCGGCCACGATCACCGTGGACAGGAAGTGCGGCAGGTAGGACACCGACTGCACGAGCCGCTTGAACCTGCGGCTGCGCACCTCGTTGAGCAGCAGCGCCAGCACGATCGGCATCGGGAAGCAGAAGACCAGCGTCAGCAGGCCCATCACCAGGGTGTTGGTGAAGACGTCCCAGAACGTCGGGTCGTGCCAGAAGAGCTTGAAGTACCGCAGGCCGACCCAGTTCTCGCCGAACATGCTGCCGCCGGGCTGGAAGCGGCGGAAGGCGATCACGTTGCCGATCATCGGCAGGTAGCGGAAGACCGCGAAGAACAGCAGCGGAAGCACCGCCAGTGAGTACAACTGCCAGTCGCGGCGCAGCGACTGGCGCCAGGTGCGGCGGCGGGGGCGGGCCCGGTCGGACCTCCCGCGCCGCACCGCGCCGCGCGCATCGGGCGGTGCCTCCACCGTCCTGATCGTGCTCATCGTCGGGCCTCCGTGCGGTGGATGGGCGACGCGCGCCCACCGCCGCTGGCACTGGTGCGGCCGGGGAGGCCCTTCCAGGAGGCGGCGTGAGAAACAGCGGGCGGAGTCGAAACTTTCGAAACTCTTGCTTAATGTGTCGGGCAGCCTAAGGAGCTGTCAGAACGGGTGTCAATAGGTCCGACAGCGGGTTTCCGGCCTGGCCGGAGGGTGCCTGGTGGCGTATATTCACGGCCTGGCCATGAGTTTTGCCCAGTCGGTTTCAGCACGAAGACCGAATGTTTCGACATCCCAGCAGACCCAGCAGCGTAGGGCTCCCCCTTTGACCAGTTCCGTTTCAGCAGGCGGGCCGCGCGCCGCGACGATCGCCACCATCGCCACCGAGGTCGGCGTGTCGGTGGCGACCGTCTCCAAGGTCCTCAACGGCCGCGCCGATGTCGCGCCGGAAACCAGGGCACGGGTCGAGGCCAGCCTCGAACGGCACCGCTACCGCCGCAGGACCCGGCGCCCGGCGGAGGCGACCCACCAGATCCACCTGGTCTTCCACGAGTTCGACTCCGCCTGGGCGATGGAGATCATCCGCGGGGTCGAGGAGGCGGCGGCCGCCGCCGGGGTCGAACTCGTGCTCACCCAGATGGGCGGCAGGCACCGCCCCTCCGACACCTGGCTCGACCTGATCGTCGGCCGGCAGCCGCTCGGCGTGCTGCTGGTGCAGTGCGGCCTGACGCCCGCCCAGCAGGAGAAACTCCGCAGGCAGCGGATCCCCTTCGTCGCCGTCGACACCGACAGCGCGACCCCCGCCTCGGTCCCCACCGTCGGCTCCAACAACTGGAACGGCGGCCTGATCGCCGCCCGCCACCTGCTGGAGCTGGGCCACCGCAGGATCGCCGTCATCTCCGGCCCCGAGGACCTGCTGTGCAGCCGCGCCCGGGTGGCCGGATTCAGCTCCGCGCACGACGAGGCGGGATTGGCGATGGACCCGGGCCTGGTCCGGCACGGCAACTTCTACCTCAACGCCGGCTACGAGCACGGCATGGAGCTGCTGCGGCTCCCCGAACCGCCGACCGCCGTCTTCGCCGGGTCCGACGCGCAGGCCATGGGCGTGCTGCGGGCCGCCCGGCATCTCGGCCTGGAACTGCCCGGCGACCTGTCCGTCGTCGGCTACGACAACCTGCCGGTCGCCGAGTGGATGGAGCCGGCGCTCACCACCGTCCACCAGCCGCTGCACGACATGGCGGGCACGGCGACCCGGATGCTGCTCGACCTGGCGGCCGGCGTCGAGGTGCCGACCAGCCGCATCGACCTGGGCACCGAACTGGTCGTACGGGAGAGCACCGCGCCGCCGGGACCGGACCGCTGACCTTCCCGATTCCCGTTTCCCGGCCCGTGCCGCGTACGCCGGCCGGACCCCGCCCGCGCGGCACGTACCCGATGGAGGACCTGTGGCCCTGTTCGACCTTCCGCTCGGCGAGCTGGAGCGGTACGCCCCCGCGGTGCCCGAGCCCGACGACTTCGACGCCTTCTGGGCCGCCACGCTGAAGCAGGCGGACGCCGCGCCGGTGCTCGTCGACGTCGCACCGGTGGACGCGGGACTGAGCCTGGTCGACACCTGGGACGTGACCTTCGCGGGTTACGACGGCCAGCCCGTACGCGGCTGGTTCACCCGCCCCCGCGAGGCCGCAGCCCCGCTGCCCGCGGTCGTCGAGTACCTCGGGTACGGTCGCGGCCGCGGCCTCCCGCACGAGCGGCTGACCTGGGCCGCCGCCGGTTACGCGCACCTGCTGATGGACAGCCGCGGCCAGGGCGACCTGTACGGCAACGGCGGCGACACCCCGGATCACGGCGGCGGCGCCCTCGGCGGCCCCGGCGTGGCGACCCGCGGCATCCGCTCCCCGCACGACTACTACTACCGCCGCCTGATCACCGACGCCGTCCGCGCCGTCACCGCGGCCCGCGCGCTCCCGGGCGTCGACCCGGCACGGGTGGCCGCGGTGGGCAACAGCCAGGGCGGCGGCCTGGCACTCGCGGTCGCCGGCCTCGTCCCCGACCTGGCCGCGCTGATGGTCTCGGCGCCCTTCCTGTGCCACATCCAACGCGCCCTCGACCTGACGGACGCGGACCCCTACGGCGAGATCGTCCGCTACCTCGCCGTGCACCGCGAGGCGGAGGCGGAGGTCCGCCGCACGCTGTCCTACGTCGACGGCGTCCTCTTCGCCCGCCGCGCCACGGCCCCCGTCCACGTCGGCGTCGGCCTGCGCGACACGGTCTGCCCGCCCAGCACGGTCTTCGCCGCCTGCAACCACTACGGCTCGGCCCGCCCCGGGCGCGCGGACCGTACCGTCCACGTCTACCCGTTCAACCACCACGAGGGCGGCGAGGCACTGCATACCCGCCGCCAACTCGGCTGGCTCGCACCGAAATTGGGAGTCTAGTCGGCGTCCGGCAAGCCGAAGCAGCGCCGCAGGTGGCGGGCCGCCTGGAGGTTGGCGGTCGTGGCGGCGTCGACCGCGCCGGCCATGGCGAAGAAGCCGTGGGCCATGCCCGGGTAGCAGGTGGCCTCGACCGGCACGCCGGCCTCCGCGAGGCGGCGGGCGTACGCCTCGCCCTGGTCGCGCAACGGGTCGTACTCGGCCGTGATGACCAGCGCCGGCGGCAGCCCGCTCAGGTCGGCGGCCCGCAGCGGTGACGCCAGCGGATCGGCGGCGTCGGCCGGGTCGCGCAGGTAGTGGCGGGCGTACCAGGCCACCGAGTGGTGGTTGAAGAGGTACGGGTCGGCACTGTCGCCGTCGCCTTCGCCGTCGCCCGTCGGGGCGGCGCCGGCCAGCTGGTCGGTGTTCGGGTACACCAGGAGCTGCCCGGCCAGCGCGGTGCGCCCCCGGTCCCGGGCGAGCAGCGTCACCGCGGCCGCGAGGTTGCCGCCCGCGCTGTCCCCGCCGACCGCGAGCCGCGCCGGATCGCCGCCGATCTCGTCCGCGTGCGCGGCGACCCAGCGCAAGGCGGCATGGCAGTCGTGCACCGCCGCGGGGAACGGGTTCTCGGGCGCCAGCCGGTAGCCGACGCTCACCACCAGGCACCCGGCCTCGGCGGCCAGCGTCCTGCACACGACGTCGGCGGTGTCGATACTGCCGAGCGTCCAGCCGCCGCCGAAGAAGTAGAGCAGCACGGGGAGTTGGGCCTCGCCGCTGGGGCGGTACACCCGCACCGGCAGGACGCCGTCGGGCCCGGGAATCTTCCGGTCCTCGACGCCGTACAGGGCCCGAGGGCTCCCCCCGGCCGCCCGGATCGCGGCCAGGTCCGCATCCCGGGCCTGCCCGACGGTGAGCAGGTAGAGGGGCGGCTCACCGCTGCGGGCACGCTCGTCGCGCAGGGCCTGGATCTGGGGGTCGAGCGGCATGTCGGATACCTCCTGGGAGTCGGTGCCTTCGGTGCTACCCGGACGCCGGGTGACCCGCGTTCGGGTACGCGGGGGTGTCAGCGTGCCGGGACCGGCCAGGTCCACCGGTGGCAGGTCACCCGGTAGCCCGACCGCCCGGACAGGGCGACGGCCGCCCGGTAGCCGGGCGGGGCGGGGACGTCGCTGATGCGGTAGTCCCCGGCCCACGCGTCGTCGGGGTGCGGGGACGGCCGGGTGCGGTCCGCGGACGGTACGGCCGCGTGCCGGTCGGCGGCCGCCGGACCGGCCGCGCACGGGGCGTCCCGACGTGGACCGTCCGCGAGTGGGCCGATGACGGGTAGCCCGTTGGCGTACGGGGCCGCCGCGCGCGGACCGTCGACGTACAGGCCGTCCGCCCGCGGACCGTCGACGTACGGGGCGCAGGCGCCCAAGCCGGCCGCCTGCCCAGGAGATGGCGTCACCGGGATGCGCAGGCCCTGGGTGAGGCGGCCGCCGTGGGCCTTGGTCAGGGCCTCCTTGCGGGACCAGAGGTGGGCGAAGAGGGTGGCGCGGGCCGCGGGGTCGAGGGTCGCGCGGACGGCGGCGGCCTCCTCCGGGGGGAAGTAGCGGGCCGCCATCGCGGCGGCGTCCAGGTGCGGGAGCACGCGTTGCACGTCGACGCCGACGCGGCGCGAGTCGGTGAGGGCGACCATCGCCACGTCGCCGGAGTGCGAGAGGTTGACCTCGGTGCCGCGCCAGCGGCCGGCCAGCTCGGGTTTGCCGTGCGGGCCGCGCGCCCAGCGGATCTCGTCCGGGGGCGCGCCGAGCCGCCCGGCGACGACATGGCGCAGGGCCCCGTGCGCCAGCACGAAGCGGCGCCGGTCGTCGGCCGAGCGGTACGCCTCGGCACGTCGCCGCTCGTCCGCGTCGAGCACGGCGAGCAGGGCGGCGAGGGCCGGCTCCGAGCGCCGGTCGGGAACCAGCCACACCTCGACGACGTCCGTCACGCCGGCACCGCCCGGTCCCTGACCAGCTCCGCCAGCCTGCGGACGCCCTCCTCGACGCGGTCCGGCGGCAGCGCGCTGCACGACAGCCGGATCGAGCGGCGGCCGCCGCCGGACCCGGGAGCGTAGAAGAAGCTCATCGGGGTCCACAGCACCCCGTAGTCGCGGCCGGAGGTCTCCAGCATCGCCTCGTCCGCCGTCAGCGGCACGTCGACCACGGCGAAGAAGCCGCCCGCGGGGGCGTTCCAGCGCACCCGCGGGTCGTCGCCGAAGTGGCGCTGCAGCGCGGCGAGCAGCGTGCGCAGATTGCCGCGGTAGAAGGCGGTCTTCTCCTTGCCCGCCGCCCGCAGGCTGCACCCGGCCTCGACCAGGAAGCCGCCGATGACCGCCTGCGCCACCGGCGAGGTGTTGACCGTCAACAGGCTCTTGACGCTGGACAGTTCCTCGGCCAGCAGTGTCCGCCCGCCGTCCGCGGCGACCACCGTCTGGTCCGCGACCAGGAAGCCCACCCGGGCGCCGGGGAAGCAGGACTTGGCGAAGGAGCCGAGGTAGACCACGTGCCCGCCGGTGTCCAACGCCTTGAGGGTGGGCCGGGGTTCGTCGTCCAGGCCGAAGAGGCCGTACGGGTCGTCCTCCAGGATCAGCAGCCCGGTCTCCGCGGCGACCTCAAGCAGCCGGCGCCGCGCCGCCACCGGCATGGACGCGCCGGACGGGTTCGCGAAGCTCGGCACCACGTACAGCGCGCGCGGCCGCCGCCCGGCGGCCCGTACCGCGGCCACCACGGCCGGCACCGTCTCCGGGTCGAGCCCGTCCGCGGACTCCGGGACCGGCACGACCTCGACGCCGAGCAGCCGGGCCGCCCCGGTGAGCCCGACGTAGCACGGCTCGACGGCCAGCACCACGTCCTGCGGCCGCGCGCACAGGCCGCGCAGCGCGATGACCATGGCCTCCTGGCAGCCGCTGGTGACCATGACCGCCCGCTCGGGCACCGAGATGTCCTCGTCCACGACGAGCATGCGGGCGATGAGCGCGCCCAGGTAGCCGTTGGTCCTGCCGTACTGCAGGAGTTGGCGCTCCCGCTGCTCGTGGGTGAGGCCGAGCGCCGCCAGGTGGGCGAGGTAGGTCGCGAGGTACCGGGGCAGCTCGTCGGTGCTGTGGAAGCCGTCGTAGGGACGGCCCGCGGCGAGCGAGATAGCGTCGGGGAAGCGGGCGGCGACCTCGTTGAGGAAGTTCATCGACGCGGATTCCGGATCACAGACGGAGGCGTGCAGGTCGTCGCGTCGCAGCTCCACCGTCATCGTGCCTCCGCCCTCAGCGTGACCGCTGATCTGTCGATCGACGCCAGGTCCGGCCGTCCGGCCAGCGCCATGGTGTGGGCCAACTCCTCGGTGGCCAGGTCGAGGACGCCCGCGACCCCGGCGGCGCCGTCGGCCGCGAGCCCCCACAGCACGGGCCGGCCCAGCAGCACCGCGCTCGCCCCCAGCGCGAGGGCAGCGAAGGTGTCGGTGCCGCCCCGCACCCCGCCGTCCAGCAGCACCGGGCACGCGCCCGCGACCGCGTCCACCACCTCGGCCAGCGCGTCCAGGCTCGCGCTCGCGCGGTCGAGCTGGCGGCCGCCGTGGTTGGACACGATGATCGCGTCGGCGCCGTGCCGTACCGCCGCGGCGGCGTCCTCGGCGGTGAGGACGCCCTTGAGCACCAGCGGCAGGTCGCTGCGCGCCCGCAGCCAGGCGAGGTCGGACCACGTCACCGACGGGTCGACGGCCTCGGCCGCGTGCGCCGCCAGCGCGGAGCGCCCGGCGGCGGGCAGGTGGGCGGCGGCCGTCACTGCCGCGTCGAGGTTGGCGGCACGGATGCCGGGGCCGAGC
The DNA here is from genome assembly GCF_900142575.1 of Actinacidiphila paucisporea. Taxonomy (GTDB): domain Bacteria; phylum Actinomycetota; class Actinomycetes; order Streptomycetales; family Streptomycetaceae; genus Actinacidiphila; species Actinacidiphila paucisporea. The sequence goes on from NZ_FRBI01000010.1 coordinate 139,467, forward strand.
GCGAAGCCGTTGCGCGCGTCGCGGTGCCGCCGCCCCAACCGGGGCGCGTCCACCGTCAGGACGACCGCGCGGCAGCCCGCGGCGGCCGCCCTGCCGACGAGTTCGGCGAGCAGTTCGCGGCGGCGCAGCCAGTAGAGCTGTATCCAGAGCGGTCCCGCCGCCGCGGCGGCGATGTCCTCCAGCGTGCGGCTGGCGTAGATGCTGACCACGAAGAGCGCCCCGGCCGCCCCGGCGCCCCGGGCGGTGGCGACCTCGCCGTCCGGGTGCACGAGCCGGTGGTAGGCGGTCGGCGCGACCCCGATCGGCGTGTCCAGCCGCGCCCCGAGCAGCTCCGTCCCGGTGTCGCACCGCGACACGTCGACCAGCACGCGCGGCCGCAGCGTCACCCGCCCGAAGGCGCGCCGGTTCGCCCCGACGGTCCGCTCGCTCTCGGCGCCGCCGTCGATGAAGTCCCAGACCGGACGGTCGAGCCGTCGCCGCGCGGTGCGCCGGTAGTCCTCGACCCGCGCGGGCGCCTGCGGCGGGCGGACGTGCCGCTCGGGTGCGGTCATCACGCCCTCCCGGGGGCCGCCGCCGCGGCGAGCGCTTCTTCGGTGGCCGCGGCGAAGGCGGCCACCGACAAGGTGCCCGAGAGCGGGTCGTGGTCGGCCACGATCAGCGGGGCGGGCTCCGCGGGCGGGGCGGACAGTTCAGCGGCCAGCTCCCACCACACGCCGGTGGTGGGGCGGCCGGGGGCGGCGGTACGGACCCGGGGGGCGCCGGGGAGTGGCGGGGCCTGGGCGGCGAGGGCCGAGCCGAGGATCACGGCCGCCGGGGCGGCGGGTTCGGCCAGGGGGTCCGCGCCGGTGGCCGGCCCGGCGAACTTGGCGAGGGCGGTACGCGCCTGCGCCGCGGAAGCCGGGCCGGTGGTCACCCGTCCCAGCGGGGTCGTGGGCGTGCCCGGCGTCGGGGGGCCGAGGAGGAGGGCCACGCCCGAGGACGTGGCGGGCAGGTCGACCGGGATGCCGGAGTCGTACGGCAGCGAGGGCTGCTCCACGACCAGCAGCAGGGCGCGGGGCAGCCGGCCGGCGTAGGCGCGGATCAGGCGCAGCGCGGTGAAGGGGGCGGCCGCGCCCTGGTCGGTGACCGCGAAGGCCATCGGCGTGCCGGGGCATACGTGGCTCAGGCGGGTGGTCGTGGCGCGGCCGGGTGCGATGTCGGGGACGGAGTAGGCGAGGACGAGCAGGTCGACGGACTCGCCCGTCGGCACGGCCCGTTCGATGAGCACCTCCGCCATCTCGCCGTACGCGTGGCCGGCGCCGGCCAAGGCGGCCGCGTCCAGGGCGAGTCCGTAAGGGCGGAGCAGGTCGGTGAGGTAGACGCGCAGCCGCTCGGTGTGGACGGGGTCGGCGGCCAGGGCGGCGGGGCCGGGGAAGTCAAGCCGGACCGCTCGGCGGACGCCCCAGCCTGCGGGGACCTCGTCGGCGGCGGCGCCGTAGGGGACGAAGGTGCGCATCATCACGCTTCCGTGAGCAGGTTTCCCGCGACGTAGTCGGCGAGCGAGCCGACCGTGCCGAAGTCGTCGCGGCCCAGTTCCTCGACGCTGATCTCCAGTTCGAGGCGCTCCTCCAGTTCGAGAACGAGTTCGAGGCCCGTGGTCGAACTCAGCCCGAGCGCGTCCATCAGCTCGGTGTCCGCCGTCACCTCGGCGACCTCCCGCTTGAGCACGTGCGGGAGGAGTTCGCGGATGCTGTCGACCAGGCGGTCGCGCAGCGCCGGGTCGGCGGCGGCGGCGCTCGGGGCGGTGTCCTGCTCCGTCATCGGTGGTCCCTTCGGTGGTGGGTGGTGGCGGTGGTCCGGCCCGGATGTCAGTGCGCGAAGACCATGGCCGAGAAGGTGGCGCCGCTCCCGGCGCCGGCGGCCGCCATCACGTACGGCTCGCCCTGCCGCAGCAGCCCGCGGTCCCGCGCGGTGAGGTAGTTGATGAAGCCGTCCGCGCAGAAGACGTGGCCGGTGGTGGCCACGTTGTCGAGCACGACCCGCTCGCGCGGGTAGCCGAGCGTCCGGCACACCTGGTGCCAGGCCACGCGGTTGACGTTGTGCGGCAGGATCACGCCGACCTCGTCCATCGCCAGCCCCGCCCGGCCGACCGCGGCCGTGATCGCGGCGGCGAGCGTGTCGGCGTACACCCGCTGGAATTCCAGGGCCGTTTCCTGGTCGTCGGTGTCGAACTCCCCGCGCGGATCGGTGGCGTACGCGAGCATCCGGTCCCGCTCGCCGGCGGCGGAGACCAGGCAGGCGGCGGCGCCCTCGCCGAAGAAGGAGGTCTCGGGGACGAGTTGGGCCTCACCGGTGAAGGCCTTCTCGCCGGTGAGTACGAGGGCGAGCCCGTCGCGGTCGTCGTCGGCGGCCAGCAGCCGTCCCGCCGCGTCGACGGCGAGCAGGCCGGACGCGCAGGCGTGGTGGCCGACCGCGAAGACGGCGGCGTGGCCGAGCCCGAACTCCTCGCACAACTCCCCCACCGGATCGTGCGGATAGGGCACGACGGTGGGAAAGGTCCTGGCGTGCAGGACGTACCGCACCCGGTGCTCCTGGCCGCGCAGCCCGTCGAGCCGGCGCAGCGCGCCCCGCAGCAGATCGGCCAGCCCGCCGTGCGGGTCGAGGGCGACCTCCCCGAGCTTGTGGTAGCGCCGGAATATCTTGGCCTGCATCCCGCTCAGCCCGAGCCGCCCGGCCACCTCCTCGATCCGCACCCGCCCCTCCGGCAGGTACGCCGCCACCGCCACCACCGCGGTCACCGCCCCACCTCAGCCGCACCGCCACGCGCGGCGTCGGTACGTGCCGCGTCGCTACGCGCGGCGTCGGCACGTGCGGCCTCGGATCCGGGTGGCGGCGCGGACTCCGCCGTCTGCGGGCCGAGTGCCAGCTCGATGGCCGCCGCCTCCATCGCCCACGCGAGTGCCTCCGTGTCGGCCGGGGAGATGTAGTGCGTGTCGATGCGGATCTCGAAGCCCACGCCCTCCGGAGTGTCGTCGACGTGGACGAAGAAGCGCTCGATCTGGGTGTCCTGCTGGACGAACCAGCGGAAGGTGCCCGTTCCGCGGGCCGCGCGCAGTGTCGCGGCCAGTTCCTCCGGGGCCGGCACGGTGACGTCCCCCATCGCGACCTGGGCCCTGCGGTCGTTGAAGTAGGTGCCGACGGTGACGTCCTCGCCGCGCTCGCGGGAGATCCGGGCGGTCAGCTCGTCCAGCAGGCCCGGGTGGAAGTAGGCGTGCTTGTAGACCGACATGCCGGCGCGGCGGGACTGTTCGACCACCTCGTCGGCCGTGGCGCCCTCGACGTCGAGGACGCAGACGCCCGCCTGGGCGAGCATGCACACCACGTCGGACAGGCCGGGCCGGAAGCGGTTGCTCACGACGGGCCTGACCACGGCCGGGCTGATCCCGGTGGCCCGGTGGAGCCCGAGGGCGAAGAGGGCGACCAGGACGGCGGAGTAGTTCGCGCCGGTGCGGGCGGCGATCGACGGCAGGGCCGCATCCAGCGCGGGCGAGCGGAATTCGGCGCCCCAGTGGCGCGGGGTGCGCGGGTCGGTGGGGCCGGGCAACTGGCGGGCGGGGACGGCCCGCAGGACGCCCTCCCAGTGCCGGAGCGTCCGGTCGCTGTGCCGCTGCCCGGCCGGGGACTGCTGCCACCTGGCCTGTTCGAGCGGCTGCATGCCGGCCACCGGCGCGGTCTCGCGCGCCTTGACCTCGCGCAGCATGACCGCGCCGCCCATGGCGTCGGTGACCAGGTGGTGCATGACGGTGACCAGGTGGGTGGGCCGGCCGTGCTGCCGTACCGCGCCCATCCTGACCGGCCACTCGTCGGCGAAGTCGAACTCCCGGTCCCGGTAGCGCTGTTCGACCGCTGCGGCGACCTCGTCGGGGTCGGCGTCCGGGGCGGCGTCGTAGACGTCGAGGGTCGTCCGGCCCGATGCGAAGAGCCGTTGGGTGGGGCGGCCGTCGGCGTCGAAGCGCAGCCGGGTGCGCATGGACTGGAAGCGGCTCATCAGGTACCGCAGTTCCTCGGCCAGGTCGGCGACGGTCGTGCCCGGTTCGAGGGGGGCCCGGCCGCCGATCGGCAGGGCGCTGCGCTGGCGGCCCATGGCGTACCAGATCTCCCACATCCCCCAGGACATCTCGTCCTCGCCCTCGCCCTCCCCGGCGAAGTCGACGGTCACCCGCTCGGTGACGGTGGGCGCGAAGGCCTGCTTGTCGTCCGGTTCTGCCATGTCACACCCCTGCCGTCTCGGCACGATGCCGCTGCCGCATCAGGAACTTGCGGACCTTGCCGGTCGGCCCGGTGATCAGGTCGGCCTCGGAGATGAGCACGACCCGGCGCAGGGTCGCGGCGGCCGCGTCCGTCAGCGCGGCGCGGACCGCCGGCGTACGGTCCGGGCCGGGGTCGGCGTCGGCGTGCAGGGCGAGCAGGACGTCGGTGACGACCCGGCCGCCGACCTCCGCGGAGACCACCGTGCAGTCGTGCACGTCGGGGCAGCGGGCGAGGATGCGCTCCTCGGACATGGCCGTGTAGAGCCACTCGCCGCCGCCGAGGTCGACGGCGTCGACGGCCCGGTCGACGTGGAAGTAGTAGCCCTCCTCGTCGCGGTACATCAGGTCGCCGGTGAGGTAGTAGCCCCTTAGCCGGTTGCGGTAGGTGGCCGCCGAGTCGTTCCAGTAGCCGGGTGCCAGCGTCGGTGCTTTCAGGCCGAGTTGGCCGACCTCGCCGACCGGCACCTGCTCGCCGGTGGCGGTGTCGAGCAGCGCGACGTCGGCGAAGCCGTGGGGTACGCCGACGCAGCGGCCGTAGCGCGAGGTCGCCGTGGTGTGGGTGATGTGGAAGGCGGAGTGGCCCATCTCGGTGGAGCCGAGGCCGTCCACGAAGCTGGAGCCGGGGGTGCGGCGGACGCCCTCGCGGGTGACGGTCTCGCGCGAACCGGCCGCGACCAGTCGGCGGATGTGCGGCTCGTGGGCGCAGTCGCCGGTGTTGAACCACAGCGACACCGAGTCCAGGTCGTGCGCGGTCAGGTCCTGCCGCGCCAACTGGGCCCAGGTGGCGGCGAATCCGAGGACGCCGCTCGGCCGCCAGCGTTCGATGGCCCGCACCACCGCGGGACCGTCGTTCTGCGTGGACAGCAGGAGCAGGTCGCTGCGCAGGCACAGCGCCATGTTCAGCGCCGAGATGCCGGCGGCGTGGGCGGCGGGCAGCGCGCTGAGTATCCGCTCGGCGCCGCGGGCGCGGGGCGCGGTGAGCCGGAAGAGCCGGGTGGCCGCGAAGAGGCTGGCGTTGGAGTGCACGACCGCGGCGGGCATCCGGGTGGTGCCCGAGGAGTGGGTGATGGCGATCGGGTCGTCGGGGTGGTGGCGGTAGGGCGCCGGCGCCGCCGCCGGGTCCGCGGTGCCGACCGCCGCCGCGTCGGCGTGCAGGGCGAGGCCGAGGTCGAGGCCGGCCAGCCGGTCGCGGTGCTCGGGGTCGGTGACCAGGGCGACACCGCGCAGCCGCCGGATGTACTCGGCGGCGATGTCGCCGGGCAGGTAGGTGTTCATGAGCGCGGGGATCGCGCCGAGCCAGGCCAGCGCCAGGAAGTTCAGCAGGCAGTCCGCCGCGTCGGAGACGTGGATCGCGACGGGGTCGCGCGGGCCGATGCCGTGCGCGTGCCACCAGGCGGCCCTGGCCGCCACCCGCTCGCGCAGCTGCCCGAGGCTGAGCTGCTGCCAGGCGGGATACCCGTCGACCGGGGTGTCGAAGGCGGCCCCAGGGCCGTCCGGGTCGGCCCCGTGCTCGAACAGCTTGGGCAGGACGTTGCCCGCGCCCAGTTCGGGGTCGGCGGCCAGTCTGGCCCGGATGTTGCTGCCGGTCACAGCGTTCCTCCTTCGTATCGCCTTGTCATGGTCAGACCCCAACCGCCTTCTCCACCGCCGCCCGCACCTGGGCGCGGGTCGGCTGGCAGGCCAGGTCCAGCTCGCGGGCGAAGGGGAGCACCGCGCCGTCGGGCCGGGTGACCCGGCGCGGCGGCGCGGTGAGGCGCATCTCCTCCGCCGCCGTCGCGACGATCTCCGCCCCGATGCCGCAGGAGCGGTTGGAGTCGTCCACCACCACCAGCCGGCCGGTGCGCTCCAGCGACGCGGCGAGCCCCTGCCAGTCGAAGGGGTACAGCGAGCGCGGGTCGAAGACCTCCACCGACACCGTGCCTGCCAGGTCGTCCGCCACCGCCAGCGCGTCGTGCACGAGGTGGCCCACCGCCACCACCGTCACGTCGGTGCCGGAGCGGTGGACGCGGCCGGAGCCGAGCGGCACCGGGGCGAGCGTGTCGAAGTCGACGTTCTCGCGGGAGGCCAGCGCGCCGGACGGGGCGAAGACGACGACCGGGTCGTCGTCCCTGATCGCCGTCACCAGCAGCCCGTAGGCGTCCGACGCCGTCGCCGGCACCACCGTCTTGACGCCGACGTGCGCGAACAGGCTGTACGGGTGGTCGGAGTGCTGGCCCGCCCAGCTGTCCCGGGAGCCGGACCCGGGCAGCAGGTACGTCACCGGCACCTTCGTCTGGCCCCCGGTCATCAGCGAGAACTTGTGCGCCTGGTTGGCGATCTGCTCGAAGACCAGGAAGAGCAGCGCGGGGATCTGGAACTCGATCAGCGGCCGCATCCCGGCCATCGCCGCACCGGTCGCGAAACTCGTGAACGCCTGCTCGGAGATGGGCGTGTCCAGCACCCTGTCCCGGCCGAAGCGGCGGAGCAGCCCGGCGGTGGCGTAGGTGACCGCGACCCCGATGTCCTCGCCGAGGACGCAGACGTCCTGGTCACGTTCCATCTCGTCGCCGATGGCGCGGTTCAGCGCCTTGAGGTAGGAGAGGTTGGGCATTACAGCGCCCCCGCCCTGGGCCGCAGCCCGGTGGCGTACAGGTGGTCCAGTGCGCCGGCCGGGTCGGGGTGCGGGCCGGCGAGCGCGAAACGCACCGCCTCGTCCAGCAGCGCCGCCGTCTGCGTGTCGATCGCGGCGCGGGTGGCCGCGGGGATGCGGGCGCCCTGGATCTCCAGCGGGTCGCGGGCCCGGCCCGCCGCGACCTCGTCGTCGGTGCGGTAGCGGGGGCGGGCGGTGTGCTCCCAGGTGTGGTGGGCGTCGAAGCGGTAGGTGACACATTCCAGCAGCGTGGGGCCGCCGCCCGACCTGGCACGGGCGGTGGCCTCGGCGGTCGCGTCGAGCACCGCCTGCGGGTCCATGCCGTCCACGGTGCTCGCCGGGATGCCGAAGGCCGCCGCGCGGCCGAGGACCGTGCCCGCCATGGTGTCGGCGGGGCGCATGGAGGTGGCGAAGCCGTTGTTCTCGCAGACCAGGACGACCGGGACGCGCCACAGCGCGGCCAGGTTGAAGGTCTCGAGCACCACGCCCTGGCTGACGGCGCCGTCGCCGAAGTAGGCGAGCGCGACCCGGTCGGAGCCCTTGCGCCGCATCGCCCAGGCGGCGCCCGCCGCGATCGGCACGGCCGCGCCGACGATCGCGTCGGCCCCCAGGACGCCCGCGCCGAAGTCGGCGGCGTGCATCGAGCCGCCCCGGCCCTGGTTGAGCCCGGTGGTGCGGCCGGCCAGCTCGGCCATCATCCTGGCCGGGTCGGCCCCCTTGGCCAGCACGTGGCCGTGGCCGCGATGGGTGCTGGTGATGACGTCGTCGGGGCGCAGCGCGGCGCACGTACCGGCGGCGACGGCCTCCTGGCCGGTGCAGGGGTGGATACCGCCGCGGATCACGCCGGTACGCACCAGCTCGACGGCCCGCTGCTCGAAGCCGCGGATTAGCGCGACCGTACGGTAGAGGTCGGCGGCGGTCACGGCGTGCGCCACAGCACCGGGCAGTAGGCGGGGTCGGCGTAGTCGGGTCGACCGTCCGGCAGCCGCCGGACCAGGACGTCGTGGTTGTACGCGGCCGTGCTGCCGTCGCTGAGCGGGAAGCGGCGGTAGGCGTTGTCGCCGTCCTGGAGGTGCAGGGAGACGGCGCGGCGCGGCCGGTCGCTGCGGTTGGGGCCGCTGCCGTGGTAGGTCAGGCAGTGGTGGAAGCTCATGTGGCCCTTGGGGATGACCAGCGGCACCTTGCGGATCACGGCCCCGTTGTAGGCGGCGTTCTCGGCGAGCACCCGCTCCAGGTCGTCCTTGTCGCGCTCGGCGAAGTGCCGGGTCATCGAGTCGTCCCGGCCGGTCTCCTTCCACTGGTGGCTGCCGTCGACCACGGTGAGGGTGCCCATGTCCTCGCCGCAGTCGTGGAAGGGGATGAAGGCGGTGAGCATGCGCTCGGAGGTGGACGTCGACCAGTAGTGCTTGTCGAAGTGCCAGGGCACGATGTTGCTGGGCTCGCCGTCGACGGCCGGCTTGAGTATCAGCGTCGACTGGAAGATCCGGATCTCCGCCGCCCCGGCCAGCCGGGCGGCGACCGCGCCGATCAGCGGCTTGCGCAGGATGCGGGCGATCGGGTCGCTCTCGACGTGCACGTAGTCGTTGTGGCGCTGCACGGGTCCGTCGGAGGGCTGCCAGGCCGCCAGCCGCGGCGGGCGGACCGGCAGCGTACGGCTGCGCTCGCCGGCGTAGTAGCACTCGCTCGCCGCGGCCAGCTCGTCCACCTCCTCGTCGGCCAGCAGCTTCCCGGTCAGGTACCAGCCGTGCCGGGCGTAGAAGGCGACGTCGTCGTCGTCCGGCAGCAGCGCGGCCTCGGCGGGGCTGAGGACGAAGGTGTTCGCCTCGTCGGTCGTCGTCATCACAGGCCTGCCTGGGTGGTCTCGCGGACGGCGGCCAGTTCCCGCTCCTTGGCCTCGTAGAGCGCCGGGATGTTGCTGGTGCCGAACGTCCGGGCGCCGTGCCGCTCGATCAGCTCCCAGAAGAAGGTCCGCCGCACGTGCAGGGACTTGGCGAATATCTGGTACATCTGGCCCCAGTGGTCGCGGTCGACCAGGATGCCGCGCGGCCGCAGCCGCTCCACCGGCAGGTCGACGGCCCCGAGCCGGCCGTCGAGCGAGCGGTAGTAGCTGTCAGGGGTGGGCGCGAAGCCGACGCCCCGCTCGCCGAGGGCGTCGACGGCGGCGACGATGTCGTTGCTGCTCAGCGCGAGGTGCTGCACGCCGGGGCCGGCGTGCCAGGCCAGGAAGTCGTCGATCTGGCCGGGAGAGCGGCTCAGGTCGGGCTGGATCAGGGTGAGCGTGGCGCCGCCGCCGGGGCTCTGCACCACCTGCGAGAACATCCCCTGGCCGCCGACCTCGATGTACTCCTCGAAGATCAGGTCGAAGCCGAAGGCCTGCTGGTAGAAGCGGGTGGTGGCGTCCAGGGTGCCGGCCTCCAGGCAGACCGCGGCGTGGTCGATGGTCCGCAGCAGGTCCGTCCCGGGCGGCGGCGGTCCGTCCAGCATCTCGATGGCGCCGGGCAGGAAGTCCCCTTCCGCGCCGTGCCGTTCGACCAGCCGGTGCATGACGTCGCCGAAGCCGGAGACGGTGGCGATCCGCACGGACGCGTCCTTGCCCTCGTACGTCCGCGGTGCGTCGATCGCGGTCGCGCCGCCCGCGACGGCCGCGGCGAAGGCGGACCCGGCGTCGCGGGTGCCGAAGGCGACCACGGCCACCCCGTCGCCGTGCCGGGAGACGTAGTCCACCGCGGGGTGGTCGGGCAGCAGGCCCGAGGTCAGCAGCACCCGGCAGTCGCCCTGGCCCAGCAGCAGGCTGCGCTGGCCGGGCAGGCCGGTCTCGGGACCGCCCTGCCCTTGGAGGCGGAAGCCGAAGGCGGAGCACAGGACGAACGCCGCCTGGCGCGCGTCACCCACGTAGAACTCGACATGATCGATGCCGAGGTAGTCCATTTCCGCTCCTTAGTTGCCGACGCCGTGCTCGGTGTTGTCGTGCCGTCAGACCGCGCGGGACAGTCGCGTCCCCGGACGGCCGTAGACGAGGCTGATGTTGTGGCCGCCGAAGCCGAACGAGTTCGACATCACCTGGCCGATCCCGGGCGCCGGGCGCGGGCTCTTGCGGACGTGGTCGAGGTCGCAGGCCGGGTCCGGGTCGTCCAGGTTGTGCGTGGGCGGCAGCAGGCCGCGGCGCAGCGCCAGGACCGCGACGGCGGACTCGACCACGCCGGAGGCGCCCAGCATGTGCCCGGTGACCGCCTTGGTGCCGCTGACCGGCGGTCCGGCCGACCCGAACACCCGGCGGATCGCGAGGGCTTCCGCCCGGTCGCCGATCTTGGTGCTCGTGCCGTGCGCGTTGATGTAGCCGATGTCGGCGGGCTCCAGGCCGGCGTCGGCCAGTGCCTGCCGCATGCAGGCGGCCGCGCCCTCGCCTTCGGGGTGCGGGGTGGTCGGGTGGTGGGCGTCGTTGGTGGCGCCCCATCCCAGTACGTTCGCGTAGCCGGCCGCGCCGCGCGCGTCGGCGTGCTCGGTGCGCTCCAGGACCAGCACGCCGGCGCCCTCGCCGAGCACCAGGCCGTTGCGCCGCCGGTCGAACGGCCGGCTCGCGCCGGTCGGGTCGGCGGCCCAACCTCGGGCCAGGGCACGGGCGTTGTTGAAGGTGTCGGCCAGCGTCGGGAAGAGCGGCGCCTCGCTGCACCCGCAGACCACGACGTCCGCCTCGCCCGCGCGCAGCAGCCGCAGCCCCTCCCCCACGGACTGCGCGCCGGCCGCGCAGGCGGTGCCGATCGAGGAGCTGTAGCCGCGGATGCCGTGCTTGATCGCGACCCTGGCCGCCCCCATGTTGGGCAGCATCCCCGGCAGCAGGTACGGGCTGACTCCCAGCCGCCCGCGCTGCGTTCGGGTGATGACCTGCGCCTCCAGGGTGGCGAGCCCTCCCGTGCCGGAGAGGATCACCCCGGTGCGGTAGGGGTCCACGTCCCGGCCGACCTCGATCCCGGCGTCGGCCAGCGCGTCCCCGGCGGCCCGCAGGGCCATCACGATGTAGCGGTCCACGACGCGGGCCTCGGGCCCAGCCAGCACGGACTCGGGGTCGATCGGCGGCCCGAAGGCGCCCACGTCGAGGCTGCCGTCCAGCAGGCTCCCCGCCGGCGGCCGGCTGAGCCCCGACCGCCCTTCGCACATCGCCGCCATGACCTCGGCGGCGCTGGTCCCCACCGGGGTGACCATGCCCATCCCGGTGATGACGACGTCTCCGCGCTTGTCCGCACCTGTCACGGCTGCTCTCCTCCACTGTGCGATGTCGTCCCCGTCACGAGTACGGCCTCCGCCCGGTCCTGCGCCGCGGCGCCGAGACCCTGCTCGACCCGGATCAGCAGCGCCTCGTCGGCGTCCCCGTCCTCGATGAGCAGCCGGGCCACGTCGATCCCGGCGGCGGCGTCCGCCACGCAGACGACGGGGCCGTCGAGTTCCCAGCGCGCGGCCACGTGGCCGGCGACGGCGTTGGGCACGGCCTGGAAGAACATCAGCGGGCTGAGCGCCCCGCCGCGGTCGACGACCTCGGCGACGTGCCTCGCGCCGGCGAGGTCGCCGAAGGCGCTGACGACGACCACGGCGGTGACGCGGGCGCCGCCGGCTGCCGGCTCGGCGTCCGCCTGCCGCCCGGGGTCCGCGAGGGCGTCACCCGGGGCGGCGGACGGCCGGCGGGTGAGGCAGCGGTGGGCGGTCTCCGCCGCCAGGGGGCTGAAGGACGACCGGACGAAGCCGGGGAGTTCGGGTGGCGCCGCGTCGCCCGGGAGTTCGGGCCACGCGGCGGCGGCGAGGACGCGCAGGCCGGCGGACTCGGCCTGGGCGGGCAGCGGGCGGCGGGCGGTGAGGGTGGTCATGGGGCGGCCACCAGGAGTGCGGTGTTCGCGCCGCCGAAGGCCGTGGTCAGGCTCAGCCCGTAGGCAGAGCGGGCCGGTGCCGGCCGGTCGAGGATGAGGCCGAGGTCGCAGTCCGGGTCGGGGCCGAGGTAGCCGGCGTTGACCGGGAGCCGGCCGGCGCGCAGCGCCGCGATGGTGACGGCCAGTTCGAGCAGGGCGCCGGCTTCCAGCGCCTGGCCGTGCACGGACTTGGTCGAGCTGACGGGTAAGGACGCGGCCGCGTCGCCGAACACCCGGTGCAGCGCGACGGCTTCGGCCGTGTCGCCGGCCGGGGAGCCGGAGCCGTGGGCGTTGACGTAGCCGATCTGCTCGGGCCGCAGCGCCGCGCGGGTCAGCGCGTCGGCGATCGCGCGGGCCAGGCCGGCGCCGTCGGGCCGCGGCCGGATCACGTGGTGGGCGTCGCCGGTGCGCCCCCAGCCGGCGAGCCGCGCCAGCGGCTCCGCCCGGCGGGCCCGCGCGGCGGACGCCGACTCGACCACCGCGGCGACCACCGCGTCGCCGAGCAGCAGCCCGCCGCGTCCGGCGCTGAAGGGCCGTACGCGCCCGTCGCGGGCGAGCGCCCGCCCGGCGTCGAAGACGGCGAACTGGTCGGCGTCGACCAGGTATCCGGCGGCCACCACGATGCGTTCCGCCCGCCCCCGGGCGACGGCCGCGGCGGCGTCCGCCACCGCGGTGCTCGACGCGACGCAGGCCGAGGTGTAGGCGCGCGCCGCCCCGGACAGCCCGCCGCGCCGGGCGACGGCGCCGGCGAAGGTGTCCGCGCCGTGCCCGGGCCGCTCGTCCTCGGCTGCGCGCGGCAGCGCCGGGTCGCCGTGCACGGCCAGGTGGAGCGGGCAACAGGCGCGCTGTGCGGCGCTGAGCCCTGCCTGGTCGCAGGCCTGCCCGACCATCCGCGCCAACTCGTCGGCCAGCACCGGCGCACCGGGGTGTACGGCGGCGTGCACGGACCGCCGCCCTTCGACGGCGAACCGGCGTACGGGCGCGAAGCCGGGCGTCCCGTCGAGCGCCGCCTCGAGCACCGCCCCGACCCCGTCCCCGAAGGCGCTGAGGACGGCGATCCCGGTGACGACGACGGCCTCGGCCCCCCGCCGTACCCCCGGGCGCGCGGGGCCCGCCCCGTCCTGCCGCCACTGCTCAGCCATGCCCGTCCCGTTCGGCACCGCCGGAGGCGCCCGCCCCCTGGCGCAGTTCGGCGAGGACCTGGAGCGCCGCCGAGACGGTGGTCATCCGCGCCATCGCCTCGTCGTCCACGCTGCCGCCGTAGCGCTGCTCGATCTGGTGCACCAGCCAGGCCACTTCCATCGAGTCGATGCCCTCGGGGACGTCCTCGGGGGAGCGGTCGCCGAAGGCGGCGAGGATCGAGAGGATCTCGGCCCGGTCGGGAACGGGCCCGGGAGCGGGCTGAGCGCTCACTGGCCCGCGGCCGGCAGGGACGCGATACGGGACGCGAGCACCGCGCCGAATTCGCCGACGGTCATCGTGCCGAGCAGTTCCGCCTCGTCCTCCTCGAACATCACGCCGAAGCGCTCCTCGACGCGGATGCCGAGTTCGGCCAGGGAGAGGGATTCCAGGTCGACGCCGGCAGGGCCGAGGGGGGTGTCGTCATCGACGCCGGCGATGCTGTAGTTCATCTCGGTCAGCGAGGTGAGCACGAAGGCTCGGATCTCGTCAGTGGACATCGCGGGGATTCCCTTCCCTGGTGGCGGGTTGGCGGTGCGCGCCGCGGTCGGCGGCACGCAGGGCGGCGTGGTCGCGTACGAGCTTCCCGGTGGCGGTACGCGGCAGGCGCTCGACGAAGTGCAGCAGGCGGGGGCGTTTGTACGCGGCCAGCCGGGAGGCGAGGCCCGCTTCCACCGAGGCGGCGGCGCCGGGTTCGCGGAGCACCGCGTACGCCTCGATCGACGTGCCGAAGACGACGACCGCTTCCGCCACTTCGGGCAGCGCGGCGAGGGTGTGCTCGACCTCGGTGAGGTCGACCTTGAGGCCGCCGACCGAGACCTGGGAGTCGAGCCGGCCCAGCACGCGGATGCGGCCGGTGGCCGGGTCGACGGTGCCGCCGTCCCTGGTGTGCAGCCAGCCGTCTGACCAGCGTGCCGGGTCGGTGGTGCCGAGGTAGGGCGAGTGGGCGGTGGCGATGAGCAGTTCGCCGGCGGACTCGGTGACGGTCATGCCGGGCGCGGGGGTGACCTCGGGGCGGTGCTCGCCGAAGAGGTCGGTGGCGATGACGCCGACCTCGGTCATCCCGTACATGCTGCCGAGCCGGACGCCGTAGCGGGCGGTGAAGGCGTCGTGGACCTGGGCCCTGACCAGCTCGCCGCCGGTGGTCATGCCGGTGAGCTGCGGCAGCCGGGGCGGCTCGGTGACCCAGGTGAGCAGCTCGATGTGGAAGGGCACGCCGAGCAGCGTGGTCGGCTCGGGGCCCGCGGCGACGGTGGCGAGGATGCCCTCGCCGGTGGCCCGCCGCGGTAAGGCGAGCCGGACGCCGGCGTGCAGGCTGTGCAGCAGGCCGCCGACGAGTCCGAGGACGTGGACCATGGAGGCCATGGACACGATGCGCTCGCCGGCCCGCGGGACGCCGTCCATCAGGGCGTAGCGCCCGATCTCGGCGATGAGGTCGGCGGCCGTCCGCCCGATGATCTTCGACGGCCCGGTCGATCCCGAGCTGAGCTGGACGAGCGCGTGCGGGGTGCGGGCGGGGCTGCCGGGGCGGGCCCTGGGGGTGTCGCGCTGGTCGTAGAAGCCGCGGGCGGGCCCGGCGCCGACGGGTTCCGCGGAGACGACGACCTGGGACTCCAGCCGGCTCAGCGCCCGTTCCGTCTCGAAGGGTGTGAGCCGGTGGTCGAGTAACGCGACCTGCGCCCCGATCCGCCAGCCCGCCAGCAGGTTGGCGACCAGGGCGAGCGAGGGGGCCAGGCACAGGGCGGCCGAGCCGCCGGCGCGCAGGCCGGCCGCGGTGAGGGCGGCCTGCCGGCCGGCGACCAGGCGGCGCAGCTCGTCCCTGCTGACGGGTGCGTCGAGGACCAGGCAGACGTCGGTGCCGGGGCCGGCGAGAAGGACCTCGTCCACCCATGAAGGGTCGGGCGGCGATGGCGCCCGGCCCTTCTGCGGAGTTGTCGATGCAGCCTTCATGAAGAACCCGAACCTCTTTCCCGACGTGATCAAAAGAGCCGACTGAATTCTCACGCCGAACTGTCAACTCTGAATTCATCGCTGTCAAGACCCGGTCCGACCGGCGGAACTTCCCAATAATCTCTGGCGTATCAATCAGTCACTCACGACACAAATTCTCCGTATTGACGACGGCAACACCCGCCGCTAGCATGGCGCCAATTGGCCAACTGCCGTGATCCGGCAGGAAGTTGCCAGCCCAGAACACCTGTCCAACTTGCGGGTGATCCCCTAGCCGCCCCTCACGGCTGGGTGGTCCCTTTTCTTGGTGCCACCGTCGCGGCCTGCACTTTCGCACCCTCCTGCGCGCATCTCCACACAGCACCCCATGCACTGCTCACGCACTGCCTCCGCACTGCCTCTGCACTGCCTCATGCGCACTTGCCCACGCACTTGTTCACGAACTCCAGCAGCACTCGCGTACGCACCCCCAGGTGCAACATTTCCGAAGCTGCCGGCTCTATTCGTGCTGCCTTCGTATTCCGCATTCCTGCCAGCTTTCGAGGATTGGCCATCAGTGGAACCAGGGATCGGCGCCGGCCTGAACACGGCCGTGGAGCGCTACTACGACATCACTCTTGATCTTTACGAGGACCTGTGGGGCGAACACGTCCACCACGGTTTCTGGGACCCGGGAGAGGTGCCCGGCGTCAATGGTCCGGACCGCCACGCCGCCACCGACCGGCTGGTCCGTGAGCTGGTCGAATTCGCCCGCCTCCCCGCGAAATCCAGGGTCTGGGACGTCGGCTGCGGTATCGGCGGCCCCGCGCTGCACCTGGCGGGGGCGATGGGCTGCGCGGTCGAGGGCGTCACCCTCAGCGCGAAGCAGGCCGCCAGGGCCAACGAGAAGGCGCGGGCCGCCGGCGTCGCCGACCGGGCCCGCTTCCACCAGCTCGACGCCCTGGCCACCGGATTCCCCGACGCGTCCTTCGACGCCGTCTGGGCGCTGGAGAGCCTCATGCACCTCCCCGACCGGCCGGCCTTCTTCGCCGAGGCGATGCGCCTGCTGCGGCCCGGCGGCACCCTGGCCGTCGCCACCTGGTCGGTACGGGACGGCGAGCTGGACGAGGCCGAGCAGGATCTCGTACGGCAGATACTCCAGCACCAGGTGATGCCCGACTTCTCGTCCCTGGAGGAGCACGAGCGGCAGGCACGGGCCGCCGGCTTCACCGACGTCGCCACCGTCGACTGGAGCCGGGCCGTCGCCAACTCCTGGGACCCGTCCTTCGCCCAGATCAGGCGGTTCGAGCAGGGCCGCACGCAGATGCGCGCGCTGGCCCGCGAGCGCGGGGTGGACGTGCTGGGCTTCTTCCACGCGGGGCCGCTGATGAAGAGGGGCTTCGACACCGGCGTCATCACCTACGGGGCGCTGCGGGCCACCAGGCCCGAGCCGGGCGACGCCGCCGCGGCCGCGCTGATACGCCCGGTCGCCGACCTGCTGCGCGGCATCGTCGGCGAGGACGACGCGTGGCTCGACTCGGTCGTCCCCGGCACCCGCGTGGACGGCGACCTGCTGGTCGAGAGCCACGAACTGGCCGCGTGGAGCGCGGCGTTGCGCGAGACGTACGGCGACGGCGTCGACCTGCTCGGCCACGTCTGCGCCCTCGGCGTCGACCAGCTCATCGCCCTGACCGTCGCCGACGTGGCCGCCTATGTCGCCGCCCGGCGCGGCAGCGGCGGGCCTGACGGCCGCTGATGGGCCGCTACCTGTTCGTCTCGCTGCCGCTGACCGGCCATGTGCACCCGATGGCCGCGGTGTCCAGGGAGCTGGCCGACCGCGGGCACGAGGTGATGTGGGCCGGCTCCGAGTCGTTCTTACGGCCGGTGCTCGGCCCCGGCACCGCGATCGCCCCGATCCCGCTGCGGGCTCACCGCGGCCAGGCCGACCGGGGCATGGCCGCGGCGAAGTCGCGCTGGGAGGGCTACATCGTCCCGCACGCGAAGGTCACCCTGCCGGGCATCGAGCGGGCGGTCGCCGCCTTCCGGCCCGACGTCCTCGCGGTGGACCAGCACGCGGTGGCCGGCGCGATCGCCGCGCACCGGGCCGGGCTGCCCTGGGCGAGCCTGGCGCCGACCACCATGGAGCTGACCCGGCCCTACCGCGCGCTGCCCGAGGTCGAGGCGTGGCTCCACCGGCAGATGGCGGCGGCCTGGACCGCGGCGGGCATGCCCGGCGAGCCGCCGCACGACCTGCGCTTCTCCCCGCACCTGCTGATCGCCTTCACCGGCACCGCCCTGAACGGCCCGCTCGACTGGCCCGGCAATGCCGTGCTGGTCGGCCCGGCGCTGGCCCCGCGCCCGCCGGACCCCGCCTTCCCCTGGGACTGGCTGGACCCCGGCCGCCGCCACGTCCTGGTCACCGTGGGCACCCTGGCAATGGACCTGGCGCAGGACTTCCACACCCGGGTCGTCCAGGCGCTGCGCCCGATCGGCGGCAGCGTGCAGGCCATCGTGGTGGCGCCCGACGGCACGGTCCCCGACGCGCCCGAGGGCGACGTCCTCGTACGGCCGCGGGCGCCCGTGCTCGACCTGATGCCGCGGCTGGACGCGGTGGTCAGCCACGGCGGCCTGAACACCGTGTGCGAGGCGCTCGCCCACGGCGTGCCGCTGGTCGTCGCGCCGATCAAGGGCGACCAGCCCATCAACGCCGCCCGGGTGGCGGCGGTCGGCGCGGGCCGCCGGGTCAGGTTCGCCGGCGTGCGCCCCAAGGCGCTGCGCGAGGAACTGCTCGCCGTCCTGGACGACCCCTCCTACCGCGCCGCCGCGCACCGCGTACGCGACTCCTTCGCCGCCGCCGGCGGCGCCGCGGCGGCGGCCCTGCACCTCGAACAACTCCTCGGACGAAGGGGCACACCGTCGTGAAAACGCTCCGCGACACCTGGCTGGTCTTCCAGCGGCACATGCTGCTGCTGACCAGGTCGCCGCTGTCGATCCTGCTGGGCGTGGCCCAGCCGGTGGTCTACCTGGCGCTGTTCGCCCCGCTGCTCAAGCCCGCGCTCAGCTCCATGGGCGCCGACTCGATGACCGACGCCTACCGCATCTACGTGCCCGGCATGCTGGTCGCGCTGGCGCTCGGCGGCGGTCTCTACGTCGGGTTCGGCCTGCTGGCCGAGCTGGCCTCCGGTGTCATCGAGCGGGCCAGGGTCACGCCGGTCAGCCGGGCGGCGCTGCTGCTGGGGCGGGCACTGCGCGACGTCGTCGTGCTGGTGGTGCAGGCGGCGATCATCATCGTGCTGGCCATGCCGCTCGGCCTGTTCGTCCACGTGCAGGACCTGCTGCTGGCGTACGCGCTGCTGGCGCTGATCACGCTGAGCAGCTCGGCGGTCAGCTACGGGATCGCGCTGAAGGTCAGCGACCCCAACGCGCTGGGCCAGGTCGTCAACAACATCGCCCAGCCGCTGATGCTGCTGTCGGGGACGCTGCTGCCGCTGGCGCTGGCGCCGCTGTGGTTGCGCCGGGTCTCGGACTGGAATCCCTTCAGCCGGGCGGTCGTCGGCATGCGCGCGCTGTTCGCCGGGCACACCGGCGACGCCTCGGTCTGGCAGAGCATCGCGCTGCTGGCCGCCGTCGCCGTGCTGGCGCTGGCGTGGTCGGCCCGGCTGTTCGCCCGCTCGGTCCGCTGAAGTCCGGTGACGGCACCGCCTATTCCGGTGACGGCTCCGCCGACTCCCTTGACCCGTCCACCGATTCCCCTGACCCGTCCGCCTGTTCCCGTGACCCCTCCGCTGCTGAACCCGGTGACGGCCCCGCCGGCGAGCCCGGTGACGACTCCGCTGCACGTACTGACGACAAGGACGCCTCGATGATTGAGACCAGGGGACTGCGGAAGTCCTTCCGCACCGGGCGGCGCCGCAAGTCCACGACCGTGGAGGCGGTTTCCGGCCTGGACCTGACCGTGGGCGAGGGCGAGATCTTCGGATTCCTCGGCCCGAACGGCGCCGGCAAGACGACCACCCTGCGGATGCTCGCAACGCTGCTGCCGCCCGACGGCGGCGAGGCGGTCGTCGCCGGCGCCGACCTGCGGACCGCCCAGGCGGCGGTGCGCAGGAACATCGGCTACGTCGCGCAGGGCGGCGGCACCTGGGACCAGGTGACGGCCCGCGAGGAGCTGGTCATGCAGGCCAGGATGCACGGTGTCGGCCGGGCGGAGGCGCAGACGCGGGCCGCCGCGGCGCTGGACGCCTTCGACCTGACCGCGTACGCCGACCGCCACTGCCGTACGTATTCGGGCGGGCAGCGGCGGCGGGTGGACATCGCGCTGGGCGTGGTCCACCGGCCGAAGGTGCTGTTCCTCGACGAGCCGACCTCGGGCCTCGACCCGCAGAGCCGGGCGCACATGTGGGACGAGATCCGCCGGCTGCGGACCGAGGGCATGACCGTCTTCCTGACGACGCACTACCTGGACGAGGCCGACGCGCTGTGCGACCGGATCGCCATCATCGACGGCGGCGGGATCGTGGCCGAGGGCACCCCGGCCGAGCTGAAGCGGGGGATCGCCGGCGAGGTGGTCACCGTGGAGGTCGCCGAGCACGCCGCGAAGGCGGTCGAGGTGCTGGCCCAGCAGGACTGCGTACGGTCCGCGGAGCTGCGCGAGGAGGGCGACCTGCGGCTGTCGGTGGACGCCGGCGAGACGGCGATGCCGCGGATCATGCGGGCGCTGGCCGAGGTGGGCGTGGAGCTGACCACCATCGAGCTGCACCGGCCGACGCTGGACGACGTGTTCCTGACCAGGACCGGCCGGTCGCTGCGGGAGTCCTGACCATGACACGGCTCGATCCCGACCGGACGAGGGACACGAAGGAGACGGATATGGGCGGGCTGCCGCCGGTGCGCCGCGCGGTCGTCACGGGCGGCGCCGGCTTCGTCGGGTCGCACCTGTGCGACCGGTTGCGTGCGGAGGGGACCGAGGTCACTTGCGTCGACAACCTGCTGACCGGCAGCGTCGACAACATCGCGGCACGCGACGGCGATCCGGGCTTCGTCCTGGACGTCCGCGACGTGTGCGAGCCCTTCGACGTGGCGGGTCCGGTCGACCTGGTGCTGCACCTGGCCTCGCCCGCCTCGCCGCACGACTACGCCCGGTACCCGGTGGAGACCCTCAGGGCGGGCGCCCACGGCACCGCGAACGCCCTGGACCTCGCGATGCGCAAGGGCGCCCGCTTCCTGCTCGCCTCCACCTCCGAGGTCTACGGCGACCCGCTGGTCCACCCGCAGACCGAGTTGTACTGGGGCAACGTCAACCCGGTGGGCCCGCGCAGTCAGTACGACGAGGCCAAGCGCTACGCCGAGGCGCTGACCACCGCCTACCGCACCTCCCGGGGCGTGGACACCGTCATCGTGCGGCTGTTCAACACCTACGGCCCGCGGATGCGGCCCAAGGACGGCAGGGCGGTGCCGACCTTCGTCACGCAGGCGCTCGCCGGGGAGCCGCTGACGGTCGCCGGCGACGGCTCGCAGACCAGGTCGCTGTGCTACGTGGACGACACCGTCGGCGGCATCCTCGCCGCGGCCGCCGGGCCGCATCCGGGCCCGGTCAACCTGGGCAATCCCGTCGAGCTGACCATCCTGGAGCTGGCCCACCGGGTCCGCGACCTGTGCGGCTCGGCGTCGCCGGTCACCTTCGTGGAGCGGCCGGTCGACGACCCGGGGCTGCGGCGGCCGGACATCGCGCTGGCCCGCGCGGAGCTGGGCTGGCAGCCGGCGGTCGACTTCGACAAGGGCCTGGCGATGACCGTCGACTGGTTCTCCCGGCTCGGCTGAGGCATGCCGACGGGATCACCGGTCCTGCGGCCGGTATCTGGTGGTCGCCACGGGTCCCGGTCCCGCGTAGGCGCTGCCCGGCCAGGTGCGGGCCGCCGCAGTACCGATTCTGCTGTGCAGATGGGCCCTGCGCAGCCGGCCGGTGGCGCCGTGCAGCACCTCGGCGGTCAGCCCGTGCGTGAAGCGGAACCAGCCGAGGCGCTGCGGGTCCTCGGCGACCAGTCCCGCGGCGACCGCGGCGTCCAGCGCTTCGAGCGCCGCCTCGATGTCGACCGAGGCGGCCTCGGCGACGACCCCGATGTCGAAGTGCCGCCCGGCGACCGCCGCCACGGCGAGCAGCCAGGCCGCGGTCTGCGGCAGCTGGCCCACCCGGCGCAGCACCACCTCGCGTACCGGCACGGGCACCGGCACCGTGTGGGGCTGCTCCAGCCGCTGGTCGATGCGCTGGTCGGCGGCCAGCTGCTTGATCAGCTCCCGCAGGTAGAAGGGGTGGCCCTCGGTGCGTTCCCACAGGCCCTCCGCGGTGTGCCCGCCGACCTCGCGGTGCAGCATCGCGGTGGCGAGCCGCTGGGTGTCCTGGACGGTCAGGCCGTCCAGCACGATCCGGGTGGTCTCCACCCGGGCCAGCGCGGCCGAGGTGTCCACCAGGGCCGCCTCGCCCGCCCGGTGGCAGACCGCCACCAGCAGCCGGCCGGCCGGCACCGACTCGGCGAGGTGGGCCAGCAGCCGCAGCGAGGCGGCGTCGGCCCGGTGCATGTGGTCGAGCACCACGACCAGCGGTGTGTGGTGCGAGGCGCGCGTCAGGTAGTCGACGATCGCGTCGAAGCGCCGCAGCGTGTCGGCGTCCGCGTCGCCGCCGTCCGCCGGCCGGCGGGCGTCCCGGTCGAGCAGTTCGGCCACCGGTCCTGGCACGGACGGCTGCGGCAGGCGGGCGGCCAGCACGCGCAGCACCTGCTGCCAGGGCCACAGCGGCGGCGCCGCCACGTGCTCGGGGCAGGCGCCCCACAGCACGGGTACGGGCGCGGACGCGGCGAAGTGCCGCAGCAGGCCGGTCTTGCCGATGCCCGCCTCGCCCGACACCGTCACCACCTGCCCGCGCCCGGCGACCGCGGGCAGCGTGTCGGCCAGCTGCCGCAGCACCGGCTCCCGTCCCACGAAGACCTCGGCGGCCGCGGCCCGCGCGGACGCCCGGGTCCCGCCGACGCGCGGCGCGGGCACGACGGGGGCGGCGCCGCGGGCCACCGGTACGGTCGGCGGGCGCCATTCCAGGGCCGGGGCCTGGTTCAGGATCTCGCTCTCCAGGTGCTGGAGCGCCGGCCGCGGGTCGATGCCCAGCTCCCTGGCCAGCCGCCGCTGGTTGGTGCGCAGCACCGCGAGCGCGTCGGCCTGCCGGCCGGCCCGGTAGAGGGCCAGGCTCAGCAGCTCGCAGCCGTACTCGCGCAAGGGGTGGGCCTGGGTGAAGGCCTCCAGCTCCGCCACCGCCATCTCGTGGGCGCCGGCGGCCAGCAGCGCGGCGCAGCGCCCCTCGACGAGCGAGAGGCGCAGCTCCTCCAGCCGCTCCACCTCGGGCACCACGTGCGTGGCGTGGGCGACCTCCGCGTAGGCCGGCCCGCGCCACAGCGCGAGCCCCGCCTCGAACTCGCCGAGGGCCTGCCGCCGGTCGCCGCGGCCCCACGCGTGCCAGCCGGCCGTCGCACGCTCGCAGAACCGGTGCACGTCGACCTGGACCTCGCGGCTGTCGAGCAGGTAGCCCTGCCCGTGGGTGCGCAGCACGGTCGCGGGCGTCCTGCGGGCCCTGGCCGGCTCAAGGACCCGGCGCAGGTTGGCGACGTAGGCGTGCAGCGAGGTACGGGCCGAGGGCGGCGGCCGCCCCTCCCACAGCTCCTCCAGCATCACGTCGACGGTGACGGTACGGCCGACCCGGCTGACCAGCAGGGCGAGCAGCGCGCGCTGCTTGGGCGTCCCCAGATCGACCATCCGGCCGTCGACCACGGCCTCCACCGGTCCGAGCGCCCGGAATTCCACCCTGCCGCGCCCGGTGCCCTGGTCGTGGGAGGCGACATCGCACCCGCCGCCGACGCCGCTGTCCTGCCCGACCACGAACATGGTCGCACCCCCGTGATTCCCACAGACAGCCACCGATTAACGGCCGGAGACGAGCGTGTCCACCCGGTGACTCCATGTCAAGGCGGCCTGTCACCACGCGTCATGCTTGCCCCACCGCTTCCGGCACCGCGGGCGCCTGCCGCTTTGCGGGGCACACCAGTTCACCCCCAAGCCGGCGCCAAGCCGGTCGACAGTGCCGCGCAAGCCGGGTGGCCGATGCTGGACGCCTCGGAGCCCGTTGAGCGCGTCCACGCGCGCCTGCCGAGCCGGCGACGGCCCGAAATTCCCTCTCATTCCTGGAAAGGGAGCTGGTCCCGATGATGGGCTTCATGGTCGACCGTGAGATAGCCGAACACGGTCTTCAGCTCGGCAGCATGCCGGAAATGGCCGCGGCCAAGAACAGCTCGACGCAACTGACCCTCGACCACGACCTCGACGTGCTTCCCGACGCGGGCCGGCGCCTGACCGTGGGCCGGCTCGCCGAGCTGGTGGACGACCTGGCGGGACGGCTGGCAGTCGCCGGGGTCGGGGCCGGCGACACCATCGCCATCTACAAGTCCCCCAACTTCGACGTGTGGATGCTGGCCTCGGCCGCCGCCCGCGTCGGAGCGGTGCCCGTGATGCTCTCGCCGGCGCTCGACGGCAGGACCGTCGGCATCCTGCTCGGCCGCCTCGACCAGCCCCACCTGCTCACCGACCTTCCCAAGCTCGACGTGCTGGCCGACGTGCCGGTCAAGGACCTGGCGAAGACGGTGATCACCGCGACCGGCGAGTGGGCGGGCGCGGTCACGCTGACCGAGCTGGCCGGGTCGCCGCGGGTCGAACCGGTCTTCCGCGGCCTGGACGACCCGGCGATGATCACCCACACCTCGGGCACCACCGGGGTGCCCAAGCTGGTCGTGCACACCCCGCGGACCATGGGCGTACGGCTGCGGCCGCAGTGGTGGCTGCTGTCGCTGATGTGGCGGCGCGACACGGTGGCGATCAACCTGCCCTTCGTGCACTCGCGGATGTACGCGGCGATGTCGCTGGTGCTGCTCAAGGCCATGCCGGTGCTGCTGATGAACAACCCGAAGCCCGACGACGCCGCGGGGCTGTTCGCCGCGCACAAGCCGACCTTCATCGAGGCGCTGCCCAACGCGTTCATGGACTGGGAGCCGCTCGCCGACGACCCGCGGCGGCCGTTCGCCTCGGTCAAGTACTTCAGCAGCACCTTCGACGCGATCCACCCCAGGACCATCACCCGGCTCGTCTCGGCCTCCAAGCGGCGGGTGCCGCTGTTCTTCCAGATCTACGGGCAGAGCGAGGTCGGCCCCGCGGTCGGCCGCCCGTACTTCAGCAAGTCCGCGGAGCGCATGGACGGCCGCTGCGTCGGCTACCCGATGCCGGGCTGCGCGAAGGTCCGGGTGGTCAGCCGGAACGGCAAGGCGCCGTCGAAGGCCAACCCCGGTGCCATCGAGGTGCGTTGGGACGGCATCGCGCACAGCTACTTCGGTGAGCCGGAGCGCTACGAGGCCAACAGGCACGACGGCTGGTGGCGTACCGGCGACGTCGGCTACCGCACCAGGCGGGGCTGCCTGCACATGCTCGACCGCGAGGTCGACATGGTGCCCGACACCAGCAGCACCCTGGAGATCGAGGACCGGATGCTCAGCCGCCTCGACGAGCTGACCGAACTGGTCGTCGTCATCGGCCCGAAGGCCGAGCCGATCCCGGTGGTCTGCACCGAGGGCGACCTGCCGCTGGACCGGGAGCGCTGGCGCGCGGCCGCCGCGGACTTCCCGCAGCTGGCCGACCCGGTCCAGATCCCGCAGGCCGAACTGCCCAGGACGGCGACGATGAAGGTCCGCAGGGTCGAGCTGTCGCAGCTGCTCCGGGACCAGTTGCAGAAGCGGGTGTGAGCCGCTCAACACCCGGCGGCGGCGCGGACGCCGCCGCCGGGTGCGATCTCGTCAGCGCGACAGGGAGGGCAATCGTATGAAGGGCCTCATCGTCCCGCCGGGGCAGGGCAGGAAGCTGCTGACCAAGGCGCAGGACGTCACCTTCAAGGTCACCGGGGCGGACGGCGGCTTCGCCTCGACCTTCGAGGTCGTCGTGCCGCCGGGGTTCAACGTGGGGGCGCACGTCCACGAGCACTCCACGGAGTTCTTCTACGTCCTCGAAGGCGAGCTGGACGTCTTCGCGTTCGAGCCGGTGGAGCGCACGCCGGAGGACTGGCGGGACTGGAAGTCCCCCGACGGGGACCAGATCCTGCGGGCCGGCGCGGGCAGTTGCATGTTCGTGCCCACCGGCACCCCGCACGCTTTCACCAACGCCACCCAGGCGCCGGTGCGGATGCTCTTCCAGGCGTCGCCGCCGCCGGACCACGAACGCTACTTCGAGGAGATCTGCGAGATCTTCGCGGACGGCAGGACCGTGGACTCCGGCGCGGTACAGCGGCTGCGGGACCGCTACGACGTCCACCAGATCACCCCGCTCACCTTCGAGCCGCCCACCACCACGTGATCGGAGTGCCCTTGTGAGCGGCGGACGCATCGAAGTGTGCCTCGTCGGCGCGGGACCCCGCGGCCTGTCGCTGCTGGAACGGCTGTGCGCGCAAGAGCGCAGGTCTCCCCGCAGCGGTACCGTCACCGTGCATGTGATCGACCCCGACCCGCCGGGCGCGGGGCGGGTGTGGCGGCCCACCCAGTCCCGGCACCTGCTGATGAACACCGTCGCCTCCCAGGTGACGGTCTTCACCGACGCCAGCGTGCAGATCAAGGGGCCGCTGGAGCCCGGCCCGAGCCTCTACCAGTGGGCCAGGGCGCTCGGCGACATCGCCGCCGCCTCCGGCGCGACGTCCCTGAACGACGCGGCCCTGTCCGAGGCGCGGGCGCTCGGCCCCGACACCTACCCCACCCGGGCCCTCTACGGGCAGTACCTGACCTGGGCCTTCCGGCACGTCGCCGCGAACGCGCCCGCGCACGTGTCGGTGCAGGTCCACAAGGCGCGGGCGGTCGGCCTTGTCGACGGCGACGCGACGATCGGCGGCTCCGGGCCGCAGACCGTGCTGCTGGACGACGGAACGCTGCTGACCGGGCTGTCCGCGGTGGTGCTGGCGCAGGGCCACGTCCCCGTCCGGCTCACCCCCGCCGAGCAGGAACTGGCCGGCTTCGCCGCCGGGCACGGCCTGACCTACATCCCGCCGGCCAACCCCGCGGACGTGGACCTGTCGTCCATCGCCCCCGGCGAGAGCGTCCTGCTGCGCGGCCTCGGCCTGAACTTCTTCGACTACATGGCGCTGTTCAGCCACGGCAGGGGCGGCACCTTCGCACGCGTCGGGGACCGCCTGGTCTACCGCCCCTCCGGCCGCGAGCCGCGGCTGTTCGCCGGCTCCCGGCGGGGCGTGCCCTACCAGGCGCGCGGCGAGAACGAGAAGGGCCCGCACGGCCGTTACGCCCCCCGGCTGCTGACCGCCGAGTACGTCGCCGCGCTGCGCACCCCCGCGACCGCCCGCGAGCCGATCCGCTTCGGCACCGGGCTGTGGTCGCTGATCGCCATGGAGGTGCAGAGCGTCTACTACGAGACGCTGCTCGCCACCCGGGAAACCCCGGCCAGGATCGCCGACTTCGCCAACCGCTACCTCGACGCGGCGCCGGGCGAGGACGAGCAGCGGCTGCTCGACGAGGCCGGCATCGCCCCGGCCGAGCGCTGGGACTGGGAGCGGGTCGCCCGCCCGTACGACACCGGCGACCTGCGCGACCTGGCCGCCTTCCGCGCCTGGCTGCGCGGCTACCTGGACGAGGACGTGCGCAAGGCCCACGAGGGCAACGTCAGCGGGCCGTTCAAGGCGGCGCTGGACATCCTGCGGGACCTGCGCAACGAGGTACGGTTGGCCGTCGACCACGGCGGTCTCGACGCCGCGTCGCACCGCGACGAGCTGGACGGCTGGTACACCCCGCTCAACGCCTACCTGTCGATCGGCCCGCCCGCCTCCCGTATCGAGGAGATGGCCGCGCTCATCGACGCGGGGGTGCTGGAAGTGACCGGGCCCGGCATGCGGGTCGGCACCGACCCCGAAGGACCCGCGTTCGTGTGCACCTCCAGCGAGATCCCCGACGTGCTGGTGCGGGCCACCGCACTGGTCGAGGGCCGGCTGCCCGACATCGACCTGCGCCGCACCGCCGACCCGCTGATGGGCCAGCTGCTGCGCACCGGCCAGTGCCGCCCCTACCGCGTCCCCGGCGCGGACGGCCGCGACTACGAGACCGGAGGCCTCGCGGTGACCGAGCGCCCGTACAACCTGCTGGACGCCTGCGGCCGCGCGCATCCGCGGCGCTTCGCCTACGGGGTGCCCACCGAGTCCGTGCACTGGGTGACCGCGGCGGGCATCAGGCCGGGCGTCGGCTCGGTCACCCTGGAGGACTCCGACGTGATCGCCGCCGCCGTCCTCGCGCTGCCCGCGCCGCAGCCGCCGCCGGTGCGGCTGCCCGAGCAGGTCGTCCTCACCGGGCAGGGCACCGCCGCCGGGGTGACGTCATGACCGCGGAACCGTACGCCGACACGGGCCTGCTCTCGCCGGTGCGGGTCGGCACCCCCGTCGAGGCGGCGGTCGGCGACACCGCCTGGCTGCAGGCGATGCTCGACGCGGAGGCCGCGCTGGTCCGGGCCCAGGTCCGCTGCGGCACGGTCCCCGCGCACGCGGCCGCCTCCATCACGGCCGCGGCCCGCGCCGAGAACCTGGACGTTCGCCGGCTGGCCCTGGCCGCGCGTGAGACGGCGAACCCGGTCGTCGGCCTGGTCGCGGCGCTGACGTCGGTGGTGGCCGCGCAGTCCCCCACCGCGGCGGAGTACGTGCACCGCGGCTCCACCAGTCAGGACATCTTCGACACCGGCGCGATGCTGGTGGCCGCCAGGGCGCTGCGGCTGATCGGCGCCGACCTGCGGGCGGTGGCCGCGTCCCTGGCCGCCACCGCGGCCGCGCACCGGGACACGGTGATGGCCGGCCGTACGCTCGCGCTGCACGCCGTGCCGACCACCTTCGGCCTGAAGGCGGCGGGGTGGCGGCAGGTGGTGCTGGAGGCGGCCGAGCGCGTCGACCGGGTGGTGGACGGCGGGCTGCCCGTGTCGCTCGGCGGCGCGGCCGGCACCCTCGCGGGCTACCAGCAGTACGCCGGGGACGACGCGGCGGCCGACGCCGTCATCGACCTGGTGGCCGCCTTCGCCGACGAGACCGGGCTCGCGGTCCCCGTACTGCCCTGGCACACCCTGCGCACCCCGATGGCCGACCTGGCCGCCGTCCTCACGCACACCGCGGGCGCGCTCGGCAAGATCGCCGCGGACGTCCTGGTGCTGTCCCGCACCGAGATCGGCGAGGTCGCCGAACCCGCGGGCGCGGGCCGGGGCGTGTCGTCGGCGATGCCGCAGAAGCGCAATCCGGTGCTGGCGACGCTGATCCGCTCCGCCGCCGTGCAGGTCCCCGCGCTGGCCGCGGTCCTGCCCCAGTGCATGCCGGCCGAGGACGAGCGGGCGGCGGGCCTGTGGCAGGCCGAGTGGCAGCCGCTGCGCGAGTGCCTGCGGCTGGCCGGGGGCGCCGCGCACACCGCCGTGGAGCTGGTCGAGGGCCTGACCGTGCACCCCGAGCGGATGCGCGCGAACCTCGCGGCCACCGGCGGCCGGATCGCCGCCGAGCGCGTGTCGGCCGTGCTGGCACCGCGGCTGGGCAAGGTCGCCGCGAAGGAGCTGCTGGCCGACGCCTCGGCGCGGGCGGCGCGCGAGGGCCGGGAGCTGGCCGACGTGCTGGCCGAACTGCCGCGGCTGCGCGGGGTGCTCGGCGCGGAGGAGCTGGCCGCGCTGCTCGACCCGGCCGCCTACACCGGGGCGGCGGGGCCGCTGGTGGACCGGGCGCTGAAGCAGTGAGGGAGGGGACCGCGACCGGTCCCCTCCCCTCCTACGGCGCCTTACGGCTCCGCGCGGGCCGAACCGCTCCGCGCCGGACGCCGTCAGCCCTTGCGGACCGCCACGATCTCCAGGCTGATCGCGGTCGTGTCGTTGATGAAGGCCGAGCCCTTGGTCACGCCGAGCGCCTTGTTGCTGATCTGGGTGGAGGCCGAGAAGGTGGCCACCGACGTGCCGTCGGCGCCGGTCTCGAAACCCTTGGGCGAGAGCGCCAGCGTCACCTTCTCGGTGGCCGCGAGCACGGTCAGGTCGCCGTCGACCAGGAAGCCGTCGCCGTCGGCCCGTACCCCGGTCGAGGTGAAGGTGATCGTCGGATACCGCTCGGCGTCCAGGTACCCGGCGCGCTTGAGGTCCCGGTCGCGGTTGGGCATCCCGGTGTTCAGGGAGGCGCTCTGGATGACCGCGCTGACCGACGAGTCGAGGGGGTCCTCCTTTAACACGACGGTGCCCTCGACGTCGGCGAAGGTACCTCGGGTCTTCCAGAAGCCGAGTGCGCGCGCCAGGAAGGCGATCTCGCTGCGGGCGGCGTCGATCACCCACGTGCCGGCCTGGTAACCGGGAATGCTGACCTGCGTGGACATGGTGTGGAGTGCTCCTCGCGGTGGAATCGAACCGGAACAGCTGGTGAAGGTGATGCGGGAGTGCTCACGCCGTCCCGTACGGAGCAACCCGCGGGACGGGCTCGCACAGTGCGTCACCAATCATGACACGGAGCTGATCCACCACCTCACGCGGCGTCAGGAACCGCCGCCCCGGACCCTTCTCGGCGGCGCTCGCCGCGGCCGGTCCGCCCCCTCCGGGCCGGGCTACTGGACCCGCCCGGGGGCTCGCAGCTCCGGGGCCTGGCGGAGGATCTCCAGCTCCAGGTGCTGGAGGGCGGGGCTGGGGGAGATGCCCAAGTCCTCGACCATGCGCTTCTGGTGGGCTCGCAGGACGGACAGGGCGTTGGCCTGGCGGCCGGCGCGGTAGAGGGCCAGGCTCAGCAGCTCGCAGCCGTACTCGCGCAAGGGGTGGGCCTGGGTGAAGGCGGCCAGTTCGGGGACCGCGAGTTCGTGGTTGCCCACGGCGATCAGGGTGGCGCAGCGGCCCTCGATCATGGACAGGCGGAGTTCTTCGAGGCGGACCGCCGCCGGGGTGACGTGGCGGGCGGCGGACACCTCGGCGTAGGCCTCGCCGCGCCACAGGGCGAGGCCGGCTTCGAAAGCGTGCAGGGCGCGTTGCGGGTCGCCCCGGTCCAATGCCTGCCAGCCGGCGGTGGCACTCTCCCCGAAGCGGTGGGCGTCGACCTCGACGGCCCGGCTGTCGAGCAGGTAGCTGCGGCCGCGGGTGCACAGCACGGTGGCGGGGGTGCGCGGTGCGCGGTGCGGTTCCAGCGCGCGGCGCAGGTTGGCGATGTAGGCGTGCAGGGAGGTGATCGCGGACTGCGGCGGGCGGCCGTCCCACAGCGCCTCGACCAGCATGTCGACGGAGACCGGCTGGCCGACCTGGCTCACCAGCAGGGCGAGCGCGGCGCGCTGCTTGGGCGCGCCCAGGTCCACCAGCCGTCCGTCGACGTAGGCCTCGATCGAGCCGAGGACGCGGAATTCGACCGCGGCCGCGGGAGCGGCCACGGGGCTCAGCACCCGACGGGACGACGGGACGGCGGCCGCCGTGAGGTGGTCGTCCCTGCGCCGGGGCGTGATGTCGAGCTCCAGCGCCTTGCTGACGTAGCTCTTGAGCGTCTCGTTGGCCCGCCTCAACTCCCAGACCTCGCGCTCCAGTTCCGCGATACGCCGGGCGCTGCCGCCGGGGCCCTCACTTCCCGGGGGCAGCTGCCCCGGCTCGGTCGCTTTTCCGTGCTCCTCGACCGCCACCGGGACGGCGGTCAAGGTGCGGCGGACTTCTCTGTCCAACGGTTTCGCGTGCATAGAGACTGCCCCCGTGAGTGAGTGTCCGGACATGCCCCGGACGGCGCGTTCGGCAGGAGTCGGTTACCTGCCGCTGAGCGAGGGAACGGGATCGACGTCGCCCACCTGCGGCAGGGCGTCGTCCTGCCGCCGGAAGAGGCCGCTGGGCCACCACATCCACCGGCCGACGTCCAGGGTGAGCGCGGTGACCAGCACCGAGCGGACCACGATCGTGTCGAGCAGGACGCCGAAGGCCACCGCGAAGCCCAGCTCCGCGGCGAAGACCATCGGCAGCGAGCCCATCGCCCCGAAGGTGCCGGCGAGCACCAGGCCCGCCGAGGTGATGACACCGCCGGTGGAGGACAGGCCGGTCAGCGCGGCCCGCCTGGTGCCCTGCCGCTGTGCTTCCTCGCGGATGCGGGTGACCAGGAAGATGTTGTAGTCGATGCCCAGGGCGACCAGGAAGACGAACGCCAGCAGCGGGAAGGACGCGTCGGCCCCGGCGAAGTGGAAGACGTGCTCGAACACCAGGCTGCTCACGCCCAGAGCGGCGCCGAACGACAGCAGCACCGTGGCCATCAGCACCAGCGGCGCGACCACCGCCCGCAGCAGCAGCCCCAGGATGAGCAGCACGACGAGCAGGACCAGCGGGATGATCACCTTGTCGTCGCGGGTCGCCGCGTCCTCGGTGTCCACCATGATGGCGGTGCTGCCGCCGACCTGCGCGTCGGCGCCGGCGATCCGGTGGACCGCGTCACGGGCCCGGTCGACGGTCCGCCTCGCCGCGTCGCTGCTGGGCTCGTCCTTCAACTGGGCCAGCAGCACCGCCTCACCGCCCTTGACCACCGGGTCCTGGACGCCGGCGAAACCGGACACGCCGTTCAGCGCCGCCTTGACCTGGCCGGCCGCCGCGGCCCTGGTCACCACGTAGACGGGGTCGCCCGACCCGGCGGGGAAGTGCTGGGCGCGTACGTCCTCGCCGACCGCCATCTGCGGCTTGTTCGTGAACTGGTCCTTGTTGGCCAGACCCGAGGCGTTGAGCCCGACGGTGCCGAGCGCCAGCGCGGCGAGCGCCAGCGCGGTGCCCGCCCACACCAGGCGCGGGCGGCCGGCGATGGCCTTGCCGACCCGGCTCCAGACGCCTTCCTTCCGTACCGCCTCGGCGCCGTGGGCCGGCTTGGCGGGCCAGAAGATCCACCGGCCGCAGGCGACCAGCAGGGCCGGCATCAGGGTGACCATGGCGAGCAGGCCGACCACCACGGCGATGGCGCAGGCCGGGCCCATGCCCTTGGTGGAGTTCAGCTCCGCGAAGCTCAGCAGCAGCAGGCTGACCGCGACGGTCGCCGCGCTGGCCACGATCGCGGGGCCGGAGCGGTAGAGGGCCTCGGCCATCGCGTCGTGCCGGTCCTCGTGCCGCAAAAGCTCCTCGCGGTAACGGGAGATCAGCAGCAGCGCGTAGTCCGTGGCGGCGCCGAAGATCAGCACGACCAGGATGAAACTGGTCTGCTTGTTGATGACCAGGCCGGCGTGCCGCGCCAGCACGTAGATGAGCGCCTCGGCGCCGAGCAGGGCCACGCCGACGGTGATCAGCGGCAGCAGGGGGAGCAGCGGGCTGCGGTAGGTGAGCAGCAGGATCGCGACGACGACCACCGCGGTGATGGTCGTCAGCGCGCCGCCGCCGCTGAAGGCCTTGATGGAGTCGGCGCCGTATCCGGCCGGTCCGGCGACGTGGAAGCCGAGGCCGTCGGCGCCCTTGTCGCCGATCACGGTCATGTCGTCGACGACCTTGCCGAGCCCTTCCCAGCCGGTGTTGTCCTTGTGGACCTGGACGACGGTCTGGATGGCCTTCCCGTCGTCGGATATCACCGGGCCCTGCGGCCGTCCCACGACGTTGTCGATGCCGAGGAAGGCCTTGGCGTCGGCCTGCGCCTTGGCCATGTCGGCGTCGGTGACGCCGCCGGCCCGGTCGTAGACCACGATCGCCGGCACGGTGTCGGCGGGCATCAGCTTCTCGGCGCGCTGGACGACCGCGGTGGACTCCGCGTTGCCGGGCAGCCAGGCCGAGTTGTCGTTCTGCTCCGCGCCGGAGAGCTTCCCGGCGAACATCATCGCGGGAACGAGCAGGACGGCCCAGATCGCGATGACGACCCACTTGCCCACCCGCCCGCTGGGCAAGGCGGCCAGTTTTCGCATCATGCCGTTATCTCCGAGTTCTTTGTGGGGGTGAAGGGGTGAACGGGGCCGTCCCGGCCTTCTGACCGGGTGTCAGGAGGCCGGGAGGCCGTCAGGCGTGCAGTACGGTCCGCGGGTCCAGGACCTGCGCCCGTACGTGCCCGAGTGCGAGCAGCACCGGGATGTCGGTGAGCAGGGGGAAGTGGTAGGCGAAGGGGCGCGGGCCGACCATGTCGGGCGGGCCGCCGTAGCTGCCGTCGGCCTTCTGCTGGGCGAGCAGCCAGGTCAGGGCGCGGCTGACGGCCGCCGGATCGTCGGAGTAGCACAGCGTGATCAGGCCGTAGGCGGTGCTGATGTCGTCGCTGGCGTCGCCGGGCTGCATGCCCCAGCCGCCGTCGTCGTTCTGCGTCTCGCGCACCGTCCGCTCGATACGGGCGGCCATCGCGGCGGCGCGCGGGTTGTCCCGGCCCGCCGTGCAGGTGGCCAGCCGGACCCGGAAGAGGCTGTGCAGGCGGCTGCGGCTCCAGCCGGGCTCGAAGCTGCCGTCGGCGAACTGGTTGTCGGCGAGGAAGGCCAGCGCCTTCTCCCGGGCCGGCGCGGTCGCCGGGTGCGGGGCGAGCGCGCAGACCGCGGCGGCGGTCATGCACGGCTCGGAGGAGGCGCCGGCGACGTAGGTCGGGAATCCGCCGTCCGCGCCCTGCACGGCCAGCAGCGCGTCGATCCCGCGCCGTATCGCGCCGGCGTGCGTGACCGGGTCGACGGCCTGCAGGAACTCCAGGGCGCAGGACGTGTCGTCGACGTCGTTCTGCGCGACGATCGTCGACATCGACCAGCCGCCGGTCAGCGCGGCGCCGCGGGACAGGGAGCGCAGCGGGGCGCCGCCCTGGTGGGCGCCGAGCATCGTCGCCATGCGGCCGAGCAGCGCCGGGTCGGCGCCCGCCGCGTGCAGGGCCAGACCGCCGGTGGAGGTGCACCAGTTGTGCATCTCCAGGACGAACGGGAAGCCGCCGTCGGTGCGCTGGTGGGCCAGCAGCGTCTCGACGCCGCGCCGCACGGTCTCCTCCTGGCCGGGTTGCCCGGCCAGCGCGTGCAGCGCCAGCAGGTGCATCAGCGCGTAACCCTCCCACACCGTGCCGCCCGGGTCGGTGGCCAGCAGGGTCTCCAGCGCGGCCTCGGTGACGCGGTTCCGCACGCCCATGGCGCCGGCCAGGATCAGCGTGATGGACGCCTGCTGCACGGCGGCCCAGGAGTGCAGCGGGTCGGTGGGGGCCTGCCCGCCGCCGGGGAGTTCGGCGTCGGCCGGCAGCGGGCAGCCGAGCACGCAGAGCACCGCGTAGACCATCAGGCGGCGCCGCACCGAGATGAAGCCGGGCGCGGCGGCCAGGACGCCGGACGCCAGGGTGCCGACCAGGGCGCTGTCGCCGCCGGGCTCGCGGCCCACCGCGCCGCCGACGGCCAGCGAGGCGAGCACCAGGTCGAGACGGTCCTGGGACTCCTGGTGGCCGCGCAGGTAGGCCAGGAGGCGGTCCCTGGCAGGGGACTCGGCGCCGATCCGGGTCATCAGCGCCAGCGCGAGGGCGGATTCGAGCACTCTGCTCTCGCAGGTCTCGCGTATCGCGCCGTCCGGGTCGGCTCTGCCGCTGACGTGCGCGACCAGCCGGGAGGTGGCCTGGCGCACCGCGTCCGGGTCGATGTCGTCGGAAAGCCGCAGCGGGGCCGGGCGCGCAGCGTTCGCAATCTTCATGGAGTGCTCCTGTCTGGGCCGGCCGAACCGGCGGGAAGGGCTGGTGGCGCCGTGCGGCGGCGCGCCGGGCCGCGGAGGAAGGGGGGCCCGGCCCCGCCCCGGTGCGAGCGGCGGGCGGAGCCGGGCGCCGGTCAGCGGACGCTCTGCGCGAACCGGAAGAACTGGTAGGGGTCGTACTTCGACTTGACCCGGGCCAGCCGCGGGTAGTTCTCGGCGTAGTAGGAGCGCCGCCAGTCGGGCAGGCGCGGGTCGATGAAGTTCTGGTAGGTCTCGCCGTTGGAGTAGGGGTCGATGGCCGCGAAGCCGCCGTCGACGTAGGCCCAGGCGGCCTCCTTGGCCTCGGTGGGGACCGGAGCGGCGGCCTCCGAGGTGAGGAAGCTGACCGAGAAGAGGCTGTCGCGGTGGACGTAGGCGGAGGCGTCGCGCGGCAGCGTGTTGGCCTGGCCGCCGAGGGCGGAGATCTGCAGCTGGCGCATCTGCCCCGGGTAGCGGTGGTCGACGAAGGCGTCGAGCGCCTTGGACCAGCCCTCGCGCGGCATCGCGTCCTCGAACAGGCGGCTGCGCCAGGCGCCGAAGGCCGGGCGCTGGATGTGCCCGTCGGCGGAGGTGTCGACGCGGTGGCACTGCTGCACCGACAGCTCGGAGCACTGGTAGAGCTGCATCAGCACGTTGCGGTAGGGGGCGGTGAACTTCTGCTGGAAGACCGTGGGCCGGCCGACCAGCGAGAGCAGCCGGGCGATCTCGGCGTCGAAGGCCGGGCCGGTGTCCACCGAGGCGAGGAAGACCGCGGCGCTCGGCACGGTGCCCGGACCGGCGTCGGTGAGCGTGACGTTGACGCCGCTGCCGATCGTCCAGGGCGCGTCGGGCAGCCACCTGGCCCAGCCGTCCAGCATGTCCAGGGCCTGGTCGAAGGGCCACACCATGTTGATGGCGGCCACGTTGGTCAGCGGCGAGGGGGTGACGTCGTAGGAGGTCACGACCCCGAAGTTGCCGCCGCCACCGCCGCGCAGGGCCCAGAAGAGGTCCTTGTGCGAGTCGGGCGAGGCGGTGACGGTACGCCCGTCGGCGAGCACCACCTGCGCCGAGGTGACCTTGTCGGCGGCGATGCCGATGCTGCGGGTGAACAGGCCCATGCCGCCGCCCTGGAAGAACCCGCCGGCCGCGACGGTGGGGCAGTAGCCGCCGGAGATGCCCAGGCCGCTGGGCGCGAGGGTGTCCATGATGTCGACGAGCTGGGCGCCGGTCCCGATCCGCACGGTGCCGTCGCCGGGCACCACGGAGTTGAGCGAGGAGACGTCGACGACCAGGCCGGGGGTGGTGGAGTAGCCGGCCGCGCTGTGGCCGCCGCTGCGCGCGGCGACGGGGATGCCCTCGCCCTCGGCGAAGCGCAGGCAGGCGGCGACGTCGGCGGGGGAGGCGCAGTAGGCGACCGCCTTGGGGTTGGTCGAGTCGAACTCGACCTGGTAGAGCTGCTTGGCCTTCTGGTAGTCCGCGTCGGTCGGGAGCACCAGGCGGCCCTGGAGCCGGTCGCCGAGCCGGCTCCA
Organism: Actinacidiphila paucisporea; assembly: GCF_900142575.1. GTDB lineage: Bacteria > Actinomycetota > Actinomycetes > Streptomycetales > Streptomycetaceae > Actinacidiphila > Actinacidiphila paucisporea. The sequence goes on from NZ_FRBI01000010.1 coordinate 175,597, forward strand.
CTTGGTGGCCGAGGCGTTGGCCTTGGCCTGCGTGGCGCCGGCCAGCACCGTCCCGGCCACCGCGGCACCACCGGCGCCGGCGAGGAAGGACCTTCTGTTGATCATGCTGTTTCTTCCGTCTTCGTCAGGGCGTGCCGCGCGGGACACGCCTGATCGGGCGTCTGGTCGGGTCTCGAAGGAGACGGGCCGGGGCGGGCGGTCACGAGGCCCGGTGGCCCAGGACGAGGGAGAGCGCCTCGGTCAGCGCGCCCGCGGCGTCCGCCTCGGCGCCGGTCGCACGCCAGGCCACGTGCTGGTCGGGCCGGACCAGGACGGCGCCCGCCCCGCCCGTCTCGCGCAGGTGCTCCCAGGTGCCGTCGGCGTCGGCGTAGTCGCCGCCCTCGCCGATCCGCACCGCGGTCACCGGGACGGAGAGCTTCTCGGCCGCCAGCGTGGCGGCCTCGGCCCACGCGGCCCCCTCGGAGCCGGTGATCAGGACGAAACCGGCGCCGGAGCCGACCAGGTCGTGGGTGGAGAGCCGCTGCCCGTCCCGCTCGATCCAGGCGTGCGGCAGCAGGTGGCCGGGGCGGGTGGTGGGCCGGTAGGTGTCGCCCAGCGGCGAGCGGGCCGGCGGGCGGCTGCCGTCGGGGACGACCGCGCCCTGCTCGTAGGAGAAACCGGTCTCCACGTCGATGGCCTGGCACTCGCCGCGGTGGGTGGCGAAGATCTCCGCGGCCCTGGCGCGCTGCGCGGCGCCGATCGGGGTGGGCGCGAAGAAGCCGAAGAAGACCCCCGCGCGGCGCTCCGGCGGCACGTGCGGGCCGAGGCCCAGCGCGGCGTCGATGACGACCAGGTGGTTGGCGGAGGCGGACATCGCCCAGCCGAGGTTGAACTGGCCGACCGGCCGGCGCTCGGCCTCGTAGGCGTCGAGCAGGCTGTCGTCGGCGCCGCCGGAGATCACCGAGGCGAGCTTCCAGGCGAGGTTGTGCACGTCCTGGATGCCGGAGTTCAGGCCCAGGCCGACGGCGGGCGGCTGCCGGTGGGCGGCGTCGCCGGCCAGGAAGACCCGGCCGTGGCGGTAGTGCTCGGCGAGCACCGCCTCCACGGTCCAGCTGGTCACCTCGTGCAGGGTCAGTTCGAGGTCGGGCAGGCCGAGGACCTCGCGGATACGGCCGACGACCGCCTGCTCGTCATCGCGGTCGATGCCCGCGAGCGGCAGGTGGATGCCCCACTGCTCGCAGTTCTTGCCCCAGGTCGGGCCCATCTCGATGAGCGCGCTCGACAGGTCGGGGCGCATCGGGTTGAGGAACCAGGTGATGAGCGAGCCCTCGTTCCACCACTGCGACAGGTCGGCGGAGAAATACGCCGTGGTCGCGTCGAACAGGGCGGGCATGCCCTCCATGCGGGCGCCGATCGCCGGGCCGACCGTACGGCCGGCGTCGGCGGCGATGACGTAGCGCGCGACGACCGTGGTGGTCTCGCCGGTCTCGGCGGAGCGGATCTCGGCGGTGACGCTCTCGCCGCCCTCGTCCTGGGTCAGCGAGACCAGCTCATGGCCGAACAGCACCTTCCCGGGGTTGCGCTGCTCGGCGTGCCGGCGCAGCACCGGCTCCAGCCGCAGCTGCGGCAGCTTGACCGGCAGCACCGGTCCGGCCGCCTCGTACGCCTCGCGCAGCGCGCCGCCGCCGAAGCCGTCCATCTCGTGGATGAGCCGCCCGTCGAGCGGGCCCTGGCCGGTGAGCGTGGTCTGCCAGCGCACCTTGCCGAACTGCTCGGGGCTCGCGCCCAGTTCGAGCACGTCGTCGGCCAGGCCGTGCTGGCGGAAGATCTCCATGGTGCGCTGGTTGACGTAGTGCGCCTTCGGCAGGCGCGAGGTGTCCGCGCGGCGCTCCACCAGCAGGTGGCCGACGCCGTGGTCGGACAGGAAGGTGGAGGCGGACAGGCCGGCGCCGCCGCCGCCCACGATCAGTACCGGAACTTCTACGGTGCCCAAGGTTTCGTCCTTCCGGGAGTGCGGCCGGGCGGCAGGAAGCATCCGACGTCCGCCGGGCCACAGGGAGTTCAAGAAAACGAGCGACGCCATTTCAGGCGGGGGAAGCGAGCGGGGCGGGGCTACACCGGGTCCGCGAGGACTCCCTCGGGCAGCTGCATGATCTCCGGCACGCCGGAGCCCCACCGGTAGTAGGACTGGAGCTTGTAGTACTCGCCGTCGGGCTGGGAGGCGACGGCGTAGACGAACTTCGTGTCCGGGTCGGCGGCGCGCACGTGCCGGACGAACAGGTCGATCCGGTCGTCGAGTTCGACGGGGAGGGAGGCGGGGTCCGTCGTCGCCACGGCGAAGGAGATCCGCTCGATCAGCGGGGAGTCCCAGCTGAGGGTCACGTAGACGCCGAAGGCCTGCTGTCCGAGCCGCAGTGCCTGCTCGGAGGGCTCGGCCTGGTCGATCTCGCGCAGCATCGACCGTACGGACTCGGGGGCGATGCCGCCCTCGGGCGGTTCGCCGAAGTAGATGTTGACGGTGCGGCCGACGTAGTCGATGCCGAGCAGGCCGACGGTGTCGCCCAGGCCGTGCCGGGCGATGAAGTCCAGGCTCGCGCCCAGGCTGGGCGGCATCGAGGCGATGCCGGCCAGGTGCGCGACGGGCTGCAGTTCGGTCCTGGGCAGCACCACCCAGATCTTCTTGAAGCCTTTGACGACGCCGAAGTCGATGCCGTAGCCGTCGACGGGGCAGTTCTCGCTGATGTCCGCGAGCAGCCGGGAGACGGGGTGGTCGGTGTCCGCCAGCAGGCCGTTCTTGACGGCGAGTTCGTAGGGGTCGGTGTCTCGCGGCACTGTGAAGCGGCAGTCCAGTTCGCCCGCGCGGCGGGCGCCGGTCGACACTCGGAAGGCGACCACGCCCTCGGCGAGGTCCCCGCCGTAGAGGTCGAGGATGCGCAGCACCCTGTCACGCGCGTACTCCACCTCCAGCAGTCCGGCTGCCTCCTCGATGGCCGAGTGCAGCGCCTGTATCGCGCCTTCCTGAGGGGTCGGGGCCGCCTCACTCATGGCGTTCACCATCCTTGGGATTCATGGCGGCCAGCCTCAGCCATCCGTCTTCAACAGACCTGTCACCGCACTTGCCGTTCGCTTGGCGCGGGATCACCGGGGAAGTTCCCTTCTGGGCAGCTCGCCTGCGTGCAGCAGGAAGAGGGGGTGGAATCGGTAGCGGTCCTCGCCCAGTGCGGCGCTGTCCGGCTCCGAGGTGAGCAGGCAGGCGTCGACGAGTTCCTCCAAGGCGCTCTCGACCCCGTCCAGGCCGATCACGTCACCGGCCAGCCGGGCGGTGAAGGGGCCGGGGCCGACCGCCGAGAGCCAGGGCAGGACGGCCGCGGTGATCGGGCTCAGCCGGGACAGCGCCCGGTCGAGGGTGCGCGGCAGGTCGAGGTCGCCGTAGGACAGGGCGGCCAACCGGGTGCGCGGGTCGGCGAGCCGGGCGGCGAGCCGGGCCACCGTCCAGTGCGGGCGGGCGGCGAGCCGGGCGCCCGCGATCCGCACGGCGAGCGGCAGCCCGGCGCAGTAGCGCACCAGGTCGCGTGCCGCGGGGAGTTCGGCACGGATACGGTCGGCGCCGGCGGTCTCGGCGAGCAGCGCCACCGCGTCCTGGTCGCCCAGCGGCTCCAGCGGGACCGTGCAGGGCGCCGGCACGGTCACCAGCCGTCTGCGGCTGGTGACGAGCAGCGCGGTGTCCGGGCTCGCGGGCAGCAGCGGGGCCAGTTGCGCGTCGCTGGACGCGTCGTCCAGCACGACCAGCAGCCGGGAGGTGGCGGTCAGCGCGCGGTAGCGGCGTACGAGGTCGGTCAGGTCGTGGCCGCCGCGCTGCCCGGGCTGCCCGGTGTCGCCGAGCGCGCAGAGGATCTCGGCGAGTACGGCCGCGGGCGCCCGGGCGGCTCCGTCGGCGTCCTGGAGGTCGGCGTGCACCACCCCGTCGGGGAACGACCGGGCGCAGCCGTGGGCCACTTCGGCGGCCAGCGCGGTCTTGCCGCTGCCGGGCATCCCGGTGACCAGCGCGGCCCTGAGCCGGGAGACCGGGCCCGAGGGCCGCCGCAACAGCAGTGACCTGAGCCGGGCCGCCTCGGCCGCGCGCCCGGTGAAGGGGGCCGTCCGCACCGGCAGTGCGACCAGCGGCCGGCGCGGCTGCGCTGCGCCCTCGCCGCGCAGCATCCGCAGGTAGGCGTTGCTGAGCAGCTGCCCCGGCACCACGCCGAGCTGCTCGTCGAGTATCCGGCGGCCCTCGGTGTAGACGTGGACGGCCTCGGCCTGCCGGTCGCAGCGGTGCAGCGCCGTGATGAGGTGGGCGCGCAGGTTCTCCTCCATGGGGAAGCGGGCCACCAGGGAGAGCAGTTCCGGCACCAGGGAGCGGTGCCTGCCGGTTTCCAGGTCCGCCTCGATGCGGCGCTCCAGCGCCTCCGCCCGCAGGAATTCCAGCCGCGGCCGCTCGGACTGGAGCAGGTGCTCGGTCACGTTGTCCAGGGCGTGGCCGCTCCAGCAGTCCAGGGCGCTGCCGAGCAGCCGCCCCGCCTCCTCGTGGCGGTTCTCCTTCAGCGCCTGGCGGCCGAGCCGGTCGAGGCGTTCGAAGGCGAAGAGGTCGACCTCGGCGCCCCGGGCGTCGAGTACGTATCCCGGGCCTTTCCTGGAGATCCGTTCCGCGTCGTCCCCGAGGATTTTCCTGAGCCGGGACACGTACGTGTATATCTGCGCGTTCGAGGTGGGCGGCGGGGCGTCGCCCCACAGTGCCGCGCTCAGCCGGCCGTCCGCGACCAGGGCGCCGCGGGCCAGCAGCAGCACCGCGAGCACGGTGTGGATCTTCGCCCCCGGCAGCGCGACCGCCGTGCCCGCACGGGTCACCGACACCGGTCCCAGCAGCCGGAATTCGAGCGTCAGCGACGGGTCGGCGCGCGGGTCGTCAGCGTCGGCGGGTCCGTCGGCGGTCTTGTCGGCAGGCCGGACGGCCACTCCCCCAGAGTTCAGCACAGTGCGGTCCCCGTCCCACGAACAATCCCCGGTGAAATCTGTTCGTGAACGTATCCGCCGACTCTTTTCCCGCATTATCGAGTCGATTTCGGGGACGCGAAATCGCCGGGAAACCGCGTCAAAAGCGACCGCGCCTAGGGTGATGCCAAGAGCCGTCCGGAGGAATTACAGCGAACTCTTAGGGAGAGTCATCCATGCGAAAGCCCCGTACGGTCGCAGCGGCGTTCCTCACCACCGCGCTCCTCTTTCTTCCGCTGCTCCTTGCCCTCGGCAACAGCACGGGCACGAGCGACCTGCCCTGGACGTGAGGCACGCCCGGGGCAGGTCGGGCCCGCGGCCGCGATCAGCAGCCGTGCAGCAGCTCGGCGAGCACCAGCCCCTCGATCGGGCTGTCGGCGTCGTGCGACTCCAGCGCCTCCCGCAGCCGGCCCGCACGCCGCACCCACACCGGGGCGTTGAGCGTACGGAACTCCTGCTGCGCCCACTCCAGCGGCGCGTCGGCGCCGGTGCCACCGGTGATCGCCTCGGCGCAGGCCAGGTTGGTGGTGATACGGGCCTGCAGGAACCGGTCGTTGACCTCTTCGGCGGCGCGCAGCCCGCGCAGCAGGCTGGCGCGCGCCTTGTGCGGCTCGTTCAGCCGCCACTGCGCCTCGCCGAGCACGCACAACCCGTGGGCCTCGCCCAGCCGGTCGCCCTGGCCGCGGGTGAGGCCCACCACGTCGTGGCAGACCCCTTCCGCCTGGGCCGACTGCCCGGCGCTGAGCAGCGCCTCGGCGAGGCGGTAGAGGTTCTGCGTGCGGCTGCGCAGCGATCCGGCCTCGTAGCTGACCTCGATGGCCTGGTTGCTCAGCTCCACGCCCCGCTCGGGATTGCCCAGTTCGATCTCGATCTGGGCGAGCAGCCCCAGCGCGTGGGACAGCCCCGAGGAGTCGCCGGCCTGCCGGAAGAGCACCAGGGCCTCCTCGCAGCTGCCGGCCGCCCCGGCGAGGTCGCCGGAGAAGCGGGCGCACACCGCGAGGTTCCGCCGCACGATGGCCCGGCCCTGGATGTCGTCGGTCTGCTCCAGGTGGAGCAGGGCGGACTCCAGCCGTTCCCGCGCCTCCTCGTAGCGGCGCTGGTAGATGGCGAGCGTGCCCAGCGAGCGGAGCATGGTGCCGGCCCCGCGGATGTCGCCGACGCGCCGCGCACCCGCCAGCGCGCACTCGGCCGTGCGCTGCCAGTCCTCCAGGTGGTTGCGGGTCTCGAAGAAGGAGACGGAGCCCACCGCGAGGACCCAGGCGCGGCCCGCCTGGTCGCCGCGCGCGGCCTGCGCCACCAGCGAGCCGAGCACCTCCCGCTCGCCCTCGAACCACTCGATGGGGTCGGCGACCAGTTCGCTGACCGTCCCGCCCGGGACCTCCGCGGTGTACGCGGGGACGTGCGGGGCCACCTCGCCCTTGCCGTACAGCTGCTCCTGCGCCGCGTAGACGACGGTGAGCATGGCGGACAGGACCCGGTCCAGGGTCTGTTCGCGTTCCTGCGCGCTGTCCTCGGCCAGGCAGCGCTCCTGGGCGAACAGCCGCATCAGGTCCTGGAAGCGGTAGCGCGTGCCGCCGCCGTGTACGGAGCAGGTTTCCAGCAACTGCGCGGCGGCGAGCCGGTCGAGCAGTTCCTCGGAGTCGCCCGGGGTGACTCCGAGGACGGGGGCGCCGATCCAGGCCGGGAAGTCGGGCACGTCCAGCATGCTCAACTGCCGGTAGAGGCGCGCGGCCTGGACGGACAGGGCCCGGTAGCTGAGCCACAGGCCGGAGCGGACCCCGCTCTCACCGGAGCTGAGCACGTCGAGCCGCTCGCGGCGGTCCTCCATGCGTGCGGCCATCCTGCGCAGCGACCCCTGGTGGTCGGACAGTAACCGGGTCGCCACGATCCGCAGGGCCAGCGGCAGGTGGTCGCACAGGTCCACCAGCCGCTGCGCCGCGGCGGGTTCCGCCGCCACCCGGTGGTCGCCGATGGTGGCGGCGAGCAGGCCGAGCGACTCCGCCGGGCTCATGACGTGCAGCTCGACGCGGACCGCGGCGAAGGCGCCGGCGATCCCGCTGAGCGGGTCGCGGCTGGTGAAGAGCGCCCGGGCGGGGCCGCGCCCCGGGAGCAGCGGCCGGATCTGGTCCAGGGAGCCGGCGTTGTCCAGGACGACGAGCAGCCGCTTGCCGTCGAGGGTACTGCGGTAGAGCGCGGCCCGGTCCTGGAGGCCGGCGGGGACCGCGGCGCCGGGCACGCCGAGCGCGCGCAGCGCCCGGTCCAGGGCCGCTTCGGCCGTGACGGGGCCGCCGTTGCCCGGCAGGTCCTGGAGGTCCAGGTAGATCTGCCCGTCGGGGAAGCGCTCCGCGACACGGTCGGCCCAGTGCAGCGCGAGCGCGCTCTTGCCGACACCGGCGGCGCCGTAGACCGCGGCGATCCGCACCGGCAGGCCGCCGCCTTGGCCGGGCGCCGGCTGCACGAGCCTTTCGAGCAGTTCCAGTTCGGCCTCCCGGCCGACGAAGGGCTCGGGCGGCAGCGGCAGTTGCCGCGGTACGGCCTCCGGCGGACGCGCGGCCACGGCGGTGGGCGGTGCGGTCCGTACCGGGGCGGGACCGTCGCCCTCCAGCACCTTGCGGTGCAGCTCCTGCAGTTCGGGGCCGGGTTCGACGCCCAGCTCCGCGATGAGGATGCGGCGCCCCTCGCGGAAGCAGTCGAGCGCCTCTGACCGGCGGCCCAACCGGTCGTACGCCCGCATGAGGACGGCACGCGCGTGCTCGCGCAGCGGGTGCTCGGCCACGACCGGGGACAGGTTCGCCACCACCGACCGGTAGCGGCCCTGCTGGAGCTGGACGGCGGCGTACTCCTCCGCCAGGTCGATGCGCAGCTCGGTGAGCCGGCTCACCGCCCCGGTCAGGGCGCCGCCGTCCATGCCGTCGAGCACCGGCCCCGACCACAGCGCGAGAGCGTCCTCGAACCGGGCCGCGGCCGCGTCCGGGTCGCCTGTCTCCGCGGCGGCCCCCGCGGCCGCCGCCGATTCGTACAGGTCGACCACGTCGACGTAATGGCCCTCGGTGTGCAGCACGTAACCCGGCAGCACGGTCTCTATGAGGCCGTCGACACCCGCCTCGTCACGGAACGTCTTGCGCAGCGCGGAGACGCAGATGGCGATCTGGTTGCGCGCTGTGGCGGGCGGCTCGCCGTCCCAGACGGCGTCCGCCAGTGCGTCCACCGAGACGACACGTCCCGGAGTGAGCAGCAGCACGGCCAGGATCGTGCGCTGCCGCGCGCTGCGTAGTAGTAGTGACTTGCCGTCCACGCTCACCTTGAGCGGGCCCAGCACCTGAAAAGATAGCCAGGGTGACACACCGTCCCCTTCCCGGGGCGGCGCACGCCCCGCCCCCCCGCGGGAGACATTGCAGAGTCATTGTGTGTACTACGCCTGGCGCGGACAACATGGTTGCGAACCTCTCACGCTGCGTACCGGTCCTTCACCCCGCTCCCTGCGCGTCTTCCGGGCCTCGCCACTTTCCGTCACTCAATGGCCAACGCCGCTCCATCGTTTGGCGTACGTCCCTCAGGCGCGCACCGATCTCTTTGCGTAGTCGCTCACCGGCGCGGCCGTTGGCGAGCACGACGAGCCCGCGACCGGTACGCACGCGCAGTGCCGTGGCCGCGTAGTACCCGTCAGGGGCGGCCTCGTGCCCGAACTCCGTGTCGGAGCCCAGGACGTCGACCATCGTGCCGAGGCCGTAGAGACTGTCCGGGCTGGGCGTGAGCATGCGCGCCGCGGTCTCCCGGCCGAGCAGGGCGAGCGGGGCGCCGAGCGCGGAGCGGCGGATCTCCAGCGCCACCTTGGCCAGGTCCGCCGCGGTGGTCCACAGCTCGCCCGGGCCGGCGGCCGTGCGGGCGGCGCCGAGGCGGTGCCCGGCGGCGTCGTGGCCGACACGGGCCGCCGGGGCGCCGGTCGTCCCCGCCCTGCCGTACGCGCCCGGCTGTTCGCCGAACCAGCTGTCGTCCAGGCCGAGCGGCCCCAGCACCAGGCGCCGCATCAGCAGCCGGAAGGGCTCGCCCGTGGCGTCCTCGAGCAGCGCGGGGAGGCGGTCGGAGCCGGCGTCCACGCCGGTGTGCCCCAGCAGGTCGGCGAGGGTGGCCGAGGTGTCGCCGTCGCGGGCGACCTCGGCGTCCAGGGCCATCACCCCTTCGTCCACCAGGCGCAGCGCGCCCAGCGTCGCCACGTGCCGGCTCAGCCCGCCCACCGGGAAGGCGGTGCGCGGGGTGACCGCCCTGCCCTCCCCGTCGGTTCCCGCGGCCTCGACCGCCACCAGGTCGCCGCCCTCCATGACGGCGACGGACGCACCGGGCACCCGGCACGCCGCGACCAGTTCGGCGAAGGCGCGCCCCTCGAAGGGCAGCCGCCCGTGGGCGTCCTTTGGCCCGCACGGGTCGTACCACCCGGGGCTGGGCAGCGCCGCCACGTCCAGCCGGCCGTCCGCGGCGCGCGGCACCTCGTCGAGCAGGGCCAGGCTCGCCGGCACCAGGTGCGCGGGCAGCCGCTGCCGGCAGTGGGCCGCGAGCGCCGCCGCGTCCAGGCCCCGCGCGCCGGTGCGCGGCACCACGTAGGCGGCCAGCCGGACGTCGCCGGGCGCGGCCCGCACGGCGATGACGACGGCCTCGGCGACGTACGGGTGGTCGTGCAGCACCTCCTCGGTCTCCGCGGGGTCGGCCCGGTGCTCGCGCACCCACACCTGCCGGTCGGTGCGGCCGAGCAGCTCCACCTCGCCCGCCGCCGTCCGCCGCGCCAGCTCACCCGTGCGGAACATCCGCGTCCCCTCGGGGCCGTACGGGTCGGGCAGGAACCGGTCCGCCGTCAGCGCGGCCCGGCCGTCGTAGCCGCGGGCCACCCCGGGCCCGGCCACGTACAACTCGCCGACGACACCGGCCGGTACGCGCCGGCAGGTGTCGTCGAGCACCCGTATCTGCGCCTCGGCGCCGGGCGGCGCCGGGTGCAGGAAGGTGCCGTACGACGTCTCGGCCGTGCTGTACGAGGTGAACAGCCGCCGGGGACCCAGCAGTTCGGCGAGCTGGTCCGCCGCGGGACCCGGCTCGCCGCCGGCGACCACGAAGGTGCCGGCCAGCGCCGCGACCGCCTCGTCGCCTAACTGCCGAATGAGCAGGTCGAGATGGCCTGGGGTGAGCTTGAGGAAGCCGAACGGGCCGGCGGCCGCCAGCCACTCCCCCAGCCGCGTCGGGTCCAGGGCCTGCGGGGCGAGCAGCACCCGCTGCCCGGACCACAGCGGCGCCCACAGGCCGGTCGCCGTCAGCTCGGAGGCGGCCGAGCCGAAGACCGCGGTGCCGCCGCTTCCCGTCCTGGCCAACTCCCGTTCGGCCCAGGCCACGTGGTGCGCCAGGCCGCGGTGGGTGACCGTCACGGCGTGCGGGCGACCGGCCGCGGCGGGCACGTGGGCCACGCACGCCACGTCGTCCGGGTCCGGCGCCCCGGCGAGCGGCTCGCCCGGGTGCCCGGCCAGCTCACCGCACACCTCGGGGTCGTCCACGCACAGCAGCTGCCCCTCGAACGCGTCGGGCCCGTAGGCCGCCTCGGTGACCAGCACCCGCGCCCCCGCGTCGGCGAGCAGCAGGCGCAGCCGGGCGGCGGGGAAGTCCGGGTCCAGCGGCACGCACCCGGCGCCCGCCTTCCACACGCCCAGCGACACCGCGTGCAGCTCGGCGCCCCGGCCGAGCAGCACCCCCACCAGCACGCCGCGCCCCACGCCCCGCGACCGCAGATACCGGGCCCAGCGGTTGGACGCGGCGTCGAGCCCGCCGTAGGACAGGACGAACCCGTCGCCCTCCACGGCCACGGCCTCCGGATTCCGCCGCGCCTGCCGCCCGACCAGCCCGGGGACCGAGGCGGCACCGGCCCCCAACCGGTCGGCCGCACCCTCCGCTTGCGCCGCACCCTCCCCTTCCGCTTCCGCCCGGCGCCGCAGGCTCACCGGCCGCAGGTCGGCCCACAGCTCCTGGATGCGGACCAGGCACCGCTCCCGCGACCCCGCGGTCCCCTCGGCCCGCCAGCCCGCCGGCAGTTCGCGGTCGGTCCACCAGATCGAGTACTGCCCCTCGCTGTTGAGTACGACGCGCCGGTCCGCGGGGGCGGTGGTCTGCGGTTCGGACAAGGTCGCTCCTGTCGGGTTCCACGGGCGTTCGCTGGGTGGGGCGAGTCGAGCCACCCTGCCAGGGCGTGCCATACACGACCTATACAGGTAGTTCAGGTGCGCTGATTACGGCTGCGCGAAGTCGGGCCCCATCAGTGTTACCCATAAATATCAACGCCCAACTCCGTTCCGTCATCGTATGGTTGCCTCGCACAAGCGCGGGGGAAACGTGGTCGGCCGGACGGAGGAGAATGGCTCCCGGGCGCGGACTCCGCAACGGCCGCGCATCCGGTTCCACAAGCGCGGCGGCGCCAAATGCCGCTGATTACAACCCGGTTACGGCCGCATGCCCGCCCTGGGGTCACGCTTGCCAGAACCGCTACGATCATCGACACGCAGGCAGCATTCCGATGCCGACTGTTCCCACAGATGCGGAGAAATCGTGTTCGCCGCCTACGTCACGGTGACCGTCCTCGGCGCGGTCTTCAACGGCGCCGCCGCCGTCACCTACCTGATCGGCCATGAATACCCCAAGACACAGGCTGACATGAAGGGCCTGCCGCGCAAGTACGTCCCGGTGCTGGGCTCGTTGCTCGCGGCGGGCACCCTGGGCCTGGTGGCCGGTTTCCGGGTGCCGATCCTGGGGACCCTCGCCGCGTGCGGCCTCATCCTGTACTTCATCGGCGCGATCATCGCCCACCTGCGGGTGGGCTCCCGTGACATCGTCGGCGGCATCGTCTTCCTCGCCACCGCGATCGCCGCCCTGGTGCTCGGCGTCATGTACCACGGAGCGGTGTAGGCCCAGGGCCTGTCCCAGCCGCCGTCAGCGGTCGCGGTAGGCGACCTTGTGGGCAAGCTCCTCAAGGCGCAGCCGCCAGCCGTACGGCACCGGCGAGTCCGCGAGCGCCGCGCGGGCGTCCGCGACCAGCGCGTCGATCTGCTGCTCGACGTCCGCGCGGACACCCGAGGCGAGCAGCGCGTCGCGCAGCCGGGCCGGGTCCCACCCGGCGCGGCGGCCGTCCGCGACCAGCCGGGCGACCAGCGGGTCCTTGGCCGCGGCCAGCGCGACCAGCAGCGTCATCTTGTGCTCGCTCAGGTCCAGCCCGGCCGGTTTGCCGGTCGCCGCCGGGTCGCCGAAGGCGTCGAGCAGGTCGTCCCGCAACTGGAAGGCCTCGCCGGCCGCGACCCCGTACGCCTCGAAGACCGCGTCCAGCCCCGGGCGTCCGGCCACGGCCGCGCCCAGGGCCAGCGGGCGGTGGATGGTGTAGCGGCCGGACTTGCCGACGGCGACCCAGCGGGCGAGCACCGGGTCCGGCTCCACCTCCGCGGCCAGCGCGATGTCCAGCTGCTGGCCGGTGATCATCTCGGTGACCAGCTCGTGCCACACCTGCGCGGCGGGGCCGTCGAGCCGGCCCGCGAAGCGGTTCGCGTAGCTGAGGGCCAGGTCCCCGGCGAGGATGGCGACACCCTCCCCGAACCGGCGGGACTCCCCCGCCCAGCCGCGCCGCGCGTGGACGTCCGCGTGCCGGGCGTGGACGGTCGGGGCGCCGCGCCGGCTGGAGGAGTTGTCCATGATGTCGTCGTGGATGAGCGCGAAGACCTGGAGCAGTTCCAGGGCCGCCGCGGCGTCGACGACGGCGTCCGCGCCGGCGTCGTCCGCGGTGCCGCCGGCCGCCAGGTAGCCGATGACGCAGAACAGCGGGCGCAGCCGCTTGCCGCCGGCCGCGAAGAGCTCGGCGACCGCCGCGACCGGCACCGCCACCCGGGCGTCCACCGCGCCCCAGCGCGCCGCTTCGGCGCTCAGCAGGTCCTCGATCCGCCGGTCGACACGCCCCAGCAGCCTGGCGCAGGCCTCCTCGTCGGCGGCGGCCGGAGGCGGCGCCGCCTCCGCCTTCCCGGCGGCCGGAACCTCCAACGGCGCAAGGTCCGGCGGCAGTTCGACTACGACGTTCTCCACGGCGGTCACCTCCGTTGGGCAGTTCCATAACGGTGCAGCCGTCCCGGCGGTGATCGCCGGACCGCGGAACGCATCCTAGGCCGCGCCTATTGCCCCGGAAGCCGACGGGGATTGGCCCCGGCTTGGTGTGGACCGGCCGCAGCGCCGCGCCACCGCTGCCGCCGGTCCCGCCACCCGTCCCACCGCCCGGCGGCGGCGTCCCACGGGTACGTGCGTCCCGCGAACCGCCGCGCGAAGCCGTCGCCGACGTCGGCGGTCACCGTGTAGTCGTACTGCCCGTCGGAGGCCGGTGCGAGGGTGACCGTCTTCGAGCCGCCGGCGGCGACGGCGGTCGTGCTGCCGCCCGTTCCGGTGCAGCCGTTGGCGCCGACGGTGAAGGTCACGGCCACCGAGCCGCCGTTGGTCAGGGTCAGCACCAGCGACCGCGGCGCCGCCGGGGCGATGGACACCACGCGAGCGGGTTGTCGTCGTAGTTGTCCTGCTGCTGGTAGACCCGCCACGAGATGCCGGCCGCCTGCAACCGCTCGGCGTAGGTCGTCCAGCTGTAGCCCTTCTCGGAGTTGTCGGTGACCGGGCCGCCCTTGGTGCCGCCCGGGTCGACGGTGCCGGTCCACTGGTAGAGCCGGTTGGAGTTGGTCGGCGGCACGCCGGTAATAGCCCATGGAGTAGGCCGACTTGGCGGGCGCCCAGTTGTTGTGGAGCCCGTTGTTCCACGCCTTGTGCGTCCCTGACCACCCGTGGTCGAGGTCGGACACCCGCTGGGCGTCGGTCTTGGCGGTGTCCAGGTGCCACGGCAGCACCAGGTTCCCGCCGGACGGCCCCGACGACGTCTGCCGCAGGACGTCGGAGTTGCTCGGGAAGCGCAGCCGCGAGCGGTCGGCGTAGCCGCGTACGCCCTTGAGCGTGCCGAAGTAGTGGTCGAAGGAGCGGTTCTCCTGCATGAAGACCACCACGTGCTCGACGTCATCGATCGTGCCGGCCGCCGGGGCGGCGGCCATCGCCTGTTGCATGGCGAACGAGACCATTTGGACCAGACCTGTTATCGTCCTGTGATTTTGCGTGCGGCCTCCCGCCGACAGGCGGTCATCGCCCCCGCGCGCGACCATGGGGGGACCGGACCGCCAGCGTCACGCGACCGCGGAGGTAAGCCATGACCGCCGAGCCAGCTGAGCCAGTCGAGCCAGGAGTCCACGGAACGCCTCCCCCGGCCGGCTTCGCCGGCCAGACCGTGGTGGTGATCGGGGCCAGCGCGGGCATCGGCTACGAGACCGCCCGCCAGGTGCGTGCCGCAGGCGGTGACGTGGTGCTCGTCGGCCGCAACCTCGAACGGCTCGAGAAAGCCGCCCGCGAACTCCGGCCGGTCGGCACGGCCGCCTTCGACGCGACCGACACCGGCCGCCTCACGCAGTTCTTCCACGACCTCCCCGGCCCGGTCGACCACGTCCTGCTCACCGCGGGGAACCCGGCGTACATGCCGCTGGACGAGATGGACATCGCCGAGGCGACCAGCGCGTTCGCCCAGCGCCTGTCGATGGCCCTGGGCGTCGCCCTCGGCGCCCGCGACAAGGTCAGGCCCGGCGGCACGCTGCTCTTCATCGGCGGCACCGGCGGCCGCCGCCCCGACGTCGGCCTGTCCGTGGTGGCGGCCATGACCGCGGCCCTCCCGGCCCTCACTGCCAACCTGGCTCTCGAACTCGCCCCGATCCGGGCCAACCTGATCGCCCCGGGGTTCGTCGACACCCCCCTGTCCGCCTCCCTGCTCGGCGACCGGCTCGAAGCCCGACGCGCGGAGCTGCGCGCCACCCTCCCCATCCGCCGGGTCGTCGTCCCGGCCGACGTCGCCGCCCTCGCCCTGCACATCATGGGCAACGAGGCACTCACCGGCGCCACTTACGACATCGACGGCGGCCAGCAACTCCTCCCCGGCTGACCGGCCCCACACCCGGCCGTCAGCCGCCCGATCTGACACCGCCCCCGGCCACCGGGTGCGGGCGGTGACCGCGGAGCCCCGGCGCCCTGCCCTGCCGCCCGGCCGGCCCGGCCGGCGGGTGGCGTACCCCGGCCCGCACGGTGCTCACCGCGACGCCTTGGCCACCACCGCGCCGGCATCGTCGCGCCGGGTCCCGGCCTGGCGCAGCAGGCCCGCGGCGATCACCGCTGGGGTGTGGTGCAGCAGGCCCGCCAGGTCGTCCGGGGTCCAGCGGTGGCTGAGCCCGTCGGAGTGCATCACCAGGACCCCGTGGGGCGGCAAGCGGTATTCGTAGCTGCGCAGTTGGTGCATCTGGTGGCCGACGATGCCGGGGTGGGAGAGCAGGTTCGTACGGGTCGTGGCGGTGACCAGGGCGGCCGTGATGTTCCCGACGCCGCAGAAGAGGGTCCGGCCGTCGGGCTCGATACGGGCGACGGCCAGCGCGGCACCGCGCGTACCGTGCAGGGCCTTGTGGATGTCCTCGACGGCCTGCTGGGGAGTGCGTGCGGTACTGGTGTGGAAGGCCTGCACCGCCGCCTGGGCGGCCAGGGACGCCAGCGGGCCGTGGCCCAGCCCGTCGCACGACATGACCAGCAGGCCGCCGCCCGGCCCCGCGTCCGGCGGGCGGAACAGACCGGAACGGCCCACGCCCTGCGCGCCCTCGGCGGGACGGCCGGCGAGCCCGCCCGCCTCGTCGGGCGGATCCTCGCCGTCGAGGGTGTCGGCACGCGCGGCCCACGCGTCGCCGCAGACCTCCTCACCGCCGATCGGCCGGGTGATCCCCGCGACGGGGCACTCGCCCGCCGCCGAGGGGGGCGTGGGGCGAGGCCAGAAGCGGGCAAGCACCACGGTGCCGGTCCCGGGCCGTGAGTGGATGTCGAAGCGGTCGGCGAGCCGCTTCACCGCGCCCAGGCCGATGCCCAGACTGCCGCCTGTGGACATCCCGTCCCGCAGCACCGCGGACACGTCCGCCATGCCGGGACCGCCGTCGACGGCCAGCACCTCGACTCCCGCGACGTCTCCTTGGCGCAGCACTCGCAGCAGCAGGGAGCCGTCGACGGCGTATTTGTCGGCGTTGGTAACCAACTCGGCGACCGCCAGGACCAGTTGCGCGGTGCGTTCCTCCCCGAGGCCGACCCGCCGGCCGAGGGCGGCCGCGGCGCCGCGCGCGCCGCCGGTCTGGTCGCGGAACCACGCGACGTCCTCGCACTGGACCAGCGGTGCGGGACCGGGGGGCGTCATCGGGCCCACTTGGTGATGGACACCGTCGTTCCGTGCCCCGCCGCGGTGTCGAGGGAGAAGTCGTCGACGAGCCGCCTGGAGCCCGGCAGGCCCAGGCCCATCCCGCCGCCGGACGACCAGCCGTCGGTCAGGGCGAGGTCCACGTCCGCGATGCCGGGCCCCTGGTCGGCGAACACCAACTGCACTCCCCGCCGCCCGCGTTCCTCGACCATGGCGGCGGTCATCGATCCGCCGCCGCCGTGCACCAGGGTGTTGCGGGCCAGTTCGCTGGCGGCCGTGACGAACTTCGTCTGCTCCACGAGGCTCAGCCGGCACTCCTGGGCGAACGCCCGCACCAACTGGCGGGCCCGCACCACTCCGGCGACAGCGCGGATGCCCAGGACCTCGGGGCCGCGGAGGGTCGCGTTCACCATCCTGCCGCGATATCCGGCGGTACGCCCTGGCGCCCGCTCCCCGCCGCCGGGTCCACGGTGCCGGCGCCCTCACGTACCACGGCGTCCGCGTCTGCCGGCAAGGTCTCCACCGAGGCCTCCGCGCCTGCCCGCAAGGCGCCTCCCCGCACGCCGGGCCGGGCCGGCTCCAGCTTGCGCAGGCCCTTCTCCAAGGTGAGCGCGGTCTGCACGCCGCCCATCGACAGGCCCAGTTCCACCAGGGTGATGGCGACGGCCGGGCGCATGCCCACGACGACGGTCCTGGCGCCCAGCAGGCGTGCGACCGCGGCGATCGTCGCCAGCATCCTGCCCACGAAGGAGTCGACGATCTCCACCGCGCTGATGTCGATGACCACCCCGTCCGCGCCGGTCTCGACCACCCTCGTCCCCAGGTCGTCCTGGAGCAGCGTCACCGCCTGGTCGTCCAGGTCCGTCTGGAGCGACACCAGCAGCACCTGCCCGATCCGCAGGACGGGGACCCGCTCGCTCATCAGCTGCCGGCCACGGGGGCGGTACGCGTCAGGACGACACCTGAGCGGCGCAGCGCGTGCTGCAGGGCGTCGGCCAGGGTCGCCTTGGTGACGATGTCGCCGAAGTCGATCCCCAGCGCCACGATGGTCTGGGCGATCTGCGGGCGGATACCGGAGATCGTGCACTCGGCGCCCATCATCCGGGCCGCCACCACGGTCTTCAGCAGGTGCTGCGCGACCTCGGTGTCCACCGCGGGGACACCGGTGATGTCGATGATGGCCTGCTCGGACTCGGAGTCGACGAGGGCCTGCAGCATCTTCTCCATCACCACCATGGTGCGCGCCGAGTCCAGGGTGCCGACCAGGGGAACACCGATCACCCCGTCCCAGAGCTTCACCACCGGCGTCGACAGCTCCAGCAGCTGCTCGGCCTGCGCGCTAATCAGGTCCTCACGGGTGCGCGAGTAGACCTCCATGGTGAAAAGGCCCAGCGCGTCGAGGAGCCCGGCGAATCGCAGGTACGCCTCGACGTCGCCGTCCGCGCCGGACAGCGAGGGCTCAAGGACCTCCTTCAGCGCGAAGACGCCGACCGCGGTCTCGACCGGGGAGAAGCCCTGTCGTGCCCGGTTGCGCGACAGCTCGGTGAGCAGCGCGCGGACCTCCCCGAAGGCCTCCCCGCGCGCGTCCAGGCTGCCGCGGCCGAGCGCGGCCACCAGTGCGGTGTAGATCTCGTCGAGTTCCCGCTCGACCTCCGCCCGGGTGATCCGCCCGCCCAGCGAGGCGGTCACGCTGTCCGCCCAGCTGACGCCCAGGTCCGCACCGCGGGCCGACAGCAACGCGGTCAGCCGCGCGGGGATACCTTCAGAAGCCACACGACACATCCTGCTCCGTAACGGAGACCGGACGGTCTCTCCTGCACTGTAGGCCATCAGGGTGGGAGCACCGGCCGTGCGGGGACGGCGGCCGCGGGGCGGCGATCACCCGAGGTGAGCGGAACGCGTGTGCGAACCGGGTGCGGGTCTTCGCGCATGGGCGCCGCATCCACGGGCAGGCGGCCCCTCGGAGGTTGATAATCATGGGACCGTTGCTCGTTGTTCTTCTGCTCGCACTGCTCCTTTTCGGTGCGGGATTCGCACTCCACCTTCTGTGGTGGATCGCCGTCGTCGTGCTTGTCCTGTGGTTGCTGGGATTCGTCATGCGCGGCACCCACTCCAGCGGTGGCCGGGGCCGCTGGTATCGCTGGTAGCGGCGAAAACGAAAGCCGTCGGAGGGTGCCGCCCGTTCATCGGGCGGCACCCTTCCGTCGTTCAGACCGGGTCGGGGTCGGGCGCGGAGCCAGGGGCGGGGGCCGGGTCGACACGGAAGACCTGGTCCAGGCCGAGGATGCGCAGGATACGGACGGTGCTCGGCGGCACGCGGACCAGGGCGACGTCCGCGCCGGCTGCCCGGGCGTTGTTGCGCCCGCTGATCAGGGCCGTGATGCCGCTGGAGTCGCAGAAGGCCAGAGCGGACAGGTCGACGGTCAGCAGCTGCCCCGGCAGCAGGGCGAGGGCGTTCACGGCAGCGCGGAACACGCCGGCACTGCGGTGGTCGAGGTCCCCGGCCACGCTCAGCAGCGGCCCGGTGGCGGTCTGCCCGCTGGAGAGGGTCATCCCGGTCGTCATCGCGCGGCGCCCGGGTTCGCTGCCGCGGTGCGGGCTGCGGGGACGCCGAGAGCGAGCAGGGCGGTGTCGTCGTCGAGGCCTTCGCCGAAACCGCCCAGCAGACGCTGCACGGCGTCGACGGTCGTCTGCGCGCCGGCGGGGGCCAGGTCGGCGACGAAGGCGTGCAGGTCCTCCTCGCTGTAGCGGGGGCCGCTTCGGGTACGGGCTTCGGTCAGCCCGTCCGTGTAGAGCAGCATCGTGTCCCCAGGGCGCAGGAGGGTGGTCGCGGACGTGAGCTGGGGGTCCGCCAGGACGCCGAGGAGCATGCCGCCGGGAGTCGGCAGGAAGTCGGCGGTGCCGTCGGCGCGCAGCAGCAGCGCGGGCGGATGGCCGCCGCCGGCCAATCCCACCGTGACGGCGCCGGCTTCGCCGCCGGGGGTGAGGGTGCCGGCGATCGCGGTGCAGTAGCGGGGGTCGCTGCCGGTGAAGCGCTCGTGCAGCGCCGCGTTGAGGGTGGCCAGCGTGTGGACGGGATCGCTGTCGACGAGGAAGGCGGCGCGCAGGGTGTAGCGGATCAGCGAGGTGACCGCGGCGGCCTCGGGGCCCTTGCCGCAGACGTCGCCGAGGAAGAAGCCCCAGCGCCCCTTGTCGAGGGGGAAGAGGTCGTAGAAGTCCCCGCCGATGACGTCGACGGACGCGGGGTGGTAATACGCGGCCGCGTCCAGGCCGGGCATCCGCGGCAGCTCGGGCGGCAGCAGACTCTTCTGCAGGATGCTGACGACCCGCTGGAGGCGGGCGCGTTCGGCTTCGACGCCCTGGTGGGCGGTCTCGGCCTCGGCGCGGGCCTGCTCGGCGTCCTCGCCCGCCTGTTCGGCCTGCTTCCTGGCGCGCAGCAGCTCTTTCTCGTACGCGCGGCGGTCGCGGGCGTCGAAGACCGTGGTACGGATCAGCAGCGGCTCCCCGTCGGTGCCGGTCTTGACCACCGAGGTGACCAGGACCGGCAGGCGGCTGCCGTCGGCGCACTTGAGCTCCAGGGCGATCCCGGACAGCCTGCCCTGCATGGCCAGCAGCGGCGCGAAGTGCGTCTCGTGGTAAAGTTTGCCGCCCACGGTGAGCAGGTCCGCGAAGCGCCTGCGGCCCACCAGCTGGGCGCGGGTGTAGCCGAGCCAGGCCAGCAGGGTGGCGTTGACCTTGGCGATCTGCCCGTCCAGCAGCGTGGACAGGTACCCGCACGGCGCGTGCTCGTACAGGTCCTCGGCGCTGTCCTCGAGCAGCGCAGAGAACTGCGCGCGCTCCGCGTCGTCCACGCTCTCCTCCCCGGTGCCGCTCCCGCTGCCTGTGCCGATGCCGACGCTCGTGCCCGTCCCGGCACCGGTGGTGCCGGTGACGATGCCGGTGTCCAGGTCGGGGTCGCCGTCGGAGGTCCCGCACATCACCGGGGTGACCCGGCGAAGGCGACGATCTCCCGCGCGGTGGCCTCCGGGGCGCTCAGCTGCGGGCAGTGCCCGGTGGCGTCCAGGGTGACCAGCCGGCTGCCGGGTATGACCGCGTGCACGTACGCGCCCACCTCCCGGGGGGCTATCACGTCCTGCGCGCACTCCAGGACCAGCGTGGGCACGCTCACCGATCCCAGGTCCGCCCGCGAGTCGGACAGGAAGGTCGTGTGCGCGAACACCGCGGCCATGGCCGGGTCGGTCGCGCAGAAGCTGTTGGTCAGCTCCTGCCCCAGCTCGGGACGCTCCGGATTCGCCATGATCACCGGCGCCATGGCGGCCGACCAGCCCAGATAGTTCGACTCCAGCGACTCGAGCAGCTCGTCTATGTCGTCCGCGGTGAATCCGCCGGTGTAGCCGGTGGCCGGGTCGTCGACGTAGCGGGGGGACGGCGCGACCATCACCAGCTTGGCGAACCGCTCCGGCTGCCGCCCCGCGGCCAGGACCCCGACCATCGCGCTGACCGAGTGCCCCACGAACACCACGTCGGTCAGATCCAGCTCGTCGCATATGTCCAGTACGTCCCCGGCGTAACCCTCCAGCGAGGAGTAGCGCTCCCCGTCCCACGCGGACGGGTCGGACCGGCCAGAGCCGACGTAGTCGAACAGCACCACCCGAAAGCGCTCGGCCAGCGCCGGAAGCACCAGCCGCCACATGTTCTGATCACAGCCGAACCCGTGCGCGAGCATCACCACCGGCCCGTCCCGCCGCCCGGTGACCGTGACGTTGTTCCTGCCGACTGCGTCCATACCAACATCGTCCCACGCCTCACCCGACAGCAGCGGGCCATCGACCGGCCACCTCCGCCAAAAGGCACCCCGCCTCCGGCGGACCACCCACCCGCAGCAGCCCGCAGTTCCCCCACGGCCGGGAGCGCAGGGGCCAGGAGGCCCCCGCACGCCCGAACGGAGCGGTGCCTCTCGCCCCCTCGGTCGAACACCGGGACCCCGATGCCTTGGCCGCGGGGCCGTTCAGCCGGTCATGCGGCACGGATGGCCGTGAGCGCAGGCAACCCCGCGGCTGTGTGGCTAGCGTCGGCGCCATGAACGGATACGCGGTCGTGTACGAGCCGGCAAAGCAGCGGACGGAGTCGTTCGGAGGGGTGGGCTCCGCCGAAGGGATCGGCCCGGTCCATGCCGCACCGGCCGAGGGCGACCACGGGCTGCCCGGCCCGGTCACCCTGTGCGGGCTCGAGACCGACGACCTGGTGAAGCACCCGCAGGACCAGCCCCTGGACCCGTTCGAGACCTGGTACCCGCCCGTCGGGGTGAACTCCTTCTGCCGCGAGTGCGACGAGGCGATCGCCGCCGCCTGAGCGAGTCGCCTCCCGGGCTGCGGACGGGGTGGCGCTGCTCAGCCGGCCAGCGGCACCGGCTGCGCCAGCAGGTCGAGCAGGTCGGCCGTCAGGGCGCCGCGCCCCCCGCCGGCCGCCGCGTCCCGGCGGGCCCGTGCGAGGTCCCGGCCCTCGGTGAGGCACCAGGACCACCACCGGTCGAAGGCCGGCGTGCCCACCTCGTCGGGGGTGAGCACGGCGGGCCACGACAGGGCCCGCCCCTGGGCGCTCAGCTTCGCCCGCCGGTCGACCGGGTCGACGGCGAGCACCGGGATCCCGCACCGCAGCGCCAGGACCAGGCCGTGCAGCCGGTTGGTGACGACGACGTCCATTCGCCGCAGCACCGCCTCGTACTGCTCGGCCGTCGACGGCAGGTCCCACTCGGCGGTGGAGGTCCGGGTGTCGAGGCGGACCAGCGCCGCGTCCATGCCGCGGAGCCGGTCGAGCACGGCGTGCGTCACCTCGTCGTGGCGCCTGCGGGGCCCGTACTCGCCCTGACCGCCGGTGAGGACGACGCCGGCCACGGGAGGGGGCCGCCGTGCGGGCGGCGCCTCGAACGACAGGTCGGCGGCGACACCCTCCGCGTCCGGGGTGTCTCTGGCGAGGACCCGGTGGAAGCCGGTGACGGCGGGGCTCCGCGGGTCGACCACCGAGACGCCGACGGCGTACCTGGCACTCGCGGCGAACGCGCTGTGCAGGTCCTCGACCTGCTCGCCGTGCACGGGACCGCAGACGAAGACCATACGGCTGTGCGGGGCGGGCCGCGGCAGGTCCGCCAGCGCCGGCCCGGCGGGGTGGAAGACCGGGCTCCAGAAGACCTCGTACGGTATGCCCGCCGCGTCGAGCGCGGCACGGACCGCGTCGAGCGAGAGCAGGTCACCCGCCGTGACCTCACCGTCGGTGAAGCTGAACCATCCGGTGAGGGCGACCTTGTCCCGCCCGGCCGTCGAGGATGCCACGCCACCAGTCCTTTCGCTGTCGCCGGGCCGCCGCTCCCGGCCGGCCCTCGCCCGTGACGGAACAGCGACCGGCCGGCCGCGACCGCGCACGCAGCTGGCAGGCGTGCGCCGAAGCACCGGGCCGGGCCGGGCGGTCCTGAGAGGCGTTACTCCCCGAAGACCGCCTTCTGGACGTCGTTCGGCCCGTCGAAACGCTTCGTTCCGGCGGAGGAGAGCTTGTCGACGACCTTGCTGTCTGCGTGGTTGCTCCGCGCCAGTTTCACCAGGTCGTCCCGCTCGCTCGGGTACTCGGCGCCCTTGAGCGCCTTCTGCAGCTCTACGGGGCTGATGTCGGCCATGGGTTCCGTCCCTTCTCGCTTCGCTTGACGCGCCGCTCCGCACCGTTCCGCACTGCCGGGCGGCGACCCTGAACGGATACCCGCCTGGAGCGGACGAAACGAGATCATCCGGGAACATTCGCTCCGGCGCGGCGCCCGCGCGTGGGGGGGAGCGGGCGCCCGCGCGTGAGGGGAGCGGGCGCCCGCGCGTGAGGGGAGGGGACGCCCGCGCGTGAGGGGAGCGGGCGCGGGCGTCAGGCGACGGGCGTCAGCTCGGGGACGACCGGATCGGCCCGGCGCAACCGGGCGGGTACGACCGCGCGGAGGTGCCCGCGTACGGCCGCCCTGTCCTGGCGCAGGGAGCCGGCTGCGATGCCGCCCGCGATGAGCAGGCCACCGCACACCAGGGCGCCGCGCGCACCGGCGTACTCCAGCATCAGCCCGAGCAGCGGCGGCCCGGCCAGCGTCCACACCGTGCTGGCGCTGCGCCACACGCCCAGCACCCGGCCGCGCAGGGCGGCCGGCGGATGGGTCAGCAGGACGGAGGCACCCGCGGTGTCGGACACCGACTCGGCCACCGCCATGGGCACCACCAGCACGATGAGCGCCGGCACCGTCGGTGCGAGGCCCGCGGCGACCTGCATCAGGGCGCCGACGGCCGCGAGCGTGCCGACGATCCCTACGGAGGCACGGCGCAGCCGGCCTGCCAGCACCGCGCCCGCCACCCCGCCCAGGGCCAGCGCGGTCGAGACGGCGCCGAACGCCGCGGGCCCCCGGTGCAGCGGGCCGGTCACCAGGACCGCCAGGGTCAGGGTGTAATTCCGGCCGAAGACGGAGCTGAGGGCCGTGATCCCGGCCAGGCGCATCAGCCGGGGGTTGTTCCTGAAGTAGCGCAGCCCCTGGCGGGTGCCGCCGGCGGGGGCCGGCTCCCGCGTCGGTGCCTCCGCTATACAGGCCGCGGACGCCTTCGGCAGCGGTCGGAGGAAGGGGATGACGGCGGCCACGCAGAGGAACGAGACCCCGTTCGCCGCATAGGCCGCCGCGGGCCCGGACAGCGCCACGACGACGCCGGCCAGCGCGACACCGGCGAGCCGCCCCGCGCTGGAGACGACAGAGCCCAGCGCGATGGCGGAGGGTACGTCCCGCTCGGGCACCAGGTCGTTGCCGAGGAGCGCGCAGGCGGGCCCGTCGAGGGTCGCGATCAGCCCGGTGACCACCGCGAGCCCGAGCAGCGCCCCGACGCCGAGCATGTGCCCGCCGACGAGCACCGCGGTGACGAAGGCGACCAGCGCGAGGGCGGCCTGGCTCACGGCGGCGACCCGCCGGCGGGGCCACGAGTCGACCAGCGCGCCGCCCAGCGGGCCGAGCAGCAGCCCGGGAGCCGCCTGCGCGGCGATGGACAGGCCCGTCATGGCGGCGGAATGCGTGATCTGGAGCACCAGCAGGTTCTGGACGGTCATCTGCATCCAGGTGCCGATGTTCGAGACCAGGTTCGCCGCGGACCACCAGCGCATGCCGGAGTGCCGCAGGCATCGCCAGGGGCTGCCGGCGCCGCGCACGGGGCGCACGGGGCGCACGGGCTTCTTGGACGAGGAGGAGAGGAGCACAGAGAAGTCTTCGTTCAGGGCCTGGGGAGGCGGAGCGGAGACGCAGTCCGGTTGTCCGGCGGAAGACGAGGCCTCCCCGGCCGATTCCTGCACGCCGGCGAACCGGCACCGACGCAGAAGCTGCGAAGCGGCTCCGGCAATTGTCACCTACCGGACATCCCCGACACCCTCTCCCCCTCCCCCACCGGCACCCCCACCGCCCCAACTCCCTTACGCACCAACCCCGTCCACCCCCGGGTGGCTTTGGTCACAGCCTGTGCCCGCCCAGGGAGCCCAGCGGCACCGACATGTCCGAGCCCCCGGAACCGCCGCGCCAGGACGGGCGACCCGTCCGCCGCGGGGCGGACTGCGCGGCGGCGGGCGGGTGGGGCGCGGACAGGTCAGAAGCAGGGCACCGGCAGGCAAGGAGGCGGGGCGGAACGCCCCTAGCGTTCGATTCGAGCCTGCCGCTCTTCGCCCGGCCGGACGCCCGGCGTCGCGCCCCGGACCCGGGCCGCCCGACCCCTATCCCACAGGAGACACACAGCCATGGCTGACGACCTCACCACTCCCGCCGCGCCCGTGCTGGAGTCGGCCGCCGCCGACTTCGCCGCGGCCACCGCCAACCCTCCGTATCTGTTCGAGCTGCCGCCCGCCGAGGGGCGCAAGGCGGTCGACGAGGTGCAGTCGGGGGATATCGCCAAGCCGGCGGTCGACGAGGAGTGGATCACCGTCCAGGGCGGCCCCACCGGCTCCGTCCGCGCCCGTATCGTCAAGCCCGCCGGCGCGACCGGCCCGCTGCCCGTGATCGTCTACATCCACGGCGCCGGCTGGGTGTTCGGCAACGCGCACACCCACGACCGCCTGGTGCGGGAGCTGGCGGTGGGGACCGGGGCCGCGGTGGTCTTCCCCGAGTACGACCTCTCTCCTGAGCACCGCTACCCGGTGGCCGTCGAGCAGAACTGGACCGTCGCCCGCTGGGTGGTCACCGACGGTGCGGGCAAGGGCCTGGACGCCACCCGCATCGCCGCCGCCGGCGACTCGGTCGGCGGCAACATGACCGCCGCGCTGACGCTCATGGCCAAGGAGCGCGGCGGTCTGGACCTCGCCCAGCAGGTGCTGTTCTACCCGGTGACCGATGCCTCGTTCGAGACGCCGTCCTATCACCAGTTCGCCACCGGGTACTTCCTGCGCCGCGACGGCATGCAGTGGTTCTGGGACCAGTACACCACCGACCCGGCCCAGCGGGCCGAGATCACCGCCTCACCGCTGCGGGCCACCACCGAACAGCTCGCCGGCCTGCCGCCGGCGCTGGTCATCACCGGCGAGGCCGACGTCCTGCGCGACGAGGGCGAGGCGTACGCCAACAAGCTCCGCGAGGCCGGCGTCCCGGTGACCGCCGTCCGCTACCAGGGCGTCATCCACGACTTCGTGATGCTCGACGCGCTGCGCGGCACGAACGCCGCCGAGGCTGCCATCGCCCAGGCGGTGCACATCCTGCGCGCCGCCCTGCACACCGCCTGACCCGCCACCCCCACCCCCGCCCCGAAAGGAACGTGCGCCATGCCGCGTACCGACAGCCCGACCGTCGTCCTGGTCCACGGCGCCTTCGCCGACGCGTCCAGTTACGCCCGAGTCATTCCCGAACTGCTCGCCCGCGGCCTGGAGGTCGTGGCCCCGGCGGTTCCCAACCGCAGCCTGCTCGGCGACGCCGCCTACATCGCCTCGATCGTCCGCCGGATCCCCGGACCGGTCGTCCTGGTCGGCCACTCCTACGGAGGCGCCGTCATCACCGTCGCCGGCGTGGAGGACAACGTCAAGGCGCTGGTCTACCTCGCCGGTTACGCCCTCCAGGAGGGCGAGAGCCTGGGCGAGCTCCAGGGGAGGTTCCCCGACTCCGACCTGGCCGAGGCGCTGGTCTACAGCCCCTTCCCGGTGGAGGGCGCCGAGCCGGGTACGGACGTCTCGGTGCAGGTCGACAGGTTCCCCGCGATCTTCGCGGCCGACGTCGATCCCGATCTCGCCGCCGTCCTCGCCGTCTCCCAACGCCCGCTGGCCGCGCAGGCCTTCGGCGAGGCGGCCCCCGCCGCGGCCTGGAAGACCAAGCCCTCCTGGGGCCTGGTCGCCACGTCCGACCACACCATCAACCCGGAGGTGGAGCGCTACGGCTACCAGCGGGCCGGCATGACCACCGTCGAGGTCGACTCCTCGCACCTGGTGATGCTCGCGCACCCCGAGCGCGTCGCCGAACTGATCGACGAGGCCGTCCGCGCCGTCCGCTGACCGACCGCGAGGGCCGCCTCCGGCGTGGCCGGAACCGACCGGCGCGTCGAGGGCGGTCCGCCGCTCAGCGGCACTGAGCGGTGTCAGCAGCGCTCAGCGGGCGTCGAGGGCCGCGAGCCCCTCGCGGGCCTGGCTGACGCTGCCGGGGTCGGCCGCCGTGCCGAGACCGAGGCACCGGGTGAAGGCGTCCCTGGCCTGCTCCCGCTGCCCGGTGGCCAGCAGGGCATTGCCCAGGTGGATCAGGGCGTGGCTCTCCATGCCGATGTTGCCGCTGTCGCGCCAGAGTTCGACGGCCGTACGCAGGTGGCCGGCGGCCTCCGACCAGTGCTCGAGCGAGGCGTGGGCGCGGCCGATGTTCGTCTGCAGGTTCGCGCGGGCGATGGCGGCGATATGCGGTTCGATACGGTCCCCGGCGTGTTGGAGGAAGGCGAGGATGCGCACGGCCTCCGTGACGGACTCCTCGTACCGGCCCGCCAGGAGAAGGGCGTGGGCTCGCGCGCTCACCGCCTGGAGGGTGCCGTGGAGGTCGCCGGCCGCCTCGAAGTGCCGTGCCGCCTCGCGGTGGTGATGTGCCGCCGCGGTGTGGTCGCCGAGCAGGCGGAGCGCCCAGGCGCTGTAGTAGCGGGCCCAGCCCTGCTGGGGGAGGTCCGCCGCCTGCCGGGCGGCGGCAAGGGCCTGGGCGGAGCGGTCGAGGCTGTCGTGGTGGCGGCCCTCGCAGATCAGCAGGGCCCAGGCGTGGTAGTTGAGCTGGGTGGCCTCGACGAGCGGGTCGCCGAGTGCCTGGGCGCTGCGGGCCGCGGTGGCGAAGACCTCGGGCCAGTGTCCCCAGAAGATCCACTGGTCGGAGAACCAGTGCAGGGCCTCGGCGACCTCCACCACGGTGGCGTGGTCCCCGGCGGTGGCGGCGGCCCGGAAGGCGGCGAGCCAGTTGGCGCCCTCCGCCTGCAGCCAGGCGCGGGCGTTCCCGGCGGTGGACAGGTCGACGACGCCCTGCCAGGTGGGGGGCGGGGCGCCGTGGTCGGGTTCGTACCAGCGGCCCGCGACGACGGCGGTGTCGAGCAGCCAGCCGTGCAGCGCGGTGCGGGCCGCCGCGATGTCCTCGGCCGACTCCTCGGCGTGCAGCCGGCTGCGGGCGTACAGGCACAGCAGGTCGTGGAGGCGGTAGCGGTCCTGGCCGGTGCCCAGCAGGCCGGTCTCGACGAGTTCCTCGAGGGCGTCCTCGGCGTCGTAGAGGTGCTGCCCGGTCAGCTGGGCGGCGCCTGCCGCGCTGAAGTCCGGGCCGTCGACCAGGGCGAGGAAGCGGAAGAGGCGGCCGGCGGCGGGGGTGAGCTGGCGGTAGGACAGCTCGAAGGCCGCCGAGAGGTGGAGGTCGCCGGCGGT
Source organism: Actinacidiphila paucisporea (assembly GCF_900142575.1). Taxonomy (GTDB): domain Bacteria; phylum Actinomycetota; class Actinomycetes; order Streptomycetales; family Streptomycetaceae; genus Actinacidiphila; species Actinacidiphila paucisporea. The sequence continues at coordinate 203,801 of NZ_FRBI01000010.1, forward strand.
CAGGGTTTCCAGGCGGCGCTCTTCGAGGGCGAGCCGGTCGGCGAGCCGGCGTACGGTCCAACCGGTGCGGGTGGCCAGCCAGTTGCCCGCCACCCGCAGTGCCAGCGGCAGGTGGGCGCAGCGCTTGGCGACCTCGGCCAGTGCGGCCGGGTCCGCGTCGGCCCGCTCCTGCCCGGCCACGGAGGCGAGGAAGGCGGTGGCCTCGGCGGGGGACAGCTCGCCGATGGGCAGGCGGTGGATGTTCTCCAGGCCGGTGAGCATCCTCCGGCTGGTGACCACGACCATTCCCGCACCGGCGCTCGGCAGGAGGGGGCGGACCTGGGCCTCGTCCCGGCCGTTGTCCAGCACCAGCAGGCAGCGCCGCTCGGCCAGCGCCTGCCGGTAGAGCTCCGGGTGGCCCTGCGGACCGGCCTTCGCGAGGTCCCGGTCGGCGATCCCCAGCGCCTTGAGGACGCGCAGCATCAGCTCGGCCGGGCCGGGCGGGTCGTCGTCCATGCCGCGCAGGTCGACCATCAGGTGCCCGTCGGGGAAGCGGTCGGCCAGCTCGCGGGCGGCGTGCAGGGCCAGGGTGGTCTTGCCCGCTCCCGGCGGACCGGACACCGCGACCACCACCGGCAGCCCGGTCGGCTGCCGCCCGGCCAGCGCCGCCAGCCGTATCAGCTCCGCCTCCCGGCCGACGAAGTCGTCGATGCCACGGGGCAGAGCAAGCAGCCCCGCCGGAGCGTGGCGGGGGTTGCGGCCGGACCGGGCGGCCGCCAGCAGCCGCTCCCGCTCCGCCTCGCCGAGCCCCAGGCCGTCCGCGAGCGCGGCCACCGTCCCGCGCTGGGGAGTCGCCCGCCGCCCCCGCTCCAGGTCCCCGATCCCGCGGACGCTCACCCCTGACGCCTCCGCGAGCGCCTCGATCGTCAGCGACGCCGCCAGACGCGCCTGCCGCAGGAGGATCCCGAACCCCGCGCCACCCGCGTCGGCCACCCGCGCCACGTCCTTCCCGCCTCCCGCATCCGCCCTGCCTCTTCGGACATTATCCCCGAACGGGGCGAGCCGGACGCGGGGCGGAGGTCTGCCGGCGGCCGGGGGGGGTGACCGGACAGGAGGGGCGGGCCGCGGCTACCCGGACGGAGGTGTCAGCCGCGGTGCCGGTGCAGGGCGACGTGCACGGTGTCCAGGGTCTGGATGAGGGCGGCGCGGGCGGCGTCCGTGCCGCGCAGCGGGCCGAGGAGCATGAAGCCGTGGATCGTCCCGTGGTAGCGCAGCGAGACCACCGTGACGCCGGCCGCACGGAGCTTCGCCGCGTAGGCCTCGCCCTCGTCGCGTACGACGTCGGCCTCGCCGGTGACCACCAGCGCAGGGGGGAGTCCGGTGAGCTGCTCCAGGGAGGCCCGCAGCGGTGACGCGGTGGCCTCGCCGCGCTGCCGTACGTCGGGCAGGTACTGGTCCCAGAACCAGCGCATGCTCTCGCGGCCGAGGAAGTAGCCCTGGGCGAACTCCTGGTAGGAGGGGGTGTCGAAGTCGGCGTCGGTGACCGGGCAGAGCAGTACCTGCTGCACCAGCCGCACCCCTCCGCGCTCCTTGGCGAGCAGGGTCAGCGCCGCCACCAGGTTGCCGCCCGCCGAGTCGCCCACGGCGGCCATCCGGCTGCCGTCCAGACCTATCTCGCCGCCGCGCTCGGAGATCCACCTCGCGACCGCGTAGCACTGCTCGACGGCGACCGGATACCGCGCCTCGGGGGCGCGCTCGTAGTCGACGAAGACGACGGCCGCGTCCGTACCGAGAGCGAACGTACGCACCAGGTGCTCGTGGGTGCCGGCGTCGCCCAGGACCCAGCCGAGCCCGTGCAGGAAGAGCACGACGGGGATCTCTCCGGCGCTGTCGGCCGGTCTGACCACCTGGACCCGTACGTGGCCGGTCGGTCCGCCGGGCAGCGCGAACCACTCCGCGGAGGTGGCCTCCTCCTCCTCGCCCGGGGCACGGTCGCCCGTCCCCTGCAGACGCGCGAGGTCCAGCCGGGCCTGTTCCGGGCCCGGGCCGTACGCCGTCGGCGGGCAGGTGTGCGCGTCCACGAAGGCCCGCGTGAGGTGGTCGAGGACCGGGTGCCGAGCGGACGGAGGGGCGGACTCGGTCACGCGGTTTCCTGTCGAGAGAGCCGAGGGGGATGGCTGGTACGGGGATGCACGGCCGAGCAGCGGCCGCCGGGTCACCCGGGGCACAGGGCGGCCCGGCCGCCGGCAGCGGGGACCGTACCCGCCGGAGGGCGGAAGGTCAGCTCGCGGCCGGTAGTGCGCCGCGGGCATCGGTCCCGGGCGCCGGCGTGCCCGCCGGAAGCCGGCCGACGCCGTCCCGGGCGGTGCGCAGGTCGCGCCACTCACGGGGCGAGACGCCGTAGGCGGCGCGGAAGGCCCGGCTGAAGTGCGCGGGATTGACGAAGCCCCACCGCTGGGCCACGGCGGACACGGTGGGAGCCGTCCTGCCACGGCGGGCCAGCTCCCGGCCGCACTCCTCCAGACGCCGCTGCTGGACGAGCCGGCCGACGGTGGTCCCCTCGCCCTCGAAGAGCCGGTGCAGATACCGGACGGAGATCCGGTGCGCCCGCGCGATGCTCTCCGGCGACAGGCCGGGTTCGCCCAGATTCCGGTTGATGTACTCGCGGACGCGCAGCAGCAGGTGGCTGCGGGCGGTGTCCGTGTCCGTGCCCGCCGGCTGGGCCCGCTCGGCGATGAGGGTGGCGAAGAGGTCGACGACGTTGCCGGCCAGCCGGTCCGCGACGGCGGGCGGGTAGCCGTCCGCCGAGGAGGCCAGGGTGGCCAGGAAGGGGAGCAGCATCGCGCCGAAGCCGGCCCCCGTACCGATCGCGCGGCCCGTGACCTGCCGGACGACGCTCTCCGGCACGCCCAGCATGCGGCGGGGCAGCTGAAAGACGTGCGTGGCGAACCGCTGCGGATAGTCGAAGGAGTACGGCCGGGTCGTGTCGTACACCACGAGGTCGCCCTCGCCCACCTCCGCCCGCCGGCCGTCCTGGATGAACGTCGCCGTGCCCGAGACCTGGACGCCGACGGCCACCAGTGCCTCGGACGAGCGGGCGATCAGCGCCGGCGTACGGCTGACCCGCTCCGCGTCCGCCTCCATGGTGGAGACCTGGAGATATCCGAGGTGGTCGGTGGCGATCCGCCCGTCGAAGGGGCCGTCGCCGCGCGGGGCGACCGCCATCGGCACCAGCGTCCTGCTCACCGCGTCGTTCCAGTAAGCGACCTTCTCCCGCTCGGGCACGGAGGCGGTCGTCAACACCAAGCTCAAGTTTTTTCCTCAGCGGAGGTGACTCCCGGGGCTGCGGCGGGTGGGAACCGGACGGACGGCCGCACCTCCCCGGAAGGCTGCGGCCGGAGCCCGGCCAGGCCGGGCGGCTCGTCGTACGGGCAGCGACCTCGCTGGACCGCGACCGGACCGCTTCGGTGAGGCCCGGGTTCCCGCCCGCACCAGACAGCCAACCAGCGGGCCTTCGCGCTTCCCAGGCAGGAACGCAGGCAGAAGTCACGGGCGCGGACCCTGCACAATCCGGTGCCGTGCGGTTCTCGTAAGGGTGCCGTGCAGTGCCGGAGCAGCACCGGGCGCGGTGAGGAAAGACCCGACCGGCCCGCCGGACTAGCTTCGTCGTGGTGGCCTCAGGCCGCCGGACCGCGCGTCCACTTCCCGCCGCGTCCCCTTCGCGGGAGCCCCCCTCCGCTCAGGTCAGGGGACGCAGGTCGGCGGGCCATACGAGGGTGGTGGCCGCCCAGGTGAATCCGGCGCCGAAGGCCGCCACCATCACCCGCTGACCCGCCGTGAGCCGCCCTTCGGCCGCGGCGGAGGCCAACAGCAGCGGGATGGACGCGGCGGAGGTGTTGCCGACGTCGGTGATGTTGGACGGTACGCGCTCGGCGGGAAGGCCCAGGGCGTCGGCCACTCCGGCGCTGATACGGGCATTGGCCTGGTGGACGATGAGCCGGTCGATGTCCCGCAGGTCCCAGCCGGCCGCCGCTGCCGCGTCGCGGACCGCGTGCGCCATCTGGCGGACCGCGTGCCGGAGCACCAGGTTGCCCTCCATGTGCACGTACCCCCGTGGTGCGTCTCCCGCGTGCGAGGGCCTGCGGGAGCCGCCCTCCGGGATGCAGATGGCCGCGGCGTGCTCGCCCGCGCTTCCCCAGGCCACCGGCCCGAAGGTCCCGGGTTCACCCGCCCGTGCCTCCCGCAGGACGACCGCGCCGGCCCCGTCGCCGAAGATCGGCGCTGTGGTCCGGTCGGCCGGATCGACGATGGCCGACATCGTCTCCGCTCCCACGACCAGGATGCTCCGGGCGGTGCCGGCCCGGATGAGCGCCGAGGCGACGGTGGTGGCGTAGACGAAACCCGAGCAGCCGGCGCCGACGTCGAAAGCGGGGACATGGCCGAGTCCGAGCCGGTGGGCCACCGCGGGCGCGGTGCCCGGCACCGGGTGGTCGGGCGTGGCGGTGGCCAGCACCACGGCGTCGACGTGTTCCACCCCCGCGGACTTCATCGCCCGCATGCCCGCCTCCACCGCCATGTCGCTGGTGGCGGTCGCGGGGTCGGCGACGTGGCGGGTGGCGATGCCGATGCGGGTCCGGATCCACTCGTCCGACGTGTCCAGGCGCGCGCACAATTCCGCGTTGGTCACCTGGCGCGGTGGCAGCCACGACCCGAGGCCGACCAGCCGGGCGGATCGCGCCTGCTGCGGCAGCACGTCACGGAGCGGAGTGGTCATGGGCTCACCTTCGTCGGGCACGGGGGGACGGCGGGTTCAGCTGCCGCTCGGGAGTGCGGCCTGCCGGTTGACGAGGTCGACCATGTCGCCGACGGTGGGCGCCTTCGCCAGGTCGTGCTCGGTGATGATCAGGCCGAGGCGGTCCTCGATCGCCATGGACAGCGCGGTGACGGCCATGGAGTCGATGCCCGCCTGCGGTTGGGTCGCGTCCGGTGTGATCGGCTCGGCGGGCAGGGCCCCGTGGTCGACCAGCAGCTTCTTGATGAGCGCGAAGTCGGCCACGGCTACGGGGGCGCCGTCGTCGATCGGAACGGCCACGGGCGCCGCAACAGCGGTACCGCCGGGCGGGCTTGACGGCTCCGGACCGACCGCTCCGCCCGCCAGTTCTTCCGCCGCTTCGCGGAACAGCCGGGGAAGGCTGCGGCCCGCCGGAAGCGCCGCGTCGGTGGTGAAGCAGACGCTGGTGTCGCCGTTGTAACTGCAGGCGACGATGGAGGCCGGCTGACGGGGCGGCAGCCAGGTGAAGGGCTGGACGCGGGCGACGGGATCACCGCGGTAGGCCAGCGGCCGGTGGATCGCGAGGTACGAGACGGTGATCGGCACCCGGGCGGGCGTGGTCAGCCGGCCGGCCATCGCATGGAAGGCCCGGGCGGGCGTGCGGTCCATCAGTGCGCGAAGGGCGCTCTGGTGGGCCGGGTCCTTGGTGGCGCGGGTCTGTGCGATCACACCGTCGAGGCGGTCTCCCGCCGCCGGCTCGTCGCAGGGAAGCGCGAGGGGGGCGAAGGCGATCAGGTTGCCGGGACGTGCGCGTTCCTCGGCACGGCGCAGATTGATCATCGTGATGGCGGGAAGGGGCCGCCCGGCGCCCCTGGGCCAGTGTTCCGAGCACCACGTACGCAAGGCCCCGCTGAGGGCGGCCAGAAAGGCGTCGTTGGTGTCACCGCCGCGCGCCGCGGCCGCGGTACGCAGTCGTCCGGTGGGAACCGACACCCAGTCGACGGTGCGGGCACCGCTCAAAGGCCGCGCGGGATCGTCCCAGACGCCGTTGGCGGCGCAGGCCGCCAGCGTGCTGCGGACCGTGCGCAGGTAGGCCCGCGGGCCGGTGCGGACGGCGGAGGCCGCGGGCGGCGCGGTGGTGGCGCCGAAGAGGGTGTGCAGGGTGCCGATGATCCCCATGCCGTCCTGGGCGCTGTGGTGGGCCCGGTAGCAGACGGCGTAGCGGTCGGTGGCGTAGCCGGACAGCAGCCATACGTCCCACAGCGGGCCCTCGCCGGGCAGCGGGCGCTCCACCAGCTCGTGCAGGGCGTCGTCGAGGCGGGCGTCACCGGGTGGGACGTCCAGGGCGCGGACGCGTGTGTCGAGGTCCGGCGCGGGCTCGTGCCTCCAGCGCGCCCGGAGCCCGGGTCCGTGGAGGTAGTGGGTGAGACGCGGCTCGTCACGCAGGTGGCCGGCCACGTGGCTGCGGAGTTCGCCGAGGGACGGGGGCGCGCCCTCCAGGTGGAGGAGCACTCCGACGGTCTGGGAGGTCGCGGGGTGGGCCTGGGCCATGTGATGCATGGTCAGGTCCATCGGTGTGGGGCGCGGTGGGAAGGCCATGGGGTGCTCTCCGGGCGGTTCGCAGGACGGGGGATGCGGGACGACGGGCTCGGGGGCTCAGCCGGTGGTGGCGGCGGGATCGCCCGGACGGCGGTGCCGGTCCGTGGCTGGAGGCGGCGTCACGGCAGAGTCCTTTCGAGCGTTCTCTCCGCGCCGGCGCGGGTGCGCTGTGCGAGAGCGGGTGCGAGCGGGCGGACGGGCCGGATGCGGGAGGTGAGATGGCCCAGCGCGAGCAGCGCGAAGGCGCCGGCCAGCACGGGGACGTGGTAGGGGAAGGGGCGAGGGCCGACCATGTCGGGTGGCGAGTCGACGGAGCCGTCGGGGCGCACGTGGGACAGCAGATGGCGGGCCGCGCGCGCCGCCGGCGCCGGGTCCGGCCGACCGGCCAGGACGATCAGGCCGTAGGCGGTGCTGATCGCGTCGCTCCGGCTGCCGTCCTGCTGGCCGAAGCCACCGTCCGCGCGCTGGTCGGCGCACACCAGGGAGGTGATCCGCTCGTGCATGACGCGGACGGCGGGAGTGGCCTGCCGGCCGGAGTGGCCGATGGCGAGGTGAACCCGGAAGAAGGTGTGGAGCCGGCTGCTGCTCCAGCCGGGAGGGAAAGTGCCGTCCTGGCGCCGGCTGTTCACCAGGTGGTGCAGGGCCGACCGCACCACGGCGTCAGGAGGGCGCTCCATGGTGCTCAGCGCGTTGACGGCGGCGGCCGTCATGCACGCCTCGGACGGGGTGCCCGCCCCGTAGGTGGGAAAACCGCCGTCCGGCCCGCGCACGGCGATCAGTGCGTCCGTGCCGCGCCGGATCGCGTCGCGGTAGGCGCGCGGATCGAGCTGGTGGAGGAATTCGACCGCCACGGAGGTGCAGTCCGTGTCGGAGAGCCGCGCCCGGTCGGTGTAGGACCAGCCGCCGTCCTCCTGCTGGACCGTCACGAGGTGCCGCGCGACGTGATGCAGTATGCGCCGTGGCGCGCCCGCGGTGTGCAGGGCGAGTCCCGCGGTGACCGTGGACCAGGTGTCCGTGTCGGTGACGAAGGGCATGCCGCCGTCTTCACGCTGGTGGAGGAGCGCCGTGCGCAGCCCGTCCTCGACGGTGGCGCCCATGCCGGGCAGGCCCGCGAGGGCGTGCAGGACCGAGAGGTGGATCAGGAGGTTTCCCTCCCACACGATTCCGCGCCGCTGGGTGGACGCCAGCAGGGCCAGCTCGGCGGCAGCCGGCGGTTTCCCGGCCGCCCGGCCGAGGACAACCTTGACCGCGGTGACCTGCACGGCGGCCCAGGGGTGCAGCGACGCGAGCGCGAAGGCCGCGGGCTCCCCGTCCTCGCGGCCCGGTGCAGCGCCGAGCATCGTGAGGAGCGCGTGGACCAGCGCGCGCTTGCGGGCGCCCGCGAAGTCCGGCACCCGGTCCCTGACCGCGTCGAACACCTCGGGCCGTAGCGGCCGTTCCCTCTGCCCCAGGGCCGCTTCGGCGAAGACGCCGTCCAGCAGGCCGCCGCCGCGGTGGCACTCCAGATAGCGCGTGAGGCGGGCCCGCGCTCCAGCGTGCCCGTGGCCGTGCCGCTCGAGAAGTGCCAGGGTGAGTGCGGACTCCAGGACGCGGCTCCGGCATCCGTCGCGGACGGCACCGTCCTCGCCGACGCGGTCGAGGAGCCCGGCGGCGATCAGGCCCTGGGCGGCCGGCAGCCCGGCGGGGAAGCGCGAGGCGGCCCACGAGGGGGGCAGGCACTCGGCGGCGAGTGGTCTCATCAGTGATCTTCCCTAGGTCCTGTCCGACGGACAGGGCGAACGAACGGCCACGGGTGCGGTCATGGCGCGACTCCCGGGGCCGGGCCGCCGTCACCGTCCGGCAGCCAGCGGGTCTCGAACCGGCCGGTGACACCGAGCCAGTGCAGGGTCGCGGCCAGGAACGAGCGCAGCGCCTCCACGTAGCCCCGCATCGGCTCCCGGACCGGCCCGGGGACACCGTCACCGGCCGCGAGAGCAGCAGCGAGCCGCTGGAAGTCCTGCAGGCGGGCGTCCCGCATCGCGGTCGCGCGCTGGTGCGCGGCGGACGGTGAGCAGCCGTGCTCGCGCCCCACGACGGCCACCAGGCTCTCCTGGCCCACGCGCTGGTCGGCGCCGGTCGAGACCAGGTCGTTCGTCCAGCCCGCCACGTCGGCCGCCGCATCCCTCAGCGCCCGCACCGCGGGATCGCCCTCGGGGTGGTCGGGCCATGGAGCCCCGGCGGCGTACTCCACGACGTCGAGCGTCGGGAGCACCGTGATGGTCCTGCGGCGCAGGCGGACGTAGTCGCGAAGGGACGGTGCGACCCGGTCGTGGCGGCCCGTGGCCTCCTGGCAGGTGGCCTCCGCGAAGTCCCGGTAGTCGGTGATGAACCGCTCCCGCCACCGGGGGGACATGCGGGGGGCCGTACGCCGCCACAGATCGGCCAGCGCCGTCTCGACATCGCCCCGCGAGACGACCGGACGGTCGGCGGCGAGCACGCCCAGCAGCCGGCCGAACAGTATCCGGACCTGCTCGGGGTGGGAGCCGAGACCGCCGCGATCGAGCCTGTCGTCCACCAGGCAGACGAACGCGGCCCACTGCGCCGTCAGTTCCGCCTGAGCCGCCCCGGCCGCGGGGACGACACGGGCGGCGAAGGCTCCCAGCCGCATGGCAGCCAGCCGCTCCACCTCGACGCCGCCGGTCACCAGCCCCAGGCTGCCCGCCCAGGCCAGCACCGACACGTCCAGCTGCCCGCCCCGCGCGTCAGCCGCGACGCCTGGCCGGGCGCCGGTGCGCTCGGCAGCCCCCTCGGACACGCCGTCACCCCAGGGCCGCGAGCGCGCCGGCACGACCGCCGGCCGAGCCCGCGAAGCCGGGCGTGGCCACCGCAAGGGAAACCAGGTCACCGGCGAGGTGCGTGCATAGCCCCATGGAATCCCCCTTCGTCGGCCACCAGCATCGGGGCGTCCCACGGGCCCACCTGGCCCCTGAACGTTTCTGCAGCCCGAAGTTCACCCGCATGGCTGCGTCCGGACGGGCAGGCAGGGCATGCCGCCCCCGCTTACCGGGCCTGACGACCTGACGCCGGTACGCGCCGGCGAGGTGCAGCCGTAGACAGCCAGGACGCCGGCAAGCGGCCATCTCCCCCGCATTCGGGGTCCCGCCGGCCACGACCTCGGCCGGGAACCTGCACTATTCTGCCGCCGCCACGGCAGATAACGGCGCCTCATGGATACACCGCCGGCGGGTGTGATCGGGCCGCGCCGGAGCCCGGCACCGCCTTCGGACCGTGACACGCGCCGCACGGGCGCAAAAATCTGATACCGCAAGTGCAGAAATACCAGCATGCCATCCGGAGCATTTACGCCTTCGACGGCATCGCCATGGGAAAATCCGGACGCGACCGCTGTGACGTGCTAAGGTTTCCATCAGTTGCAGTTGTGGTTCCCGAAGACTTCAAGTGCCCTCGCCGTCGTACACGGCGGGAGCGCTTTTGTATTTCCGGCATTCTTCCGGATGGGATAATCATCGCGGCGACGCGGATTCCGCACACTGCGGATTCCGGGCACTGCCCCTGAAGGAGATTTTGATATGGCATCTGGCACCGTGAAGTGGTTCAACGCGGAAAAGGGTTTCGGCTTCATCGAGCAGGACGGTGGCGGCGCTGACGTCTTCGCCCACTACTCGAACATCGCCGCCTCCGGCTTCCGCGAGCTGCAGGAGGGCCAGAAGGTGAACTTCGACGTCACCCAGGGCCAGAAGGGCCCGCAGGCGGAGAACATCGTTCCTGCCTGACGCTCAGCGCAGAGCCGGGGCCCGCACCATGGGGTGCGGGCCCCGGCCTGCTGTTTTCTCCAGGCAGTCTCAGGCGCTGCCCGGGTGCGCCGTGAAAGGCACCCGCCCGCCGGACATCTCGCCCCGCGCCTTTCGGGCAGTCGGCCCGCTCTCGCGCATTCACATTCATCGGTTCGTCCTTGTGCTCCCAGCGCGGCCTTGCGCCGCCGGGATTCCTCGACGTACCGCATCGAGGAAGGTTCTCCATGAATCGCACTTTCGGCTCCAGTGATCGCACTTCCCGCGGGCGCTCCGCCGGCTCCGGCTCCGGCCGCGGCGGCTACCGCGGTCAGGCGCCGAGCCGCTCCGGCGGCCCGTCCCGCTCGGGCAGCCCGTCCCGCTCCGGCAACTACGGAAGCCGTCGACCGGCCGCGCAGCAGGGGGAATTCGCCCTGCCCGTCACCCTCACGCCCGCCCTGCCCCCGGTGGAGACCTTCGCCGAGCTGGACCTGCCGCCCGCGCTGGTGAAGGCGCTTGCGACGCAGGGGATGGCCGTGCCGTTCCCGATCCAGGCCGCCACGCTCCCCAACTCCCTGGCAGGACGCGACGTGCTCGGCCGCGGCCGCACCGGCTCCGGCAAGACCCTGGCCTTCGGCCTGGCGCTGCTCGCCCGCACCGCCGGACGGCGCGCCGAGCCCGGACAGCCGCTGGCCCTGGTCCTGGTCCCCACGCGGGAGCTGGCCCAGCAGGTCACCGACGCCCTCACTCCGTATGCCCGCGACCTGCGGCTGCGGCTGACCACCGTCGTCGGCGGCATGTCCATCGGACGCCAGGTCAACGCCCTGCGCGGCGGCGCCGAGGTCGTCGTGGCGACTCCCGGAAGGCTCAAGGACCTCATCGACCGCGGTACGTGCCGGCTGGACCAGGTCGCCATCACCGTGCTGGACGAAGCGGACCAGATGGCCGACATGGGATTCATGCCGCAGGTCACCGCACTGCTGGACCAGGTGCGCCCGGACGGTCAGCGGATGCTCTTCTCCGCCACCCTGGACCGCAACATCGACCTGCTGGTACGCCGGTATCTCAATGACCCGGTCGTCCACTCCGTCGACCCCTCCGCGGGCGCGGTCACCACGATGGAACACCACGTGCTGCACGTGCAGACCACGGACAAGCAGGCCACGACGACCGAGATCGCGGCCCGCGACGGCCGGGTGCTGATGTTCCTGGACACCAAGTACGCCGTGGACAAACTCACCGCGCACCTCCTCCACAACGGCGTGCGGGCGGCGGCGCTGCACGGCGGCAAGTCGCAGCCGCAGCGCACCCGTACCCTCGCGCAGTTCAAGAGCGGTCACGTGACCGTGCTGGTGGCCACCAACGTGGCGGCCCGCGGTATCCACGTCGACGACCTCGACCTGGTCGTCAACGTCGACCCGCCCAGCGACCACAAGGACTACCTGCACCGCGGCGGACGCACCGCGCGGGCCGGTGAGTCGGGCCGCGTCGTCACCCTGGTCCTGCCCAACCAGCGCCGCGAGATGTCCCGGCTGATGTCCACCGCCGGCATCACCCCGCAGAGCACGCAGACCCACTCCGGGCAGGCCGAACTGACCCGCATCACCGGAGCGCGGACCCCCTCAGGCGTGCCCGTCACCATCACCGAACCGGTCGCCGAACGCTCCAGGCGCAGCACGTCGACCTCCTCCCGCGGCCGGCGCAACCGCCCCTCGCAGGCCAGGCGCTCCACCCGGCCCACCCTGGCACCGCAGGGAACCTCGCAGCGCCGCTCCGCCCTCAGCCCGGCGGCATGAGTCCTGCCCCCGAGCAGGGTTCGCCGACAATCGGCTGACGCTCGAGCCGTCCCCCCACGGTGCCGTGAATGCACCGTGGGAGGGGCGCCCTCGGAGGGTCGACATCGACCTCCCGCCCCTTTTCGCCGGGGAAAAGATAGATATCCGCGACGCGCAGGCAATTTCGCGGATATCTATCACCGCACTTCAAGCGTGCAGGAAGGCGTAAAATGACCACAGGTACCGTGAAGTGGTTCAACGCGGCCAGAGGATTCGGCTTCATCGAGCAGTCGAACGCCGGCCCTGACGTATTCGCGCACTACTCGAACTTCATCGACCACGAGCTTCCCCAACTGGTCGAAGGCCAGAGAGTCACCTTCGAGATCACCCAGAGCCCGAAGGGCCCGTGCGCGGAGAACATCTCCTGCTGCTGACTCGACCCTGCCGGTGACCTCGTAGCCGCCGAGGCCACCCGCCGCCGGCGCGGCCCCTACGTCACCAGTTCAGGGCGTCGTCCATCGACTGCTGCCAGTACGTGGTCTTCAGCGTGCTGTCGATGTAGAGGCCCTTGGCGGGCAGCGGCGGGTGGGCGGCGGCGCCGACGCTCTCGTTGCCGGACCGGCCGTAGAAGTAGACCGCCAGAGTCTTCGCGGTGTAGCCGTTCGTGCCGGTGCCGTCCGCGGCGGCCAGGGTCACCGAGGCGTAGCCGGACTCGCCCGGGGCGAGCGTCACCACGGCCTGCGGGTGGGAATCGGCGATGACCGGCGGGACCGCCTGGGCGCCGGTGAACTGCAGCGCCGGGTAGGCGTAGAGATAGCAGGTCCTGCTGCCGGTGTTGGTCACCGTGAGCAGCATGTGGTTCACCGGGCGGTTCAGCGGGGCCGCGACGGTCTTGGTGTCGGAAGCCTGGCAGGTGACCGGCTTGCCGGAGGAGGCCGGGGGCTTGGCGGTGGTGTGCCGCGTCGTCGGCTTCGGGCCGCCGGACCCCGACTGCCCGGAACTGGCGAGCGCCTTGGACGACGCGGGGTTCGCCGCGGGGGACGTCGCGGGGGACGTCGCGGACGGGTCGGGGGCGGCGGTGGCGGTGGACGCCGCGGAGTTCGTCCCCGTGGGCTCGGCGCGGGCACCGGTCGCGTCGTTGCCGCACGCGGTCAGGGAGAGCGCTGCGAGCGCGGCGGTCGCGGCGGCGACGGCGAGACGGGTACCGGAGGGTCGGATGCCGGACATGGTGCGGACCTCTTTCGCTGGTGACACCGGTGTGGTGCTCGGATGGAAGCAACGTGTCCGGTGATCCGTCCCGACCGCCACGCCCGCTGGGCAGTCGGGGATACTGGAATGGCCAAACAGGCTTTGAGCAGGGCGAATTCAGTGGCTCTGGAACGCCGGAACGGGATGCGGGGGGACGCTGCGGAATGGCGGGACGCGTGGAAGGGGCGGCGGGGGACGGGCCGGCCGAGGGGTTCGCGACGCTGCTGCGGGGGCTCAAGGACCGCTCCGGGCTGAGTTACGGGACGCTCGCGAAGCGGCTGCACATGAGCACGTCGACGCTGCACCGGTACTGCAACGGCGCCGCGTTCCCGAACGACTACGCGCCGGTGGAGCGCCTAGCGCGGGTGTGCAAGGCGACGCCGCAGGAACTCGTGGAGCTGCACCGCCGCTGGGTCCTGGCAGACGCGGCCCGTGCGGCGGCGTCGCAGGTTCGGCGCGAGGGCGGGGATGGCCGGGCCGGTGAGGACCTCGCGGCCCGCGTGCCGGAGGCGGCCGAGCCCGGCGGGGCGCCCGGGGCGGCCGTACCCGACGCGCCCGACGTATCCGACGCGCCGGCCGTACCGGAGGCCCTGGACGCGCCGGAGGTACCGGTCGTCGTCAACGTGCCGGGCGGGTCCGCCGCACCGCGACGGCGCCGTACGGCGCTGGTCGCCGCCGCCGCGGCGGCCGTACTGGTGGCCGCCGTACTCGCGGTGCATCCGCCATGGGCCGGCCGCGGCGGCGACAGCGCGAACGGGGTCCTGAGCGACACGGGTGATCGGAAGGCGGTCGCGGGCTCCCCCTCGCGGAACACCCCGACGCCGGGCACGTCGACCGCACCGACCGCACCGACCCGCAGCACCGGCGCGGGCGCGGCCGCCGGCCGGCGGGCGGGCGGAGCCCCGACCACGCCGGGCAGCCCGGCGCCGGACACGTCCGCCGCGCCGGCCGCGGGCAGCGCCGCGGTCCCGATCACCGTCCGCACCCGCCCGTACATCTACGACAACCCGTGCAGCCAGCACTTCCTCGTCGACAGCGCACCCGCGCAGATGGGCCCGCCCGCGAACGAGGAGAACGCGCCGCGCTGGGCCGCCTCGTACGGCGCGGTCTCCTCGGACGAGCAGCGGATCGCCCTCACCGTGCAGGGCACCGGCCCGCGGACCGTCGTCCTGGAAGCGCTGCACGTGAGCATCGAGTCCAGGAACGCGCCGCTGGCCTGGAACGACTACGCGATGGGCGCCGGCTGCGGGGGCGGCGTCGAGACCAAGTCCTTCGACGTGGACCTTGACAGCGGCAGCCCCACCGTCGCGGTCAGGAACGGCCAGCGCCCATTCCCTTACAGCGTCAGCGAGTCCGACCCCGAGGTCTTCTACGTCACCGCCCACACCAAGGCGCACGACGTCCGCTGGGACCTCACCCTCGACTGGTCGAGCGGCAGCCGCCACGGCACCGTCCGCGTCGACAACGACGGCACCCCCTTCCGTACCAGCGCCGACGTCAACCGTCCCGGCTACGACTACCCCCTGGGCGGCAGCGACTGGATCCCGCGCACCGGCTGACCCGGCAGAGAGCCCCTTCACCATCGCGGCGCGCCATGACGAAGCTGGAGGCGGCCAGCGAGCGGGCGCAACCCCGTTGTCATCGCCTACGGGACGGGCCCGGCGGTCACCCGGGGTCCGGGTCAGGGCGCGAGGACGACCCTGCCGAAGACCTGGCCCGCGTCCATCCGGCGGTGGGCCCGCGCCGCCTGGTCCAGGGGCAGCACCTCGTGTACGACCGCGCGCAGGTCCCCGTGCGCGGCCTCGGCGAACTGGGACGTCCGGACGGTCTGCCGGTCGGGTCCTGGCACGGTGTCGGAGCTGAAGGTGGCGAACGACAGCGACTTGCGGAAGGCGTCCATCAGCCGCATGCCGAAGTCCGCGGGGGGTTGCCCGCCGACCACCCCGACGGCCACGTAGCGCCCGTTGGTGTTCAGCTTGTCCAGGAACAGGGGGAGTTGGGGGCCGCCCACGACGTCGATCACGACGTCGAAGCCCGCCGGTGCGTCCGGGCCGCCGTGGCCGGTGCGGTCGAGGACGTGGGTGGCGCCCAGGTCCCGCAGGCGGGCGCCGCGGCCGGCCGACGCGGTGGTGACCGCGACCGCGCTCGCCCCGTGCCTGGAGGCGAGTTGGACCGCCGTGATCCCGATGCTGCCCGCCGCACCGCGTACCAGCACCGCCTCACCGGGTGTGAAGTGCGCGCGTTCCAGGGCGAAGTGGGCGACCACGCCGGAGCCGCCGAGGGTCACCGCGTCGGCGCCGGTCAGACCGTCGGGCAGGGCGAGGACGTCCTCGACCGCGGCGACGGCCTGCTCGGCGTAGCCACCGGACAGGCCGGTGAACGCCCACACCCGCCGCCCGATCCACGAGGCGTCCACGCCCTCTCCCACCGCGGTGACCTTTCCCGCGACCTCGCTGCCGAGCAGGTGGCCCTCCCGGAAGCCGTAGGCGGCAAGCGATCCGCGGCGGATCACGGCGTCCACGCCGCCCACCCCGATCGCCTCCGTGGCGACCAGCACCTGCCCCGGGGCAGGAACGGGCGCGGGCACCTCGACGACCTCCAGTCCGTCGGGGTCACCGAACGTCCTGATCAGGACGGCTTTCATCTCTGCTCCTCGGGTCGGGTTCGTGGCGAAACGGTTCGCAGCCGCTGCGGCCGCGGGCGCTGCTGGGACCTGGCGCCCCGGCTGACAGGCCGGGACGGGGCGGCGGCACTATCCTCGGACCGTAACGGACGCCCCCGTCCGTTTGGCCGAAGTGAGAAACGATGACCAGCCGATTGCCTCAGACCGTGCGCTCCGACGCCCGCGACAACCGGGCCCGCATCCTGGAGGCCGCCCGCGCGGTGTTCGGCGAGGACGGCCTGGGCGCACCCATGCGCGAGGTCGCCCGGCACGCGGGCGTCGGCCCCGCCACGCTCTACCGGCACTTCCCGACGAAGCAGGCACTGATCGCGGCGACCTTCGCCGAGCAGCGGCGGGCCTGCCAGGCCGCCGTCCGTGACGCCCTCGCGGACCCGGACCCGTGGCACGGATTCCGGGACCTGGTCGAGCGGATCTGTGAACTCCACGCCCACAGTCGGGGATTCGCCGACGCCTTCATGGCGGCCTTCCCCGAGGCGATGGACTTCACCGCCGACCGGGAGCGAACACTTCAGGCGGTCGGCGAACTGGCCCGCCGTGCCCAGAAGACCGGCCAACTGCGCGCCGGCTTCGTCGTCGACGACCTGGTCCTCATGCTCATGGCCCACCGCGGCCTCCACGACACGCCGCCCACCGCGCGGGTCACGGCCTCACGCCGCTTCGCCGCGTACGTGATCGAGGCCTTCCGCGCCACACCGGAGGCGGCAGCGCCTGCGCCGCTGCCGCCGGCTGCGCGGTGGCCAGGACCTTGAGCGAGCGGGTGCGGTCCGGTCGCGCCGGTCGCGGAGAGGCCGGTCGCGGAGAGGCCGGTCGACATGACGGCCCGCTCGTCGGGACGCCACCGCAAACAGAACGGAGCTTCTGTTACTGTCTCCACAAGCAGCACGGCGATTCTTTTTGTGGGGGTGCAGGTGCCGCGGCTCACCGATGCGCGCAAGGAACTCCGGCGTACCCAGATCGCTGCGGCCGCCGTCCGCTGCTTCAGCCGTAACGGGCTGGAACGTACCTCGATCGCCGACATCACCGCCGAGTCCGGCCTGTCTGCCGGCTCGATCTACGCGCACTACCGCAACAAGGCCGACCTGGTCCGGGCCGCCGCCCGCGAGGTGCTCGCCAAGCGGGCCGACGTCATCGGCGAGTACGCCGCGGCCGACGCGCCACCCGACCCCGACGACCTGCTCTCCCGCCTGATCGCCGCCATCGACCCCGCCGAGGCCCGGGTCGGCGTGCAGACCTGGGGTGAGGCGACCACCGACCCGGCCATCCGCGAGATCGTCGTCGACATGACCGACCGGATGCGCGCGATGCTCCACGACTGCGTCACGGCCTGGCTGGTCAAGGTCGAGCACCGTGAACCGGCCGTCGCCCGGGAGCACGCCACCCCGATCGCGCACCGGGTCATGGCTCTCTACCAGGCCGAACTGCTGTACACCGCTTTGCGAACACCGATCGAGGTGACAACGTCGTGACCACCGTGACCGCTTCGTTCGCCGCCCGCACGGTCTTCCGGATCGGCTACGGGGCCCTGCATCTGGAGCGCCTGCACGATCGGCGCGATGAGGCCGTCGCGCTGGTGCGCCGCGCGGTCGAGCTGGGCGTCGACCACGTGGACACCGCCGAGTTCTACGGCTTCGGCTTCGCCAACGCCGTGATCCGCGAGGCGCTGCGCCCCGAGGACGGCGTCCTGGTCGTCACGAAGGTCGGCGCCGACCCCAACCCCGGCGGGAAGCCGGCGCTGCGTCTGGCGCAGCGGCCCGAGCAGCTGCGCGCCAGCGTCGAGGACAATCTGCGCAGCCTCGGTGTCGACCGCCTCCCGGTGGTCAACCTGCGGCGCCTCGACTCCGGCCCCGGGCTGCGCCCCGAGGGCGACCAGGTCGTCGACCTCGACGACCAGCTCGCGGTGATGACCGCCCTGCGCGACGAGGGCAAGATCGGCGCGATCGGCCTGAGCAGCGTCACGCTCGACGTCCTGCGCCGCGCCCTGCCGGCGGGCGTCGTCTGCGTGCAGAACGCGTACAGCCTCGTCTCCCGCGACGACGAGGAGATGCTGCGGCTGTGCACGGCCGAGGACATCGCCTGGGTGCCGTACTTCCCGCTCGGCGGGGCCTTCCCCGGCCTGCCCAAGGTCACCGACGAGCCGGCGGTAGTCGCCGCGGCCGAGTCCCTGGGCGTCACGCCCTCCCAGATCGGCCTCGCCTGGCTGCTGCACCACGCCCCGAACGTGCTGCTCATCCCGGGCACCGCCAACGCCGCCCACCTGGAGGCCAATGTCGCGGCAGGCGAGATCGCCTTCGACGCGGCGGCCCTCGCCACCCTCGATGCCGTCGAGTCCCGCTCCAGCGACGTGCCCATCGGCTGACCGGGACCGGGTGGCCGGGCCGCGATCACGCCCCACGCCCCGACGCCCCACGCCCCACGCCTTACGCGTTACGTCTTACGCCGGACTTCCTGGCGAACTGCCAGGCCATGCCGGGAAATCCCGCTCCACCAGGCTCCGAGGACGGATCATGAAGGCCATCATCTACCGCGACAACGGCGCCCCCGACGTCCTCCGGTTCGTCGACCGTGACCTGCCGGCGCCCGGCCCGGGCGAGGTTCGCGTCCGGGTCGCCGTGTCCGGGGTCAACCCGACCGACTGGCAGGCGCGTTCCGGCGCCGGCCACCCCAAGCGCTTCTCCGAGATCACCCCGCACCTCGACGGCGCCGGCACGGTCGACGCTGTCGGTGAGGGTGTCGACCGGAGCCGGATCGGTCAGCGGGTGTGGCTGTTCATGGCCGCCGCCGGGCGACCCACCGGCACCGCAGCCGAGTTCACCGTCGTGCCCGCCGCACAGGCCGTGCCGCTGCCGGACGAGGCCGGCTTCGACGTCGGCGCCGCGCTCGGGGTCCCCGCGTTGACCGCGCACCGCGCCCTCACCGTCGCGGAGGACGGGCCCCGCCGGCTGCGGCCCGGGGCGCTCGACGCGAAGGTGGTGCTCGCCGCGGGCGGGGCCGGAGCGGTCGGGCACGCGGTGATCCAGCTCGCCCGCTGGGCCGGCGCCACCGTGATCAGCACGGTCAGCAGCCCGGAGAAAGCCAGCCTGGCCACCGCCGCCGGAGCCCACCACGTGATCAACTACCGCGAGGGCGACCCGGCCGCCGAGATCCGCGCTGTCGCCCCGGACGGCGTCGACATCGTTGCAGAGGTGGCGCTGGGCACGAACCTGGCACTGGACGTGGCCGTGCTGCGACCCCGCGGCACGATCGCGACGTACGCCAACGACGGTGGCCGGCCGGTCGAGTTGAACGTGCCGCAGAACATGGTGCTGAACACACGCCTCCAGTTCCTGGTGCTCTTCACGGCCGGTCCCGAGGCCCGAGCCGCGGCCGTCGAGGACGTCTCCGCCGCCCTCCGCGACGGCGCCCTGCCGGTCGGCACCGAGCACGGCCTCCCGCTGGTCCGCTTCCCCCTCCACCGCACCGCGGACGCCCACCGGGCGGTGGAGACCGGCACGGTCGGCAAGGTCCTGATCGACGTCACGCCGTAGCGCTTCGCCAGCCCCGGCCGCCTCCTCGGCCCACGGCGCTCGACCCGAGCACGGTCCTTGTTGCTGTCTCCCGGGCGGGGGCCACTCGGAGTCGTCCTCCCCCGCCGAGCTGCGCAAGGCGGGTGGCGGGTGGCGGGTTGAGTCGGATCACCGTCATGTGACGCTCGATTACGAGGTACCCACGCGCCTAGCGTCTTCTCACGTCACGGTGTCGATGACAGGGGATTCCCATGGTGTGGCGCGGGGCTCGTTCCGGGACGGTGCGGCCGATGGTCGGCCGCGTCGCCGAACGCGAGGCGATCGGACAACTCCTCGACGCAGCAAGGGAAGGACTCAGCGGGGTCCTGGTGCTGGCGGGCGAAGCAGGGGTCGGCAAGACACGGCTGCTGGAACACGCGGCGGCCCAGGCCGCCGGTGTCCGGCTGACGTGGCTGGTCGGCGTCGAAGCCGAACAGCTCCTGGGCTACGGCGCGCTGCACCGGCTGCTGCGGCCGCACCTCCACCGCATCGAGCGGCTTCCCGCCAGACAGCGGGGCGCGTTGAACGCCGCGTTCGGTCTGGCCGACACCTCGTACTCGGACCGGTACCTCGTCGGTCTGGCGACCTTGGCGCTGCTGTCGTCCGCGGCGTCGGAGCTGCCGATGCTGTGCCTGATCGACGACGTCCACTGGCTCGACCGGGAGTCGGCCGAGACGTTGGCCTTCGTCGCCCGGCGGCTGCACGCCGACTCGCTGGGCTTGATCTTCGCGACCAGGAACGACCTCGGCGACCACGGACTGTTCGACGTCTTGCCTTCCCTGCGTGTCGGCGGGCTGCCCGCCGCCGAAGCCCGGGAGCTGTTGTCCCTCGCCGTTGGCGGGCACCTGGACACGGCGGTCGCGGACCGGATCGTGGCCGGTACCGGGGGCAATCCGCTGGCGCTCGTCGAACTGGCGGCGCATCTCGGCGCCGAGCAGCTCGCCGGGGTCGCGCCGATGCCCGATCCGCTGCCGGTGAGCAGGCTGCTGGAGGAGTACTTCCGGCAGTCGGTGGCCGCGCTGCCGTCGGACACCCGGATGCTGCTCCTTCTCATGGCCGCGGCGCCGACCGACGACATGGCGGTGGTCTGGCACGCGGCCGGCGTGCTGGGCCTGGCGGCCAGGTCCGCGGCCGCCGCCATCGAGGCCGGGGTCCTGGACCACGGCGCCGGCCTCGGGTTCCGGCATCCGCTCATCCGCTCCTCGGTCTACGCGGCGGCTTCCGGGCACGACCGGCGGCGGATCCATGCCGCCCTCGAAGCGGCCAGCGACCCGGCCCGAGTTCCCGACCGGCGAGCATGGCACCGCGCCCAGGCAACCGTCGGCCCCGACGACGCGGCCGCCGCGGACCTGGACACTGCTTCGGACTGCGCCCGGGCCAGGGGTGGATATTCCGCTCAGGCGTTGTTCCTGTCCAAGGCGGCGGAACTCACCGTCGACCCCGCCGAACGCGCTGAGCGCTACCTCGCCGCGGCCCAAGCCCATCTGACCTCCGGGGACCGGGCCGCGGTGCTCCCCTTGCTCGACCTCGCCGTACCCGCACTCCAACAGCCCTCCGCCCGCGCCCGTGCGCTGCGGATCCGGGCCTCGGCGGAGCTCTTCAACGCCGGAAGCAACGACCGCGTCCCCGCCATGATGCTCGACGCCGTGGCCGAACTCGGCGACGCGGACCCCCGCATGACCTGGGAGCTGCTCTACGAGGCCATGCACGCCGCCGTCATCGCCCGGGACCCCATGGATCGCACGACCTTGACGGACGTGGCCAAGATCGCGGTCGCCACCCCGCACCGGCCGGACGCCCCGGACTGGAGCCCCGAGCAGCTGATCAGAGGCCTGGCTCTCCGTACGGCCCACGGCTACGAGAGCGGCGTGGCGACGATCCAGGAAGCTCTGGCGAAGCTGCGCGCCTCAGCCGAACTGCACGACATGGCGAGCCCGTTGAGCGTCATCGTGGGCCTGGCGGCGGACGACGTGTGGGACATCGGGGCATTCGTCGAGATCGTCGGCCGCCTCGCGGCCGCGGACCGCAGCCGAGGTGCGCTGTACGGCCTCAGCCTGTCCCTGTCGGTCCTGGCGTACACCGAGATACGGAACGGGCGGCTGACCGCGGCTGAGGCGCTCTTCGCCGAGGCCGACGACTACGCCGCGGCCATCGGACTGACGACTCAGGGAGATCTCAACAGGGGCTTGCTGTATGCGTGGATGGGCAGGGAAAGCGATGTGCACGCCGTTGTGGCGATGATGGACGTCGTATCGACGACATGCGGACTGGGCATGCTGCGCCACCTGGCACATCACGCTCTCTGCGTTCTCAACCTCGGTTTGGGGCGCTACGACGAGGCGCTGCGCCACGCACTGCCCACCTATGAGGAGGACGTGCCCTCGCAGGGCAATCTCGTGCTGCCGCTGCTCGTGGAAGCCGCCGTCCGCGCGGGCGACCGGCACACGGCGGCCCTTGCGCTGAAGCGGCTCGAAGATCGCGCGCAGCTTGCCGGAACGCCGTGGGCGCTGGGGCTCCTGGCCCGATGCCGTGCCCTGGTGGACGAGACCGCCCATGCGGAGAAGTGGTACCAGGAGTCGATCGACCTTCTGGCAGCCGTCCCCCTCGCCGCGGAACACGCCCGGTCACGCCTCTTGTTCGGCGAGTGGCTCCGTCGGCGCAAGCGCCGATCCGAGGCCAGGACCCATCTGCGGGCCGCGTACGAGTCCTTCAGCGCGTGGGGCGCCTCGCTGTTCGCCGAACGAGCCCGGATCGAGCTGCTCGCGACAGGGGAGACAGCACGCAGACGCGTCCCGGAAACCCGGTTCGATCTCACGTCGCAGGAACGGCAGGTGGCCCTGCTGGCCGCTTCGGGACTGACCAACGCGGAGACCGCCTCCCGGCTGTTCATCACGACCTCGACGGTCGAGTTCCACCTGAACAAGGTGTTCCGCAAACTCGGCATCACCTCGCGGAGGCAGATCGCCGCCGCACTCGGTCGGCCGGGAGGTGACGACGTCCCCTCGCCGTCCTACTGATGCGTCCGGCCCCTGGTGGACAGCGGGAGCTGTCGATCGGATGATCGTTGCGTGAGCACGACCTATGGCCGGCGCCTCGTCGGACGCGACGACGAGCTGCGATCCCTCTTCGGTCACCTCAACGCGGTGGATTCCGGGGGGCGCGCGATCGGGCTGTTCGGGGAACCCGGGGTCGGCAAGAGTGCTCTGCAGGCAGAGGTCGTGGAGCACGCGCGGTCCGCCGGGTTCACCGTGCTCACCGCCCGGGGCAGTCAGTCCGAGACGCGCCTGCCGTTCGCCGGCCTCCACCAGCTGCTGCGGCCCCTGCTGCCCCGCGTCGACCGGCTTCCGGCCGTGCAGCGCGACGCCCTCCTGGCCTGCTTCGCGATGACCGACTCGATCGAGGTGCAGCCGTTCTTCACCTCCCTGGCGGTTCTGGAGCTGCTCGTCGACTCGGCGGGACAGACACCGGTCCTTGTGTGTCTCGACGACGTCCATTGGATGGACCAGCCGTCGATCGACGTGCTGGCCTTCGTCAGCCGTCGCATCGCCGGCGAGCGGGTGATCGTGCTGTGCACATCGCGACCCGAGTCGCTGCCGTTCGCCGACCCCCACACGATCGAGTGGGTGGAGCTGGAAGGCATCGACGAAGCCGCGTCGGCCGCGTTGCTGGACGCGCGGGCGCCGCAGTTGGTGTCGACCGTTCGCGACCGCGTACTGCGGGAGGCCCGCGGGAATCCGCTCGCCTTGCTCGAGTTCGCCAGTGCGCTGGAGTCGGGGCGGTACGCGTGGACCGAGTTCGACGAGGACCTGCCCATGACCACCCGCCTGGAACGTACGTTCGCCGCGCGCGCTGAGCACCTCGTCCCGGCCGCGCGCGCGGTGGTGACCATTGCCGCGGTCGACGACGGCGACGACCTCAACGACGTCCTCACGGCCGCGGGGATCCTGTTCGGTTCACCGGTCGACCTCGTCATGGCACAGCCGGCCTTCGAGTACGGGCTCCTGACCGTGCTCGGCGAGCGGTACCGGATGGCCCACCCGCTGGTCGGTTCGGCCCTTCGGCAGGGCATGCCGCCGGCCACCCGCCTGCAGGCGCACGCGGCGCTCGCGCGCGTCCTGGCCGATCAGCCGGACCGCGCGACGTGGCACCGGGCCTCCTCGGTGTCAGGACGCGACGAGGGCATCGCGGCCGAGTTGGAACGGGCGGCCGGGAACGCCAAGCGCCGTGGTGCGGTCGCCTCGGCCGCCGCGTGGCTGGAGCGGGCAGCCGCGCTGAGTCCGGACCCGCGCTCACAGGCCGCGCGTCTGCTCAGCACCGCGGAACTCAGTTACGAGCTCGGCCGGTTCCGCCAGGTCGAGCAGATCAAGGCACAGGTCACAGGCATGGTGCTGCGGCCCCGGGATCAGTCGAGGCTGGCCGGGCTCCAGGGCATCTTCCACGACGGCTCCACAGGTGAGCCCGCGGAGGTACGTCACCTCGTCGGCCTGGCGCAGCACGCCATAGGCGCCCAGGATGTCGACCTTGCCATGCAGCTGCTGGTCGGCGCGGCCCGCAGGGCATGGTGGCGCGATCCCGGCGAGAGAGTGCGGCACGAGATCGTGCGGGCCGCCCAGCAGGTGAGCCTGCCCGTCCGCGACCCCAGGCTGCTGGCCATCTACGCGCTTGCCCAGTCCGACGAGCAGAGACCGGTGGTCATCGAGCAGCTCGCACTGTGGCCGGCAGACGCCGGCGGACGGCCGGATCTGGCCGGCCTGCTGGGCATCGCCGCGTTCTGCACGGGCGATTTCCGCCATGCCGTCGCCTTCCTGTCCACACCCGTCCAGGAGCTCCGCGCGCAAGGCCGCATGAGCCTGCTGGCCGAGGCGCTGGCGATACGGGCCTGGGCCGAGGTCTACCTGGGGGTGTTCGACGCGGCCCGCTCGGCCGACGAGGCCGTGCGGCTCGCGGACGAGACAGGCCAGTCGCAGTGGGCTGCCACCGCACGCATCGCCGTGGCGTTGATCGATGCGGTCCGCGGCGGCCGGGACACGCGTGAGGACCTGCTCGCGGAGGCCGAACACGTGGCGCTGCGGACCCCGAATGCCGCGTCGTCCCTGCTGGCCGGCGTTCAACTGGCCCGTGGCATAGCGGATTTGGGCACAAACCAACACGAGCGGGCGTACGGCGAGCTGCGTCGGGTGTTCATGCCCGCCGACCCCGCGTTCCAGCGGATGCAGCAGGTGTGGACACTCAGCTACTTGGCCGACGCCGCCGTCCGCGCCAATCACCGGGCCGAGGCGCGATCCGTGTTGACGTCCATCGAACAGATCGCGGGTGCCTGCCCTTCTACGGGTGCGGTCATCGCCCTGGAGTACTCCCGAGCGGTGCTGGCCGACCGCGCCTCGGCCGAGTCGCTCTTCCAGGCAGCCCTGGGCGGCGCGGCCGGCGAGCTGCCCTGGCACCGGGCCCGCATCGAGCTGGCTCACGGCTCATGGCTGCGCCGGCAACGACGCATCGTCGAGTCCCGCGGACCGCTGCGGGCGGCGAGGGCCACGTTCGACAGCGTAGGTGCCCGCGCGTGGGCGCAGCGAGCCGATCAGGAGCTCCGTGCGACCGGCGAGCGCGGGTGGCGGCCGACGTCGAGCCCGCGCGAGCTGCTTTCGCCGCAGGAGAGCCAGATCGCCGAGCTGGCCGCGCAGGGCCTGTCCAACCGCGAGATAGGTCAGCGTCTGTTCCTGTCGCACCGGACGGTCAGCTCGCACCTCTACCGCGTTTTCCCGAAACTCGGCATCGCCTCCCGCAATCAGCTGGCTGCCGCGCTGGCCGACCACGGCGATCAGTCCTCGCCGCGGCCGGCTTAGGGCCTGTCCGGCGGGGGGCACCGGGTCAGCCGGTGGCCCGCGCGGCCGCCCGGACCAGGTCGGCGACGGCTCCCGGGTGGGAGACCGACACGGCGTGGGAGGCGCCCGGGATGGTCACGGTGTGCGCGTGGGCGCGCTGGGCCATGGCGCGCTCCGCGGCCGGTGGGATGGCCTGGTCGGCGCCGGCGACCAGGTACCAGGACGGGATGGTCCGCCAGGCCGGTGCGCTGCTGGGCGCGGCCAACGCGGCCACCGCGACCGGGCGTTGCTCGGCCGCCATCAGGCGGGCCTCGCCGGCCGGCACATCCGCGGCGAAGACCTTCCGGAAGGCCGCCTGGTCGATGGAGGCGTCCTGGCCGCCGCCGGGGAAGGGCCGCACCACCAGGGACGACGGCAGCAGGCTGCCCGGGAACTCGCCGGTGATCCCCAGGCTGCTCTCGCCCTGGTCGGGCGCGAAGGCCGCGATGTAGACCAGCGCCTTGACGTTGGCGTGGCCCGCGGCGGCGTCGGTGATGACCGCGCCGCCGTAGGAGTGCCCGACCAGGACGACAGGCCCGGGGATCGTGTCGAGGACGCTCGACAGGTACGCCGCGTCGCCGGCCAGGTCGCGCAGCGGGTTCGCCAGCCCGATGACGGGGTAGCCGCCGCGCTGCAGCCGGTCGACCACTCCGTCCCAGCTGGAGGAGTCGGCGAAGGCCCCGTGCACCAGGACGATCGTCGGCTTGGCCGCCTTCCTGGCGGCGGCGGTCCCGGCCGCCGGGTTAGGCGCGGCTTGCGAGCTCGCCGGAACGGCGAGCAGCGCCGCGGCCACCAGTGCGGGTATCACGACGCTCTTGCGTCGCAGCAGGGCGCGGGCGGACCGCGCGGGATCGGTGGACGTCATGTCGGCTTCCTTCGGGTCTCGGGGTCTCGGGGTCTCGGGGTCTCGGGGTCTCGGGGTCTCGGGAACGTGTCACAGCGACGGCGGCGGCCCGGTGACGCGCAGCCGGAAGGCCTCGGCCGAGCCCACGACGGCCGCCAGGTCGAAGGCCGGCGGAAGGTCCCCGGTCTCGGCGACCGGGGTCCCGTTGGCCTTGAACCACTCCTCGATAAGGGCCGGGCTGAAGACGACGGCGATCCGGGCGCCATCGCCGGAGCGGACCAGGTAGCTGTGCGGCACGCCGCGCGGGCCGTGGGCGACCTGTCCGGGGGTCAGGTCGTGGCGCTCGTCGCCGACGAAGAACGACACCTCGCCGTCGAGGACGAACCAGAGCTCCTCCTCGTTCTCGTGCACGTGGCGCGGCGGCGCGTGGCCGACCGGGTCCGAGAACTCCATGAGGCTCATGGCGTTGCCGGTCGCGGAGCCCGGGAGCAGGATCCTGGCCTGCCCGCCGAGGAACCAGAACGGCTCGCGCTCGGCGGTGGGCGCGAAGGCGGGGAAATGGTTGATCACGCATGCTCCTTCAGAGGCAAGGCGGTTCACGGGCGGCCGAGGAAGTCGAGGAGCATGGTGGTCAGCTCCTCGGGGTGCTCCTCGTAGATCCAGTGGCCGGAGTCCGGAATCGTCACCCCGGTGACGTCGGAGGCGTACTGCTCGGCCTGGTCGCCCACGGCTCTGCCGAGGCTGCCCGAGGCGCCGATGGCGAGCACCGGCATCCGCAGCGGGGTCTTCTGGAACCGCTCGTCGTCGCGGATGTCCTGCGGGAAGGTGCGGAACCAGGCCAGGCTCGCCTCAAGGTGGGCGGGGTCGCCCAGGTAGTGGGCGAACACCCGGATGTCGGCCGGGGTCACCGCGCCCGGGACGGCCTCGAACCCGCCGATGAAGCCGGCGGTCCAGGCGACCTCGCGGCCCTTGATCATGTTCTCCGGCAGGCCGTCGGTCAGATTGAAGAACCCGAAGTTCCACACACCGGGTCCCCGCGCGGTCAGCGAGGGGATGCTGTAGATGCCCAGGTCCGGTATCGGCGCCTCGCTCAGCACGAGCTTGGTGACGGTGGACGGGTACTGGGCGGCGTAGGAGTAACCGACCATCGTGCCGATGTCGTGCCCGACGATCCGCACGTCGCGGTCCTTGCCGAGCGACGCCAGCAGTGCGTGCAGCTCCGCGGCCATCGTCTTCTTGTCGTAGCCGGACTTCGGGGCGTCGCTCTGTCCCGCGCCGGGCAGATCGGGGGCGATGACCGTGTAGTGCTCGGCGAGGGCCGACATGATGCCGTGCCACTCGTACCAGGTCTGCGGGTAGCCGTGGATGAGCATCAGCGTCGGCCCGTGGCCGCCGATGACGTAGTGCAGGCCGATGCCGGCGACGCGGGTCTTGTGCTCGCTGAACCCCGCGGGCATCCGCTCGCCGGCGGACGACGCCGGGGAGTGGGACGCGGGGGTCGCGGCCGCGGTGATCGTGGTCGCGCCCAGGGCGGCGGCCACGGCGAGTGCCACGCCGAGCAGGCGGCGGTTTCCGGGCAGGGGGAATCTCATGCGGTGCTCCAGATTCGGGAGGGGTGACGGGGTCGTCAGCGGGTCCGGGGGCGAACCGGGATCACAGGGTGTCGGTCATACCGCCGTCGATGAGGAAGTCGGCGCCGGTGACGTTGCCCGAACGGCGGCCGGCCAGGAACACGACCAGGTCGGCCACCTCCGCGGGCAGGGTGAAGCGGCCGGTGACCGCCTCGGCCGCGGCGGTCTCAGCGACGGTGCGCGGATCGAGGCCGAGGCCGGCGCCGACGGTCGCGGCCACTCCGTCCGCGCCCTTCCACAACGAGGTCTCGACCGGCCCCGGGCTCACCGAGTTGACGCGCACGCCCTGCGGACCGACCTGCTTGGACAGCGCCTTGCAGAAGTTGGACAGGGCCGCCTTGGCGGCGCTGTAGTCGATGACCAGCGGGTCGGGAAGCCGGGCGTTGACCGAGGAGACGGTGACGATACGGCCGTCACCTGCGGCGATCAGGTGCGGCAGCGCGCTGCGGGTGGCCCGGACGGCGGCCATGAGGTTGGCGGTGAACGTCCAGTCCCAGTCCGCGTCGGTCGTCGCGAGGAAGCCGTCGACCCGTGGGCGCACCGCGCCGACGTTGTTCACCAGGACGTCGATCCCGCCGTGCAGTTCGGCCGCCGCGGCCACGAGCGTGCCCGGGCCTTCCGGGGTGGCCAGGTCGACCTCCACGACGGTCAGCTCGGCGCCCTTCTCGACCAGGTCGTCGAGTTCACGGGTACGGCTCCTGGTCCCCGCGACGACGAGGGCGCCGGCCGCCAGCAGGCCCTCGGTGACCGCCAGGCCGATGCCCCGGCCGGCGCCGGTGACCACGGCGCTCTGCCCGGCGAGGCCGTGGTCGAAAGCGGGAGCGGTCACCGCGAGGTCTCCAGGCTCTGCCGCCGCAGCCAGCCCAGCGCCGCGTCCGCGACCTCGCGCCACCCGGAGTCGATCGTCAGCGAGTGCCCGCGGTCGGGGAAGGACAGGAACTCGGTGACGGCATCGGAATGCCGGTACTGCTTGAGTGTGGCGAGGGTGACGGCCTCGGGGACGGTGTGGTCCTTGCCACCTGACATCAGCAGCATCGGGCCGCGCCCGGAGTTCGCGGTGTCGACCTTCGCCGGCGAGTGGGGGTTGAAGTTGGCCGCGGCGGCCTCGAACAGCGGCTTGCCCGGCGCGGGGATGGTCCACCGCGCGTACAGGGCGTCGGACTCCTCCTCGGTCAGGACGTTGCCGAACGCGAAGCGGAACTGCTCGGCGGTCAGGGACACCGCGCGGTGCTTGTTCGCCGGGTTCTTGAACACCGGCAGCGTCGACCGCAGCGCGGACAGCGGCAGCGGCAGGACGCCCTTGATCTGGGCCGCGTCGATCGCGACGGCGGCCGCGGCCAGATCCTGCCCCAGGAGCTTCTGGGCGATCATGCCGCCGAAGGAGTGGCCGATCAGGATCGGCGGCGTCTCCATCCCGCGGATGATCGCCGCATAGTGCTCGACGACGTCGTCGATGCCGTGGTCGGCGATACTCTCCGGGTTCTCCCGCGCCTCCTCCACGGTGTCGGGGTCACCGGGCCAGCCCGGTGCGGACGGGTCGTAGCCCTCGTGGCGGAACAGGTCGATCCACGGCTGCCAGGACGTGCTGTGCAGCCACAGGCCGTGGATGAAGAGAACCGGTGTCGGACTGTTGCTCATGGGCGGTTGGGCCTTTCCTGGGGGCTCGTCGTGCGGGCGGTTCGCGGATGTCGGTGCGTAGGGTCAGGGCCGGGTGCCGAACGGGCCGAGCAGTCCGGCGTCGATGCGGAAGGACTCGACCAAGGTCGCCGCGTTGTCGAGGGTGAACACGTCGGCGGCGGCCAGGACGCCGGTGTATTTCGCGGCCACCGGTGCGGCGGCCCGCACCGCCACCGCGTCGAGGTAGGTCTTGAAGATCGCCCACGAGTTGCCCTGCGGGCCGTACTTGTCGAAGTAGGGCTGGGGGTCCAGGTCCATCGACGCCCGCGTGGAGGCTTCGAGGTCGGCCATGTAGGCGCGCTGGAGGTCGCCGTCCGCGCGCACGCCGAGCCGGCCGAGATGGCCGCCGACCAGGGTCCGCCACGGGTACCCCATGGCGATGTCCTGCGCCCGGAGCCAGGCCGGGATGTCCTGGGACACCGCGATGTTCTTGAACGGCACCCAGCCCGGGTACAGGATGTCGACGACCATCAGGGTCCTGTGCTCCGGGGCGTAGACGAAGACGTTGTCCGGGCTGTGGTTGGGGCCGTGGTAGGCCAGTTCCAGGCGCTCACCGCCGACCTCGAGCGTGTAGTGGTCCTCGAAGGTGACGGTCGGCGCCGGCCGGTTCGGGTCGTTGGCGCGCAGCAGGAGGCGCCGGCACTCGACGTGCCCGATGCGCACGACGTCCTTGCCGAGGATCGACGAGGCCCCGCTGTGGTCGGCGTGCGAGTGCGAGTAGACCAGGTGCGTGACCTTCGCCGGACGGCCGTTGGCCCGCGTCACCTCGGCGATCGCCCGCAGGAGGTTGTGCCCGATCGTCGGCGGCGCGTCGACCAGGACGACGCCTTCCCGGGTGCTGAGGAACATCGCCTGGTAGAAGCCGTCGGTGACCCAGTGGAGGCTTCCGCCGATCCGACCGACGAAGTATCCCGAGTCGTTGAGCTCCGGCCCGATCGCGGCAGCCGGGACCGGTGCGAAGTCGGGAAGGCCGGGGCCGTCGGCCGCCGCGGCGGAGCTCTCCAGGGCAACGCCGGTGAAGCCGGCAAAGGGCAGCGCGGCAGCCGTACGCAGCAGGGTCCGGCGGTACGCCGGGGCGTCCCAGGGCATCGGTTTCATGGACTTGCCTTCCGGATCGGAGGTGCGGCGCTGAGGGACTCAGGCGCTCGCAGCGGACCGCCTGCCGTGCCGGGCACGATCGCGGCCACCGCGGGCCAGGCCGCGGTGAGGCCCACCACGGCCATCGGTGTCCTCGGAGCTCCACTCGACTGCCACCAGGACACCAGCCGGCCCGGTCCGTTCGAACCGGGGTAGGACCCCTGTCCTGGCACGCGGCTGGGGCGTGCCAGGACAGGGGATCGCCCCCGGTGCGAAGCAGGGCGAGCCGTGCTGAGGTGCCCCCGCCCCGCGCCGGGTGACTCGCCGCATCGGCGCGGGCGCCGCCGGCCGACCGTAGGTCGTCATTTCGCTGCTCTGCTGCCGGCGGGGCAGAGGCTCTCGGCCGAACGTCTGACAGCGCAGGGAGCTGCCGGCAAGAGGCTCGCGATGAATGTGCTGGAGTTCCCTGGGCACGGCCCCTCGTCGGTGGTTTCCTGGTCCAGGCGCAACTGGCGGACGACTCCGGAGGTGGCGAGCGATCGGTGTGGGTCCACTCGCACGCGCCGGCGCCCAGGCCACGTAGCTCACGGGCGCGGTCCAGGGTCAATCACACGGCCTTGTTCGACACCTTTGTCGGCTCAGCCGCAGCCGTCTGGTTCCCATACTTCATGGTGAGTCTTCTTCCGGCTGGCGTCCGAGGTGGTACCCGAGGCGCATTTCGTAGTCGCCCGGCTGATTTCGTCCGGCTGCCTTCGCAGCGGGCAGCCTGCGCTTACTGCCCGGCCAGCCGAAAGACGAGAAGTAGATGTCATAGGAAGACTTCAGGTCGTCCGCGGAGGGGAGGGTGTACCTGTTGACCTGTTGTTTCACCGCGGTGATCGATTCCTTGTCGAACGAGGAGATTCGTCGGGCGAGGTTGTCGACCAGAGCGTCGAGCTCGCTGTCGGGGACCGCGCGGTTGACCCATCCGTACCGTTCGGCCAGCTCGCCCGGGTAGTCGTCGCTGGAGAGGGCGACCTCCAGGGCGCGTGCTGGCGTCGATCAGCAGCGGGTAGCCGCTCGCCCCGGCTTCCTTCGGCGTCTCGGCGACCCGGGAGGTGTCGTAGTGGTTCAGGAAGTAGTCCGGGTTCGCCGACTCGAAGACGACAGCCTGCAGTTCCGAAGCGCCCTCCATCTGGTCGATCAACTGCGGTAGGTCGGTGAGCATCTCCGGCGAGACCAGGTTGATGGGCGGGCTGTCGAAGACGACCCGCCACAATCTCTTGGTCTCGACCGCCA
Organism: Actinacidiphila paucisporea; assembly: GCF_900142575.1. GTDB lineage: Bacteria > Actinomycetota > Actinomycetes > Streptomycetales > Streptomycetaceae > Actinacidiphila > Actinacidiphila paucisporea. The sequence continues at coordinate 235,533 of NZ_FRBI01000010.1, forward strand.
CGGAAAAATGCGTCCACGATTTCACGGAGGCGTCTCCTTACCTGCCTGATGCCGCGGCCCGCGGCCGCTTCGCCGTCCACCCCTCGGAGCCGGGTCCGCACCAAGGGGCAGATGTCGGCCGGCAGCACACGCAGCGTTCTGCCGGCCCTGTTGGCGGCTATGGCAGCGCGGAGTTGCCTGCACGACGACCCACCAGTCAACGAACTACAGCCGCCGCGACAGTCCGGAACTGAGTGGATCTGTCGGATCGAGTCCACTTGGTCGAATGTATTGACACTCGATCAAACACTAGGGCTCAATACGGAACAGTCTGAACTCCTGGCGTGAAGTGAATCGACTCGAAGGAGAGTCATGTCCAAGCGCGCACTCGTCGCGACGGTCGCCCTGGCGTCCTCGCTGTTCCTCTCCGCCCTGACGGGCTCGACGCCCGCGCAAGCCCAGGACAACGGTGCGTCGCGGACGCCACCGATGGGGTGGAGCAGCTGGAGCTCCGTCAGAACCAGCCCGACGGAGGCCAAGATCAAGGCCCAGGCTCAGGCGATGCACGACTCGGGCCTGATGTCAGCGGGTTACCAGTACATCAATCTGGACGACTACTACATCAAGAACCCCGGCACCACCGTCGATCAGTACGGTCGCTGGGTCGTCGACACCGGCAAGTTCCCGGACGGTATGAAGAACCTGGGCGACTTCATCCACGGCCTGGGTGAGAAGTTCGGCATGTACGTGACGCCGGGCATCCCGAAGGCGGCGTACGACCAGAACACCCCGATCGAGGGCACGTCCTACCACGCACGGGACATCGTCTCGAGCACGTCGACCTTCGAGTCGAACTACGGCGGGTTCGGCAATGTCATGTACTTCATCGACTACAACAAGAACCCCACCGCGGCACAGGCGTTCGTGAACTCGTGGGCGAACCTGTTCGCCTCCTACGGGGTCGACTACATCAAGATCGACGGCGTGCACACCAGCGACCAGAACGACGTCATCGCATGGTCGAAGGCGCTGAACCAGACCGGCCGCACCATCCACCTCGGCCTGTCGAACACCCTGGACATCAACAACATCAAGACCTGGCAGCAGTACTCCAACAGCTGGCGGACGGGAGGTGACATCGAGTGCTACTGCTCGACCCTCACCACCTGGAGCAACGTCGGGCCGCGTTGGGCGAACCTGGCTCAGTGGGGGCAGTACGCCGGTCCGGGTGGCTGGAACGACCCGGACTCGATCGAGGTCGGCAACGGTGACCACAACGGTCTGACCGTGAACGAACGGCAGAGCGTGATCACTCTGTGGGCGATCACGCGGTCGGTGATGATGCTGGGGAGCGACCTGACCAACCTGGACGCCGGTGACCTCAACATGCTGAAGAACGCCGAGGTCACCAACGTCAACCAGACCGACTCCGTGGTGGCCAGCCAGATCTCGAACAACAACGATCTGCAGGTGTGGGCCACGAAGCAGAAGAACCCGGACGGCAGCTACACGGTGGCGTTGTTCAACCGTTCCGACCGGGCCGGCAACGAGACGGTGACGGCTGACTTCTCCGACCTCGGGTTCAGCGGTTCCGCCACGGTGCGCAACCTATGGGGCAAGTCGAACGAGACTCTCACCAACTCCGTCAGCCGGAGTCTGGCCCCGCACGAGTCCGCGTTGTTCAAGGTCACCCCGTCCAGCTCCTCGACTCCGGTCGGCGGCAACCTGACCAGTGGCCTCTCCGGCCGCTGCGCCGACGACCCGAACAGCACCCTGGTGAACGGCACGCAGCTGGACGTGTGGGACTGCAACGGCGGCGCCAACCAGAAGATCACCTACAGCTCCTCGGCCAAGACGCTGAAGGTGCTGGGCAAGTGCTTCGACGCCCACGGCGGCGCTACCACCGCCGGTACGCACGTTGAGATCTACGACTGCAACGGCGGCACCAACCAGCAGTGGAACGTCAACTCCAACGGCACGATCACCGGCGTTCAGTCCGGGCTCTGCCTCGACGTCACCGGGGCCACCAACCCCAACGGCGCCGGCCTGGAGCTGTGGAACTGCAACGGCGGCGCCAACCAGACGTGGACCCTCGCGTCCGGCGTCAAGGTGGCCTGACGAACCGAGTCGTGACCATCATTCCTGATCGGACGGGCTGTACGACTGCCCGATGAGCCCAGATTGCAAGGTCAACCGAAACGAGAAACCCCATTTGCCTGATCAGGGGCCATGAGCCGGGTTCGCTGGTGGTGTCTCATGTCAGCCCGTCCAAAGGCGTCCGCGCTCCCCCTGCCGCTGGATCTTCCCGGGTCCGACGCATCGTGCGGGTTGTAGCGATTTCACAAGTGCGAGAAATCAGGCCTCCGTCCGGGCGCCCGATCAACCCGCCGGGCGCCCGGACATCGCCGCCTACCCGGAACGGACTGGCGGACCTGCGCAGGACGGGCCGTCACCGTCTTCGAGAAGAGCTGAGCACGGGCTGGGTTCGTACCGCCGCACCCTGTGCGGCCTGCTCGGACGCAGGTTGTGACGGGTGCGGCGGCACGCGTGTGAACCCCGCCCCCAGGTCGCGGCGGCCTGCAACTCCTCGACGTTCGAGTGGGACGCTACTCTGGGCGGAGTGTCGGGGAATCGTGTTGCGGTGGAGTTCCGGGTGCTGGGCCCGGTCGAGGTGACGGTGGCGTCGCGGCTGGTGCCCCTCACCGGCAAGCAGCGGTCGTTGCTGGCGGTGCTGCTCCTCAACGCGGACCGGGTCGTCTCGCTGGGGTCACTGGCCGACGCCATCTGGGGACGCCCCGCGCCCGCGTCTCCGGACACCCGGGTCCGGATGCTGGTGTCCGAGCTGCGCAAGGCCCTCACGGCGGCGGCAGCCGACCTGATCGTGACTCGACCGCCGGGCTACCTGATCCGCACCGAACCGGGACAGCTCGACGTCGCCACCTTCCTGGAGTTCGCGGAACTGGCCCGCCGGAGCGCCGAGTCCGGGCATGCGGACCGGTCGATCTCCCAGTGCGAGACAGCCCTGTCGCTCTGGCGTGGCGCCGCGCTCGGCGGGGTGACCGGTCCGTTCGCAGAGACCGAAGCACTTCGCCTGGAGGAACTGCGCCTGGGCGTGCTGGACACGCGGTCCGAGGGCATGCTCGCCCTGGGCCGGCACTCCGAGCTCATCGCGGACCTGGGCCGGCTGACCAGCGATCATCCGCTGCGGGAGCGCACGCACGCCCACCTGGTGGTCGCGCTGCATCACAGCGGTCGCCGGGCCGACGCCCTTGAGGTGTACCGGACGCTGCGGGAACGGCTGGTGGACGAACTCGGCCTGGAGCCCGCCCCGCATCTCCGGCAGCTCCAGCAGCAGATCCTCACGGAGCAGGAGACGCCGCGGGGCCCGTCGCGCGCACCGGCCGCCCGTCCACCGATGCGGCAGCTGCCGTCTGACATGGCCCAGTTCGTCGGCCGGCGAGCCGAACTCGACAGGCTGGACGCGCTCAGCGCCGGGGCCACCCGGTTGCTGGTCATCGCCGGGGCGGCGGGTGCGGGCAAGACCGCGCTGGCGGTGCACTGGGCGCATCAGGCGGAACTGCGCTATCCCGATGGCCAGTTCTTCCTCGACATGCGCGGCTTCGATACCGGGTCACAGGTGTCGGCGGCCGAGGCGCTGCCCCAACTCCTGCTGGCGCTCGGGGTAGCCGTCGAGACGATCCCGGTCTCCTTGGACGCCCAGGCCGGACTGTACCGGTCGCTGCTGGCAGAACACCGGCTGCTGATCGTCCTCGACAACGTGTGCTCACCCGACCAGGTCCGACCCCTGCTTCCCGGGGGATCCGGCTGCCTCGTGGTGGTCACCAGCCGCGACCGGCTGGGCGGGCTGGTCGCCCTGGACGGGGCCCGCAGGCTGACGCTGGACGTGCTGTCCCCCTCGGAGGCCCACGACGTGCTCGCGCGGACCATGGGCGCGACGCGCCTCACGAGCGAGCCGGAGGCCGCCGACGACCTGGCCCGGCTGTGCGGCTATCTGCCCCTCGCGCTGCGGATCATCGCCGCGCGGCTCGCCGACCAGCCACACCGTACGCTACGCTCCCACGCCCGGGAACTCGCCTGCGCGGGCCGGCTGGCGTTCCTGAGGATCGACGACGACGCACGGTCCAACGTCCGCGGCGCGTTCGACCTGTCGTACCAGGCGCTGCCCACCCCGGCCCGGCGCATGTTCCGGCTGCTCGGCCTGGTGCCGGCGCCCGGTGGTCTGTCCAGCGCCGCGGCGGCCGCGCTCGCCGCCGTCCCGATCGGCGAGGCGGAGCACCTCCTGGACCGGCTCGCCAGGCTGCACCTGGTCCGGTCGTTCACCGCGGACCGGTACGCCTGCCACGACCTGCTGCTCGAGTTCGCCGCCGAACTGGCCTGCGCCGACGACCGCACGGACAGGGACTCGGCCGTCAGCCGACTGCTCACCTTCTATCTGGCCACCGTCGATCGGGCAGGAAGGCTGCTCACCTCCCCGGCCGTCCCGAGGCTTCCCCTCGGGCCCGTGGCCGAAGTCGCCGAAGCTCTGGAGATCACCGACGCCGAGCAGGCCCGCCGATGGCTCGACCTGGACTGGGAGAACCTCGTTGCCGGCGTCCGTCACGCGGCGGCGTCGGGGCCGCGGCCGATGGCATGGCACCTCGCCGACGCGCTGGACGGCAGCAGTTATCTCTTCCCCGGGATCTCCCGCCCGGAGTGGAAGGCCATCGTCGAGACGGCGCTGAGCGCCGCGCTGGCGGAGAACGCTCCGGATGGCGAGGCCGCGATGCGCCGGCACCTCGGCGTGATCCACTGGCACATGGCGGAGTTCCCCGAGGCCATCGAGCAGTACAGCCGGGCAGCGCAGTTGTTCCGGCGGACCGGATGGCGCCAGGGCGAGCTGGCCGCACTGCGCGGCCGGGGCGCGGCTCTTGCCCAGCTGGGCAGGACGAGGGAGGCGATCGAGCTGTTCGAGAGCGCTCTGTCCCTCGCGGAGGAGATCGACGACGTCTCCGGCCGGGTCAGCAACCTCAACAACCTCGCGGCAGCGTGGGTCGCACTCGGCGAGCCCGACCGTGCGGCGGACTACCTCGCCGCGGCCCTTCCGCTCCTCGCGGAGCCGCACAGGTTCGGACACGAGATCTGGGTGTACGGGACCCTGGGCCTGATCAGGTACGAGCAGGGACGGCCGGACGAGGCGAGCGCGGCCATCATCAAGTCGCTGACCGGCGCCGAGGCCCTCGGGGACCAACGTCTGAAGGCCGACGCGCTCGTCACCCTGGGCGCGATCCACTGTGACGCCGGGCGATACGCGGCCGCCACCGACGCCTTCACCGAGGTCCTCAGCATCGCTCGCCAGACCCACGACCCGCTGAACGAGATCCTCGCCCTCAATGGCCTGGCCGGTGTCGACATCCACCGGAATCGCCCCGGCGACGCCATAGAACGGCTTCGCGCGGCCCAGAGCCTGAGCGTCCGCACCAACTACCACCTCGGCCATGCCGGCACCCTGGCACTCCTGGCCGAGGCCCATCACCAGCTCGGCCACCGTCACGATGCCGCTGCCCACGCCGAACTGGCACTGGGGGTCATCCGGGACTTCGGCCCCTTCAGCGGCTCGGCCGAGCAGCGTGCCGCCCGCATCCTCGCGGACCGGTCCTCCGACTGACCTGTCCTGCGGACGGCATATCGCAGTCAGGAGATGTCCAGCGCCGTCCCGTACAGCCGGGAGACCCGGATGCGGATCACCAGCCGCCGGTCGTCGACCATCTGCTCGAGGAAGGCCTTCTCAGCGGCGGGGTCGTCGAAGCCGGGTGTCATGGCCAGCAGTTCGCGGCCCGAGGCGTCACCGGGGACGGTGGTCACTTCCGAGAGTTCGGCCGTTCCTTCGGCGACGGCGAAGGACCACTGGTCCGGGCCGGCCACATGGAGCGCGGTGTGCGGATCGTTGCGCAGTTGGCGGACTTTCAACCGGTCGGCGGTGGTCGAGATCCGGATGACCCGCTCGCGCGGATCCCAGCCGTAGAGCACTGTCGTCAGGTGCGGGTGTCCCGTACTCCTGACCGCGGCCAGCACGCCGAACTGCTGGCCGGCGATCAGCTGCGACAGGTCCTGGTCGGACAGGACCCGCGGGCCGGGACCGGCTCCGGGCTTGGTCATGTCAATCAACCCTTTTCCGTGGTGTGATCGGGGAAACAGGCTCCGTGAAAGCCTGCGAAAACGCGGCGGGGCGGAACCGGTGCCAGGTGGTCAGGCGTGTCGCGCCGTCGCTGCCCGCTCGTGCGCGCTGCGGCTGTAGCGGACCGTGAAGACGGCGGGCAGGACGAAACCGGCGGCCTTCACCGCGATGATGAGACCGGTCGAGGAGTCGACCAGCAGCGCGAGCAGAGCGGCCTCCACCGTGAAGGATACGGCCCAGGCCGTGGTGATGATCACGTTGGTCGTGTAGAAGGCCGGGCGGCTCCATAGCTCACGCGGCACCGTTGTCCGGGCGATGCCCAGGGTGAACGGTTTGCGCATCATCAGCGACAGCCCCGAGGTCACGGCGAGCCAGGCGATCGACGACGCGGCACCGTAGGAGCCGAGCGGCGCACGGTCGACGGCGAACGCCGCGATGGCCAGTCCTCCGAAGTACAGCGTCGAACTCACCTCGATCACCAGCGTGTCCCAGGGCCGCCCGGCCCTGCGGTCGAGGGCGATGAGGCAGGCGGCGACGGCGAAGCCGGCCGCGGCGCCCCAACGGGAGTCGTCGTCGGTACTGACGACCGCGAAGGCGATCCACGGCAGGAACGTACGGATACTTCGAGGCTGCTCCTCATCGCCGGTACCTGGCCGTCGGCGTGGAAGTAGACCGTGGTCACGACCGCCGCACCGATGGCATTGGCCACCTGCTGGACCGCGCCCAGGGAACCACCGGCGCTGTCGGCCTCCTGCTGGTCGATGTCACCGATCGTGACGTCGTAGACGGTGCCGAAGCAGGTGCCCATGCCAAGACCCATCAGCAGGATGGGAGGGACCAGTGCCCAGGGGGCGACGTCCGTGCCGGAGGCGTGGACCAGTGCGAGCATCCAGCCGGTCCCGGCCAGGGTGATGATCAGGCCGATGAAGATGAGGTTGCGGCCGAGCCCGCCGATGAGGTGGTGGCCGGCGATGGAGGCGATGACGATGCCCGCGGCGATCGGGGCGAGCCCGAACGCGGCCTTAGTCGGCGAGTAGCCGAGGCCGTGCTGCATGAACAGGGACAGCACGTAGAGCAGGCCGGACACGGCGGCGAAGAAGACGATGCCGAGGAACAGACCCGAGGTGAACCCGCGGTTCCGCAGGAGGGAGGGTTTGATCAGCGGCTCCGCCGCACTCGTCTGGCGGCGGCAGAAGAGCACGAAGAACAGCGCGCCACCGGCGAGGTACAGGACCGGCCGAGCCGACCAACCGTGGCCGGAGCCGTCGATCAACCCGTAGAGCAGCCCGATCACGCTGAGCCCCAGCAGTGCGGACCCGAGACCGTCGACCGCAGCGTCCCCGTCCCCGTCATCCCTCGGCAGCACCCGGAAAGCCCCGACGACGGCGACGCCACCGGCCACGATGTTGACCAGGAACATCGACCGCCATCCGAGGCCGAACAGGTCGGCGTCGATGAGGAAGACACGACGGCGCCCGAACCTGTCACCGAGCCTGCCGCCGGTCACCAGCAGAACTCCCAGCGCCAACGAGTATCCGGTGCCCAGCCATTGGACGAGGACCTCACCCCCGTGAAGGTCCTCGGTTATGGTCGGGGCCGCGATGTTGGTGATCGTCGCGTCCAGCAGGTCGAGTACGTCGGCGGCCAGGACGACGGCCAGGACCGCCCACTTCAGCCGCGCGTCGGGCGCGGCCTCGACGGGGCTCATACGCTGCTCTCCCAGTCGATGTGGTGCTCGAACAGCCAACTCATCTTGCGCATCTCCTCGGGTCTGCTGCCGCGTTTGAGAATCGTCGGTAGGACCAGGTCGCGCACCATCCGACCGGCGAGGCCCTGCTTCTTGGCGTTGTTCATGCCGGAACCCCACGCAACGACCCGCTCGACGCGCTCGCGGCGCAGCCCCTCGTACCGGGCCAGGGCTCCGGGAACGTCGTGGTGGTCGCGCAGGCACCGACCGAGGGTGACGGCGTCCTCGGCAGCCAGGGAGAAGCCCTGGCCCGCGGCCGGCGGCCGGCGAGACCGCGTGGGCAGCGTCACCGATGATCACCATGCGGTCCCGGTACCAGGTGGGCACGAACGGCAGGTCGTACTGGTTGCCCAGCTCGAAGTCGTCGCTGGCCGCCACGATCGCGGCGGCTGGCCGCCACGATCGCGGCGCCTGGGGAGCGGTCCGGTGCCAGCAGGTCGATCAGCCTGGTGCGCAGCTGCGCGGCGCTGAGGGCGCGCAGCTCCGCGCGGGATGGCTGGGCACGGCTGGGCGGGTTGGCGAACCACCAGATCTCGCCGTCGGGGCTGACCGTGTAGCCGAAGAAGCAGTTCTTCCCCCAGATCATGACGTAGGAGCCGGGCTCGCTGTCGAGCGCGACGTCGCGAGCGAAGCCGCCGGCGTCACCGAGCCCGGTGTAGCGGGGCCCCGGGTTGGCCGGGGCGATGACGGTTCGGGTGGCGGAGTGGACACCGTCGGCTCCGACCAGGACATCGCCCTCGGCGGTACTCCCGTCGGCGAAGCGGGCCACGACGCTGCCGTCCTCCCGGCACTCGGCGCCCACCAGCTGCCTGCCGTGCTCGATGCGGACCCCGCGGTCGAGGGCCTCCTGGTGGAGGCCGCCATAGAGGTCGGAGCGGCGGACGGTGTACGTGACGGAGCCGTCGGACAGCTCAGGGCCCATCGGCATCTCGCCGAGTTTCCTGCCGGTGCCGCTGTAGAACGTCATCCTGCCGCTGGGGAATCCGGCGGACATGACCACGTGCTGGGCGTCGACCGCGCGCAGGGCGTCCAGCCCGTTGACGGCGACGCCCAGATAGATGCCGTGCTCAAGCCCCGCGCTGTGCTCGTATGCCTCGTAAACGACCGGTTCGTGCCCGGCTTTCTGCACGGCCATCGCCGCGACCGTGCCCGCTGCTCCAGCACCGATGATCAGTACTCGCATCGCCCTTGCCCGTCCGGAAGAAGATCGGGATCAGCTTGGGCGACCGCACATACGAAGCGCGCATGGAAGGGATATGCCGACGTGAGCGCCGGACGGCGCCCCTGACGCCCGTGCCGTCCGCTCCGCTCCTCCCTCGTCGTTCCGCCGGCGAAAGCGGTCAGGAACCATCTGAGTGAGCCGGTGTTCGCCACGGTAGACCGGGCGGAGGGATCGGTCGCGACGATGGAGCACCACGTACTGAACATCCATCCCGCCGACAAGTACGCGACGGCCACCGAGATCGCGGCTCGGGATGGGCGCGTGCTGATGTTCCTGGACACCAAGCACGGTGTGGACCAGTTCACCCGCCACCTGCGGAGCAGCGGCATACAAGCGGGTGCTCCGCACAGCGGGAAGTCGCAGCCGCAGCGCACGCACACGCTGGCCCAGTTCAAGGACGGCAAGATCACGGTGCTGGTGGCCACCGACGTCGCTGCCCGTGGCATCCACATCGAGCACCTGGACCTCGTCGTCAACGTGGATCCGCCCTCCGACCCCAAGGACTACCTCCACCGTGGCGGGCGACCGCGCGTGCCGGGGAGTCCGGCAGCGTGGTCACGCTGGTCACGCCCGGCCAGCGCCGGGACGTGAACCGAATGATGTCGGACAGGAGCGAAGCGCCCGCCGGTGCAGGACAGGGCGAAGACCGGCAACGCTGCGTTCCGGGAGCTCGGCACCCGCGCGGGTCGGCCGCCGAAGGAATCCGGGAAGGCCGCGGAGGCGCGCACGATGGCGGAGGCCCGCAAGGCCGCCCGAGTGCGCAGGGCTCACTGACGGGCGGTACGCGCCGCCGCGGTGGGAAGACACAAGGAGGCACCAACTGCCTTGCATCGAGTGGAACGTCAAGGAGTCCCGATGGCAAACAGAGTCCATCAACCCCAGGAGAACGCCGAGTTCGAGTTCATCCTGGCAAGGGCCGACGTCCCGGTGCTCGCGTACTTCCACGGGGTGTGGCCCAAGGCCGCGGCGGCATGCAAGGAAATGGACTCCCTGGTGCGGGAGGTGGCCGACGCCTACCAGGGCCGACTGATCGTCGTGCGGGCCGACATCGCAAGGTGCACCAGCTCCGTACGGCGGTACAACATCACCGGCGCGCCTTCCTTCGTCCTGATCGATCAGGGCGAGGCGACGGCGGCCTGGAGCGGTCCGATGTCCAGGACCGCGCTCGGCGAGTTCCTGGACGCCCGCCTGTGAGCAGGCGGCATACCGCCCGGCGAGGTTGTGCCCACAGCGACCGGCCCGGGCACGATCGTGGCCGCAGACATACAACTCTTCGCCGAAACCGGCGAGTGCCCCGGTAAGGTCCCGGTGCTCGCGCCAGGCGGCTACTCGTCGTGGCTGGAAGCCTGCTAGGGCCTGTGTGACATTGCGATCAAGGTTGTGATCCGAGGTGTCGGATCCAGAGAAGCCCGGCGCATAATTCGAGTCCGGCCTGGTAGCTTTCAGGCTTTTTGTCGTAGCGGACGGCGAGGCCGCGCCAGTCCTTGATCTTGTTGATGGTGCGTTCGACGCTGTTGCGGAGCTTGTAGATCTGCTTGTCCCAGGTGACGGGCCGTCCGCCGCGTGAGCCGCGGTTCTTGCGGTGGGCGGCCTGATCCTTCTTCTCGGGGATGGCCGCTTTGACCCCGTGTTAGCGCAGGTGGGAACGGTTCTGGCGGGACGGGTACGCCCTGTCGCCGGCGACGGCGTCGGGCCTGGTGCGGGACCGGCCGACCGGGCCGGGGACGCGGATCTTGTTCAGGACGGGGATGAACTGCGGACTGTCTCCCGCCTGCCCGGCGGTGATCTTGAGCGAGAGGGGGCTGGCACTGCGGAACGCAGGACAGGTGTGTCCTGGTGGTCAGTCCGCCGCGGGAACGCCCCAGGTCCGCGGCGGCGAGCCGAGCCCTGCGGCGACGCCTCACGCGTCGTCGCTCTTCTCGCTCCGGGTCGAGTTGCCCGTCTTTTTCCTCGCTGATGCCCCTTTTTCCGCAGCGGCCTTCTCCAGCGCGTCCAGAGTTTCGGGGGTCACTCCACCCGGACACAGCCCCGAGCGGTCCGAGCCAGCGGGCGATCCTGCCGACGGTGTCAATCTCCGCTGCCCGCGTTGTCGGAGCCCTGCCCGTTACTGAAGCGGTAGGTGTCGCTGTTCACGCATTGCTCCTCAACGCTGTTCAGGGACGCCGTGGGCGGCGAGTCCGGTTGAGGTACTCGATTTCCTCCACGCGTCTGCGGGCAGCCTTAGAAATACCCACACCTATACCGGACAGCACGCCCCCAGCAACGAACGCGCCAAAACCCACGGCGACCACCGGCAGCCCGAACAGCTTCTTGGCAACGAAGGGATTCTCCGTTCCGGGGGGCGGGCCGGCGTCGTCCATGCCGCTGAAGAGGGTGTAAGCGAACAGAGCGAATCCGGCGAGCGCCACCAAGAGCCCCAGGATTGCCAGGAAGCGGCCGAACCCGCGACCTTGAAATATCTCGTCGATCGCGTCGTAATCGGCGTTGACGATCACCCGGCGGTCATCCCCGTGGATGTCCCGTCCCGCAACAAACTGGTCGCGGCCCGCGACGTACTGCTGACCGTCGCCCGCGTTGACCGGACCGTACACGTCCTGGAATCCATAGCCTTGTGATGGGACGGTCATGCCTGCCCCGGCTGAGCCGGTGGAGAACTGCAGCTCGAACGGGCCGATGCGCAGCCTGTCGCCATGGCGGAGAATTTGGGCACCGGCGAGTCTCCTGCCATTGACATACGTGCCGTTGAGCGAGCCGAGGTCGGTGATGACCGCCCGGTCCCCCGATCGGTCAATGGCCGCGTGCCGTCTGCTCACTCCCTCAGCATCGAGCCGGATACCGATTCCGTAGAATCTGCCCACCTCGACATGCCCCCACGGGATCTCATGTCTTACGCCGGCCATTGGCCCGGCACTCACGATGATCTCCATCAACTCCCCCCGGGTGGAAAACCTCGCCTCCAAGGATCTGTCCCCACGGGAACAGGAGGCAAGGGCCTGGTACGGCTCCGTCGTTCTCGGGGTTGCGCCCGCTTGACGCGGTTACGGGCGCCTGGTGAGACTTGGTGATCCAGTCTGCAAAAATCAACTCCCTGTCAGGCGCCGAGCAGCGCCATGGCCCCCAGTCCGAGCGGTCCGAGCCAGTGGGCGATCCTGCCGGCCGCGTCCATCAGGGATGTGCCCGCGGAGGCGATCGCTCCGGCTTGGTGGAGTCCAGCGGCGAACTCCCGGAGATGCCGCCCGGCTTGCTCTCGGTCCGGTTCGTCGCGGTCCAACGCGTCCCTCAGCCCGGCGATATCGCCTTCGGCGCTCTGCCGTTCGCCCGAGGTGAGCCGCAGGTCCGCGAGCAACTCCTGAAGGGCGGAGACATCAAACAGCAACTGCCGGTGGTCGGACCGGTCCACGGTCTGGTCGCCTCCGGCGATGAACTGGTCGCCGTGCACGATGTACTGATCGCCGCCGGCCACGTACTGCTGACCGTCGCCCGCGTTGACCGGGCCGTACACATCGCCGAATCGGTAATTGTTCTCGGACATCCGCGATCACGTGCTCCTCATGAGGATAGCGGCGGCGGTCGAGTTGCTCGGCTTCGCGATTGCGGGCGGCCTTGGACATACCCTCGCCTGTCGCGCGGAGCACCACTCCGGCGATCATGGCGACGAAGCCACCCACGGCCCACGGGACCGTCTCTGCCGATCCGGCTGAGCCGGTGGAGAACTGTAGCTCGAACGGGCCGAGTGAGGACGGCCCGGTCCCCTGATCGGTCAATGGCTTATGCCGTCTGCTCACTTCCTCAGCATCGAGCAGGATACCGATTCCGTAGAGTCTGCCCACCTCGACATGCCCCCATGGAATCTCATGCCTTACGTCGGCCATTGCCCGGCACTCACGATGATCTCCATCAACTCCCCCCGGGTGAAAGACCCACCTCCAAGGGTCTGTCCCCACAGGAACGGGAGACAAGGGTCCCGGCCCGGGAAGGCCAAAAGTTGCCATAACCCGTAGACGGCACGAACCAGCCGCGCTACGCCGGCTCACGGAACCGCACCTACCCGCAGCACCACGTGGCTCCTGAAGCTTCCCCGTTGACCTGGACACCTGGAGACTGGGACGTGGTCCCAGAGGAAGTAGAGCCAGGTGAGCAACAAGCAGGGCAAGCGGTACCCGGAGGAGTTCAAGCGTGATGCCGTCGCGCTGGCCCGATCCTCCAGTAAAACGGTCACCGAGGTGGCCCGAGACCTGGGAGTGAGCCCCGAGGGGCTGCGGAGCTGGGTCAAGCAGGACAAGATCGACCGCGGCGAGGGCGGCCCGGGCGAACTGACCAGTGCCGAGCATGAGGAATTGCGTCGCCTTCGCCGGCAGAACCTCGAACAGCAGAAGACCATCGAGGTCCTGAAAAACGCCACGGCCTTCTTCGCGCGGGAGAGCGACCGGTGAGCGAGGTCTACCGGTTCATCGCGGCGGAGAAGGCCACCTACCCGGTCACCCTGCTC
>NZ_FRBI01000055.1 GCF_900142575.1 Actinacidiphila paucisporea
ACTCACAGACCATACGGAACCAACGGCGTTCGTCATTCACCGTCCGCAGCACGATCGAAGCTCGGTCCCCGAACCTTGGATAACCAGTGGCGTCCAGCTCGACGATATCCATCCCCACGCCGGCCGGAAACTTCGCGAAGCCCTTCAAGAACGTGCTCCAACCGCGCGCCGACCAGGCCCGCCGACTTGTCACCCGCCCAGCGGCGCTGCCGTAACGCGTCAAGGACGCCCACATGGTCCCCGGCGCACCCCACGGCCCGCTCCCGACGCCAGGACGGGACCGGGGCAACGCCACCTCACCGTCCCGCAACCCCCCGACCACATCAGCGAGCAAGCCTCCGGTCACCGCCTCGAACCACCTCAAAGCCAATCCGGGCAGTGCGTCGGGCTCCGCAAAACCGTTGAGCTCGATACTCGTCACAACAGCCTCCAGCGTCTTACGCGTCCCGGAGATGCGACAGCGCACCGCATCCCCGACGACCAGCGTCCGCCTGCCGCGGCACCGCGACGCCGAGGTGACCTCCGGCGACGGCCCCGCCGCCGTCAGCCTCGTCCTCGGTGAAGGTGGCGGCCGGGCAACGTGCGCCCTGACGGTCAAGGGCAAACCGTCCAGCACGCCACCGCCTACGGCTCCTACGGCCGGGCCACCTGCACAGCCGGTGCCACGGCACCGCAGGCCGGCGCGATCACGTCTCTCTCTGATGCGCGATCGTGACGGGCCGGAACAAGCGGTCGGCGATGACGCGGTAGACGAATTCCGAGGTCGGCATCTCGAACCAGTGGAAGGGTTCAAGGGGGTCTTCGCGCCGCCACAAGCCAGCTCGCAGGATCCGCACGGGTATCGGCCAGTCAGTAGTACTCGTCCTCGATGTATGAATGACCCCATCGCAGCAGCCCGGTGCCGTCGCCCTCAAGAAGTCCGTGGGGCTGGAACAACGCCAGGTTGTCCGGGTTTGCACGTACCAAACTGAGCAGCGACGCGTGATTCCCGGCGAGCGTTTCTACCGCGTCCTGGGCGCCGAGCGGGACGAGGTAGTCGCCGAAGGCGCCACCGGGTACTCGACGGCAGAGCTCCTTGAAATCCGCAGGCAGAGAGGTGCCCGGAACGAACTCGGTCCCGCTTCGGTCGAGTTCCCGGTGCGGCGTGCCGTACCGGGTCGCAGCCTCGAGACGGTCGATCCATTCCACATGGAAATCCTTCGCAGGTGAGCTGAGAACCCTGAACGGCGAAAGCCGGGTCGTCGTGCTACTTCCGGCGGGCGGTGGCCGGGTGGGTGGGGTGGGTGGGGTGCGAAGCCGGAGAGGGGGTGTGACCGCCCGGTTGGCTGGTCAGTGCGGAGCAGTACGCGTCGACCCCGGCGGCGCTGCCGGCGGCCTCTTCGAGGCGCGACAGCGACGGCGAGTCCAGCGACCGGCCTCGCTGCGCTGCCTTGAGGTGGGACTCGCACAAGCCCTTCAGTCCAGGTACCTCGGGAGCTCCGGTGGTGTGCTGGGGGTGGGTCACCGGGGGCGGGGAAAAGGGCGCCGGGCGCCTTGTTGCGCCGGTGGCTTTGGGGATGGATTGCCGGTTGCTGGGCGTTGCGGGAGCAGTGGTGGCCTTACCAGTGACGGGGGCGGAGGTCCCGGAGTGGAAGGGGCGCGGGAGGGCGCCGGTCTGTGCGGCGATGGCCACACCGCCGAGCGCGAAGAGCGCGGCGGCCCCGCCGATCATCGCCTTGGCGCCACGCGATCCGCGGACCGAACGGCGGACGCTGCGGCCCGACACGCCGCCCCGCGCCTGCGCCGGCGCCTGCGTGAACTCCCGGGCGAACGCCTGGAGCGCGGCGCGCTCGTCGTCAGCGCGGCCGGCCAGGGTGCCGTCCGCCGCGGTGAGCAGCCGAGCCAGATCGGCGATCCGCGGGTCGGACCCCGCGCTCTCCTGCGCGATCTCTTTGCCGTCGAGCAACCGTTCCGCGAGGTCGGGGGCCGGCCACGGCTCGTCTTCAGGGCTGTCTTTCATACGTCATTTCTCCTCGGAGCCGCTCAGGCGCTCGGACAGGCGTTTCAGGCCCCGGTGGCAGGCGGTGCGCACCGCGCCCGGCCGCTTTCCCAGCACGTCCGCCGCCATGGGACCGTTGAGTCCCAGCACCACGCGCAGCAGCACCGCCTCGGCCTGGTCCTGCGGCAGTTCAGCGATCAGGGACAGCGCGCGTTCCGTGGAGAGGTTCTCCAGCGCCACGCCCTCCGAGCCCTGCGATGTCGCGGGTTCGTCGGTCCGGTCGTCCAACGATGTCGTACGCGGCCGGACGCTGATCCTCCGCAGGTGATCCAGCGCCCGGTGCCGGGCGATGGTCGCCGCCCAGCCCCGGAACGCCTGGCCGTCACCGCGGAAGCCGCGCAGATCGCGGACGACGTCGTGCCAGGTCTCCGATGCGATGTCGTCCGCCTCGTCACCGATCAGCCCCCGAAGATATCCGAGCAGCATGGGGTGGACCTCGCGGTAGACGATGCCGAACGCGGTCCGGTCACCGCTTCTAGCCCGGTCGACAGCGTCGCCGAGTTCCCCGTCGTCCATCCGTACACGCCGGCGAAGTTCCGCCTTGCTCACTCGTCCTCTTCGCAATGGCCGGCACCCTGCGAACGTCTTCGCGCCGGCCCCGGATCGGTCACCATCCCGCTGTCAGGCGGGCATCACACCTGGGCGCGGCCCACCACCGACAAATAGAACAGCCGCAAGCTGTCCACCATCCCGTTCTCGTACCGCTTGATCGCCTTGCCGAGCGGATTCCACAGCCTCCCGTCGGAGCTCCGGATCCCGAACGACTGTCCGAAGATATCGCGCTGGCCTGCGTCGAAGTCCACCCAGGCGGCACCGGCCTCGCGTACCAGCACCTCGCCAACGTAGGCACCGAAGCCGAGGAGGGTCGGGGCGACCGCGGCCGCCGGCGGCTTCTCCCGGCGGATCCCCTCGATGACCCGGTCGACCAGGGCCAGGCTCTCCGGCGTGTAGTCGAGCCGCACCCTAGCCCCCTCTCGCGCCATCACCACCACATCGGCCGCGATACGAGAGCCGCGCATGGCCACCGGGGATTGCCTGGCGATGTTCTCCATCGTGCCCCTCCGCCCGCCGTTGACTGCACCGCGGTTCGCGCGGCTCGTACCAGAGGCGCGGCACCGAGCGAAAGCGTTACACCGCCCCCCAGCGCGCCGCCGCGCCGCCACAGGCGGCCGAATTTTGGTCTGTACCAATCGATTGACAGAACGCGGTCACGGGCTTCACCGTGTGAGCCGTCCCGATGGATCACCTGTTCGCCAGGAGGCGTTCATGCGTGTGCTGCTCGGCAGAGCGAAGTCCTACGCGGCGGCCGCCGTACTGGTGGCCGCGGCCGCGGCCGTCCCCAGCGCCGTTCCGGCCGCAGCGGCCGGTGGCACTCCGCCGCAGGTCTACGGCGCGTGGCACTGCGGCAACGACGCCTGCACGTGGGCCACCGTCCGCGACATGACCGATTTCGACCTCAACAACCACTGGCTGATCGACCGCGGCGACGGCCGCCCGTCGGTCAACCTCGTGGTGCTCAGCTTCGTCAACCCCCTCACCCTGCTCAACTCCACGACCAACAGCGGCAACGCGAACGGCGTCCCGGTCGGCATCAACCAGGCGGTGGTGAACTACTTCACCAGCCACGGCATCCGGGTGATGCTCTCGATCGGCGGCATCACCTACACCGACGACTGGAACACCGCGCTCGCGCAGAACGCCACCCTCCTGGGGCAGAAGGCCGCGGCACTCGCCACCCAACTCGGTGTCGGCATCGAGATCGACTACGAGCAGAGCGCGAGCCCGAATACCGCAGGTCTCCAGTCCTTCATCACCGCCTACCGGTCCGCCCACCCGTACAGCGCATCCGGCGCCGACCCCACCGCGCGGCTCACCATCGACGTCGCCGCCGGCGACCGCTGGCTGATCGCCCTCGACCAGTTCGCCACCGCGAACTGGCTCACGACCGCCAACCCCGTACTCGACTACGCCAACGCCATGGTGCCCAGCAAGCAGCCCTCCGCGAGCGGCGCCGAGACCAACTGGCAGGAGCACCTCACCGGCAAGTCCAACTACAGCCCGCCGATCCCGCCGCTGGCCCCCGCCAAGTTCACCGGCAGCCTGTACATCGCCGAGGGCTCCCAAATCCGCCCCGAATGCGACGACTTCGCGTCCTCGGTGCAGAACACCACCGGCACATGGACACAGAACGCGGCCCCCGCGGGCGCCGGTACGACCTCCGGACTGCTGGGCTACATGTTCTGGGCCGCGGAACGCCCCTCCACCCGCGGCGTGACCACCGACCCGCCCAACTCCTGCGAGAACGGCGTCGGCGCAGGAGCCACCGCGTACAACATCCCCCTCCCGATGCCCGCGCTTCGCCAGAACTGACCTCTGGGCGCCGTCACCGAGTGCCGCCACCGGCCTCGGTGACGGCACATATCCGGAATATGGCGCTCGTCGCCAAAGGCTCGGGATGGCTTGTAAGGTGCGCCGCCGTGCACCCCACTCCCGACACACGTACGCCGGAAGGCGCCTCCCGGCACCTGGCCGAGGACAGCCACACGGAGGCCACCCGTCCGGTGTTCCTCGACGCCTCGGGGCGGCGCCAGCGGCGCGTGCGCCGGTTCGGAAGACTGCTGGTCGTACCGGCCGCCGGATACGTCGCCCTGCTGCTGAGCGCGGCTCTCGGGGGGCCGACCGTCTCCTCGCCGTACCTTCCGCTGCCCGAGGCCAGCGATCATCCGGCCAGGGTCTCCAGCCCCCGGCCGGGCACCCACGAGGCGCCGAACCCGGCGACCGGCACACCGGCCGGCGGGCGTCGTACGCCGAGCGCCGCCACAAGCCATGCCCCGGCCGCCACGAACGGCGCGCCGAGCCCGACCGCTTCGTCGAACGTGTCGCCCACGCCCACGGAGGCGCCGAGCGCCACCGCGACCCACGGCAAGAGCGCGGTCACCCATCCCATCCCCAGCCACACCTCTCACGGCCACGGAGAGCACCGGTAGCCGATCCACCGCCGCGAAGGAACACCGCCATGACGCCCATCCCCGTCGGCCCGCCCACCGCCGCCCGCTCCCGCAAACGCCGAGGGCGCCGCGGTGTCGTACGCAACGCACCGCTGCGCACCCACTGGCTGCTGCTCGTCGTGCTGGTCCTCACCCTCGGCGCGGCGCTGCTCATCCAGGGGCTACACCCAGCACATGTTCGGGATCAGCGACGACGCGGCACCTTCGCGGCCGGGGCCCACCAGCCAGGCGCCCGCCGGGGTCTTCCACGGCGGTCCGGTGATCGACAGCGCCGCCGTACCGGCCCGCACCGCCCGCCCCCGGCCGCACACCATCGCGCTCACCTTCGACGACGGTCCCGACCCGGTCTGGACGCCGAAGATCCTTGCCGTGCTGCGCCGCCACCACGTCCACGCCACGTTCTTCGTGGTGGGCACCCAGGTGGCCGCCCATCCGGCACTGGTCCGGGAGATCCTCGCCGACGGCAATGAGATCGGCATCCACACCTTCACCCACGCCAACCTCGGCCACATCCCCGGCTGGCAGCGCTCCCTGGAACTGCGGGAGGCCCAGCTCGCGCTGGCCGGAGCCACCGGACGCACCAGTTCGCTGCTGCGCCCGCCCTACTCCTCGGTCAACGACGCCCTCGACGACCAGGACTGGGCGTCGGTGCGCGCAGGCGGCCGCGACGGATATCTGACCGTGCTCACCACGCTGGACAGCGAGGACTGGCAGCGGCCCGGCGTCGACCAGATCGTGGCCAACGCCACCCCACGGGGCACAGACGGCCAGATCCTGCTGATGCACGACGCGGGCGGCGACCGCTCCCAGACAGTGGCCGCCCTCGACCAGCTGTTGCCCCGGCTCGCCGCCCGCGGCTTCACGGTCACGGCCGTCTCGTCCGCCGTCGGCCTGCAGGACGCGATCCACCCCGCCTCCGCCAAGGAGCACTGGCTCGGGCTCGGGCTGCTCAGCGCCCTGGACGGCAGCGCCTGGGCGCTGAGGATCCGCGGCTGGCTGCTGTACGCGGCGGACGCGCTCGCCCTGGTGCGCGCCGTCGCCGTACTGGTCGCCGCGCGCAGGCACGTACGGAAGCGGTCCGCCGGATGGGGGCCGCCCGTCGCCGCGCCGGTCAGCGTCATCGTGCCCGCGTACAACGAGAGCGCGGGCATCGAGGCCGCCGTCCGCTCACTTCTCGCCTCCGACCATCCCGTCGAGATCATCGTGGTCGACGACGGCTCCACGGACGGCACCGCGGACTTGGTCGAGGCACTGCGGCTGCCGTACGTACGCGTCATCCGGCAGCGCAACGCGGGCAAGCCAGCCGCTCTCAACACCGGTATCAGCGCTGCCTCTTGCGAACGGTTGGGATTGGTGACGGCGACACGGTCTTCGAAGCGGACGCCGTCCGCATGCTCGTCCAGCCGTTCGCCGACCCGCGGATCGGCGCCGTATCCGGCAACGCCAAGGTCATCAACCGCGGTGGCCTGCTGGGCCGTTGGCAGCACATCGAGTACGTCGTCGGCTTCAACCTCGACCGCCGGCTGTTCGACCTCGCCGAGTGCATGCCGACCGTGCCCGGCGCCATCGGCGGGTTCCGGCGCGACGCACTGGTGCGGGCCCGCGGAGTCGACGACGCGACCCTGGCCGAGGACACCGATCTCACCATGGCCCTGTGCCGGGACGGCTGGCGGGTGGTCTACCAGGAGGACGCCGTCGCCTGGACGGAGGCACCCGCCACGCTCGGCGCCTTGTGGCGGCAGCGCTACCGCTGGTGCTACGGCACTCTGCAGGCCATGTGGAAGCACCGCAGCGCCCTGACGCAGTCCGGCGCCGCGGGCAAACTGGGCCGTCGGGGGCTGGTCTACCTGCTGCTTTTCCAGATCCTGCTGCCCCTGCTCGCCCCGGTGGTGGACATCTCCGCCCTCTAGCCGGGTGTTCCTCGACCCGGTACGCATCCTCGGCCTGTGGCTCGGCTTCCTCGCCCTCCAGGGCGCCATGGACATCCACGCCTTCCGCCTCGACGGCGAGCGCACGAGACCCATGTGGAGCCTGCCCCTCCAGCAGTTCGTCTACCGGCAGTTGATGTACCTCGTGGTCATCCAGTCCGTCGTGACCG
The DNA here is from genome assembly GCF_900142575.1 of Actinacidiphila paucisporea. Lineage (GTDB taxonomy): Bacteria > Actinomycetota > Actinomycetes > Streptomycetales > Streptomycetaceae > Actinacidiphila > Actinacidiphila paucisporea. Next base: position 7,145 of record NZ_FRBI01000055.1, read on the forward strand.
CCCTGTCCGGGTCCCGGCTGCGGGTGGCAGCGCAGGGAGCGCTACGGGAGCCTGCACGTACCGACCCAGGAGCCCCAGCCCCAGCCCTCGCCGGCGTCGGCGTCGGCGTCGGCGTCGGCGTCGGCGTCGGCGTCGGCGTCGGCGTCGGCGTCGGCGTCGGCGTCGGCGTCGGCGTCGGCGTCGATGGCGCCGACACAACTGGCAGACGCGTGGGCGCACGAGGCACACGCCGGTACCGGCGTGAGCGACGTGACATACCTGCGCAGCGGTGAGACACCCGGGCTCGGCTAAGGTGTCCCGGCCCGCCCGAGCGGTCCTCGGGACTCCGCGACCGGCTGGTGAGACGCGGTTGAGGGGCGCGGAGCCCTAGCGGGTGCCGCGCTCCTCAGCCGTTCGCACGTGTGCCGGGCGTCAGTGCCGTCGGTCCGCGCGGCGGCGGAAGCGGATGGCAGCGCCGCCGGCCAGCAGGAGAGCGGCCACACCGGTGATGCCGATCACGGACGCACCGGTGGAGGCGAGGCTGCCGCCGTTGGGCGCAGGGGACTCGGTGCCGGCGACGGCTGCCGCCGAGGAGGACGAGGACGTCGGGGACGCGGAGCCGCTCGGCTGCGTACCGCTGGAGGACGAACCGCCGGTGGAACCACCCGTGGAACCGCCGGTCGACACCGACTCGGACGGCGACGGGGAGCCGCTGGACGTGCCGGTGCTGCCGCCGGGACCGCCGCTGTCGGTGCAGGGTCCGCTTATGCAGATTAATGCCAGGCCAAATGCGCACCCTCATCGCAGCTTCTGATGGATCGTCGGGCTCCGGTACGCGGCGAATGCTCTGATTTATACGGCACCTTGCGCAACACCGCTCGAATCGTCACACTGCACGCGTCCACCGGCAGGGCATGCCCGGTTGCCGGGCGGACTGCGGGTGCCGGTCGGGGGTCCGGTGATGTTCGGTTCGCGTGGTCTGTGATGCCGCCGGGAAGCCGGTGGCTGCCGTGAGGGAGCTGATCGTGCCGTTCAGGAATGCGGGAACCACCTCCAGGTCCGTGGGCGCCGCCGTGGCCGCCCTTGTCTTCAGTGTCGGACTTGTCATGACCTCGACGTCTTCAGCCATGGCGATCAACTCGTACAACGCGACGCCGGCCCCCGAACGGACCGAGGTCGGGGCGCTGATCGTGCGATGGGACGACGACGCGGACCCCGCGACGCCCGACCGGGTGGACTGGGAGTGCTCCGGCACCATGGTCGACGGCGACACCTTCCTGACCGCGGGGCACTGCACCACCGACTGGCCGGCCGGCGTGCGCTTCTACGTCTCGCTGGACCAGGACGTGCAAGCCGCACTGGACTCCGCGGCGGCCGCCCATCCCGGGGACCCGATCGCGGTCTCCACGGCGGTCGGAGTGGAAGGCCTCGCCCACACCGATCCGGCCTACCCCGGCCCGTCGGCCGACCCGCACGACATCGCGGTGATCCAGCTGCCCGCGGCCGCGGTGGCCGCCCGGTGGACCTTCACCCCCGCGACGCTGCCCGGCGCCGGCGAATTGGGCGCACTCGGCCCGCAGCAGCTCGACGCCACGCCGTTCACAGTGGTCGGCTACGGCACACAGGAGGCCCGGCGCGGTCCCGGCGGGCAGACACACCCCGGCGGCGGCGTACGCATGAAGGCACCGGTGGGCTTCAACGCGCTGAACCCGTCGTGGGTCCGGTTGGCGATGACCGCGCCGCAGGGCAACGGCGGTGCCTGCTATGGGGATTCAGGTGGACCGAACTTCGCTGTGCTCGACGGCGCCCCAGTGCTCGCCGCCACCACCATCACCGGGGACTCCCCCTGCTACGCGACCAACGTCGCGTACCGGCTCGACTCGCCGGCGGCCCGGTCCTTCCTCGCCCCGTTCGTCGCCCTCCCCTGACGACGGGTCATCGAGCCCGCACCGAGTCCTCACCTGACGGCGGCATGCGCGCCGTCCGCTCTTACCCGAGCGGAACCGGTCGCCTGCCGAGGTCGAGAACCCGCTCGACCACATACTCAAGGAGAGTCACATGCAACTGCGCGCACGGTGGTTCGGCATAGGCGTGGCAGCGTTGGCGGCGATCCCGCTCACGGTGCTCGGCCCCGCCGGAGCCTCGCACGCCGCGGTCAGGCCCGCCCAGGCGACGGCGCACTCCTGCGCCACCGCCAAGACCGGCTCCGCCTCCTGCAAGGCGATCGTCCGCACCGACCTCGCCTCCACACTGTCGGTCGCACCGAACGCCACCCCCGCCGGCTACGGACCCACCGACCTCCAGTCGGCCTACAACCTGCCGTCCGCCACCGCGGGCGCCGGGCGCACCGTCGCCATCATCGACGCCTACGACGCCCCCACCGCTGAGGCCGATCTGGCCGTCTACCGCGGCCAGTTCGGACTGCCCTCCTGCACCACGACCAACGGCTGCTTCAAGAAGATCGACCAGAACGGCGGCACCAACTACCCCCGCAAGGACGGCGGCTGGGCCCAGGAGATCTCACTCGACATCGACATGGTGTCCGCGATCTGCCCGAACTGCCACATCCTGCTGGTCGAGGCCAAGTCCTCGTCTTTCGCCAACCTGGGCGCAGCGGTGAACCGCGCCGCCTCGACCCCCGGCGTCGTGGCCATCAGCAACAGCTACGGCGGGTCCGACGCCTCGGACGCCACCTACGGCTCGTACTACAACCACCCCGGCATCGCCATCACCGCCAGCTCCGGTGACAGCGGCTACGGGGCAAGCTACCCCGCCTCCTCCCACTACGTGACCGCCGTCGGCGGCACCACCCTCAACACCGCCTCCGCCTCCCGTGGCTGGGCGGAGACCGCGTGGAGCGGCGCGGGCAGCGGCTGCTCCACGTACAACACCGCGCTCACCAGCGCGTCGACATTCGGCACCGGCTGCGCCAAGCGGGCCGAAGCCGACGTCTCCGCGGTCGCCAACCCCTCGACCGGCGTAGCGGTCTACGACAGCACCGCCTACCAGGGCTACGTCGGCTGGATGGTCTTCGGCGGCACCAGCGTCTCCGCCCCGATCATCGGCGCGGTGTACGGCCTCGCCGGCAACACCGGCTCGATCGACAACAACTACCCCTACACCCACGCCGGCTCGCTGTGGGACGTCACCTCCGGCAGCAACGGCTCCTGCCCCACCACCCAATGGTGCAACGCCCGCACCGGCTGGGACGGCCCCACCGGCCTCGGCACCCCCAACGGCACCGGCGCCTTCTAGACAACACCCGCACCCCGCCCCGGGCCGGACGAAACACCTCTCCCGGCCCGGGCCCAAGTGACGAACTAGGTCCCATGACACCTTGCGCATTCGTCGCCATCGTATGGAAGACGGTGGAGGACCAAGCCGCCCACCCCACCGACGCACCCGTCATCTACGACGCCCCTGACGGCGTCAGCCTCGCCGACCTCGTCGCCGAGGTGACCCGCTGGGCGGGACGGCCCCGGAACCTGGCCGCAGGCGGCTTCGCGGATCCCACGCTCACCGAGAACACCGGGCTGGCCCTGATCGAACCTTTCGGCGCGCAGTTGCTGGAGATGCGGGGCTGGGCCTACCGGTCGCGGTGGATCGGCTGCGGCGAGATCGCCCGACCCGACGGAACCAAGCCGGTCGTCGTACTCGCCACCCGAGAAAATCGCAGCCGCCCGTCGGGCTGCCGAGCGTGATCCTGTGCTCGTCGCGTTCGAGTGCCACGTCCAGCGACAGTGCGGAAAAGCTGCCCAGCGCCGTCAGACCTACTCGGACCTCCTCCTCGGACGGACCGGTACGGCTTGCGAGGACGGTGACCGGAGGTACGGCATCGCCCCGGCCGCTGCCTTGTTCGGCGATGGCGGCGCGTACCCGGTTGCGTGCCTCCTGGACGCTGCGCGGCACGTGCACACTCCACAGATGGTCCCGGAAGTGCCGCTTGATCTCACCGTCGATGGTGGGGACGGCATATGAGGCGAACGCGTCGCCCCGGTCGGGGTCGAACCGGTCTACCGCCTTGATCAGGCCGACGACCGCGATCTGTTCCAGATCCTCCAGCGACTCGCCACGGTCGCGGTAACGGGCCGCCAGCCGCCGGGACATCGGCATCCAAGCGATGATGACACGCTGCCGGTATGCCTCCCGGTCCACGGTTGAAGTTTCCCGTGATCTCGGACGCTCGTTCTTATGCGGCGGTGGTGTGCCGCTGTCGGGTCTCGTGCGGGGTCAGGTAGCCCCAGTTGGGGTGTTTGCGTAGTCGGCGCCGGTTGTAGAAGGTCTCGATGAAGGAGAAGACCTC
>NZ_FRBI01000024.1 GCF_900142575.1 Actinacidiphila paucisporea
CCCGCGGTGTAGCCGTTGGAGGCCACCAGGCCCTCGATGACCTCTTCCTCGGTGATCTCCAGGTACGCGGCCAGTTCCGCCACGCTCGGCGGCGCGTCCAGCACGGCCGTCAGGTGGTCGCGGGCCTTGGCCAGCTCCACCCGCAACTCCTGCAGGCGGCGCGGCACATGCACCGCCCAGGAGGTGTCGCGGAAGAACCGCTTCATCTCCCCCACGATGTACGGCACCGCGAAGGTGGTGAACTCCACCTCGCGCGACAGGTCGAACCGGTCGATCGCCTTGATCAGCCCGATCGTGCCGACCTGCAGGATGTCCTCCCACTCCTCCGGACCGCGGCTGCGGAACCGCCGCGCGGAGAAGTGCACCAGGGACATGTTCATCTCGATCAGCGTGTTGCGGGCGTAGCTGTACTCGCGGGTGCCCTCTTCGAGGGTCTGCAGCCGGTCGAAGAACAGCCGGGACAGCTCCCGCGCGTCCTTGGGGGCGACCTTGCCCGCGTCCTCGATGAAGGGAAGGCCGGCGGTCTGCTGGTCGGACTCCGCCGAGCGGGCCGCCGGGCCCGAGGGGGCGGACGCGTCCATCACAGCGATCTCGGTGGTCATGTCATCACCTCTCGGGCTTTCGTTCGGCTGCGACTCTAATGCCCCGCTGGGAGCCGGGCATGCACACAATTTCATCCGAACAGGCGTCGGGGCAATTCAGGCGGCCTGGACCAGCTCGGCACGCCCGAACAACAGCGCGTATCCGGAGGGGAGTTCATCCAGGATTCGGGTCAGCAGGCCCGGGTCCGCCAGGGCGGCGACGGCGCCGAGTACGGCACCGGTGTCCCACCGGGCGACGGCGGGGCTCGTACCGGAGCGGGCGGCGACGTCCTGGACGAAGCCCCAGCCGGTGAGGGGTTGGGCCGCGGGCGCCGCGCAGTGGAGGGGACGGGCGGCCTCGGCGGGCAGCTGGGCGGCGAGCTCGGCGCGCAGGTCGCCGCCCAGCTGGGCTGCGAGGGCCGCCAGGACGGTGCGCGTGACCTGCTCGGCTCGCTCACGGGTCGGGTAGGCGCCGTCGTAGCGGATGCGTTCCAGCGTCTGGTCGTAGCTGGGCGCCGGTGCGTTCCGGCGCCGTCCGGGCTGCGTGGGCACGGGAGTGGGCATGGGCGGGGAGCGGACTTTCCGTCTCGGGCGGCGGCCGGCCCGTCAGAGGGACCGGCCGCCGCGTGCGGGGGTGGGCTTCTCGGTGGGCGGCGCGCTCGGCCCTCCGGGAGGCGGTTCCCGCCTCCCGGAGGTGCCGGGTTCAGCCGGCGATCTCCTGCCGGGCCGGCTTCGCGCCGACGGCGATCTTGCGGGGCTTGGCGCGCTCGGCGACCGGGATGCGCAGCGTCAGCACCCCGGCCTCGTAGTCGGCCCGGATGCGCTCGGTGTCCAGGGCGTCCGCCAGCACGATCCGGCGGGAGAAGACGCCGAGCGGCCGCTCGGACACGTCCATCTGCACGCCGTCGCCCTGCGCGGTGGGGCGCCGCTCGGCCTTGACGGTCAGAGTGTCGCGCTCGACGTCGATGTCGATCGCCTCCGGGGAGACCCCGGGCAGGTCGAAGGAGACCACGTACTCCTCGCCGTCGCGGTAGGCGTCCATCGGCATCGCCGCCGGCCTCGACCAAGTGCCGGGGCGCAGGAGCTGCTCGGTGAGTCGGTCCAGTTCACGGAAGGGGTCGGTACGCATCAGCATCGCGGAACACCTCCAGTAGGTCGGGCAGTTGCTGCCGGGTGTCGTTCACCTGCCCACCGTTGTACCATGTCATCCATCCGATGACAAACATCTTCGTCACCCGGAAGGTGACACTGGAGGACACCACCGTGACAGCCGACCGAACCGCGCCGCCCGGTCCCCCGGGAGACGGCACGGCCACCTCCTTCCTCACCGCCGCGGCAGCCCTGGAGACCATCCGGGCGGCACTGAACGACGCCGCCCACGCATCCGCCGGCGACGACCCCGGACCCGCGGAAGGCCCCCAGCAGGCCCTCGCCTCCCTGATGCTGCTGCGCGAAGTACGCGAGCAGCTCGCCGGCTGGGAGACGGGCCTGATCGAGACGGCCCGGACAGCCGGCGCCACGTGGGCCGACCTGGCCACCCCCCTCGGCGTCGCCAGCCGCCAGGCCGCGGAACGCCGCTACCTGCGCCTGCGCCCCGGCACGCCCGGGTCCACCGGCGAGGAGCGGGTCAACGCCACCCGCAACCAGCGCGCCGCCGACCGCACCATCGACAGTTGGGCCCGGGCCAACGCCTCCGACCTGCGCAGGCTGGCCGGCGAGATCACCGCGCTCACGGACCTGCCCACCACCGCCGGCTCCGCACTCGGCCACCTCGACACCGCGCTCGCCGCGGACGACGCCGCCGGTCTCCTCAGCCCGCTGGCCGCCACCCGCCCCCACCTGCGAACCGGCCACCCGGACCTGGCCAGCCGCATCGACACCGTCACCCGGCACACCGACCGGCTCCGCGCCCCGCGGGGCGGCGACTCGCCCGCCTGACGACCGCCGGCGCCTCGCGGCCCAAGTTAGCTCTGCTTCGAACACCGAAAAATCTATCGCGGCGGAAGTAGACATGGCGCGGCGGTGTGGTTAAGGTTTCTCTCGTAGCCAGAAGGACAGCAGGGCCGGGCAGAGACGAACTGCCCGGCAGCGGTACCCGCAGTACAGCAGTCGCAGTGCGCAGGACGGTGCGGTGGTGGAGTTCCGAAGCCAGGGTTGTCGCAGGACGGCGACGGGGCTGACGACCGGACCGGGTGGCCTGAGTGATGAGGGGCCGCCACCAGCAGGACAGAAGTAAGCAAGCAGTTCCGAAGGCAAGTGCTGACAAGAGGGAAGAACGGAGGAGCAGCGCGCCATCAGGATCGCCCGGGTGGATCAGAGAGCCCGGGTACCGCAGGACATCGATAGTGAGGTGGTCTCCGGTCAAGCAACCGCGATCCCCGCAGGTCCCGCCGTCCCCCCGGCAGGCATGCGGACACAGAAGGCCGGCGCAGTCCAGAGGCCGGCAGATGGTGTAACCCGTTCCTTCGGGGCCTTGGTGCCGTACGGCACCAAGGCCCCTCCAGCGTGTTCCAGAGAGGTGCGATGACAGCAGGCGATTCCTACGGCCGGCTCGAAGACGACGACTATCCCGCCTACACGATGGGCCGGGCCGCCGAGATACTCGGCACCACCCAGGGCTTCCTGCGCGCCATCGGTGAAGCCCGCCTGATCACCCCGCTGCGCTCCGAGGGCGGCCACCGGCGCTACTCCCGCTACCAGCTGCGCATCGCCGCCCGCGCCCGCGAACTCGTCGACCAGGGCACCCCCATCGGGGCCGCCTGCCGCATCGTCATCCTCGAGGACCAGCTCGAAGAAGCCCAGCGCATCAACGAGGCACTGCGCCGGTCCGGCCACTCCAGGCTCGGCGACCGGGCCGACGCCTGACCCCTCCGCGCCGACCGGGCCGGCCGCCCCGCCGCGGGTGTTTTTCCCCCGGGCGGCGGTCCGTTCACCTCGGCGCCTGCCGAACGCGACAACAGGGCGGCCCGGACATCTGCTCGTCCGGGCCGCCCTGTGCTGCGCGTGAGGTCACTCGCGGGTGGCCTGCGTGCCGTAGTAGCCGCCGACCTGCTGGTGGTAGTCCGGGTCGGTGGTGTGGCTGTCCTTGTCGAACTCCGGCGCGCCCTTGATCTCGTCCTTCGTCCGCGAGACGCGCACGACCTTGGCGTCGTGGTCGATGGCCTCGATCGTCCCGGCGGGCAGCAGGACCGACTTGCCGAAGATCCAGACTCCGGTGTCGACCACCAGGTAGGCGCCGCCGACCTCGTTCGAGTGCTTGTCGACCTTGCCGATGTGACCGTCCGTCGCCTCGACCTTGTAGCCGACGACGTCGGCGTCCGCCTGATAGCCGGAAGTCGCCCCGTAGCTCCAGATGTTGTCGCTCATAGTTCGCGTCCTTCCGTTGCCGTACAAAGCTGTGAAGCGGTCGCACCACGTGTGGTCGGTCGCTGCTTCACGCAAGGGCGGCTACCCCCGCGCCATGCGGGCACACCTCCGGCTCCGACGTCAGGACCTAGCGGGGGCCGAGGCCGGTGCGGCCGTCGAGGAGTTCGCGTGCGGTGTCGAGGTGGCCCAGATGGCGGGCGGTCTCCTCGATCATGTGGAGGGCGATCCCGCGCAGGTCGGCGACCTCCCCGTCCGGGTCGTTGCCGTGCCCTCGTGCCGGCTTCGCGTCCAGCGGCGTGGTCGCCAGCAGGTCGTTCGCCCGCTCGCACTGCTCACGGTAGAAGGCGAAGACCTCCGCGACCGGATGCGCCGAGGTCATCAGGTTCTCGTCGTCGCCGGGCCACGGCACTTCGGACGCCGTCCCGCCGAAGACCGTCTGGAACCAGTACCGCTCGGCGTAACCGAGGTGCTTGACCAGCCCGAGCGGCGTCCATCCCGAGGGCACGACCGCGGTCCGCAGCTGCTCGTCGGTGAGCCCCTCGAGAATGGCCAGCGCACTGGCCCGCTGCGCGTCCAGGTAGTGCCGCAGGGCAGCGGCTTCCGCGGTCATCGTGCCGGTGGGACGCATGGTCGATCTCTCGGGTGACACGGCCGCATTTTATGCCCGGGGACTCCTGCGGGGGCAAGGCAGGCGGACGGCGCCCGCAGGCAGGCCCCGCCGGCTGTGGCGGCGGGCCGGGGCGCCGGCGCCGGGGGCCGTCCCGGCGCATGATCGGCGCCCGACCGGGCACCCGTGTCCAGGTCGGACGCCTGCCCGGGGGCAGCGGGTGTGACCGCGATCCGCCGGTGGTGAATCCCCGTGCGTCAGGGAAAGGACACCCCACCCGTGCACCTGACTCGTACGACCTCGCAGCAGGACTCGGCCGAGGGGCGGGACACCTCCGCCCGGTGGCGCGCGCTGGCGGTCTGCCTTACCGCGAGTTTCATGACGCTGCTGGACGTGAGCATCGTCAATGTGGCGCTGCCCTCGATCCGCACCGGGATCGGCGCGTCGCAGAGCGGCCTGCAGTGGGTGCTGTCGGGTTACGCCCTCGCCTTCGGCCTGGTGCTGGTGCCGGCCGGGCGCGTCGGGGACATCCGCGGCCGCCGGAATGTCTTCATGGTGGGACTCGTGGTGTTCACCGTGGCCAGCTCGCTGGCCGGCGCGGCGCAGAACGAGGGGTGGCTGGTGGCCGCGCGGCTCGTCCAGGGGGTGGCCGGCGGCATCCTCGTCCCGCAGGTCTCCGGATTCATCCAGCAGATGTTCCGCGGGGCGGAACGCGGGCGGGCCTTCGGGCTGCTCGGCGCCACCATCGGCGTGTCCACCGCCGTCGGGCCGCTGCTCGGCGGGCTGCTGATCCAGCTGTTCGGGACGCATGAGGGCTGGCGCTGGGTCTTCTACGTCAACCTGCCGATCGGCGTCGTGCTGCTGCCGCTCGCCTACCGGCTCCTGCCGGGCGGGCGGCAGCGGGACGGCGGCGGACGGGCGCGCGGCGATCTCGATCCGGTCGGCGTCGTCCTGCTGGGCCTGGGGACGGTGGCGCTGCTCCTGCCGTTCGTCCAGGAGCGGGAGTGGCCGGGCGCGCAGAAATGGGCACTGCTCCCGGTGGCCCTGGCCGTCCTCGGCGGCTTCGTGGCCTGGGAGCGGCACTACGGCCGCAGCCACGAGCCGCTGGTGAACCTGGCGCTGTTCCGCCGGCGCTCGTACGGGCTCGGCACCATGCTGTCCCTGCTGTACTTCGCCGGCTTCACCTCGATCTTCTTCGTCATGACGCTCTTCCTCCAGAACGGGATGCGGTATTCCGCGCTGGAGGCGGGCGCAGCCATCACGCCGTTCGCCCTCGGCTCGGGCACCGCGGCGGCGATCGGCGGCCGCGTCGTGACCCGGATCGGCCGCCCGCTGGTCGCGGCGGGCCTGGGCATGGTGGTCGTCGGGCTGCTCGGCACGGTGCTGGCCGTCCACCAGGACAGCGGCCGGTCCGTGGGACTGGTCACCGCGCTGCCGCTGCTGTTCGCGGGCGTGGGCAGCGGGCTGGTGATCTCGCCGAACCAGACGCTGACGCTCAGTGAGGTCCCGGTGGACCGGGCGGGCAGCGCCGGGGGCGTCCTCCAGACCGCCCAGCGGATCGGTTCCGCGGCGGGTATCGCCGCTGTCGGCTCGGTCTTCTTCTCCAAGGCCGGCGGTGCCCGCCCCGACTGGTCCGCCGGGCTCCAGGCCGGGCTGATCACCTCGGCCGGCCTGGCCGCGCTCGCCCTGGTGGTCGCGCTCGTCGACGTCACGACGGGTCCGCCCAACGCGGCGCAGGAAGCCGGCGACGGGAAGCCCTGACCCGGCTCCGGCACAGGCTCCCCCGGTGAGCGGTGACGGCGGTGCTGCGCCCCACTGGGTGCGGGCCATCGGGACGGAGATTGCGCGCCGCGGGGCGTCCGGTGCGCGGGCCGGGTACGGGGGAAGGGCTGCGGGCCGACGGCCGTGGTGTCCGTCCCGAGGTGAACCGCCGGTAGCCGGGCGGCGCCCGTCCCCTACGGGAGCCGCATGCGTACGGGATGCCGCGCCGGGCAGGCGGACGGCGACGGCCCTTCGGATTCCCCCTGCCGGGCCCGGTGCGCACCGAGATGCCGCGCAGCCGGTCGAGCAGGCCCGTGCATGCCGGTGGGCCGACACACAGAGAGAAGGTGGGTGTGATGCCCAGGGGATCGAACGCCAAGCGCGAACGGCAGTACGAGCACATCAAGGACAGCGCCAAGGACCGCGGCGCGTCCGACAAGCGCGCGAAGGAGATCGCGGCGCGCACGGTGAACAAGGAGCGGGCCCGTGCGGGCGAGTCCCGTACCGCGAGCCGCACCTCCACGCAGGACATGTCGTCGTCGAAGCGGGGCGGGCAGCGCTCCCACTCCGGCTCGCAGGGCCCCACGAAGGACCAGCTGTACAACGAGGCCCGGCAGCGCGGCATCAAGGGCCGCTCGACCATGTCGAAGGCGGAGCTGAACAAGGCGCTCGGCCACTGACGAGCCGCCCACGGCTGAGCCGCCGTTCGTGAGAGCAGCACCGGGGAAGGCGCGATGACCACGACCGCAGGACCGCAGCCGGCGGCGAAGGAGCCCGACGGCGCACTGGACGTCGAAGCCCTGGAGCGCGCGCTGCGCGCCGAGGTGGACGGCGAGGTGCGCTTCGACGCCGGCAGCCGCGGCGCGTACGCCACCGACGGTTCGAACTACCGGCAGGTCCCGATCGGCGTGGTGGTCCCGCGCTCGGTCGACGCCGGAGCGGCCGCGGTGGCGGTGTGCGCCCGCTTCGGGGCGCCGGTGCTGTCCCGGGGCGGCGGTACGAGTCTGGGCGGGCAGTGCACGAACACCGCGGTGGTCCTCGACTGGACGAAATACTGCGACGCCCTGGTCTCGGTCGACACGGACGCGCGCACCTGCGTGGTCGAGCCGGGCATCGTGCTGGACGAGCTGAACCGGCGGTTGGCCGCGTACGGCCTGATGTTCGGCCCGAAGCCCTCCACGCACAGCCACTGCACGCTCGGCGGGATGATCGGCAATAACTCCTGCGGAGCCTCCGCCCAGGCGTACGGCAAGACGGTGGACAACGTCCGCCGGCTGGAGGTCCTGACCTACGACGGCGCCAGGATGTGGACGGGCCGCACGTCACCACGGGAGTACGAGGAGATCGCCGCCGCGGGTGGCCGCCGCGCCCAGCTCTACACGGGCATGCGCGAGCTGGCCGACACCTACCTGGCCGACATCCGGCAGGGCTACCCGAAGATCCCGCGCCGGGTGTCCGGCTACAACCTCGACGACCTGCTGCCCGAGAACGGCTTCCACGTCGCACGGGCGCTGGTCGGCAGCGAGGGCACCCTGGTCACCGTGCTGCACGCCGAGCTGGACCTGGTGCCGGTCCCGGCCGCCCAGGCGATCCTCGTCCTGGGCTATCCCGACATCTTCGCGGCCGCCGACGACGTGACCCCGGTCCTGGAACACAGCGAGCCGGCCCAGCTGGAGGCGATGGACGGCCGGATGGCGCAGCTGATGCGGGAGGAGAGCAGCCATCTGGAGTCGCTGAACTCGTTCCCCGAGGGCGACAGCTGGCTGCTGGTGCAGTTCACCGGCGTCGACAGCCACGACGTGGACCGGCAGGCCCGCGAGCTGCTGCGGGCCCTGGGCCGGCGCACGGACGATCCGACGGTCGCGCTGTCCGAGGACCCGGAGCGCGAGCAGCGGACGCTCAGGGCCCGTGAGGCGGGCCTCGGCGTCACCGCGCGGCCCCCGGACGACCGGGAGACGTGGGAGGGCTGGGAGGACTCGGCGGTGCCGCCGGACCGGCTCGGGGACTACCTGCGCGATCTGAGGAAGCTCTTCGCCGAGTTCGGCTACGACCACCCCTCGCTCTACGGCCACTTCGGGCAGGGGTGCGTGCACACCCGCATCCCGTTCGGGCTGCGGACCGCGGAGGGGGTGGCCGCCTTCCACTCCTTCCTGCTCAAGGCCGCCGACCTGGTCGTCTCCTACGGGGGGTCGCTGTCCGGCGAGCACGGTGACGGGCAGGCCCGCGGAGAGCTGCTGCCGAAGATGTTCGGCGACCGCCTGGTCGGCGCGTTCGGCGAGCTCAAGGCGCTCTTCGACGCCGGCAACCGGATGAATCCGGGCAAGGTCGTGGCGCCTAACGCCGCCGACTCCCATCTGCGGCTGGGCCCGCTGTGGCGGCCGCGTGACGACTCCGACGCGCGCTTCGGCTACCCGGACGACGACCACTCCTTCAACCAGGCCGTCATGCGCTGCGTCGGCGTCGGCAACTGCCGCACCCACGAAGGCGGCGTGATGTGCCCCTCCTACCGGGCCACCGGCGAGGAGGAGCACTCCACCCGCGGCCGCGCCCGGCTGCTGTTCGAGATGATCGGCGGCCACACCGACTCCCCCGTCACCGACGGGTGGCGCTCCACCGAGGTCCGCGACGCCCTCGACCTGTGTCTGGCCTGCAAGGGCTGCAAGTCCGACTGCCCGGTCGGCGTCGACATGGCCACGTACAAGGCGGAGTTCCTGTCCCACCACTACCAGGGGCGGCTGCGGCCCGCGGCGCACTACGCGCTGGGATGGCTGCCGCTGTGGGCCCGCGCCTCGCGGATCGCCCCCGGGCTGGTGAACACGGTGCTGCGCGCACCGGGCCTCTCCCGGGTCGGCAAGCGCCTGGCCGGGGTCGCGGACCGCGACGCGCCGCTGTTCGCCGAGGAGTCCTTCGTCCAGTGGTGGCGGGCTCGCGGCACGCCGGAGCCGTCTCCCGGCGACCCCCGCGCGGTCGTGCTGTGGCCGGACACCTTCAGCACCTACTTCCACCCGTCGGTCGCCAGGTCCGCCGTCCGGGTGATGGAGGACGCCGGATTCCGGGTGTACGTGCCGACCGAGGCGGTGTGCTGCGGGCTGACCTGGATCTCCACCGGCCAACTCGACGCCGCCCAGCGGGTGCTGCGCCGCACGCTCGCGGTGCTGCGGCCGTGGATCGAGGCGGGCACGCCGGTCGTCGGCCTTGAGCCGTCGTGCACCGCCGTCTTCCGCGCCGACGCGCCCGAGCTGATGCCGGACGACGAGGGCGTCAAGCGGCTGGCCGGGCAGTTCCTCACCTTCTCCGAGCTGCTCCTGCACCGCGCTCCCGAAGGCTGGCGGCCGCCGGTGCTCACCCGGGCCGCCACCGTGCAGACCCACTGCCACCAGCACGCCGTGACGAAATTCGACGCCGACCGGGAGCTGATGCGCCGCGCAGGCATCGACGCGGACGTCCTGGACGAGGGCTGCTGCGGGCTCGCGGGGAATTTCGGGTTCGAAGCCGGGCACCACGAGCTGTCCATGGAGATCGGCGAGCTGGGGGTCCTGCCCGCGGTGCGGGAGACCGCGCCCAGCGCCCTGGTGCTGGCGGACGGCTTCAGCTGCCGCACCCAGATCGAACAGGGCGGCACGGGCCGCGGCGCGCTGCACCTCGCCGAGGCGCTGGCCATGGCGCTGGACGGGCCCGCGCCCGCGGACCGTCCCGAGAAGGCCGCCGCCAGACCCGCCGCCCCGTCCCGGGCGGCGGGCCGCGCCGCGACCGGCGCCGCGGCACTGGCCGCCGCCGGGACCGCCCTCGGGGCCGCCTACGCCCTGGCACGGCTGAGGAGACGGTGAACCGCCGCTCGCCCGGAGCACGCATCCGCCCACCGCAGAAACGAGAGGAAGAACCACCGTGTCGATGAAGGTCTCCGACTACGTACTCCAACGCCTGCGCGAATGGGACGTCGAGCACGTCTTCGCCTACGCGGGCGACGGCATCAACGGCCTGCTCGCCGCCTGGGGCCGGGCCGAGAACAAGCCGCGGTTCGTCCAGGCCCGCCACGAGGAGATGGCCGCCTTCGAGGCCGTCGGCTATGCCAAGTTCTCCGGCAAGGTCGGCGTCTGCGCGGCCACCTCGGGGCCCGGCGCGATCCACCTGCTCAACGGCCTGTACGACGCCAAACTGGACCACGTACCGGTGGTGGCGATCGTCGGGCAGACCAACCGCAGTGCGATGGGCGGCAGTTACCAGCAGGAGGTCGACCTGCTGAGCCTGTACAAGGACGTGGCCGCCGACTTCTGCGAGATGGTCACCGTCCCCGAGCAGCTGCCGAACGTCATCGACCGGGCGATCCGCACCGCCTACGGCAAGCGCACCGTCACCGCCGTGATCATCCCGGCGGACGTCCAGGAACTGGACTACTCGCCGCCCACCCATGCCTTCAAGATGGTGCCCTCCAGCCTCGGCATGTCGTCGTCCGCGCCGGTGCCCGGCGAGGCCGACCTCCTGCGGGCCGCGGAGGTGCTCAACGCGGGCGAGAAGGTCGCCGTCCTGGTCGGCCAGGGCGCCCGCGGCGCCCAGGCCGAGGTCGTGCAGCTCGCCGACCTCCTCGGCGCGGGCGTCGCCAAGGCGCTGCTCGGCAAGGACGTCCTGTCCGACGAACTCCCCTACGTCACCGGCTCCATCGGCCTGCTCGGCACCCGCCCCTCCTACGAGCTGATGCAGGACTGCGACACCCTGCTGGTCATCGGCTCCAGCTTCCCCTACACCCAGTTCCTGCCCGACTTCGGACAGGCCCGCGCCGTGCAGATCGACCTCGACCCCTTCATGGTCGGGCTGCGCTACCCCTTCGAGGTCAACCTCGTCGGCGACGCGGCCGGCACGCTGCGCGCCCTGCTGCCGCACCTGAAGCGCAAGAAGCACGGCTCGTGGCGGAAGACCGTGGAGAAGAACACCGCCCGCTGGTGGGAGGTCATGCAGCGCCGCGCGGCCGTGGACGCCGACCCGATCAACCCCGAATACGTCGTCCACGCCCTGAACGACCTGCTGCCGCACGACGTCATGCTGTCGGCGGACTCCGGCTCGTCGGCCAACTGGTACGCCCGGCACCTGAGGATGCGCGGCGAGATGCGCGGCTCGCTGTCCGGCACGCTGGCCACCATGGGGCCCGGCGTGCCCTACGTCATCGGTGCGAAGTTCGCCCACCCCGACCGCCCCGCCATCGCCCTGGTCGGCGACGGCGCCATGCAGATGAACGGCATGGCCGAACTCATCACCGCCGCCAAATACTGGCGTGACTGGCAGGACCGCCGGCTGATCGTGGCCGTCCTGAACAACCAGGACCTCAACCAGGTCACCTGGGAGATGCGGGCCATGTCCGGGGCGCCGCAGTTCCTGCCGTCACAGGCCCTGCCGGACGTGCCCTACGCCGACTTCGCCCGCTCCATCGGACTGGACGGCGTACGCGTGGAGAAGCCGGAGGGCGTGCTGGACGCCTGGCAGCAGGCGCTGGCCGCGGACCGGCCGTTCGTCATCGACTTCCGCACCGACCCGGCCGTACCCCCGATCCCGCCGCACGCCACGCTCGACCAGATCGAGGCCGCCACCGCCGCGATCGTGCACGGCGACAGCGACCGTACCGCCATGGTCCGCCAGGGCATCAAGGCCAAGGTCCAGGAGATGTTGCCCGGCCACCGCCACCGCGACGACCGCCCCGGAGCGGAGGACTGAACCGTGCCCCACGGAGCCACGAGCGGCGCCGGCGAGCCGGGTATCCCCCGGGTCAAGATCAAGATCGGCGGGTCCTGGGGCGCCTCGGAGGCCCGCGACCGGGAGCGGATCAGCCGTGCGCGGCGCAGCATCGGCGACGGCGTGGAGCTCTACGTCGACGCCAACGGCGCCTACACCCGCAATCAGGCGGTCCGGGTGGCACGCCGGCGCGGTGCGTCCGGGCGCCGACGGCGCGCCCGGGCACGGGCTCGCCCTGCGTGCCGATGTGGCGGACCGCTATCGCAAGAGCTGAGGGCGCGCGGTCGCGCCCGGCATTTTCCCGAGAAAGGCAGACGACGACATGCCCCAGACTGTCCTGATCACCGGAGCCAGCGGCGGGATCGGCCGTGCCACCGCCCGCGAGTTCGCCCGCAGGGGCGACCGGATCGGCCTGGTCGCCCGCGGCCGCACCGGCCTGGAGGCGGCGGCCCGCGAGGTGCGGGAACTGGGCGGCCAGGCGGTGGTGGTACCGGCCGACGTCGCGGACCACACCGCCGTGCACGACGCGGCCGAAGAGGTCGAACGGCACTTCGGGCCCCTCGACGTGTGGGTCAACGTCGCCTTCACCTCGGTCTTCGCACCCTTCACCGAGATCCGCCCCGAGGACTTCCGGCGCGTCACGGAGGTCACCTACCTCGGCTACGTCAACGGGACCCGTGAAGCGCTGGCGCGGATGCTCCCCCGCGACCGGGGCACGATCGTGCAGGTCGGCTCCGCCCTGGGCGCCCGCTCGATCCCCCTGCAGTCCGCCTACTGCGGCGCGAAGCACGCCGTGAACGGCTTCACCTCCTCGGTGCGCACCGAACTCATGCACATGAAGAGCAACGTGCACATCACGGTGGTGCAGATGCCCGCGGTCAACACGCCGCAGTTCTCCTGGGTGCGCTCCCGGCTGCCGAAGCAGCCGCAGCCGGTCGCCCCGATCTACCAGCCCGAGGTGGCGGCCCGCGCCGTCCTGCGCGCCGCCGAGCGCCCCCGGCGCAAGCAGTATTACGTCGGCGCCTCGACCGTCGCCACGATCCTGGCCGACAAGGTCGCCGCGGGCCTGCTCGACCGCTACCTGGCCCGTACCGGCTACGACTCCCAGCAGAGCGGGCAGGACGTCCCCGCCGACCGCAAGGACAACCTGTGGGAGCCGCTGGACGGCGCGGGGAAGGCCGGGCCCGGGCACGACTACGGCGCGCACGGAAGCTTCGACGACCGCTCCCACGCCCGGTCCCCGCAGACCTGGCTGTCGCAGCACCCCGGCCTCGCGTGGCCGTCGGCCGGCCTGCTGCTCACCCTCACGGCGGCGGCCACGGCCCGTGCACGCCGCGCGGCCCTGCGGCGTCCCGGGCACCGGTGAGCGGGAAGGGCCCGGCTACCGCGACTCGGTCAGGCGGGGCAGCACCTCGGTCTTGTAGAAGTCGAAGAACTGCCGCTGGTCGGGGCCGATCTGGTTCACGTACACCTCGTCGAACCCGGCCCCGGTGTAGGCCGTCACCGCCTTGACGTGGTCGTCGGCGCTGTCACCGCAGACGACGGCGTCCGCGATCATCTCCTCGGTGACCAGGCTGCTCGCCTGCTCGAAGTGCTCGGGGGTCGGCAGGACCTGCGGCAGCTCCCCGGGAAGCTGCTCGTTCGGCCACAGCCGGTGCACGGTCTTCACCGCCCGCTGCCGGTCGGTGTCCCAGCACACCTTCAGACCGCCGACGACCGGCTTGCCGGCGCCGCCCGCCTGGCGGAACCTGTCCACCAGCGCGGCGTCGGGCTGCATCGTCACGAAGCCGTCGCCGATGCGTCCGGCCACATCCGCCGCGCGCGGGCCGAACCCGGAGATGTACAGCGGCGCCGGCTCGTCGGGGACGGTGTACAGGCGGGCGTTCTCCACCGTGTAGTGGGTGCCGCGGTGGGTGACCCGCTCGCCGGTGAACAGCTTCCTGATCACCTCCACCGCCTCCTCCAGCCTCTCCAGCCGCACACCGGCGTCCGGCCAGCCGCCGCCGACGATGTGCTCGTTGAGCGCCTCGCCACTGCCCAGCCCGAAACGGAACCTCCCGCCGGTGAGCACCGCCGCCGTGGCCGCGGCCTGCGCGTTGAGCGCCGGGTGCATGCGGACCGTCGGGCAGGTCACCAGCGTGGTGATCGGCAGCGACGTCACCTGGGAGATCGCGCCGATCATCGACCACACGAAGGGGCTCTGCCCCTGCTCGTCGTTCCAGGGGTGGAAGTGGTCCGAGATGGCGAGCGCCTGGAAACCGGCCTGCTCCGCCATACGGGCCTGGTCGAGGAGTTCCCGCGGGGTGAACTCCTCGCAGGACAGGAAGTATCCGTAAGCGGTCATGGCGGCCCTTTCCTTACGTGGTGGTGCCGGTCACGCCCAGCCCGGCGGGACGGCGAGGAAGCTGTCGTCGAGGCGGCCCAGCAGCTCGGAAGGCGAGTCGTAGACCACCTCCATCCCGGCCTCGTGCAGCTCCTCCCGGGACCAGCCGCCGGTGAGCACGCCCAGGCAGCGGACCCCCGCCTTGCGGGCGGCCTTGCCGTCCCACGCGGCGTCGCCGACGAAGACCGCGCGCTCGGCCGGCACCCCGGCCTTGTCCAGCGCCTGCTGCACCAGGTCGGGGGCGGGCTTGCTGGACGACACGTCCGAAGCGGTGGTGACCGCGGTGATCGCGTCATCGGCGTCGAGCGCGCGCATCATCACCTCGGCCTCCTTCTTCTTCGCCGACGAGGCGAGCACCACCCGCCAGCCGCGTGTCGCACACGCCCGCAGCAGGTCCGACGCCCCGGGCAGCGGGGCCAGCCGGGACCAGTGCTGCGCGTAGAGGGTGTCGTGGGCGGCGCTGAGCGCCTCGTCACCATCGCGGTCGCGCTCCTCGCTCAGCAGCGCGTCCAGCAGGTGGTCACTGCCCATGCCGATGCACCGGTGGATCCGTGCCATGGGGACCCGGAAGCCCTGCTGGCGCAGGGCCTCGGACCAGGCGACGGTGTGCAGGTAGACGGTGTCCATCAGCGTGCCGTCGACGTCGAACAGCACCGCTCCGCCGTCGTCGCCGTCAGGTGTCCCGGTCGTGGTCATACCTCATCCTCTCCGCGCCCTGGGGATGGCGCATCCCGGCCGAAAGCGTCGGATCGCGCCGCGGGGACCTCGCCGGGGGCCGCGGGCGGCGTCACTGCGGCCAACGGCCGGTGACGCGCTCCACCACGTGGGCGCCGCCCCGGGCGACGGTCGCCTTGACCACCGCGAAGATGGCGCCCTGCACCGCAGCCGCGAGCAGGATCTCCCGCCAGGCGCGGTCCTTGTCGGTGGCCTCCGGGGCATCGTCCCCATGGGTGACGAGCTTCCACGACTGCCGGAACAACGCCCCGGCCGCGGCCCCGCCGGCCACACCGAGAAGCAGGCCGACCGGCTTGTACGCGAGCGCCGCGGCCTTCATGCCCGCCTCCCGGCGCGGAGCCGGAGCAGCAGTACGGCCATCCGCGCCATCGCGACCGCCGCCAGCGGCCGGTGACCCCCGGCTGCCCGTCCGGCGGGCCTTCCCCCACCGGCCGGCGCCCGGAGGACGGCGCCGGCGGACCCCCGGCCCTCCTCAGCCCAGGCGCCCGCGCCCCCCATCCGGTCAGCCGGCATGCTCTCACTGCTCATAGGACGGATCCTCACCATCATCTCGGCCACGTCTGGGTGTCCGCGTGCCCCGCGAACGCCGCATCACCCGCCCGAGGGGCGATGTCTCCGGAGGTGGGCCGCCCGCCCGGTGCCGGCGGCGCAGCCGCTGTTACACGGTCACCGGCCGGTTTCGCGTGTGAGCTGCCCTCCTGGGGAAAAGCGGACATGAGCAGCCACTGCTGCGCGCTCGACGCGCCGAGGTCACGGGGAGCCGAGCGGCCCCACGTCAGTTGCCGTCCTGGGGCAGGCGCCGGTTGAGGGTGGTGTGGTGCGCGTAGGCCAGGTCTACAAGGGTTCGCCAGGGGACATAGCCGCTGCTCGGCGCCTTACCGAGGGGTTGCTCGACCACCTGGGAGACACCGGGGCGCCCGCTCCCGGTGACGTCGTCGCGAACGTGCAGCTGGTCGTCAGCGAGCTGGTCACCAACGCGGTGAAGTACGCCGAAGGTCCGTGCGGGGTCGATCTGCGGGTGCTCGGGGACGCCGTCGAGGTCTGCGTCTGGGACACCTCGGAGCAGCCCGTGGCCGAGATGGGCCCGGACCCCGGCCGGGTGGGCCGGCACGGCCTGGAGATCGTGAGGATGGTCTGCGGCGGTTTCCACGTGACGACCACTGCGACGGGCAAGCGGGTCACCGCACGGATACCGCTCCGGCACCCGTAGCCCCGTAGCCCTTCACCGGCCGCCTGCTCGCGGGTGGGAGGGGCGGCAGCCGGCAGCGGCGGAGTCCGGCGCGGATGGTATGCGATCTTTACCGTGCGTGCTCCCGCCGGGCCCTGTCCCTGTGCCAGGCTTGGCCGACGAGAGTTCGATCCCGGAGCGACCATGGACACCTCCTCTGCCACCGCTCCACCGAGCGGCCCACAGCTGTCGGTGGAGTGCGCCGTGGGTTCCCCCAGCGTGATCACCGTGCGCGGTGAGGCCGACCTGGGCGGCATCGGGCCGCTTCAGGAAGCGGTGGACCGCGCGCTGGCACACCAGCCCCACCTGGTCTTCGACCTGGCCGGTGTGAGCTTCGCCGACTCGACCTTCCTCAGCGTGCTCCTGCAGACCCGCCTCAGCGCCCTGGAGCAGGGCGGGAGCGTCCACCTGCGCGCGCCGAGCACGAGCGTCCGCCACCTCCTGGAGATCACCGGCGCGCTCGTCCTGTTCCCGACCGTCGTGGCCGAGCAGCACAGGCACCCCTGATCCGGGGCCGGTGCGCCGGCCGCGGAGTGGCCGGCCGGCGCCCGAGCGGGCGCGGCGCCCGCGGCCGCCAGATCGGCCCACACCTGTTTGCCGATGCCGCGGGTGACCACGCCCCACGAGGCCGCCAGCTCCTCCACCACCACCAGTCCGTGGCCGCCCGCCGCGGTCGGCCGCGGCATCGGCTGGACCCGCGAGTCGTCACTGACCAGGATCCGCAGCCGCCGGGAGTCGAACACCAGCGTCAGGCCCACCACACCGCCCGCGTACCGCAGGGCGTTCGTCACGAGTTCCGAGACCACCAGCCCCACCGCGGCACCGTCGGGGTGCCAGCGCGTGGGCCAGGCGAATCCGGCCACCTGGTCGCAGGCCCACCGCCGCGCGCGGCCCACCTCGTCGGGAGCGGTCGTCACCGCCAGGAACCTCTCAGACATCACCGATCAACGCCCACACACCGGCCTTCCACCGCTCGCTCCCGCGCCGGCGAGGAGAAGCCGGCGCTCGCACGGCATCGCCTGCCCGGGATGGCTGCTTTCACGTGGCCGGCGGGACTTTCGGGCCCGCCGGGACTTTCACATGGCCGCCGGGACTTTCACGTGACGGCCGGTACCGGATCCGGATCGGGGCCCTGGGGCAGTGCGGCGGCCAGGGTGAAGGTGATCCGGGTGCCGCCGGTGTAGTCGGGGTCGATGCCGATGGTGCCGCCGTGGAATTCGACCACCTTCTTGCACATGGCCAGGCCGATGCCGTTGCCGGGGTAGCTCTCGCGGTTGTGCAGGCGCTGGAAGATCACGAAGACCCGTTCGGTGAACTCGGGCTCGATGCCGATCCCGTTGTCGGTGAAGGAGAACCGCCACAGGTCGCCGTCCCGCTCGCACGACAGGTCGATGCGCGGGCTGCGGTCCTCCGCGCGGAACTTCAGGGCGTTGCTGATCAGGTTCTGCAGCAGCATGCCCAGTTGCGTCCGGTCGCCGGCCACCGTGGGGAGCGGGTCGTGGGTCAGGACGGCCCCGGACTCGGCGATGCCGACGCCGAGCGCGGACTCGGTGGCGTCCCACACCTGGTCGAGGTCGACCAGGGCGTGGTCGTTGTGGACGCGGCCCACGCGGGAGAAGGCGAGCAGGTCGTTGATGAGGGCCTGCATGCGGACCGCACCGTCGACCGCGTAGCCGATGTACTGGCCGGCCCGCTCGTCGAGCCCGTCGGCGTAGCGGCGCTGGAGGAGCTGGCAGAAGCTCGCGATCTTGCGCAGGGGCTCCTGGAGGTCGTGCGAGGCGACGTAGGCGAACTGCTCCAACTCGGCGTTGGAGCGGGCCAGGTCGGCGGCGCGGGCGTCCATCGCCTCGCGGGCCGCCTTGCTGGCGGCCAGCTCCCGGACCAGCCGCCCGCGCATGTCCTCCACGTCCCGGGCCAGCGCGCGCATGTCGGCGGGTCCGCCCACGTCGATCCGCTGGTCGAAGTCGCCGCCCGCCACCGCCCTGGCCTGCCACGCCAGCCGCTCCAGAGGCCTGTTGACGCCGCGGCGCAGGGCGAGGAAGACCAGGACGGCGAGGGCGACGAAAGCCACGGCTATCGCGGAGAAGATCGCGTTGCGCGCGCTGCGGGTGTGCCGCAGGTCGGAACGGGCGGCGGCGCGGCGCTCCTCCAGATGCTGCTGCTGGGTCCGCAGGGCGGCTCGCAGGGAGTCGAACTCGGCCTTGCCCTTGTCGGGTCGGGACACCGACGTGGGCATCGGGGCGCCCGGCGGCCCGGCGGCGATGGGCCCGGCCACGTCGGTCCGCCAGCGCGCGGCGCGGGCCAGGACCAGGTCGAGGTCGGCGGAGGCGGTGCGGTCACCCGACGACAGGGCGCGGAGCCGGGCCACCGCGTCCTCCTGCTGGGCCAGCCCCTGCGCGTAAGGCTGCAGGAACGAGGTCTGTCCGGAGAGGGCGTAGCCGCGGGTCCCGGTCTCCTGGTCGACCAGCGCCACCTCCAGGCGCACCGCCTCGATCAGCGAGGGGCTGCTGCGGTCGACCAACTGGTCGGTGACCGCGCCGGCGTGCCGGAAGAAGGCCACCACGAGGGCGGAGAGGACCAGCAGGATCAGCAGCGCGCCCGAGACCCCGGCCGTCAGCCAGCGCGACGTGGTCCACGTGCCCTCGCCGGGACGCACGGGCGGCGCGACGGCCGGCGCCGGCTCGCCGGGGACCGGGTCACCGCCGTCGGCCAAGCCGTAAACGGGGGGCTGCGACTGCGGCCGAGTGGACACCACTGCCTCCAATTCCGCCGGAAGCCGTGGGCTCCCGCGCACCGGCAACGCGCGGTCCGCACCGCGTCGGTGCGTGCACGGCGGCGACACTCTACCCCCCGCGACAACCATGGTTGTCGCCACCTCGGAGACAGGTGCGTAAAGTGACCCTCATGGCCACCGACGAGCGGTCCCCGACACGGGAGGAGACCCTGCGCCGGGCACACGACGCTCTGCACGAACTGGTGCGCGAACTGGCCGCGATCCACGGGGACGGCCCGGACGGCGAGGGCGGCCCGGACGAACTCGCGGAGACGCTCGACCGGCTGGCCGCCCTGGCCGTCCTGCACGACGCGGTGCAGTCCCAGGTGCTGCTCGCCGCCAGGGACGCGGCGGCCGCGGGAGCCAACTACGCCCAGCTGGGCGCCGCCTGGAACATCACCCGGCAAGGCGCCCGCAAGCGCTGGCCCGGTCTGGTCTTCTCCCGAACCCCCGAGTCCGGCCCGCCACGAGGAGGCCCCATGGACACGACCGCACCCGCACGCTCCTACAGCGTGCTGCTCGTCGAGGACGACGACGCCGACGCGCTGCTGATCGAGGAGGCCCTGCTCGAACGCGGCACGGCACGCGTCGTGCACCGCGCCACCGACGGCATCTCCGCGCTGGCGCACCTGCGCGACACCCGCAACCCGCGCCCCGATCTGCTCGTGCTGGACCTCAACATGCCCCGGATGAACGGCCGCCAGCTCCTGGCCGTCCTCAAGGCCGACCCCGTCCTGGTCACGGTCCCCGTCGTCGTGCTCACCACCTCCTCCGCGCCCGACGACATCGCCGGCGCCTACCGCGAGCACGTCAACGCCTACGTCACCAAGCCCGTCAACCTCGACGAC
Organism: Actinacidiphila paucisporea; assembly: GCF_900142575.1. Taxonomy (GTDB): domain Bacteria; phylum Actinomycetota; class Actinomycetes; order Streptomycetales; family Streptomycetaceae; genus Actinacidiphila; species Actinacidiphila paucisporea. The sequence continues at coordinate 20,004 of NZ_FRBI01000024.1, forward strand.
TTCAACCGCGCGGTGCAGGGCATCGACGACTTCTTCCTGGACACCATCACCCACCCGGACCGCCCCTGACCCCGCCCCGGGCCCGGGCCCGGGTCAACCGCGCCACGCGGGGGGACGCACCGGGCTCAGCGGCCTTGCGCCGCGTCCCACGCCGCCAGTAGTTCGCGCTCGCGCGTCGCGCTGAGGCCGGCCCGGCGGAGCCGGTCAAGGCCCTGGTCCCGCTCCCAGCGCAGGGTGTCCGCCAGCAGTTCCGCCCGGGGGCGGTGGCGCAGGCCCGCCGCGAGGGCCGCGGAGCCGTCGCGGGCGCTGAAGCCGGCCCACTGCGGGTCGGCCATCCACATCGCGAGCGACTCCGGGCCCATGAACTGCCCGACCTCCCTGTCGAGCAGCCAGCCGGCGTCGGGCTCCACCACCGGTCCGGTGTGGCCGCCGATCTCCCGTGACATCGCGACCCACTCGCTGAAGGGGACGACCGGGCCGACGACGTCGTACGTCCCCGTGGTCCCCTTCTCCGCGCTGTCGAGCAGCCATGCCGCAAGGTCCCTCGCGTCGACCGCCTGCGTCGTCATGCCGGGCGAGGCGGGTACCAGCATGGGCGCCAGGGGTTCGCGCGCCGCGCGGGCGACCCAGTAGCCGGTGCGGCCGCTGTGGTCGCCGGGGCCGCCGATCAGTCCGGCCCGCGCGACGAGGAGCCGGTCGCCCACCGCGGCAGCCGCGGCCTGCTCGCAGGCCACCTTCGCCCCGCCGTACTCCTCGCTGCCGACCTCGTCCCGTTCCGTCGCCGGGAGCAGGTGCGCCGACTCGTCCGCGCCCGGCCGCGCGTGCGAGGCGTACGCGCTGATCGAGGACACGTACGACCAGTGGGCCGCCCGCCCGCCGAGGGCCGCCAGCGCGCCGCGGACGAACCCCGGCTGCCAGGACACCTCGACCACGGCGTCCCACTCCCGGGCCGCCAGGCTCTCGTACGGCGACGGGTCGCGCCGGTCCGCGACGGCCAGGACCGCGCCCGCGGCCACGTCGCCGCTCTCGCCGCGGGCCAGGCATGTCACCTGATGCCCGCGTAGCAATGCCTGCCGCGCGATCTCGCGGCCCACCCACGCTGTTCCGCCCAGTACCAGTATCTCCATCGGCTCATCCGAACACGGACCGCGCGTCCGCGAGACCCTGATTCGCCGAGGGCGTAGCGACCGGTGCCGGGTGGTCAGCGCAGGTCGTCGAGCAGTTCGGCCAGCGCGTCCAGGTCGCGGACGACCCATGAGGACACCGACATCACCGCGAGGTTGTCCACCAGCGAGGTGACAGTGACGATCGGGACGCCGGCCGCATGGGCCGCCTGCATCTCCATCGCCGTGCCCATGCTGAGGGTGCGGTCGGGGAGGAAGGCGACGCACAGGTCGCACTTCGCCGCCTCCTGGGTCATCTCGTTGAAGGTGTCGCGCAGCGCGGCCAGTTCGGCGGGGAGGGAGGCGAGGTGCAGGATGCGGGGGGCGGAGCCGATCAGCGTGGAGATGACCGACAGCGTGGCCGGGTCGGCGAGCCGGCGGGTGACGTCGGCACTCGGGTCGAAGCACTCCGCTTCGGGGAAGCGCGAGCGCACCGCGGTGGCGATCTGCTCGCGGTAGCCCTGGTCGTCGGTCCTCAGGTCGGCGTTGGACCCCTGGATGGTGCCGGCGATGAAGACCCGCTGGAGGTTCATGTGCGCTCGATTCGTCATGCGTCCTGCAGGGAGTAGTCGGCGAGGTCCGTCCGGGGGTCGGCGATCTTCTGGTAGACCCGCGCGGCCGCCACCAGGTGGTCCTCGATGTCCGCGCGTTCCAGGCCGGTGGTACGCCGCAGGTCCGCCCACACGGCGGCCGCGTGGGCGCCGGCGCCGTTGCGGGACGCGGCGCCCTGGCCCGAGCGGAGCCACACGTCCGCGGGTGAGAAGTCGCGGTCGGCGAAGCCCTTGAGCGGGATGATCGCCTCGGCGGTCACCGCCGTGCCGGCCACCAGCGCGCGGATCGAGACGCTGTTCTGCTCGGGGTGGGTGAGCAGCGACGCCATGTCGGCGGAGAAGGCGGCCAGCGAGAACCGGTTCTCGGAGCGGAGCGTGAAGTGGCGGCTCAGGACGTGCGAGCCGCCGCGGACGCTGTACTTCGAGTAGCTCAGCCGGATCCGGTAGCCCTGGCCGGCGGAGCGGTACTGGGCGGCGAGCCGGGCGGGGTGCTCCCCGCCCCGCGCGTCCAGCCGGACCGGCGCCGCGTCGACCTCGACGGAGGAGTGGCCGCGCCGGACCTCGTCCGCCGGGAAACGGATCGGCGTCAGGTGCAGCAGGTACGGGTCCAGGACCAGCACGTCGCCGCCGGTCTCGAAGACCGCCGCGATATGCCGGAGGTCCTGCAGGACCCGGGCCTGCGGGGCACCCAGCGCCGTCGCGCGCTCCGCCACCTGGAGGGTCTGGTGGATGCACGCCACTCCGTGCCGCGGGTCGGGCTCGCTCCCGTTGTACCAGCGCAGGTATTCCGTCGCGCTGTTGTAGGGGACGTCCCGCAGCACCGATTCCAGGGCGGCGGTGTACGGATCGCGGGTCTGTGTCACGTGAACCTCTCCTCCAGCACGGTGTCGTCGGGGCTCTCGGCGAACACCGTCTCCCGCAGCTCCTTGCGGCGCACCTTCCAGGTGGAGGTCCGCGGGAGGCGGTGCCAGGGGATGAACACCGGTGCCTCCAGCGGTGGCAGACCCCGTGTCACCTCGGCCCACTCCTCCTCGCCGAGGTCGGGACCGTCGAGGCTGACCACCGGGACGGGCTTGCGGTCGCCGCGGGTCAGGACGATCACCTCGACGGCGTTCGCGATCCGGTCGAGCAGCTCGCTCTCCAGCTCGGTGGCGCTCCCGCCCGGGATGGCGTCCACCGCGCGGTCGACGAAGTGGATACGGCCGAGGGCGTCCTTGTAGCCGACGTCGCCGGTGTTCCACCAGGAGCCCTTCCACTTCTCGGCGTAGCGGTCGGACTCGCCGACGTAGTCCACGCAGATCGAGTCGCCCTTCGCGAACAGGACGCCGACCTCACCGCGCTTGACCGGGGCGCCCGTCTCCGGGTCGGCGGCCTTGACGCTCACCAGCCCGGGCCAGGGGTTGCCCATCATGTTCATGTTCCCGCCGGCGGCCGCGCGGCGCTTGATCTGGCCGCGGGTGTAGCCGAAGCCGGCCATCGGCCCGACCTCGCTCTGACCCCAGCTGTGGCCCCACAGCACGAACCGGCGCCGGGAGGCCTCCACGAAGGGCCGGGCGATCGAGGGGTGCATCAAATCGAAGGTGTTCATGTAGTAGCGGACCCGGGCGAAGAGCTCCGGCCGGCGGCGTACCAGCGGCACCCAGCACTGGAAGACGTTCGGGGTGGCCTCGATCGTGGTCGGCCGGGCCCGGTCGAGCACCCGCTCGACGTCGTCGGCCTCGTGGCTGCTGGCGATGACCAGGGCCTGCGGGGCCCACCGCAGCTGCGCCATGGCCCAGGCGTACGCCCGGGAGTGCGCGAAGGATATCGAGCTGAGGGCCACGTCCTTCGGGCCGTTGACGGCGATCGGCATCGGCAGCAGTTCCAGCCGGGTGCCGGCCCGGCAGGAGTCCGCGGTGTGCGCGACGAGCTTCGGCGTGTTCGTCGTACCCGAGGTGTGCGTGATCATCATCAGGTCGGTGTCCGCCCGCAGGTCGAGATCCGGCGTGGCGCTGCCCCGCAGGTCGTCGATCGTCAGCAGGCCGGCTCCCGGGTCCGCGGCCGGACCGTCGATGAGCACGGTCCTGCCGTACGGCGTCAGGTCCGCCCCGGCGCGCTCGGCCCGCTCCAGCACCTCGGAGCCGATCAGGGTGACCGAGGGGTCGAGGCGGCGCAGCATCTCCGCGAGGTGCTCGGGGTAGTTCGCACCCGAGACGGTCGCCGCGGTGGCGCCGATCCGGGCGGCGGCCGCGGCCAGCAGGATCATGTCGAAGTGGTTGCGCTTGACGACGGCGATCCGGTCGCCCTTGCGCGCGCCGGCCGCGTACAGCCAGGCCGACGCCTCCCGCACCAGGCCGGCCAGCGCGGCGGCGTCGTAGTCGGTGCCGGCCGCGGGGGCGATGTCGAAGGGGCGGTCCAGGATCAGCTTCGTGGTGCGCGACTGCCCGGCGTGCCAGTCGAAGAGCAGGCCGAGGTTCTTGGGTGGTTTCTTCACAGGAGCACGTCCTCAGACCGCGAAGGAGATGATGAAGGCGGCGACGGCGGTCGCCAGGAATCCCAGGCAGTTGACCCAGAACTCCATCCGCAGGAAGCGGGCCCGTATGTGCGCGTAGGAGGCGCACAGGAAGTAGACGATCACCCCGACGTTCGCGCTGAAGCCGATGCCGGCGTGCTTGATGCCCACCAGCAGGCCCACGACGGCGAGGGTCTTCACGACGAGCAGCACCCACCACCACTCCCGCGGCAGCCTGACGCCGTCGAGGCAGACCTGGATGAACTTGAGCGGGCGGACGGACATCAGGACGTCCGAGGCCAGGAACGCCGCGAGCACGATCTGCGGCCACGACGGGCTGGGGATGAGGTGCATGGTCTTCGTCCTTTGTGATCGGTCGGCGGCTGCCGCTGTGGGGGGAGCCTCGTCACGCGGTTTCCGGCCGCGGTCCGAGGGCGTCGAGCAGGTAGGCGACGAGGGCCTCGACGGTCGGGTGGTCCCAGGCGACCGTGGGCTCGACGGCCAGGTCGAACTCGTCCTCGATGTCGCCGCACAGGCTGAGCGCCGCCACGGAGTCGAGGCCGTAGCCGGTCAGCGGCGCCGTCCGGTCGATCGCGTCGGCGGACAGCCTGGTGTAGGCGGCGACGTGCTGGACCAGCCATCGGGCCAGCGACTCGGCGGTGGGCTGCCGCGGGGCGGGGTCGAAGGCGGGCTGGGGCGTGCTGCCGGTGCTGGTGTCGATCACGGGTTCCTCCGGGCGGTGCGAACGAGGGTTGTCGGCGGGGGGCGGCGGGCGGTCGGGCGCCGTCAGCCGGCCAGGGCGGTGTCGTACAGGTCGAAGCTGCGGCGCTCCGCGTGGCGGCGCAGTAACTCCTCCTGGACCCGGCCGACGCAGCCCGCGGGCAGGTCGGCCGGCCGGCGGCCGAGGCGCCGGACGAGCCGGTGCAGGGCCGCGGCGGCCCAGGCGGGGTCGGCGAGGAAGGGGTCGTCGCCCCGGTCCCCGGCCCGGCGCCACACCCCGAGCACCGCGGCGCCCGCCAGCAGCACGGCGTAGCGGTCCGCCAGCGCGAAAGCCGCCGGGGAGGCCAGCGCGGTGCGGTCCTGCGGCGGGAGCGCGAGGCTCTCCTGCTGGATCAGGCGCAGTTCGCCGGTGAGTTGCCGTGCCAGCGCGCGTACGGCCGCCTCCTGCGGAGAGCCGTCGGGCGCCGTGTCCGCGGCGGCGACCAGTGAGGCGCTCAGGCCGTCCCGGTCGCCGGTCAGGGCGAGCCGGCCGAAGGGTGTCTCCGGCAGGTCGCCCCGCGGGTCGAACAGCGCGCCCGGGGCCGCTTCCCCGCGGAACCAGGAGCGCCGGGCCAGCCGCGGCAGCTGCGGGATGATCGTCGCCTGGCAGGCGGCGGCGCCGGCGTGGCCCAGGCTGAGCACCGGCAGGTCCCGCAGGTGCTTCTGGAAGATGCCGAACTCGCCCTGGCGCAGGTAGAACCGGGCGCCCAGCACGATCGAGAGGTCGTGCATCGCCCCTTGCAGCAGCGCGGGCACCAGGTATTTCACCGCGGAGGCGTAGACGCTCGCCTCGTCGGGCAGCAGGTGCACGCTGCGGGTGCCGGCCAGGCAGAGGCAGTCGCTGATGAGCAGGTCGAGGAAGGCGTCGCCGAGGGTGGCGCGGGCCTGCGGTATCGCGTCCACGGTCCGCTGGTAGAGGCGCCGCCCCCTGGCGAAGGACACCACCGTGCGCAGCGCCGTGTCGGCGGCGCCCAGCGCCATGCCCGGCAGCGCGCTGCGGGTGAGCTGGAAGGAGCGCAGGGCCAGGTCGGCGCCGTGGCCGAGCTCGCCCACGAGCGCCCGCCCGGGGACCGGTGCCCGGTCGAAGTCCAGGCCGGACAGCAGGCAGCCGCGTACGCCGACGGTGCCGTAGCGGGGCAGGACGGTCAGCCGCTCGGGTGCCACCTCGGCGCGCTCGACCATCAGCACCGAGTGGCTGCGCGGGCCCGGCGCGGGGTCGGTGCGGCTGAACAGCAGCCAGGCGTCGGCGCGGCCCGCGTTGTTGACGACCTGCTTGGCGCCGTGCAGCAGGAACGATCCGTCCGGCTGGACGCGGGCCTCGAACTCGTTGCGCAGGAAGTCGTTGCCGTGCGCGAGCTCGTGGTAGGCCACCGAGACCCGGCCGCCGCCCAGCAGGATCTCCGCCAGCCGGGTCCGCTGCCGCTCGTCGCCCCCGGTCCACACGTTGACCGCGGCCATGAAGGAGGTGACGCCGTAGCCGAGCCCGAGCGCCACGTCCCGCCGGAAGACCTCGCGCAGGACGCGGGCCAGGGAGTCGACACGCTCCAGCCGGCCGCCGAGCGCGGTCGGCACGAATTCCGCGTTGAGGCCGAAGGCGTCCAGCAGCTTCTCGCCGGCCGCGGACAGCTCGCCGGCCTCGTCGGCCTCCAGCAGCCGGTCGTGGCCGACCGGGTTGACCGGGTCGCCGGGATCGCCGAAGGCGGCGTTCAGCTCGGCGACCCGGGCCGCCGTCCGCGCTTCCTGACCGCCCGTCATGACGCGCCTCCGGCCGCATGGGCGTGGGCGCGGACGCCCGGCCGGTCCGGTCCGTCCTGCACGGGAGTGGCGGGGCGCAGCGCCAGCGGCAGCAGCGAGACCAGCCGCCTTTCCGCGTGCAGGGCGCGGGCCGCGTCCAGCACGCCGTCCAGCGCCTCGGGGTCCGCCGCGTCGGGCAGACCCAGCGCGGTCAGCAGCCGGGCGAGCGCGGCCCGCAGCCACAGGGCGTCCCGCCACAGCGGCCCGGTCGCGCCGGCCTCCGCGTCGAGGTGGCTGTGCGTCCACAGGCCGACGCAGGCCACCGCGGCGAAGCACAGCGTGAACCGGCGGGCGGTCTCGAAGGCGGCGGGCGGCACCTCGGTGCGCGCGTCGAGCAGGCCGGCCATCTCCGCGTGCACCTCGTCCATGACGGCCGGCAGCCGTTCGGCGGCGCGCAGGGCGGGCTCGACCGCGGGATTGCGCGCCGCGGCGTCACGCAGCAGCGCGAGGCAGCCGGGCAGTGCGGCCGGCACCCCGCTGCCGTGGCGGGCGAGCAGCGAGAGCCGCTCCAGGGCGACGGGCGGCAGCGGCGCGGTGAGGCGGAAGGCGGCGGCAGCTCCCGCCACGTCCCCGGTGCCGCGCCGGTGGGCCCGTACCAGCGTGCTGAACTGGCTGATCAGCGAGTTGAGGTTGACCAGGGTGTTGCCGTCGAAGAGGCCGACGATCCGGTGGTCCCTGTCCACCTTCTGGAAGCGCCCGCCGGCGTGGACGTCCTTGAGGAAGGCGCGGGCGCCGAGCAGCCCGGTCAGCGCGGTGATCACCGCCTCGGTGCGGGTCGGCACCAGGTACTTGGTGACCGCGGCGACGACCGACAGCTCCGCGGGCGCGGTCTGCACCGTGCGGGCCGCGACCAGCGCCAGCGCCTCGCCGGCCAGCACGTCGGCGGCGCTCTCGGCCAGCGTCCTGCGCGCCTGCGGCAGGTCGATCAGCGACCGGCCGTAGAGGCGGCGCTGCGCGGCGAAGTCCAGGCCGAGCGCCAGCGCGTGGTCGGCGGCGCCCAGGGAGAGGGCCGCGCACATGGTGCGGGTCAGCTGGAGCGACTTGAGCACGGTCTCCAGACCGTGCCCCACCTCGCCGACGACGGCGCCGGCGGGGACCGGGGCGCGGTCGAAGGCGATCCCGGAGATGTCCGCGCCGCGTATGCCGTGCGTGCGCACCTTGTCGAGGTGGCGGTAGGTGCCGGCCGGCAGGTCGCGCTTGTCCACCAGCAGGACGGAGTGGCCGCGGGGGCCGCCGGCCGGATCGGTGCGGCACAGCACGGACAGCAGGCTGCCGCGGGTGGCGTTGTTGATCAGCCACTTCTCCCCGCTGACCAGGTGGCCCGCGGCCTCGTCGGCGGCCGGCTCCGCGACGACGTCGCCGGCCAGCAGGTCGCTGCCGTGGGCGCTCTCGGTCAGCGCGAGGCAGACCGGCAGCCGGGAGGCGATGGCCGCACCGAGCCGCCGGCGCTGCTCCGCCGAGCCGTCCACCCAGACGCAGACCGCGCCCAGATACGTCTTGCCGTGGGCGATGGCCACCGTCAGGTCGCGGCGGGCCACCGTACGGACCAGCTGGACCAGCTGCTCGTAGTCCGCCAGCCGGCCGCCGTGGGCGGTGGGGATGTAGAACTCGTACAGGCCGAACTGGTCGAGCACCGCGCACAGGGCGGCCGGGAATTCCTCCCGCTCGTCCAGCGCCAGGCTGCGGGCGTGGCTGAACAGCGTCCCCGGGTCGTCCGGGTCGCCGAGGTTCCACTCCAGCTGCTCGGCGAGGCGGTAGGGCATGTGGCGGTACGGCGTGCGGCATTTCGCTGTGTGGTCCACGGCTCAGCCCACCGGGGTGGCCATCGGGCCGGCCGCCAGGTCGGCCACCCGCCGGTCCAGGTCCTGGTGCACCACGGCCAGCCGGTCCTCCAGCAGCAGTTGCCGCATCAGCGTGCGCCGGATCTTGCCGCTGGTGGTCTTGCGGACGGTGGCCGGGCGGACCAGGACCACGCTGCAACTGGCCTGGAATTCCCGGCGGACGCGGTCGCGCACCTCGGCGCACAGCGCCGCCGGGTCCTGCGCGGCGCCGCGGCGGAACTCCTGCACCAGGACCAGGTGCTCCTCGCCGTCGTCCACCGAGAAGGCCGCTCCGGCGCCGCCGCGGAAGGCCGGGTGCAGGCCCTGCACCTCGCGCTCGACGTCGTGCGGGTAGATGTTCCGCCCGTTGATCAGGATCATCTCCTTGAGGCGGCCGGTCACGTAGAGCTGCCCGGCGTCCATGGCGCCGAGGTCGCCGGTGCGCAGCCAGCCCGGGTCGGTGCCCGCGGGCGAGACGATCCCGGCGTCGAAGACCTGCGCGTTGGTCCGCGGGCGGTTCCAGTAGCCCGCGGCGACGCTGGCGCCCTTGGCCCAGATCTCGCCGACGTGCCCCTCGGGCCGCTCGGCGCGGCTGTCCGGGTCGACGATCTTCACGGTGAAGTCGTCCGGGGCGACCTCGCCGCTGCCGACCAGCGTCCGGGTGCCGTCACCGGGCGGGGCGTCGTCGAGCCGCCCCTGCTCCAGCGCCGCCGCGTCGACCGTGCGGTGGACGGGGGCCCGGCCCGCCGGCACGCCGGAGACCAGCAGGGTGGTCTCGGCCATGCCGTAGCAGGGGCAGAAGCTCTCGGGGCGGAAGCCGGCCTGCGCGAACCGCTCGGTGAAGGCGCGCACCGTCTCCGAGCGCACCGGCTCCGCCCCGTTGCAGGCATGCTCCCAACTGCTCAGGTCCAGGGTGGCCAACTGCTCGTCGGTGACCCGGCGCAGGCACAGGTCGTAGCCGAAGTTGGGGCTCCCACTGACGGTGACCCGGTGGTCGGTGATCATCTGCAGCCAGCGCGCCGGCCGCATGAGGAAGGAGACCGGGGACATCAGCGCGGCCGAGCCGCCGACGTAGAGCGGGTTGAGTATGTGCCCGATCAGGCCCATGTCGTGGTAGGCGGGCAGCCAGCAGCCCATGCGGGTGCCCTCGTGGGTGCCGAGCGCGCGCGAGATGGCCTGCTCGTTGGCGATCAGGTTCCGGTGCGAGACCATCACGCCCTTGGGCTCGCTGGTGGAACCCGAGGTGTACTGGAGGAAGGCCAGCGAGTCGGCGGTGAGCCGCGGCCGCGTCCACGCCGCCGCGTCGCCCTGGGCGGGGTCGTCGACGGCCAGCACCCGGACGCCGGTGGCGCCGGACTCGCGCAGCCAGGCGCTGACGGCCGGCTCGCCGGCCGAGTCGGTGAGCACCGCGCGGACGCCGGCGTCGCGCAGGATGCCGGTGAGCCGGGCGGACTGGTTGTCCTGGTCGCCCGGCAGCGGCGCCGGGACCGCGACGGCACCCGCGTAGAGGCAGCCGACGAAGGCCTTCACGAACTCCAGGCCCGAGGGGTACAGCAGCAGCACCCGCTCGCCGGCCGCGCTGTGCCGCTGCAGCCACGAGGCGATCCGCCTGGCCTCGGCGTCCAGCGCCGCGTAGGTCAGCTGCCGCGCGACGGCGCCCGGCGTGCTGTCCGGCAGGAAGACGAACGCTTCTTTGTCCGGCAGTTCCGCGGCATGGCGCAGCACGATCTCGGTGAAATTCTCTTGCCTCAGCAAGGCAGACCGCCCCCGATCTAGGACTCGCACACGGCCGGACGTCCACCTGGCGGCGAATGGCTGACGCTGTCCCGACGGGACGGCCCACCCCCCCGGTTTCGGGGCGCGGCCGATCACGACGGCGTCATTTGAATTGATTGCGAATTCGCATCGCCATACCCAGGAATCCCCGGTGCTGGCGACAGTACCAGCCCCTCGGCGAGCGCGCGTGGAGTCGTCGCGCTAAACCAAGCCGGCCCCAAGGGCTTGGGGCCGGCTTGGTTTTACGGGCGCTTCTCCTGGCTTCTCCGCGGCACGGTGACGACGGCGACGCGGCGGTCGCGCCGCCTGCTTTCCGGGGTCGAGTATCGAATTCTGCTATGTCACCGTGATATTCGGGCACCTCGGAATTTCCCGCCAAGGCCCGGACGGAAACACCCCGCCCGAAAAGGGGTCCGTCAGCAGATACGGGGCAGCTGCTCGCCGACCGGCAGGTCGACCACGCGGGTGCCGCCGAGGCCCGTGCGGGCCACGACGGTGCCCGGGTGGTCCGCGACCGCCTCGCCGATCACCACGGCGCCCGCGCCCAGCGGGTGGGCGCGCATCGCGGCCAGTACAGCGTCGGCGTGCTCGGGCGGGACGAAGGCGACCAGCTTGCCCTCGTTGGCCACGTACATCGGGTCGAGGCCCAGCACCGAGCAGGCGTTGGCGACGGCCGGCGGCACCGGGACGGCCCGCTCCCGTACGACCACGCCGACCCGGGCCGCTGCGGCGATCTCGTTGAGCGAGGCCGCCAGGCCTCCCCTGGTGGGGTCGCGCAGCACGTGCAGGTCGGGTGTCACCGCGAGCATCGCCGCCACCAGGCCGCCGAGCGGCGCGCTGTCGCTCTCGATCTCCGCCTCGAATTCCAGGCCCTCGCGGACGCTCATCACGGCGACCCCGTGGGCGCCGATCGCGCCGCTGACGATCACCACGTCGCCGGGCACCACCCGCTGCGGGCGCAGGTCGACGCCGGCCGGGATGAGGCCGATGCCCGCGGTGTTGACGTAGATCCCGTCGCCGTGGCCGGACTCGACGACCTTGGTGTCGCCGGTGGCCACCTCGACGCCCGCGGCCCGCGCGGCCGCGCCGATCGCCTCGGCGACCCGGGCGAGCACGGGCATCTCCACGCCTTCCTCCAGGATGAAGGCGCAGGACAGATACGCGGCCCGGGCGCCGCTCATGGCCAGGTCGTTGACGGTGCCGTTGACCGCGAGGTCGCCGATGCTGCCGCCGGGGAAGAACAGCGGGCGCACCACGTAGGAGTCGGTGGAGAAGGCCAGCCGGGTGCCGCCGAGCGTGACGGCCGCCGCGTCGCCGAGCTGGGCGAGCACCTCGCCTCCGAAGGCCGGGGCGAAGATGTGGTCGACCAGCTCCGCGGACATCGCGCCGCCGCCGCCGTGGCCCATGACCACCCGCGGCTGGTGGCGCAGCGGGGCCGGGCACGTCCAGGACAGCATGTCCACCGGCGCGGGCCTCGCGGGTGCGGGAAGGGTGTCAGACAACGGGGGTCGCCTCCTGGCGCGCGGGGGCGGCGCCGAGCCGCCGGTAGAGGTAGTAGGCGGCGCAGGCGCCCTCGCTGGAGACCATCGTGGCGCCCAGCGGTGTGCGCGGGGTGCACACGGTCCCGAACGCCTCGCAGCGGTCCGGTTTGAGCAGGCCCTGGAGCACCTCGCCCGCGCGGCAGGCCGCGGGTTCCGCGGTGTCGATGCCGGACACCTCGAAGCGGTGCTCCGCGTCGAAGTCCCGGTAGCGCTCGGACAGCCGCCATCCGCTGTCCGGGATCACCCCGATGCCGCGCCACGCCCGGTCGGTGACCTCGAAGACGTCGTCGAGCATCGCCAGGGCCGCCGGGTTGCCCTCGGGGCGCACCGCCCGCTGGTAGGCGTTGTCGACGGTGTGCTCGCCGCGCTCCAGTTGCAGCACGGTCCGCCGTACGCCCTCCAGGATGTCCAGCGGCTCGAACCCGGTGACCACGATGGGGACCCGGTACTGCTCGGCGAGCGGCGGGTATTCGCCGGTGCCCATCACGCTGCACACGTGCCCGGCGGCGAGGAAGGCCTGCACCCGGCAGCTCGGGGACCGCATGATCGCGTCGATCGCCGGGGGCACCCGCACGTGCGAGACCAGCAGGCTGAAGTTGCGGATGCCGAGCTTGCGCGCCTGGTGGACCGTCATGGCGTTGGGCGGCGCGGTCGTCTCGAACCCGATGCCGAAGAAGACGACCTGCCGGTCGGGATGCTGCTGGGCGATACGCAGCGCGTCGAGCGGCGAATACACCACCCGTACGTCACCGCCCTCGCCGCGCACCCCGAACAGGTCGCGGCCGGTGCCGGGCACCCGCAGCATGTCCCCGAACGAGCAGAAGATCACGTCGGGCCTGGACGCGATCTCCAGCGCCTTGTCGATGACTTCGAGCGGGGTGACGCACACCGGGCAGCCGGGGCCGTGGATCAGCTCGACCTGCTCGGGCAGCAACTGGTCGATGCCGTGCCTGATGATGGTGTGGGTCTGGCCGCCGCACACCTCCATCAGCGCCCACGGCCTGGTCACGGTGGAGTGGATGCTGTCCAGCAGCCGCCGCGCCAGACCGGGGTCCTGGAATTCCTCGAGGTATTTCACCGCAGCGCCTCCCGCGTTCCGTCCTGACCGTCCCATTCCTGCCACGGGGCGCCGCCCGCCTGCGCGGCGATCTCCCATGGATCGCCGAACTCCTCCTGGAGCATGCCGAGTTCGGCGAAAAGCTCCAGGGTCTGCAACGCCGACTCCTCGTCGAGCCGCTGCAGGGCGAAACCGACGTGCACGATGGCGTATTCACCGACCTGCAAGTCGGGCAGATACTCCAGGCACACCTCCTTGACGACGCCGCCGAAGTCGACGTCGGCCATCCGGGTGCCGTCCCGCTCCTCGATCTTCAGCACTCTGCCGGGCACCGCCAGGCACATGGGTTCTCCTCGCTGTGGGGGGATGCGATACGTCGCGGGGCCGCGATACGTCCGGGGCATGCGGTCGGTGCCGGTCACCCGCTGTCGCTGCGCCGGGCGGCGACCATCAGCTGGCCGAGGGCCAGCCCGCCGTCGTTGGGCGGCACCAGCCGGTGGACCAGTACGGTGAAGCCGGCGGCGCGCAGGGCGTCGGCGCACAGCCGGGAGAGCAGGGCATTGCCGAAGACCCCGCCGGTCAGCGCGACGGTCTCAAGCCCGTGCCGCTCGCGCGCCGCGGTGCAGCCGCGCAGGACGAGGTCCGCCACCGCCGCGTGGAAGCGGGCGGCGACCGTACGGACACCGGTACCCGCCCGCAGATCGGCGATGACCGAGGCCAGCACGGGGCCGGGTGCCGCGACCAGTTCGGCGTCCCCATCCGCGCCGGGGGCCAGCCCGAAGGCGTAACCGGGGCCGGTCCCGCCGCCTGCGTCGAGTGCCGCCGCCTCCAGCTCCACGGCGGCCTGCGCCTCGTACCCCGCCAGATGGCACACCCCGGCGAGCGACGACACCGCGTCGAAGAGCCGCCCCATGCTCGACGTGGGCGCGCAGTTCAGCCCGCGCTCCACCTGCCGGGCCAGCACCCGCAGTTCGTCGGGCGGGCAGGCCGCGACGGGGCCCAGCCCGGGGTCCCAGGCGATGCCCGCGGCCCACAGGTGGGCCAGCGCCATCCGGTAGGGGCGGCGTACGGCCGCGTCGCCGCCCGGCAGCGGCACATAGGCCAGCCGGCAGAAACGCGTGAAGCCCGCGTAGTCGCCGAGCAGGAACTCGCCGCCCCACACGGCCCCGTCGTCGCCGTAGCCGGTGCCGTCGAAGGCCACCCCGACGACTCGCCGGGTGCCGTCCAGGCCGTGCTCGGCCATCGCGGCGGCCAGATGGGCGTGATGGTGCTGCACCCGCACCAACGGGAGTTCCCCGCGGTCGCGTTGCGCCCAGGCCGCCGAGCGGTAGCGCGGGTGGCGGTCGGCGGCCAGCACCTCGGGCCGGACCGCGGTGACCGCGGAGAGCTGTTCCCGCGCGCGCTCGAAGGCCGCCGCCGCGGCCGGCGCGTCCATGTCGCCGATGTGCGCGGACAGCCAGCCGCGCCGCCCCTCGCCCAGGCAGAAGGTGTTCTTCAGGTCCCCGCCGACCGCCAGCGCCGGCCGCACCTCGACGGGCAGCGCGACCGGCAGCGGGGCGTAGCCGCGCGAGCGGCGCACCATCGACACCGAGCCGTCGAGCACCCGCACCACGGAGTCGTCGCAGGGCACCCGGATGGGCCGGTCGTGGACGAGGAGGGCGTCCGCCAGCGGTGCCAGCTTCTCCAGCGCCTCCCCGTCGTCGGTGACGATGGGTTCGCCGGACACGTTGCCGCTGGTCATCACCAGCACCGAGGGGCCCGGCGGGTCGCCGGGCAGCCCGAGCAGCAGGTGGTGCACGGGCGTGTAGGGGAGCATCACGCCGATGTCGGGCGCACCGGGCGCCACCGCGCCGCCGAGCGCCCGGCGGCGCCCCCGCAGCAGCACGACGGGACGCACCGGCCCGGTGAGCAGCGCCCGCTCCTGCGGGCAGGTCCGCGCCAGCCGTTCGACGGCGGGCAGGTCACGCACCATCACAGCGAACGGTTTGTCCCCGCGCGCCTTGCGCCGCCGCAGCAGCGCCACCGCGTCGGCATTGTCGGCGTCGCAGGCCAGGTGGTAGCCGCCGAGCCCCTTGACGGCCACGACGCCTCCGGCGGCCAGTAGCGCGCGGGCGGCGCCGATCGGGTCGCCGCCGGGGGCGGTGCGGCCGGAGTAGGTGCCGCCTGGGCGGGCGCCGTCCGGGCGAGCACTGTCCACACGAGAGCCCTCCGGACGGTCGCCGTCCACGCGGGCCCCGTCCGGGCGGGCGCCGTCCGGTACGAGGAGGCGCAGGCGGGGGCCGCAGGCGTGGCAGGCGATCGGCTGGGCGTGGAAGCGCCGGTCGGCCGGGTCCGCGTACTCCCCCGCGCAGGCCCCGCACATCGGGAAGCCGGCCATCGTGGTGTGCGCGCGGTCGTAGGGCAGTCCGGTGACGATGGTCAGCCGCGGCCCGCAGTTGGTGCAGCTGATGAAGGGGTGGCGGTGCCGCCGGTCGCCCGGGTCGGCCAGTTCTGCCAGGCAGTCCGCGCAGGTCGCCGTGTCGGGAGGCACGAGGGTGCGGACCTGGCCCTCCGTACGGGACGCCACGATGGCGAAGCCGGAGCCGCCGGTCACGGCCAGGGTCTGGTGGTCCACCGACTCCACCCAGGCCAGCGGCGGGGCGCCGGGGCCGATCCTGGCGCAGAAGGCGGCCACCGCCTCGGCGCCGCCCTCCACTTCGGCGACGACACCGTCCGGGGTGTTGGTCACGTGCCCGGCCAGTCCCAGCCCGGTGGCGAGCGCGTGGACGTACGGCCGGAAGCCGACGCCCTGCACCACGCCCCGCACCGTCACCCTGCTGCGCCGCGGCGGTCCGGCGGCCGCCCGCGTCGCGACCCGCATCACGACTCCCCGGTGACCGCGGCGAGCCGGTCGGCCGCCGGCTGCTCGTGGCCGTGCGGGTGGTCCGCGCCGTCGCAGCCGTCGAGGTGGGCGCCGTGACCGTACGGGTGGTCCTGGTCGTGGTGGTGCACGTGTCCGTGGCCGTGCAGGTGGCCCTGCGCGGCCCCGTTGCGGGACATGACCGGGGTGTGCACCGGGCCGCCGGCGGCGGCCGCGGTCGCGCGGGCGAGCAGCTCGCCGGCTCCCAGGCCGCCGCGTACCGACGTCAGGAGCACCTCGACGCCCGGGTTGACCTGCGCCACGTGGGAGCGGAAGGCCGCCTCGTCGAAGGCGGCGGGACCGGCGAGGTCCATCTTGGTCACCACGACCAGGTTCGCCAGGCCGAAGGCGGTCGGATACTTCAGCGGCTTGTCCTCGCCCTCGGTCACCGAGGCGAGCACCACGCGCAGCGTCTCGCCGAGGTCGTAGGAGGCCGGGCACACCAGATTCCCGACGTTCTCCACGAAGAGCAGCTCCGTGGCGTCCGGCAGCCAGCCGTCCAGGTGGCGGGCGAGCATGCCGGCCTCCAGGTGGCACAGCCCGTCCGTCAGCACCTGCTTGACGGGGGCGCCGGACCTGGCGAGGCGGGTGGCGTCGTTCTCGGTGGCCAGGTCAGCGGTCAGGGCGGCGATCCGCGTGCCGCGCGCGCGGGCCAGCGCCAGTTCCTGTTCGAGCAGTGCGGTCTTGCCGCTGCCGGGGCTGGACAGCAGGTTGACCACGGTGGTGCCGCGGCCCGCGAGGTCGGCGCGCAGTTGCTGCGCCCGGAGGTCGTTCCCGGCCAGTACGGCCTGCTGGAGGTCCACCACTCGGCACATCGTTCAGCGCTCCCCGCCGGTCGGTTCGAGAACAGGCCCGCCGGCGGTGCCGTCGGCGAACCGCACACCGGTGATCTGGAGTTCGCGGCCGGACAGCAGCTCGTCCGCGGCCGTGCCGCACACCGGGCAGCACAGGTCGGGCGGCATCCCCACCGCCCACTCGTCCGCGCAGGGCCGGCATCCGGCCCGGCCCGGCACGGTCTCGATGACCAGCCGGGCGCCTTCGAGCACGGTGCCCGCGCAGGCCAGCCCGAAGCCGAACTCCAGCGCGTCGGGGACGACTCCGGCCAGCTCGCCGACCTGGAGGTGCACGGTGTGCACGGCGGTTGCCCCGGCGGCACGCGCCGCGTCCTCCACCTGTCCGATCACCGCCATCGCGATGGACAACTCATGCATCGCCGTCCTCCGCCGCCGACTTGCCGCCGGCACCACTAAAGGAGCCGGGGGCGGCGGCCGGCCGCCGCCACTCCGCCGCCGCGCCGGCAGGTGACCCGTTCGGCGCAGCGGCGCGCGGGCTCACATCGCCCGCATCCGCAGGTAGCGCCTGATGTCCGGAAGCATCTGGACGAGCGCCGCGCCGACTGCCGCGCCGACGACGCCGACAGCCAGGATCTTCTTCACCATGGAGATGGGCTCCTCTCGTAGTCGCTCTCGTGGTCCCTCTCGCAGGTGACCCCGTCGTCCCCGCCGGGCCGTCCGTCCCCCTCCTGCGCGCCGACCAGGCCGAGGACCAGCCCGACCGCGGCGGGCACCGCCGCCTCGACGGCGGGGCTCAGGCCCATGCCCTCGTCGACGCCGGCCGGCTCGCACCCGACGACCATGATCCGGCGCGGGGGTGTGCCGCCGGTGCCCGCGCACAGCGTGCCGAGCAGCGCCAGGACGGCGTCCGGCGTCATCCGGTGGCCGTCGAGGACCGCGTCGGGGTTCTCCACCGCGCCGCACTCCCCCGCGTCCAGGACGTACAGCGTGCCGGGCACGCCGCCCCGGGCGGTGGCGTCGACCAGGACGAAGGTGTCGTAGCCGTCCAGCAGCCGGTAGGCGAGGTCGACCCCGCGCACCCCGGCGTCCAGCACCTCGACGCCTGCGGGCAGGTCCTCGGCGGACAGCCGCCGTGCGGCCTCCACGCCGAAGCCGTCGTCGCCGAGGAAGATGTTGCCGACGCCGGCCACCAGGATCCGGCCGGTGGCGGTGTTCACGCGTCCTCCAGCGGGGTGACCTCGTCGGGCTGGAAGTAGAGGAATCTGCCCTGCTCGCGGCGGATGTCGGCGCCCGGGTCGCCCTCCACGGTGACCGCCAGGTGCACCCCGCCGTCCACGTCGTGCAGCACCGCCTCCACCAGGGCGCTGCGGCCGACCAGGAAGAGGTCCTGCGCGTCGGTGCGCCGCAGGCCGGGACGCAGCGCGACCCGGCAGCCGGCGCCGACCTGGCGGCCGTCGATGACGACCCGGTCGGTGTCGGGGTCCACCGTGCGGTCGCCGGCCGGGTCCCACCACGGGGTGCCGGGCTCCAGCAGCAGGTCGGCGTCGCCCGCGGGTGTGCCCGGACCGGTGATCTCGCGCAGCGACCGCACCGCGCCGTGCAGCCGTTCGAGCACCTCGGGCGGCATGGAGTCGGCCAGGTCGATGACGGCGGCGGCCCGCGGGTCGGTGCCGCGGGCCTCACGCTTCTCCTGGTCGGTCAGCGTCGCGGTGCGCAGCGCGAGGATCTCGTCGATCTCCAGGCCGTCGTAGAGCGCGCCGGGGCTCTCCGGGGCGATCGCCGGATGGTCCTCAAGGATGATCGGCGAGGCAAGCACCACGTCCGCGCGGCCGTCGCACCCGGCGAGTACGGGCCAGGAGCGGACGTTCTCACAGGCCTGCGAGGCGGCCGCCGCCCACTGCGGCGGGTCCGTCAGCGACAGGAAGCGGCCCGCGTCCAGACCCAGCATCAGGTGCGCGGAGATCAGCGAGCGGGGCAGCGCCGCCGTACGGTCGGCGCCGTCCCGGCCCTGGTCGGTGTCGGCAGGCGGCCAGTCGGCGGTGTTGTCCACCACCGCGGTCAGCCGCCGCACCGCGTAGGGGCCCGGCAGGTCGGCCGCCGACAGCACGATCCGGCCGTTCAGCTCCTCGCGGGTGTGCACCAGCCGGCCCACGAGCCGGCCGTCCTCGCGTACGTCCTCGGTCTCCTCGCGGGCCGGGACGGTGAAGGGGACGGTGTGGCCTTCACCGATCGCCGCCACGGGGACGGTGAAGCCGACGCGCTCCTCGACGCCTTCGTCCCAGGGCGTGAGCACCCGGTCGGCCAGCTCCAGTTCCGCAGCCGGGGCGAATCCGCCGCCGGGCAGCGCCCGCTGGACCGTACGCCGCCGCGCGTGCAGGAAGCGCAGCTCGGCGAAGAGCCGGGCGCCGCCGCGCGGCTCCATCAGGCACTCGGTGCGCTGGAAGGACGACTCGCCGCTGTCCCGGCCCCACCGCGGCGGCACCAGCACGCCGAACTGCCAGCGCAGCCGGTTCTTCGCGGCCGAGGCCCGGTAGGGGTAGAGGACGTAGCCCTCGAAGAGCACCGCGTCCGCGACCGCCCGCGCTGCGTCGAAACGGCTGCCCACGTCCGCCGCCCCCGCTGTCGCCGCGCTCACGACGTGGCTCCGCCGGTGACGAGCGGCGCGGTGTCCGCGGGCCGGGGCGCCGCGCCGAGCAGCGCCTCCACGGTCGCCTCCCACGACGGCAGCGCATGCCGCGATCGGTAGGCGAGCAGCGCGTCCATCGTCGAGCGCGGCAGCCGCAGCCATCCGCAGCCGGGGAAGTGGTGATCGACCATCTCCTGCCACACCTCGACGGGCATCGCGTACGAGGCCTCCCGGTCCCACGGCACCGGCTCCACCTGGAAGCCGCCGGGCCCGGCGAAGGCCGTGCCGGAGAACAGCACGAGCAGCGGCACCGTGCCGCCTTCCAGCGCGCGCAGGTAGCGCGTCGCGGCCACGTCCATGTCGTACGTGCACGGTACGGGCAGGTCCACCTCGGTCTCGCCGGTGAAGCCGGGGACCACGAGCGAGACCTGTGCGAACTGCACCGGCAGCAGCGTGCTGCCCCAGCGGGACCGCTCGCCGAACAGGTCGGCGAGCCCGGCCGCCTCCGCCGCGCCGTAGCCGCGGCGGGCCGGCTCGATGCGGAACTGGCAGCGCAGCGCCATGGCGTGCACGCGGGTGCCGGGTGTGGCGGTGATCCGCAGCCGGAAGACCAGGGTCGGGCCCGCGGCATAGCGGTCGGAGCGCACGCCGGTGCAGGCGAAGGAGAACCGCGTCACCGGTCGGCCTCCCGCAGCGGCCGGGCCCGTGCGGCGGCGCGGGCGAAGAATTCGCCGAGTGCCGCCCGCGCCTCGGCGCCGCCGTCGAAGCCCTGCCAGAGCAGCCGCATGCGGCCCACCAGTTCGTAGCAGACGTCGATCGGCACCAGGTAGCAGTCGCATCCGGTGTCGCCGCGGCGCAGCAGCAGCGCCTCGACGTCGGGTTCGAGCAGCGCGGCGAGGCGGGTGCGGTCGAGCACCTGCCGCCAGTCCGCCGGGTCCAGCTCGCTCTCGGTGGCGCCCGCGGGGCTCGGGTAGAGCGCGGCATAGCGGCCGAGTTCGGAGTTGCGGAAGAAGAAGACGACGCCGACCGGGATCTGCAGGGCCTCCCAGGCGCCGTCGTCGACCGTGTGGCCGGGGTCGGCCAGCCAGCGGTCGGGCACGGTACGAAAGCGGCCGCCGGTCGGGCCGGGGTTGTCGAAGAGCAGCGCGCACGCCGTGCAGGCGCAGGCCAGGACCCGCCTGTCGGTGTCGACCAGGTGCCGGTGGCCGCCTTCCGCGACCTCCACCCCGCACAGCTCGCACCGCTCGGGGCGCGGCGGGGCGGGCGCGGTGAAGCGCCGCAGGCCCGGCAGGCTGCCTTCCGCGGCCTGTTGCAGGGTCATGTGCTCACCAGGCCGGGGCGCGGGGTGATCTGGAGCAGCACGGGTCCGTCCGCCGCGGCGGCCGGCTCGAACTCCACCCGGGTCACCTCGCCGGCGAAGCACGCCAGCGCGTCCTCCACGGCCTGGCCGGACGCCGCCGGGGTGCTCCCGCAGCCGCAGCCGCCGGCCGGCGCGGACCGCAGCCGCAGCACACCGGTGTCCTGGTCGAAGCCCACCAGCTCGACCGGCCCGCCCGGCAGGTTGCGCAGCGCGCGCCCGATCCGCGCCTCGACGCCTTCGGGGTGCAGGTCGTGCAGCACCAGCATCCCCGACACCAGGTCGTCGCCCAGCAGCCTCTCCAGCGCCTGCGGCCCGGCCTGCCCGGTCAGCGCCAGCACCCTGGCGAGACCGGCGCCGTAGAAGTCCATCAGCGCCCGCACCAGGTCCTCGGCGGCGGCGCAGGCGGCGCGGTCGCCGGTCGCGGCGAGCCGGTCGAGCACCTCCTCGACGCGCCGGCCGGCCCTTTCCGCGTCCCGCGCCGGTGCCTGCGCGGTCATCCGCCCATCCCGCTCAGGCCGGTCGGCACGTGCATGGTCTGCACGGTCCTGCCGCCGCCGACGTACATGTGCACCCCGCAGGGCAGGCAGGGGTCGAAGCTGCGCACCGCGCGCATGATGTCGATTCCCTTGAAGTTCTCCGGCGTGTTCTCCTCGAAGATCGGCGTGTTCTGCACGGCATCCTCGTAGGGCCCGGGGGTGCCGAAGGAGTCACGGGTGCTGGCGTTCCACGGCGTCGGGGGGTAGGGGTGGTAGTTGGCGATCTTGCCGTCCCTGATCACCATGTGGTGGGACAGCACACCGCGTACGGCCTCGGTGAAGCCGACGCCCAGGCCCTCGTCGGGCACCTCGAACTTCTCCCAGGTCTGGGTCCGTCCCGCGCGGACCTCGGCGAGGCCCTTCTCGGCGAAGTGCAGGGCGACGGCCGCCGCGTAGGCCTGGAAGTAGGTGCGGGCGCGGTTGCGCTCCAGCGCGTTGCTCCACTTGGGGATCTTCCACTCGAAGCTGGTCTCCGGCTTCGTCATCGTCCTGGGCAGGTTGATGACGACGCTGTGCCCGGTCGCCTTGACGTAGCCGATGTCGACCAGGCCCGACAGGGCGGTGGACCACAGGCGGGCGATCGGGCCGCCGCCGGTGTCCAGCGCCAGGTGGTCCTTGCCGTCGAACCAGCGCGGCGACATCACCCAGCTGTACTTGTCGTCGAAGTTCCGCTTCTGCGGCGCGGGAATGGTGTGCTGGTTCCACGGGTGCCGCGGGTCGACCGGGTTGCCCAGCGGGTCGTGGGTGACGAACTGCTCCTGGCCCTCCCAGTCCTTGTAGTAGGAGCTGCCGAGCAGGATGCGGATGCCGAGGTTGATCTCGGTGAGGTCGTTGGTGACCAGCTTGCCGTCCACGACCACGCCGGGCGTGACGAACATCCGCCGGCCCCAGTCGGTCATGTTGCGGTAGGTGAAGTCGCAGTGGTCGGGGTCGTTCAGCGCGCCCCAGCAGCCCAGCAGGATCCGCCGCCGGCCGACCTCCTCGTAACCGGGCAGCGCCTCGTAGAAGAAGTCGAAGAGGTCGTCGTGCAGCGGCACGACCCGCTTCATGAATTCCACGTAGCGCATCAGCCGGCTCAGGTAGTCGGTGAAGAGCTGGACCGAGGCGATCGTGCCGACACCGCCGGGGTAGAGCGTGGAGGGGTGCACGTGCCGCCCCTCCATCAGGCAGAACATCTCCCGGGTGTAGCGGCTCACCTGGAGTGCCTCGCGGTAGAACTCGCCCTCGATGGGGTTGAGCGAGCGCATGATGTCGGCGATGGTGCGGTAGCCGTGCTCGCCGGCGTGCGGCGCCTCGGTCCGCTCGGCCAGTTCGAGGACCCCGGGGTTGGTCTCCTTGACCATCCGCTCGCAGTAGTCGACCCCGACCAGGTTCTCCTGGAAGATGTTGTGGTCGAACATGTACTCGGCGGACTCGCCCAGGTTGATGATCCACTCGGCCAGGTGCGGCGGCTTCACCCCGTAGGCCATGTTCTGTGCGTAGACCGAGCAGGTGGCGTGGTTGTCGCCGCAGATGCCGCAGATGCGGCTGGTGATGAAGTGCGCGTCCCGCGGGTCCTTGCCGCGCATGAAGACGCTGTAGCCGCGGAAGACCGACGAGGTGCTGTAGCACTCGGCGACCTTCTTCTGCTTGAAGTCGATCTTCGTGTGGATGCCGAGGCTGCCCACGATCCGGGTGATCGGGTCCCAGGACATCTCCACCAGGCCGCTGCCGTCCCCGGCCGTCTTCGTCGTCGGTGATGCCATCGCTTGTGCCATGCCCTTCAGTGGAAGCAGGTCGGATCGGCGCGGTGGTGCTGCGGCCGGCGGGGTGCCGGCCGGCGGGTCACCACGGGGGCCGGTAGCCGGTGGTGAGGGTGTCGCCCCGGGTGCGCCACTTGGGCTCCGCGTCCACGGTGTGCATGGTCACCGCCCGCAGCCTGCGGACCACCGAGCCGTAGACGGTGCTCGCGGCGCTGGACACCTTGCCGCCGGGCGGCTCGTCCATGAACGGCATGAACTTGTCGGGAAAGCCCGGCATCGTGCAGGCGATGCAGATGCCGCCGACGTTCGGGCAGCCGCCGATGCCGTTCATCCACCCGCGCTTGGGCACGTTGCACTTCACGACCGGCCCCCAGCAGCCCAGCTTGACCAGGCACTTGGGCGAGTCGTACGTGTCGGCGAACTGCCCCTGCTCGTAGTAGCCGGCGCGGTCGCAGCCCTCGTGGACGGTGGCGCCGAACAGCCAGGCGGGCCGCAGCTGCTCGTCCAGCGGGATCATCGGTGCCGCCCCCGACGCCTGGTGCAGCAGGTAGACCAGCGTCTCGGCGAAGTTGTCCGGCTGGATGGGGCAGCCGGGCACGCACACCAGCGGGATGCCCGCGTGGGACTTCCAGTCCCAGCCCAGGTAGTCGGGTACGCCCATCGCCCCGGTCGGGTTGCCGGCCATCGCGTGGATGCCGCCGTAGGCGGCGCAGGTGCCGATCGCGACGACGGCCAGCGCCTTGGGGGCGAGCCGGTCGAGCCACTCGCTGGTGGTGATCGGCTGGCCGGTCTCCGGGTCGTCGCCGAAACCGCACCAGTAGCCCTCGGGCTTGATCGCCTCGTTGGGGATCGACCCCTCCACGACCAGCACGAACGGGTCGATCTCGCCCCGCTCGCCCTTGAAGAACCACTCGATGAAGGTGTCCGCGCCCTGCACAGGGCCGCACTCGAAGTCGATCAGCGGCCAGTGCACCTCGATCTTCGGCAGACCGGGCAGCACGCTCAGTGCGATCTCCTCGATGCTCGGCTGGGTGGCCGCGGTCAGCGACACCGAGTCGCCGTCGCAGCTCAGCCCGGCGTTGATCCAGAGGATGTGGATCGGCTTGTCCTCCTGCGGCTCGGGCGCCGGGGCCTGCGCGGCCGGTGATGAGGTCGTCATGGGGAATTCCTCCTCTGGGCGCGGGCGACAGGGCGAGGACCCGCACGTCAGACACCACTGTTCTGGCGGGGGCCGGACGGTGTGACATCGGACTGCGCCGTTCCGGTGGCGGCCCTGGCGCACGGCCCTCGGGAGGACGAGCCGACCCCGGCGACGCTACGGGCGGCCCGCGCCGCGGCGGCGGCGCCCCGGCCGCGCCGTCACACGAATGCATCCGGGGAATTCGCCCGCATGGCCGACCGCGGCCGCGCCGGTCGTAGGGCCCGGGACGCGCGACCGCCCCGGGCGGCGACGGATCGCGCGCCCGGGGCGGTACGGGTGGGGCAGGTTCAGCTGTCCTGGAGGCTCAGCTGCCGCAGCGGCTCAGCTGCCGTAGCCGAAGGCGAACAGGTGGACCGTGCCCGCGGCGCCGGTGACCGGGAGGGTCAGGGAAGCCACGGTCTTGGCCGGGTCGAGCGGGACCTTCACCGAGAAGACGTAGGCCTTGACGGTGTCGCGGCCGCCGCTCGCGGTGTCGCGGTAGGCGGTGGTGATCGCGGCGGTGTTGCCCGGGAGGGGCTGGGCGGAGCCGCCGTTGAGCGTCCAGTCGGAGAAGGCGACGGTCGCCTTGGCGGTGCTGCCGTCGGTGTAGGTGACGGTCAGCTCGCCGGGGACGCCGCTGCCGTCGGTCGGGGCGTTGGTGGCGGAGCCGAGCAGGCCGAGGAAGTGACCGGTGGAACCGGCGGGTTGGGGGATGGTCTGGCCGCTGACTTCGAGGTTGTCCGGCTGGCCCGCGACGGTGGTGGTGGGCCAGGTGTACGTGATCCCGTCCGCGGTGACCTTGCCGCCGCTGGAGGCCCCGGCGGCGCTCAGGGCGTTCTGCGAGTAGGCCCAGCCGCCGTCGTCGAAGCCGCCGGTGAAGTGGGTGCCGTCGGCGTAGACGCCCTTGTTCGACTCGTACGGCCACAGCGCGCCGGGCTGCGCGACGGCGACCCGCAGGGTGGCACTGCCCAGGTCGGCGCCGCTGGTGTGGTCGGTGAGCGCGAAGGAGACGGAGTAGGCGCCCTCGGTGTCGCCCGCGGTGACCGGGACCGGGGCCTGCGCGGACTGCGAGGGCGGCACGGTGAGCGAGCCGGACGTGGCGCCCAGGGTCACGCCGGGCGGCGCGGTGGCCGTCCAGTCGACGGTGGCCGCCTTGCTGCCGAGGTTGGTCAGCCGGAGCGTGGCGTCACCGCTCGCGCCGGGGGCGAGGATCAGCCCGTCGCTGGTCGGGCCGGTCGCGGCGAGCACGCGCCCGCTGCCGGTGGTGTCCGACGGCGGCGCCGCGTCCGGGCCGCTCGCCCATGACGTGCTCGGCTGCGTCGAGAGCGCGAAGTCCAGCGTCTTGGCGGTGCGGAACTGGTCGAAGGTCAGCCAGGCGGTGTTCCACTCCTTGCCCTTGACGTCGAGTGCCTGCACGTAGGGGGCGTCGGGGGCGGCCTGCGGGGCGTTGACGGTGACCTGCTTGCCGTTGCCGAAGGTGACCTTGGCGACCGGGAAGGCCGGGCTGCCCAGCGCGAGGGTGTCGGTGCCCGGCGTCTGCGGGTACATGCCCAGCGACGACCAGACGTACCAGGAGCTCATCGCGCCCAGGTCGTCGTTGCCGAAGGAGCCGACGGGCGCGTTGAAGTACAGCCCGGTCTGCGCCCGCCGCACGGCGTCCTGGGTCTTCCACGGCTGCCCGAGGTAGTCGTACTCCCAGGGGATCTCCAGGCTGGGCTCGTTGGAGAGGTCGGCGTCGGTGCCGCCGGGCTCGGTGATGTCGTCCAGCAGGCTGTCGAGGTACGAGGCGTACGCGGCCGCGCCGCCGCGGGCGGTGATGAGCTGCTTGAGGTCGAACGGCACCATCGGCGTGTACTGCGCCGAGGTGCCCTCGACGAAGCCGTTGGAGGTGCCGGGGGTGAAGCCGCCGGCGAAGCTGCCGTCCTTGTTGCGGCCCTGCATGTAGCCGGTCTGCGGGTTGAAGACGTTCATCCAGTCCTGGGCGCGGGTGGCGAACGTGGTGTAGTCCGCGGTCTTGCCGAGGGACTTGGCGAACGAGGCGAGGGCGTAGTCGGCGCTGTCGTACTCCAGCTGGGTGGACACCGGGCCGTAGAAGTTGCAGCAGCCGTAGTCGTTCTCGTCCAGCGGGAGGTAGCCCTTGGCGGCGCGCACGGCCTCGCCGGGGCGGTCCTGGTTGGGCGTGGTCGCCTGGTGCTTCATGGCTTCCAGCGCGTGCGCGGAGTCGAAGTTGCGCACCCCGAAGGCGTAGGCGTCGGCGATGATCGACGTGCCGGGGTCGCCGACCATGACGTAGCTCTCGCCGTTGTTCGAGGCCCACTTGGGCAGCAGGCCGGTCTGGTCGTAGCCGTTGAGCATCGAGGTGACGACGTCACCGGTCTGCCGCGGGGCGACCGTGGCCATCAGCTGGGTCTGGGAGCGGTAGGTGTCCCAGCCCGAGTAGTTGGCGTACTGCGCCTTCTGGCCCTTCGCCAGCTTGTGGACCTGGTTGTCCATGCCCATGTACTGGCCGTTGTCGTCGGAGAAGACGTTCGGGTGCAGCAGCGCGTGGTAAAGCGCGGTGTAGAACTGCACCTGCTGGTCGTGGCTGCCGCCGCCGACGGCGATGCGGCCGAGGACGTCGTTCCAGGCCTGGTGGCTGGCGTCGCGCAGCTTGTCCGGGTTCCAGCCGCTGACCTCCGAGGCGAGGTTGGCGGCGGCGTTGTCGTCGCTGGTGTAGGAGATGCCGACCGCCGCGGTCACCGCGGTGGACGACGCGGTGTCGAAGGTCAGGTACATCCCGTTGGCACCGGTGACCGGGGCGGCGGCCGGCTTGGCCGCACCGCCCGCGGCCGCGGACGACGCGGCGCCGGCGACCGGGTGCACGACGGGGGACGGCGCGGCCTTCGCCGTGGAGGTCCGCCCGCTCGGCGCGGGCGCGGCGGTGCGGCCGGCCGTCAGCGCCTTGGCGTCGGGGTTGATCGTGCCGCCGACCCAGGTGCCGCTGGTGGTGAAGGGGCGGTTGAACTTGATGTCGAAGTGCAGCGTGTAGCGGTTGGCCGCGCCGCAGAAGTGGCCGCTGTCGACCGAGCCGCTCACCTCGCGGTTGCCGACCACCTTCACCCGGGTGCCGTCCACCTGCGTGGCGCCGCCGCTGAGCTTGAGCAGCAGGTTGCCACGGGAGCCGGCGGGGAAGGTGAAGCGGCCCAGGCCCGCGCGGGTGGTGTCGGTCAGCTCGGTGGTGACGCCCGAGGCGTCGGTCACCGTGTACGAGCCGATGCCCGTCTTCTCGTTGCTGTGGGCGAACTGGGCCGCGGTGTCGGACAGGTTGCCCGACAGCGCCCCGGACACCGGCAGGATCGGTACGTCGCCCGCGACGTCGCAGCCGGGCCCCGAGACGTGGGTGAGGCTGAAGCCGCTGATCTTGGTGCTGTTGTACTCGTACCCGCCGCCCTGGGCGCGGTGCGGGGTGGTGTCCGGGCCCCACTGCATCATGCCGAACGGCATGTCGGGGCCGGGGAAGGTGTTGACCGCACCCGAGGTGCCGATCAACGGGTTGACCAGGGACGCCGGGTCCGTGACCGGCGCCGGCGCCGAGGCGGCCGACGCGCTCTCCAGGGACTGCAGCGGCAGGGCCGCCAGGCTCAGCAGGGACCCCGCCACGGCGAGGCGCCGCAGCGCGGCACCGCCGGATCGGGAACGGCCGCCGGAGCGAGGGTGGTCCGGGCGACGCAAGGAAATCATCGAGACTGCCTCCGCGATTCGTGCGCACGGGTGCCCAGGGAGGACTGATGGTGTCCTCGGCCCGGAAACGGCGTCACGCGTTCGCCCGCTGTGGTTCAGGAGGCACGGGTGAACGATGACAACGTTGCCAAGCCTGCACGAGCGATGAGTCAAACGTGAGTGGCGAAGCCATGTCAATGCCTCTGCGCGAGTTGGGTGGTTGCTGCACCCGTCCGGACGCGGGTCAGCCGCCCTCGACCGCGCCGACGCCGGCCCCGGCGGACCGGGTGGGCGACGGGGGAGGTCAGGCGGACAGCCGGCGGGTGACCTGGACGCGGGACTGGCAGCCGAGCTTGCGCATCACCTTGCGGAGGTGGTTCACCACGGTCCACTCGGCGATGCCCAGTTCACGGGCGATGATCCGGTTGGTCAGGCCCTCGGCGACCAGCAGGGCGACCTCCAGCTCGCGCTTGGTGAGGGTGGCCGCGACGTCGGAGCGTACGTCGGCGGACGCCTCGGAGGGCGGCGCCGGGGGCTCCGCGGGGATCAGGCGCAGCGCTGCCTGCCAGCCGAGGTCGGGGCCCGACCTGCGGGACCGGGCGTATTCCGCGGCGGTCAACTCGCCTGCCGCGGCGGCGAGGACCGGCGCGACCCGGTCGTGGAGGTGCTTCGGGCGCGGCCGGCCGCCGCGGCGGCGGAGGTGGTCGGCCAGCGCCAGGGTCGCGGCGACGCGCTGCCAGTCGGCGGCGCGGTGCCACCTGGCCAGGGTGACCGTCAGGAATTCCAGGCACTCGGGGCGCTCGGGCGCCGTGTCGGGCAGGGTGCCGATCTGCTCAGCAGCGTCGGCGAAGAGGGCGCGGGCCTGCGGCGAGTCGTGCTCCGACCAGCGGACGGTCGCCAGGACGTACCGGGCGAGCAGCGCGCCGGCGCCGCCCTCGGGGTCCCGCCCCAGCTCCGCCCCCAGCGCGGTCATGGCCAGCTCGCCGGCCCTGGGCAGGTCACCGGCGTCGCGCAGGACGGCCGCCAGCCGCAGGGCCACCTGCCGCCCGGCAATCACTGCGGGGCCCGCCCCGGACGCGTACGCCTCCTCGAAGAGCCGTCGCGCCCGGTCCAACTCCCCCGCCGCGTAGGCCTCCTCGCCGAGCAGTGCGAGGCAGCGCGCCGCGCCCTGCTCGTCGCGGGCCGCGCGGTGGGCTTCGCGGGCCCGGGTGAGGTGGGCGCGGGCGGGCGGGGCGCCCAGCCGCAGGGCCAGTTCGCCGGCCGCCTCCAGGGCGCCGGCGTGCAGCCGGGGGTCGTCGACACCGGCCCGTAGCGCCTCCTCGGTCAGCCGCAGGCAGTGCAGGGCCTGCGCCGCGGTCGGCGACTGCTCCCGCAGGGCCCGCGCGATGACCGCCATCGCCCCGCCGTCGCCCGCCTCCCGCCAGTGGTCGAAGGCGGCGAGCAGGTCGGCCCGGGTCTCGGGACCGGTGCCCGTCCCGGCGGCCGCCGCGCGGCGGAAGTGCTCGGCGTGCGCGCGCCGCAGTGCCGCGTGGGCGGGCAGCCGGGCCAGCAGGCCCGCGGCGGCGAGCCGTACGGCGTGCGGGATGGTCAGCCGCACCTCGCCGCCGTGCCCGTCGTCGGGGACCAGCACGCTCTTGTCGATGAGCCGTTCCATGGTGCGGTGGTCGGCGCCGTGGCAGCCCGCCAGCACGCCGGCGGCCGCGCGCATCGTGAACGGGCCCTGGAAGACGGCCAGCCGGACGAGCTGCGCCCGCTCCTCGGTCCCGAGCCTGGCCAGCACCCAGGAGACCATGCCGCCGACGCTGGAGTGCCGGGAGTACGGGTGGTGGTCGGGCCGGTGCAGGGCGCCGGGGTCGTGCGCGAACCGCTCCAGGATCAGGTCGGGCTCGGCCAGCGTGATCTGGGAGGCGGCCAGTTCGATGGCCAGCGGCAGGCCGCCGGCCTGCCGGCACAGGGCCAGCACGAAGCGCGAGTTCTCCGCGGTCAGCGCGAACTCGGGCCGCACGGCACGCGCGCATTGCACGAACAGCTCCACCGCGGGAACGGCGGACAGCGGCGCGTCCTGCGCCGGGTCGCCGGCCGGCAGCGGGCCCAGCCGTACGACCCGTTCCCCGTACAGCCCGAGCCGGGTCGTGCCGACGCAGACGATACGGACCTGCGGGCAGGACCGGCGGAATTCGGCGAGCAGCGGCGCGAGGTCGTCGGCGACGTCCTCGTAGTGGTCGAACAGCAGGGTGTGCTTGCCCGCCGCCACGCGTTCCAGGGCCTTCCTGACGGCGGGCGAGCCCTCGTAGCACTGCTCCCTGAGCTGGCGCAGCATGAGGCCGGCCACCGAGGTGTCGGTGACCTGGGCGAAGTCGAAGACCTCGACACCGCCGCCCGGGCCGGTGCCGCGGTGCCGGAAGAACTCCATCACCAGCCGGCTCTTTCCCACCCCGGCCGGCCCGGTCACGGTGACCAGGCCGGCGTCCGGGTCGGCGGTCACCGCGGCGAGCCGCTCCAGGTCGGCGGAGCGGCCGATCAGCCCGGTCGGGGTGGTGCCGATGTAACCGGCCGGTGTGGTCATCCGGTTGAGCAGCAGGTCGCCGAGGCCCGAGGTCCCCTCGTGGCCCTTGGCGCCCGTGCCCGGACCTGTCCCCGTGCCGGTGCCCGTGTTCGTAGTCGTGCCCGTGTTCGTCGGAGCTGCGGCGGCGCCGGTCACCGCTACCGCTACCGGGCGAAGATCAGCGTCGTCGGCGACAGCGTGGTCTGGAAGGTGACGTCGTCGTAGCCGGTCTTGCCGAGCCATGCCTGGTAGTCGGCCCGCCGCCAGCTGCTGCCGTGCCGGCTCTTGAGCAGCATCTCCGAGGCGAAGGTCAGCGGGTACTTCGGCCCGCTGCGGTCGTCGTCCACCACGTAGTCGGAGATGACAAGCGTGCCGCCGGGCTTGAGGACCTCCCGCACCCGGGCGAAGAGCGCCATGTTGTCCTCGGGGCCCTCCTGGTGCGCGATGTTGGAGTAGACGACGATGTCGTACGCTCCGGCGGCGCCCAGGTCGGTGGTGTGGAAGTCGCCGTCGACGTAGGTCACGCGGTCGGCCAGGCCCCGCTCGGCGAGCAGCCGGCGGGCGATCGCGTTGATGGGTGCCCAGTCCAGCTGGGTGGAGCGCGCGGCCGGGTTGCGCTCGAGCCAGGCGGCCGAGTAGACGCCGGAGCCGCCGCCGATGTCGAGGATCGCGATCTCGCCGGCGTCGGCGATCCGCAGGGCGTCCGCGGCGGTGTGCGCCACCGGTACGGACTGGGCGGCGAGGGCCTGCACCAGCTCCTCCCAGTGCGGGTTGTCGGCGACCTCGACCACAGCGTCGGTGAGCGGCCCGCCGGCGCGTACGACGTCGGGCAGCCCGGCCAGCGAGGCCATGTGGCCGGCCTTGAGCTTGGCGAAGCCGCTCAGGCAGGTGGGGCGGCCCTCCACCAGGAAGGCGGAGGCCTCTGCGGTGTTGCGGTAGCGGCCGTCGTGCACCTCGACCAGGCCGACGCTGACCAGGCCGTCGAGCAGCGCCTGGGCGCCGCGCGGCGAGATCGCGGCGCGGGCGGCGACGTCGTCGGCGGTGGCGGCCCCGTCCTCCAGGTGGGTGAACACCGCGTGGGTCGCCGCCGCACCGACGATGCCGGTGGCCCAGTAGCCGGTGATGAGCCCCATGATCCGATCCGACGTCGGCTGGCTGCTGGTCATGACGTACCTTCCTGGTTCTCGTGCGGGCTTGCGGTGGTGGCGGCTGCCGCCACGGCCGTACGCGGCTTCGGCCCCACGTGGGCGCGCAGGGCCGTACGCAGCGCGTGCGCGACGCGTTCCGCCTGGTCGACGGTCAACTCCGCGTGCATGGGGATGGCGAGTTGGCGGGCGAAGAGGTCCGCGGAGACCGGGCAGGTCTGCTTGGACTCGTAGACCGGCTGCGTGTGGCTCGCCCACGTACCGTGACCGCAGCCGATGCCCTGGGCCCGCAGGTCGGCGGCGACGGCGGCGCGGTCCACGGCCGGGTCGAGCGCGACCAGGTAGGACTGCCAGGCGTGGGTGCGGTCGGCCGGCACGTGCGGGAGCGTCAACAGCTCCTCGTCCGCCAGCAGTTCGGCGTACCGGGCCGCCACCGTGTTGCGCCGCTCCAGCAGTTCGCCGATCCGGCCGAGCTGCACCTGGAGGATCGCGGCGGCGATGTCGGAGAGCTTGTAGTTGTAGCCGATCTCGGTGAACTCCGGGATGGGCAGGCCGATCAGCTGCGACTTGTCGAAGATGCTGCCGATACCGAAGGACGACCGCAGCCGCACGTCGGCGCCGATCGCCGGGTCGGCGGCGAGCAGCGCGCCGCCCTCGCCGCTGGTGATGCCCTTGCGGCCGTGGAAGGACAGGCAGGCGATCGGGGCGAGCGCGCCGGCCGGCTTGCCGCGGTAGGTGGCGCCGACCGCGCAGGCCGCGTCCTCGATGAGGAAGAGGCCGTGGCGGCCGGTGAGCGCCTGCAGTTCGGCGTAGTCGGCGGGCAGGCCGACGGTGTCGACCGCGATCACCCCGACGGTCCGCGGGCCGATCAGGTCGGCCACCGCCCGCGGGTCGATCGTGCCGGTGTCGGGCCGCGCGTCGGCGAAGACCGGGACCGCGCCGACGTAGCGTGCCGCATGGGCGGGCGCCGGGAAGGTGTAGTCGGCGACGATGATCTCGTCGCCCGGCTGGACGTTCAGCGCAAGCAGCGCCAGGTGCAGCGCGGCGGCGCAGCTGCTGAGCGTGACGGCGTCGCCGACGCCGTAAAGCTCGGCCAGCTCCTTCTCCAGCGCCTTGCCGCGCGGGCCCTGCCCTGCCGTCCAGTCCGAGGCGAACACCTCCTCGACGGCGGCGAGTTCCAGCTTGCCCAGACTCGCGTGAACCAAGGGGATCGGGTCCAACGTGGCCACCTCCGGCGACACTTCGGGGAGACCGGCGGCCCGCGTGCGGACTTCCGGTGGATACGGTCATGCGGTTGTGCTGGGCCGCGCGCACGACGGCCCGGTGCGCGGTGCGCGCGGGGTGACCCCCGCGCGGGTCACACCGCGCGGGTCGAGGCCGCGCGGGTCACACCACGGGTGTCGCGGAAGCGGCGATCGGCGTGGCCAGCCGGGGGCGCGGTACGTCGGTGACCCAACTGCCCACCGCCATCTCGGCGGTGATGCCCGGGCCGAAGCCGGCGATGATCCCGGTGCCGCCGGGCAGCATCTCGTCCTCCTCGAACAGCCTGCGCAGGGCTTCCAGGACGACGGCGCTGGCGATGTTGCCGTAGTCGCTCAGCGTCGACCAGCTGTGCCGGAACATGTCGCGGTCGACGTTGAGGTACTTGCACAGGTCGTCCAGGATCCGCGGGCCGCCGGCGTGGATGATGTAGAAGTCCAGGTTGGCGACGTTCCACCCGTGGCTCGCGGCGAGTTGCCGCAGGATGGGCGCGAGCGGCTCCATGGTGCCGGGCACCCGGCGGTCCAGCTGGAAGTGGAAGCCGGTGGAGCGCACCGCGTAGGAGATCCAGTCCTCGGTGTTCGGGATGAGGTAGGAGGCGTTTCGCTCCAGGCGCACCCCGGTGCCGCCGTTGCCGCGGACGACGGCGGCCGCCACCGCGTCGCCGAACAGGCCGTCGGACAGCAGCGATCCGACGTTGTCGTCGACCGGCTGGTAGCACAGCGAGCACAGCTCGCAGGAGACGATCAGGACGTTGGAGTCCGGGTGCGCCTCGCAGAAGTCGTTGGCGCGGTTGATGGCCGCGCCACCCGCGGCGCAGCCGAGCTGCGCGATGGGTATCTGCCGGGTGTCGTAGCGGAAGCCCATGGCGTTGATCAGCCACGCCGTCAGCGACGGCATCATGAAGCCGGTGCAGGACACGTAGATGATCGCGTCGATGTCCTGCGCCTGCACGCCCGCGTTGACCAGTGCCCGCTCGATGACCGGGGGGCACAGCAACTTGGACTGCTGCTCGTAGACCCGGTTGCGCTCCTCGAAGCCCGGGTGGCGGAGCGTCTGCTCGATGGGCTGGACGATATGCCGCTTCCTGACCCCGGTCTTCTCGATCAGCCGAAGAGCCAACGGAAGCTGTGGCTTTCCCTTGTGCACCTTCTTAGCGAATTCAAGGGTGTCTTCCATGGTGATGACGTATTCCGGCACGCTCACCGCTGGCTTGCACAGAGTTGCCATACCTCGCATCCGCCTTCTGTGGGTAGAGATTTCCCCGAAGTCTCCCGACACGGTACGTCTTATCGTTGCCCATTTAACTTGCGATCGACTTGGCGACGGCTTGGCAGGGTGCACAAAAGACCTGAAGGCACATGTCAGCGCAGGTCACAGTGCTTTCCCCGGATATCTCGCGCCCTGTCGCGAGGCGCTGCGACCACCGTCGGGGCATGCCGCCAAGCCGCCGCCAACTCACCGAACAGTCGCGGCGCCCCGCACGGCCGCGACGTACCGGCCGGATCATTGTGACGGGGTGACAATAATCTGCCCCACGCGGAAGCTTGTGTTCGGCTCCGCGGCTCCAGCACCCTTTTCCATATGGCTACCACACTGGACAACGAGCGGCAATCGGGCGGCAAGAAGGTCATTCTGGCGGAGCCGCGCGGCTTCTGCGCCGGTGTGCGCAGGGCCATTGAGATCGTGGAGCGCGCTCTTGAGCTGCACGGCGCCCCCGTCTACGTGCGCAAGCAGATCGTGCACAACGAATACGTGGTGCGGGAACTCCAGGAGCGCGGCGCCAGGTTCGTCGACTCCGAGACCGAGGTGCCGGACGGGTCGGTGTGCGTCTTCTCCGCGCACGGCGTGTCCCCGCAGGTGCGGGCCAACGCCGCCGAGCGGAATCTCACCGTCATCGACGCGACCTGCCCGCTGGTGGCCAAGGTGCATCAGGAGGCCCGCAGATACGCCCGCGACGGGCGGACGCTGATCCTGGTCGGGCACGCCGACCACGAGGAGATCGAGGGCACGTTCGGCGAGGCGCCGGACCGTACCGTCATCGTGCAGGACGCCGACGAGGCCAGGCGGCTCGAACTGCCGCCGGGGGCCCCGGTCAGCTATCTCACCCAGACCACGCTGTCGCTGGACGACACCGAGGAGATCGTCTCGATCCTCCAGGACCGCTTCCCCGGGCTGACCGGTCCCGGCACCGACGACGTCTGCTACGCCAGCCAGAACCGGCAGAATTCCGTGAAGTCGCTCGCCGGCCGCAGCGACCTGGTGCTGGTCGTCGGCTCGGCCAACTCCAGCAACTCCGTACGGATGGTGGAGGTCGCCCAGGACGCCGGCGCCCGGGCCCACCTGCTGCCCGACGCGAGCCACCTGGACCCCGCGTGGCTGGACGGCGTCACCACCGTGGGCCTGAGCGCCGGGGCCAGCGCGCCCGAGATCCTGGTCGAGCAGGTCGTCGCGCGGCTCGCGGAACTGGGCTGGGCCGACATCGAGACCGAGGTCACCGCGACGGAGACCGTGGTCTTCCGCCCGCCGTTGGGGCTGGAGCCCGCGTCGGCGCGGGCCGCGGACACCCGCGACGACAGCGCGGAACTGCTCGCCCGGGTCAGCGCCCGGATCGAGGGATTACTGGACGCCGAGGCAGCGCACTGGGGTTCGGTCGACGCGCGGGCGGCGGTGCCGGTCGAGGCGGTCAGGGAACTGGTCGCCGCGGGCGGCAAGCGGCTGCGCCCCACCTTCTGCGTCAGCGGCTACCTGGCCGCCGGCGGCACCCTCGACGACACCGCGGGCGCCGACGCGGTCGTCGCCGCGGCGGCGGCCCTGGAGCTGCTGCACGCCCACGCCCTCATCCACGACGACGTGCTGGACAACTCCCCCACCCGGCGCGGCGTCCCGACGGTGCACGCCAGGCACGCCCGCCTCCACGCCGAGCTGGGCTGGACCGGTGAGGCCCGCCGGTACGGCGAGGGCGTCGCGATCCTCGCCGGCGACCTGGCCTTCGGCTACGCCCACCGGCTGGCCGGCGGGCTGCCCGCGCAGGCCAGGGACATCTGGATGCGGCTGGGCACCGAGATGCTGGTCGGCCAGCACCTCGACATCGCGCTCGCCGCCGAGGCAGCGCCCGACCCGGACCTGGCCCGCTGGATCGCGGTGTGCAAGTCGGGCCGCTACACCATCCACCGCCCGCTCTCGCTCGGCGCGTCACTGGCCGGGCGGCCCGACCTCCAGGCGGCCTTCGAGGTGTACGGCCTCGCGGCCGGCGAGGCCTTCCAGCTGCGCGACGACCTGCTGGACGCCTTCGGCGACGCGGCGGCGACCGGCAAGCCGGCCGGACTTGACGTCAGCGAGCACAAGATGAACCTGCTGCTGGCGCTGGCCGCCACCGGCGACGCCGAGGTGGCCAGGCTGCTGGAGGCCGGCCGGCAGGGCGACTTCGACCCGGCAGCGCTGCGCGCCGCGCTGCTGGACTGCGGGGTGCGCGAGGAGGTCGAGAAGCGGATCGACGCGCTGGTGACGACCGCCCGCACCGCGCTCGACACGGCACCGCTGGCGGACGGCTGGCGGGAGCGGCTGGGCGAGATGGCCACGCAGGTGGCCTACCGGGACCGCTGACGTGCCCCTCCCGGGGGCCGGTCGACGGCCCCCGGGAACGGGCGACGGGCGGGGCACCCGATGTGCCGGCCCGGCACGACCGAACGGAGAGGATGACCGCACATGGTGGATCTCGGCATACCGCAGATACCGCTGTCCCTCGCCCCGCGCCGGGTGAGCAGGCAGCTCAGACTCGGCCACGACGACAGAGCCGTACTGGTCGGCGGCGGGGCGCCGGTGAGCGTGCAGTCGATGACGACCACGGTGACCGCGGACGTCAACGCCACGCTCCAGCAGATCGCCGAACTGACCGCGTCCGGCTGCCAGATCGTACGCGTCGCGGTGCCCTCCGCCGACGACGCGGAAGCGCTGCCGGAGATCGCCCGCAAATCGCAGATCCCGGTGATCGCCGACATCCACTTCCAGCCCCGGTACGTCTTCGCCGCGATCGAC
Organism: Actinacidiphila paucisporea; assembly: GCF_900142575.1. Lineage (GTDB taxonomy): Bacteria > Actinomycetota > Actinomycetes > Streptomycetales > Streptomycetaceae > Actinacidiphila > Actinacidiphila paucisporea. Next base: position 56,780 of record NZ_FRBI01000024.1, read on the forward strand.
GCGGGATGCGCGGCGGTGCGGGTGAACCCTGGCAACATCAAGGAGTTCGACGACAAGGTGGGCGAGATCGCCAAGGCCGCGGCCGACGCGCAGGTGCCCATCAGGATCGGGGTCAACGCCGGCTCGCTCGACAAGCGGCTGCTGGCCAAGCACGGCAGCGCCACGCCGGACGCGCTGGTGGAGTCGGCGCTGTGGGAGTGCTCGCTGTTCGAGGAGCACGGCTTCCGGGACATCAAGATCTCCGTCAAGCACCACGACCCGGTCGTGATGATCGCCGCCTACCGCAAGCTCGCGGCGGCCTGCGACTACCCGCTGCACCTGGGAGTGACCGAGGCAGGGCCCGCCTTCCAGGGCACGGTGAAGTCGGCGGTCGCCTTCGGGGCGCTGCTGGCCGAGGGCATCGGCGACACCATCCGGGTGTCGCTGTCCGCGCCGCCCGCCGAGGAGGCCAAGGTCGGCATCGCGATCCTGGAGAGCCTGGCGCTGCGGGAGCGCCGGCTCGAGATCGTCTCCTGCCCGTCCTGCGGCCGCGCCCAGGTCGACGTCTACAAGCTCGCGGACGAGGTGGCCGCGGGCCTCGACGGCCTCGAAGTCCCGCTGCGGGTGGCGGTGATGGGCTGCGTCGTCAACGGTCCGGGCGAGGCCCGCGAGGCCGACCTCGGCGTCGCCTCCGGCAACGGCAAGGGCCAGATCTTCGTCAAGGGCAAGGTCGTCGCGACGGTGCCCGAGTCGAAGATCGTCGAGACGCTCATCGAGGAGGCGATGCGGTTGGCTGAGGAAGCGGTGGAGCAGGGGCTCACCGGTAAGCCCGAGGTCATCACGGCCTGACCCCGGGCGACGCCGCCCCGGCCCGGTGGGGGCTGGTCGCGCAGTTCCCCGCGCCCCTGAAAAACGCGTGCCCTCCTGCGCAGAGCGCAACACGCCGCAGGCAGCAGCGGACCGCAAGGGGCAGTCACTCCAGGGGCGCGGGGAGCTGCGCGGAGGTCAGGGAGAGGAGGAGGGACTTGACCTCCGTGGCCTCGTAGTGGGGGCGGGCGCCGCGGGGGTCGGAGCACAGGAGGACCGGGCCGTCCTGCGGGCTCGCGGGGAGGCGGCCATGGGTGCCGCGTACGGCCGCGGCGCCCGCGTCGAGGCCGATCGCGGTCATCAGGTAGCGCATGCCGAGCTTCTTGCGGGCCAGCGCGACGCCCGCGCGGCGCTTGGCGGCGGCGGGAGCGGACGGGTCGAAGAACAGCTCGGCGGGGTCGTAGCCGGGCTTGCGGTGGATCTCCACGAGGCGGGCGAAGTCGGGCGCGCGGGCGTCGTCGAGCCAGTAGTAGTACGTGAACCAGGCGTCGGCCTCGGCGACCAGGACCAGGTCCCCGGCGCGCGGGTGGTCGAGCCCGTACGCCGCCTTCTCCGGTTCGCCGAGCACTTCCGCCACGCCGGGCAGCTCGGCGCACAGTTTGCGCACCAGGGGCAGGTCGGCGGGGTCCGGCACGTAGACGTGCGCGATCTGGTGGTCGGCGACGGCGAAGGCCCGGGACGTCCAGGGGTCCAGGTACTCCATGCCGGCCTGGGTGTGGACGCGCAGCAGGTTCTCGCGGCGCAGCAGGCGGTTGACGTCGACCGGGCGGCTCGCCTCGGTGATGCCGTACTCGGACAGCGCGACGACGGTGGCGCCCCGGTCGCGCGCCTGGTCCAGGAGCGGCCCGAGCACCGCGTCCAACTCCGCCGCCGCGGCGGCGGCTTGCGGGCCGGAGGGGCCGAACCGCTGGAGGTCGTAGTCGAGGTGCGGGACGTAGACCAGCGTGAGGTCGGGGTCGTGCCGCGCCATGATCTGCTGGGCTGCGGCGCAGATCCACGCCGACGAGGGCAGCCCGGCGCCCGGGCCCCAGTAGCTGAAGAGCGGGAACGTGCCGAGTGCCGCGGTGAGTTCGTCGTGCAGCTCGGGCGGGTCGGTGTAGCAGTCGGGTTCCTTGCGGCCGTCGGCGTGGTAGACGGGGCGGGGGGTCACCGTCCAGTCGGTGTCGGCGCCCATCGCGTACCACCAGCAGATGTTGGCGACCGTGTAGCCGGGGTGCAGGCGGCGGGCGGCGTCCCACAGCTTGTCGCCGCCCATGAGGCCGTTGTGCTGGCGCCACAGCAGGACTTCGCCGAGGTCGCGGAAGTACCAGCCGTTGCCCACGATGCCGTGCTCGCGCGGCGGCGCGCCGGTGAGCAGGGTGGCCTGCACCGAGCAGGTGACGGCGGGCAGCACCGGGGTGAGCGGGGCCTGCCAGCCGGTGTCGGCGACGGCGGCGAGGCGCGGCATGTGCCGCAGCAGCCGCGGGGTGAGGCCGACGATGTCGAGGACGACGAGCGGGGTCGGCGGTGGGGTCACCGGGTCATCTCCCTCACGGGTCGGTCGTGCAGGCCCAGGGCGAGCAGTTCGCCGCGGGTGAAGGCCAGTTCCGCCGCGATGCCCTCGGCGAGCTCGGCGGGCCCGGCGGGGCGCCGGTCGGGCGGCAGGACGTTCCAGGTGTACGTCTCCACCTCCAGGTGGTCGCACAGGGCCCGCTCGCCGCCGACGATCTCGGCGAGCGCGGCGCGCAGCACGTCGACGGTGGAGCGCAGCGGCGGCTGCGGGTCGGCGTGCAGCGGCACGTGGTAGTGGACCCGCCAGGGCCCCGGCAGGCTCGCGTCAAGCGCCTCGTCCAGGTCGTCGGCGGCATGCCCGGCCGCCGAGCGGGTCTGGTGCAGGAAGCGCGGCTCGGCGTACGAGCGCAGCGCCGCGGCCGTGGCCGGCTCCTGGGGGTGCTCGGCGGCGAGGGCCGCCGACACCTGGACCTTGACGACGGGCAGCCCGGCCGCCGACAGCCGGGCGAGCGCCGCGGCGGGTTCCTCCCAGGCGCAGGCGAGGTGGGCCAGGTCGAGGCACACCCCGAGGTAGCGGGTGTCGACGCCGGCCAGGCCGGTGGCGACCTGCTCGGTGGTCTCCATGACGCAGCCGGGTTCGGCCTCGAAGCCGACTCTGACCAGCCGGCCGGTGCGCGCGTGCACGGCGGCGAGCCGGTCGGCCAGCTGGGCGAGCCGCCGCCGCGCCGCCGCCTGGTCGGCGCCGGTCCAGGGGGTGCGCCAGGCGAGCGGCAGGGTGGAGACCGAGCCGCGGGCGGCGTCGTCGGGCAGCAGTCCGGCGAGGACCAGGGCCAGGTCGGCGGTGTAGTCCATCCGCGCGTCGGTCAGCCAGTCGGGCCGGTAGACGGCGTGCTTGACGACCGGGGCGTGGAAGGCGCGGTAGGGGAAGCCGTTGCAGGTGACGACGTCGAGGCCGCGGACGTCCAGGTCGTGCCGCAGCCGGGCCACCACGCCCGGATCGGCGGCGAGCCGGGCGGCGACCGGGGCGGCCAGCCACAGGCCGACGCCGAGCCTGTCGGTGCCGAGCAGCTTCCTGGCGGTGACCGCGTAGGTGTCCAACTGGTCGATGATCTCGGGTAGTTCCTCGCCCGCGTGCACGTTGGTGCAGTAGCCGAGGTGGACGGTCTGCCCGTCGCGGTGCCGCAGCCGCATCAGCTGCCCCCGCGGGCCAGGGTGTTGCCGGCGAAGTCCGCGGCCTGCTCATGGGTCCCGGACAGGTCGAGCCGGCCGGACTGGCCGTAGAAGTCGACGGGGTTGCGCCACAGCACCCGGTCCACGTCGTCCTCGGTGAAGCCGGCCGCCAGCATGGCGTGCCCGGTGGCCAGCGTCAGCAGCGGGTCGCTGCGGCCCCAGTCGGCGGCGGAGTTGACGAGCATCCGCTCCGGGCCGTACTCGCGCAGCAGCGCGACCATCCGGTCGGGCGACATCTTGGTCCCGGGGTAGATGGAGAAGCCCATCCAGCAGCCGCTGCCGGCCACCGAGCCGACGGTCACCTCGTTGAGGTGGTCCACGACGACATACGCCGGGTCGATGCCGGACTCCTTGACGACGTCCAGGGTGCGCAGGGTGCCGCGCTGCTTGTCGCGGTGCGGGGTGTGCACCAGCGCGGGCAGCTCGTGTGCGACGGCCAGGGCGAGTTGGGCGGCGAAGACCTCGTCCTCGTCCGGAGTCATCGAGTCGTAGCCGAGTTCGCCCACCGCGACGACGCCGTCCCTGGCCAGATAGCGGGGCAGCAGGCCGAGCACCTCGCGGCAGCGCGGGTCGTTGGCCTCCTTGGGGTTCAGACCGATGGCGCAGTGGTGGCGGATGCCGAACTGGGCCGCGCGGAAGGGCTCCCAGCCGATCAGCGCGTCGAAGTAGTCGGTGAAGGAGCCGGCGTTGGTGCGCGGCTGGCCGAGCCAGAAGGCCGGTTCGACCAGTGCCCTTACGCCGGCAGCGGCCATCCGCTCGTAGTCGTCGGTGGTCCGTGAGGTCATGTGGATGTGCGGGTCGAAGATGCGCATCAGCGTGCCTTCCCGTCGCGTTGGTCCTGCCGGTCCGCCGGGTCGCCGCGTCCCGGCAGGTCGCCGATCAGCGCCAGCAGGACGCCGGCGTCCTCGGGCAGGGACCGTCCCGCGGCGTGCCGCTCGGCGGCCAGGTCGGCGAGCATGCGGCCCAGTTCCCCGTCGGCCCGCCGGTCCAGGTCGGCGACGGCGGTCAGCGGGATGTCCATGAAGACGCACTTGAGCACGGCCTGCCGCCACATCGCGTCACCGAGCTGGCGGGCGCAGGGTCCGACGGCGGCGGCGACCAGCCGGGTGTCGTTGGTACGGAGCGCGTCGTGCAGGATCTCCACGCCGGCCGCCCCGAGGTCCAGCAGCGGCAGGGCGCGCAGCACGGCGCGCTTCTCGTCGGCGCCGCCGTGGCGGTAGAGCGCGTCGACCTGCGCGGCCAACTCGGGCCCGTGCAGCGGCAGCGCGGTCAGCAGCAGGACGCGGGCCGCGTCGTCCACGGTCCAACCAGCGTTGCCCGGCTGGGAGTCGGGGCCGGGCAGCGGGCCGCGTCCGCAGCGGCGGCCGGCCGCGGGGAAGAGCGTGGCGACCGCGTCCGGGTCCCGCGCCACCCGGTCCACGGCGTCCGCCAGCCAGCCCGGGTCGGCGACCCGGCCTTCGAGCACGTCCGCGAGCTGTCCGCCGGTCATCGTCCGACCTCCTCGGTGTCGCGCGGTCCGCGGGCCGCTTCGGGCACGCGCGGGCCGCCGGCTGCCTCGGGCACGCGCGGGCCGCCGGCTGCCTCGGGCACGCGCGTCCCGCGGGCCGCATCGGACGCCGCGAGCGCGTCGCCGAGGAAGGCGAGCGAAGCCCGCGCCACGTCGGGGGCGGCGTGGGAGTGGCGGGGCAGTTCCACGGCGGTCAGGCCGCCGTATCCGGTGTCGGCGAGCGCGCCAAGGGCCGCGGGGAAGTCCACCTCGCCCCGGCCGAATTCCAGGTGCTCGTGCACATCCCTGACCATGTCGTCGATCTGGACGTTGACCAGGTACGGGCCCGCCTTGGCGACGCATTCCGCGACCGGCCACGGCTCGATGCACCGGCAGTGGCCGATGTCGAGGGTGAGGCCGAAGCAGTCCGGACCGCCGAGCCTGGCGTGCAGGGTGGACCAGTCCTCGATGGTCTGCACGAGCATGCCCGGTTCGGGTTCGAAGCCCAGCCGCACGCCGGCCGCGTCCGCCACGGCCGCGACCTGGTCGCAGCCCCGTACCAGCCGGTCCCACGCGGCGGCGGCCGGCACCGCGGCGGGGCGATTCCCGGCCCAGAAGGATACGGCCTCGGCCCCCAGGTCGGCGCCGACGCGGACGGCCCGGCTCAGGAAGTCCAGCCGCAGGCCCGGCTCGTCGTCCAGCAGGGTCGGGGCGTGCTTGCGCCACGGGTCGAGGAGGTAGCGGGCGCCGGTCTCGATGACGACGGCGAGCCCGAGCCGGTCGAGCCGGGCCGCCAGCGCGCTCGTCCTGCGGGGCAGGTCGGGGCCGAACGGGTCGAGGTGCTGGTGGTCCAGGGTGAGCGCGACGCCCTCGTAGCCCAGGTCGGCGATGACGGCGAGCGCGTCTTCGAGGCGGTGGTTGGCGAAGCCGTTGGTGCCGTAGCCGAAGCGGACGCTCACGTCGGGGACACCCTCCTGGCCAGGGCGCGGCCGAGCGGTGCGCAGGCGGCGACGACCGCGGCGGGCAGCGCTCCCGCCGACCGGGCGATCAACGCGCCCTGGAGGGCCGGCAGTCCGGTGATCCCGGCGCCGACCGCGGCCCTTACGTTGCCGGCGCCGGGCGCGACGACGGCCCGCGCCTGGGGCGCCCCGTAAGCGGCGGCGTACCACCCGGCCAGGCCGCGGGCCGGCCAGGTACGCCACGGCCGGACCGGGCCGCCGGTCGGGACCTCCGACGCCGCGAACGCGACGCCCGCGGTGCCGGCCAGCGTCACGGCGGGCAGCAGGCGGCCGCTGCCGGTGACCTCGCGGCGGGACAGGGCGGTCACCGTATAGGTGTGCGCGGCGACGGTGAGCGCGGGCAGCGCCGCACGCCACCACCTGCCGGGGCGGGTGGTCGCGCCGAGCAGCACGTCGAGCCCGCGGCAGGCGGCCATCGCGGCGGGACCCGCCGGGGTGTCCTTGAGCTTCAGGTCGTACGCCCACACCGCCGCGGTCAGCGGCACCGCAACGGCGAGCGCGCGCGGGCCGCCGGTGAGCCCGGCGAGCGTGAGGCCCGCCGCACTGAGGCCGGCCGCGACGCCCAGCGCGGCGGCGGCAGGTACGCGGCCGGACGGGATCGGCCGCTCGGGCCGCTCCTTGGCGTCCAGCTCGCGGTCGGCCCAGTCGTTGGCGGCCATGCCCGACCAGTACAGGCACACGGCCGACGCGGACAGCCCGGCGGTCCTGGGCCCGAGCCCGCCGGCCGCCGCGGCGCCCGCGACGGCGTCGCCCGGTACGGACAGGGCGGCGGGCGCCCTGACCAGCTCCACGAGGTCCCGCAGCGCGGCCATCACGCGCCCCCGGACCCGGCGCCGGCCCCGCCACCAGGACCGGCGTCCACTGCGGCGCCACCAGGACCGGCGTCCACCGCGGCGACGGCCTCACCGAGCCCCGCGAGGTACCGGCGCAGCGCGTCCCACTGCGCGTGCAGCGCGTGGTCCACGTCGCCCATCGGGTCCTTGAAGAAGTACGCCAGCGCCTCCAGCGGCCCGCTGCGTCCCGCCTCCTGCGCGGCCAGGGTGATCCTGGCCAGGTCGAGGACCAGCGGGGCGGCGAGGGCCGAGTCGCAGCCCTGCCAGGTGAATTGCAGGCACATGCCGGTGCCGAGGAAGCCCTCGAAGGTGATCAGGTCCCAGGCGGTCTTGAAGTCGCCGATGTTCGCCACGTAGTCGATGCGGGTGTCGCCGTCGGGCGCGTAGCCGAGGGTCTCGCGCAGCACCCGCTGCTTGCTGGCGGACTTGGCGGCGTTCGCCCCCGGGTCCACGAGGCTGGCGCCGTCGCCGCCGCCGAGGAGGTTGACGCCCGACCAGGAGCGGACGGCGAGGTTGCGCATCGCGAACATCGGGGCGAGCACCGACTTCAGCAGCGTCTCGCCGGTCTTGCCGTCGTGTCCGGCGTAGGGCAGGCCGCGCTGGGCGGCGAGTTCGGCCAGCGCCGGCAGCCGGGCCCCGGTGGAGGGGGTGAAGTCGACGTAGGGGCAGTCCGCGGTGAAGGCGGCGTACGCGTAGAGCGAGCTGGGCTGCAGCACGCTGCCCGGGGCGTCCAACGCGGCCGTCAGGGCGGCGAGTTCGGCGTGGGCGGGGTGCGGCGGGGCGGCGGCCTCGGTGGAGGCGACGTTGACGACCACGACCCGGTCGAGGCGGTGGCGGGTGCGGAATTCGGTGAGGTCGCGGGCGATCGCCGCGGCGGTCAGGTCCTGCGTGGCGCCCTCGGGGGCGTGCCGCAGGTCCGCGTCGACCGCGTCGAGGTCCGCTGCCAGGGCCTGGACCAGCCGGGCCGGCAGGACGCCGGCGGCGGCGAGTTGCTCGGCCTTCTTGACCAGCGGACCCGTGGCCACGTCATGGCCGCCGAAGAAGAGGTCGCCGAAGCCGGGCAGGGCCGCGCTGTTCAGTTCGGGGTGGGCGGTCACGCAGCCCACGGGTTCCGTCAGTCCCGCGCGCAGCGCGAGCGCGCCGACCACGCTGGTGGTGGCGACGGATCCGCGGGCGCCGATGAGCCAGATGCCGGCACGCACGTTCTTGTCCTCCGATCACGATCACAGCGAACACAGCGAACGGATCTGCGGGTTCCCGCCGCGGGCCGCGTTCCCTTCAGGTACGCGGCCCGCGGCAGGGGGCCTGGGCGAGGTCAGCCGATCTTGACGATCTCGCCGTCGTGCGCGGTGACGTCCGAGGAGCTGGTGCAGGCCGGAGCGTCGTCGCAGGCGGGCCACATCATGGTCTTGTTGGCCACGTAGATGGAGCCGTCGCGGCCGGCGAGGAAGCCGGTGGGCGCGAAGAGCTTGCCCGCCGCCAGCACGGTCCGCTCGCCGGTGCGGTGGTCGATCTGGACGACGTCGCCGATCGGGTCGCCGGTCGGCAGGAAGCCGGTGGTGTCGAACTCGGTGACGTAGAAGTCGCCGTTGGCGCCGAAGCCGCAGCCGCTGATGGCGCTGAAGCCGCTCTGCCACACCGTCAGGCTGCCGGTGTGCGGGTTGTACTTGTACACCTTGGCCTCGGTGGACGAGCTGGGCTTGCCGGTGATCTCACCGACGTAGACCGAGTCGTCGGGGCCGACGGCGACGCAGGACGGCACGGAGTCGACACCGGTCGAGGTCTTGGGGATGAAACTGAGGACGTGGACATTACCCCGGCGGTCCACCGAGTCCAGGACGTTGCTCGCCGCGTCGACGAGGTAGAAGCCGCCGCCGGGCTTGGTGGTCAGCGCGTACGGGTTGGACTCGGGGTAGCTGGTGCCCTGGTCCTTGTGCGCGTTCGTCCACTCGTAGTCGACGTAGCCGGGGTTCGCGATCGCCTTCACGGAGTGGCCGGTGACCTTGAGCAGGCCGCCGTACTGCGTGATGAGCTGCGCCTTGAGGTCGGCGGGGATCGTGTCCGGGGTCTGCTGCGCGGAGCCGGTCTCCAGGACGTAGAGGTGGCCGTCGGAGTAGGTCAGGCCGTTGGCGCCGACCACCTCCTCCTGGTTGAAGTTCGACGCCAGGCCGTCGACGATCCGCACCGGGGTGCCGGAGGAGACGTCGGCGAGCGATCCGGTGAAGCCGAAGCACCTGGTGGGGAATCCGGTACCGACGCAGGTCGGCGGGGTCTCGCCGACCTCGGAGACGATGAGGTGTCCGCGCGGCCCCCAGACCAGGCTCCGCGGCGAGTTCAGGCCGGCGGCCACGACGGTGACCGGCGAGTCACCGGTCAGATGGGCGGGGCGGCCGGCCGCCTGGGCCTCCTGCCCCGACGGTCCTGCGCCCACGCCGACGAGCGCTGTCGCCGCCGCCACGCCGGCGAACAGCAGCCGGCTCGTTTTGAGACGCCACATCTTGGCTTCATCTCCTCCGGGTTCGGATGATCTGGCTGACCTGACCGCACGCGGCCGTCTGCGACCGCACGTGGCAGGACGAACACCAAGGCGCGCGGGGAAACACCCGTCACAGTGGTGATCGGCCGTTTCCCGCTGCTCCGGGCGCCTCAGCATTGATCAAGCCGCTTGGCCGTCACTGTTGGGCAACTTGGCACCGACTTGGCGGCGGCCACGAAAAGGCGGCGGACCCGGCACAATGCCGGGCCCGCCGCCGTCCGTGCGCGAGGGGGGAAGCCGTCAGGAGCGTGCTTTTTCGGCCGGTGCCGCCGGCTTGGCCGGGGCGCCGAAGGCGGGCGCGGGCAGCGGGCCGCCGCGCAGCAGCGCGGCGCAGACGACCGCGCCGACGCCGAAGATGGCGGTGCACCACCAGAAGACGGTGCTGTAGCCGTGGATCGTCGCGAGGTGGATCTGCGCGGCGGTGGGTTTGCCGTGCGCGTGGCTGCTCAGGTAGGTGCCGGCGGAGCTGGCCGCGATGGTGTTGAGCAGCGCGGTGCCGATCGCGCCGCCGAGCTGCTGCCCGGTGCTGATGGACGCCGAGGCGATGCCCGCGTCGTGCGGCGCCACGCCGGCCGTGCCGGTCCGCAGGGCCGCCGCGTAGATCAGGCCCATGCCGAGGCCGATCACCATGGTCGGGCCGAGCAGGGCGGCGGCGTAGCCCGAGTCGGGGCCGATCCTGGTCAGCCAGGCCATGCCGCCGGCGTTGAGCAGCATGCCGACGCCGATCAGCGGGCGCGGGCCGACCTTCGGCATCACCACGATGTTGCCGACGTTGGTCGCGACCGCGGTGACCACGACCATCGGCAGCAGGGCGACGCCGGAGGTGATGGCCGAGTAGCCGAGGTCGGTCTGCATGTAGTAGATGAGGAACAGCAGGACGCCGAAGGCGCCGACGCCGACGATCAGCGCGGTCAGGTAGGCGCCGCCGCGGTTGCGGTCCAGGACGACGCGGGGCGGCAGCAGCGGGTGCGGGGCGCGGGACTGCCAGAAGGCGAAGACGACCAGCAGGACGCCGCCGGTCGCCAGCACGCCCCAGGTGGTGGCCGCGTGCCAGCTGTGGGTGGCGGCGTTGGAGAAGCCGTAGACCAGGCAGAACATCCCGCCGGACGCCACGATCACGCCGGGGATGTCCATCTTGGCGCCGGTCCTGGGCTGCCTGGGCAGCAGCATCAGGCCGCCGACCAGCGAGAAGACGGCGAAGACCAGGTTGACGTACATGCACCAGCGCCAGTTGAGGCCGGAGGTCAGCGCGCCGCCGAGCAGCAGGCCCAGGCCGCCGCCGCTGGCCGCGACCGCGCTGAAGACGCCGAAGGCCTTGCCGCGCTCCTTGGGGTCGGTGAAGGTCGTGGACAGCAGCGACAGGGCGGTCGGCGCCAGCAGTGCGGCGAAGACACCCTGGCTGGCGCGGGCCGCCACCAGCATGCCGAAGCTGCCCGAGGCGCCGCCGACGGCGGAGGAGATCGCGAAGCCGCTCAGCCCGATGAGGAAGGTCTCCTTGCGGCCGACCAGGTCGGCCAGCCGCCCGCAGAAGAGCAGCAGGCTGCCGAAGCACAGGGCGTACGCGGTCAGGATCCACTGCTTGTCCGCGTTCGAGAAGTGCAGGGCCTCCTGGGCCGACGGCAGCGCGAGGTTCATCACCGTCACGTCGAGGGTGATCATCAGGTAGGCGGTGCAGATGACGGTGAGGATCAGCCACCGCCGGGAATCGCCGGGCGCCGACCCGGCCGCCCCCGAACCCGGTCCGGCCGCAGGGGCTGCGCTCCGTACTGACATGTTCGTCTCCTCCTCGCAGTTGGCGGACAGGCTCCGCTCGTATGACAGACCCGCGCGACCGGATGTGACCGGGCCCGGTCCGGGCGGAGCCCGCCGTGTCATTCGGCGGCTTCGTGGTCCAGGAGGTACGACAGCGCCTGCCCAAGGTCGTCCGCGGGGGTGTCGCCGGCGCCCGGGCAGCGCCAGGCCACGTGGTTGTCGGGCCGTACGAGGACGGCGCCCGCGTCGGTGATCTCCCGTACGGCCGCCCAGCCGCCGTCGGCGTCGGTGTACGGCGCCCCGTCGGCGGGAGAGCCGATGCGGGCCGTGGTGATCGGGATGGCGAACTTCTCGGCGACCTGCGCGGCCGCCTCGCACCACGGCGTGCCCTCGGGGCCGGTGATGAGGACGAAGCCGGTCCCGGAGCCCGTCAGGTCGTGGGTGGACAGGCGGCGGCCCTCGTGCTCGATCCAGGCGTGCGCCAGCAGGTGCCCGGGGCGGGTGGTGGGGTGGTAGGCGTCGCCCATCGGCGAGCGGGCCGGCGGCGGGGTGCCGTCGGGCAGGACGGCGCCGTCCTCGTACGCGAAGCCGATCTCCAGGTCGTGCGCCTGGCATTCGGCGCGGTGCGTGCCGAAGATCTCCGCGGCCCGTGCCCTGACGACCTCGCCGACCGGTGACGGGTCGAAGTAGGCGGCGAAGGCCGAGGGGCGGCGCTGGGGCGGGATGTGCGCGCCCAGGCCCACCGCGGCCTCGGTCATCAGCCGGTGGTGGAACCAGGTGGACAGGCCCCATTCGACGTTGCGCCGGCCCAGCGGGCGCCGCTCCGCCTCGTAGGTGTCGAGCAGGCTGTCGTGCGCGCGGCCCGAGACGACGGCGGCGAGCTTCCAGGCGAGGTTGTGCACGTCCTGGATGCCGCCGTTCAGGCCGAGGCCGGTGGTCGGCGGCTGGCGGTGCGCGGCGTCGCCGACGATCAGCACCCGGCCGTCGCGGTAGCGGTCGGCGAGCACGCCCTCGACGCTCCAGTGCGAGACCTTGTGCAGTGTCAGGTCCAGGTCCGGCAGCCCGAGGACCTCGCGGATCCTGGCGGTGACGGCCCGGTGGTCGGCGCGGTCCGCGTCGCCGAGGGCGAAGTGCAGGCCCCACTCCTCGCAGTCCTTGCCCCAACTGGGCCCCATCTCCAGCAGGGTGCTCGACAGGTCGGGGCGGTAGGGGTTGAGGAACCAGGTGATGATGGTGCCCTCGTGCCACCACCGCGACAGGTCGGCGGAGAAGTACGCGGTGGTCACGTCGGCCATCGCGGACACACCCTCCATCCGCACCCCCAGCGCGGGGCCGAGGGTGCGGCCGCCGTCGGCCGCGATGACGTAGCGCGCGGCGACCGTGGTGGTCCCACCGGTCGCGGTGTCGCGGATCTCGGCGACGACGCCGCCGGCGTCCTGGGTGAAGGACACCAGCTCGTGGGCTAATCGCACCCCGCCCGGATTGCGCCGCTCGGCCTCGGCGCGCAGGATCGGCTCCAGGCGGAGCTGCGGCAGCTTGACGGGCAGTACGGGACCGGCCGCCGCGTACGTCCCGGTGAGCGCGCCGCCGCCGAAGGCGTCCATCTCGTGGATGACCCGCCGGTCCAGCGGCCCCTCGCCGGTCAGCGTGGTCTGCCAGCGGACCCGGCCGAACCGCTCCGGCGGCGCCGCCCGTTCGACGACCGCCTCGTACAGGCCGTGCTGGCGGAAGACCTCCATCGTGCGCTGGTTGAGATAGTGCGCCTTCGGCAGTCGCGACGTGTCCGGGTGCCGTTCCACCAGGAGGTGGTCGACCCCGTGGTCGGACAGGAAGACGGACGCGGACAGCCCGCACCCGCCGCCGCCGACGATCAGAACCGGAACCTCGATAGCCGCCATGATCTGCCTTCCCTCGCATGGCGGCCCGGGCCGGAGGGCCCGGGCCGACGTGTCACGGGCGGTGCTGGGGGCACCCAGCATCGGCCGCGGGAGTTGGGCGGCACTGGTCGGCGGGTTGGCGCCGGCTTGGCGCCCGCAGGACAGGTCGGGACGACGCGAACTGCGGCTCGCCGCGTACGGGGGTGGTGCTGTTCAGGCGGACCCGGGGTGTGGCTCAGGCCGACTTGGCGACCACCCGGGGATGCGGGCGCCAGTCGAGGGCCGGGGCGTGGTTCAGTATCTCGTTCTCCAGGTGCTGGAGCGCCGGTCTGGGGTCGATGCCCAGCTCCTCCGCCAGCCGCTTCTGGTTGGTCCGCAGCACCCCCAGCGCGTCGGCCTGCCGGCCGGCCCGGTAGAGCGCCAGGCTCAGCAGCTCGCAGCCGTACTCGCGCAAGGGGTGGGCCCGCGTGAAGGCCTCCAGTTCGGCCACCGCCATCTCGTGGGCGCCGACGGCCAGCAGCGCCGCGCAGCGTCCCTCGACCACCGACAGCCGCAGTTCCTCCAGCCGGGCCACGTCCGGCCGCACGTAGGTGGTGTCGGCGACCTCCGCGTAGGCCTGCCCGCGCCACAGGGCGAGGCCCGCCTCGAACTCGCGCACCGCCTGCTGCGGTTCGCCCCAGTCCAGCGCCTGCCAGCCGGCGGTGGCGCGCTCGCTGAAGCGGTGGACGTCGACCTCGACGACCCGGCTGTCCAGCAGATAGCCGCGGCCGTAGGTCCGCAGCACCGTCGCCGGGGTACGCGGGGCGCGGGCGGGTTCCAGCACCCGCCGCAGGTTGGCCACGTAGGCCTGCAGCGAGGTGATCGCCGACGGCGGGGGCTTCCCGGTCCACAGCTCCTCGACGATCATGTCGACGGCCACCGGCTGGCCCACCTTGCTGACCAGCAGCGCCAGCAGGGCCCGCTGCTTGGGCGCCCCGGGGTCCACGAGGCGGTCGCCGACCACCGCTTCGATCGGGCCGAGCGCCCGGAACTCCGCCAGGGGCCGCGGGCCTCTGTCGCTGACGACGCGCGGCGGGGGCGGCGGTCTGAGGTCGACGTCTGCGCCGGAGCCGAAATGCTCTTTCAGGAACTCGTTGGTGCGCCGCAGCTCCCACACTTCGCGTTCCAGCTCCGCGATGCGGCGCGCATCACCGCTGCCGGTATCTGACGACCGCCCGCCATCAGTCTGCGCGGGGCGGCCGCGGGCTAAGTCCGCGCCGATGACAGGGGTATTGACGTTGATTTCCTCGTTCGCCATCCCGAACTCCCAACATCTCACCGCCTGGTCCGGGCGCCCGACCACGACCGGTTTGCGGCCTGGCAGGCTGCCGGGCATCTCGGCCAGGCAGTATCCGATCACCGAACGCTCCGTATAGCGTGCGCGAACGGTCTAAATGAGACGACATTTCAGAGCGCACTCACCACACGCGGGCAAGCAAGAGGTCACGCACCCTCGCATAGGATGCGTGACCTTGGACACGGTGCGTTGCCCAATACGGCAACCACGACTGGAGTTGTGCTGCTTTCTCTTTCCAATAACTGCACTTCGCGCCCCCGCTGCGCTACATTACCCAGTCAACCCGGGAGAGTGTAGCCGCGAAGTGATTGTCAGTCAAGGGTGCCAACAATCCACGGCAGAGCGCCAAATAGGCACTAATCCGGTGCAATGAAGATATCCCTTGCCCACCCTCCCACCGGCCGCCCGCGGGGTCCGGGAGACGGGGCCGGAGCACGACGCCGGGCACGTACAGTGACAGGAAACTGTCACGTGCCATGGTGACAACAATATGTTGCCGTGGGCAGCGGGTTGACCGTATTTCACCGCCGCCGGGAGTGTAGCCGTATGACACTCCTCGATTCGATCCGCGGCCCGCGGGATCTGCAGGATCTCGGGCCGAATGAGCTGACCTCGCTGGCCGCGGAGATCAGGAGCCGCTTGATCTCCACGGTGTCCGCGAACAGCGGGCACCTGGGCCCCAACCTCGGCGTGGTGGAACTGACCATCGCCCTGCACCGGGTCTTCGACTCGCCGCGCGACCCGCTGGTGTTCGACACCGGCCACCAGGCGTACGTGCACAAGCTGCTCACCGGCCGCCAGGGCGACTTCGGCACGCTGCGGCAGCCCGGCGGGATGTCGGGCTACCCGAGCCGGGCCGAGTCGCCGCACGACCACGTGGAGAATTCGCACGCGTCGACCTCGATGTCCTACGCCGACGGCCTCGCGAAGGCCTTCAGGCTGCGCGGGCAGCGGGACCGCACGGCGGTGGCGATCATCGGCGACGGCGCCCTGACCGGCGGCATGGCCTGGGAGGCGCTCAACAACATCGCGGCGGACCGCACCAACCGGGTGGTCGTCGTCGTCAACGACAACGGCCGCTCGTACTCCCCCACCCACGGTGCCCTCGCCGCGCACCTGGCCCAGGTGCGCACGACGCGGCGGTACGAGAACGTGCTCGACTCCGTCAAGTCGACGCTGCCGCGGGCCCCGCTGGTCGGCGCCCCGCTGTACGAGACGCTGCACGGGATCAAGAAGGGCATCAAGGACGTACTCCAGCCGCAGGTGATGTTCGAGGACCTGGGACTGAAGTACGTCGGCCCGATCGACGGCCACGACCAGGCCGCCGTCGAGCGGGCGCTGGCGCACGCGCGGGGCTTCGGCGGGCCGGTCATCGTGCACGTCCTGACCCGCAAGGGCCACGGCTACGCGCCCGCGGAGAACAACGACGAGGACCGCCTGCACCAGGTCGCGGCGGGCACCGACCCGCTGACCGGTACGACCGCCAAGGCGGCCGCGCGCACCTGGTCGCACGTCTTCGCCGACGAGATCCTGCGGATCGGCGCCCGGCGCGAGGACGTGGTGGCGATCACCGCGGCGATGCTGCACCCGACCGGTCTGGCGCCCTTCGCGGCCGCCTACCCGGACCGGGTCTTCGACGTCGGCATCGCCGAGCAGCACGCGGTGACCAGCGCCGCCGGCCTCGCCATGGGCGGCCTGCACCCGGTGGTGGCGCTCTACTCCACCTTCCTCAACCGCGCCTTCGACCAGCTGCTGATGGACGTGGCCCTGCACCGGCTGCCGGTCACCTTCGTACTGGACCGCGCCGGCGTGACGGGCCCCGACGGGGCGAGCCACAACGGCATGTGGGACGGCTCGATCAGCCAGCTCGTGCCCGGCCTGCGGATCGCCGCGCCGCGGGACGCGGTACGGCTGGCCGAGCTGCTCGCCGAGGCGCTGGACGACGCCTCGGGACCGACCCTGCTGCGCTTCCCGAAGGCCCCGGCCGGCGACGAGGTGCCCGGCCTCGGCAGGCTCGGCGGCATGGACGTGGTGGCCCGGCCGCGCGAGGGGACGGCGGTGGACGTGCTGCTGGTCGGCGCGGGGGTGATGGCCGGCGTCTGCGCGCAGGCGGCGGCCCGGCTGGCCGACCAGGGCATCGGCGCGCTCGCGGTCGACCCGCGCTGGGTCAAGCCGGTGGACCCGGCGCTGGCCCCGGCGGCGCGCGAGGCGCGGCTGGTGGTCACCGTCGAGGACAACGGCATCGCGGGCGGCTTCGGCGACGCCGTGGCCCGCGCGCTGCGCGAGGCGGGCGTCGACACGCCCGTGCTGCCCTTCGGGCTGCCGCAGGAGTTCCTCACCCACGACACCCGGCGGGACATCCTGGAGCGGGCCGGGCTGACCGGCCGGGACATCGCCAGGTCGGTCACCGAGGCGGTTTCGGGGCGCGACGGCGGCGAGGCGGTCTCGGGTCGCGACGGCGACGGCGCGGTCGACGCGGGGAGCCGCCAAGCCGGCGCCAACCGGCCGCACAGTCCGGCCCAAGGCGGGTGACGAATGCTGGGGCCACAGACCGTCACGATCGACGCGTGGAGGATGCAATGTCCGGAGCCGCTGAAGTCGAGCGCGTGTATTCGGCCATGGAGGAAGCGGCCGGACTGCTCGATGTCGCCTGCTCGCCCGAGAAGGTCCGGCCGATTCTGACCGCGTTCCAGGACGTGCTCTCCGACGGCGTGATCGTCTACTCGATGGCGAGCGGCCGGCACGCGACGGAGCTGGACTTCAGCATCTCGGTGCCGGCCGACCACGGTGACCCGTACACCGCCGCGCTGGCGCACGGGCTGATCCCCGAGACGGACCACCCGGTCGGCAATCTGCTCGCCGACACCCAGAAGGCGCTGCCGGTCTCGATGTTCGCCGTGGACGGTGAAGTCACCGGCGGCTTCAAGAAGACGTACGCATTCTTCCCCACCGACGACATGCCGGGCCTCGCCCAGCTGATCGACATCCCGTCGATGCCGCCGAGCGTCGCGGAGAACGCCGAACTCTTCGCCCGCTACGGCCTCGACAAAGTACAGATGACGTCGCTCGACTACAAGCGCAAGCAGGTGAATCTGTACTTCAGCAATCTCCAGCCCGAATTCCTGGCACCTGAGCCCGTCCTGTCGATGGTCCGCGAGATGGGGCTCGAACTGCCCGGCGAGAAGGGGCTGAAGTTCGCCCGGCGGTCGTTCGCCATTTACCCGACGCTCGGTTGGGAGTCGGGGAAGATCGAGCGGCTCTGCTTCGCCGTGATATCGACCGACCCGGGACTGGTCCCGGCGCCGGACGAGGCGGACCGCGCGCTCTTCTCCACCTACGCGAACAACGCGCCCTACGCGTACGCGGGTGAGAAGCGCACGCTCGTCTACGGCCTCACGCTCTCGCCGACCGAGGAGTATTACAAGCTCGGCTCGTACTACCAGATCACGGACATCCAGCGGACGCTGCTGAAGGCGTTCGACGCGCTGACCGACTAGCGGAACCGGAGAGCGGAATTCCGGCGGCGATTCCGCCGGGCGGTTGAAGCCAGGGGCGGCCTCCCGGAGGCCGCCCCTGGCCTGCGCTCAGGACATGACGATGTCGACGCCGGCCAGGTCGGCCCGGATGTCGATGGCACAGATCCTGTCGTCCTCGATGGTGAAGCGGAAGACGGCCCGCGGTGCGCCGTTCTGCACCCAGACCAGGCCGGCCGAGCCGTTGACGAGCGCGGGGACCGGGGACCAGACGCGGTTGAGGAAGGCGCGGGTGACGGCGTCGGCGCCGTGGATCTCGGGGGCGAAGCCGCCCACGTTGGCCTGGGCGCTCATGTTGATGGCGGCCTGGTCGGTGCGCACGACGATGTCCGGGTCGAGCACCGCGAGCAGCGCCTCGAACTCGCCCTCGCGGGAGGCCGCCAGGAAGGCGCGGACCAGGTCGGCCCGGCCCGCCTGGGCGACGGCGTCGCCCGCGTCGTCGAGGGCCCTGGCCCCGGCGCCGCCGTCCGCGGCCGTGTCGGAGGCCGCCTGCTGCACGCGGCGGCGGGCGCGGCTGGCCAGCTGGCGCGCGGCGGCAGGGGTGCGGTCCACTATGGGCGCGATGTCCTCGTACGGGACCGCGAACATGTCGTGCAGCACGAAGGCCAGCCGCTCGGCGGGAGTCAGGGTGTCCAGGACGACGAGCAGGGCGAGGCCGACGGAGTCGGCGAGCAGCGCCTCCTGCTCCGGGTCGGCGGTCCCGCCGGCGCCGTGCGCGGGGCCGCCCGTCTCCGGCACGTCCACCAGGTCCTCACGGCGCGATCTGCGGGACTTGAGCATGTTGAGCGAGACCCGGGCGACGATCGTGGTGAGCCAGCCGCTCAGGTTCTCCACGGCGTCGACGTCCGCACGGCTCGTCCGGATCCAGGCCTCCTGGACGGCGTCGTCCGCCTCGGCCAGTGAGCCGAGCATCCGGTAGGCGACCGCACGCAAACGCGGTCGGTCGGTCTCGAAGCGTTCGACCAGCCAGTCGTGTTCGTTCATCACGTCACATTCTCTCACCGGTGCCTGCGAAGGTAATGACGCCCAGGAGCCCGCCGATGTGACGAGAGGGCGCGTCACCGGCTGCCACACCCGTCACCCGGGGCTCCGCTCACCACTCCACCGACGATACGGGCCGGGCCCCCGGGCGCCACGGTGTCCCCCCTGCACCGGTCGCCCGCCGCGGAGGCCTTGGGTTAACCTGGCGCGCATGCAAGCGGGTTGGGACACCGACATCGATCTGGGCGGCAGTGGCGCCCTCCCGCTCGGCGAGCGCGATCCGCGGCGTATAGGGCGCTTTCCCGTAGTTGGCGTCCTGGGTTCCGGCGGGATGGGGCGGGTCTACCTCGGGGTGTCCGCGCCCGGGCGCTACGCGGCGGTCAAGCAGGTGCTGCCGGCCCTCGCCGAGGACGACGGTTTCCTGCGGCACTTCGGCGGGGAGCTGGACAACCTGGCCCGGCTGCCGGCCGGCGTCGGCGCCACGCTGCTGGACAGCGACCGTGACGCGCGCCCGCCATGGTTCGCCACCGCGTACATACCGGGGCTGACGCTCGCCGACGCGCTGCGGGCGCACGGCGGCCCGCTGCCGATCGGCGCGCTGTGGGCGCTGCTGCGGGACGCGGCCGCCGGCCTGGCGGAGCTGCACGCGCGGGACATGGTGCACCGCGGCCTCAAGCCGTCCAACGTCCTGCTGACCGAGGACGGCGTCACCCTCGTCGACTTCGGCGTCGCGCGCGAGGCGGACGGCAGCAGGCCGGCCAGGGCCGGCGCGGCCGTCGGCGCCCCGGCGTACACGGCGCCCGAACAGGCCTCCGGGAAGGAGCCGTTGACCGGCGCGGCGGACGTCTTCGCGCTCGCCGCGGTGCTGTCGTACGCGGCGATCGGCGCACCGCCGTTCGGCGAGGGCGCCGGGTCCGACGTGCTCGACCGGGTCCTGCACGGCGAGCCGGAGCTGGGGCCGGTACGCGCGGTCGACGCAGGGCTGGCCGACGTGCTGGCCGGGTGCCTGGACAAGGACCCCGAGGCCCGGCCCACCGCGGCCGAGGTGGTCGGGGAGGCCCGCAGGCGGGGGGGCAAGGGCGCCGGGGCCGCCGAGCTGTGGCCGGCGTCCGTACGGGACCGGATAGCGCTGCGGGCCGCCTTCGCCTCGACGGCTCCCGACCCCGACGCGCTCACCGCGCCGGCCGACCGGCCGGCGCCGCCGCCGCCGCCGCAGGACGCGTCGGCCGCCGGGCCCGACGCGGACAGGCGGCGCAGGCGGCGCAGGAAGGCCCTGCTGCTGGCACTGCCCGCGGTGCTGGTCGCCGGGGCGGTCCTGGCCCTCGTGCTCGTCCCCGACAGCGGCTCCGCGCAGGACTCGGCATCCCCCGGCTCCTCGGCGCCGGCCGCGTCCGGCCCCGCGACGCCCGGCCCGCGCACCTCGGCCGGTACGGTCGCGCCGGCGCCGTCCTCGTACGGCCCGTCCGTCGCCGACCCGGCGCGCCGGGGCGGCAGCGGCCTCACGGGCGGCGGCACGCCGGGCGCGCCCGGCCCCCTGGCGGGCACGGCCACGGCGACGGCCCCGGACGGGATCGGCGTGACGGGCGGCGCCCCCGGGTTCCCGACCCCCACGGCGACCTCGCAGACGCCCACCGGAACGGGCCAGGTGCGCAGTTACGCCGACGCGAAGTGCCTGGCCGACATGTCCTTCCTCACCGGCCACGCCCCGCAGGTCGCCGCCTGCGACTCGAAGAGCCCCTACGGCCCGGTGACGTACGGCTGGACCTTCTCCGCCGAGCCGGGCGGCGCCTTCCTGCTGGTCAGCCAGAGCGGCGGCTGCCTCGCCGTGAACTCCCTCACCAGCACCGCTGCTCTCGGCAAGTGCGACGGCTCGTCGGGCCAGCAGTGGCGGATCGGGACCGCGACCGCCCACGGCAGCACCTACCAGAACGTGTCGAGCGGCCGGTGCCTCGCGGCCTCCTCGGTCGGCAAGGCGGTGACCGACCCGTGCGACAGCGCCCAGGCGGGTCAGGTCTGGTACCGGCACTGACCGGTGCCGCGGCCGGCTCCCCAGCGGAACGGACCCGGCGGCCGCGCGTCATCGGGGGGACCCGGAGGGCTCGGCAGCGTCGGCCCGGATGATTCGACACCACTGCGGGCGCCTCCCGCCGAAGGCAGGGGGAAAGGTGCGGTGCCGGGCGTCGCAGACCCGGCAGGATCCGCCGGACAGGCCTAGGGCCTGTCGTGTGGATCTCCGTGGAGGAAGGAGCGGTGCTCGGTGCGTGCAGCTGCAAGGCGGAGGAAGGAGGCGACGCGGTGGGGGCACCTCCCGGCCGCCAGGCCAGGGGGAGTCGTCGACTGACGACAACGCGGCAGATGTGCGTGCCGGGCGCCGCGACGCCGCGGAGATCCGAACGACAGGCCCTAGCGGGGTCTGCCCAACCGCACCGGGAAGGTCTCGTAGCCGCGCAGGACCGCCCGGTCGCGGCGGGTGGGCGGTGCGGCCGGGGCGAGGTCGGGGAAGCGGGCGAGCAGCCGGGGGAAGGCGACGGCGGCCTCCAGGCGGGCGAGGCCGTTGCCGAGGCACACGTGGGCGCCCACGCCGAAGCTGAGCGGTTTGACCGCGGTGCGGGACGGGTCGAAGGTGTCGGGGTCGCGGTAGCGGGCCGGGTCGCGGTTGGCCGCGCCGAGCAGCAGGATCAGCCGGGAGCCGGACGGGACCGGCACGCCGGCCACCTCCAGGCCGTCCGCGAGCGCGACCCGGGAGGTGAGCTGGACCGGGGACTCGTAGCGCAGCACCTCCTCGACGAAGGCCGCCACGTCGCCGTCCGCTGAGCGGAGCCGGCGGGCGGTGGCCGGGTGGTCGAAGAGCGCGCCGAGTCCGTTGCCCAGCAGGTCGGTCGTGGTCTCGAAGCCGGCGACCAGCAGCAGGGTCAGGTTGGCGAGCAGTTCGGCCTCGGAGAGCCTGGCGTCCTCCGCGTCGCGGGCGGCGAGCAGCGCGCCGACGAGGTCGTCCTCGCCGTCCTCCCGGCGCCCGGCCCGCCGGTCGGCGATCAACGCCGTGAAGTAGTCGGCTAGTTCGGTAGCCGCCGCGTCGGCGGGCGCGAGTCCCTCCGGGTCGGACATGAATTCCAGCGCGGTCGTCAGGCCGGCGGCCAGCGTACGGAAGCGCTGCCGGTCGGCGTCCGGCACGCCGAGCATCTCGCAGATGACGGCGACCGGGAGCGGGAAGGCGAACTCCGCCATGAAGTCGACGGCCTCGCCGTCCGCGCGCCGCGCGCCGGTCTCGGCGAGGCGGTCGAGCAGCGCGTCCACCGCCGCCGTGATCATCGGTTCGAGCGCGCTGATGCGGCGCTGGGTGAAGACCGAGCCGATCAGCGAGCGCATCCGGGTGTGCTCGGGCGGGTCGCTCTCCAGGATCGAGGGTGCGAGCAGCGCCAGCGAGGCGTGCTCGGCCAGCCGCTGCGGGCTGATCTGCGCCCCGCTGACGCCGAAGCCGGTGCGCCGCAGCACCTGGTTGACCGCGTCGTAGCCGACCACCAGGAACCAGCCGTCGCCGATCCCGGATACCGGGCCGAGCCGGTGGGCGGCGGCGTACAGCGGGTACGGGTCGGCCCTGCCCTCGGGGGAGAGCAGTTCCATGGCGACGGTCACCGCGTCCGGCGGGGTCCGGGCCGGCGCGGTGGGTCCGTCACCCCCCGGGTCACCCTCGGGGGCCGGTTCCCCGGCCCGCTCGCGGGCTTCCCCGTGGGCCTGTTCGAGCGACGCCGCCAGGGCCGTTCTGCCCATCGGGGCCGGGCGGTCCGCCGGGTCCGGGGCAACGGCCATGGTGGCTCCTCTCCTTGACCGGCCCGGGGAATGCCGGTGCCGGTCTCGCCGAACTCGTGCGCACTCTTGCGAAACACTGTGTCGCTGTCAATACACATCGACGGTCCCGTCGCCGCGGTGGGGCGACAGCCCCGGTCAGCGGCGTTCGTCCAGCTCGTCGGCCAGCGTCAGCCACGCCGTCGCACACGCGCGGGCCAGGTCGGCGACGGGGGCGGACCAGTGGTCGGGGATGGTGCCGCCGACACCGCGGCAGGCGTCGAGGTCCACCGCGTGGTGGTGCAGCCAGCGCAGCGCCACCCGGCCGGCCTCACTGAACCGCAGCGAGGGGTCGCTCATCAACTTGGACAGCAGCGCCCTGCCGTCCACCCCGGGCCCGCCGGCCGGGCGGCGTACCGGCGGCGTGTCGGGCGCCTGCTCCCGTACCGGCTCCGGCGCCGGCGGGCAGGGCCGCGCGGCCGGGCCCGCCGGGTCAGGGGCCTTGCGGTATTTGGCCGGGACCGGATCCTCGCCCCGGTCGGTGCGGAGCCGTACGTCCCTGACGGTGGCGGGCGAGAGTCCGGTCGCCCTGGCGATCTCCCGCAGGCCCGCCTCCGGGCGCTCGGCGATCAGCACGGCCGCCTGACGGCGCTTGGCGGCGCTGTTGAGCGGCCTGACCCGGCCGTCCCTGCCGATGCGGTCGCGCGGCTGCGGGGACTCGGCCGCCGGGCTGGTGCGCAGTCCGGAGACGGTCTTGTCGGAGAGCCCGGCGGCCGCCGCGACCGCGCGGTCCGACCAGTTGGGGTGCAGGGCGATGATGAACTCGGCGGCGGTCCTGCGGTCCTGCGGGGACAGCGGCAGGCCGTGCGTGACGTTCGCCCGCACCGCGAGCACGAAAGCGGTGGCCGAATCGCAGTCCAGGAGCCTGGCCTTGATGACGGAGCGGCCGTTGAGCAGCGCCGCCCGCACCCGGTGCATCCCGTCGATCACCTGCATCGTCGCGCGGTGCACGAGAATAGGCGGCAGGTCGGCGATATCGGCCAGCGTCCGCGTGTGCACCGGGTTCTCGCCGCCCGACCGGGGCGAGCCGATCAGTACCAGATGTCTTATTTCCACGATGCGGATCGGATGGTTCTCCACGGACATCGCGGGCGCGGCCTCCTTGCGCCCGGTCGTGGCTCCGACATAGCCCTCGTCCGGCATCCGGACCAGATCCAACATGTTCCCAACCCCTCGTGTCCGCATGTGTTCGGGACATTGGAACGTGCCTGTGATCTTGTGAAACGGCTGCGACCTCGTCGTGCGCCGCTCCCCCGAACGGCCGGGACGCGCCCGCGAGATGGGCGGGACGTACCCGGGAGGTACAAGGGACAGCAGCCGACCCCCCGGGGGAAGGGGTCGGCCGCTGTCGGTTCATGAGGTCACACCAGGTCGGACTCCTCCACGCGTGGCTCGGGCCCGTCGCTCTCGCTGACGCCGACCCGGCCGTGCAGCTTCGCCAGCGGGCCGGGCGCCCACCAGGCCGAGCGGCCGAGCAGCCGCAGCACCGCGGGCATCAGCACCACGCGGACCAGGGTGGCGTCCACGATCAGCGCGATGACCATGCCGATGCCGATCATCTTGGTGAAGACGATGCCGCTGGTGGAGAAGCCGGCGTCGACCACGCCCAGCAGCAGGGCCGCCGCGGTGATGATCCGCCCGGTGCGCTGCAGGCCGCCCGCGATGGCCTTCCGCGCGCCGGCGGCGCCCTCTCCGTCGGCGCCGGCCGGCCACGCCTCGCGGATCGCGGAGACGAGGAAGAGCTCGTAGTCGGTGGCGAGGCCGTACAGCGTGGCGAGGATCAGCACCGGGACGGTCGGTTCGAGGAAGCCGGTCGGGGTGAAGTGCAGCATCCCCGACAGGTGGCCCTGCTGGAAGATCCAGATGATGACGCCGAAGGAGGCGCCGATCGACACCAGGTTCATCACGACGGCGACCAGCGGCAGCACGACCGAGCCGAAGGCCAGGAAGAGCAGCACGAAGGTGGCCGCCGCCATGATGCCGAGCATCCAGGGCAGCCCGTCGCCGAGGGTCGCCAGCCGGTCCACGTCCATCGCGGGCCTGCCGCCCACCAGTACCTGCACACCGGCGGGTTCGTCCAGCGCCCTGATGCCGCGCACCGCGTCGTAGGCGGTGTCGCCGGTCCGCTCGCCCTGGTAGCCGACGGTGAGCATCGTCGAAGTGCCGCGCTGGGCGGCGACCTTGACGTCGGTGACGCCGGGGACCTTGTCGATCCTGGCGCTGACATCCTGGAGTTGGGCAGCGGTGGCGTGGCCGACGTAGACCTCCATCGGCGCCTCCGAGCCGCCGGGGAAGTCGGCGGCGAGCCGCTCGGAGACGACCCGCGCCTCGGTGGACTTCGGCAGCACCCGCTCGTCACTGCCGGCGAAGTGCACCCTCATGAAGGGCGCGGCGAAGACCCCGAGGATCACCAGGACGCCGACGGTGTAGAGGACCGGGCGGCGCATCACGGTGTGCGCGATCCGCTCCCAACTGCCGCCGCCGCCCTCCGCGGCCGCGGCTTCGCGGCGCCGCCGCCCGGGCAGCGGGACCCGCCAGGAGTTGATCCGCCGGCCGAGCACCGCGAGCATCGCCGGCAGCACGGTCAGCGCGCTGAGCATGGCCACGAAGACCGCGGACATGCCGCCGAAGCCGATCGAGCGCAGGAAGACCAGCGGGAAGATCAGCAGGCTGGACAGGGCGAGCACCACGGTCAGCCCGGAGACCAGCACGGTGCGCCCGGCGGTGGCCATGGTGCGGGCGATGGCCTCGGCCGGTTCGTGCTCCAGCAGTTCCTTGCGGTAGCGGCTGACGATGAGCAGCGAGTAGTCGATGGCAAGGCCGAGCCCGAGCAGGGTGATGGTGTTCACCGCGAAGGTGGAGACGTCGGTGAACTCGGTGATCACCCGGGTCGCGGTGAAGGCACCGAGGATGGCCAGGATGCCGACCAGCAGCGGCATTCCGGCCGCCACCACGCCGCCGAAGATGATGGTCAGCAGCACCAGCAGGGCGGGGAAGGCGATCATCTCGCCCTTGCTGATGTCCTTCTTGGCCATGTCGTCGGTGACGACGGCGAGCGGTACGACGCCGCCGACCTGCTTGGTCAGCCCGGGGGCGGCCAGGTCGTCCCTGATGTCCTTGTACTGCTTGCTCTTGATGTCCTGGTCCTGCGACTTCAGGGTGATCAGGACGCCGGTGGAGTGCCCGTCCCTGGAGCGCAGCGACGGCAGGTGCGTGTCGGCGTACGTGGCGATGTTCGCGATCTCCGGGCGGGCGTGCAGCCGGGCGACGGCGGACCGCACGGCGCCGGCGAAGGCGGGGTCGTCCACGGTGGCGGTGGGGCTGGAGTACAGCACCACCACGTCGACGTCCCGCGCGCCGAGTTCGGCGGCGATACGGGCCGAGGCGCGCCCCGACTCGCTGTTCGGGTCGTCGAAACCGCCGGACTTCAGGGTGTTGAACACGCCCCCGCCCCAGGCGCCGCCGACCAGGACAACCGCGATGCCGGCGGCGATCGCCGCCCAGCGGAACCTGACCAGGAGGCGGCCCCAGGTGGTTAACATGAGAACTCCCGTAGTTGTACGTCGCAACCCTTGGGGGGACAATACCCAAAGAGGGTTGTCCGCGGCAACCCATACCGGCGGTCCGCCGCGCACGCTTTCGCGACCCTCCGGCCCCGCCAACACCCGCTCTGCCAGCGAGCATTGACCGGCAGCGTTTGACTGCGCGGCCGCCGCGCGCACCTCCGCAGTTGAACCGCCCGGGGTCCGCGGCGCGCGTGGTTAGTCTGGTGCGCGCCGTCGGCGGACCGGCACGCGCCACCCTTCCCGTCGCCCACCTGGAGCGGTCGTGACGAACTGCACTGTCTGCTCGCTCAGCGGCGAGCACCCCGGAATCAGCGTCGACGCGACCGGCCTGTGCAATCTCTGCCGCCTCGACATCGCGGGCGACCTGCTGGTGAACTTCCGCTACACCAGCGCCGTGTTCGACGAATTCCAGCGGGCGCCGCGGGATCCCGCGGCGCGGTACGACTGCCTGTTCATGTACAGCGGCGGCAAGGACAGCACGTACATGCTGGACAAGTTCGTCAACGAGTACGGCAAGCGGGTGCTCGCCTACACCTTCGACGTCCCCTTCGAGAGCGCGCACGCCGCCGACAACATCAGGCTCGCCCGGGAGCGGATCGCCGCCGACTTCGTGCTCGACGCCGACGACGAGAACATCAAGAAGGTGATGCGGGAGGTCTTCAACCGACCCGCACCCGCCAAGCCCGGGTCCTACCTCGACGAGAAGCTGCCCTGCGCCTCCTGCCGGACCTTCTTCGTCCTGCGGGCCGTGCTGCACGCCCACCGCGGCGGCATCAAATACATCGCCATGTGCGCCGACCCGCAGCAGATCCTGACCATGGAGTCCAACGTCAGGGAGATAGTCCGCGGCTTCTACCAGCGCTTCGGCGACCGGCTCACCGACGAGGTCTTCCGCGGCGAGCTGGAGCAGCTCCTCTTCGCCGAGGACGACGAACTGCCGCGGATCGTCTTCCCTTTCATCGCCATGCGGCACGACTACGACCCCGACGCGATCGTGGCCGAGCTGAAGGCCAAGGGGCTCTACGAGTCCTCGCCGATGGAGACCCACTGCACGCTCTTCCCGCTGCTGAACTACTACGCGTTCAAGCACTGGGACTGCATGTTCTACAAGCTCAACGCCGCCAGCCACGCGCGGGCGGTCCGGCGCAACGGCACCGGGACCGAGCGCTCGACCTTCAGCATCAGATTCCCGCAGGTGCTGGACATCACCGGCATCGAGGAGCGGCTGCGGAAGGTGACCCTGGAGATCGCCGCGGGCCAGGGCGACCGCGCGGAGCAGCTCCGCGAGGTGACCGCGATCTTCCGGGACCTCGACGCGGACGAGGACGCGGCGCGCTTCGTCGCCGAGAGCTTCGTCGCCATGCCCGAGGTCGCCGCCGACGTGGGCATCCGGCTGCCGTGACGGGACCGCCCCACCGCTGTGTCGGCCGAGGACGGCCGAGGACGTAAGGACGCAATCCATGGCTCTAGTGGACCCTTCAGACGACGTCCGGGAGTCGGACGTGGCGATCGTCGGCATGGCCTGCCGCTTCCCCGGAGCGGAGGACACCGAGCGCTTCTGGCGCAACCTCCGCGACGGCACCAGGACGACGACCTTCTTCACCGTCGAGGAGCTGCTGGCGGCCGGTGTCAGCCCGCGCGACCTGGCGGACCCGCAGTACGTGAAGGCCGGGCAGGTCCTCCCGGGGATCGACCGGTTCGACGCCGGGCTCTTCCGCATCCCGCGGGACGAGGCGGAGATCCTCGACCCGCAGCAGCGGATCTTCCTCGAATGCGCGCTCACCGCCCTGGAGGACGCCGGCTGCGACCCGGACCGGCACGCGGGCCCGATCGGCGTCTACGCGGGCGTCGGCCTCAACGCCTACGCGCTGCACCGGCTGGCGCAGCGCTACCGGGACGCCTCCGAGGTCGAGCGCTACCGGCTGATGATCGCCGTCGACAAGGACTTCCTGGCCACCCGGGTCTCCTACAAGCTCGGCCTGCGCGGGCCCAGCGTCAACGTCGGCACCGCCTGCTCCACGTCGCTGGTCGCCGTCCACCTGGCGTGCCTGGCACTGCTCGGCGGCGAGTGCGACGCGGCGCTCGCCGGCAGCGCCCACATCCGCTTCCCGCAGGACCAGGGCTACCTGCACCAGCCCGGCATGATCTTCTCTCCCGACGGCCACTGCCGCGCCTTCGACTCCAAGGCCCAGGGCACCGTCATCGGCAGCGGGGTCGGCGTGGTGCTGCTCAAGCGGCTCGCCGACGCGCTTTCGGCCGGCGACCGGGTGCACGCCGTCATCAAGGGCTCCGCGATCAACAACGACGGCGCGGTGAAGGCCAGTTACACCGCCCCCAGCATCCAGGGCCAGGCGTCGGTCATCGCCGACGCGCTGGCCGTGGCGCAGTGCCCCCCGGAGACGATCGGCTACGTCGAGGCGCACGGCACCGGCACGGCGCTCGGCGACCCCGTCGAAGTGGCCGCGCTGAACGAGGCGTTCGCCGCGGCGGGCCCCGCGCACTCGTGCGCGCTCGGCTCGGTGAAGTCCAACGTCGGCCACCTGGACACCGCCGCCGGCATGGCAGGGCTCATCAAGACCTCGCTCATGCTGCGGCACGCGAAGCTGGTGCCGACCCTGGACTTCGAGGCGCCGAACCCCGACATCCCCTTCGCCGACGGACCCTTCCGGGTCGCCACCGAGCTGTGCGACTGGCCGGCTCCCGACGGCTCACCCCGGCGGGCGGGCGTCAGCGCCTTCGGCATCGGCGGGACCAACGCCCACGTCGTCCTCGAAGAGGCGCCGCCTTCCGCCCGGCGGCCCGAAGACCTCCCGACCGGCCCCGAACTGCTGCTGATCTCCGCCGCCACCCCGGCGGCCGCCGACCGCGCCACCGCCGACCTCTCCCGCCACCTGCGCCGCCACCCCGACACCCCGCTGCGCGACGCCGCCGCCACCCTCGCGCTCGGCCGCCGCGCCCACCCGCACCGCCGCTTCGTGGTGGCCAAGGACACCCGCGACGCCGCCATGGCCCTCGCTGTCGCGGACCCGGCCCGGGTCCCCTCGGCGGAGGCCGCCCTTTCCGCACCGGGCGCCGCCTTCCTCTGCACGGGCGAGCCCGTTCCCGAGGCAGCGGACTTCTACGGCCGGTCCCCCGCCTTCCGCGCGGCGGTGGACGAGTGCCTGGCGGCGGCGGGCGCGGACGCCGACGCGGTGGCCGCGCTGAGCGCGGGCGACGCCCTCTCCGCGGCGCTGGCCGAATACGCGACGGCGCAGTTGCTGCGGGCCTGGGGCATCCAGCCCGCCGCCGTGCTCGCCACGGCCCCGGCCGGCTGGCGCGCGGCGGGCTGCCTGGCGGGGGCCTTCCCGCCGGCGACGATGCTCCACCCGACGGCGACGTGCCCGCCCTCGCCGGGCGCTCTGCCGCTGTGGGTGGCGGGCGCGTGGGCGGGCGCGGAGGCGGCGCCGGGCAGCCAGGGCGGCGGTGCGGCTGAGGGCACGGGCGGCGGTACGCACGCCGGTGCGGGTGCCGCGGAAGCGGCGCTGGAGGGCACGGGATGGACGCCTCTCGTCCTGGCGCCGGGCACGGGCGCCCTGCTCACCGCCCTCGGGCGGGCCTGGCTCGCGGGCGTGGCGGTCGACTGGGCCGCCTTCTACGCCGAACGCCCCTTCCGGCGCACGTCCCTGCCGACCTACCCCTTCCAGCGCGAGCGCTTCTGGTACGACCCCGCGCCCGACCCGGCTGCCACCGACCCCGAACGCATGCCGCTGCGCGCCCAGTTGGCGGGCCGCCCGGTCGTCGTCCAGGTCTCGCTCCTCACCGAATACCTCCGCGACGAGATCGGCCGGGCCCTCGGCCCGCAACCCACGGAGGACGGCCTCCCCGACCCGGCGGCCGAACTGTTCGACCTGAACGCGGAGTCGCTGATGCTGATCGAACTGACGGCGAAGCTCAGCGACGAGCTGTCCTACCCGGTCCCGGCGACCGGCTTCATCGACTACCCGACGATCGACGCCTTCGTCGAGAACCTCTTCGAGGAAATGCACGCGGCGGGCACCGTCCTGGAATGACCCGGCCGACGCGGTGCCACCCGACCCCCGCCGGGTGGCACCGCCGCAGCGCCCGCGCCGACCGGCCATCCGCCCGGCGCACTCCGGCGCTGTCGCCGCCGCGCCGCCCTCACGGGCGGATCGCGGCCGCTCCGGCGGAACAAGCTACGCGCCGAAACAGTCGCCGCGCGACCGCAGTTGGGCATCCACGCCGCCGGGCGCCCCGAGCGGACCCGGCACGCCCCCCGCGTCAGCCGCGCCGGCGGCGGTGCAGCAGAGAGCGGTCGATGCGCGGCGCCCCGGGGTGCGCGGGCGGGGACGCGGTCGTCCGGGGGGCGAGGCTGGCTGCCATCGTGCGGACGGTGGGGTGGCGGAACATGTCCACGGAGGTCAGCCGCAGGGCAAGGGCGGCGTTCAGGCGCTTGACCGCCTCCACCAGGAGCAGGGAGTTGCCGCCCGCGTCGAAGAAGTTGTCGTCCACGCCGATGTCGTCGCGGCCGAGGACCGCGCGCCAGACCGAGGCGACGGCCTCCTCGGGGCCGGGCCGGGGGCGCACGGTCGACGGCAGCGGAAGGTCGCGGGGCGGGGGCGGCAGGGCCCGGCGGTCGACCTTGCCGTTGCGGGTCAGCGGGACCTCGGCCAGCGGGACGAAGACCGCCGGGATCATGTAGGCCGGGAGGTCGCGGGCGAGGTGGCGGCGCAGGTCCGCCGGGGACGGGGACTCGGGGGCCGCGGAGTCGCCGGCGGCCGCGGGCACGACGTACGCGACCAGCCGCCGGGTGCCCGCCGCGTCCTCGCGGGCCGCCACCACGGCCCGCCGCACCCCGCCATGCCGCTGCAACACCGCCTCGACCTCGCCGAGTTCGATGCGGAAGCCGTCGATCTTCACCTGGTCGTCGATCCGGCCGAGGCAGTCGAGCCTGCCGTCCGCCAGCCACCGCACGAGGTCGCCGGTGCGGTACAGGCGGCCGGTCCCGCCGAGGCCGTCGGGTACGAACTTCTCCGCGGTCAAGTCGGGACGCCCGTGGTAGCCGTCGGCCACACCGGCGCCGCCGATGTACAACTCCCCCGCCACGTACGGCGGCAGCGGCCGCCCGCGCCGGTCCATCACGTAGCAGCGCGTGTTGGCGATCGGCCGGCCGAGGGTGACCCGGTCGCCGGGCAGGACCTGGCCGGCCGCCGACCAGACGGTGGTCTCCGTCGGACCGTAGAGATTCCACAAGGCCCGGACCCGGCCGAGCAGTTCGCCCGCCAGATCGGCGGGCAGGGCCTCGCCCCCGCACAGGGCGCGCAGCGCCGGGTCGCCTTCCCACCCGGCTGCGACGAGCAGCCGCCAGGTCGCCGGGGTGGCCTGCATCAGCGTCGGCCGCGACCGTTCGAGCCGTGCGCGCAGCGCGAAGCCGTCGGCGGCCGCCTCCTGCGGTACCAACTCCACGCAACCGCCCGTGACCAGCGGCAGGAAGAGTTCGAGGCCCGCGATGTCGAAGCACACGGTGGTGACGGCCAGCAGCCGGTCGTCCGCCGTACAGCCCGGCTCCGCGGCCATCGCGCGCAGGAAGTTCGCCAGGGCGCGGTGCGTGATCCGTACGCCCTTCGGCCGGCCGGTCGAGCCCGACGTGTAGATGACGTAGGCGAGGTCCTCCGGGCCGGGCGGCGCCACGGGAAGTCCCGCCGGGTCCGCGTCGACCGCCTCCGCGACGTCCAACTCCTCTATGCCCAGGCTTCTCACGGCACCTGGCAGCGGCAGCTCCCCGCCCGTCAGCAGCAGCCGTACGCCCGCGTCCTCCACCATCGCCCGGACGCGGTCCGGAGGGTAGACGGGGTCCAGCGGCACGTACGCGGCCCCGGCCTTCATCACGCCGAGCAGGGCCGCGACCAGGTCGCCGGAACGGTCGAGGTAGACCCCGACCAGGTCACCGCGCCCGACGCCGGCGGCGGTCATGGCTGCCGCCAGACGCTGCGCGCGCACGTCGAGTTGGGCGTAGGTGAGCGTCTCGCGCTCCGCGATCACCGCCACGGCGGCGGGCCGGCGGGACGCCTGCTCGGCGAACAGTGCGGGCACGCACGCGGCGGGCCCGGGGCCGGGGCCGGTCGCGGTGGCGTTCCACCCCTCCACGACCTGCGCCCGGCGCGCCCCGGACAGCAGCGGCACCTCGGCAACGTCGCCGGGCGCGTCGCACAGCGCCGCGAGGAAGGCGCCGAAGTCCGCGACCAGCGCTGCGGCCGCCTCGGGCTCGACCCGGTCCGCGGCCGGCAGCACCCGGTAGCCCCCGGGCCCGACAAGGACCCGCGCCACGGCGCCGGTTGCCGGCTCCCCCTCCCCTCCGACGCCCACCTCGACGGGCAGCCCCCCGCTCCCGGGCGCCGCCGCCGGGTAGCGGGCGGCGAGATCCGTCAGGTACGAGCCGGCTTCCACCTCCGCCGTCGCCGCCGCGACCTCGGCGCAATACCCGGCGAACGTGAGCCCGGCCGCGGGCACCGGAAGGCGCAGCGGCACCGTGGCAGCGAAGAAGTCGCCTGGCGGCGCGGCCGGCCGAAACGAGACGTCGACGTTCGGCTCGTCCGCGGTGCGGGCCAAGAACAACAACACCGCGGCCAAGGCGGCCACTTGCGGCTCGACCCTCCCGACCCCACCGAGCCCCTGCGGGGCAGCCACAACCCAGCCCATCCCTGGCGCGCGCGACCCACCACCCACCGGTGGCCCGGAACGAACCGAACTGCCCCCTCCGGACGGCGACGACCCACAGCCCGTCGACGGCTGATCGCGCAGTTCCTCGCGCCCCCGAGGGGCACCCGGAAAAGGCGCGGGGAACTGCGCGCGCGACCCACCACCCACCGGTGGCCCGGAACGAACCGAACTGCCCCCTCCGGACGGCGACGACCCACAGCCCGTCGACGGCTGATCGGGCAGTTCCTCGCGCCCCCGAGGGGCGCCCTGAGGGGGCGCGGGGAACGGCGCGCGCAAGCCATCACCGGCCGGGGGGCCGGGACGGATCGAGGAGGCTTCATCGGACGGTGACGTCCAGCCCCCCGCGGGCCGAGCGGGTCCGTGGGGGTGCGCCCAGGGGAGTTCGTACGGGCTGACGCCCGCAAGGCGGCGTGCCCAGCGGGACTCGTAGGGCCGGGTCGATGTCATGCGGGCGACGAGGGCGGCCACGTCGGCGGGGTCCGGGAGGGGCAGGCGGTCGCCGGGGCGCAGGTCGGAGCGGGCGAGGAGGTCGGCGACCGCGGCGGGGGTGCCGTCGGGGTGGCGCAGCCCGCTGACCGTGAGGGCACCGTCGGCGGTGGCCACCGTGAGCCCGGCCGCGTCGGCGGCCAGCAGCGTACCCGGCGCGGAAGGCGCGCAAGGCGCAGAAGGCGCAGAAGGCGGCGGCAAGAGCCGGGCCGCGCCCACGACCACGTACCCGTCGGGAACGAGGAGCTTGGCCGTACCGAAGCCGTTGTCCCCCCGCCCCAGCCCCGTCGCGCGGACCAGCGCGTGCAACTGGCGCCCGCGGCGCGTCCAGCGGAGCAGGCCGCCGTCCGGCAGGACGTCACCGCGGCCGTGGTAAGTGCGCAGCAACAGATCTTGCGGCTCCGCCACGGCGCGGCCGGCCGCCAGCAGGTCCGCCAGTTCGGCGAAGGAGTCCATGCCGGCCTGGAAGCAGGCGGTGTTGAGGTCGTAGGCGGTGTCCTCGGGGCCGACGGGGAAGCGGCGGCGGAGCAGGATGTCGCCCTCGTCGGCGCCCGCCGTCATCACGTGCCAGGTCACGCCGTGTTCGGCGGGCGACTCCAGCAGTGCCCAACTGGTGGCGTGGACACCGGCGTGGCGCGGGAGCAGCGCGTCGTGGAAGTTGATCGGCAGCCGGCGCGGCAGGTCGAGGAGCCTGCGGGGCACGATCCGCATGTTGGTGATGCTGAACAGGTAGTCGAACGGCTCCCCGTTCAGGGCGGTTTCGACCTCGCCGGGGCGCAGGCTCGCGACGGTCGGGACGCCGCGCGCACGGGCCCAGGCCCTCAGGTCCGGGTCGGGGGACACCAGCAGCGAGAGGCGGTGGCCGCGCGCCAGCCACGCGGCCGCGCACTCGGCGAGCAGCGCCTGCTCGCCGGCCATGACGGCGGAAAGCGGCTCACCCGGCATGGTCCGTACCGCCGGCGGCACCGGCGGCTGTCCTGGCGAGGCGGGTGCTGGGGGGCTGGAAGACCAGGGCGACGTTGTGGCCGCCGAAGGCGGAGGACGTCGACAGGGCGGCCCTGACCGGCGCGGTGCGGGCGCCGCCGCGTACGTGGTCGAGGTCGCACTTCGGGTCCGGGTCGTCCAGGTTGTGCGTCGGCGGCAGCGTGCCGCCGGCCAGTGCCAGCACGGTGGCCGCCGCCTCCACCGCGCCGGAGCCGCCGAGCAGGTGCCCGGTGACGCCCTTGGTCGAGCTGACCGCGGGCTGGTCCGGCCCGAACACCTGCTGGATGGCAGCGGCTTCCGCCATGTCGCCGATCTTCGTACCGGTGCCGTGCGCGTTGACGTAGCCGATGTCGGCGAGGTCGAGCCCGGCTCGGGCGATCGCGCTGCGCAGGCAGGCGGCGACGCCGGAGCCGTCCGGGTTGGGCATGATCAGGTGGTAGGCGTCGGTGGTGGAGCCCCAGCCGACCAGGTCGGCGTATCCGGCGGCGCCCCGCGCGTCGGCGAAGTCGGCGCGCTCCACGACCAGCATGCCGCCGCCCTCGCCGAGGACGAAGCCGTTGCGCCGGGAGTCGAAGGGGCGGCTGGCCGCAGTCGGGTCGTCCTCCCAACCGGTGGCCAGCGCACGGGCGTTGCGGAAGCCGGCGATGCCGGTGAGGCCGCCGAGGGTGGCCTCGGTGCCGCCGCACACCACGACGTCGGCGTCACCGGCGGAGATCAGCCGGAAGGCCTCGGCGATGGCGTGCGCGCTCGCCGCGCAGGCGGTGGTGACGGTCGAACTGAAGCCGCGGATACCGTGCTTGAGCGCGATGCGCGCGGTCGCCATGTTCGGCAGGAAGGCCGAGTAGAGGTACGAGCTGACGCCGGGTGCGCCGCGCTCGCCCGAGGCGCGGGCCTGCCGCTCGAAGGTGATCATGCCGCCGGCGCCGGTGGCGGCGACGACGGCCACCCGGTAGGGGTCCACGTCCTGGCCGATCGTGATGCCGGCGTCGGCGAGCGCCGCGTCGGCCGCGGCGACGGCCATCAGCGTGAAGCGGTCGGCGACGCTGCGGTCGTGCCGCGGCACCAGGGCCGCGGCGTCGAGGTCGGGGGCGATGCCCGCCGAGTCGATGAGGCCGTGCGCGACATGGCCTTCCGGGGGGCGTACGAGTCCCGAGCGCGGCTCGCACAGCGCCTCGAAGAATTCCGCCACGTCCGTGCCCAGGGGAGTGACCAGGCCGATGCCGGTCACCACCGCCCGCGGTGCTGTGCTGTTCACTGCCCGGCCGCCTTCCGTGCTCAGGCCGCGGGACCGGCGGCCGACGTCGTGCCCATCCGCTCGACCACCAGCGAGGCGAACTCGTCCAGGGTCAGGTCCGCCATGCCCGGCAGTTCCTCGTCGGCGAACTTCACGCCGAAGTCGTCCTCGATGCGGACCGCGAGTTCCGCGACGGCGAGCGACTCCAGGTCGAGCCCGGCCGGGCCGAGCACGGTGGTGTCCGTCAACTCGCTGACGTCGTAGTCCATTTCGGTCAGGGCCGTCTTGACCGCGTCTCGTATCGTCTCGAACACACCGACTCCTGATTCCTGGCCACCGCGTGCCATGCCTCGACGCAGGTCCCTCACTGACTGGCACCCTGGCATGGGGTGCGGCCCGAAGGCACGCCGTGGCCGGGTTGCACACGGGGCGCTGTGCGACCTCGGAGAATCCGAGGTTGCACAGCGCCCCGGTGGCGCCGCCCCTACGCCGGCCCGGCTTCCGCGCCGAGGGCGCGGGCCTGGTCCAGTACGTCCGCGAGCGGCAGTCCGGTGCGGCGGGCCACCGCGGCGGCCTCGTCGTACTCCGGCTGGACCGTGACGATCCGGCCGGCCAGATAGCCCCGCTTCACCCCGATCGGGCAGCCGGCGACGATGACTTCGACGCGGTCGCGCGGCAGCGAGCGGCGGGCCACCGGGGAGACGCGTACGCCCAGGGTGGTCGTCTGCTCGAAGACCAGGGCGCAGACCAGGTCGAGCCGTTCGTCGTCCACGAGGACGCTGAGCAGCTGGGCCGGGCGGCCCTTCCTGGTCAGCGCGGGCACGCACCAGGCGTCGGCGGCGCCGGCGGTGCGCAGTGCCTCCAGCAGGTCGGGCCAGACCCGCGGGTCGAGGTCGTCCACGGTGGTGTCCACGCGGTGCAGGGCCGAAGTCGCCCACCGCGCGGGCTCGTCGGCGCTCTCGCCGAGCAGGACGCGCAGCACGTTGGGATGCGTGCGCGGGTCCGCGGTGCCCGCGCCGACCCCGACGGCTCGCGGCGTCATCGCGGGAGGCGGCCCCCACTCGGTCGCGAGCGCGCACAGCAGGGCCGCGCCGGTGGGCGTGCACAGCTCCATCGCCGCCGGGTGCGCGGCGATCGGCGCGCCGGCGGCGGTGAGCAGCTCCAGCACGGCGGGCCCGGGTATCGGGATCACCCCGTGCGCTCCCGCGACCGTCCCCGACCCGACGGCGACGGGCCCGACCACCCGCCGCACGCCGGGCCCGAGCAGGCCGAGGCTGTGCAGTGCGGTCGCGCACCCCACGACGTCGGCGATGGCGTCGAGGGCGCCGACCTCGTGGAAGTGCACGGCGGCGGGGGCGATCCCGTGCACGCGCGCCTCGGCTTCGGCCAGTCGGCGGAACGCCGCCCGAGCGAGCTCCTTGGGCTCCTGCGGCAGTCCCGCGGCCCTGTCGAGCACCCCCAGGATGTCGTCCAGCCCCCGCCGGACCCCGGTCTCCCCCGCTTCCACGCGCACGTGGGCGGCCCGGAAGCCATGCCGTCTGACCTCCCGTCGGGTGAGCCCGATCCCTTCGACGTCCAGCCCTTCCCAGGCGGCCTCGACCGCCTCCCCCTCGGCTCCCGCGTCGAGCAACGCGGCCAGCAACATGTCGCCGGCGGCCCCGTTCCCAGCATCGACCCACACGACCTTCACCGGCCCGTCACCCCCGCCGGCCGTTCAGCACCACTGCCCGGTGGCCCGGGGCGCACCCAACGCCCCCGACCCCGCCCCAGGGGCGCGCGCAACCACCCACCCACCGGCGGCCCGGAACGCACCGAACAGCCCCCTCCGGCCGGTGACGACCCCCAGCTCGTCGACGGCTGGTCGCGCCCGCGCGGCGCCAGCCGCACATCGGAAGCAGCCCCGCGCCCCTGACGGGGCGGCGGTCCGTCGCCAGACGACGGTCGTGGTCGCCACGTCGGGCAGGTCCCCGCCCGGGAGGGCACCCCCCAGGGGCGCGGGGAACGGCGCGCGCAACCACCCACCCACCGGCGGCCCGGAACGCACCGAACAGCCCCCTCCGGACGGTGACGACATCCAGCCCGTCAACAGCTGGCCCCCGCAAGGGCCGCTCACGCGTCGGGCTCCGCGCCGAGGGAGCGGAGGGAGGAGAGGGAGCGGCGGGCTATGCGAGCCGCCGCGACACCGGCTCCGAAGCCGTTGTCGACGTTCACGGTCAGAACACCTGGCGCGCAGGTGTTGAGGGTGGCGAGCCAGGCCGTCAGGCCGTCCATGTGCCAGCCGTAGCCGATGCTGGTGGGGACGGCGATGAGGGGGAGGCCGGTGAGGCCGCCGAGGACGGAGGGGAGGGCGGCCTCCATGCCGGCGACGGCGACGATGACGTCGGACGCGGCGATGCGGTCGCGCTGGGCGAGGAGGCGGTGGAGGCCGGCGACGCCGACGTCGACGATCTCGTCGGTGTGGGCGCCGAAGACGTTGACGGTGGTGGCGCATTCGCGCAGCACCGGCAGGTCCGCGGTGCCGGCGCACACGACGGCGACGCACCCGGTGCGCGGCGCCGACGGCCCGAGGGTGGCGGTGCGGCCGACGTCGTCCACCGCCGCCCCCGGCAGCTCGCGCCGGCACAGCTCGCGGGCCTCGGGCGACAGCCGGGTCGCGAGGACCGGCCGGTCGGGGTGCGCCTGCGACAGCGCGCGCATGGCGCCGACGATCTGCGCGGGCGTCTTGCCCGCGCCGTAGACGACCTCGGCGTCACCCGTGCGGGCGGCGCGGTCGACGTCGATCCTGGCGTATCCGAGGTCGACTTCGGTCGACTTCTGATCCATCGTGTTGCGACCCTTCCTTCAGACGGGCTTTCCGACTCCCCGGAGGTGGCGCACGTGGCGGAGTTCGATTCCCCGGCGGACGCGGCGCGCGCGCTGCTCGCCGAGACCGCCGCCTACGGCGGCACTCTGGTCGCATTCTCCGGCGGCGTCGACTCCAGCGTGGTGGTCGCGGCCGCCGCGCGGGCGCTCGGCACGGGCGGCATGGCGGCGGTGACCGCGGTCTCCCCCGCACTGCCGGCGGCGGAGTTGGCGGCGGCCCGGCGGTTCTGCGCCGATCTGGGGGTGGTCCACCACCTCGTGGACACCCGTGAACTCGATGTCGCGGGCTACCGCGACAACGGCCCGCAACGCTGCTTCTTCTGCAAGAGCACCCTGCTGGACGCCGCCCTGGAGGTGGCGGCGCGGCTGGACTTCGGGTGCGTGGCGACGGGCACGAACGCCACGGACGTCGCCGACCGCTTCCGCCCGGGCATCGCGGCGGCGGCCCGGCGGGGGGCGCGTACGCCGCTGGCCGATGCGGGGCTCGGCAAGGCGGCGGTGCGCGAGGTGGCCCGGCTGTGGTCGCTGCCGACGTGGGACAAGCCGGCGATGGCGTGCCTGTCGAGCCGGATCGCTTACGGCCTGCAGATCACTCCGGGCCGGCTGGCGCGGGTGGAGCGGGCGGAGGTGCTGGTACGGGCGGCACTGGGGACGGGCGCGGACCGTACCGACGTACGGGTCAGGGACCTCGGCGAGGCGGGCGTGCGGGTCGAGGTCGATCCGCTCGTCGCGGCCGACCCGGGCGCCCACCCGCCGCTGGTGGAGGCGGTACGGCTGGCGGGCTTCGCCGAAGCCCCGGTCAGCGTCGAGGTGTTCAGGTCGGGCTCGATGAACACCCGGTAAAGGGGCCCTGACCTGGGGCGATGCCAACTCCCGTGCGAGCGGCGGGCATTGTGCGCCCGAGAAGGGGTGACCTAACCTGAGCCGCGTCGACGGGGCGGCACACTTCTTCACGCTTTTCCGGGCCGCGTCCGCCTGCTCTGCCAACTCCCGGATTCCGTACGGAGGTCCTGCCGTGGCGCCACCACTACCGCCGCCGGCCGGCCCGCGGGCGGAACCGCCGGCGGCAGGCCTCGGCGGCCATGTGCTGCTGACCGGCGCGACCGGCTTCCTCGGGCAGGCGATGCTGGAGCGGCTGGTCGTCGCGCACCCCGGCGTCCGGGTCACCGTGCTGGCCAGGCGCCGCGGCGCCGCCTCCGCCGCCGACCGCCTGGCGGCCCTGGCCCGCAAGCCGGTCTTCCGCACGCTGCGCGAACGTGTCGGCTACGCCGGGGTGCAGGCGGCGCTGGCCGAGCGGGTGGACAGCCTGGAGGGCGACCTGGGCAGCGGCATGCCACCGCTGCCCGGCACGGTGACCACCGTGCTGCACTGCGCCTCCACGGTGTCCTTCGACCCCCCGGTGGACGAGGCCTTCCGGATCAACGTGCAGGGCGCCCGCGACCTCTACGGGGCGGTCGTCGAGTCTCCGAACCGGCCGCATGTGGTGCACGTGTCCACGGCGTACGTCTCGGCGCTGCACCGCGGTGTCGTCGCCGAGCGGGGGCTGGAGCACGACGCCGACTGGCGTGCCGAGTTGCGGCACGCGCTGGCCGCACGGGAGGAGGCCGAGCAGCGCTCGCGCACGCCGGAGGTGCTGGGGCCGCTGCTGGAGGCGGCCCGCGCCGAGCACGGCAAGGCGGGGTCCACGGCGACGGCCGCGGCCGCGGAGCGGGCCCGCCGCGGCTGGGTGCAGGACCGGCTGGTCACGGCCGGGCGGCTGCGCGGGCAGAGCCTGGGGTGGACGGACGTCTACACCTTCACCAAGGCGCTGGGTGAGCGGGTCGCCGAGGAGTACGCCCGCGAGGCCGGCGTGCGGCTGTCCGTCGTGCGGCCGACGATCGTGCAGGCCGCGCTGGAGCGCCCGTACCCCGGCTGGTTCGAGTCGTACAAGATGATGGACCCGATCACGCTGGCCTACGGCCGCGGTGAGATCCCCGAATTCCCCGCCCACGCCGAGAGCGTGGTCGACATCGTGCCGGTGGACTTCGTCACCTCCGCCGCGCTCGCGGTGGCCGCGGCGCCGCCCCCGCCGGGCGAGCCGGCGTACTTCCACGTCGGCACCGGCTCCCGCAATCCGCTGACGCAGGCGGAGTTGCACCGCCACGTGTCGCGCTACTTCACCGAGCACCCGCTGCCCGACGCCGGGCGCGGCCACGTCAAGGTGCCGCCGTGGCGCTTCCCCGGCGCCGCCCGGGTGGAGCGGACGCTGAAGGCGGGCGAGCGGGCGGCCGGCCTGGTCGACCGGGCGCTGCCGCTGCTGCCGGCCACCGCCGGGATCAGGGACCGGGTCGACCGGGCCCGCGCCGACACCCAGCGCACCCGCACCCTGCGCAGGCTGCTGGACCTCTACGGCGGCTACGGCGGTGTGGAGGCGGTCTACGGCGACGGCAACGTCGTCGCGCTGCACCGCGCCCGCCCCGCGGGCAGCCCCGGTTTCGACGTGGCCGGGATCTCCTGGGCGCACTACGTCGCCGACGTGTACTGCCCCGCGGTCACGGCGGTGGCCCGGCGCACCGCCGCGCCGCGCAGGAAGCGGGCCGCCGACGTGCTGCCGCAGGGCAGGGACATCGCGGCGGTCTTCGACCTGGAGGGCACGGTGCTGGCCTCGAACCTGGTCGAGGTCTTCGTGTGGACGCGGCTGGTCGGCGGGCCGCGCTCGTCGTGGGCCGGCGAGATCGCCTCGCTGGCACTGGCGGTGCCCGGGTATCTCCAGGCCGAGCGGCGCGACCGCGGCGACTTCGTACGGGCCTTCATGCGACGCTACGCGGGTTGCTCCGAGGCGGAGTTGCGGGCCGCGGTGCGGGACCGGATCGGGGACGCGCTGCTGCACCGGTCCTTTCCCGAGGCGATCCGCCGCATCCGGGCGCACCGGGCGGCCGGCCACCGCACGGTGCTGGTCACGGGTACCGCAGACCTGTTCGTGCAGCCGCTCGGCCCGCTCTTCGACGAGATCGCGGCCACTCGCCTCCAGGTCCGCGGCGGCGTCCTGACCGGGCGTCTCGAACGCCCTCCGGTGGTCGGCGAGGCGCGGGCGGCGTGGGCGCGGCGGTACGCCGAGACGGCCGGCGTCGACCTGAAGCGGTCGTACGCGTACGGCGACAGCTTCTCCGACAGCGCGCTGCTCGGCCTGGTCGGCAACCCGGTCGCGGTCAACCCCGACCACCGGCTGCACCGGCACGCGGCGCGGCGGGCCTGGCGGGTCGAGGAGTGGGGCGCGCACACCGGCGGCCGGATCGACGCGGCGCTGACCGCGATGTCGGGGCCTGCGGAGGCGCTGCGGTGAGCCAGGCACTGGAGTTCTACCGGTCGCCGGCCCGCTACCTGGCCGCCCGCGGTATCGCCGCGGCAGGGGCGGGCGGGCGGCTCGCCGGTGCGGTGGCCGGTTCCGTGTCGCCGCTGCGGCTGGTGGACCGGCCCGCGGAGCGGCGGGACGAGCCGGGCTGGGTGCGGCTGCGGCCGCTGCTGTCCGGGATCTGCGGGTCCGACCTGGCGCTGCTCGGCGGGCACTCGTCGCCGTATCTGACGGCGCTGGCCTCGCTGCCGTTCGTGCCGGGGCACGAGATCGTCGCCGAGACGGTGGCGGCCGCGCCCGGCCTGCCGGCGGGCAGCCGGGTGGTGGTGGACCCGGTGCTGTCGTGTGCGGCCCGCGGTACCCGGCCCTGCCCCGAATGCCGGGCGGGCCGGCGGAACCGCTGCGGGCACATCACCACCGGATCGCTCAGGGCCGGGCTCCAGACCGGTTTCTGCGCCGACACCGGGGGCGGCTGGTCCCGCTCGGTGGTCGCGCACGTCTCGCAACTGCACCGGGTGCCGGACGAGTTGGCGGACCGCACGGCGGTCCTGGTGGAACCGCTGGCGTGCGCGGTCCACTCGGTGCGGCGGGCGGCGATCGCCCCGGGCGCCTCGGTGCTGGTGGTCGGCGCGGGCACGGTCGGGCTGCTGACGGTCCTGGCCCTGCGGGAGTTCACCGCGGCCGGGCCGATATACGCGGTGGCCAAGCATCCGCACCAGCGGGCGCTGGCCGAGGCGCTGGGCGCGACCGAGACCTTCGGGGTGCGGCGGCTGGCTCGGGCGCTGCGGATGCTGACCGGCGGCACCCTGGAACACCCGGACCTGGGCGCTGACTTCCTGCTCGGCGGGGTCGATGTGGCCTTCGACTGCACGGGCGGCGCGGGCGGCCTGGACACGGCGCTGCGTACGGTACGGGCCGGCGGCACGGTGGTGATGTCGGGGATGCCGTCGGGGGCGGTGGACCTGGCGCCGGTGTGGTTCAGGGAGTTGCACCTGATCGGTTCGTACGCGTCGGCGGGCGGGCCCGAGGCGGAGGCCCCCGCGCAGGCGCCGGACTTCGCCGAGGCCGTACGACTGGCGGGGCGGGTGGCGCCGCTGGCCGGCTTCGTGGACGCGGTCTACCCGCTGTCCCGCTGGCGCGAGGCGATCGGGCACGCGCTCTCGGCGGGCCGCCTGGGCAGCGTCAAAGTCGCTTTTGATCCGAACCGGAGCTAGGAGCAGCACGTGGGCAGACCGGGTTTTGTGCTCGAAGTCGACGAACGCACACCGGCGTTGCTGGTCAACGAGGGCGAGGCGGCCCGGCTGGAGCGTTTTCCGCTGGGCACCAGGGTGATCTACCCGCCGGACTCGCTGCCCGGCATCAGGGATGTCGGCGGCGCGATCCGGCAGGCTCTGCTGCACCCGCACGGTGAGGACCCGCTGCCGGCGCTGCTGCGCCCGGGGATGCGGCTGACGATCGTCTTCGACGACATCTCGCTGCCGCTGCCGCAGATGCGGGCCCCCGACATGCGGCAGCGGATCATCGAGCAGGTGCTGGAGATGGCGGCGGCCGCGGGCGTGGACGACGTCGAGCTGCTCGCCGCGAACGCGCTGCACCGGCGGATGACGGCGGCGGAGCTGAAACGGACGGTGGGCGACCGGGTGTTCAGGTCCTTCTTCCCCGGCCACCTGAACAACCACGACGCCGAGGACCGGGCCAATCTCACCGAGGTGGGCACCACCCGGCACGGCGAGGTGGTGGAGATCAACCGGCGGGCCGCCGAGAGCGATCTGATCGTCTACGTCAACATCACGCTGACCGGCATGAGCGGCGGAGCCAAGTCCGTCGCGGTGGGGCTCGCCTCGTACCGCAGCCTGCGGCACCACCACAACGTGCACACGCTGCGGCACTCGCGCTCCTTCAACGACCCGCCGCAGTCGGCGATGCACCACTCCTACGACCGGATGGCGGCCGTACTGGCCGGCCATGTGCGGGTGTTCACCGTCGAGTCGACGGTGAACGGCGACTCGTACCCGCCGCAGGTCGGCTTCATGAACAAGCGGGAGTGGGAGTGGTCGCCGGCCGACCAGGCGTCGTACCTGGCGTTCAGGAAGCTCAACGCGATGGCGCCGGCCAAGATGCGCCGGCAGATGTGGCAGCGCAGTCACGCCCCCTACGGCATCACCGGCGTCCACGCGGGCGCACCTGCCGAGGTCCACCCGCACACGCTGGCCAACGTGCACCGCCAGCAGCTCACCGAGATCGACGGGCAGAGCGACATCGGGGTGTGGGGCCTGCCGTTCATCTGCCCCTACAACGTCAACTCGATCATGAACCCGATCCTG
Source organism: Actinacidiphila paucisporea (assembly GCF_900142575.1). Lineage (GTDB taxonomy): Bacteria > Actinomycetota > Actinomycetes > Streptomycetales > Streptomycetaceae > Actinacidiphila > Actinacidiphila paucisporea. The sequence continues at coordinate 101,047 of NZ_FRBI01000024.1, forward strand.
GTGATGTCGCTGGGCCTCGGCTACTTCTTCAACCTCTACCGCAACAAGCCGATCGTGCGGCAGGGCGGGGTCGGGATCTTCTACCACCCGATGCCGGAGGAGTTCCATCCGGTGCACCACCCCAGCTACATCGACTTCTACGAGTCGGTGCTGTCCAGGACGAAGGACCCGGCGCTGATCGAGGAGAAGTACGAGGAGCAGTTCGCCACCGACCCCTGGTACACCCACCTGTACCGGACCAGCCACGCCTACCACGGAGTCCACCCGCTCTACATGTGGTACTGGGGCGCGCACGCCCTCCAGCACCTGGGCGACGTCATCTTCGTCGGCGCCGAGCGCGGCACCGCCTCCCGGCTGGGCTTCCGCACCGCGAGCACGCTGGGCGACGCGCTGGAGATGGCCCGCGAGACGGTCGGGTCGAGCCCGTCGATCACCTACCACCACAGCCCGCCGCTGGCCCTGGCGGACGTCCGATGAGGCGCCCGGGCAAGGCGCGGGCCGGTGTCGCGGAGTCCCTGCGGCTGCTCGCGCAGGGCAGGGACCTGCGCGGCAGGGCCACCGTGCCGCGGTCGGCGCAGGAGTGGGAGGAGGAGCCGGAGCGCGGCCGCTTCCCGACCGCGTGGGCCCGCACCCCGGTGGCCGGCGCGGTCCGCTACGGCCTGCAGCGCGGGCTGCTCAAGCCCACCGCCTGGTCGGTGTGCGCCCCCGACGTGCGGGGCCTGGAGCGGCTCGAAGGGCTGCGCGGCCCGGTGGTCTTCGTCGCCAACCACGCCAGCCATCTGGACACCCCGCTGATCCTGGGCTCGCTGCCGCCGAGGTTCGCCCGCAGGATCGCGGTCGGCGCCGCGGCCGACTACTTCTTCGACACCCCCTGGCGTGCCGTGCTCACCGCGCTGGCCATCAACGGCTTCCCCGTCGAGCGCAAGGGCTCAGGCCGGCTCAGGAGCCTGGCGCCGCAACTGGTCGCGGAGCGCTGGAGCCTGCTGCTCTTCCCCGAGGGCACCCGCTCGGAGGACGGCTGGATGAAGCGGGTACGGGCCGGCAGCGCGCACCTGTGCTGCGGTTTCGGCATCCCCGCGGTCCCGATCGCGGTCCGCGGCTCCTATGCCGCAATGCCGCGCGGCCGCGGCTGGCCGGTCCCCGGGCGCCCGCGGGTGTCCGTACGCTACGGCGACCCGCTGTACCCGGAAGCCGGCGAGAACGCCTGGGACTTCAACTCCCGGCTGTCCACGGCGGTGGCCCGGTTGTGGAACGAGGAGGACATCGGCTGGTACGCCGCCCTGCGCGAGCCGAGGGACGCCGCCGTCGCGCGTCCGGCGGGCCCGCCCGCGGCCGGGTCGTGGCGGCGCAGCTGGGAGGCCGGCCGGCCGCTGCCGAAGTCCCGGCCGTAGCGCGAGCACCAGGGCGAGGGAGTGCCAGATGCCGTCGTAGGCGGTGAGGGTGAACTGCTTCTTGTTGTCCGCGCAGTAGTCGTCGACGAGTACGGTGCCGGCACTGACCGGCAAGACGCTCTGGACCCAGGCCCAGGACGCCCACACCGACATCGCGCACGTCTTCTCGGGGTCGCCGCTGATCGCGGCGGTGCACAAGGCGGGCGAGGACAGCGTACGGGTCTTCACCGCCTCCGGGAGCAGCCGCAAACTGAACGTGGGGAACACCGAGTTGGCGCCCGGGAACGACACCGCCGCCGACCATTCCGCCCGCCTCGTCGGCACCGTCCTGGTCACTCCGGCGACCACGGCCGCGGGCAGCGAGATCGACGCCTTCGACACCGCCACCGGGACCAAGCTCTGGAGCTGTCCGGCCGTGGCGCTGGCCGCGGCCGTCGCGGGTGACGAGCGCGTCCACGCCCTCGCGGGCCCGCCCGCCTCCCCGCAACTGGTGCGGCTCGACCCGCGCACCGGCCAGGCGACGCCGGTGGCCGCGCTGCCCGCCGCCACGACCGGCAGGCAGCACTTCGCCGCGGGCACGGTCTATGTGACGCCGGACGGCGGGGTGTTGGAGCTTAACGCGCAGGGCACGGGCGTCGGCGTCCGCTTCTCCCGCTGACGGACGGGACCGCCCACTTGGTCAAGTGCGGGTAAAATTTCGGCAATTGGTCTAGTCCACTCCATCAGCAATGGGACCGCCGGAAGCCCCCGCGTGGTCCAGTCCCATCCTCGTCCGGCGCATTGCCGACGCGGCCCATCTCGGTTGTCCTGTGGGAGCCGCCCTCGCGCTTCCCCACACCCCGAGGAGAGCCGTGCCCACCGGACGCAGCACCAGATTACGGAGATCACCCCGCACCCTCGACCGTGCGCGCCGGCGGCTGGCCGCCGCGGTCGCCGGCTTCGCCACCCTCGCCCTCGCCCTCGCGCTGGCCGGCCTCACCGGCCTGAGCGCGCCGGCCGCGCAGGCCGCCGGCGCGGTCACCGCCGAATTCAGCAGCAGCGGCAGCGGCTCGTCGTGGACGGGCACCTACGTCGTCAAGAACGGCACCGCCGCCGCGGTGAACGGCTGGACCCTGGAATTCGACCTGCCGGCCGGCGTGAAGATCACCAGCGAGCTGTACGGCACCTCCACCGTCACCGGCTCGCACGTCGTCGCCTCCCCCGCCTACTACAACTCCACCGTTCCGGCGGGCGGTTCGACGTACCCGTACAGCTACACCTTCACCGCCTCGGGACCGCTGGGCACGCCCACCGGCTGCCTGGTCAACGGCGCCAAGTGCGACGGCAGCCCGGCCGTGCCGCCGCACGCGCCCACCGGCGTCGCCGTCGCGGACGCCACCGCCCACACCGTGAGCCTGCGGTGGACGGCCGCGGCCGTCGGGGACTTCCCGGTGGCCTCCTACGACGTGCTGCGCGCCGGGGCGGTCGTGGCGTCCAGCGCCACCACCACGGCGACCGTGCAGGGCCTGTCGCCCGCGACGGCCTACCAGTTCACGGTCAGGGCGAAGGACACCCGCGGCAACACCGGCGATCCCAGCGCCCCGGTCACCGCCACGACCTTCGACCCGGCCTCCGACACCGTCCCGCCGACAGCGCCCGGCAACCTCCGGGCGAGCGGCGTCACGTCGAGCACCGTCCAGCTGTCGTGGGACGCGGCCACCGACAACAACCGGGTCGCCGCCTACGACGTCTACCGCGGCGGCACGCTCGCCGCGACGCTGCCGGCCGACACGCGAACGACCACACTGACCGGCCTGGCCCCCGCCACCGCCTACACCTTCACCGTCAAGGCCCGCGACCTCGCCGACAATCCCTCGCCGGCGAGCACCGCGGTCACCGTGACCACCCTGGAGGCGGTCGGCAGCGGCGGTTACGCGAAGGTCGGCTACTTCGTGCAGTGGGGCATCTACGGCCGCCAGTATTTCGTGAAGAACCTGGACACCTCGGGCGCCGCGGCCAAGCTGGACGTCATCAACTACGCCTTCGGCAACGTCGATCCGGTGAACCTCACCTGCCTGAACGGGGTGACCAAGGCCACCACCGGCGACCCGGAGGACCCCAGCCAGGGCGACGGCGCCGGTGACGCCGAGGCGGACTACGGGCGGGCCTTCCCCGCCTCCCAGTCCGTCAACGGCCAGGCCGACGACGGATGGGGCAAGCTGCGCGGCAACTACAACCAGCTCAAGGAGCTGAAGGCCAAGTATCCGAACCTCAAGGTCGTGATCTCGCTGGGCGGTTGGACGTACTCGAAGTACTTCTCGAACGTCGCCGCGACGGACGCGTCCCGTAAGAAGTTCGTGTCGTCCTGCATCGACATGTACATCAAGGGCAACCTGCCCTCCTACGAGGGGGCGGGCGGCCCCGGCGTGGCCGCCGGCATCTTCGACGGCTTCGACCTGGACTGGGAGTGGCCCGGCTCGCCCGACGGCCACCCCGGCAACCACTACGCGGCCGCCGACAAGGCGAACCTCACCGCGCTGATCACCGAATTCCGTACCCAGCTCGACGCCCTGGGCGGCAGCCACAAGCTGCTCAGCGCCTTCACCCCGGCCGACCCCAACAAGATCGCCGCCGGCTGGGACCTCCCCCAGGTCTCGAAGTCCCTGGACATCGAGAACATCCAGGGCTACGACTTCCACGGCTCGGCCAGCGACAACTCCTGGGAGCCGGGCCGCACCGGCAGCCAGGCCAACCTCTACCCCGACCCCAACTCCCCCTACCCGCACGACTTCAGCGTCGACGCCGGCGTCCAGCTCTACCTCAACGCGGGCATCAGCCCCCGCAAGCTCACCATCGGCCTGCCCTTCTACGGCCGCGGCTGGCAACAGGTCACCGACGGCACAACCCACGGCCTCTGGCAGCCGGCTGGCGGCGCCGCACCCGGCCAGTTCGCCGAGGAAGCCGGCACCCGCGGCTACAGCAACCTCGTCACCGCCGTCCCCGGCCTGACCATCTACCACGACGACCAGTCCGTCGCGACCTACGGCTACACCGGCAACGGCGGCCAGTGGTGGTCCTTCGACGACACCTGGTCGATCGGCAAGAAGGCCGCCTACATCAAGTCCAAGCACCTCCTGGGCGCCATGATCTGGGAGATGTCGGGCGATACCCCGACCGGCACCCTGCTCAACGCCCTGTCCACCGGCCTCCAGCCCTGACCCCACCTCCCCACCCCTCCGCGGGCCCCGCCCCCCTTCCCCCTGGCGGGGCCCGCGGCCCCGGGCCCCGGCCGGGCCCGGCGGATTCCAGCCGTTGTCCGCCGGCACCGCCCGGCGGAGCGGGGGCCGCTTCTACCCTGCGGGCAGGGGGAGTTGTTCGAGGGGGGGGAGAGACGCATGGGGTTGCCGCCGGACTTACAGGTCGTCGCCGACGCGATGATGGGTGCGTCGATGGAGATGGTCACCACGGTGATGCCCGGCGCCCGGGACACCGCGATCGCCGTCTTCCACGAGCTGGACCGCCAGAAGGGCATGGCGGGTGGCGACGACGCGGGGCACGACTTCGCGAAGGTCTACACGTCCGCTGCCGCGGAGACGCTGGACCAGATGGGTTACAGCGCATACGTGATGGGCGCGAGCGGCCGGGCGCTGATGCGCAGCGCCCGGGAGTTCATCGCCCAGGAGGACGCGACCGCCGCGCTGTTCATGGGGCGGCAGCCCGACCCGACCACCTCCATGGGCGATCCGGCCGAGGACTGCGAGGAGTCCTTCCTCGGCCTCGGCGAGGACCTGCCCGAGGTCGTCGGCGAGACGGCCTTCTCCGATCAGTACCTCGGCACGGGCGCCTCAGGCGGGCGCTTCCGCGGCTCGCCGGACAAGCTGCGGGACGTCGCCGGCACCTGGGAGCGGGCCGGGACCCTGATGCAGCGCTTCCTTGTCGACGCGCAGGGCTGCGGCCACACCGCGGACAAGGCCCACTCCGGCCTGGCGGCCGACGCCTTCCGCGCCCACTTCACGGCCTTCATCGGCTTCGACCCGCCGCCGACGCTGGCCCAGCAGGACGAGACCCTGGTCGCCAACCTCGTCGCCGCCTGCGACCAGCTCGCGCAGGCGTGCCTGCAGTACGCCGCGCACATCGAGCAGGCCCTGCAGACCATCCGGCAGGACCAGCTGAATCCTTTCCACTCGGAATCGCCCTTGCACAGCCCGCTGTTCGGCGGCAACGGAGACGACGGCGGCCTGAAGGACGCGATACGCGAAGACCCGTGGATCCACGCCCTGGGCGATGTCGCCCATGCCCTGGACACCTCCCGCAGCCGCGTCAAGCTCCCCCATGACGACGGCCCCCACCACCACTGGTACGACCTCCCCGGCCTCCCTCTGATCCCGGTCCCGATCCCCGAGCCTGTCCCCCTGGTCCTGGCCGCCTATCCTGGCGCCGCACCGGGGCTGCTGCCGGCCGCGTACCGGGACCCGAACGCGACCATCCCGTGGGCCCCGCCGATCCCGCCCGCGGCGGGCACGACCACGCCGCTGAGTCCAGCGCAGCGGCAGGAGTTCATCACCTGGGTCGACGGACTGCGACCAGTCGACTTCGGCGGTGCCAGGAACCCGGGCAACCCGGACAACGCCTACCAATTGCGGGTGGCCGGGTACCCGGAACGAGTGATCCCACTCAGCGGTGTGCCCTGGCCGGCCATCGCCGCGGACGGAATGCGCCCCTCCGACGGCTATATGGTCGACGCCAAGTACGTGCGGAACGAGCAGAACTGCTACCGGCGGCCCAGCACCTTCGAGATAGAGCAGGAATACCGCGCCGACGGGACACCGAAGTGGAACCCCGACACCTTCGCGGTCCCTGACGACCGCAAGGAGCTGCAGAAATACAAGGCAGCCATCGCACAGCACCAGCAGATCCGCGGCCTGGAGATCGACACCAACTTCTCCGAATCGCAGGCTTACTGGCAGACGCTGATGGAGGAAGAGGGCGTGACCGGCGTCGCACGATATGTACCGTGAAGGCACAGGATGGTGACATGGACGAGGATTCCCCGACGCTCTTCTGCTTCTACCCCGCCTCGGGCGACTGGCATGGCTGGAATCTGGAGCTGGCGGGTTTCGACGCGGCGCTCGGTGCCGGGTTCCCGCACACGCACAGCGACTTCAGAGGGCGCGGCGGGCCGGCCGACGTGCCGCGGCTCGATTTCGTGGCGACCACCGACGACGACATCGTCTACGAAGGGCACGCCAGCGTGGTGTCCCGGGACTATGTCGCGGTCAGCGGGACCGCCGCGGAGGTCTCCCGCTTCGTCATCTGGCTGCGAGCAGCCGTCGTACCCCCGGCGGGGGCCGTCTGGTTCACCTCCCGCGCCGCCCTCGACGCCGGTCTCCGGGAGCGCGAGTGGCCGGTCCCCGACACCGGCGGTCGACCCGAGGTCGAGGAAGCGCTTCTCCAGCACCTCCGTGACGTGGAGGCCGCGCAGGCGTAGGGCTCATCGGGGCCCGCGGGCTTGGCGGCGGTTCTGCCGGGGGTGAACTCCGGCCCGGGCGGCGCCCGCGGTCGCTAGCGTCGGATTCATGACGACGGTGACCACGCGTACGGTCGAATACCCCGCTGACGGCCTGACGATGGTCGGGCACCTCGCGCTGCCGGCCGGTACCGGCCGCCGGCCGGCGGTTCTGGTCGGGCCCGAGGGGCCGGGGCTGAACGACTTCCAGCGGCGGCGGGCCGACGCCCTGGCCGAACTGGGGTACGTGGCCATGGCCTTCGACATCAACGGCGGGCGGTGGTTCACCGACCCGGAGGAGATGCTGGCCTACGTGATGCCGATGCTCGCCGATCCCGACCGGATGCGCGGCATCGGCCACGCGGCGCTCGACGTCCTGCGGGCGGAGCCGCGTACCGACCCCGACCGTATCGGCGCCGTCGGCTACGGCACCGGGGGCGCGATCGCGCTGGAACTCGGGCGGGACGGCGTCGACTTCCGGGTGATCGCGACGGTCAACGCGCTGACCACGGGCCGGCCGGGCGAGGCGGCGCGCATCCGCTGCCCGGTGTGGGTGGGGGTCGGGTCCGAGGACCCGATCATGCCGCCCGCTCAACGGGACGCCTTCACCGCCGAGATGCAGGCCGCGGGCGTCGACTGGCGCCTCGTGGTCTACGGCGGCGCCGCACACGCCTTCCACCACCCGTCGGTGGGCCACGCCGTCCGCCCCGGCGTGGCCCACCACGAACTGCACGCGCGGCGAGCGTGGAACGACGTGGTCAACCTGCTCGCCGAGTGCCTGCCGGTGACGGCGCAAGCCGCGTAGTACGCGTACGCTGCGGCAGCGTACGCGCACAGATCGTAGACAGTACGCATCACCGTCAGTAAGGCTTGCTTCCGGAGAGTGCCCATGGGCGGCACCCCGGGAGGAGGCCGGAGATGGCCGATGGTACGGGCGGGACGGAAGACGAGGACGAGGGCGGCAAAGCCGGAGGTGAACCCGAGTCGTCCGACAGCTTGCGGACGTTCGGGGCGGTCGTGCAGGCGCTGCGCAACCACTCCGGCCTCAGCCGGGAGGAGTTGGGGCGCGAGGTCGGGTATTCGAAGCACACGGTCGCCTCCGTCGAGGTGGGCCGCCGCATGCCGGACGTGGACTTCATCGACCTCGGCGAGGCGGCACTCGGCAATACCGGCGCTTTAAAGGCGGCCTACAAGCACCTCACGCGGGAGCAGGGGCTTGCCGCCTGGTTCCGGCGGTGGGCGCGGCTGGAGCTGACGGCGATCAGCTTGTACACGTACGAATGCCGCGTGATCCCGGGCCTGCTGCAGACCGAGGCCTATGCGCGGGCGGTGTCGTTGAGCGTGCCGCCCCTCGCGGGTGAGGCCGCCGTCGGACAGCGGGTGGCCAAGCGGCTCGACCGGCACAAGCTGCTCTCGACGGACCGCGAACGGCCTTGCGCGTTCAGCTTCATCCTGGAACAGGCTGTCCTGGAGAGGTGGACAGGCGGACCCGACGTCACACGGGAGTTGTACGACCACCTGCTGGACGTCAGTGCCCGGCACTGGAACGTCGAGTTGCAGATCATGCCGCTGCGGCAGCCAGTGCATGCTGGCCATGACGGCCCGTTGCAATTGCTGGAGACGCCCGAGAACCGCTGGTTCGCCTACTCCGAGGGACAGAAGAACGGGCGGCTCATCGCTGACCCGAAAGAGATCAGCGTCCTCCAGCAGCGATATGCAAAACTGCGCTCACAGGCCCTCACCCCCGACGACTCCAGGGGCCTGCTGGAGCGAATGCGAGGAGCACTATGACCACGCCCGGCCTGGTCTGGTTCAAGAGCAGCTACAGCGGCTCGCAGGGTGACGACTGCATCGAGGTCGCCGTGGACTGGCAGAAGTCCAGCTACAGCGGCTCGCAAGGCGACAACTGCGTCGAGGTCGCCCTCGGCTGGCACAAGTCCAGCCACAGCAGCGGCAGTGAAGGCGACTGCGTCGAGGTCGCCGAGTGCCCGGGCACGGTCCACGTACGGGACTCCAAGGACAAGGAGGGGCCGCAACTCGCCTTCTCCCCCACCGCCTGGGCCGACTTCATCGCCTACGCCCGCGCCCTCTGAACCCTTCCGCCACGCGCCCCGCACCGGATCATCCCGGCTGCGGGGCGCGGCCGTGACGTCAGCGGGAATAGCGACCTGCTTGACCCTCACGTGACGTCATGCCGCATGGTCGGTGGCGTGGAAGAGCACCTGACCGTGGGACGCGTGGCCGAGCTGGCCGGCGTCACCGTCCGCACCCTGCACCACTACGACGAGATCGGGCTCGTCCGTCCGTCCGCCCGGACCGCGGGCGGATACCGGGCCTACGCGGCGGGGGACGTGGAGCGGCTGCGGGAGGTGCTCGCCTACCGGCGGCTGGGCTTCGGACTCCGCGAGATCGCGGATCTGGTGGACGACCCGGCCACCGACGCGGTCGCGCATCTGCGCCGGCTGCGCGGCCTGCTGCTGGAGCAGCGCGACCGCGCCGCCGCGATGGTGACGGCCATCGACAGGGAACTGGAGGCACGCGCCATGGGGATCAGCACACCACCGGAGGAACAACTCAGGGTGTTTGGAGCGCAGTTGTACGAGGCCATCGGGTCGGCCTACCCGGCGACCCGGCGCACAGAGCCGCGGATCGCCGCGAAGGTCTGGGAGGCGCTCGGGGACGCGCGCACGGTGCTGAACGTCGGGGCCGGCACCGGCTCGTACGAGCCGCCGGACCGCGATGTCACGGCGGTGGAGCCGTCGGCGGTGATGCGCGCGCAGCGTCCCGCGGGGGCGGCGCCGTGCGTGGCCGCCAGTGCGGAGAGCCTGCCGTTCGAGGACCAGTCCTTCGACGCCGCGATGGCCTTCAGCACCGTTCACCACTGGCAGGACCCGATCGCGGGGCTGCGCGAGATGCGCCGCGTGGCCCGCCGCGTGGTGGTGTTCACCTACGACGCCAGCACGACCGGCTGGCTGGAGCGGTTCTGGCTCACCCGCGACTACCTGCCGGAATTCGCCGGGCTGCTCACCGAATGGCCGTCGCTGGCCGACCTGACGCGCGCGATCGGGGGCCGCGCCGAGCCGGTGCTCGTGCCGTGGGACTGCGCCGACGGCTTCTTCGAAGCCTACTGGCGCCGGCCCGAGGCGTATCTGGACGAGGATGTGCGCCGCGCGGTGTCGGTGTGGACGCGGGTCGGGGCGCGGGCCGAGAAGCGGGCCGTGGACGCGCTCCGCGCCGACCTTGACTCAGGCAGGTGGGCCGAACGCAACCGGGACCTCGTCGCCCTCGACTCCGCCGAGTTGGGCCTCCGCCTGCTCGTGGCCTGACCCGCCGGTCGGGGCCGGCCAGCGCCGGCCGGGGCCGTACCACCGGCGCCACCGGTGGTACGGCCTCGGCGCGTGGGGGTTTACGGCGTCCAGGGGGACGCGGTCGCCCAGCTCACGTCGTCCGCCCAGGAGGTGGCGGAGTCCCAGGCGTTGGAACCGCCGTTCGAGGCGATGTAGACGTTGTAGTTGAAGTGGCGCAGGTACTTGTCGGGGAAGTTGACGGACTGGAGCGAGTAGCCCTGCCCGTTCTGGCCGCTCTGCGGGCAGAAGGTCGCGTCCTGCTGGAAGGTCGAACTGCCGTCGCTCGCGGCCAGTTGGAGCTTGTAGTTGTAGTGGCGCAGGTACTGGCCCGACTTGTTCGCGGACTCGAAGGACACGCAGGAGCTGTTGGCGAGGCCCGCGCGCACGATCCAGGTGGCGTCGGCCTTGGCGGTGGCCGTGCTGGACGAGGTGACCGAGGAGATGACGACGTTGGTGTCCGCGTCGTCGTGCGTGATGTAGTCGCCGGTGCAGCACGAGGTCGTCGCTCGCAGGGACAACCTGCTGCCGGCGGCGGGGAAGCCCGAGCCGCCCCCGGACGAGCCGTTGCCGTAGGCGACGGAGGTGATGTTCGCCTGGACGGCGTTCTCCGTCGCGTCGGAGGGGTAGCCGGAGGTCATCACGCCCTCGTAGAAGGTGCCCTGGGCGCCCTTGCTGTTGTCGCCGCCGATGCCGAGGATGATCGCGCCCTGCTTCTTCATCGGGTTGTAGCCCGAGACGTTGGGGCGTACGCCGTCGTAGAAGGTGGACAGGCCGCCGGACTGCGCGTTGCCGCCGCGGATGGCCCAGTGGTTGGGGCCGCCCTTGATGATGGCGGTGGTGTAGCGGTAGTTGATCGTCGGGTCATTCGAGTTGAGGTGCTGGTTGACGCCGGAGAAGAGGCCGTTCTCCAGGTCGGCCATGATCCAGGGGCCGTTGCCCGAACCGTAGCCCCAGACCTTGATGTTGCCGAAGTAGATGGCTTCCATCGTGCCGTTGCCGTCGTCGCGGCTGTCGGTCTCGGCGTTGCCGTAGTCGAAGCAGCAGCCGCCGTTGTAGTGGGTGCCGTCGAAGATGGCGTACATGCCCTCGGGGTTGTCGCCGGTGGCGATGCCGCTGGTGTGGTCGTTGCGGTAGCCGGTGCCGGGGGCGACGAAGACGCCGTAGGCCTTGTGGCCGGCCACGGTGGTGGGCGCCGCGGTGGCGTTGGCGAGGTTGTCCGGGCCGCCGGCCGCGCCGCCGGCGGGCGCCTGGGTGAGGTTGTTGCCGCGGCCGGACTGGTCGTAGATCACCGTGATCACGCAGCTCGTGCCGGAGCAGAAGGAGTCCTGCGCGGCGGCGTTGGCGTAGCCCCCGGCGCTCAGGACGCCGATGTTCTGCGTGGCGTTGTCCGACGCGCGCCTGACCTGGTAAAGCGAGCCGTTGTACGAGCCGTACAGCGCGCGGGTGGTGCTGTGTGCCGCCACGCACGGCGTACCGCCGGACGCGTAGATGTCGCAGGGCCCGGAGACGGCCGCCTGCGAGGCCGGCGAGGTGCCGGCCAGGATTCCGGCGATCAGCGCGACGACGGCGGTGACCGCCAACGCCCACTTTCTGACGTGCTGTTGGAGATGTGCTGCCACGGGTACGGACACGGAGTCCTCCTCCGGTGTGGGGGGTGGGGAGACGCACGGCCTGGGGGCGCGGGCTGTCCGCGGGCAGGCCGAAGGGCGGCCCGGCGCCCGTGGGGGGCGCCGGGACCTGCACGGGTGGAGCGGGGTGGAGCGGGGGCTCAGCTGCGGCGGGCGACGCTTCTGGCGCGCAGCCGGTCGGCGGTGATGGCCACCCCGAGGACGCAACCGAGCACGATGTTGGTGTAGTTGGAGTTGATCTGGAGTGTGGTGAGCCCGTTGTTGATCAGTTCGAGCAGGATGGTGCCCGCCACGATGCCGACGATGCGGCCCTGGCCGCCGACCAGGCTCACCCCGCCGATGACGGCCGCGGCGATCGCGGACAGCTCCCAGCCGACGCCGACCCCGCTGGCCGAGCCGACACCCATCCGGCCCAGCACCATGATCCCGGCGAAGGCGGACAGCAGCGAACTGGTCACGTACATCGAGATGATGCGCCGGTCCCCGCGGATGCCGGCCAGCCGGGCCGCCTCCGCGTTGCCGCCGACCGCGTAGACCTGGCGGCCCGCGTAGGTGCGTTCCAGGAAGAACCAGGCGACGACGGCGACGATCACGAAGAGGATGAGCGGCAGCGGGACCTGGGCCACGTACGTCTGCCCGACGTCGCCGAAGAAGCCGCCGATGCCGGTGATCGAGGTGCCGGAGGTGATGGCGAGCGTGACGCCCTGGGCGACGGTGTAGGTGACCAGGGTGACGACGAAGGGCGGCATCTTCAGCCGGGTGACGGCGAGTCCGTGGATGAGGCCCACCGTGCCGGCGATGACCAGGGTGACCAGGACGGCGAGGACGGGCGGCAGGCCGGCCCGTACGTTGAACCACGACATCAGGATGACGCTGGTGCCCAGCAGCGCCCCGACCGACAGGTCGATGCCGCCGGTGAGGATCACCAGGGACTCGCCGATCGCGATGAGGCCGTACTGCGCCAGGTCGAAGCCCATACCCTGGAGGTTGACGGCGCTGGCGAAGGTGGACTTGTCGATCGCGAGCGCGGCGAAGACGACCACGCAGGCGGCCACGACGCCGACTTCGGGGGTCTCGGCCAGCCGCCGGACCAGGGACGTACGCGGCGACGTACCGTCGTCCAGGTCCGCGAGGGCCGGGGCGGTGCTGGTCTTCATGCGTGAGCCTTCCCTTCGCCGGACGTGCCGGCGTCCTCCGTGCGGCCGGACGGCGCACCGGCCCCGGAACCGGCCGCCGCGGTCATGATCACTTCCTTGCCGAACCGCTCCCGCGGGATGTCCGCGACGATGCGGCCGCGGGCCATCACCACGATGCGGTGGCAGATCCAAAGCAGTTCCTCCAGTTCGGAGGAGGCGACCAGGACGGCGAGGCCGTCCTGCGCGGCCGTGTCGATCAGGTGGTAGATCTCCGCCTTGGCGCCGACGTCGACCCCGCGCGTCGGCTCGTCGAGCAGCAGCAGCTTGGGCTTCGCGGCGAGCCAGCGGCCGAAGACCGCCTTCTGCTGGTTACCGCCGGACAGCGAGCTGATCGGCTGCTCCTGGCTGTGCAGGCGCACCCCGAGGTCCTTGACGATGCGGGCCGCGTGCTCCTTGTCGTGCCGGGGCCGCAGCACACCGCGGCGGCTGATCCGGCGCAGGGTGGTGAGCGTGACGTTCCAGCGCACGGAGTGCGCCGGCAGCAGCGACTGGACCTTGCGGTCCTCGGGCACCAGGCCGATGCCGGCCGCGACCGAGTCGGCCGGGTGCCGCGGGTGGAAGTCGGCGCCGTCGAAGGCCACCGAGCCGCCGGTGCGCGGCTGGGCGCCCATCACCGTGTGCAGCAGCCGGCTGCGGCCGGAGCCCATCAGGCCCGCCACGCCCACGATCTCGCCGGCCCGTACGTCCAGGTCGACCGGGCCGAGGCCGTCCGCGGTCAGCCCCCGTACGCTCAGCGTCGCCGTACGCTCCACGGACGACGGCGGCGCCAGGTCCGCGCGGGCCAGCTCGCTGCCGACCATCTCGCGGATCATCCGCTCCTCGGTCGCCTCGGCCGGCGTCAGGTCCGCGACCAGACGGCCGCTGCGCAGCACCACCACCCGGTCCGCGACCGACCGCACCTCGTCCAGCCGGTGCCCGATGAAGAGCACCGCTCCCCCGGCGGCGGCGTGCGTACGTGCCAGGTCCAGCACGCGCTCGGCCTCGACCGGGCCGAGGGAGGAGGTCGGCTCGTCCAGGATCAGCACGACCGGGCGGTGGCCCCAGGCCTTGGCGATCTCGATCATCTGCCTTACGGGGACCGGGAATCGGCCGACCGGGCGGTCGACGTCGACACCGGTCACCCCGACCTCGGCCAGCAGCGTCCTGGCCTCCGCCCTGGTGCCCGCCCGGTCGACCACCACCTTGCCGAGCGGGCGGGTGCCGGCGCGCTGCGGGCGGCGGCCGAGCAACAGGTTCTCGGCCACGCTGAGTTGGCCGACGAGCGGGAACTCCTGCGCCACCATGGCCACTCCCATGTCGCGGGAGTGGTCCGGCCGGCCGGCGTGCAACTGCCGTCCGGCGATGGTGATGGCGCCGGTGGTGGGGGTGACGGTGCCGGACAGCACGCCCATCAGCGTGGACTTGCCCGCGCCGTTCTCGCCGACCACCGCCACGATCTGGCCGCGGGCCAGGTCGAGTCGGGGGATGTCGAGCACCTTCACCGGCCCGTAGACCTTGCTCACGTCACGGAGCGAGACGGCGATGTCGGTGGGCGCGCTCGTCCGCTCGCTGACCGGCGTGCCCATCAGCCGATGCCCAGTTGGGTGAGCTTGGCCTGGTAGTCGCTGAGGTTGGACTGCGTCACCAGGCCCACGCCCGAGCTGATGGTGCTGCCGTCGGACTCCAGGTACGGCTTGACCAGGTCGAGGGTGGCCTGCTTGCCCAGCACCTTGAGCGCCGCCAGCAAGTACGCGCCGGTGTAGCCCTGCTGGTACGGCTCCTGGAGGACGGTGGCCTGGATGACGCCCGACTTCACGAACTTGAGGGTCTGCGGGTCGCTGTCGTCCGAGACGATCTTGACCCGGCCGGTCTTGCCCGCCGCCTGCACGGCCTGGCCCGCGGAGGGACCGTCGTAGGAGTAGACGCCGTAGAGGCCGTTGATGTTCGGGTTGGTCTGGATGGCGGTCTGCGCGTTGGTGAGCGCCTTGGCCGCGTCCATGCCGTCGCTGAGCTTCTGCGCGACCTTGATGCCGGTGCCCTTGATCGCGTCCTCGAAGCCCTGGATGCGCTCCACGGCGTTGGACGTGGTAAGGGATCCGACCAGGATCACCACCTGGCCCTTGCCGCCGAGCGCCTGCTTCATCGCCTCGCCGGCCTTCTGCCCCGCCTGGTAGTTCGGGGTGCCGAGGTAGAGGGCGGCACCGTCCTCCTTCGGCAGCGGCGAGTCGATCGCCAGTACCGGGATGCCGGCGCTGTTCGCCGACGCGATCGGGGCCTTGATGGCGGTCGGGTCGATCGCCGAGACGCTCAGGCCCGTGATGCCCTGGCCGCGCAGCGTCTGGATGATCGACAGCTGCTGGTCGAGCCGGCCGTTGGCCGGGGCCTGGTAAGTGCCCTTGACGCCGAGGTCCTTGAGGCCCTTGTTGAAGCCGATCTTGCCGGCGTTCCAGTAGTCGACGGCGACGTTCACGACCATCGCCTCGTCCAGCTTCGACAGGTCCTTGCCGGCCAGCGCCGCCTTCAGGGCGTCGTCCAGCTTGGCGAGGTTGGCGTCGTTGAAGGTGATGTCGCCCTGGATCGCCGCGGCGGGGGCGTTCGAGGCCGAGCCGGTGCCTCCGGCGGCGGAACCCGAGTCCGAACCCGAGCCCGCCCCGCTCTTGCTGCACGCCGCCGCACCGACCATCACCGCGAGCACGACGGCCGCGGCTCCGCAGCGGCGTGCCAGCCCCGGCCTCATCCCCTGCCCGGCTCGTCCGACCCGCACACTCCGCACTGCACCCATGACCAACATCCCGTCCGGAAAGGCCTCGCAGCCATTTGTTAGCGCTCACATATTGCTCGCGCGAAAGATCCCATTCGCGTCTTCCCGCCGCACCGGCGCGCAGGTCGGCACGACCCGTATTGCCCGCCGGTGGGCGGGTGCCCACGGTGACCACGACCAGGAGATGCCGATGCCGCGCGATGGCACCCCTTCTCCCGCGTCTCACTGACGCCCGCACGTGCCAGGAGCACCACGGCGCCGGTCCGGCGTCGCAGGAGCGGCAGCGGTGCGCGCCTCTCCCGGACTCCGTCGTCTCCGAGAATGTTAGCGTTCACTGAGTGCCCGTCAAGACGTCTCGCACAAATTCGGCTTCCCAGCCGGGGGTTGGGAACGCGGCACGTTTCCGGGCGGGCCGGGGGCGCACCTCCGCGCCGTGCGGGCGCTGACGCGCCCCCGCGCGGACCGCTCGCGCGCCCCCGGCACCGAGGGGCCCGCGAAGGGCGCCCACCAGGGGCGCGGGGAACTGCGCGCGCAACCACCCACCCCACCGACGGTCCGGGACGCACCGAACGGGCCCCACCGGACGGTGGCGACCCGAGCCGCGCGGGCGGTCACGCGGACGCGGCGCCGGGGCGCCCACCAGGGGCGCGGGGAACTGTGCCCGCAACCACCCACCCGAGGCGGGACACACCGAACAGGCACCCTCGGACGGTGGCGGCCGAGCCCCGCGCGGGCGGTCGCCGGGGCGCACGGCCTGGTCTCTCCCCGTACGGCCCGCGCCCAGCGCTCAGCTCGCATACTGGTCCGATGAGTCCGCTCTCCTCACAGCTTCGGTTCCGGGACCCGCGCAGCACGAAATACCACTTCCTCGCGTCGGTCCTCGTGTGCTGTCCCGGCTGCGAGAAGATCGCTCACGTCGTGGCAGGTCCGGACTCGGCCGGAGCGCGCGATCCGGGTCTCTTCGCACCGAGGCGGCTCGTGTGCCGTAACTGCGGGCTGGCGAAGGAATGGAGCGGGGGAGCCGTGGCCCTGCACCGGGGCCGGTACGGGCCGGCCACAGACCCGTACTTCGGCGTGCGGCTGTGGCTGCAGACCGAGACGCGGCACGGGTGGGTATGGGCCTACGACCTGGAACACCTGGATCTGATCAGACGATTCGTGCGGGCGCGGCTCCGTGAAGGGATTCCCTGGCACGACCACGGCCGGAAGATGACCGTGGTGGCCCGCCTGCCCGCATGGATGCAGCAAGCCAGGAACCGTGACGAGGTGCTGCGGGCCATCGACCGCGTCCACGCCTCGCTGCTCCGCGCATGATCGCGCCGCTCATCCGTACTCCCCCAACGTCTCGGCGAAGGCCCAGTCGATCCAGGGCAGCAGCAGGGCGATGTCATCGGTGTCCACGGTGGGGCCGCCCCAGATACGGACGCCGGGCGGCGCCTCGCGGTGGCCTTCGATGTCGTATCCGGCGCCCTCGGCCTCGACCCGCTCGCACAACCGGGTGGTGAACCGGCTCCGTTCCTGGCGGGGCAGTCCGTCCAGGACCGGGTGGGTGAAGGTCAGGCAGATGCTGGTCGAGGAGACCGTGGCCGGATCGGCGGCCAGGAAGCGTACGTACGGGTGGTCGACCACCCAGGCGGCGACCGCCTCCAGGTTCCGCCGGGAGCGGGCCAGCATCTCCGGGAGCCCGCCGATGCGTTCGCACCAGTCCAGTGACGTCAGCACGTCCTCGACGGCGAGCATCGAGGGCGAGTTGATGAAGAAGCCGTCGAAGACGTCGTCGAGCAGGTGCCCTTCGCGGGCGATGCGGAAGAGTTCCGGTACGGGGCGGTCGGGCCGGTAGGCCGCGAGGCGTTCGACGGCCGCCGGGGACAGGGCCAGCATCCCGTGGGCGCCTTCGCCGCCGAGCGCCTTCTGCCAGGACCAGGTGACCGCGTCGAGCTTCGTGAAGTCGACGTCCATGCCGAAGACCGCGGAGGACGCGTCGCACAGCGTGAGGCCGTCGCGGACCTGCGGGATCCACTCGGCGTCGGGGACGCGGACCCCCGAGGTGGTGCCGTTCCAGGGGAAGACGACGTCGTGGCCGAAGTCGACCCGGCGCAGGTCGGGCAGGTGCCCGTAGTCGGCGAGGTGGACGGTCACCTCGGGCAGGCCCAACTGCTCGGCCACGTCGGTCAACCAGGTGTACCCGAAGCTCTCCCAGCAGCACACGTCGACGGCGGTGTGGCCCAGCAGATTCCACATCGCGGTCTCCATCGCGCCGGTGTCGGAACCGGGCACGACCGCCAACCGGTAGTCGGGCGGGAGCCCGAGGACCTGCGCGGAGCGCGCGATCACCTCCCGCAGCCGCGCCCGCCCCTCGGGGTGGCGGTGCGAGCGCCCGACGAACGCCCCCTTGAGGTCGCCGGGGTCCCATCCCGGCCGCTTGGCGCTCGGCCCGGACGAGAACCACGGCCGCTCAGGTTTGAGTTGGGGCTTGCGCGCACGCAATGGTGGCCCTTCCCTGGGGGTCGCGCCGCTGCTCAGCGGCTGAGGCTGAGGTGGGGAGGACGGTGGTGACGCCCGAGGTGGCGAGGAAGCCGGCCGGTGCTGGAAGTACAGGAGAGAAGTACAGGAGAGCGGGAACCGTCAGGGCCTGGAAGGGGCCCCGCGCTGCATGCTGAGAACCCGCGATATTTTCACAGCGGTCGCCGCTCGTCGTCAAGGCGGCCAGAAGCGCGCCGCTCCTGGCCGCCTTGACGAGAGGCGGCGACCGCGACGATCGGCTTTCAGACCTGGGTGATCGGCTCGATACGCGGGTTCGCGATGGCCAGGTAGTCCTTGGTGGACAGCGCGATGGTGCGGTCGAGGCGGCCCGCGTTGAAGAACACCTCGTCGAATTCGAGCAGTTCAGGGTCCATGAACAGGCCCATCCGCTCGTCGAAGGAGAAGGGCGGGATGGTCCCGACGGGGGTGCCGGCCAGCTCCTCGGCGACCTCGGGCGTGGCGAAGGAGGCGTAACTGCCGTTGCACAGCGCCTTCATACGGCCGAAGTCGACCCGCCGGTCGCCGGGAAGGACCGCCGCCGCGTACCGCTTCTCCTTCTTGCCGACCTTCACCATGATGACGATGCACTTGGCCGCCTGGCGCGGGTCGTGGCCGCGCAGCCGGCTGACCGCCTCGGTCACTCCTTCGGGTTCGTGCTCGATGACCCGATAGCTGGCGCCCCGCTCGTCGAGAAGGGTGATCAGCTTGCCGTACACGTCCTCGGAGGCCATCGGTGCCACTGCTTTCTGACGGGAGAAGTGTGTCCGCCGGAAGGACGTCCGCCGCGCGGAAAGCCGTGCGGGAAAGCGCGGTGTGCCTGCTTGCCGGGCTGTCGAGCCTACCCGATCCGACGTGGCGTCAGATGGGCCCGGCATCGGCGGGCCCGGTCCGGGCCGCAGGCTGAGGGCCGCGGGCTAGAGGCCGCGGGCGAGGTGGTAATAGGCCTGGTTCCAGCGGATCTCCTTGGCGAACTGGCGGATGTCGGTGTCGGTGTCGATCATGAGCAGTTCGGTGCCGAGGAGGTCGGCGAGGTCGGTGAGTTCTTCCGCGCCGATCGCGGTGGACAGCACCGTGTGGTGCGGGCCGCCGGCTGTCAGCCAGGCCTCGGTGGAGGTGCGCAGGTCGGGTTCGGGGCGCCAGACCGCGCGGGCGACGGGCAGCGCGGGCAGCGGTTCGAGCGGGGGGACGATCTCGATCCGGTTGGCGACCAGGCGGAAGCGGTCGCCCATGTCGGCCAGGCCGACGACGACCGCGGGGCCGGGCGCGGCGTCGAAGACCAGCCGGACCGGGTCCTGGCGGCCGCCGATGCCCAGCGGGTGGATCTCGCAACTGGGCCGGCCACCCGCGATGGTCGGGCACACCTCCAACATGTGAGCGCCCAGGATCAGTTCACTGCCCGGTGCGAGGTGGTAGGTGTAGTCCTCCATGAACGACGTGCCGCCGGGCAGCCCCGCACCCATGGACTTCACCGTGTGGAGCAGGGTCGCGGTCTTCCAGTCGCCCTCGCCGCCGAAGCCGTAGCCGTCGGCCATCAG
>NZ_FRBI01000033.1 GCF_900142575.1 Actinacidiphila paucisporea
CGAGATCGTCCCCCCGCTCGAACCGCTGCCCGCGCTGCCCGTCGCCCGCGCGGTCTGGCGCCCCGAACCCGACCTGCGCACCTCCACCGAGGCCTGGCTGACAGCCGGCGGCCCGCACCACACGGTGCTGTCCACCGCGATCGGCGCGGAAGAACTCACCGACCTCGCCGACCTCCTCGGCACCGAACTGCTCATGATCGACACCGACACCGACATCCGCCAGTTCGCCAAGGAGATCCGCTGGAACCAGGCCTACTACCACCTCGCCCGCGGCCTCTAGCCCGCGGCCTCCAGACCGCGACCTGCTCTGCCCGACGGCCGGCACCCCGGGCACCCTGCCGGGGTTCGGGCGAGAGTACCCAACGCCCCGACCTTTCCGGAGACCCCTCATGCCCGACGTATCCTGCTCACTCGCCGGGACCCTCGGGGACGGCCGCACCGTCCACCGCTGGCGACTGGTGGCAGGCGGAGTCCGCGCCGACATACTCACCCTCGGGGCGAGCCTGCACGCACTGGCTTTCCCGGATCGCACCGGCCGGCAGGCCGACGTCGTGGTGACTCCGCACGCGATCGAGGACAAGCTCACCTCGGCGCGTTATCTCGGTGCCACCGTGGGCCGTTACGCCAACCGCATCGCCCACGGCCGGGTGCCCGGCCCCGAAGGCCCCGTCCGACTGAGCGTCAACGAGAACGGCCACACCCTGCACGGCGGCCCCGAAGGCTTCGACCTTCAGGTGTGGAACGCCGACCCGTTCCGTTCCGCCGAGGACGCGGGTGTCGCGGGTGTTGCGCTGAGCCTGGTCAGCCCGGCGGGCGACCAGGGGTTTCCCGGAACCGTGGACGTCACGGTGCGCTACAGCCTGAGCGACGCAGGGGAACTGCGGATCGACTACTCGGCCTCCACGGACGCGTCGACACCGTTCAACCTCACCAACCACGCGTATTGGAACCTCTCGGGCAACACCCGGGGGAGTGTCGGGGACCACGAGCTGTACGTCTCGGCCGACTGCTATACGCCGGTGGACACCGACCTGGTCCCCCTGCCGGGACCGCCGCGGCCGGTGGCGGGCACGCCCTTCGACCTCACCACCGCGCGACCGCTGGCTGATGTGCTCGACCGTTTCGATGACGGGCAACTAGCCCTCGCCGGAGGCGGATACGACCACAACTGGGTCCTGCGTGGGCAGGCAGGACGACTCCGTCTCGCGGCAGTGCTGGGTCATCCACCGACCGGCCGGGTGATCGAGTGCCTCACCACCGAGCCGGGGCTTCAGGTGTACACGGCCAACACCCCGCATGACCCCCATGGCGGGGACACGGCAGCCGACGAGACCACGGCGGGCCGGCCGCTCTTCCGGCACAGCGGTGTGGCCCTGGAGAGCCAGCATTTCCCCAACTCGCCCAACCGGCCCGACTATCCGCCTGCATGGCTGCGTCCTGGGCATCCTTACCGGTCGACAACGATCTACCGGACCGGGCTCATGGAGTGAGGGACGGGCACGACCCTCACCGGGACGTGGAAGGTCACGTCCCGGTCCTGCGCGCTCCCGGCCGCCCGGCCCCCTCATCTCCTTGAAGGGCGCTGTCAAGGCCCTTTTCGGGCAGGGCAGTTCCGGCGCGCGCAAGGCACTCATTGACAGGTGCATGGCGCTCAGCGATTCTGTATTGCCGCCCCACGTTCCCCACACGGCCCACGGGTCGGCGTTTTGAGCATCCTGATTGCCCCACGAAGGAGCCAGCATGCGCAGATTCCTGTCACGCGTCGTCCCCGTTGCGGTAGCGGCTGCCGCCCTTGCCGCTCCCGCCCTGCCGGCCACCGCGGCGGCCGCACCGGAACTGTCCTTCCGCCCTTTGCACTACAACATCAACGGCTACAACTGGGGCGGGTACGCCGCCACGGGCAGCGGCTTCACCTCGGTCGCGGCGACCTGGACCGAAGCGAACGCGACCTGCAACTCCACCAACGACCTCTACGCTCCCTGGGTCGGCATCGACGGGTACGGCTCGTCCACGGTGGAGCAGACCGGGGTGGCGACCGACTGCTCCAGCGGCAGTCCCGTGCACCAGGCCTGGTACGAGATGTACCCGGCGAACCCGGTCTACCTGAGCCGCAGTTCGTACCCGGTCTCGGCCGGCGACCACATAACCGCCTCGGTGACCTACGCCGGAAGCAGCAAGTACACCCTCAAGCTGACCGACTCCTCGCGTGGCTGGACCTACACCACGAGTAAGACCCTCTCCTCCCAACGTGCCAGCGCCGAGGTCATCATCGAGTCGCCGACCGGGGCCTACCCGAACTTCGGCACCCTCAACTTCACCTCCGCCACCGTCAACGGAAGCTCTCTCGGGTCCTTCGGCCCGGTTGCGCTCGACCCGTCCAACGGTGCCTACGAGGCCAGGACCGGCGCGCTCGGCTCCGGCGGCACCAGCTTCAGCGAAACGTATCTGCGGGAGTAGCCGCACCAGCGCTGGGGCGCTCACCCGCCCCAGCGCAGGCAGGCCAGGCGGTCCGCCCCCGTCCGGCGTCACGACGGGTCGCGGACCTGGATCCCCACGATGCAGGTGTCGTCGTCGGTGTCGGAGTTGCTGTGGATCAGCAGGTGGTCGAGGCGCTGGTCGAGGCCGGTGGCAGGGTGTTCGGCGGTGGCGAGGAGCTGCTCCAGGCTCTCCCGCAGGGATCGGTCCTTGCGCTCGATCAGGCCGTCCGTGTACATCAGCAGGGTGTCGCCCGGCTGCAGTTGGACCTGTGCTTCCTCGTAGACCCCATTGTCGACGGCGCCCAGCAGTATGCCGCGGATCATCGGCAGGTTGATCGCCCGACCGCCGTGGAGCAGCAGGGGAGGCAGATGCCCGGCCCGCGCCCATCGCAGGGTGCGGGTGGGGGGATCGTAGAGGCCGCAGATCGCCGTGGCCATGACCTGGTCGGTGAGGTGGTGCGCGACGAGGTTGAGCCAGGACAGGATCTGGCCGGGGCCCGCGCCCGTGGTGGCCAGGCCGCGCAGAGCGTGGCGCAGCGCGACCATGCCGGTGGCCGCCTTGATGCCGTGACCGGCGACGTCCCCCACCGAGATCAGGACCTGCTGGGACGGCAGGACGACGGCGTCGTACCAGTCGCCGCCGACCAGATGTTCGTTCTCGGCGGGCCGGTAGCGTACGGCGACAGCCAGCTGCGAGGTGTCGATCGGGCCGTGCACCGGGGGCATGATGGCCTGCTGGAGCTGCTTGGCCAGCCGGTTGCGGTCGGCGGTCCGCTGCTCGCTGTGAGCCAGCTGGTCGCGGGTCGCGGCCAGCGCGACCTCCGCCCAGTGCTGGGCGGAGATGTCCTGGTAGGCGCCTCTGACGGCGATCAGGCGCTGGTCGGCGTCGAGGACGGGTTCGGCGACGACGCGGACGTGGCGCACCACCCCGTCCGGCCGCTGCAGGCGTACCGCGGTGTCGGCCGGTCGGCGATGGTGGAGCAGACCGCGCAGAAAACGGCGGGCGTTGCCCGCGTCGTCCGGATGGGAGTGCGCGGTCAAGTGGTCCAGCGGTACCGGGTCCGCGGTGGCGGGCAGACCGTACAGGGCGTAGAGCTGGCTGTTCCAGGTGATCTGCCCGGAGAGCAGGTTCTCCTCGAACCCCCCGATACGGCCCAGGCGTTGCGCGTGCCGCAGCAAGTTGGTCAGGCGGGCTGTCTCGTCCTCCACCCGCCAGATGAGGACCACGTGCTGGTCGTACCGGCTGATGCTGACGTCCGCCGTGGTCGGGACCTGCACCTGGCCGACCACGGCGATCAGGGATACGCCGGTGGCGCGGAAGGGCTCGCCGGTGGCGTGGACGTGCTCGACCATGTCGAAGAGGTTGCCCTGCTCCGCCGCGAAGGGATACGACTCCAGCAGGTAGGAACCGGTCACCAGGTTCCGCGGGCGGCCGTCGGGATCGGCGAAACGGGCATTGACGTACTCGATCCGGAAATCGATCAGCCGGCCCCCGGCGTCGGTTCGGGGACGCAGCAGCATCGCGGGGTCGAGCAGGCCGTCGACGAGTTCCCGCAGTCCGGCCAGGTCGGTGCCGGTGCCGGTGCCGGGCGACCGTACTGCCTCGGTGGGCGTCCCCGTGTCGATGGTGTGGGCCACCAGCTCCGCCAGCGCCTCGATCTGGCGGTGGACAGCCGGTGGCTGAGGGCCGAGCACATCGGGCCAGGCGATCTCCAGCACCCCCAGGAGCCGGCCGCCGGACTCGGTCGGCAGCGCGACCCGGCCGCCGTGCGGTGCCTGGAGCTGACCGATGGTGGGCAGCGCCGCTTCGGACAGGGAGCGCAGCCATACCGGGCCCCTGACGGTGAGCGCCCGGCGGGCCGGGGTCACCACCCCCGGTGGCACGTGGTGCCACAGCTCGGCTTCCCCCGGTGCGAACCCGGCGTGCCCGACCAGGCGCAGGGAAGCGCCCTGCTCGGCCGACCACACGGCCACCGCCGTGGCGCCCAGGGGCCGCAGCGCGTGGTCGAGCACCGACTGCGCCACCGCCTGGCTGGTGAAGGCGGCGAGCGCTCCGCTCTCGGCCGTACGCAGGCGTACGGCAAGGGAGCCGGCGGCCGCGTCGGCGGCTTTCGCGGCCGGATCGTCCGCACCGGGTCGGCGCCCCCGGTCGGCGCCGACCCGCTCGAGGAACTCGCGGGCCACGGCGGCGAGGCGGTCGTGTGCGGCCTGGTTGACGATGTCGGCCGCCAGTTCTATCGATGAGACGCCAGCCGCGGCGGCCAGATCGGCGATCTGCGTCGCCGCCTGCTGAGGGCCGCAGTGCAACCGCTCGACCAGTATGCCTTTGGCCATCTCGATCAGGGCCCGGCCGTCCGCGGTGGCATGGGCCTGCTGCACCTGTTCCCGTAGACGCGCCACCGTGCCGGCAAGTCGTTCCAGTCGTGCGCCGTTCTCGACGCCGGCCATCGGAGTGCTGGGGCGGGGCTGGGGTTCGTCCTCACCGGTGCGCTCGTCGGCGAGCCCACCGGACCGGTCTCGGTTCACGGGTTGAGCCGCTGGTGGATGCGCGCGATCAGGTCGTTGGCGTCCACGGGTTTGGTGACGTAGTCGCTCGCTCCCGCCGCCATGCTCTTCTCCTGGTCACCGGGCATGGCCTTGGCCGTCACCGCGATGATGGGCAGGTCCGCGTACCGGGGGATCCTCCGGATCGCCGTGGTGGCGGTGTAGCCGTCCATCTCCGGCATCATCACATCCATCAGCACCACGTCGATGTCCGGGTGCCGGGTGAGGACGTCGATGCCGGTCCTGCCGTTGTCCGCGTGCAGGACCCGCATGCCGTGCAGTTCGAGGATCCCGGTGAGGGCGTAGAGATTGCGGGCATCGTCGTCGATGACGAGCGCGGTGCGCCCGCCGAGAGCGGTGTCGCCCAACCTCGCCGCGGCGGCGGTCCGGGCCCCCTGCTCGGTGCGGACCAGTGAGGGCACGTCGGCCGGCCGCTCCGCGGACAGGTGCAGCGCGATGCGTTCGCGCAGTTCGTCCAGGCTGGAAAGAAGCTCCAACGGCCTGGTGGTGGAGCGTAGCTGCAGTTCCTGCCACTGGGCGGGGTCCAGCCGTCGGCTGTTGTGCGCCAGTACGGGCACGCCGTGTACCGCGGGGTCGGCGTCCATGGCCTGGAGAAAGGCGAGCGCTCCGTCGGCGGCCATGCCGAGGTCGAGCACGATGCAGTGGCAGGGCTCGGCCGCCAGTGCGGCGGCGGCCTCCTCCGCGCCCGTGGCGGTCACGATGTGGACCGTGCTGGCGGAATTCGCCGCATCGCGGCTGTCGACAAGGTCGGTCCTGGCGCTGTCGGCCACCATCGACAGCAGCCCGCGCTGGTGGTCCTCTATCACCAGCAGGCGGCGCTGCGCCGCTGCCGTGGGGACGGCGCCGCCGGACATCTGCGCCGGCGCACCTGCCGACGCCTCCTCAGCGGACACGATCTGGGTGCCCGCGGCCGACTCCTCGAAGTCCGGGCGGGCGACGGGCAGATAGAGACTGAAGGTACTGCCCACGCCGGGTGTGCTGTCGACGCTGATCGAACCGCCGAGCATGAAGGCGATCTCGCGGCTGATGGACAGTCCCAGGCCCGTACCGCCGTACTTGCGGCTGGTCGTGCCGTCGGCTTGCTGGAACGCCCCGAAGATGGCTTCCAGTTGGGCCGGGGCGATCCCGATGCCGGTGTCGACCACCCGCAGGGCGATGGCCGGACCGTGGCGGCGCACCGTAACCGGCAGGTCGGCCTCGGCGGCCGGCTCGATCCGCAGCTGGACACTGCCGGACTCGGTGAACTTCACCGCGTTGGAGAGCAGGTTGCGCAGTACCTGGCGCAGCCGGGAGTCGTCGGTGACCAGCTCGGTGGGCACGCCGGGGGCGGTGACGATCTGGAAGCCGAGACCTTCCTGGGTGGTCATCGGCCGGAAGGTGGCCTCGACGTAGTCCAGCAGCCGGCGCAGCGGCACCCGTTCGGGCGCCAGGTCCATCTTCCCGGCCTCCACCTTGGACAGGTCGAGGATGTCGTTGATCAGTTGCAGCAGGTCCGAGCCGGCGGAGTGGATGATCTCGGCGAACTCCACCTGCTTGACGCTGAGGTTGCCGGTCGGGTTCTGCGCGAGCAACTGCGCGAGGATCAGCAGGCTGTTGAGCGGGGTGCGCAGCTCGTGGCTCATGTTGGCCAGGAACTCCGACTTGTACTTCGAGGCGAGCGAGAGCTCCTGGGCACGGGTCTCCAGCTCCTGCCGGGCCTGCTCGATCTCCAGGTTCTTGGTCTCGATGTCGCGGTTCTGCGTCGCCAGCAGCGCCGCCTTCTCCTCCAGTTCCGCGTTGGAGGACTGGAGCTCCTCCTGGCGGACCTGGAGTTCCTCGGAGCGAGCCTGCAACTCCGCGGTGAGCCGCTGCGACTCCTCCAGCAGCTCGTCGGTCCTGGCGTTGGCGATGATGGTGTTGACGTTGACACCGATGGTCTCCCGCAACTGCTCCAGGAAGTCCCGCTGCACAGCGGTGAACCGGTGCAGGGAGGCGAGCTCGATGATGCCAAGCACCTGGTCCTCGACCACGATGGGCAGCACCACCAGCGCCGCCGGGTCGCTCTGCCCGAACCCCGAGGAGATGGTCGCGTAGCCGGCTGGCACGTCCTCGACCGTGATGGTCTGCCGGCTCACCGCGGCCTGGCCGACCAGCGACTGGCCGAAGGCGAAGCGCCGCGTCCCCACCTCGGCGGACTGGGCCGGCGACCCGTAGCCGCCGATCTGCACCAGTTCGGGCCGGTCCGCCGCCTCGTCCGCGAGGTAGAACGCACCGAACTGCGCGGCGACCAGCGGAGTGAGCTCCTGCATGATCAGCCCCGCCACCAGCGGCAGGTCCCGGTGGCCCTGCATCATGCCGGAGATACGGGCCAGGTTGGACTTCAGCCAGTCCTGCTCCTGGTTGGCGCGGGTGGACTCGCGCAGCGATCCCACCATGGCGTTGATGTTGTCCTTGAGGTCGGCGACCTCACCGGACGCCTCCACGGTGATCGACCGGGTCAGGTCACCCTCCGCGACCGCGCTGGTCACCTCTGCGATGGCCCGGACCTGCCGGGTCAGGTTGCCGGCCAGGCCGTTCACATTCTCGGTCAGGCGCTTCCAGGTGCCCGACACGCCTTCCACCTCGGCCTGGCCGCCCAGCCGGCCTTCGCTGCCGACCTCGCGGGCGACGCGGGTGACCTCGGCGGCGAAGGAGGACAGCTGGTCGACCATCGTGTTGATGGTCGTCTTGAGCTCCAGGATCTCGCCCCGGGCATCGACATCGATCTTGCGGGTCAGGTCGCCGTTGGCGACGGCGGTGGTCACCTGGGCGATGTTGCGGACCTGGCCGGTCAGGTTGTTGGCCATGGAGTTGACGTTGTCGGTCAGGTCCTTCCACGTCCCCGCGACGTTCGGGACCCGCGCCTGCCCGCCGAGCATCCCCTCCGTGCCGACCTCGCGGGCGACGCGGGTGACCTCGTCGGCGAACGCGGACAGGGTGTCGACCATCGTGTTGATCACATCGGCGAGAGCGGCCACCTCGCCCTTCGCTTCCACGGTGATCTTCTGCGACAGGTCGCCGCGGGCCACCGCCGTCGCGACCTGGGCGATGGACCGCACCTGGCCGGTCAGGTTGGAGGCCATGACGTTCACGTTGTCGGTGAGGTTCTTCCAGGTCCCGGACACCCCGCGGACCGTGGCCTGACCACCCAGGTTGCCCTCGGTCCCGACTTCGCGGGCGACGCGGGTGACCTCGTCGGCGAAGGAGGAGAGCTGGTCGACCATCGTGTTGATGGTCTCCTTGAGCTCCAGGATCTCGCCTCGGGCGTCCACCCGGATCTTCTGCGAGAGGTCGCCCTTGGCCACCGCGGTCGTCACCTCGGCGATGGACCGCACCTGGTCGGTGAGGTTGTCCGCCATGACGTTGACCGACTCGGTCAGGTTCTTCCAGGTACCAGAGATGCCTTCGACGTCGGCCTGGCCGCCCAGGCGTCCTTCGGTGCCGACCTCGCGGGCGACGCGGGTGACCTCGTCGGCGAAGGAGGAGAGCTGGTCGACCATCGTGTTGATGGTGCTCTTGAGTTCCAGGATCTCGCCCCGGGCGTTCACGGTGATCTTCTGCGAGAGGTCGCCCTTGGCCACCGCGGTCGCCACCTGGGCGATGGACCGCACCTGGTCGGTGAGGTTGCCGGCCATGAAATTGACCGAGTCCGTCAGGTCGCGCCAGGTACCGGACACACCCTTCACGTCGGCCTGGCCGCCCAGGCGTCCTTCGGTGCCGACCTCGCGGGCCATCCGGGTGACCTCGTCGGCGAAGGAGGAGAGCTGGTCGACCATCGTGTTGATGGTGCTCTTGAGCTCCAGGATCTCGCCCCGGGCATCGACGGTGATCTTCTGCGAGAGGTCGCCCTTGGCGACCGCGGTCGTGACCTGGGCGATGTTCCGCACCTGGTCGGTGAGGTTGCCGGCCATGAAGTTGACCGAGTCCGTCAGGTCCCGCCACACCCCGGCGACCCCGGCCACCTGGGCCTGGCCGCCGAGCCGCCCCTCGCTGCCGACCTCGCGGGCGACGCGGGTGACCTCGTCGGCGAAGGAGGAGAGCTGGTCGACCATCGTGTTGACGGTGTTCTTCAGCTCCAGGATCTCGCCCTGGGCGTCGACGTCGATCTTCTGCGAGAGGTCGCCCTTGGCCACCGCGGTCGCCACCTGGGCGATGTCGCGCACCTGCGTGGTCAGGTTCCCGGCCATCGCGTTGACCGAATCGGTGAGATCCTTCCAGGTGCCCGAGACCCCGGGAACCTCTGCCTGGCCGCCGAGCCGCCCCTCCGTGCCGACCTCGCGGGCCACCCGGGTCACCTCGGAGGTGAACAGGGACAGCTGATCGGCCATGCCGTTGAAGACGCCCGCGATCTCACCCAGCAGACCGTCCGCGTCGTCCGGCAACCGGGTGCCGAAGTCACCGTCCCGCACCGCGGTGAGCCCGGCCAGCAGCTGTCGCAGCTCCGGCTCGCCCACCGCCCCCGTCCCGGCGGTGCGGCCTCGCCCCGTGTCGGGAACGACGTCCGCCGTCGGCTCACCCATAGCACATTCCTCTCAACTCGCCACAAGCGACCAGGACCGGTGCGCGCACGGCATCGTCCCGGCGACTGTCGCCCGTACGCTCAGCGGAGCAACAGCGTCCATGGAAGGTCGACCGAGCTTACCCGAATGGCCATGGTCCGAATGGTGACGAAGCGAACGGCGGGCGACCCTCGGCTCACCGTGGGCGGGGTCACGTTTGCCTCGCTCTGACGGACACCACCGGCGGGCGCCGTGTGTGCACGGGTGAGCTTTCCGGTCAGCGGCGGCCGGTGGCCAGGATGACGAGGAACTGGCCGCCGCCCGGCTCGATGTCGGCGGTCACCGGCAGTCCCGGTACGAGTCGGGAGAACCGGTCCAACAGCCAGTCCGCCGCGTCTTGGGCGTCCCGCCGGGTCGGACATCGGCCCACCATCTCGCGACCCCCCTTGCGCTCCAGTCTCCCGGCGACGGTGATCAGCGGCGCGGGTTCGACCACGTACAGGCGGTCCGGCCAGGCGATGACCACCTCGACGGCGCCCTTGCGGGTGTTGCACCCGCGGTGCGCCAGCCGCTCGGCGACCTTGGCCCTCCGGTCGGTGGTCCGGCTGTCCACGCTGGGCCCCCGCGGGTCGTTCACCGACATCTCGGGATCGACCGGTTCGTCGCAGACCCAGCACCGCCAGCCGTCGCGCTCGGCCACGTCATCGAGGAGACTCATCCGAGCAAGGTACCGCGCCCAGCCGCGGTACTGCTGCCGAGGGTGACGCACTTCAGGGCGGCACGCCGGCGCCGTGTACGGCGGACCCGCGGACCGTCCGGCGCCCGTCCGGCGCCCGTCCGCAGGCAGGGGGCAGGCTACGTCAGGCCTTCGGCCGCCACTGCGGGTCGCGGCCGGAGAAGGCCAGCAGCCGGGCCGCCGCTCCCGCGTCGCCCGTCGCCGGGACCTCGGGGCCGAACTTGCCGAAGGAGTCGCGGACGAAGGTCACGACGTGCCCGGCGGCCTCGCTGATGCCGGCCGCCAACTCGTCGTCCAGCGGCAGGTCCTGGCCGGTGCTCCGGGCGATGTCCCAGGCGTGCAGCGCCGCGTCGAGGGCTGCCACCGCGGTCGCGGCGGAAGGCGGCATCGGGCCCATCGGGGTCGGCGCGACCTCCGACTCGCGCACCGACTCCCAGGCCGCCGTCGCACGCTTGAGCACCGACTCCAGTTCCGCCACCGGGTCGGCGCCGACGGCCGGCTCCGGCACGAACGGATCGCCGATCGGTACCACGCCGGTGATCTGCATCGTCAGTGCCGACTGGTCCAGGCGGGCGTGGTTGTAGACCTGCCCCACCGTCCACTCGCTGCACGGGGTGGCACTCGACCAGCCGTCCGCGGGGACCCCCTTGACCGCTTCCAGC
The DNA here is from genome assembly GCF_900142575.1 of Actinacidiphila paucisporea. Taxonomy (GTDB): domain Bacteria; phylum Actinomycetota; class Actinomycetes; order Streptomycetales; family Streptomycetaceae; genus Actinacidiphila; species Actinacidiphila paucisporea. The sequence continues at coordinate 10,958 of NZ_FRBI01000033.1, forward strand.
AGATACGCCTGCGCCCCGGCGAGCAGTGCAAAACCGTCCGTCATTTCCCTCGTCCTCCCCGTTGGTCCAAGATCGCGCACAACTGTAGGCGAGTGGCACCGCGCCCGTAACCAGTGCTGCCGTGACATCCGCGCGGGCCGCCGGTCGCCGGCGGCGCGTCCGGGGGCGCGAATTCGACCAACTCGCCTTCATTAATCCGCCGTTGCCGGTATGAACCTTGCTCATAGGCCGGCTCGCGACCGAGCCCACAGGGGCGGGAGAACGTACGTGGCAGGCAGAGCGTTACAACTGGTCTCGCGCTTCGGTCTGCTGACCGTCGCTGCCGTGGTACCGAGCACGGCAGCAGTCAGATACCACTCGTCGGTGGCGCACCACCGTGTCCTGGCCGCTGGGCTGCTCGTGGGCTACGAAGTGGTGCTCGTCGCCGTGGGCTTCGCGGGGAAGGTGTTCGCCGGCCTGCAGGCCAAGTGGGTGGAGCGGGCCGTCGAGAACGTCGACCGACGCCTGGCATGGCGGTTCTCCCGCTTGCAGCAGGTATATCTGGGCCAGTTACGGACCAGTGTGCAGACCATGGAGACAGTGGGCGTCGGCACGCCGGGCGAGTTCGTGCTGAGGATGCATCAGGTGTACGTGGACGTCAGCCTCGCACGGCAGGTGCCCCACGCGACGGCCGGCGAACCGTATCTGGGCACGGTGCCCGGGAGCGAGGCCGCCGCAGGCATGAGGCAGCGGCACAGCCTCGAGTCGGTGCTGCAGAAAGCGGACCGCGAGAAGTTCGCACAGGTACTTGCGGTGATCGGCGGCCCAGGATCCGGCAAGACCACCCTGGCACGGGACACGGCCCTGGCGCTGTGCGAACGCCGGTGGCGCTGGAGCAGGCGCCGGCTTCCCGTCCTGCTGTATCTGCGCGACCACGCCCAAGGGCTACTGGCCGAACAGCCGCCCGGGCTGGCGGAAGTGACCGCGTCCGCCGTCTGGCTGGGCGGGAAAGTGCCGGCGGACTGGCTGGAGCGCAGGCTCAACCGTGGCGGATGCGTGGTTCTGCTGGACGGCCTGGACGAAGTCGCCGATCCCGCCGACCGCAGCCGCGTGGTGGCCTGGGTAGAACGACAGATCGCGCGTCACCCCCGGAACATCTACGTGGTGACCTCCCGGCCGCACGGCTACCAGGCCAACCCGCTGACGGCCGCCGAGGTACTGCAGGTACGGCGTTTCACCCCCGAGCAGATCGAACGGTTCCTGCACTTGTGGTCCTACGCCGTCGAGAGCCGCGCACAGGACAGCACCGGGCCCGCGGTGCGGAGGGCGGCCGACCAGTACGCGCAGGATCTGATGCGCCGGCTACGCGCCAAGCCGGCACTGTACGGCCTCGCGGCCAACCCGCTGCTCCTGACGATGACCGCCAATGTGCACCGCTACCGCGGCGCCCTGCCCGGCAGCCGCGCCGAACTCTACGCGGAAATGTGCGACGTCCTGCTCCACCGCCGTTCCGAAGCCCGCGGACTGAGTGACGCGACCGGACTCACCGGCCCGCAGAAACAGGACATCGTACGGCATCTGGCGCTGGCCATGATGAAAGCAAAAGTCCGCGACTGGCCCGCGCCCGACGCCGCCAGGGCGATCCGACGGCCACTGCGACAGGTCCCCGGCGATGTGACCGCCGAGGTGTTTCTGGACGAAGCCCGCAAGAGCGGCCTGCTGGTCGAACGCGAACACGGCGTCTACGGATTCGCCCATCTGAGCCTGCAGGAGTACCTCGCCTCCGCCCAGCTCAGCACTCCCCGCGCCGACACCGGCGTTCTCACCGGCAGTGTGGACGATTCCTGGTGGCGCGAGACCATCCTGCTGTGGTCCGCCGGCAACGACGCCACCGACATCGTCACCGCCTGCCTGCGGGCCAACAACGTCTCCGCCCTCGCCCTGGCCTTCGACTGCGACGAACAGGCCAGGACCCTCGACCCCACCGTACGGGACAATCTCAACGCCCTCCTCACCCCTATCCCGCCAGACCGGCCCGACGAGCCGACCAGGCGGCGCCTGCTCGCCGGCGTCCAGGCCACCCGTACCCTGCGCGAGACCATCACCCTCAACGACACCACCGCGCTGTCGGCACACCCCGTCCCGAACGCCCTGTACGACCAGTTCATCCACGACGAGGAACAGGCGGGCCGTTACCACAGGCGAACATCTGGCCCAGCCCACGACCGAGACAGCCCGGCAATCGGCATGCACGCCGCAGACGCCGAGCGCTTCATCACCTGGCTCAACGACCTCACCGGCACGGACATCCTCTACCGCCTGCCCACCCCGGAGGAACTCACCGACCCGGCCGCCACCTTGGTCATCGGCCCTGACCACCACACCGTCTGGGCCCACAACGGCGTCCGAATCCTCCTCCACCAACCGCACGGTGTGCCCTGGCCCTACACCCCCACACCCCGACAGCTCCACGCCGCCCCCGTCCACGACCGCCAGCAGACCACTAGCTACCTACGGGCCCTCACCACCTCAACTCCGCAGGACATCGGGGCGGGGAACCGGATCAGCATCTTCGCCACCGCCCTCCTACGCACGCCTCGTCCCCAAGCGCGCAACCTCGACCTCGACCTGGACCGCGCCCGCGCCCGCGCCCGCGCCCGAGACCCCGACCTCGCCCGCGACCGCGCCCGCGACCTCGCCCGCGACTTCACCCGCGCCGGCGACCTCGCGCGCGCCCGCGCCGGCGACCTCGTCCGCGATCTCGACCTCGCCCGCGACCTTGCCGGCGCCGGCGATCTCGACCTCGCCCGCGACGTTGCCGGCGTCCCCGACCTCGACCTCGCGGGCGACCTCAACCTCGCCAGCGCCCTGGTCATCGACCTCGCCACCGCCCTTGCCCTCGACCTCGCTCTCACCGTCGTCCGTGCCCGCGACCGCGACCGCGTCGACGCTCTCGACCTCGCGAGCGCCCTCGACCGCGCCCTCGACCTCGCCCTCGCCTTCGGCGGCGCCCTCGACCTCGCCAGCACCCGCGACCTCACTCTCGCCGGCGCCGGCGCCGGCGTCAGCGACCTCGCCCGTGATCTCGCCAGCGCCAGCGCCCGCGCCGCCGCCCGCGACCGCGACCTCGACCTCGCGCTCGATCTCGACCGCGCCCGCGCCCGCGCCCGCGACCTCGCCCGTTCCCTCGACCTTGCCCGCGACCTCGACCTTCTCCGCATCGTCGACCTCGGCAGCGCCCTTGACCTTGCCCGTGACCTTGCCCGCGACCTCGCCGGCGACCGCGCCAGCGCCCTAGCCCGCGACCTTGCCCGCCCCGGCGACCTCGCCCGTGCCCACTCCCTCGCCCTCGACCTCGCCCGTGCTCACGCCCTGGTCCTCGCGCACGACCTCGGCCCCACCCCCGGCCCCGCCAGCGACCTCGCGAGTGACCTGGCCGGCGTCCGTCACCTCGCCCGCGCCCTTGGTTCCGACTTCGACGCGAGCCCCGGCCCTGATCACCTTCTCCGTATCGGACTGCTCGCTGTCAACGCCTTCCGATGCATGACCGCAACAGGGACAGCTCCCTTCGGCGAAGAACCTGCAAGGGATTTCACAAGACTTGACGACATCCTGAGCCGGGCAGCGGCCACACCAACTGCCCCGGCACAGAACCCTCCCGAGGATCCAGCCGCTACCCTGCGTCACGTACACCACCTGCTCCAGGCCTCCCGAGTGACCGTGCCCCCGGATCAGTTACAGCTGATCGACCGCACCGCGGACGTCATGACCGCGATACGCGACCGTACGGCGCCCTCCGACACGTGCACGCTCGCCTGCGTCCGCACCGCTCTTCTCGCCGCCACCGCGGCCCTGACCGACGCCCCTTCACAGGAGGAGGTGACCCGGCTCCTGCACCTGACCTGGCGAAGCCTGGCAACCCACTACCCCAGCCCGGACCAACGAGCCCCGAACCAGATTCTCCTGATCGCCCAGACCCAGTAGTTGCGCGCCTCGTAGTCTCGTCCGCTGCCCCGGCGGATGCCGTCGGACGAGTCGCCGACCGTGGAGAAGCCGCAACAGCGGCCATGGGCGGGTCCCGTAGCAAGGGCGTCGGCGTGCCTGCGCGACAATCGGCCGGTGGAATCCTCCCCGCCCCACGGACACAGTCACGCCCATGGCCCGGTGCCTCCGGTCTCGCGACATCTGCGCAGGGTGATCGCCGCGATCCTGGTGCCGTTCGGCGTCGCGGTGGTCGTCGGGCTGATCGTGCTGTGGCCAGGAGGCGCGCCCGGCCACGCACGTACCGGCATCGGCTTCGACCAGCAGACCCGGTCCGGCAAGGTCGCCCGGCTCGTCGACGTCTCGTGCAGGGCGGTCAACGCCGTGCCGCAGCAGCCGCCCTCCGGCGGCAAGGCCAGTGACTCCTGCCAGAAGGCGACCATCGAGGTCACCTCAGGCCCCGACAAGGGCACGACCTTCACCGAGATCGTCCAACCGGACCAGACGCGCCGCTACCGCGAGGGCGAGGCGCTGATCCTGGCGTACGCCCCCAACGCCCCGCCGGGCCTGCGCTATTCGGTCAGCGATGTCCAGCGCGGCTTCCCGCTTGCCGTCCTGGCCGTGGTCTTCGCGGCAGCGGTGGTCGTCGTCGGGCGGCTGCGCGGGGTCATGGCGCTGGTGGCGCTGGTGGTGTCCTTCGGCGTTCTGACGCTCTTCATCCTCCCGGCGATCCTGCGCGGCCACAATCCGCTGCTGGTCGCGGTGATCGGCGGCTCGGCGATCCTGCTGGCCTCGCTGTACCTGTGCCACGGCCTCAACGCGCGCACCTCGGTCGCCGTCATCGGCACCCTGTGCTCGATGTTCCTGATCGCCGTCCTGGGCTCGGTGTTCGTCGACTGGACGCACCTGACCGGCAACACCTCCGACGAGACCGGGACCATCCACACCCTCTACCCGCACATCCAGCTCAAGGGCATCCTGCTGGCCGGCATCGTCATCGGCTCCCTCGGCGTCCTCAACGACGTCACCGTCACGCAGACCTCCGCGGTGTGGGAGTTGAAGGACGCCGACCCGAACGCGAACTGGCGCACCCTGTACGCCTCCGGCATGCGGATCGGCCGCGACCACATCGCCTCGGTCGTCAACACCCTGGTCATGGCCTACGCCGGCGCCGCCCTCCCGCTGCTGCTGCTCTTCTCCATCGCCGATGCCGGCGTCTGGCAGGTCGCCAGCAGTGAGCTCGTCGCCGAGGAGATCGTCCGTACCCTCGTCGGCAGCATCGGCCTGGTCGCCGCCGTGCCGCTCACCACGGTGCTGGCCGCACTCGTCGTCAACGCCGACCGGCACCCCGAGCCGACCGCTCGGCCCGCCCCCAGCGGCGGGGCACACCGCCACCGTCGCCCGTAGACGGGACGGTTCGGCCGACCCCTGATCGTGGAGCAGGTCCACGACCACCACGGCAACGTCGGCCGGGCCCGGGCGAGTTCCCGACGCCTGGGCCCCGCGCGGGTGGCGCGATCCGTGCCCGCGCGGCATCGGGCGGGAGAGATCACACCGCTGGTGTGCCTCTTGTGACCGCCACCTGCCGCTCCTGGGGTGATGGGGTCGTGGTGTTCGGGAAGACCGGTGACCCGCCTCCGCACGGAGGCACAGGCCGGAGCGGCCCTCACCACTGTGATCGGGGAGTGCCCGTCCCATCCGCCACCGGCGGTGTCACTGGCCGCAAGGCCGGGAAGGCAGGGACGGGCGCGGGCGTGGTGGTCGTCATGGCCGCGCTGGTGGCCGGCGGCGCCCGGCTGGCCGGAACGCTGATGAACGACGACTCCGGGACCCACCAGACGCTCGGCGTGATCGGCACCAGCGTCTCGGGGATCTTCCTCTACGTGATCGCCGCGCTCAACCTGGTCGCGCTGCTGGGGATCCTGCGCGTCTTCACGGCGATGCGGGCCGGCACCTACGACGAGGCCGCGCTGGAGGCGCACCTGGACTCGCGGGGGTTCATGAACCGCGTCCTGGGGCGGCTGACGAAGTCCATCACCGGGCCGGGCCAGACGTTCCCGGTCGGGCTGCTGTTCGGCCTCGGCTTCGACACGGCGAGGCGCGCCCGTACTTGCCTGCGGGACTTGTTGTGCCGCTGTTTCGCGCCCCGGCGGGTTTCAGCCGCAGTCCGCCTGATAGCGCAGGCTGGGGGCGTAGCGGCTCCATTGCGCCGGTGTGAGGGGCCCGCCGGCCAGTACGCACGCGTGCCGCATGAGCTGGGTCAGTGGGATCAGGTCCGACAGGTGCCAGGCCCTGATACCGCCCTGGGCGCCGACGCTGAGGAGCATGCCGCCGTCAGCGGTGACAGAGAGCGACGTGGTGTCTCCGGTCCCGCCGCGGACGATGAACAGACGGGTGGCCGCCGTCGGGTCGGACAGGTCCCACACGACGGGAGTACCGTCCTTGGTGAGGCAGATGAGCATGTCCGTACCCGGGACGAACCCGACCGCCGTGGTGGCGTCCGGCAGTGTCGCCAGGCGCCGCGGGGTGCCCGCGGCGGCCGTCGCGAGCAGATACGTGTTCTCGTCGCTGGCCGCCACGGCGAGCCGTGTGCCGTCCGGCGAGAACGCCGTGCCGAGGACGGCGGACCCCCGGGGCGTGGTGAAGGAGCCCTCCACCGCGGGGTGCTGGGGCGATGCGAGGTTCCACAGGGTGGTGCCGCCGTCGTCGTGGCCCACCGCCAACCGCCGGCCGTCCCCGGAGAAGGACAGGCAGGAGACCGACGAGCGTCCTTCCGGCAGCGTGTGCAGTGGGCGCGGGTGAGCGGGGTCGGCGAGGTCCCACACGGTGAGGGTGCCGCCGTCCGCGACGGCCAGCAGCCGGGTACCGAGGACGGCCCGCGGGGCCGCGGCCAGCGCGCGTACGTCGGCGGTTCCCGCCTGCCAGTGGGAGACGGGAAGCGGACGCGGACCTAGTCCCGTCACGGTGATCGCGCCGGACGCGGCGCCGGTGACCAGAACGGTGTCCTGCGCTGCGAAGGCGGCGGCGGTGAGCGGATCGCCGGCCGTCACGTCCAGCCTGCGCGAAGCGGCGGCACCGGCCGGGTGGGCGAGATCGATCAGGTCCACCGTTCCGTCGTCGTGGGCGACGGCCGCTTCGGCTCCGGACGTGGAGGTCGTCAGGGCCTCGGCGCGCCTAGGCGAGCCGACGGAGACGGGCTGCGCGGCGGCGTTCTGGTGGTGGTAGAGGTCCCACCGGACGGCGCTTCCGTCGCTCGACCCGGTGGCAAGGGTGTGGCCGTCCGGCGAGAAGGCGACCGACGTCACGGCAGCGTGGTGTCCGAGCAGGGTGCCCGACTGACTCGCCCCGCCCCTGTCCTCGACTTGCCACAGCACGGTGCTCGCGTCGGCCGAAGCCGTGGCGAGCGTGCGGCTGTCCGGGGAGAAGGCGAGGGCCAGGACGGCCGCGGTGTGGCCGCCCAGCGAGGCCGGCCGGCGCCACCGACCCGAGCCGGCCGCGGTCCACAGCTGGGCGCTGCCGTCCTTGGAACCCGAGGCGAGCATGGTGCCGTCCGGCGAGAAGGCCAGGGCGTCCAGCGGGCTCGTCACCCCGGCGGCCAGCCGGTGGACGACCGGTCGGTCCTGGTGGGAGAGGTCCCACAGCGTCACCTGGGCGTCGTCGCCGGCCGTGGCCACCAGGCGGCCCGCCGGTGCGAAGGCCACCGCGTCGACGGCGACCGGTGACGGCAGGGGAGGGAGCGGGGTCGGGTGCGGGGCGTCGGAGACGTCCCACAGCAGCGTGCCACGGGTGTGTGTCCCGACCGCCACCAGCCGGCTGTCTGATGACCACGCCACGGAACTCACCGGGCTGCCTCCGGCGTCGAGCGTCGCCACCCTGCGGTGGCCAGGGTCCGTGGTGGAGACCAGGCGCACGTTCCCGTCCGAACCGCCCTCTGCGAGCAGGCCGGCGGTTGGCGCGTAGGAGACCGCGGTGACCTTCCCGCCGTGTCCGTAGGGGACCGAGGCGAGTTCCCGCATCGGTCTGCGGGTGGGATCGAGGAGGACGGTGCTGCCCGCATCGGTCCCGACGGCCAGTTGGTGGCCGTCGTCGCCGTAGCTGATGCTGTTGACGGCGGGTGCCAGGCTCCCCGCGGTGGGCGGCGCCGTGAACTCGCCGTCGAACGCCGTCGCCTGGAAGATGCGCTGCAGCACGGTGTCGGCCTGCTCCGACGCGCCCGCACGCGAGCCGGCCACCGCCAGCAGCAGTGCCGTACGGGGATCGTCGCCGCGCATGGAGTCGGCGACGGTGACCAACTGCTGCGCATTCGCAGCGCTTTGGGCCTTTGCCTTCTTCTCCGACTGGTGGCGTGCCACAAGGAGCGAGACGGTGCTGGCGGCCAGCAGGGTGATGATCACGCTTATCGCTCCGACGGAGACCAGCCGGCGGCGGCGCGCCGTCCTGACGCTGACGTCGAGGAACTGCCGCTGGTCGCGGTCCAGGCGGACGTCGCTGTCCGCGGGCCACGGCTTGCGCCGGTCGGCCGCGCGGCCGGAACGCCGGTACTCGCCGGGCAGCCGCCCGCTGCCGCGCCAATGCCGGGCGGCCTCGTCGATCTCCTGGCGTTCCAGCAGGCGGTCGCGCGCCTCGGTGATCCAGCCCCGCAGCTCCGGCCAGTAGGTGAAGAGCGACTCGTGGGCGATCTCCGAGTACTCCCCCTCCACGACGATCAGCCGCGCCTCGGCGAGGCCGGCCCAGGCGGTCTTCGCGTCGCCGGCGACGGACGGGTCGTCGGGGAACAGCAGGTCGCTGCGCACCCTGCGCCTGACGGGCGCAAGGCGTTCGCGGTCGACCGCGACCAGGGACAGCAGGATCGCCCTGACCTCAGGTGACGCGGACTCGCCGAAGGTGTCGTGAGCGGTCTTGGAGATCGCGCCCCGGATGCCTCCGGCCTCCTCGTAGGACGCCGCGGTCAGCCAGACGCCGCCGCCCTCACGATGGGACCAACTGGCGCTCAGCGCGTGGGAGATCAGCGGCAGGACGCCCGGATCGGCAGCGGAGAACTCGCTCGCGCCGGCGTCTCTGAGGACCAGGCTGACCAGTCCTGGGTCCGCTCGGACGCCGGCCGCCCTGGCGGACTCCTCGACGACCTCGCGCAGGTCCTCGAGGGTCATGGGTTGCAGCGCCACCACCTCCAGCGGCACGTCCTCGAACCGCTTCAGGACCGCCTCCCTGAAGTCGTCGCGGACCGCGGCGACCACCAGCGCCGCGGGCGTGCCGGTTGCGTCGGGGCGCGACGCCTCCCGCAGGGTTCGGAAGAAGGTGTCGCGGTCGTGGTCGGGTGCCTACCGCCAGGGTGCGCCCGTCCGGGCTGAAGGCGACCGAGAAGACGTAGTTCTGCGGACCGTGCAGTTCCGTCGCCCGCGACAAGGGCCGCCCCGGCGACAGGCGCCAGAGCCTGATCGTATGGTCGTCCCCGCCGGAGACGAGCATGCCACCGCCCGGGCGGAAGGCGAGCGTCTCGATCACCTGGCCGCCTCCGCCCTGGACCGGGCCGCCCAGCGGCACCGGACGGCTCGGGTCCCGGACGCCCCACAGACGGATCGAGCCGTCGTTGTACCCGACGGCCAGCGTGTCACCGTCCGGGCTGAAGGCCACCGCGTTGGCAGGGGTCGGGCCGGCCAGCGCCGCGCCCAGCGACCGATGCCGGGCGGTGTCCCACAGGCGTACCGCCCCGCTGCCGACGGCCAGCACCCGTCCGTCCGGACGATAGGCGACGCTGGCGACCAGGCCGCTGCCGGGCAGGTAGGGGACGGGGAGGTGCCACAGGCGGGCCGCTCCGTCGCCCGCCCCGGTGACCAGGGTTTGCGAGCTGTCCCACGCCACGGCGGCAACCGGCCCGGGGTGCGGCAGAACGGCGGAGACCTGTCCGGTGCCCATGTCCCAGAGCCTGGCCGAAGAGTCGCTGCTGCCCATCGCCAGCAGGTGCCCGTCCGGGCTGAACGCGAGGGAGTTGACCCAACTGGTGGCCGGCGTGGGCGGGGTGAGGGACGGCCCCGGCAGTCCGCCGGGCCCGATGCGCCGCAGCCGGACGGACCCGTCCCTGCTGCCTGCGGCAAGGACCGTGCCGTCGGGGCTGAAGCACACGGAGAAGACGATCTCCGGCGTGCGGGCAGCCCCGCTGGCCCACACCGGAGCGGTCGACCCGCCGGGCCGCCAGAGGTAGGTGCCGCCGTCCGCGCTTCCGGCTGCCAGCGTCCGACCGTCCGGCGCGAAGGCCAGCGACTGGACGGATTTCCTGGGCCCGGTCAGCGGTCGCAGGCCGACCGGCGTGCCCGGCGTACCCACCTGGTATCTGCGCACCGTGCCGTCCTGCCCGCCCACGGCGAGCGTCCGCCCGTCCGGGCTGTAGGCGAGCGCGTAGAGTGTGCCGGCGCCGGCCGCGACCGAGCCCAGCGACACCGGACGGGCGGGGTCGGTGACGTCCCACCGCCGCACTTCGCCGTCTTGGCCGGCCGCGGCCAATTGCCTGCCGTCAGGGGTGAAAGCCGCCGCGTACACGGCGGTTCGGGCCGGCAACTTGATCAGCCGCAGCAGCCGCGGCCCGGCGCCGGCCACATCCCACAGCCGCACGGTCCCGTCCGCGGCAGCCGACGCCAGGACATGCCGGGAACTGACCGGCACCGCCTGTACAACTCCCCGCGCCCGCTCCAGGCGAACGGCGCTCGGGGTGTCCGACGCCTCCAGCAGGAGGGTCCGGGCCTCGGTCGTCGGGCTGATCCGGTAGGCCTCCACCCCCAGGCCAGCCGCCAGTGACACGTCCTGCTGGCGCAGCAACTCGCCCCGCCCGGCGATCTGCCGGGACAGTGCCTGGTCGCGCTCGATGTTCACCTGCGACCGCTGCCGGAATGCGACGCCGCCGAGCGCCAGCGCTGCCACCAGGGCGATCACCAGTGCGGCCGAGAGCCGCCGCAGCCGGCGCACCCGCAGGCGGTCCGCGGCGTGGGCACGCTCCTCCTGGGCCGCCGAAGCGTCGAGGAACTCGTGCTCCAGCCTGCTGAGCACGGCGCCGTACGTGGCGTCGGCGGCCAACTCCCGGAAGAGCGCGAGGCGGCCGCCCCGAGACAACGCGCCCGTGTCCCGGCCGCCTTCCTGCCAGCCGAAGGCGCTGTCGGCCAGCCGCCGATGCTGGAGCATCCTGGCCCGGTTGGCCTCCGTCCACTCCCGCAGCCGTGGCCAGCCGCCCAGCAGCGCCTCATGGGTGATCTCCACCGACGTGGAGTCGACGGTCAGCAGCCTCTCCGCCACGAAGGCGGTCAGCGCCTCGTCCACGTCGGGCGGCACCGTGCCGTCCGACCCGGTCAACTCCGCCCACCGGGCCCGGCGGCGGGTGTCGGCGGTGTCCTGGCCCAGGTGGACCAGGCGCAGGAAGAGCCGGCGTGCGGCCTCCTGCCGTGACTCCCCGAGGTCGCCGTAGACCCGCTCGGCGGAATTCCCGATGGCGTGCTCGATTCCTCCGGTCGCGAGGTAGTCAGCGACCGTCAGACGCCTGCCGCCGGAGCGCTCCGCCGTGGTCAGCAGAGCGTGCGACAGGAGCGGCAGGGCGCCGGGGTTGTGCGCGGCACCGTTTCCGCCGCCCGGCGACAGGTCGGCCAACAGCAGTGGGACCAGGCCGTCGTCGACCTCCATGGACGCCTCGCGGGCAGGCCCGGTGACGGAGCGGCGCAGCTCCTCGGTCGTCATCGGCCGCACAACGACCTGCCGGCCACGCAGGGCCGCGGCGAGGACCGGATAGGACAGCGCCTGACCGTAGAAGTCCGCGCGCAGGGCCAGAACGACGAGTACGCGGCCCCCGGAACCGGTGTGCACCGCGGCCAGGGCAGCGAGAGCGGAGAGGAACCCGCTCCGCTCCTCCTCGTCGTCACAAAGGGTGAAGATCTCCTCCAACTGGTCCACCGCGACGGTCAGACCCGCCTCTCCCAGGCCGGCCACCTCGTCGGCGACCGCGCCCGGCCGCTCCCGCAGCAGGTCGGGGGCGAGCGCGGGACGGCCGGTGGCACGGGCGATCCCCGCCGACAGCTCGGCCAGTGGGCTGTCGCCCGGCGTGCAGGTCAGCAGCGACCCGGCGAGGGCGGCGAGAAGGCCGGCGTGCAGCAGCGAGGTCTTCCCGGACCCGGAGGCGCCGACCACGATCACCGGGACGTCGAGGTCCTGGTCCTCCGAGACGGCGGCGAGCAGTTCCGCGGTCGCCTCCTCCCGGCCGTGGAACCAGCGCGCGTCCTCCACGCCGAAACTCGCCAGCCCCCGGTAGGGCAGTGACGCCGTACGGCGCTGGTGGCCGACCGGCCCCCTGGCGCGCAGCGCGGCATCGGTCCAGGCCTTGATGTCGGCTTCCCGCGTGACCCCCAGCTCGATCAGGAGGACGCGCAGCTTCTCCATGTCGGTGGGCAACGGGAAGGAACGGCCCGACGAGTAGTCGCCAATGGTGCTGGAGGGCAATTGGGTCGCGCGCGCCAGGGCGCGCATGGTGAAGCCGGCCCGCAGCCGCAGTCGAGTGAATTCCCGGGCGAAATGCTCGCGGCCGACATTCCCTCGCCTGCCGGACGGTCGAAGGCCGCCCGAGCTGCGGAGTTCAGCATTATCGCGCCGAACGGCCTCCGCCCGGATCGCTTCGGAACCACCTCTGACTACGGGCGCCGCCCATCAAGGTCCGCACCAACGGCAGACCTGAGCCGATCCGGGGTCTGACCAGTCCGTATCGGTCATGGCCTGGCCGAGCGCGATGAAGGAAGCCGCCGCGATATACGGCGCGGGGTACGGCCAGGGATGCGGCGCACGTAGACGGCGAAATACGCCTCGACCGATCCCGAATCGGAACGCGCGGCACCCGGAATCCGCCGACACCTCTCGATCGCCGCCCCGGTCCCGTCCGCGCTGTCGCGGTGCAGCGCGTCCAGGTGCGGGAGCCGCTGGTGAGCCTGCGGTAGCAGTGACGGTGCGGGCGATGCCGGCGAACGCAAGGCGGTGGTGGCCGGGCGGGCGATGGGGGAGTGCCGTCCTGCGGCATCAGCGGACGCGGGCACGGTCTCGATGCGCGGAGCCTGCCGTACGCTGCGACCGTACGGCTACCCGTGGGAGGCGGTCATATTGCTCACGCTCGATCTGCACCCGATCTTCCGCAGCAACCGCGACCTCGACGTCGCGCTGCGTCAGGCGCTTTTCAGGGCCGCCGCCACCGGGGTCGACGTGCTGCAGGTCATCCCGGGAAAGGGGACGGGCGCGCTCAGGCAGCGGGTGCTGACCACGCTGGCGCAGACGCACCTGAAAAAGCTCTACGCCCGGGTGGAAGTCGACCCGGACAACCCCGGGCGGATCCTGGTCCACCTGCGCTGACCACGGGCTTGCCCCACCGGCGGCCGCACGGCCGAAGGGGTGAGATCGAACGTCTGTGGTCTTGTGCGTGACGGGACAGCTGCTTCACTGGGGGACATGGCACATCGTCTCGCGGTGATCGAGGACTTCTGGCCGTCCCGTCGGACCGGGATGTTCGACGAGTGGTGTCGGCAGGCCATGTCCGGGGTCTGAGCCCCGGCGCGGCCCTTCCACGCTCGTCGTCCGTCCGCCGTCTCCGGAGTGCTGCAAAGGAAGTCCGCATGTCTGTGACCGATGAACTGCTCGCCAACAACGCCGCCTACGCCGAGACCTTCGACGGTCCGCTTCCGCTGCCGCCGTCCCGCCGGCTCGCGGTGGTGGCGTGCATGGACGCCCGCCTGAACGTCTACGCGATCCTCGGCCTGAAGGAAGGCGAGGCGCACGTCATCCGCAACGCCGGCGGTGTCGTGACCTCCGACGAGATCCGCTCGCTGGCCATCAGCCAGCGGCTGCTGGGTACGCGGGAGATCATCCTCATCCACCACACCGACTGCGGGATGCTCACCTTCACCGACGACGGCTTCAAGGACGCGGTGCGGAAGGACACCGGGATCCGCCCGCCGTGGGCGGCGGAGGCGTTCTCCGATCTCGACGACGACGTCCGCCAGTCGATCGCCCGCATCAAGGCGGACCCCTTCGTCCCGCACAAGGACGCGATCCGCGGCTTCGTCTTCGACGTGGCCACCGGAAAGCTGAACGAGACGGTCTGAGCCCCGCGCGGCGCCATTCGGTCCGTGGCCCGGCAGATGGGCCGGCCGGCCCGTCGAACGGGGCGTCCCGTTCGGCGGGCCGAGCGTCCACCGGCTGCGTCGTCCCGCAGCCGGGTCACGCAGGGGCGATGGTGGTGACGGTGCCGGAGGAGCCGACGTACTTCAGTGCGCCGTTCTGGACGAAGAGGACACCGCCGCCGCTGGGAGCCGCGTTGGGCACCACCTTCGCGTTCGCGACGGCGATGACCCCGGACCCGCCACCCAGGCTCGTGGTGGAGAGGTACACGTTCCCGTCGACGCGGAGGCTGTCGTCGGTGCGGAGGGTGTCCGCGGAGGAGCGGTACAGGGTCACGTCCCGGGTCGCGGTGCCGCTGCCCCACTCCATGCGGCCGTCGGCGCCGATCCGGAACCGGTTGATCGTGTCGCTGCTCATGCGGGCCTGATAGGCCGCCGACGCCGAATCCGCGGTGACCGCGAGGACGGCCTGACCGTTCGCGGTCGTGCTCGTCACGGTGACCGCGGGGCTGGTCGACGCGCGGGTCACCGTCAGACCCGCGGAGGTGCCGCTCAGGCCGCCGACCGCCACCTGGCCGGTGGAGCGGATGATCCGCAGCGGCTGGTCGATGGCCGTGCCGGCATCGTTGTACCGCTGGACCTCCAGGTCGGTTCCCGCGTTGCTGCCCGACTCGGCGCCGTTGGTGGCCCGGATCTTCCACCGCTTCGCCGTGCCGTCCGTCGTGTTGCCGAACTCGATCGGCTTCTCCCAGCCGGCCGGGCCCGACAGCCGCAGCGCCTGCTGGATGTCCGCGCCCGTGGTGTCGGTGCCGTGGGTCCGGACCGTGAAGTCCGCCAGGTTGGTCATGAGGTTCGTCTTGTCGACACCGATCTTGCCGGTGGTCTGGTCCGCGAAGGGTGCCTCGAACCGGCCCTGCAGGGCTCCGTTGGCGTCGGGTATCTCCAGTTCCCAGTGCGCGTGCAGGCCGCTGTGGTCGTCGGCCTCGTAGTGCGCACCGGTCCAGGCGACCGCCGACCACGCTCCGTTGACGGCGTCACGGTCCGTGTCGTACCCGGATGACGGCATGTACCAGGCCGTCATCGCCTTGGCGTCCTTGCGCATCAGGAAGTTGCGGACGGTCTCGCCGTATCCGTTGGTGTGCGCCCGCTGGTAGCTGTACAGACTCAGCCGCCCGGTGCCGTCCTGCCCGGTGGGGACGTCGTCCGCGGGGTAGGTCGAGGCGATCGCGATGCCGGTCTGCGTGAGCGAGTTGCCGCGGCCCACCGGGAGGTCGGGGTCGACGGTGCCGGGCACCGCCTCGACCTCCAGCGACCCGTACACGACACCACCCGACGAGTCAAGGGCCGACGCGTCCACGGCCTCCGTCGGCGGGACCGCGGCAGGCTGCACCGCTGCGGCCTCGTCCAGCGGGGCGGCGGACGCGGGGGCCGCATTCCACAGCTGGCCCGCCGCCGCTCCCACCCCGGCGGTCCCCAGCAGTTCCATGGCATGGCGCCGGGTGAATCTCGGCGTGGGCTCCTGCGCATCGCCCCGTTCGGTCATGAAAGTCCCCTCCGATGAGATTTCGGGTGAGGAGGCGGGGTCACGATCGTTCACCACCTCCACACAGCGGGGACACTGTACAAGCACGTGCGCACCGGTCCGCCGCTGCCGGCACCCGTGCGCGGCCAGGTCAGGACGGAGCCGGGATCGGCGCGGGCTTCAGCAGGCGGACCCCCGTGCGGTACGCGTTCCGCGCCGCCTTGCCGGAGGTGAACGTCCAGTCGGCGCCGGCGCCCTGCTCGCGCGTGTACTGGAACCAGACGAAGCCGATCACATCGGGGTGCTTCCGCAGCCACGGGAAGAACGTGGTGATCCAGCGTGCCTTGCCGGCACCCGGCTGGGAGCCGGTCTCGGTGATCAGCAGCGGGCGCCGGGTGAACTTCCGGACGGCCCGCAGGGTCGGGTCCAGCACGTCGCCCGCCGTGGGTTCCGAGACGTCGTAGGCGGACATGCCGATCCAGTCGACGTAGGCGTCCCCCGGGTAGAGCGACTTGAGGCTGACCGGGTCCGCGCCGCGCAGCGTGTTCGGCGCCCACACCCAGATCACGTTGCGTGCGCCGACCTTGTCGAAGATCGCGTGCACGTGCTTCCAGGCGGCCGCGAACTGCCCCGGTTTGTTGACGCCGTTGCGTTCGGCCCAGGGGTACCAGTGGCCGTTCATCTCGTGGCCGAAGCGGATCGCGACGGGCCAGCGGTTCGCTTTGACGGCCTTGGCGAACGCGGTGATGTAAGCGTCGTGGTGGCCGTCGATGATGGTGGACAACGCATACGACGGCTGCTTCGTGCCCTTGCCTGCCCCGGCCCACGGCTCCCAGGTGATCACCGGGAAGGCGTGCTGGGAGTACGCGGACCGGACGGCGCCCTCGTCGAAGTCCTTGGCCCAGTTGACGAAGTACTCGACCATGTTCGGCCGGACGCCGGCGTCCTCGGCGATGCCGGAGAGCACCGCGGACTTCCAGGGTGCGCCGGGTGCGGCGACGCCGACGTACGTGGTGCCGCCGGGAGGGTGGAGGAAACGCGACCTGTCGGGAACGAACTCGGGCGTCGTCGCGGAGGGAAGGGCGACGCCGTGCTCGGCGTCCTTCGTGCCGGGGTTGCCGGACGGCGTGCCGCCGCCGCACGCGAGAGCGCCCGCGCCGACAGCCACCGCGGCGATGACCGCGAGCACCAGCCGGCGCGCGCCGCGCCGCCGCGTGCGCACGGGGCGGCCGCCCTCAGCCACGCCCTCCCGCCTTGGCGGCCCGCTGGAACAGGACTACGCGCAGCCCTCCGTCGAACTCCCGGGCGGGGGAGGCCTTGTACTCGGTCCGGAGGAACGTGCCCTCGTCCGCGGTCATCCCGGCGTACGGGGTGGCGGCGGGCGCGGTCGACACCAGCCAGATCCGGTCGACGCCCTTGGTGCACACCACCGGGGCCGCGCAGGGCTTGCCGGTGTAGGTGCCGCCGCGCTGCGGAGAGACCATCGCGTACACGTCGGCGAGCGGCTGCGGGGCGTCGCGCAACTGGTAGGCCATGGCGCGCGTGGCGACGTCGAGTTGACCGCTGTAGACGATGCCGTCGCCGGGCTTCTGCTGCAGGGCGACGAAGCGGGCGGCCGCGTGGAAGTCGTATGCGCCGGGCTGCGGGTCGTCGCGCAGGGACGGCAGGACCGTCACGGAGACGGCGGCGACCGCGGCGAAGGCGACCAGTCCTGCCACGAGCTGCCGGGGCACGATCGACGTGGCCCTGCCCGGCAGTGCGCGGCCGAGTCCGCACACGCCTGCCGCGGCGAGCAGGGCGATCGCGGGCAGGGTGAAGACGAAGTACGACGGCGTGAACAGGTTGCCGTAGGAGCGCAGCGCGAAGACCGCGACCGGCGGCAGGACGGCCCAGACCAGCAACGCGACGCCGTTCCTTCGGCCGAGCAGCACTCCGAGCACCGCCAGCACCCCGACGGCCAGTGCGACGTGGACGGAGCCGAGCAGGTCCTGCGGCAGATGCCGCAGCGCGTCGAGGCCGGTGCCGCCCTTGGGGTGCTGGTGGTTCTGGCCGCGGGCCAGCATCAGGACCGCGAGCAGCGGAGCCACCGGGACCACCGTCACCGAGAACCAGGCGCCGGCGCGCTGGCGGTCGGTGGCGAAGACGATCAGCAGGTAGGCGACCACAACGGTGGCGGCGACCGGATGGAACAGCCCGGTGCCCAGCATGCCCAGGGCGTAGCCGCCCCACCGGTCGGCGCCTTCGTGGTCCAGCGCCCGGTACAGCAACAGCGCCCCGACGACCACGGCGAGCGCCGACAGCGCGTAGGGGCGGGCATCCTGGGCATAGCGGGTGGTGGCCGGCAGTACGGCGAAGATCAGCCCGCCGATCA
Organism: Actinacidiphila paucisporea; assembly: GCF_900142575.1. GTDB lineage: Bacteria > Actinomycetota > Actinomycetes > Streptomycetales > Streptomycetaceae > Actinacidiphila > Actinacidiphila paucisporea. The sequence goes on from NZ_FRBI01000033.1 coordinate 28,944, forward strand.
GGCCGGTCGGCCCGTCGAACATCCGGCGGCCCAGCAGGGCGAGGGCGGCGGCGGTCGCCGTCATCGCCAGCAGTGAGGGCAGCCGCAGCACCACCGGCGAGGAGCCGGCCACCGTCACCCACAGGTGCATCAGCACGTAGTACGGAGCCAGCACCACGTCGGTGTTGTCCAGCAGGCGCCCCAGGTCGCTCCACGACAGGTGGGCGGCCCACCAGGTGGCCGACTCGTCCTCGCGGACCTGCGGGGTGCCGATCTGGTAGGCGCCGAGGGCGAGGGCGACCAGGGCCGGCGGCAGCATGGTGGTGGCGCGGCTCAGGCCGCGCCTGCGCTCGCGCTCCCGCTGCTCGCGCTCCTCGCGGCGGCTGGGCCGCGCCTCGGCCCGCTCGGTCCCGGGCTGCGGGATGATCGCGATCGGGATGGTTTCCGGGGAGTCGAGGACTTCCCTCTCGCTCACGGCGTGCTCCCTGTGCTGGAGGCGGACGGGCTCGCCGCTGAGCCGGCGGGGGAAGTCGGGGCCGTGCTCGTCGTGGTGGCGGGCTGGCCGGTGGTCAGGTGCAGGGTGGCCAGGCCGGCTTGGTACGCCTCTTTCTCCGCCGCACTGGAGGTGAAGCGCCAGTCGGCGTTGGCACCGGTGGTGCGGTCCTTCTCCGTCCAGATGAAGCCGATGACTTCAGGGTTGCGCGTGAGCCAGGGGAAGAAGCTGGTGACCCAGCTCAGCTGGCTGCTGTCGATCTGGGCCCCGGTCTCCATGATGACGATGGGCTTGTCGGTGAAGGCCTGGATCCGCTTGATCGTCGGCCCGAAGGTGGTCTCCGGCGTCTTCTCGCGTACGCCGTACCCCGTCATGCCGACCCAGTCCACGTAGGCGTCGCCCGGGTAGAGGGGCGAGAGCTTGACGCCGGGCGCGGGACGGATGATGTTCGGTGCCCAGGCCCAGATCACGTTGGTGGCACCGGCCTGCTGGAACAGGTCGTGAACATGTCGCCACGCCTTCACGTAGTCGCCGGCGTGGTTGCCGTTGACACGCTCGGACCACGGGTACCAGACGCCGTTCATCTCGTGCGCGAAGCGCAGCACCACCGGCCACTTGGCGGCGGCGATCGCCTCGGCGGTCTGCGTGATGTAGGTGTCGAAGCGGCCGGCGGTGATGTTCGCGAGCCGGTACGCGGGCTGGTCGATGTTGGACTTGAGGATCTCGTCCGGCTTCGGGTTCATGCTGCCGCCCTGCCACGGCTCCCAGGTCAGGACCGGCAGGGTGCCGTGCGCGTAGGCAGCGGTGATCGAGGCGGGGTTGAACTTCTGGTTCCAGGACAGGAAGTACGAGGCCATGGTCGGCCGGATGCCACCGGCGTCGGTGGTCAACTGCTCGACTTCCCGGGCGTCGTAGGGCGCCAGCTTGGTGGCCGCACCGTAGTAGATGCCGTCCGGGTGCAGGAACTGGTCCTTGCTGGGGACGGTCGGCCCGTCCTTGCCCTTGAGCCGCTCGAGCACGCCGGGGCTGCTCGGGGGGCCGCCCAGGCCGGAGTAGCCGGTGTTCTGCGCGTTGGAGACCACCGCCGCATAGACGGCGTAGGAAAGTGCGGACAGCAGTACGGCGTTGACGGCCATCCACACGCGCAGGCGAATGCCGGAACCGCGGCTCCACCAGCGGACCGGCTTGCGGCGACGGCTGCTTCGCGGCTCAGACACTCATCATCACCGATCCCCCCAGCATCACTGCGCCGATCAGGTACGGCACGAGCACCAGCGGGCTGTGGGTCTTCTCGCCGGCGAAGCTGTCCGCGCGGGTTCCCCAACTCGCGTTGTGCGCGCACCGGAAGAAGCCGAGCAGCCGCACCGGCAGGAGCAGCAGCGTGTTGATGACCATGAACGTGGGCAGGAAGAGCAGGTCCTGCGGCCGGTAGGCGAAGTGCCGGCCGAACCGGACCATGAGCGAGAACAGCGACATCACCGCGGCCAGGCTCACCAGCAGCACCAGGGACTTGGTGGGGTCGGACGGCAGCGGAAGGTCCGTGTAGATGCCGGGACGGCCCTTGTGGAACGCGGCGACGACCCAGGACGCGAAGGTGCCGAGGAGCACGAACGGTACGGCGACGTCGGCGAAGTAGAACAGCGCCAGCATCTTCGCGTTCTTCAGCATCCACGGCATCATCCGCAGCGTGTTGTACTGCGAGCCGCGGGCCCAGCGGTACTGCTGCTTGGCGAGCTTCTTCAGCTCCAGCGGCGCGTCGGTGTAGACCAGCGACGTCGACTGGTAGACCGTGCGGTACCCGGCCTTCAGCGTGTAGTTGGTCAGCGTGCGGTCGTCGCTGACCTCCAGGAAGACGCCGAGGAACTTCTCGCCCAGGAAGTCGTCCATGCAGTCGAAGAGGATCGAGCTGCGGAAGGCTATGGTGCGGCCGGGCAGGCAGCCGACCGTGCCGAGCACGCTCATGGCCGGCATGGAGTACTGGCAGCGCACGCTCTCCAGCCAGTCCGCCCAGCGGGTGAGCACGGTGCGGCTGGGCTGCAGGATCCGCTGGCGGGTCGTCACGCCGCCGATCTTCGGGTCGCGGAACGGCTTGATCAGCTCACTGAGGGTGTTGGTGGTCCAGATGGTGTCGGAGTCGACCAGCACGGCGATCTCGCCGGTGGACGCCTCCAGGCCGACCTTCAGGGCGTTGCGCTTGCCGGGGATCTCCGTCCAGTACCAGAGCACGCCGAGGTCGTCGCAGATCGCTTCGAGGTTCTCGTTGCGGCGGCCGTTGATCACCACGATGATCTCGGTCGGTCGCTGGTCGGTGATCCGGCCGACGACTTCCCGGAACAGCTCCTCAGGTTCGTCGACCACCGGAATGATCACGGAAGTGGTCGCGTGGAATGGGCGCTTCCACGGCTTGTAACGCCGGGCGAGCACGATTTTGATCACCCACAGCAACCAGATGAGCGCCATGAACGCCGCAAATGGGTACACCACCCCGCTGATCCGCAGCTCGCGGATCTCCAGCAAGAACGCCAGCATGCCTTCCCCATCGCGCCGATTTTCCCCCAGGCCCCTGACGACGCGGTATGCCGCAGAGAAGCTGTCTTCGAAGGGAATGTTTACCATATGATCTGCACGGCATCCTCGCGCAGCCCGGCGATTGCCGTAGCATCGCTGCGCGTTCCGCGCCCCCTCTCTCCACAAGGGGGTTCGGAAGGCCGCTCAACCTGTGCCATTGCCGTGCGCAACGACATCGGATCCGGCTCGGGGAGCGGCGGAGCGGCCCCTGCGTCGTGGGGCCCGCTCCGCCCCATTCACGCTTGATCCCCACGTACCGGAAGGGCACCCGTAACATGCGGCTCACTGTCATCGGCACCGGCTACCTCGGCGCCACCCACGCCGCGTGCATGGCCGAACTCGGCCATGACGTCCTGGGCGTCGACGTCGACCCGGACAAGATCACTGCACTGCAGTCCGGCAGCGTCCCGTTCTACGAGCCGGGGCTGGCCGAACTCCTGGCCAAGCACGTCGCCTCGGGCCGGCTGCGGTTCACGACCTCCTACCGCGAGGCCGCCGAGTTCGCCGAGGTGCACTTCTCGTGCGTGGGCACCCCGCAGCAGCCCGGCGGCCAGGGCGCCGACCTCCGGTACGTCGACGCGGTGATCGAGTCGCTGGCCCCGCATCTGGACCGGCCCGCCCTGGTGGTCGGCAAGTCCACGGTCCCGGTGGGCACCGCGGGGCGCTTGGCCGGCCGGCTCGCCGAACTCGCCCCGGCCGGCGCGCAGGTGCGGCTCGCGTGGAACCCGGAGTTCCTGCGCGAGGGCTTCGCCATCGAGGACACCCTGCGGCCCGACCGGCTGGTCATCGGCTTCGACGGCGGCGACACCGCGTCCGAGCCGCTGCTGCGCGAGGTCTACCGTCCGCTGCTGGACGCCGGGGTGCCGCTGGTCGTCACCGACTTCCCGACCGCGGAACTGGTCAAGACGTCCGCGAACGCGTTCCTGGCCACCAAGATCTCCTTCATCAATGCCATGGCCGAGGTCTGCGAGGTGGCGGGTGCGGACGTGACGCAGCTGAGCGCCGCGCTGTCGTACGACGACCGGATCGGGGGGCGGTTCCTGCACGCCGGCGTCGGCTTCGGCGGCGGCTGCCTGCCCAAGGACATCCGCGCCTTCCGGGCCCGGGCGGAGGAACTCGGCGTCGGGCGGGCGCTCGCCTTCCTGGAGGAGGTCGACGCGATCAACCTGCGCCGCAGGGACCGGGTCATGGAACTGGCCGCGGAACTGCTGCCGGACGGGCTGTCGGGGCGCCGGATCGCGGTGTGGGGCGCGGCGTTCAAGCCCGACTCCGACGACATCCGTGACTCGCCGGCGCTGGCACTGGCGGGCCGGCTGCACCGGGCGGGCGCCTCGGTGAGCGTCTACGACCCTAAGGCCATGGACAACGCGCGCAAGATGCGACCCGAACTGGACTACGCCACCGGCCCGTTGGAGTCGGCGCAGGGCGCGGAGCTGATCGTGCACCTCACCGAGTGGCGGGACTTCCGGGACCTCGACCCGCGGGCGGTGGCCGAGGTCGTCGCCCGGCCGCAGATCATCGACGGCCGCAACGTCCTGGACCGCGACGGCTGGCGCGCCGCCGGCTGGACCTTCCGTTCACTGGGCCGGCAGTAGGACCGCCGCCGTCCGATGCGCAATCCACGCAGAGTGCCGTACTCCCACGTCCACGCCCACGTCCATACGCACGTCCACCCGCAAGCGCCGGCGTGTCCGGCGCTGCTGCCCCGGCGCGTCCTCGTCGGCCTGCTGGTGGGCGTGCTGACGGCCGTGCTGGCCGCCTGCTCGTCCTCCTCCGACTACCCCCGCGCCCCTGACCAGTCCGCCACCGGCCGCGGCATCCCGCCGCGGGAGGCGCCGGAACCCGCCCCCAAGGGGCTGACCAAGGCGGACTACCTGCACCCGAAGGGCCAGTACTTCGGCGTGGCCACCTTCCACGGCCCGGCCCGGGCGACCACCGACGCGGCGACCGCCGCCGCCGGCCTGCACCCGCGGATCCTGGAGTACTACCAGAGCTGGAACAAGTCCTTCTCACCGAGCGACTTCGACCTCAGCTACCAGCAGGGCGCGCTGCCGCTCCTCACCTGGGAGCCGTACGGGACGTCGCGGGCCGCGGATCAGCCGCAGTACGCGCTGAAGAAGATCGCGTCGGGGTCCTTCGACCAGTACGTCATCACCTTCGCCCGCCAGGTCAAGGCCACCGGGCGGCCGATCCTGCTGCGCTTCGCGCACGAGATGAACGGCGACTGGTACCCCTGGGCGGAGCGGAACAGCGGCAACGCCCCCGGCGACTACGTCAAGGCGTGGCGGCACATCCACGACCTCTTCGACGCCGTCGGTGCGACCCAGGTGATCTGGGTCTGGAGCCCCAACATCCTCCGCGGCACCAACGGGGTGCAGTTGCAGCCGCTGTACCCCGGCGACCAGTACGTGGACTGGATCGGCATCGACGGCTACGGCACCGGGGAGAAGTCCGCCCGGGAGGTGCTGCAGCCCACGGTCGACGCCGTCGAGAGCTTCTCCGGCAAGCCGATCCTGCTGGCGGAGACCGGCAGTTCGCCCGGGCCGCAGCAGGCCCAGTGGACCGCGGACCTCTTCCGCTGGCTCAAGAGCACGCCGAACGTCATCGGCTTCGTGTGGTTCCAGCACAGCGAGGACGAGGGCGGCCGCTACGACTACCGGTTCGACATAGATCCGCGGACAAAAGCGGCCTTCCGTGAGGGCCTGGATGCGCTGGCCCTGACTCCCTGGCCCGCCACTGACGCTAAGATTCACTCACATGGGTGATCGGAAAGGTGAAGTCCCGAGGCTATGAGTACACCGCAGGGGCCTCAGGACCCCCGTATCCCGCACCAGGGCGCCCCCACAGCCCCCGCCGGGTCGCAGCAGCGCCCATCGGCGCCGCAGCACCCCCAGCCCGCTCAACCGCAGGCGCCGCAGCAACCGGCCCAACCGCAGGCGCCGCAGCAACCGCACATCCCGTTCAGTAACTTCCAGCAGGGCCAGTTCGCCCCGGCCGCCCAGCAGCCGCCGCCGCACCAGGGCGAGCCCCCGCTGCAGGCCGGCTACCCGTACGGGGTGCGTCCCGGCCTCCCGCAGCCGTACGTGCCCGACCCCAACCAACCGGACTGGTCGGCGCTGGCGGACGACCAGGAGGCGGAGCGCAGGCGCAAGCGGCGGCTGAGGATCGGCATCGTCTCCGTCGTCGTCCTGGCGGTGGCCGCGGCCGGCACGGTGGTCGCCCTGAGCATGGGGAAGAAGGGCGACGACAAGGTCGCCGACGGCCCCAAGCACAGCCCGTCGACATCGGCGAGCGCGTCCACGAGCACGTCGGCCGGTCCTTCGCCGAGCAGCTCCTCCGCCGGGCCCAGCGGCCAGCCGACACCCACGCTGCGAGGCAGTGACCTGTTCACCGCCCCGAAGCTCGCCGTCGACGGCCAGTCGTTCGCCCGGAAGATCACCGCGCACAAGGCCCCCTGCTGGCAGGGCACCCAGGGGGGTCTCGGCCCGCAACTGGACCCGCACCACTGCTCGCAGATCGTGCTGGCGACGTACGTCTCCGGCAAGGACGCGGTGACCGTGGGCGTGATGGTCTTCCCGACGCCTGCCGACGCCGAGGCGGTGAACACGGACTTCAAGGGCAACCTGACGCCCGTGACCGGGGCCGGCATCCCCAGCTTCTGCACCAGCAAGGTGGCGTGCGCGGTGACGCACGCGGTGCACGGGCGCTACCTGTACACCACGATCGCCGGGCCGAATTCCGGTGCCGCCGGCAACAAGGACGCGCATGCCATCGCGGCCGGCCGGGGAATCGCGGGCTACGCGCTCTCAAGGCTGCTGGAAATGCCGTGACGACAGGGGGCGTTGGGGCACCAGATGCGGATGCCATCCTTCCGTTATTGCGCCCTTCCGCCCTTCCGCCCGAAAACCCCCTGGGACATGTGCTTATGATGTGCACTTACCACTGATACCCAGGGGGGGAATTGCCGCCGGATTACGGCGGCGTATCGCGCATGTCAACTCACCAGAGATCACCGCACATTTCGCACGTCTCCAAGGCCGTCATACCCGCCGCAGGCCTGGGAACCCGATTTCTTCCGGCGTCGAAGGCGACTCCCAAGGAGATGCTCCCGATCGTCGACAAGCCGGCGATCGAATACGTCGTCGAGGAAGCCGTGGCTGCCGGCCTCACGGACGTCCTGATGGTGACCGGACGCAACAAGCGGGCCCTTGAGGACCACTTCGACCGGAACTACGAACTCGAGGAACTGCTCGGCCGGCGCGGCGACGACGAACTCCTGGAGAAGGTGCGGGCCTCCAGCCGGCTGGCGATGATGCACTACGTCCGCCAGGGCGACCCCAAGGGCCTCGGGCACGCGGTGCTCTGCGCGGAGCCGCACGTCGGCGACCAGCCCTTCGCCGTGCTCCTGGGCGACGACCTCATCGACCCCCGCGACCCGCTGCTGCCCCGGATGGCGGAGGTCCAGCAGCGGTACGGCGGCAGCGTCGTCGCCCTGATGGAGGTCGAACCGGCCCTCATCCACCTCTACGGGTGCGCCGACATCGTCCCGGTGGCCGGCGAGGACGGCGACATCGTCCGCGTCACCGGCCTGGTCGAGAAGCCGGAGACGGGACAGGCACCCTCCTCGTACGCGGTGATCGGGCGGTACGTGCTCAGCCCCGAGATCTTCCCCGCGCTCGCCAAGACCAGGCCGGACCAACGCGGCGAGATCCAGCTCACCGACGCCCTCGGCGAACTCGCCCAGCGGCAGAACGACGGCGGTCCGGTGCACGGCGTGGTCTTCTCCGGGCGCCGGTACGACACCGGCGACCGCGGCGCCTACCTGCGCGCGACCGTCCGGCTGGCCTGCGAGCGCGCGGATCTCGGCCCGGCGTTCCGGGCGTGGCTGAAGGAGTTCGCCGCCACCGAGCTGGCCTGAGTCCGAGCACGCCGGCGGAGCCTGCAGCGGCCGGCTGCGGGCTCCGCCGGTCGTCGTGGTACCGCTCGCGGTACCACGGACCCGAGAGCCGTCAGCGCGGATCGGCTCGGTTGTACGTGCTCGGCCCCGGGCGGGGCTCCGGCACGCGGGGCTTCATAATTCCCGCATGTCGGACAGTGCGTCCCCCTGCACCGAGGTGACCGCCCGCCCGTGGCGGCAAGCCGATGCTCAGCGGTGGGTGGAGGCGCGGCCGCCTTGGTGGCTGCGGCCGACCTGGCCGGCGGTAATGCTGGTGGCGGCCGTGATCGCCGCGACAGCGCAGACGCCGGATCCCGTGTGCTCTGCTCAAGCGCCGTGCGGGGAGCAGTGGTTCGACGCGGTCGGCACCATGCTGGTCCGTTCGATGCGGATCACCCGAGCGCTCGTTTCGACCCTGCGCGAGGCGGGGTAGCCTGCCCACCTGCGGTGGGGCCAGGGTGCACACTTCGGGGCGGGGGCCTCGTGGCCCTCGCGGGGCCGGCCGGTGAACTGCTGATGGCGATGCCCACCGCGGATGCCAGCATCTGCCCGATCGCGTCACCCACACCCGGCCCTCCTGACCACCATGGTTTCAGGTCCATGGCGCAAGACGCCCCGGCCAGGCAGGGACCTCCGCACGGGTGACCGCCGTCGCCGAAGAAGAGCGCGCCGTCCGGGCGCGGGACGAGCAGCCCGGCCCGGGGGCATCTGGCCTGCGCCATCAGCTCGCCCGCCGCCGCGCCCTGCTCCAAGATCCGTGCCGTCCGCTCGTCGGGCGCGAACGGCTCGCCCTTGGTGATGCCGAGCTGGTGGAGCATCGCCAGGTAGAAGCGGTCGCGTTCGTCCACGACCTCGCTGAAGAAATAGCCGTCACGCCGCCGGGACTGCCCTGGGCCGAAGCCAGGGCAGTCCCGGCGGTTCATCCGTGTGTGCAGCTGCTCAGGGTGGCACCCGGGCACCGACCGACGCGGCGGCCACGGACGGCGCCGCGGACCGGGCCGTGCCGCCGCCTGTACGCGTGGCCTCCGAGAAACGTCCGCCCGGGACGCCCTCCTGGTCAGGCCGGGCTGCGGGGCGGCAGCCGGTGCAGTGCGACGTCCGAGAGCACGCCCGCGTCCGCTGTCGCGGTCATGTACGTGCGGTACGGCTGGCGGCGCCGGTCGGTGGGCGAACCGGGGTTGAGCAGCCGCAGGCGGCCCGATGTGGTGTCCCAGGGAATGTGGCTGTGCCCGAACACCAGGACATCGGCATCCGGGAACCGTCGCTCGCAGCGTTCCTCGCGCCCCTGTGCCGGGCCGGTCTCGTGCACCACAGCGAACCGCACACCCGCCACCTCGACGCCGGCCACTTCCGGCAGCCGGGCTCGCAGCGCCGGACCGTCGTTGTTGCCGTGGACCGCGACCAGTCGCCGTGCCCGAGCCTCCAGGAGATCGAGCGTCGCCTCGTCCACCCAGTCGCCCGCGTGGAAGACGACGTCGGCCGCCTCGACGGCGGCCAGCAGCTCGTCGGGCAGGCTGCGGGCCCGCTTGGGCACGTGGGTGTCGGTGGTCAGCAGCAGGCGCACGGGGCATCACCCTTCGCCGGCCCGACGTCGGTCCCCGGCCGGGACCGATCCGCGAGTGCGGGCCGGTGGTTGATCTCCCTGTCATACAGGACCAGCACCGCGGCCAGGCCACGGAATCGCCGTGTGGCGGCGGCGGACGCACGCGTCCGACGCCGCGGGCGCCCCGCCAGGGGGCCGCGTCGGCGCCCGGCCACCGGCCCTCGGCGCGGGCCGGCCGCGCCGCCGGACGGGCACCGGCAGCGCGGCCCCGCGCGTCAGGCGCCGGCGTACAGCGCCTCTGTCCGGCTGATCCGCTCTCTGGCCCGCTCGGAGTCGCCCCGGCCCATCGCGTTCCACTGCTGGGCCAGCACGCCGGGGCCGAACTCCCGGGCCCCGCCGAGGGGTTCCGCGAGGGTCTGGGCGCGGGCGCCCTCCTCCACGATGAGGATGAGGCGGGCCAGGTCGAGCAGGCCGCCCCGACTCCACAAGGTGGCGCCGCCGTTGGCCTCCAGGATGCCTGGGACGTCCGGGTCCTCCGCCAGGGTGCGCAGGATGAACTCGTCCTCGCCCTCGTGGCGGTCGAGGTAGACGGGCAGCTCTTCCGCGGTCGTCTCGCGCTGCGCCGGTACGTAGCGCAGCGGGAACGGGCGGTGCGCCTGGGCCCAGGCCGCCAGGTGCGGGGTGTGCACATGGGCGATGGAGCCGAGCCACGGGTGCGCGGCGAAGACCGCGGTGTAGCGGATGCCGTCGCCCCACGGTCGCAGCGCGCCGGGGCCGTCCAGGATGCTGGTCGGCACCGCCTTCGGGGGCTCGTCCGGGCGGAACGGGTCGGGGTGCTTGACGTTCACCACCTGGTCCCCGCCGGGGACCCGCACCACGAAGCTCAAGGTGGCGCTCGGGGTGAGCGTGCCGGTGCCGTGCAGCACACGGAAGGCGACGGCCGCGTCGGCGAGCAGGGCGCTCGTGAAGTCGTCGGCGCTCATCGGGCGGCCGCCAATGCCTCTGCGGCGCGCAGCGGTTGCGGGGCGATCCAGTCGGCGAGCGGGAAGTCGCGCGGGACGAAACCGTGGGACACCAGGAACTCCTTTTGTCGGTCCAGCAGTTGCAGTCGGGTCTCGGACAGGTCGGGGCGCAGGCGCCGGTGGAAGTCACCACGGTGGGCGCGAGCCGCCGCCTGCGCACTGCCGCCGCTCTCCACGGCCAGCAGCCGCAGGACGTCGTCGCGGTGGTCCGCCGCCCATGTCGCGGCGCGCAGCGTCTGGGCGAGGAAGAGGGCGACCGCCCACGGGTGTTCGGCCAGCGTCCGCTCGTGGACGGTGATCGGCCGGGGGGTGCCGTTGTTGACCCGGCACGCGGGGTCGGGGTGGTCGTCGAGGTCGACACCGATGACGGCGCCGGCCAGGACGGCGTGGTCGAGTGCGGCCGGCCCCTTGGCGTAGACGGCGTCGACCTCGCCGCGGGCGAGCGCCTCGATGCCGGTCCACGGCCGGGTGAGCGGGCCGTTGACGGTCCAGCCCGGCTCGCGGTCGCGGGCGTCGGGCACCTCCACGAAGTCGACCGCGTCCAGGCCGAGTCCTGCCAGGCCCAGCGCCCCGCGGAAGCCGTGCAGCGCCATCGCGCGCATCACACCCGCGCCGGGCTCGGGGCCGTGCACCGGCAGGGCGGCGCGGCGCCCGGCGAGCGCGGCGGCCCCGGTGATCCCGGAGTCCGGCCTGACCAGGATGACCTGGCGTTCTTCTATCCAGGTCAGGCCTATCAGCCGGGTCGGGGCGCCCGCCGCGCGGGCCGTCAGCGCGGGGATGCTGCCGCCCTCGCGGAAGAGCCCGGGCAGCCCGTGGTCCAGGTGGCGCCCTGCCGACTGCGGGCCGGCGTCGCGCAGTTCGGCGACGGCGACGCCCTCGCGCCCGAACTCCTCGGCCAGCCAGCCCTGTCGGTAGGCGATGCCGCTCGCGGTCGGGACCGGGCAGCGGGTCAGCCATACGGTGTCGAGACCGCCGGCGGACGCCGTGGCGTTCACCGGTGCGCGGCCGGGGTCCGGCGGCCACCCGGCACGGAGGGGTCGTCCACCTCGGGGAAGGCGGCGAGCAGTTCGGCGTCGCTGCTCCCGTCGTAGGGCCGCACCTCGAACCCGTGGTCCACGTCGAGCAGGGGCAGTACGTCGCGGCCGAACCGCAGGGCCTCCTGGAGCAGTGGCCAGCCGGACAGGATGAAGGACTCGGTCCCGTGCGCCGCGTACTCGTTGATGCGCTCGGCGACCTGGGCCGGGGTGCCGACCAGCCAGGTGCCGGCGCCGGGCCCGAAGACGTCGAAGCCGAAGACCGACGGGCCGAGCCAGACGTTCGGGTGGACGACGAGGTCCTGCACGTCGGGCAGCCGGCCGGCCCGCAGCGCGTCGACGCAGCGCAGCGCACGCGGGTCGTCGGTGTCCTGGTCGCGGTCCAGCCAGCCGGGGCCGGCCTTGTACGCGGACAGCTCGACGGCCTTGGCGTACGGGGTCCGCTCCAGCAGCGACTGCGCGTACGCCCAGGCCTCCTCCTCGGTGTCACGGACGATCACCTGGAAGCGGGTGCCGAAGCTCAGCGACCTGCCGAGCCCGGCCGCTATGCCGGCCACCTCGCGGAACTTCCCGCCGAGGCGGTCCGGCAGGTCGGCGAACGCCAGGTAGCTGTCGACCACTTGGGCGGCGTGCGCCACCCCGGCCGGCGACCCGCCCGCGCCCCACAGCGGCACCCGGGGCTGCACCTTCTCGGGGAAGTAGGTCAGCGGGATGTCGAAGGTACGGGCGGCCAGCTTGATGTGCTTGCCCTCGTAGCCCTCCCCGGGGTCCGCCCAGCGGCGGGCGAAGGCGTCCCAGTATTCGGCGCTGTAGGCGTACCGCTCGTCGTGCGGCAGGAACATGCCGTACTCGGGAAGCCACGCGTCATGCCCGTTGACGACGTTGAAGAGCAGCCGGCCGCCGCTGAAGTTGTCGATGACCGAGGCGATGTCGACCAGCTTCGCGGGGGAGAGCAGGCCGGGGTAGAGCGCCACCAGGAAGCGCATGTGCTCGGTGAGCGGGGCGAGTGCGGCGGCGAGGGCCAGCGGCTCGTGCGGTCCGGTCGGCAGCAGCGCCCCGTAGAAGCCGGCCCGGTCGATGCCCTGGGCGAGGGCCCGCAACCGCGGCAGGTCGTTGGCCCACACCCCGTCCTCGGTCCAGGGCACGGGGCCGTCCGCCGACTGGACGTACCAGAGGATTTTCACCGGCATGGTCGGACTCCTTGGCGAGCGGGTCGGGTGTCACGGGGTGGTGCGGGAAGAGGAGGGTGCGGCGGTGAGCAGCGATGCCGCACGGTCGGCGATCACCGCGGTCGGGGCCATCGTGTGTCCGCGGGTCGGCAGCGGCACGGCCGCCGCGTCCACCACCCGCAGCCCGCGGACGCCGCGGACCCTGAGGTCGCCGTCGAGTACGGCCCAGGGGTCGCCGTCCGTGCCGAAGCGGGCGGTGGCCACCGGATGGAACATCGGGCCCGCCGTGGCGCGGACGCCCGCCCCGTCCCGTGGCTCGGGCGGCGCCGCCGCGATCCGGGCCGCGGCCCGTGTGCCCAGCAGCCGCCGTACGAGGTCCCAACCGGCCAGCAGCGTGGCGAGGTCGGAGCCGTCCGGGTCGGAGAGGTAGCCGGGGTCGATCAGCGGCGGCGCGAACGGATCGGGGCCGGCCAGCCGGACCGAGCCGCTGCTGCGCGGCTGCAGCGCGACCACCCCGAACCGCACCCCGGGGGCAGGGTCGCCGCCGTCCGTACCCGGCACCCCGGGCGCCAGGACGATCTCCAGGTCCGGCGGCCCCGGCTGCCCGTCGGCGCGGGTGAAGACCGCGACCGCGCCGCCGCCCGCGGGCAGCGGCGGCGCCGCGGCCGGCGCCGGGACCGCGCCGCCCACCGCGACATGGTCGCGCAGGCCGCGGCCGACGCCCGGCAGGTCGGCGACGCCTGCGATGCCGTGCGCCGCGAGGTCGCGGGCCGGTCCGATGCCGGAGAGCAGCAGCAGTTGCGCGGTGCGCACCGCGCCCGCGGCGAGCAGCACTTCGCGGCGGGCGGTCGCACGCAGGGCGGGGCCGCCGCCGCGGTGGTAGGTGACACCGGCTGCCCGGCCGTTGTCGACGGCCACGCCGGTGACCCGGGCGCCGGTGACGACCCGCAGGCCCGCGCCGGCTTCCGCGACCGAACCCGCGAGCGGCTCAGCGGCCGTCTCCGTTCCCGTGTCAGGGCCAGGCAGGAAGGCGTCCGCGAAGGTGACGCGGCGCCCGGCGCGCGAGGTCATCCGGAGGGTGTCTACGCCCTCCTGCCGGGGCCCGTTGGCGTCGGTCGGTGCGAAGCCCAGCTCGCGGGCGGCACCGGTGAGCGCCACCGACCACGGATCGGGGGCGGCGGACTCCACCGGCAGCGGGCCGTCGGCGCCGGCCCAGGACGCGGGGGCGCGGTCGTTGCGCTCCAGTCGGCGGAAGGCGTCCAGCGCGGCACGGTGGTTCCAGCCGGCGCCGCCGTACGCGGCCCAGGCGTCGTAGTCGGCGGGATTGCCGCGTACCCACAGCGCGGCGTTGATCGCGGAGGAACCGCCGAGTGCGCGACCAGCCGGCCACCGTACGGTGCGGCCGCCGAGGCCGGGCTGCGGGACGGTCTCGTCCGACCAGTCGGCGTCCGTCCCCCACAGCCCGGCGGCGAGTGCCGGGTCGCGGGCGGACGCGCCTTCCGGGACCCGCTCGCCGGCTTCGAGGAGCAGGACGGTCGTGCCAGGACGCCGGGACAGCCGGGCCGCGACCAGTGAACCCGCGACGCCCGCGCCGACCACGACGTAGTCGTAAGCCGTCATGCGCACAGCATTCAAGGGCAGCGGACGGCATGTCAAATAGTGACGAGCTACTTCACATAATGGCAATGAATGGCGCCCCGTTGCTAGGATCGGCAACCGTCCGGCCGTGTCGGCAGGCTGCCGGCACCCGGCCTGACCCCCCGTCCGCACCTGAGTCGAGGCCAGAAGGAGCGCATCGCGCATGACCGAGCAGGACACCCGGGACGCTCGGCGCGGCGCCCGTGCAGACACGGAAGCCGACGCCCCTGACACCCGCTCCCGGCCGCCCGGCGCCCAGACCGTCGAGCGGGCCTTCGACGTGCTCCGGGTGCTCAGGGAGTTGCCGGGACCCGCCACGGCCGCCGACATCGCCCGCCGGATGGACCTCAACGTCAGCGCCGTTCACCGGATGGCCCGCGCCATGGAGCACGCCGGCTTCCTGGAGCAGGACCCGGCGACCCGCCGCTACCGGCTCGGCACCGCCATCGCCGGGCTCAACCGGGCGCTGCACCATCAGCGCCGCTTCGACCTGGCCCGCCCCGAGTTGCGCCGGCTGTCGGAACTGACGTCGGGTTCCGCCGTGCTGGCGCTGCGGGACGGCCGCGAGGCGCTGGTCGTCGCGGACCTGCCTGCCGAGTGGGCGCCCGACGCGTGGGACACCCGGGTGACCAACTCCGTCCCGCTGCACGCATCGGCCTTCGGCAAGGCGTTGCTGGCGTGGCCGCGCCCCTCCGACGAGGAGCTCGCGGCTCTCGGGCCCTTCGAGCGGTTCACCGAGCGCACCCTCACCACGCCGGCCAGGCTGCGCGCCGAACTGGACGCGGCCGTGGCGCGCGGCTACACGGTCTCCAGCCGCGAACTGCGGCCCCTGCAGTTGTCGGTGGCGGTGCCGATCCTCGACGAGCACGGCGGCAGCTATCTCGCGTTGGGCGTGGGTACGACCTGGACCCGGAACGCCGCCGCGAGAACCGGCGCGATCGCCCGTCACCTCCAGGACAGCGCGCGCCGGTTGCGGTCGGTGCTGGTGCTGGACGGACCGCGGTGACGGCATTGAGTTGACGCATCACCCTGCGGGGTCGCATCCTGGAGTTGACACATCAACTCCGTGGAGGGGAAACAGTCATGCCCAAGATCGCCGTCATCGTCGGCAGCGTGCGCCCGGGACGCGTGGCACGCGAAGTGGCCGAGTGGGTGTACACGGTCGCCGACAAGCGGCCCGACGCCGACTACGAGCTCGTGGACATCGCCGACTACAACCTGCCGCAGTACGACGAGGAACTGCCGCCGCACTACGGCCAGTACGCCAAGGACCACACCAAGCGGTGGGCGGCGAAGATCGCGGAGTTCGACGGCTTCGTGTTCGTGACGCCGGAGTACAACCACAGCATCACCGCCGCGCTGAAGAACGCGCTGGACTTCATCTACGCCGAGTGGCACGACAAGGCGGCGGGATTGGTCAGCTTCGGCTCGTCCGGTGGCGTGCGGGCCGCCGAGCACCTGCGCGGGGTGGTCGCGGAGCTGCACATCGCCACCGTCCAGGCGCAGTTGGCGCTGCCCGTGGCGACCGACTTCCCGTCCTACCCGGCCTTCACGCCGGCCGAGTCGCGCGCCGACGAGCTGACCCGGGTGCTGGACCAGGTCGAGTCCTGGTCCAATGCGCTGCGGACGGTGCGGGTGGCGTAGCGAACCCCGGTCGCAGGTGGGAACAGGAGGTGGCGGCCCCCCGTCGTGGGGGGCCGCCACCCGGGAGCGCGCGGCACGGTGAGGCGTACGGTGTCGCACCGGCGGGCCGTCAACTACAGTTGATGTGTCAACCTCCATCGACCGCTGGCGCGCCGCGTCGGCCCGTCGAACAGCGACCACCGAGGACAGCCGCCATGGACCACGCCGAAGCCCGGCCCGACACGGGTAAGAGCCTGCCCGACGCAGGTGAGAGCCTGCTCGACGCAGGTGAGAGCCTGCTCGACAAGGACGAGGACCGCGCGTGGCAGGCCTTCTTCGAGACGCAGGTGCGGTTCTGGCGCAAGCTCGCGCAGCTGCTCCAGCAGGACACCGGCCTGTCGGAGCCGGACTTCGCGATCCTCAGCGCGCTGCACCAGGCGCCGGGCGGGCAGTTGCGGCCTTTTGAGCTGAGCGGGGTCACGCAGTTCGAGAAGAGCCGCCTGCACCATCAGCTGACCCGGATGGTCGGCCGGGGACTGATCACCCGCGAGCGATGTCCGGATGACGCCAGGGCCGCGATCATCGCCCTCACCGATCACGGCCGCTCCGCCATCACCGCCGCACTGCCCCGCAGGACCGCGCACATCCGCGACTGGCTGATCGAGCCGCTGGACGCCGGCCAACTGGCCGCGCTCACCGAGATCTCCGACGCGATCCTCGACAAGCTGCGTACCGACGACACCACGGAGCAGGACGAGGACCCCGACCAGGACCGGGCCCCGGAGCGGTGCCAGGACCCCGATCAGGACGACAGCGCCGCGGGCAGCTGCTCCGCCGACTGAGCGGCGCGGCGAGCCGGCGCTACTGCCGGACGATCCGCGGGTCGATCACCGGGTAGAGCAGGTCCACCAGTAGGTTGACGGCCGCGAAGACCGCCGCGCCCAGCAGCACCAGCCCCTGGACGACCGGGAGGTCCTGCTGGCTGACCGCGGTGGTCGCCAGCCGGCCGAGCCCGTCGCGGGAGAAGACCGTCTCGACCACCACGGACCCCGACAGCATGCCGCCGACCAGCAGGCCGACCATCGTCATCGCGGGCAGCACCGCATTGCGCAGTCCATGCCTGACGTGCACCGCGAGCCGGCTCACCCCCTTGGCGCGCGCGGTGTCGGCGTAGCCCTCCCGCAGCGCCGCGTCCAGGCTGCGGCCCAGGAGTTGGGCGATGACGGCGGCGACGGGCAGCGCCAGGGTGATGGTCGGCAGCACCATGGAGCCTGCGCCCTCGTTGCCGATGGCCGGGAAGAGGTGCCAGTGGAAGGAGAACTGCTGGAGCAGCAGCAGTCCGACCCAGTACGACGGCACCGACACTCCCAGCGGCGGCAGGCTGTCCAGCAGGCCGCGAGCCCACCGCTGCCGCACCAGTGAGGTGGCCAGCGCGAGCGCGGTGCCGCACAGCAGGCCCGCCCCCAGGCCCGCGGCGGTGATCGCCGCGGTCGGGGGGAGGGCCTGCCCGATCAGGTGCGAGACCTGCTCCCGGCTCTGGATCGACTGCCCGAGGTCGCCGCGCAGCAGATGCCCGAGCTGGGAGAGATACTGCGTGAGCACCGGCCGGTCCAGGCCGAGGTCGTGCCGCATGGCAGCCAGTTCGGCCGGGGTGAGTTCGGAGTTGGGCCCCGCCATCACCGCCACCGGGTCGCTCGGCAGGGTGTAGAGCACCGCGAAGGAGATGGTGAACGCGGCCCAGACCACGAACAGCGCCTGGCCGACCCGCCACAGCAGATAACGCGGCATGCCGCTCACGCCGTTCATACCGTCACGCGCTCCCGTTCGCGTCGAGCGGCCTGCTGGGCAGTTCCCTGCGCAGGACCGGGGCGATCTCGGCGAAGAAGAGCTCCAGCGTGTCCAGGTAGTCGGCTCGGTCCAGGATGTCGCCGTCGACGTGGATGTGCAGCAGCTCGTGCCCGAACTGGGCGTGCTGGGTCAGGACCTTGTCGATGACCTGTTGCGGGCTGCCCACCAGCACCGAGCTGTGCTCGATCCACTCCTCGACCGTCTCGTACCTGATCGACCCGGCGTCGTAGCGCTTGTTGATCGCGAGCCGCGCCTCGAAGGCCGGGGTGTATTTGGCGACCGCCTCCTGCGAGGTGCGGGCCGCGAAGTAACCCGCGGTGCCGGCGCCGACGAGTGCGGCGGCCGGGTCGTGGCCGTAGGCCGCGAAGCGTTCGCGGTAGTGGTGGATCAGTTTGGCGTAACGCTTCAGCGGGCCGCTGCCGTTGGAGGAGAAGATCGGGTCGCCGTTCCTGGCGGCGAAGTCCGCGGAGTCCAGGCTGCTGCCGCTGCCGTGCCAGATCCGGAGGTTCCTCTGGTACGGGCGCGGCAGCGGCTCGGCGTCGGTCAGCGGCCGGGAGAGCGTGCCCTGCCAGGTGACCTTGTCCTCTGTCCACAGCCGGCGGAAGATCGCGTAGTTCTCCTGCAGCCGGGCCCACTGGGTCTCGGGGGTCACGTCGAACAGCTGGGCTGAGCGGGGGTATCCGCCCTTGCCGATGATCAGTTCGAGTCGGCCGCCGGAGATGTTGTCCAGCGTCGAGTAGTCCTCGAAGGCGCGTAGCGGGTCGAGCATGCCGAGGGTCGTGACGGCGGTGAACAGCCGAATGCCGGAGGTCTTCGCGGCGATGTGGGCGAGGATGACCGGCGGCGCGGAGGACACCGCGGGCCGGTCGTGGCGCTCGCCGATGCCGTAGCCGTCGAAGCCCAGTTCCTCGGCGAAGACGGCGTAGTCCACCAACTCCCTGATCTGGACGTGGTCGGGCTTGTCCTGCCGGGGCAGGTGGGGGAGCAGAAGGAATTTCATCGCTGTTCCTGTGTGAGGTAGTTCTCGATCGCGTCGGCCGCGCGGCGGGGACCGCCCGACTCATGGGTGTGCTGCCGGAATCCGGCGACCGTGGCGGCGAGCGCCTGGTCCTGCGTCACGGTGAGCAGTGCGGCCCGCAGGCTGTCCACGGTCACCTCACCGGGGGGCAGGACAGTGCCGAGGCCCAGTTCGGTGATCCGCTCGGTGTAGGGGAGGATGTCGACGCCCTGCGGCACGACGACGAGGGGCGTGCCAGTGTGCAGGGCCTCGGCCAGGCTGCCGGTTCCGCCGTGGGTGACGAACGCGGCCGCGTGTTCGAGCACGTGGAGATGGCGCACCCAGCGGTGGACCTCGACGTTGGGCGGCAGCGGGGCGAGATCCGCGGGGTCGACGCCGTCGCCGACCGAGATGACCGCGTGCAGCGGCTGGTCGCGGAAGGCCTCGACGGCGGTCCTGAAGAAGTCCAGGTGCTGGTTGTTGACGGTGCCCAGCGAGATCAGCACGACGGGCAGGCCGTCGCCCGACGGCTGCCAGCCGTCGAGGAAGGAGCGCTCGCCCACGCTCGACCCGATGAAGACGAAGCGGTCGCCGAACGTCTCGTGGGCGGGCTGCAGCCGCCGCGGGATGAAGACGATGGTCAGCTCGTCGGGCTCGCGCTTGGTCCACAGGAAGTCCTGGACCTTCTCGGCGAGGCCGTAGCCCTCCAGGAAGGCGCTGATCTCCTCGACCGGGTCGGTGAGACGGAAGTCGGGGGCGAGGGCGAAGATCCGCTCGAAGTACGAGTAGTGGGCGTTCGACACGAAGCTCGGCGCCAGGTGGACGGCCGGCAGTCCCCACACCTCCCGCAGGATCCGCCCGGCCTGGAAAGCCGCCTCGTCGTACGCGATCAGGTCCGGCCGCTCGTCGCCGTAGTGCGCCTCGATCGCGTGCAGGATCGCGACGTTCTCCCGGAAGAAGGCCTCGGTGGGGGTGACGTCCCCGCCGGCGAGGCTGCGCAGCGGGTCGACCGACGCGTACGCGAGTACCTCGGCGCCGGTGCCGCGGACCTTCTCGGCGAAGTCCTCGATGGTGACGTAGGTGACGTGGTGGCCGCGGCCCACCAGTTCGGCGACCACCGCGAGTTTGGGGAAGAGGTGCCCGTTGGACGGGATGTCGATGACCAGGATCCGGGACGGCATGGGTGATCTCCTTGGGTTCACTGCCGGGGAAAGGCGATGACGGTGTCGGGCACCACCCGCACCACGACCCGCACGACGCCGTCGGTCTGCTCGTGTGTCTCGCCGATGTACTTCACGGAGAGTTCGTCGGACAGCAGTTTCACGTCGTCGTCGGTCAGGTGCGCGGTGCCGCGCAACTCCACCGACCGGTAGGGGTTCTGCGCGTCGAAGACGGTCACGCTGACCCGCGGGTCGCGGGCGACATTGGCGGTCTTGCCGCGACCCGCGGGGGCGATGAACAGGAGCGTGTCACCGTCGCGCTTGATCCACACCACCGACGTCTGCGGGCTGCCGTCCGCCCTGAGGGTGGAGACCACGGGGAAGTTGCGCCCGTCGAAGAGAGCTCGGGTTGCTGCGTCGAGTGGCACCGGCACGGCGGTGGTCACCTCCTGGTGGATACGGTTGATTCGGTCAGGACAGCCATACGCCGGCCAGCGGGGCCAGGCCCGCGCCGGCGCCGAGCGAGAGGCCGTGCACCTTGCCGGCCGCGGCCAGCACCGTGGTCTGCTCGAAGACCGGCAGGTAGTCGGCCTGCGCCACGACCCGCTGCTGCGCCTGGGCGAGGAGCTTGTTGCGGGCGGCCGGGTCGCCGGTCGCCAACTGCTGCTCGAGCAGCGGCTGCAGGGGCTGGTCCTGGACGCGGTAGTAGTTCGGCGGTGCACTGGAGAAGGACGAGCGCAGGACGTCGCCGTCGGCGGAGGTGGCGTTGGTCCAGAAGAAGTCGTACTTCTCCTTCTTCAGGCCGTCGAGGATCTGCAGCCCCGTCTGCTCGAGCAGTTGCAGGTCCACCCCGGACTTGGCGAGCTGCGCCTTGATCAGCTCCAGCGCCTTCTGGTTGGAGCTGGAGTCCCGGAACCACGCGGCGACCAGAGTGAGCTTCTTGCCGTCCTTCTGCCGGACGCCGTCGCCGGTACGGGTCCAGCCGGCCGCGTCCAGCAACTGGCCGGCCTGCGCGGGGTCGTACGCCAGCGATGAACCGAGGTCCACATAGCCGGGGGTGGTGTGGGCGAGCACGCTGGTGGCGACCGCGAAGTCCTTGGTGAGGACCGCGTCACGCACCTCGGGGCGGTTGATGGCCAGGTTGAGCGCCTTGCGGACGTTCGCGTCGTTCAGCGGGTTGCGGGACTCGATCGGCACCAGCCCCCACACCAGGCCGGGGTTGGGGGTGCTGATCACCTGCTGCCCGCCGTCGCGCACCGACTGGATGTCGGCGGCCGGGACGTCGCTGATCGCGTTGACCTGACCCGACTGCAGGCTGCCGGTGCGGACGCTGGACTCCGGCACCACCTTGAAGACGACCTTGTCGAGGTAGGCCGCCCCGGTGTGGTGCAGGCTGTCGGCGGCCCATGCGTAGCCGGTGCGCTTGTGCAGCGAGATCTGGCCGGGGGCGAAGGAGTCCAGCACGAAGGGACCCGAGCCGATGACCTTGTCGACCCGCTTGTCCCACGGCAGCGCCAGCGTCGCCGGCGCCTCGATGGACAGGCCCACCCGGGCGGCCTCCACCAGGAAGGACGCGTGCGGCTTGGCGAAGGTGAGGGTGACGGTCTGCGCGTCGGTGGCCTTCGCGCCGGTGAGTGCCTGCACCGCGGGCACGATCCCCGGGTTGAGCTTGGCCTTGTTGGCGAGGATGTCGTCGAAGTTGGCCTTCACGACCTGCGCGGTCAGCGGGGTGCCGTCGGAGAAGGTCACACCGGCGCGCAGGTGGAAGGTGAACTGGGTCGCGGTGGCGTTGACCTCCCAGGACTTCGCCAGCCACGGCAGGATCTTGCCGGTGGCCGGGTCCTGGTCGACCAGGGAGTCGAAGATCTGCCGGTTGACGTAGACCGCCGCGGTGTCGGTGAAGGCGCGCGGGTTGGCGCTCTGCGCGGGGGACTGCAGCGCGATGGTCAGCGTGCCGCCCTGCCGGGCTTTGCCGCCGCCCTTCGCGCCGGTGCCGCCCCCGCTCGCGCCGTCGCCCGAGCCACCGCAGGCGGCGAGCAGCAGTGCCGCGGTGACGGTGGCCGCGGCGAGCGCGGTCCGGGATCTGTGTGCCCTGGTATTCATGGTTCGGTCTCTCCTTGCGGTGGCACCGCATGCGGGTGCGCGAAAGAACGGGGGTCGTGCAGAAGGGTTCGGAGGGTCGTGCTTCAGGACCGGGCACTGCCCGCGGGCGCACCGGGAACGGCGGCCAGCAGTGCCTGGGTGTACGGGTGGCTCGGACAGCCGAGCACCTCGTCCGCGGGGCCGCTCTCCACGAGCCGCCCCCGGAGCATCACGCCGACGTGGTGCGCGATCTGCCGCACCACGGCCAGGTCGTGGGAGATGAACAGATAGCTCAGGCCCAGCCGTTGCTGCAGATCGGCGAGCAGGTCGAGGATCTGCGCCTGGACGGAGACATCCAGCGCGGACACCGGTTCGTCGCACACCAGCAGGTCGGGGCCCAGCGCCAGTGCCCGCGCGATCGCGACCCGCTGCCGCTGCCCGCCGGACAACTCCGCGGGCCTGCGGCCGAGTACGGCCGCCGGCAGCGCCACCAGGTCGACCAGCTCGGCTGCCCTCGCGGCACGTTCCCGCCGGGTGCCGACGCCGTGCGCGGCCAGCGGGTCCTGGACGATACGGGCCACGGTCATCCGCGGGTTCAGCGATTCGTACGGGTTCTGGTAGACGAGCTGGGCGCGCCTGCGCAGCGGGCGCAGCGCACGGCCGTGCAGGTCGGTGACGTCCGCGCCACCGATGTGGACCCGGCCCGCGGTGGGCTCGGCGAGCCGCAGCAGCAGCCGGGCGACGGTGGACTTGCCTGACCCCGACTCGCCGACCAGCGCGTAGGTCTCGCCCCGCGGCACATCGAAGCTGACGCCGTCCACCGCACGCAGCGCCTCCGCGGTGCGCGGCAGGCGGAAGTCCTTGACCAGCTCCACGGCCCGGGCAGCGACCGGCGTGTCCGCCCGCTTCGCACCGTCCGGGGCGGGGGTGCGGTCCCGGACCGCCACCGGACGCCGTGACGTCGCGAACGACGGTGCCGCGGCGATCAGTTGCCGGGTGTACGGGTGCGTCGGGGCACTCACCACAGTTTCTGCCGGGCCCTCCTCGACGACCTCGCCGTGCGCCATCACCACGATGCGGTCGGCACGTTCCGCCGCGACGCCCAGGTCATGGGTGATCAGCAGTACCCCCGCGCCTGACGCGCGGGTCAACTCGCCGAAGTGATCGAGGATCTGGCGCTGCACGATCACGTCGAGGGCGCTGGTCGGCTCGTCCGCGACGATCAGCCGGGGCCTGGCGGCGATCGCGATGGCGATGAGCACGCGTTGGCGCAGCCCGCCGGACAGCTCGTGCGGATACTGGTGGGCCCGCCGTTCCGGGTCGGGTACGCCCGCGTCCGCGAGCAGCCGGAGCGCGGCGGCCGGCGCGCTGCGGCGGTCGGCGAGCCCGTGCACGGTCAGTGCCTCCGCGACCTGCCTGCCCACCCGCCACACCGGGTTCAGCGCGGTGCCCGGGTCCTGCGGGACCAGTGCGATGTCCCGGCCGCGCAGCGCGCGCCTACGGCGCTCGCCGAGGCCGGTCAGTTCCCGGCCGTCGAAGGTGATCCGGCCGCCGCCGATGCGCGCCGCCTCGGGCAGCAGCCCGAGCACGGCGTGCGCGGTGGTCGACTTACCGGAACCGGACTCGCCGACCACGGCGACCGTCTCGCCCGCGGCGACGCTCAGGCTCACTCCGCGCACCGCGGCGAGCCGGCCACGCCGCAGCCGGTAGTCGACGGCGAGGTCGTCGACGACGAGCAGCGGTCCGCCGTCGCCCAGCTGCCGGCCCGGTGCGGTGACCGGGCGCGGGGCGCCGCCGGCCGGGGAGCCTGATCCCGGGGACGACGCGCTGCCGGGGCGCGGGCGGCCGGCGGCGTAGGAAGCACCCTCGGGGGGCGGGAGGTTCATCGCTGGATGCTCCGTTCACCGTCGAAGGCCCTCGACAGGCGGTTCGCGGCGACCACCGTCGCGGCCACGGCCAGCCCCGGGAAGGTGGTCAGCCACCAGGCGACCCGCAGCGAGTCACGGCCCTCGGAGACCAGTGAGCCCCACTCGGGGGTGGGCGGCTGGACGCCGTAGCCGAGGAAGCTCAGCGCGGAGACCGCGAGGATGGCACCGGCGAACTCCAGTGCCGCCAGTGCCCACACCGGGCCGAGAGCGTTGGGCAGCACGTGCCGCAGCAGCACGCGGGGCCAGCGGGCGCCGCTGGAGCGGGCGGCGTCCACGTAGCGGCTCTCCCGGATCCGCAACACCTCGGACCGCATGATGCGCGCGCAGGTGGCGATGCTGGTCACGCCGACCGCGAGCGCCGCGTTGCGGGTGCCGGGGCCGAGCGCGGCGATCAGCGCGAGGGAGAGCAGCAGCGCGGGGATCGACAGCAGCATGTCGACGATCCGCATGATCAGCAGGTCGGCGGCCCCCCGGAGGAACCCGGCGAGCAGCCCGAGCACGGAACCGGCCAGCAGGCCGACAGCTGTCGCGGTCAACGCCGACAGCAACGAGATCCCGGTGCCGTGCACCAGGCGGGTGTAGAGGTCGCGCCCGAGCGCGTCGGTGCCGAGCGGATGCGCCCCCGACGGGCCGTGCAGCTTGATCGCCGGATCGACGCCCAGCGGGTCGCGCGAGCTGAACAGCCGGGGCGCGGCGCCGGCGGCGACGACCGCCAGCAGCCACCCGACGGCGACCACCAGGCCCGGCCGCCGCACGACGAAGGCGACCCGCTCGCCGGCCGCGGCCCTCCACCCGCGCCGCCACACGCCCCGGTCCCGGGCCTGGCCACCGTCCTCGCCGCCCGCGTCCGGAGCGGCACCGGGCAGGGCGGGCAGGTCGGCCAGGTCGGCCAGGTCGGGCACCCGGACGCCGGTGGCCGCCTGCGCGGTGGCGGCGGGGCGGCCTTCTGCGCCGGTGCCCGCGTCCGGCGCGGACGCCGGGCTCGGCGCGGAATCGGGGCGCAGTGTCACGGCCTCTCCTGATCGGTGCGGTGCGGTGCGGTGCGGTGCGGTGCGAGTGCGGTGCGGTGGGATGCGGTGCGGGTGCGATACGGGGTCGGTGGGTTGTGGCGGACGGCCTGCCTGCCGGCCCTGCCTGCCATCCCGGAAAAGTCTTTCGGTGCCGGGGCCGCTGCGACCCCCTGAGCACCCCCCTGTATCCGCCCTCACTTCGGGCGGTGCGCGGCCGGCGGCCTCAGCGGCGGCCGGCGGTGAAGTCGCGGATGGTCGCCGTCATGTAGTCGGTCATCTCACCGGTGATGCCCGGGTAGACGCCGATCCAGAAGGTCCGCTCGGTGATGGCGTCGCTGTTCCGCAGATCGCCGACGACCCGGAAATTGACCTCTCGGTACGCCGGTTGGCGCACCAGGTTGCCGGAGAAGAGCATCCGGGTGCCGATCTTCCGTGACTCCAGGTGGGCGATGATCTCCGACCGGGTGAAGGGTGCGTCCTCGGCGACGGTGAGCACGAAGCCGAACCAGCTCGGGTCGCTGCCGGGCGTCGGCTCGGGCAGCAGCAGCCCGCGTACGCCGTCGAGCCCTTCGCGCAGCCGCTGCCAGTTGCGCCGCCGCGCCGCCCCGAACTCGGGGAGTTTGTCCAGCTGGGAAAGGCCGAGCGCGGCCTGCAGATCGGTGCCCTTGAGGTTGTAACCCACCCGGGAGAACGTGTACTTGTGGTCGTAGCCGAAGGGCAGTCCGCCCAGCTGGTGTCCGAAGCGCTTGTTGCAGGTGTCGCTGGCGGCCGGCTCGCACCAGCAGTCCCGGCCCCAGTCGCGCAGCGACTCGACGATCTTCGCCAGCGCGACCCTGTCGGTGACCACGCACCCGCCCTCGCCCATGGTGAGGTGGTGCGCCGGATAGAAGCTGGCGGTGGCCAGGTCGCCGAAGCTGCCGGTGGGCCTGCCGGCGTAGGTCGAGCCGACCGCGTCGCAGTTGTCCTCCACGAAGTGCAGACCGTGCTCGTCGGCGAGCTGCCTGACCTCGGCGGCGGGGAAGGGGTTGCCCAGCGCGTGGGCGATCATGATGCCCCGGGTGCGCGGCCCGATGGCCTCGGCCACCCGGTCCGCCGTGGTGTTGTACGTGCGCAGGTCCACGTCGACCATGACGGGCACGAGGCCGTTCTGCACGATCGGGTTCACGGTGGTCGGGAAGCCGGCCGCGACGGTGATGATCTCGTCCCCCGGCCGCAGCCGCCGCTTGCCGGTCTCCGGCTGGGTGAGCGCGGTCAGCGCCAGCAGGTTCGCCGAGGAGCCGGAGTTGGTCAGATGCGCCTTGCGGCGGCCGAGCAGCTTGCCGAATTTCCGCTCGAAGAGCGTCGCGGCCGGTCCCGCGGCGATCCGCATCAGCAGCGCGGCCTCCACCAGCGCCGCCCGGTCGTCCTCGTCGAAGACGGCGCCGGAGGGCAGGATCGGGGTACGCCCGGGGACGAACTCCTGCTGCGCCTCCTCCTCGCGGTGGTATTTGCGGACGAGTTCGAGTATCAGGTCCTTGTCGGTCGCGCTCATACTGATCCCATCCGCTCACGGGGTCGGCCGTCGGGCAGCAGGAGCGCCAGCTCCCGTACCCGGTCGACGAGTTGGGCCTGGCGGAGCACGGACTCGCCTTCGAGTCCCGAGGGTTCGCCGTGCCGGATCCGGGCGACGAACGCCGCCACCACCCGGGCGAACTGGTCCTCGGCGGGCAGCGTCAGCTCCTCGACGCGGCTCTGCTGCTCGATTCTGATCACCGGCTGGTGGGTGGGCGGCGGGGTGTACGCCCACTGCACGGAGATCCGGCCCGCGCTGCCCCACAGGGCGTACTGCGAGCGGTACGCGTGCCGCATGCCCCAGCTGAGCTGGCCGGTGACGCCGCCGGGCCCGGTGACCAGCGCGGCGCCCGCGGTGTCCACCGCCCGCTCCCGGTCGACGTCCAGCGCGGCGCCGACCACCTCGACCTCGGGGCCGAGGTGCAGCAGCGCGGTGCGTACCGGGTAGACACCGATGTCCGTGAGCGCGCCGCCGCCGATGTCCGGCCGCCAGCGAATGTCGCCGTAGCCCTTGGAGGGGAACGCGAACTCGGCTGTGAGGGTGCGCAGTTCGCCGATGACACCCTCGGCGACCAGTTCCCGCACCCGGGCGTGCTGCGGGTGGCACAGGAACATGAAGCTCTCCAGCAGCACCAGGCCGCGCGCCTCGGCGAGCGCGACCAGCGCGGCGGCTTCCCCGTACGTCGCCGCCAGCGGCTTCTCCGAGAGCACATGCTTGCCGGCCAGCAGCGCCCGCTCGATCCACTCGGCGTGCAGCAGCGCAGGCAGCGGTACGTAGACCGCGTCCAGGTCGTCGCGCGCAAGCAGCCGGTCGTAGCCGGCGACCGGCTCGCCGCCGAAGCGGTCGGTGAAGACCCGTGCCTTGTCCGCGTCCCTGCTGGCGACGGCGGCCAGCGTCACGTCGGGGTTCGCGGTCAGCGCCGGCAGCATGCGCCGCCAGGCGATTCCCGCACACCCGACCACGCCGATCCGCAGGCGTCGCGCCGGGGAGCCGCTCGCAGAACGGCTTTCCTGCAGACTCAGGCGTTCCGTGCCCACTGCTTGACCTCCGGATTTCCCCTGGCCGATGCGTCCGGGGTGTACCGGACGACATCGAAGGTAAGAAGGGAATTCCAGGCAGGTCAACCCCCTCCCGGCTGCGGTGAAACCCGGCGCCACCCCCCTAAACGGCCCCTCAGTTTACTTTTCCGCGGACTTCGGAAATGCCGCCGCAGGCATAGTGGGCGACATTGTCCGGCTTCTCTTGGAGGCTCGATGTCCGGCATCCTGACCACGCCGACCGCGGACCGGCTCACCGCCGTGCGGATCACCGAATCGGCGCTCGCCACCTCGGGGGTGGCGAGCCTCGCGGAGTTGCAGGCCTGGCTCGCCGAACGCCGCAGGACCGATGTGGCAGCCGTGGAACGGGTGCCGCTCGACGACCTGGAGCGCTGGCACACCGATCCCGGCACCGGGAACATCGTGCACGACACCGGGAAGTTCTTCCGCATCGAAGGGCTTTCCGCGCAGGTCGGCGGGGCCGCCGTGCCGGCCTGGACCCAGCCGGTCGTCAACCAGCCGGAGATCGGAATCCTCGGAATTCTCGCGAAGGAGTTCGACGGCATCCTGCATTTCCTGATGCAGGCGAAGAACGAACCGGGGAATTTCGACGGTGTCGAGATATCGCCCACCGTGCAGGCGACCCGCAGCAACTACACGCAGGTGCACCGCGGAAATCCGGTGCCCTACCTGGAGTATTTCCGCGACTCCGGGAGCGGCTCCGGGCGGGCCGCCGGCCGGCACCGGGTCGTCGCTGATGTGCTGCAGTCGGAGCAGGGTGCCTGGTTCTTCCAGAAGCGCAACCGCAACATCGTCGTGGAGACCGAGGAGGACGTCGAAGTCCTCGACGGATTCGCCTGGTTCACCCTCGGGCAGATCCATCTGCTGCTGGCCAGGGACGCGGTGGTGAACATGGACGCCAGAACGGTGCTGTCCTGCCTGCCCTTCTCCGGTGCCGGGCTCGCGGCCTCCTTCCCCTTCCCGGGGCAGGACTTCCGCAACGCGCTGCTGCGCTCGTGCAGTGACGACGCCGGCGGTCTGCTGAGCACCGGGGCGATCCTCAGCTGGATCACCGAGACCAGGACGCGGCAGGAGGTGCGGGCCGGCACCGTGCCGCTCCGCGACGTCGAGGGCTGGGTGCGCGCCGGAGGCACCGTGTCGCACGAGTCGGGGCTGTTCTTCAACGTGATGGGCATCAGCGTGCGGGCCGGCCACCGGGAGATCGGCAGCTGGTGCCAGCCGATGGTCGAGCCGATCGGAATCGGCGTGAACGCCTTCCTGGTCAAGCGGGTCGACGGAGTGCTGCACGCCCTGGTGCATGCCCGGGTCCAGCCCGGCTACCTCGACGTCACCGAGCTGGCGCCGACTGTACAGGCCACTCCCGGCAACTACTCCTGGCTGCCCGCGGCGGCCCGGCCGCGCTTCCTCGACGAGGTGCTCGCGGCGCCGCCGGAGGCGATCCGCTACGACAGCCTGCTGTCCGAGGAGGGCGGTCGGTTCTACCACGCGCGCAACCGCTACCTGGTCATCGAGACCGACCCGGGCCACGCCGAGGACCCGGGCGCCGACTTCCGCTGGCTGACCCTGCACCAACTGGTGGGCCTGCTGCGCCACAGCCACTACGTCAACGTCGAGGCGCGCAGCCTGATCGCCTGCCTGCACAGCCTGTCGGGCGCGGCCGGCTGAGCCGCCGGCCGCGCCCGCCGCAACACGCGGCCGGATCAGTGCTGGTGGGCGCTGTGCTGGCCCATCCGGGCCAGCACCTCCTTCGGGGCCACCACGAACGGCCGCATCATGCCCTCGTCCTCGTGCTCCAGGATGTGGCAGTGGTAAAGGTAGCGGCCGGTGGCCCCGGTGAACTGCCCGGCCAGCGTCACCGCTTGCAGCGGTTCGACCCTGACGGTGTCCTTCCAGCCCTGCTCCTCGGGGCCGAGCACCCCGGGGGCGCGGTAGGCCGCGGTCCAGCGCACCACGTCGGAGCCGGTGTCGGTGGTGGCGGAGACGTCGTAGATGTCCCGGCCGAAGGCCTGGAAGCCCACCAGGTGGATGTGCGCGGGATGCCCGGGTCCGGTGAGGTGGACGAAATTCCACACCTCCCACCCGTCCTTGGCGACGAAGAAGCCCACCGGGTCCTCGAAGGTATGGGCGCTCCTGCGGAATGACCGCGCGACGCCGTCCCTGCCGGTGACGGTCACCAGCCGTTCGCCGTTCTGCGGCAGGTAGCCGGCCGGGGTGGGGGACAGCTCCCAGATCTCCGGGTGCCCCAGCGGTGTCCCGTCGTCGGTGGAGAACGCGATCCACCGCTCGACGTGGTCGGCGGGGATGTCGGCCGGGGTCAGCCGCCGGAAGGACGGTGACAGCACCGCGGGCAGGGTGAAGGTGTCGGTGGACGGCGCGGGACCGACCCTGAACTGCAGCACCTCGGGTCCCAGCGGCGAGACACCGCTGGTGTTGGTGTCGATCAGCCGCAGCCGCGCACCCGGGAACGCCCCGAAGTTGATGAGCACGTCGGCGCGTTCGGCCGCCCCCAGCGTCAGCGCGTCGAGGTGGACAGGCGCGGGCAGCAGGCCCTGGTCGCCGCCGATCTGCACCAGCGCCCCCGGCACCGGCGTCAGCGTGCCGTCAGCGTGCTCCAGCCGCAACTCCAGGGTGTACTCGCGGGTGTTGGCCGCGTTCAGTACCCGGAAGCGCCACCAGCGGGCGTCCACCGGGACGTACGGCCAGATGACGCCGTTGACGACGTTGTAGGGGCCGATGAAGGGCAGGCTGAGCCGGCTCGGGTGGTCGGCGTCGCCCCCGTCGATGTAGCCGATGCGGTGCAGCAGCCGGCCGTTGGGGACGCCCGAGGCGTCGGTGTCGATGTTGCGGTCGGCGATGATCAGCGGCACCTCGCGACTGCCCGACGGCAGCTTGAGCGCGTCCTCCTCCGCGTCCCTGATCAGGTACTGCCCTGCCAGGCCGGCGAAGACGTTGAAGGCGGTGATGCCGTTGGCGTGGTCGTGGTACCACAGCGAGGTCGAGCGCTGGGCGTTGGGATACTCCGACAGCTGCGCCTGTCCCGGCGAGACGCCGTTCTCCGTCCAGCCGTCGTTGCCGCCGCCGGTGACCGAGCCGTGCAGATGCACCACGTTCCAGGCCGGCAGCGCGGCCACCGCCGGGTCGGGCGTGGCGCTGCCGCGGCCCGGGGCGAGCAGCGAGTCCAGGCCGGTGAAGGGCACCGCGATGGCGGTGGCCGGGAAGCTGCCGCTGATCCGGTTCTCCCAGGCCACCCTGATCCGCTGGCCGCTGCGCACGTCGATGGTCGGCCCGGGCACGGATCCCTCGTACGCCCACACGGGCGTCGGCGGCAGCTCCGAGTGGTACTGCACGGTGGTGGCCAGCTGGCGGATGGTGACCGAACTCGTCGACGCGGTCGGTCTGATCACCGGGGGTATGCGTAGCGGATCGCGGAATTTGGTCAGGTTCGTGCCGGTCGCGGGTTGTGCGGTCCGCGGTCCGCCCCGTTCCGGTGTGGTCCTGAAGGAGGCCTGGGCGGCGGATGCGTCGCTGCGCGGCAATGCGGCGGCACCGAGCGCCGCGGCGGCGGTTCCGGTGACGAACTGGCGGCGGTTGGGCATGTGTCGGGGTCCTTCCCCTGCCGTTACGGGCGGCTGTTGGTGCCGATCGTGTGTGCGAGACGGCCCTCGGCGGGAGGTGAACCGGCGAGCTTAGGGGGATCGGCCCCGGCGGACCGGGGTTTACGGCGGTGCGGTGCGCGGGCCGGGCAGTCCGAGTGGGGGGATCGTGGGCGCGCGGTTCCCGGCCAGTGGGTGCCGCCCCCTGATGATGGGAACGGGCCGACGGGCGGCGATTATCACTTCCACATCGCACACCGCCGCCCGAGGCCGGCACAGCACGCGGCTCAGGATCATGACGCCTTGGGAGTGTCGAGTGGTTTCGCTGGTGGAACGGGACGAGCACATCACCCACCTGGACAGGCTGCTCACCGGATGTCTCACGCGGACCGGACACGCGGTCCTCGTCGAAGGCCCGGTCGGCAGCGGGAGGACCGAATTGCTGCGGACCTTCGCCGAGCAGGCGGAGCAGCGCGATCTCCTCGTCCTCGCCGCCAGTTGTTCCCCCGCCGAGCGCCTGCTGCCGTTCGGCGTCGTCAACCAGCTCCTGCGCAGCCCCGGTTGGCCGCCGCAGCACGCAGAACCGCTGGCCGGGCTGCTCGACACCCTCGGTGGCGTCCCCGCCGGCCTTGTCGCCGACGGCGGCCCGCACCGGCCGCCGGACCTGGTCCGCGCCTGCCACGAGGTGACGCAGGCCCTGCTCGCGCTCGCCGCGGACACCCCGCTGGTCATCACCGTCGACGACCTGCGCAACGCCGACCGTGCCTCGCAGCAGTTCCTGCTGCATCTGGTGCGCCGGCTGCCGCAGGCCGCGGTGCTGCTGGTGATGACCGACGAGACGGTGCTGTGGCCCGCGCACCGCCGATTCCGCGCCGAACTGTCCGGGCACCAGCACGTCGACCGGCTCCGGCTGGCACCGCTGACCGCCGCCGGCGCCCAGCAGCTGGTCACCCGCGGTCTCGGCGAGGAGAACGCCCGCAGGTCCGGAGCGTCGATCCTCGCGGCGGCCGGCGGCAATCCGCTGCTGCTGCAGGCCCTGGCGGACGACCACCGGCACACCGGCGACGCCCCCGGGCAGGGCTATGCGCTCGCGCTGCTCGGCAGCCTGCACAGGGCGGAACCGACCATGCTCGACGTCGTCAGGGCGCTCGCGGTGCTCGGCGACGACACCGACGGCACCGAGGTCGAGCAGTTGGTCGGCGGCCCCGACGGCACCGGGTCAGCCCGCGAGGCACTGCGGGCGCTGGACGCCGCCGACCTGCTGCTCGCCGGACGCTTCCGGCACCCGGCCGCCAGGGCCGCGGTCCTGGACGACCTGACGGCCGCGGAGCGCTCCGCCCTGCACCTGCGCGCGGCACGGCTTCGCTACGACCGCGGCGCCGGTGCGCCCGCGGTGGCACGGCACCTCATCGAGGCGGCCCGGGCCAGGGGACAGGCTCCCGGCCCGGCGGCCGACGACCAGACACAGGCCCCCTGGGCGGCGGCCGTACTGTCGGAAGCCGCCGAGCACGCGCTGCTCGACGACCGGGCGCAGCTCGCCGCGGACTGCCTGCGGCTGGCTCACCGGGCCGCGGGCGACGAGCCCACCCGAGCGGTACTCCGGTCCCGGCTGGCCCGCGCCGAGTGGCAGCTCGACCCGTCCGCCGCGGCCCGGCACCTGGCGCCGCTGACCGCCGCGGCGCGGGCCGGCCACCTCGACACGGCGGCCGGACTCGTGCTCGTACGCCAGCTGCTGTGGTACGGGCGCACCGACGAGGCGCTGACCGTACTTGACCTGCTGCGTGCCAGGGCGGGCGCCGCCAACCCCGGCAGCCTCGGGGAGGCCGCCGCGCTGCGGGACGCCGAGGTGTGGCTGGCGTACACGCATCCGGCGCTGGCCCGCGGCCGGCGTACCCCCGCGCTGCCCGCAGACCTGCGCCACGCCATGGTTGCCCCCGGCACCGACCCGCAGCTGCAGGCGGCGGCGGCGCTCGCCGACGCACTGGCCAGGG
The DNA here is from genome assembly GCF_900142575.1 of Actinacidiphila paucisporea. Taxonomy (GTDB): domain Bacteria; phylum Actinomycetota; class Actinomycetes; order Streptomycetales; family Streptomycetaceae; genus Actinacidiphila; species Actinacidiphila paucisporea. The sequence continues at coordinate 62,168 of NZ_FRBI01000033.1, forward strand.
GCCGCGCGGCGGTGAGCGCGGACCGGGCCGAGGAGGTGCTGCGTGACCAGCACCTGCACCGCAGGAGCCCGTGGGCGGAGGAGTCCGCGCTGCTGGCGCTGCGGGTCCTGGTCCAGGCCGACCGGCTGACCTCGGCCGCGGCCTGGAGCGAACGGCTGCTGCGGGACGCCGAGGCCCGCGACTCCCGCACGGCGCGGGCCGTCTACGCCGCCGCCCGCGGTGAAGTGGCCGCCCGGCAGGGCGATCTGGCCCGCGCGACCGAGCACTGCAGGGCTGCGCTCAGCCACCTCACGCCCAAGGGCTGGGGCATCGCGGCAGGCCTCCCGCTGGGCACCCTCATCCTGGCCGCCACCCGCACCGGGGAGCACGAGGAGGCGGCCAAGCAGCTCACCCACGCGGTGAGCGACGCGATGTTCCAGAGCCAGTACGGGCTCCACTACCTCTACGCCCGGGGCCACCACTACCTGGCCACCCGGCACAGCCATGCCGCGCTCGCCGACTTCCTGTCCTGCGGCGAACTGCTGCGGGAATGGGGCCTGGACGGGGCCGGACTGCTGCCGTGGCGCGTCAACGCCGCCGAAGCATGGCTGCGGCTGGACAACAAGGACCAGGCCCGGCGGCTGATCCACGAGCAGCTGGGCCGACCCGGCGTCGACGGGTCGAGCACCCGCGGCCCCGCGCTGCGGCTGCTGGCCGCGGCCGGCCCCCCCGGGCGCCGGCTGCCGCTGCTCACCGAGGCGATCGACCTGGCCGAGGCATCGGGCGACCGCTTCGAACAGGTCCGGGTGCTGGCCGACCTCAGCCGCGCCCACCAGGCCAACAACGACAAGCGCCGGGCCAGGCTGCTGCTGCGGCAAGCGCTGCACGTGGCGAACATGTGCGACATGAAGCCGCTGGCGCAGGAGTTGCTCTCGGTCTCCGCCGACCTGGGCGGGGCCGAGTCGATGGCGGACGGCATGGACGGCATCGGCGTCCTCACCGACTCCGAGCGCCGGGTCGCCTCGCTCGCCGTCCTCGGCTACACCAACCGGGAGATCGCGATCAAGCTCTACGTCACACCGAGCACCGTCGAGCAGCACCTGACCCGGGTGTACCGCAAACTCGGCATCCGCCGCCGCAAGGACCTGCCCGCGGATCTGTGGGCCAACCTGAGGAAGACGGGATGACGCAGATGACGCAGCCGACCCAGGTAACCTCGGCCGCCGTGCGGTCGCCGGCCGCCCAACAGCCGCAGTGGCCCGACCCGTCCCGCGTGCGGGCCGTGCGCCGGACACTGCGGGCGCTCCCCGCCCCCGTCGCCCCGGAAGGCGTCGACCGGCTGCGGGAGCGGCTGGCCGAGGTCGCGCTCGGGCGCGCCCTGCTGCTCCAGGGCGGCGACTGCGCCGAGACCTTCGCGGGCAACACACCCGCGCACATCAGGGCCAACCTGCGGACGCTGCTGCACACCGCGACGCTGCTGGAGGTCGGCTCCGGGCTGCCCGTGGTGCCGGTGGGCCGGATGGCAGGGCAGTACGCCAAGCCGCGCTCCAGCCCGACCGACGCCGCGGGGCTGCCCGCCTACCGTGGCGACATCGTCAACTCCACCAGCCCCACCGCCGCCGCCCGCACCCCCGACCCGGACCGGATGCTGCGCGCCCGCGCCGACGCGGTGGCGACGCTGGACGTCATGGCGGCGGTCGCGGCCGATGCCGACACCGAACTGTTCGCCAGCCACGAGGCGTTGCTCCTGGACTACGAAGTGCCTCTCGTTCGGCAGGCGGTGGACGGTACGCGATACGGCCTGTCCGGCCACTTCCTGTGGATCGGCGAGCGCACCCGCCGCCTCGACGGGGCGCACATCGAGCTGGCCCGGGGCCTGGCCAACCCGGTGGGCGTCAAGGTGGGTCCTGCCACCACGCCCGCCGAGGTGCTGGGTTACGCCGACGCCCTCGACCCGCACCGGACTCCGGGCCGGCTCACGCTGATCAGCCGGATGGGCGCGGACCGGGTCGCCGAGGCGCTGCCGCCACTGGTCGAGGCGGTCGCCGCGGCCGGCCACCCGGTGATCTGGCTGTGCGACCCCATGCACGGCAACACCCGCCTGTCGGCGACCGGTTACAAGACCCGGCACCTCGACACGATCCTCGCCGAGACCCGGGGCTTCCTCGACGTCCACGCGGCCCTGGGAAGCCACGCGGGCGGCCTGCACCTGGAATTCACCGGCGACGACGTCACCGAATGCCTCGGCGGCTCGCAGGGCCTGCGCGACGAGGACCTGCCGGCCCGCTACAGCACCGCCTGCGACCCGCGGCTCAACGCCCGCCAGTCCCTCGACCTGGCGTCCGCCGTCGCGCAGATCCTGCTGGACGGCCGGCGCCCGGCGGAGCGCCGCGAGGCGGCCTCCGCCGGCTGACCCGGTCAACCCGCCACGGGGATGTCCACCGCCAGACGGGCTCGCAGGTCGCCGAGCAGCGCCGCGAGCCCGTCGCGGTCCCGGGCCCCGCCCACCGCGTAGAAGTCCGGCCTGACCAGCACGGCGGCGGCGCCGGACGCCGCCAGATACGGCAGATAGACCCCGTCGGTGTCCTCGACCGTTCCCGCACCCCGCGCCCCGGCCGGCACGAGGTGCACGATCCGCGCCCCCAGGAGCCGGAGGATCTCGCGCTCCTCCGCGCCGAGCAGCAGCGCGGCCGGCCGGTCGGTGAGCAGGACGAAGCCCCGACCCACCACCTCGTCGAACCAGCCGGACTCCCCGCCCGCGGACACCCGCCCCTGCGGTACCAGTTCGCCCGCGGGCCGCACCGGGCGGCCGTCCCCGCCCAGCCGCAGCAGACCGCCGTCGAGGGCCCGCACCGGCGTCCGCGGTCGCGCCGCGCCCACCTCCCGCCGCCCGGCCCGCTCCTGCGCGGCCAGCATCACCGTGTCCCGGTCGCGGGCGGCGGCCGGGTCGGTCTGGCAGATCACCTTGCCCAGGTCCATCGACATCCGCAGCGCGTGCGATACGTGCTCGCGCCGTTCCTCGGTGTACGTGTCGAGCAGCCCCGCACCGCCCCGGCCGGCGAGGACCAGGTCCAGCTTCCAGGCGAGGTTGGCGGCGTCCCGGAAACCCGAGCACATGCCCTGCCCGGCGAAGGGCGGCATCAGATGCGCCGCGTCACCGGCGAGCAGCACCCTGCCCTGACGCCACCGGTCGGCGTAGCGCGCCTGGAAAGTGTAGACGGCGTGCCGCTCCAAGGTCGCGTTGTCCCGGTCGATGCCGAACAGGCCCAGCAGCCGCCAGGCGTTGCTCTCGGAGCCGAACTCCTCGGCGTCCTCTCCCGGGAGCCGCATGAACTCCCAGCGCCGGTGTCCGGGTCCCGCCGACACGGCGGTGCGCGGCCTGGCGGGGTCGCACACCTGCAGGTTGTTCGGCTCGAAGACCCGCGGCTCGTGCAGCGCCACATCGCAGGTCAGCCAGTCGTCGAAGAAGGCGAAGTCCGTCGAGGTGATACCGAGTTCGCCCCGGACCAGGCTGTTCGCACCGTCGCAGCCCACCACCCAGCGGGCGGTGACCGTGGCCGGCCGGTCGCCCTCGACCCGTACCGTCACCCGGTCGCCGTGGTCGGTGAGCCCGGTCACCCGGCTGCCGCGCAGCACCCGCAGCGTCGGGAGCGCGGCGCCCCGCTCGGCCAGCGCCGCCTCAAGTCCCGGCTGGTACACGGAGGTCGAGTCGGGCCACCCGGAGTGGCCGTGTTCGGCCACATCGACGCGGAAGAGGGCGCGCCCCTCCGCGTTGTGCCACACGTAGTCCCTGGACGGCTCGGCGATCGACGTCAGCGCCTCGCCGACGCCCGCGGCGGCGAGGACCCGGGCGGACTCGCCGTCGAAGGACACCGCACGCGGCATCGGATACGGCTGCGGCCACCGTTCCAGCACCGTGACGCGGTGCCCTCGCGCAGCCAGCAGGATCGCGGTGACCTGCCCGACCGGCCCGTATCCGACGACCACGACGTCCGCGGTCTCCGCCGCGGCTCCCGCGTCGCTCACCGAACGTCCTGGCGCAGGATGTCGGCCAGGACGCGGGCGTAGTCGTCGGCGTCCACGACGCCGCGCATCCGCTCATGGCCGTTGTCCACCGTGACCAGGCGCCGGCCGATGAGGATGCGCTGCCCGCCGTCGAAGGCCCGGCCCCGCACGACGATTCCCGTCCCCGCGAGTTCCCGCGCGAAGCGCGCCAACTCCGGTGCGGGTACCTGCCATTCGGACAGCTCCCGGGGCCGCGGGTGGAAGCGGTAGACCGCCTGCCAGCCGCTGGTCCTGCCCTTGCGCTGCACGACGTGGTAGCCGTCGGCCCGGACGATCCTGAAGTCGTTGCCGTACTGGTGGCTGACGGTGTCGGGCTCCACCGGCAGTGGTTCGAGGTAGGAAGGCCCGACGAAGCCCACGTCGGCCAGCAGCAACCGCCCGTCCAGCCGGACGTAGTTGAAGACATGCTCCAAGTCGGGCCCGAAGGTGCCGTCCACCTGCCTGATGCCGGCAGCCAGCACGCCCGTGGCATAGCCGAGCCGGTCGAGCAGGCGGCGGAACAACCCGTTGAGCTCGTAGCAGACCCCGCCGCGCCCGCCCAGTACGATCGCGTCGAACACGGCGTCCACGTCGATGTCCACGCCCGCCCACAGCTCCGTGCCACGGCCGGAGTTGAGGGAGGAGTCGTAGGGCAGCGCGATGAGGTGCCGCTTGTGCAGCTCGCGCAGCGTGTCCCAGGTGGGTTCGGGCCGGCCGCGGAAATCCAGTGCCTTGAGGTAGGTGTCGACGGAGAACACGGAGGTCAGCTCCCCTCGTTCGTCGAGCCGGCGAGCAACGTCCCGAGCTGCGAGGCGACGTCGGCGGGTGTCGGCTGGTCGAAGACCAGCAGCGCGGGCAGCTCCAGGCCGGTCGCCGCCTGCAGCCGGTTGCGCAGCTCCACGGCGGTGAGCGAGACGAAGCCGACGTCGAAGAACACGGTGTCCGGGCCGACCGACTCCGCCGCCTCGTGCCCGAGCACCGCCGCGGCCTCCCCCCGCACCAGGTCGAGCAGTACCGCGGCGCGCTCCTGCGGTGCCAGCCCCGCCAGCTTGCGGGCGAGCGCGGCGCCTGGTGCCGCGTCGGTCGCGATGTCGTCAACGTCGGTGCCGGTGTCCATGGGAGGCGCTCCTGAGGTCGTCGTGGCGGGAGCCGACTCCAGCCAGTAGTGGCGGTGCTGGAAGGCGTAGGTGGGGAGGTCGGCGGGGCGTACGGGGCCGGCGTGGGCGAAGGCGGGGGTCCAGTCGACGGTGATGCCGCGTACGTACAGCTCGGCGGCGGAGAGGAGGAGTCGGTCGAGGCCGCCGTCGTCGCGCCGGAGGGTGCCGGTGACGACCGAGGGCCGGCGTGGCGCGGCGAGGTCGAGGGCCTCCGAGAGGCTGTGGGCGAGGACGGGGTGGGGGCTGACCTCGATGAAGGCCCGGTAGCCGTCGGCGGCGAGGGCGGTGGTGGCGTCGGCGAAGCGGACGGTGTGGCGGAGGTTGCGGTACCAGTAGCCGGCGTCGAGTTCGGTGCCGTCGAGCCAGCGGTTTTCGAGGGTGGAGTAGATGGGGGTGTGGGCGGACTGCGGTTTCACGTCCGCCAGGAGGTGCGCGAGGTCGGTCTCGATGGCTTCGACGTGGGAGGTGTGGGAGGCGTAGTCGACGGGGACGCGGCGGACTCGTATGCCTTCGGCTTCGTAGGCGGCGACGAGGGTGTTCAGGGCGGTGGGGTCGCCGGCGACGACGACTGAGGTGGGGCCGTTGACGGCCGCTAGTTCGATTCCGTTGCCGAGGCGTTCTTGGACGGCTTCGACAGGGACGGCGAGGGAGACCATGCCGCCGCGGCCTGCGAGGCCGCGGGCGATGGCTTGGGAGCGTAGGGCGACCACGGCTGCGGCGTCTTGGAGGGTGAGTGCGCCGGCGATGTGTGCGGCGGCGATCTCGCCCTGTGAGTGGCCGACCACGGCCTCGGGTGTGACGCCGAGCGACTGCCATACCCGGGCGAGGGAGACCATCACCGCGAAGGACACCGGTTGGACGACGTCGACCCGGTCCAGCGACGGCACACCGTCCCGGACGGCGTCGAGCAACGACCAGTCCACGTAAGGAGAAAGGGCTTCGGCGACCAGGCCCAGGCTCTCCGCGAAGACCGGCGACTCGGCCAGCAGCGCCCTCCCCATCCCCGCCCACTGCGCCCCCTGCCCCGGGAAGACGAAGACCCGGCGGCCTTCCACGTCCGCCGTCCCGGTGGCGAGCAGCGGCCCGGCCTCGCCACGGGCCAGCGAGGCAAGACCGTCGAGGGCGGACGCCCGGCCGGCCGCGACGACGACAGCCCTCTCCGGCAACAGGGTGCGGGCGGTGGACAGGGTGCGCCCGACACCGGCGGCGTCGAGCCCCGGCCGCCCGGCGGCGTACTCCGCCAGTCGCCGAGCCTGTGCCCGCAGCGCGGCAGGTGTCGCGGCGGACACCGGCCACGGTACGACGACCTGCCGGGACCCCTCGGCCTGCACGGTGCCGGACGGCTCTGCGGCGTCCGTTCCCCCAGCCTCCGTACTCGGTCCTGTCGGTGGCCCCGTGCGCTCCGACGCGGCTTCCGGCTCCTCGATGATCACGTGCGCGTTGGTGCCGCTCACCCCGAAGGCGGACACGCCGGCCCTGCGCGGCTTGCCGTCCCCGGCGGACCATTCGCGGTCCTCGGTCAGCAGCCGGATGCCGCCGGACGACCAGTCGATGTGCGAGGACGGGGTGTCGGCGTGCAGGGTGCGCGGAAGCCGGCGGTGGCGTATCGCCTCGACCATCTTGATGACGCCGGCAGCGCCCGCAGCGGCCTGAGTATGACCGATGTTGGACTTCACCGACCCGAACCACAGCGGCCGTTCGGCCGGCCGCCCGGCACCGTAGGTGGCGAGCAACGCGTGTGCCTCGATGGGGTCGCCCAGCGGGGTACCGGTGCCGTGCGCCTCGACGGCGTCCACATCGGTGGCCGACAGCCCGGCGTTGGCGAGAGCCTGCCTGATCACCCGTTCCTGGGAAGGGCCGTTGGGCGCGGTCAGTCCGTTCGACGCGCCGTCCTGATTGACGGCGGAGCCCCGCACCACCGCCAGCACCTCGTGTCCCGACCTGCGGGCGTCCGACAGCCGTTCGAGGAGCAGTACGCCCACGCCCTCCGACATGCCGAAGCCGTCCGCGGTGTCCGCGAAGGCCTTGCTGCGGCCGTCCGTGGCGAGTCCGCGTTGCCGGGAGAACCCGATGACACCTTCGAGGGTGGACATCACGGACGCGCCGCCGGCCAGCGCGAGGTCGCACTCGCCCGCACGCAGCGCCTGCGCCGCCAGGTGCAGCGCGACCAGCGACGACGAGCAGGCCGTGTCGACGGTCACGGCCGGACCTTCCAGGCCCAGGGTGTAGGAGAGCCTGCCGGACAGGACGCTGCCGGCGTTGCCGGTGACCAGGTAGCCCTCGTCCGCCTGGCCGCCGGTGCCGTGGGTTCCGTAGTCCTGGCCATGGGTGCCGATGAAGACGCCGGTCGCGGTGGCGCGCAGCGCGGCGGGGTCGATGCCGGCGCGTTCGAGCACCTCCCAGGAGACTTCGAGCAGCAGCCGCTGCTGCGGGTCCATCGCCAGCGCCTCACGCGGGTTGATGCCGAAGAAGGCGGCGTCGAAGTCGGCGATGCCGGGCAGGAATCCGCCACCGCGGACGTACGTGCGCCCTGCCACGTCGGGGTCGGGGTCGTAGCTGCCCTCCAGGTCCCAACCGCGGTCGACCGGCAGCGCGGTGATGGCGTCGCCGCCCGACGCCACGAAACTCCACAGGTCGTCGGCGGAGTCGAGGCCGCCGGGGAACCGGCAGGCGGTGCCGACGATCGCGATCGGGTCGTCGGCCGGCGTGGCGCGCGGCTGTTCAAGGGCAGCCGGCGCTGACTGCGGTGCCTCGCCGACCAGTTCGGTTCGCAGGTGGGCGGCCAGAGCGCTGGGCGTCGGGTAGTTGAAGACCAGTGTGGCGGGCAGCCGCAGTCCGGTGGCGGCGCCCAGGCGGTTGCGCAGCTCGACCGCTGTGAGGGAGTCGATGCCGAGTTCCTTGAACGCCCGCTGCACGTCGAGCGTCGCGGCCGAGGCGTGCCCGAGCACGGCCGCGGCGGTGTCGCGCACGACGCCGAGCAGCAGCTCGTCGCGCTCCCGGTCGCTCAATGCCGCCAGCCTCGCGGCCAGCGGGGCGCCGCCGCCGTCCGCGGCGGAGGTGACGGCCAGGCGCAGTGCACGGCGGCTCGGCCTGGTGGGCGCCAACTCCCGCAGCAGAGCAGGCGTGTCGCCGCCGGCGCGGCCAAGGGCCGAGTAGTCGAGGCGGATCGGGACCAGCGCGGCCCGGTCGCTCTCCAAGGCCGCGTCGAAGAGTCCCAGACCCTGCTCGGCCGACAGCGGCCTGGTGCCGGACCTGGCCATCCTGGCCAGGTCCGTTGCGCTGAGCCTGCCGCCCATGCCGGCGCTCTCGGCCCACAGCCCCCAGGCCAGCGACACGGCCGGCAGCCCGAGGCTGTGGCGGTGGGCGGCGAGCGCGTCGAGGAAGGCGTTGCCTGCCGCGTAGTTCCCCTGGCCCGCACCGCCGAGGACACCGGAGGCCGAGGAGTAGAGGATGAAGGCCGACAGCTCCAGGTCCGCGGTGAGTTCGTGCAGATGCCAGGCGGCATCGACCTTGGGACGTAGCGCGGTTGCCCAAGCGTCGGCATCAAGTGCTCCGATGACGCCGTCCGCGACGACCCCGGCCACGTGCACGACCGCCGACAGCCGCTCGGCGACCGATGCGACGACTGCGGCAAGCGCGTCCCGGTCGGCGGCGTCCGCGGCCACCGCCCGTACCTCCGCGCCGAGCCCGGACAGCTCCGCGAGCTGCGCCTCCGACACGCCGCTTCGACTGATGAGCAACAACTCCCTGACGCCGTGCGCCCGTACGAGGTGGGCGGCGAGCAGCCTGCCCAGGCCGCCGGTGGCGCCGGTGACCAGCACGGTGCCGCCCGCGAGCCGCGACGGGAGGGCGGGGGAGGGCTGTTCCGCCCTGCGCAGCCGGGCGACCGAGCGCTGCCCGCCGCGTACCGCGATCTGCGGCTCGCCCGGCAGCGCGGCGTGCGCGGCGGGAGCGGCGGCCGGGTCCTCGGCCTCGACCAGGACGAAGCGCTCCGGATTCTCGGACTGCGCGGCCCGTACGAGCCCGCGCACCGGTTCGTGCACGAGGTCGCCCGGCCGTGTCACGACGACCAGGGTCGATTCCTGGGTCCGCGGGTCCGCGAGCCAGTCCTGCAGCGCCCGCAACACTTCGCCCCCCACGGCGTGCACGCGCTCCGGCACCGTTGCCCGCCGGTCCCCGTCCCCGACGGGGAGCAGGACGACCGGCGGTGGGACGGCGCCGCCCAAGTCGGCGTGGTAGGCCCAACTCCCGCTGTCGGCGGGCTGGTCGGCGGCGGGCGCCGGCACCCAGACGACCTCGTGCAGCGCCGCTTGTGACGGGACCAACCGGGCGGGGTCCACCGGGCGCACGGTCAGCGCGGCCACGTCGACAACTGGCGCACCGCTGTCGTCCGCTGCCCGCAGAGCAAGGGTGTCAGGTCCCGCGTGGGCCACGACGACCCGCAGCGACCGTGCGCCGGCCGCGTACAGCCGGACGCCCGACCAGGAGAAGGCGAGCCGTGGCCGGTCCGGCTCGGGGAAGAATCCGGCTGCCGTGAGCGGGTGCAGGGCGGCGTCGAGCAGCGCGGGGTGCAGTCCGTATCCGGTGGGCTCGGTGCCTGCAGGCAGGCGGAGTTGGGCGTACACGCGGCCGTCGCGGGTCCAGGCAGACTCCACGGCGCGGAAGGCGGGGCCGTAGTCGACGGTGAGCCGGTCGTAGAGCCCTGCCAGATCGAGCGGCAGCGCACCGGCAGGCGGCCATTGCACCAGGTCCGTGCCAGTCAGGGGGCTGTCGGACGTGGGGGAGTCACCAGGGTCCGCGACGAGCACACCGGTGGCGTTCTCGGCCCACTCCCTGCCCGCGCCCGTGCCCGTACGCGTCAGCAGCCGTACGGTCCTGCGGCCGTCGACCGGCTCGGCGACGTGCAGTTGCAGGTCGATGCCACCGCCGTCCGGCACCACGACGGGCGCCGAGATCGTCAACTCCTCGACCACCGGGGCCGCCAGCGTCTCTCCAGCGTGCACCAGCGCGTCCAGCAGGGCCGTCCCCGGCACCAGCACCGCCCCGCCCACCCGGTGGTCGGCGAGCCACGGCAGACCGCGGGTGGTCAACCGGCTGGTGAAGACCGCGCTCTCGCTCCCGGCCAGGGTCAGCCCGGCCTCCAGCAGCGGGTGTCCGGCCGCGTCGAGTCCGGCATCCGCCAGGTCACCGCGTGCCGGACCGGGTTCGAGCCAGTAGCGCTTGTGTTGGAAGGCGTAGGTGGGGAGGTCGGCGGGGCGTACGGGGCCGGCGTGGGAGTAGGTGGGGGTCCAGTCGACGGTGATGCCGCGTACGTGGAGTTCGGCGGCGGAGAGGAGGAGTCGGTCGAGGCCGCCGTCGTCGCGTCGGAGGGTGCCGGTGGCCACGGTGGGGTCTTGGGTGTGGTTGTCGAGGGTTTCGGTGATGCTCGGCACGAGGACGGGGTGCGGGCTGACCTCGATGAAGGCCCGGTAGCCGTCAGCGGCGAGCGCGGTGGTGGCGTCGGCGAAGCGGACGGTGTGGCGGAGGTTGCGGTACCAGTAGCCGGCGTCGAGTTCGGTGCCGTCGAGCCAGCGGTTTTCGAG
>NZ_FRBI01000051.1 GCF_900142575.1 Actinacidiphila paucisporea
CTCGCCCACGCACACACCCACAACACCCCCATCAACTGGACCACCCACTTCACCAACACACCCACCACCGACCTCCCCACCTACCCCTTCCAAACCACCCACTACTGGCTCACACCGCCCACCGCGACCGGAGACCTGACGCAGGCCGGGCTGCGGGACACCGACCATCCGCTGCTCGCAGCGGTCGTCCAGCTCCCGGACGACGGGGTCCTCTACACCGGGCGGATCTCCCTCGCCGACCACCCGTGGCTCGCCGACCACGCCGTCGGCGAGACCGTACTGCTGCCCGGCACCGCATTCGTCGAACTGGCCCTGCACACAGGGCAGGAGACTGGACACGACACCCTCGAGGAGCTGACGCTCGAAGCGCCGCTCCTCCTGCACACCGGCCAGGCGGTCCAGCTCCACCTCACCCTGAGCGCGCCCGACGACGCCGACCGCCGTACCCTCACCATCCACTCGCGGCCCGAACCGGCCGACGCCGACGACCCCGACGCCACCGCCTGGACCCGGCACGCCTCCGGGACGCTGGCGACCTCGCAGGGACCCGCGTTGAGCCTGACGGACACCGCCTGGCCGCCCGCGGGGGCGGATGCGCTGGACACCGACGTGCTGTACGCGGAGTTGCTCGCCCGCGGTTACAGCTACGGACCGGCCTTCCAGGCGGTCACCGCGGCCTGGCAGGACGGCGACGACCTCTACGCCGAGCTGCAACTCGCGGCCGAACAGCGGGACTCGGCGGCGGACTACGGCATCCACCCGGCGCTGCTGGACGCCGCCCTGCACCCGGGTCTGGGTACCCCGGGCGCGGGCGGGGGCGCCGCGGGTACGGGGACCGGCCTGCCGTTCGCGTGGCGCAATGTGCGGCTGCACGCCGTGGGCGCCGCGGCGGTGAGGGCGCGGATCGTGCGGACCGGGACCGACGCGGTGTCGTTCGTTCTGATGGACGCTGACGGCGTTCCGGTGGCGTCGGTGGAGTCGGTGGCGCTGCGGCCCGTACGGCTGGCGGACCTGGAACGTCTGGCGGGTGCGGCAGGCGAACCCGGCGCGGGCGGCGACCTGTTGCGCCTGGAGTGGCCGGTGGTCCGGCTGCCTGCGGGCGGACCGGCCGCGCTGGTCGTCCTGGACGACGGGGGCGACGGGATCGCCGCCGCGCTGCGGGCGCACGTTCCCGGTGTCCGGGTGATCGCCGGCCTTCCCGCGGCGCCGGCTGAAGCAGGTGACTCGGGCGCCGCGGGCGAACCGCGCGCCGGTGAGCCGCTGTTGCCCGAGGGTGCCGTGGTGGTCGTGCCGGGGCTGTCGTGCGCGGCGCTGGTGAGCGGGACCGACGGCGGTGACCCGGTGCCGTGCGCGGCCCCGTCACCGGCCGGGGTGCCGGAGCGTACGCACGTGATGGTGCACCGCTTCACGGCGCTGGCGCGGCGGTGGCTCGCCGACGAGCGGTACGCCGGGGCCCGGCTGGTGGTCGCGACCAGGGGCGCGGTGTCGGTGGACGGTGACGACGACGTGAGCGACATGCCCGCGGCGGCGCTCTGGGGTCTGGTCAGGACCGCGATGGCCGAGCACGCGGACCGTTTCGGCCTGGTGGACGTCGATCACGACAGCGCCTCGTATCTGGCGCTGTCGACGCTGCTGGGCGGCCCGGTGCGGCAGGCCGCGTTGCGTGGCGGCCAGGTGCACGTGCCGCGCCTGGTACGCGTCCCGGCGCAGCCGGAGGCGGCGGAGGAGGAAGCGGCGGAGGCGCCGCGGTTCGGCGGTCCGGACGCCACGGTGCTGGTGACCGGCGGCACCGGCGCGCTGGGCCGGCTGACGGCCCGCCACCTGGTGGCCGAACACGGCGTGCGCAACCTGGTCTTGACCAGCCGGCGCGGCGAGGCGGCACCCGGCGCCCGGGAAGCGGTGGCCGAACTGTCGGCGCTGGGCGCGAAGGCGCGGGTCGCGGCCTGCGACGTCGCGGAGCGCGACCAGGTGGCGGCCCTGTTGGACTCGATCCCGGCGCGCAATCCACTGCGGGCGGTGGTGCACCTGGCGGGCGTGCTCGACGACGGCGTGCTGACCTCGATGACGCCCGAGCGCACCTCGGCCGTGCTGCGGCCGAAGGTCGACGCGGCCTGGCACCTCCACACGCTGACCCGTGAACTCGACCTCGTGGCTTTCGTGTTGTTCTCCTCGGTGACCGGGGTGCTGGGCAGCGCGGGCCAGGGCAGCTACACCGCGGCGAACGCCTTCCTCGACGGCCTGGCCGGCCACCGCAGGGCCCGCGGCCTGGCCGCGACCTCGCTCGCCTGGGGCTTGTGGGCCGACCAGGGCGGCGCGAGCATGACGGGTCACCTGGACCGTACGGACCTGGACCGGATGGCGCGTTCGGGCATCGCGGCCCTGACGGCGCAGGAGGGGACGGCGCTGCTGGACGCGGCACTCGCGACCGGTGGCGCGGACGCGGTGCCGATGCGTCTCGAACCCGCGGCGCTGCGCCGGCAGGCCGCGGACGGCATGCTGCCCGATGTGCTGCAGGGCCTGGTCAGGACGCCGGTACGCCGTGCGGCGTCCGGCACCGCGGCGGACGGCGGTACAGGTGCCGTGCCGGGCGGTCTGGCCGGCCGGCTCGCGGCACTGCCCGCGGAGCAGCGCGCCACGGTGGTGCTCGATCTGGTGCGGACGCACGCGGCGACCGTGCTGGGACTGGGCGACCCCGGATCGGTGGCGCCGGACCGCGCGTTCAAGGAGGTGGGCTTCGACTCGCTGACCTCGGTGGAGCTGCGCAACCGGCTCGCGCAGGCGGCCGGGGTGCGGCTGCCCGCCACCCTGGTCTTCGACCATCCCACGCCGGCCCGGCTGGCGGCCTTCGTCCTGCGGGAGGTGGTCGGCGGCGCCGACGAGACCGTCGTCGGGAGCGTCGGCGGCGGGCCGCGGCCGGCGGACGACGAGGACCCCGTGGTGATCGTCGCGATGAGCTGCCGCTACCCCGGCGGTGTGGACTCCCCGGACGCGCTGTGGGACCTGGTGCTCGAAGAGCGCGACGCAATCGGCGAGTTCCCGGCCGGGCGGGGCTGGGACACCGACGCGCTGTACCACCCGGACCCGGAGCATCCGGGCACCAGTTACGCCCGGCACGGCGGATTCCTTTACGACGCCGACCGGTTCGACGCGGCCTTCTTCGGCATCAGCCCCCGCGAGGCGCTGGCCACCGACCCGCAGCAGCGGCTGCTGCTGGAGACGTCGTGGGAGGCCTTCGAGCGGGCCGGCATCGCGCCGGACCGCCTGCGCGGCAGCCGTACCGGGGTCTTCGTCGGCGTGATGTACAACGACTACGGCTCCCGGCTGCACCGCGTCCCCGAGGACGTCGAGGGCTACGTCGGCAACGGCAGCCGCGGCAGCGTGGCTTCGGGCCGGCTGGCGTACACCTTCGGTCTTGAGGGCCCGGCCGTCACCGTGGACACCGCGTGCTCGTCGTCGCTGGTGGCCCTGCACCTGGGGGCGCAGGCGCTGCGCCGCGGCGAGTGCTCGCTGGCGCTGGCCGGCGGCGTGACGGTGATGGCCACCCCGCAGGTCTTCGTGGAGTTCAGCCGCCAGCGCGGCATGGCGGCCGATGGCCGCTGCAAGGCCTACTCGGCCGCCGCGGACGGCGCCGGCTGGAGCGAGGGCGTCGGCCTGGTACTGCTGGAACGCCTCTCCGACGCCCGCGCCAACGGCCACCCCGTCCTCGCCGTCCTCCGTGGCTCGGCCCTCAACCAGGACGGCGCGAGCAACGGCCTGACCGCCCCGAACGGTCCGGCCCAGCAGCGCGTCATCGAACAGGCCCTGGCCGATGCCGGTTTGACGACCGCCGAGGTCGACGCCGTCGAAGGACACGGCACCGGCACGGCGTTGGGCGACCCGATCGAGGCGCAGGCCCTGCTCGCGACGTACGGCAAGGGCCGCCCCGTGGAACGGCCCCTGCGGCTGGGCACGGTGAAGTCCAACATCGGCCACACGCAGGCCGCCGCGGGCGTGGCGGGCGTGATCAAGATGGTGCAGGCCATGCACCACGGCGTCCTGCCGCGCTCCCTGTACGCCGAGGAGCCGTCCCCGCACGTGGACTGGACGGCCGGCGCGGTCTCCCTGCTGTCCTCGACCGAGCAGTGGCCCGCGCTGCGCCGCCCGCGCCGGGCGGGGGTGTCGTCGTTCGGCATCAGCGGTACGAACGCGCACGTGATCCTCGAACAGGCGCCTGCGGCGCGGGGGGACGAGCCGGGCGCCGAGGCGCCCTCGGACGAGCCCGGCGAGCCGGCGGCGGAGTCGTCCGCCGACGCGGCTCATGGCGGCGGCACCGTCGGTGACCTGAACGGCGTCCCTGCGCAGCCCGGGAGCAGGAGCGACGCCGTCGCCGACCTGACCGAGGCGATAGCCGCCGGTGTGCCCGGGGCCACGCATGGCGGCGGGGACGAGGGGAGGGTGGTCCCCTGGGTGCTGTCCGCCGCGACCGGGCCCGCGCTGCGCGCGCAGGCCGAACGGCTGCACGCGTGGATCGCGCGCCGGCCCTCGTTGACGCTGCCGGAGGTCGGCGGGGCGCTGGCGCTCTCCCGCACGGCGCTGGCCCACCGGGCGGTCGTGCTCGCCGGGGACCGGCAGGGCGCGTTGGGCGGTCTCGCCGCGCTCGCGGCCGGCGAGTCCGCCGGAGGCCCGCAGTCCGGTGCGAGTGGTGGCGGCGCGGGCTCCGCGCAGCTGCTGGACGGCACGCGGGGCCGTAGCGGCAGCAGCGCGGGCGGCAACGGCGGCCGTACGGACACGGCAGGGCTGCTGCCGGGCTCTCCGGACGGCACCGGTGGCACCACGAGCGGCGGCACCGCCGGTGAGGCGGCCCGACTCTCCCTCGGCACGGCGGACAGCGCCGCAAGTGGAGCGCGGCCCCAGGACGGCACAGCGGCACGGACCGGCCGTAGTGCGGACGCGGCGCAACTGCTGCGCGGCGCCCCGGGCCGCACCGGCGGCACCGCCTTCCTCTTCACCGGGCAGGGCAGCCAGCGGCTCGGCATGGGCCGGGAACTGCACGCCGCCTTCCCGGAGTTCGCCGCCGTCTTCGACCGGTTGTGCGACCGCTTCGACGGCGTGCTGGAACGGCCGTTGCGCGCGGTGGTCTGGGCGGCGGAAGGCTCGGCGGACGCCGGCTTGCTGGACCGGACGGAGTACGCCCAGCCCGCCCTGTTCGCGCTGGAGACCGCGCTCCACCGGCTGTTGGAGGCGCACGGGCTGGTGCCCGACGTGGTCATCGGGCACTCGCTCGGTGAGATCACCGCGGCGCACGTGGCCGGCGTGCTCTCCGAGGAGGACGCCTGCACGCTGGTCGCCGCCCGCGGCCGGCTCATGGGTGCGGTACGGCCGGACGGGGCGATGGCGGCGATCGGGGCGCCGGAGGCGGAGGTCGTGGAGTCGCTGGCCGCGTACGACGGCCGGGTGTCGGTCGCGGCCGTCAACGGCCCTTGGGCGAGCGTGGTCTCGGGCGACGCCGACGCGGTCGACGCGGTGGTCGGGGTGTGGCGGGAGCGTGGTGCCCGCACCAAGCGGTTGACGGTGTCGCGGGCCTTCCATTCCGCGCACATGGACGAGGTGGCCGCGCCCTTCCGCGAGGTGCTGGCGGGGCTGCGGTTCGGCGCGCCGGCGATCCCGCTGGTGTCCAACCTGAGCGGCGCGCTCGCCGACGCCGACGACCTCGGCGCGCCCGAGCGCTGGGTGGACCACATCCGGCGGCCGGTGCGGTTCGCCGACGGCGTGGCCGCCGCCGCCGCGCTCGGGGTGGCCCGCTGGGTGGAGCTGGGACCCGATCCGGTGCTGACCGCGATGGTCGACGACACGCTCTCGACCGAGGGCCGGGAGGGTGCCGCCCTGGTCGCGACGCTGCGCTCGGGCCGCCCTGAGGTGCGCGGGGTGGTCGCGGCGCTGGCCGGCGCGTGGGCCGACGGCCTCGCCGTACGCCTGCCGGGCCTGCCGGACGGCGTCGATCGCCCGCTGCCGGACCTGCCCACGTACGCCTTCCAGCGCCGCAGCTTCTGGCTGGCCGGCGAGGTCGGGGACAGCGGCGGTGCGGACCGGCTGGGCCTGGACGCGGCCGGGCACCCGCTGCTGGGCGCCGCGCTGCCGGTGGCCGGGGACGACGGGCTGCTGCTGACCGGCCGGCTGTCGACGGCCGCGCATCCGTGGCTCGGCGACCATGTGGTCGGTGATTCCGTGCTGCTGCCGGCGACCGCCTGGGTGGAGCTGGCGGCGACCGCGGGAAGCCGGGTCCGCGCCGGCCACATCGCCGAACTCACCCTGGAGCAGCCCCTGGTGCTGCCCTCTTCCGGCGGGGTACGGGTGCAGCTGGCAGTCGCCGCGCCCGGCCCCGACGGGCGGCGTACGGTGACCGTGCACAGCCGCCCGGCCGGCGACGACGACCAGCCGTGGACCCGCGTGGTCTCGGGCGTCCTCGCGCCGGAGCCCGAGGGAGCCGGCGGTGAGCCGTGGACGGGCGCCTGGCCGCCCGCGGGGTCGGAACCGGCCGGCGCGGACACCGCGTACGCCCGGCTGGCCGAGCTCGGCCTCGGCTACGGGCCCGCTTTCCAGGGCCTGCGCCACTTGTGGCGGCACGGCGGCGACACGTACGCGGAGGTCGCGCTGCCGGGCGACGTCGACGGTGCGGCAGACGGATACACCACGCACCCCGCCCTCCTGGACGCCGCCTTGCAGGCCCTCAACCTGACCGGGCCCGACGACGCCGTCGCGCGGCTGCCGTTCTCCTTCTCCGGCGTCACGGTCCACGCGCACGGCGCCGACACGCTCCGGGTGCGGCTGTCCCCGACCGAGGACGGCGCCGTCACCGTGCGGGCCTGGGACCCGGCGGGAGCGCCGGTGCTGACCGCCGAGTCACTGCTGCTGCGCGCGCTGCCGGCGGGCCCGGCCGGCGGCGGCATGCCCGCGGCACCCCTTTACCGGGTCGAGTGGCGGCCGGCGCCGGAGCTGACGACCCGCGCGGCCACGTCCACGGGCGCGGGACTCGCGGTGGTCGGCTCGTCCGCCGCCGGGGTCGCGGCCGTGCTTCCCGGGCAGGTGGCCGCCTTCGCGGACGTCGATGCCTTGCTGGGCGCACCGGGGCAGCTGCCGGAGACCGTGCTGCTGCCGTCATCGGCGTTCGCGAGGCCCGGCGTTGACGCGGACGGTCTTCCGGTGCCGGGCTCGGCCGACCTCGCCGCACTGCACGAGCAACTGCACGACGTGGCGCGGCGGTTGCAGGCCTGGACGGGCGACGATCGGTCTGCGGGCGCGCGGTTGGTCGTCCTCACCCAAGGCGGTGTCGCGGACGAGCCGCAGGGTGGCACGGTCGACCCCGGCGAGGCCCTTCTCTGGGGCCTGGTACGCAGCGCGCAGACCGAACACCCGGGCCGTTTCGCTCTGGTGGACGTCGACGGACACGCGGCGTCCTGGGCGGCGCTGGCCGCCGTACTCGCGGCGACCGGGCCCGGGCCGGAGTCGGAGTCGCGGTACGAGGCCGGGTCCCGGCCCCCGTCCCCCGTTGCCGAACCGCAGATCGTCATCCGTCAGGGCGAGGCCCGGGTGCCCCGGCTGGCCCTGCTGCCACCCGCAACGGCGTCCGGCGGCCGTACGCCCGCGGACGCCGTGTCTGCCTTCGCGCCCGGCGGCACCGTCCTGATCACCGGCGGCACCGGCGCCCTGGGTGCGCTGACCGCGCGGCATCTCGTCGCCGAGCACGGCGTACGCCACCTGCTGCTGGTCAGCCGGCGCGGGCCGACCGCGCCCGGGGCCGAGGCGCTGGCGGAGGAGCTGGCCGCGCTGGGGGCGGAGGTCATGGTGGCCGGGTGCGACCTCGCGGACCGGGCCGCGCTGGCCGCGCTGCTGGCCACGGTGCCCGCCGACCGGCCGCTGACCGCCGTGGTGCACGCGGCCGGTGTCGCCGACGACGCGGCCTTCGACCGGCTGACCGCCGACCGTATCGACCGGGTGCTCGCGCCGAAGCTGGACGCCGCCGTCCACCTGTACGAGCTGACCCGCGGCGTGGGCGCGCCCGCTTTCGTGCTGTTCTCCTCGGTGGCGGGCACGCTGGGCACCGCGGGGCAGGCCGCGTACGCCGCCGCGAACGCGTTCCTGGACGCGTTCGCGGTGCGGCTGCGCGCCGAGGGCCTGGCGGCGCAGTCGCTCGCGTGGGGCTGGTGGGATCTCGACGCGGGCCTGGCCGCGGGGCTCGGCGAGGGCGACCGGCGCCGGCTGCGCGCCCTGGGGCTCGCGCCGCTCAGTGCCCGGCAGGGCCTGGCCCGGCTGGACGCGGCGCTCGCGAGCGGCGAGCCCGCGGTGGTCACCGCCCGTCTCGACCTGGCGGGCGAGCTGCCCGGCGGCGCGGAAAGGCCCCTGGTCCTGCGGGACTTGCTGCGCCCGACGGGAAGGCGTTCCGCGGCGAGCGGCGTATCGGGACGCGACGGGGCCGTGCAGCCCGAGGGGGGCACCGGCGGTTCCGACAGCGACACCCTGCGGGCGAAGCTCGCCGACCTGTCCCCCGGCGACCGGCAGACGTTGCTCGCCGACCTCGTCGGCACGCACGTCGCGGCCGTGCTCGGGCACACCGGCACCGAGTCGATCAGCGCGGAACAGCCCTTCCGCGAGCTGGGGTTCGACTCGCTGACCGCCGTCGAGCTGCGCAATCTGCTGGGCCGGGCGACCGGGCTGCAACTGCCGGTGGGCGTCGTCTTCGACCATCCGACACCGGCGGCGCTGGCCGGGCACCTGCTCACCGCGCTGGCTCCGGCACCGGCCGATCCGCGCAGCCGCTTCCTCGACGAGCTCGAACGCCTCGAAGCGGTGCTCGCCACCCTCGGCGGCGCCGACCTGGCCGACCGCCCGGGCGGCGGCGACCCCGGCCAGGACGCGGCGGTGGCCTCGCGGCTGCGGTCGCTGGCGTCCCGCTGGACCGGGCTCACCGAGGGTTCGGCGGACGGCGGCGCGGCGCCCTCGGACACCGAGGCCTCCGGGGACTCCGTGGCCTCCGTGGCCGACACGGTCGCCGCCGCCTCCGACGACGAGATTTTCGACCTGCTCGACCAGCGGTTCGGGTTGGACCGCCACGATCCGCGACCCGACCTTCTCGACGGCTGAGAAGACCGAGACGACTGAGACGGATGACACAGATGGCCAACGAAAACCGGCTGCGCGACTACGTGAACCGGCTCGCGGTCGAACTGGACGACGCCCGCGAGCAGTTGCGTAAGGCGGTCGACCGCGAGCACGAGCCGGTCGCCGTCATCGGCATGGCCTGCCGCTACCCGGGCGGCGTCCGCACCCCCGAGGACCTGTGGGCCGTGCTGCGTGAAGGCACCGACGCGGTGGGGCCGTTCCCCGCCGACCGCGGCTGGGACGTCGAGCGGCTGTACGACCCCTCGCCGGACGCCGTCGGTCACTCCTACGTCCGCGAAGGCGGCTTCCTGCACGACGCGGCCGACTTCGACCCGGCCTTCTTCGGGATGTCCCCGCGGGAGGCCGCCGCCACCGACCCGCAGCAGCGGTTGCTGCTGGAGACGGCCTGGGAGGCCTTCGAGCACGCCCGGTTGCGCCCGGCGGACCTGCGAGGCACCGACACGGGCGTCTTCACGGGGGTGATGTACGACGACTACGGCTCGCGGCTCAACCCCGCGCCGGCCGGCTTCGAGGGCTACCTCGTCAGCGGCAGCGCGGGCAGCGTCGCCTCGGGACGTATCGCCTACGCCCTCGGTCTTGAGGGCCCGGCCGTCACCGTGGACACCGCGTGCTCGTCGTCGCTGGTCTCGGCGCATCTCGCCTGCCGGGCGCTGCGCGACCGGGAGTGCTCGCTCGCCCTGGCCGGCGGCGTGACGGTGATGGCGACCCCGGCGACCTTCGTGGAGTTCAGCCGGCAGCGCGGCCTGGCCCCCGACGGGCGCTGCAAGCCCTTCGCGGCCGCCGCCGACGGCACCGGCTGGGCCGAGGGCGCGGGGCTGCTGCTGCTCGAACGGCTGTCGGACGCGCGGCGCAACGGCCACCGCGTGCTGGCCGTCATCCGCGGCAGCGCCGTCAACCAGGACGGTGCGAGCAACGGCCTGACCGCCCCCAACGGCCCTTCGCAGGAACGCGTCATCCGTGCCGCGCTGGCCCACGCGCGGCTGGCGCCGCACGATGTCGACGCGGTCGAGGCGCACGGCACCGGCACCGAACTCGGCGACCCCATCGAGGCCCAGGCCCTGGTCAACACCTACGGCCGCAACCGCCCGGCCGAGCGCCCGCTGCGGCTGGGATCGGTGAAGTCCAACCTCGGGCACACGCAGGCCGCCGCGGGCGTGGCCGGCATCATCAAGATCATCCTGTCGCTGGAGCACGGCACCCTGCCGCGCACCCTGCACGTGGACGCCCCGTCGCCGCACGTGGACTGGGCGGGGGGCGCGGTGTCGCTGCTCACCGAGCCGGTGCCGTGGCCGCGCACGGACCGTCCCCGGCGGGCGGCGGTGTCCTCGTTCGGCATCAGCGGTACGAACGCGCACGTGATCATCGAGGAGGCGCCGGGGCAGGCGGCCGCGTCCTCGCCGGCCGAGGACGCGGCGGCAACGCCTTCCGCTGGAGCGGCAGGAGCAGCGGCCGGGCCCGTCGTGCCCTGGGTGCTGTCCGGGCGCACCGAGGGCGCACTGCGGGCCCAGGCCGAGCGGCTGCTCGGCCACGTCGACCGCACCGCGCCGGCGTCGCCCGCCGATGTCGGGCTGACGCTGGCGACGGCCCGTACCGCGTTCGACCACCGGGCGGTGGTCCTGGCCGCCGACCGGGACGGGCTGCTGGACGGCCTGCGGGCCGCGGCGGCCGGCCGGCCGGCCCCCGGCCTGGTCACCGGCACGGCCAGGCGCGGCACGCGTACCGCCTTCCTCTTCACCGGGCAGGGCAGCCAACGGCCGGGCATGGGGCGCGATCTGTACGAGGCCTTTCCTGCGTACGCTGCCGCCTTCGACGAGGTGTGCGCGCATCTCGACCCGCTGCTCGAACTGCCCCTCAAGCAGGTGGTCTTCGCCGCCGAGGACGACCCGCGCGCGGCGCTGGTCGACCGCACCGACCTCACGCAGGCCGCGCTGTTCGCCCTGGAGGTGGCCTCCTACCGCCTGGTGACCTCGTGGGGCGTGAGGCCCGACGTGCTGCTCGGCCACTCCATCGGCGAGCTGGCCGCAGCGCATGTCGCCGGCGTACTCGACCTCTCTGACGCAGCCCAACTGGTCGCCGCGCGCGGGCGCCTGATGGCGGCGACCCGCAAGGACGGCGCCATGGCCGCGCTCGAAGCGACCGAGGAGGAGCTGCGGCCGGTGCTCGACGCCGAGCCCGCGCTGAGCCTGGCTGCCGTCAACGGGCCGGCGTCCACGGTCGTCTCGGGGGACGAGGACGCGGTGGCGCGGGTCGTGGAGCTGTGGCGGGCACGGGGTCGCCGCACCAAACGGCTCGTCGTCGGACACGCCTTCCACTCCGCGCACATGGACCCCGTCCTGGACGCCTTCCGCGCCGTCGCGGAGCAGTTGCGCTTCGCAGCGCCGTCCGTGCCGATCGTCTCCGACGTGACCGGCCGGCCCGCCACCGACGCGGAACTGCGCTCCCCCGACTACTGGGCCCGCCACCTGCGCGGCACCGTCCGCTTCCACGACGGCGTGCGGTGGCTGCACGGCAGCGGCGTCACCGCGTACCTGGAGCTGGGGCCGGACGCCGTACTGACCGCGCCGGCCCGGGATGGCGTGGAGGCCGCGACGGACAGCGAGTCGGCGGCGTCCGGCACCGCAGAGGGCGACACCCGGGCCGCACCCGCCTTCGCCGCGCTGCTGCGCGCCGACCGGCCCGCCGCACTCACCGCCACGGCGGCGGTGGCCGAACTCCACGTCAACGGCGGCACCGTGGCCTGGGACGCCTTCTTCGACCCGGCCGGCGCGCACGTGGTGGACCTGCCGCCCTACCCCTTCCAGCGGGACCGGCACTGGCTGGACGTGCCCGCTGCGGCGGGCGGCGGTGACCCGGCCGATGTCGGCCAGTCGCCGGCCGGGCACCCGCTGCTCGGTGCGGTGGTACGCCTCGCGGAGGACGGCGGCTCCGTGCTGACCGGGCGACTGTCCCTCGCCGACCACCCGTGGCTGGCCGACCACGCCGTGGCCGGTACGGTGCTGCTGCCCGGCACCGCTTTCGTCGAACTCGCCCTGCACGCGGGCGAGGACACCGGCCACGACACCGTCGAGGAGCTGACCCTCGAAGCCCCGCTCGTCCTTCCCGCGGAGCAGGCGGTGCAGTTGCAGGCCACCGTCGGCGTGCCGGACGGCACCGGGCGGCGCGCCGTCAGCATCCACTCCCGTCCCGAGCCTGCGGACGAGGCGGCGTCGGTCCCGTGGACCCGGCACGCCACCGGCACCCTCACGGCCGGTGCCCCGGCCCCGAACCCGGCCGCCGAGGGCGGAAGTCGGCCACCCGCGGGAGCACTTCCGCTCGACCTCGCCGGGGCGTACGACACCCTGACCGCACGCGGGTACGGCTACGGCCCCGCCTTCCAGAACCTCACCGCGGCCTGGCAGGACGGCGACCACCTCTACGCCGAGATCCGGCTCGGCGCGGACGGGCCGGAGCAGGAGCCACCGCACGCGGCGGACTACGGCATCCATCCGGCGCTGCTGGACAGCGCGTTGCACGCGCTGGCGCTGGCGGCGGACGGCGGGACGCGGCTGCCGTTCGCATGGAGCGGGGTACGGCTGCACGCCACCGGCGCCACGGCCGCGCGCGTCCACCTCACCCGGATCGGTGAGGATGCGGTGGCCGTCGAACTGACCGACCCGGCCGGTCAGCCGCTGGTCACCGTCGAACGGCTCACCACCCGCCCGCTGGATCCCGCCGCGCTGGCCGCACCTGCTGCCGGGGCGGGGGACGCCGCCTTCCACCGGGTCGAATGGACCGCGCTTCCACTCGCCGGCGCGGAGACGGACACCGACCGTTGGGCGGTCTGGGGCGCGGACCCGGTCGGCCTGGGCCTGCCGAGCCACCCCGACCTCGACGCGTTGAGCGACCCCGCGCCTGCCGTGGCGCTGCGCTTCTTCGCGCCGCCGGACGGCGTGGACATGGTGGGACGGGCGCACGCGGCAGCCGAAGGAACGCTTCTGCGGCTCCAGGACTGGCTTGGCAGGCCGCAGACAGAGGACACCCACCTGGTCGTGTTCACCTCGCGCGGCAGTTCGGTCGACCCTGCGGACGATCCCGATCTGGTGCAGGCGACCGTGACGGGCCTGGTGCGGACGGCGCAGAGCGAGCACCCGGGGCGGATCACGCTCATCGACCTGGACGGCCACCCGTTCTCGACAGCGGCTCTGATCGCGGCGGTCGCCACCGTCCGGGCGGCCGACGAGCCGTACGCCGCCCTGCGCAAGGGCGAGCTGTCCGCACCGCGGCTGACCAACACCCCACAGGTCCAGCTCACAATCCCGGCAGACAGCGACAGCGCCTGGCGGCTCGCCCTGACCTCACCGGGCAGCCCCGACCACCTCGCCCTCCTCCCGGCCCCCGACCTCGAACAGCCCCTCAAACACGGCCAGGTCCGGATCGCCTTGGAAGCGGTGGGCCTCAACTTCCGCGACGTGCTCATCACCCTGGGCATGTACCCCCAGCCCGCACCGCACATCGGGTCAGAAGGCGCCGGCGTCATCACGGAGATCGGCCCTGGCGTGACCGGCTTCGAGGTCGGCGACCGCGTGATGGGCATCCTCACCCACGGCACCGGCGCCACCACGGTCACCGACCACCGGGTCCTCGCCCGGGTGCCGCAAGGGTGGACGCCCGCCCAGGCGGCCTCGGCGACGCTGGCCTACGCGACCGCGTACTACACGCTCGTGACCCTGGCGGATCTCAAGCCCGGGCAGAACCTGCTCATCCACACCGCGACCGGCGGCGTCGGCCAAGCCGCGACCCACCTCGCCCGCCACCTCGGCGCCCGCCTGTACGCCACCGCAAGCCTGCCCAAACACCACACCCTCACCACCGAACTGGGCTACGACGCCCAGGACATTGCGGACTCGCGGACCCAGGATTACGCCGACCACTTCCTGACCCGCACCGACAACCGCGGCATGGACGTCGTCCTGCACTCCCTCGCCCACGAGCACACCGACACATCTCTCCGCCT
>NZ_FRBI01000037.1 GCF_900142575.1 Actinacidiphila paucisporea
GACGGCTACGGCGCCACCCACACCGACACGCTGTCGCAGTCCGTGACCATCCCGGCCACCTGCACCAGCGCCAACCTCACCTTCTACCTCTACGTCACCTCCGACGAGACCACCACCACGACCGCCTACGACAAGCTCACCGTCGCGGCCGGCACCACCACCGTGGCCTCGTACTCCAACCTCAACAAGGGCACCGGCTACGTCCAGCGGACGGTCAGCCTCACCCCGTACATCGGCAAGACCGTCGTCCTGAAGTTCACCGGCACCGAGGACGCCTCGCTGCAGACCTCGTTCCTGATCGACGACACCGCCGTCAACGTCAGCTGACACCGGCGGGGCACCACAGATTCGCCCGAACGGCGGAAAACGCCCGGACCGGCCCTCCGCGGCCGGTCCGGGTGGTGCCCGGAGGTGATCTGGTAGAGTGGAGCACGTTGCAGTTGTGGTACCCAGAACTAAGCGTGCGCCTGGATGATTGCGATCTCCGGGCGCACTTTTGTTTTTGCCGGAATTCTCCGGTGTGGGGTGATCATCCACGGCGACCCGGATCCGTACAGTGCGGATCTGGAAACTGCCCCACCAGTAGGAGATGCATTATGGCTACCGGAACCGTGAAGTGGTTCAACTCGGAAAAGGGCTTCGGCTTCATCGAGCAGGACGGCGGCGGCTCCGATGTCTTCGCCCACTACTCGAACATCCAGTCGCAGGGTTACCGCGAGCTGCTTGAGGGCCAGAAGGTCGAGTTCGAGGTCACCCAGGGCCAGAAGGGCCCGCAGGCGGAGAACATCCGGGCGCTCTGACCGGCGTCACCGGGCCGCCGCGCCCGGTCTTTGGGAGGCCCGCACCGCACGGTGCGGGCCTCTCGCATGCAGCCGCCGCACCGGCGGCCCGAGGAAGGAAACGCCCGTGTCACCTGTGTCCCCCGCCACGCTCTTCTCCCAGCTGCCGCTGGACCCGGCGCTCGTCGCCGCCCTGGAAGCCCACGGGGTGACCGAGCCGTTCCCGATCCAGGCCGCCACGCTGCCCGACTCGCTGGCCGGCCGCGACGTGCTGGGCCGCGGCAGGACCGGCTCGGGCAAGACGCTGGCGTTCGGGCTGCCGCTGCTGGTCAGGACGAAGGCCGCCGGGCGGCGGGCCGAGCCCAAGCGCCCGCTGGCGCTGGTACTGGTCCCGACGCGCGAGCTGGCCGGGCAGGTCACCGAGGCACTCGAACCGTACGCGAAGGTGCTCGGCCTGCGGATCACCGCGGTCGTCGGCGGCGCGTCGATCAACCGGCAGAGTGCCGCGCTCAAGGCCGGCGCCGAGGTGCTGGTCGCCACCCCGGGGCGGCTCGCCGACCTCATCGACCGGCGCGCCTGCGCGCTGGACCGGGTCGCGGTGACCGTACTGGACGAGGCCGACCAGATGGCCGACATGGGCTTCCTGCCGCAGGTCACCAAGCTGCTGGAGCAGGTACGCGCCGACGGCCAGCGGATGCTGTTCTCGGCGACGCTGGACCGCAATGTCGACAAGCTCGTCAAGCGCTTCCTCACCGCGCCCGTCACCCACTCCGTGGACCCCTCGGCGGCGACCGTCACCACGATGGAGCACCACGTGCTGCACGTCGACGAGGCCACGAAGCGGGCGGTCACCGCGGAGATCGCCGCCCGCAAGGGCGGGGTGATCATGTTCGTCGGCACCAAGCGGGGTGCCGACCGCCTCACCAAGCACCTGCTCGGCCAGGGCGTACGCGCGGTGGCGCTGCACGGCGGCAAGTCGCAGCCGCAGCGCAACCGGGCGCTCGACCAGTTCCGCACCGGGACGGCCGACGCCCTGGTCGCCACGAACGTCGCCGCCCGCGGCATCCACATCGACGGGCTCGACCTGGTCGTGAACGTCGACCCGCCGACCGAGGCCAAGGACTATCTGCACCGGGGTGGGCGCACCGCGCGGGCGGGCGAGTCCGGGACCGTCGTCACCCTCGTGCTGCCCGAGCAGCGGCGGGAGAACGCCCGCCTCATGGCTGCCGCCGGCATTCGGCCCGCCACCGCGCGGGTGCGGCCGGGGGACCCCGACCTCGCCCGCATCACCGGCGCGCGCAAGCCGTCCGGCACGCCGGTTGCCATGCCGGCGGCTCTTGAGGCCGCCCCCGCCAAGCCGGCGTCCTCCGCCTCCGCCCCGCGGCGCCGCGCCGGCACCAACCCGGCCGGGCGCCGCACCGGCCCGGGAGTCGCCGCCGGCCGCGGCGGCGCCACCGGCCGCCGCGCCCGCGGCGAATCCGGCACCCCCCGCGGCCGCCGCGCCGCCTGAGAGCCCCCCTCAGCCGGCACTGCCCTCGCGCCCCTGAGGGGTGCCCCTGTCCACAGAGGGCACCCACCAGGGGCGCGGGCAGCTGCGCGCTCAGCACACCACCGGCCGGTGGTCCGGATCGAACCGAACAGCCCCTCCCGGACGGTGACGACGCGCGCCTCGCGGGGGGCACCTCTTACCGAAGAGGCACCCCCCGGAGGGGGTCAGCGGAGGATGCCCGCCGTCATGCCCTCGGTTTCCGGTGGAACAGCCACCAGGCCCAGTTCGGCCGGGGTGGCCAGGAGGGGGTGGGCCGGGAGGACGCGGACGGTGTAGCCGAAGGAGCCGGTGCGGTCGAGGGTGAGCGGGCCCTCGTAGGAGTGGCGGCCCGAGATGTCCGCTCGGCCGGTGGGTTTGAGGGACTGGACCGTCGGGTTCGCCAGCCGGTCCGAGGTGTCGACGCGGCCCGAGAGGAGCTGGACGTCGACGTCGGCGGGGTCGAGGCCGCCGAGGCTGATCTGGGTGCGCAGGGTGAGGGTGGAGCCCAGTTCGGGGGTGCCCTCGACGGAGTCGGTCTCCACGTGGTCCACCGACACCTGCGGCCACTGCCGGCGCAGCCGGCCCTTCCACTCGGCCAGTTCGACCGCGGCGGGACCCTGTATGGCGCGGTGCGAGCGCGCGGCCGGCGCGTACAGCCGGGTGACGTAGTCGCGGACCATGCGGCCGGCCAGCACCTTGGGGCCGAGGGTGGTCAGGGTGTGGCGGACCATCTCGATCCAGCGCTGCGGCAGGCCTCGTGAGCCGTGGTCGTAGAAGCGCGGCGCGACCTGGTTCTCCAGCAGGTTGTACAGCGCGGTGGCCTCCAGCTCGTCGCGCCGGTCCTCGTCGGTGACGCCGTCGGCGGTGGGGATCGCCCAGCCGTTGTCACCGTCGAACCACTCGTCCCACCAGCCGTCGAGCACCGACAGGTTGAGGCAGCCGTTGAGCGCGGCCTTCATGCCCGAGGTGCCGCAGGCCTCCAGGGGGCGCAGCGGGTTGTTGAGCCAGACGTCGCAGCCGGGGTAGAGCAGCCGGGCCATCCGCATGTCGTAGTCGGGCAGGAAGACGATGCGGTGCCGTACCCGGGGGTCGTCGGTGAAGCGGACCAGTTCCTGCACCAGGCGCTTGCCGCTGTCGTCGGCCGGGTGGGCCTTGCCCGCGACGACGATCTGGATGGGCCGCTCGGGGTGCAGCAGCAGCCGCATCAGCCGGTCCTGGTCGCGCAGCATCAGGGTGAGCCGCTTGTAGGAGGGGACCCGGCGGGCGAAGCCGATGGTGAGGATGTCGGGGTCGAGTACGTGGTCGGTCCAGCCCAGTTCCGCCTCGCCGGCGCCGCGCTGCCGCCAGGAGGCGCGCACCCGCAGCCGTACGTCCTCGACGAGCTGTTCGCGCAGCTCGCGGCGCAGCTCCCAGACGGCGGTGTCGGGAATGCCGCCGATGTCCTTCCAGCGGTCGGTGCCACCGATCATCAGGGCGTCCTCGGCGCGCTGCTGGCCGATCTGCTTGGCGCCGAGCCGCAGTACCTCGGGAGCGACCCAGGTGGGGGCGTGCACCCCGTTGGTGATGGACGTGATGGGGACGTCCTCGGGGTCGAAGCCGGGCCACAGGCCGGCGAACATCTCCCGGCTGACGGCGCCGTGCAGGGTGGACACCCCGTTGGCGCGCTGGGCGAGGCGCAGGCCCATGACGGCCATGTTGAACAGGTTCGGGTCGCCGCCGCGGTGGGTCTCCATGCCCAGTTCGAGGATCCGCCCGGTGTCGACGCCGGACAGCTCGCCGCCGTCGCCGAGGTGCCGGGCGACCAGTTCGCGGTCGAAGCGGTCGATGCCGGCGGGCACGGGGGTGTGGGTGGTGAAGACGGTGCCGGCCCTGACCGCTTCGAGCGCCGCGTCGAAGTCCAGGCCGTCCAGGGACAGCTCGCGGATGCGTTCCAGGCCGAGGAAGCCGGCGTGGCCCTCGTTGGTGTGGAAGACCTCGGGTTCGGGGTGGCCGGTGATCCGGCAGTAGGCGCGGACCGCGCGGACCCCGCCGATGCCGAGCAGCATCTCTTGGAGCAGCCGGTGCTCGCTGCCGCCGCCGTAGAGCCGGTCGGTGACGTCCCGCTCGGCTGCCTGGTTGCCCTCGACGTCGGAGTCGAGCAGCAGCAGCGGCACCCGCCCGACCTGGGCCTTCCAGATCCGGGCGTGCAGTGACCGGCCGCCGGGCAGCACGAGGCTTATGCGGGCGGGGGTGCCGTCGGCTTCGCGCAGCGGGGTGAGGGGCAGGGAGTTGGGGTCGAGCACCGGGTACTGCTCCTGCTGCCAGCCCTCGCGAGAGAGGGTCTGGCGGAAGTAGCCGTGCCGGTAGAGCAGGCCGACGCCGATCAGCGGTACGCCGAGGTCGCTGGCGGCCTTGAGGTGGTCCCCGGCGAGGATGCCGAGGCCGCCGGAATACTGGGGCAGGGCGAAGGTGATGCCGAACTCGGGTGAGAAGTAGGCGATGGCGGCGGGCAGGTCGGTCTGTTCCTGATACCAGCGGGGGCCGCTGGTGTAGTCGGCGAGGTCCTCTGCGGCGGCGGCCAGCCGGCGCAGGAAGCGCCGGTCGTCGGCCAGCGCGGCGAGCCGGTCCTTGCCGACGGCGCCGAGCAGGCGTACGGGGTCGCCCTGGGCTGCCCGCCAGCCCTCGGGGTCGACACTCTGGAAAAGCTCCCTGGTCTCCTGGTGCCACGACCAGCGGAGGTTCTGGGCCAGACCCCCCAGCGGGCGCAGAGGTTCCGGCAGGACGGTGCGCACGGTGAATCGACGGATAGCCTTCACCCTTCGACCGTAGCCCGGCGGGCCCGGAGCCCGCGGGTAGAGTCCCCGATCCGGTGGTTCAAACGCTCGAACGGCGGCTCACAGGAGTGAGCGTCACCGGTGCGCGGGCGCGGGCGCGTTCAGCCGTGTGTACGAGAGGCGTCCGGGAAATGTCCTGCGGGGGCCGGGCGTGCCGCGGTGCCGGTCAGGGCTTGCCGAGAGCCGTGCGCCGCGGGCCGTGCGATGCGATGCTGGTGGCTTGAATCACACGGCCCGCGGGGAGCACGACTGCGGCTCCGCGGCTGCCTGGGGCGTACGCGGGGGCGCAGTAGGGGGCGCGCACAGGGGTATGAAATCGGACCTGCCGGGACGGCACGGACGCGCCGCCCACCGCGCCCTCCGGGGTGGGACGGGGGCGCGGATCAGAGCACTCGGGCCGCGCTCCCGAAACGCCGTCAGGTGGTGCGTGTCGCGCGTAGACCGTGGGCAGGCTCCCCGATGCACAGCACCCGGAAGGCGTGATCCGCGCAATCGGGGGCATCCGTACGGCCCTGTCACCGCCACCCGGGTGATCGCGGTGGGCAGCGGCCACGCAGGCAGGCCGACAACGCCAAGAGCAGTTAAAAAGAGCGGAAGTCGTCGTTCCGTATGCCGTCCCGTAAACCAGTGCTGTCAGGTGAGGAAATGATCGGTCGCATTCCCGTTCTCGATGTCCGTCCGCTGGTGGACTGCGGCCGCCGGCCGGCCAAGGCGGTGGTGGGCGAGACCTTCGAGGTGACGGCCACCGTCTTCCGCGAGGGCCATGACGCGGTCGCCGCCAACGTGGTGCTCCGCGACCCCGCGGGCCGCTCCGGCCCGTGGACGCCGATGCGCGAGCTGGAGCCCGGCAGCGACCGCTGGGGCGCCAGGGTCACCCCCACCGCGGAGGGCCGCTGGTCGTACACGGTGGAGGCCTGGTCGGACCCGGTGGCGACCTGGCGGCACACGGCGGGCATCAAGGTCCCGGCGGGCATCGACACCGACCTGGTGCTGGCCGAGGGCGCGCTGCTGTACGAGCGGGCGGCGGCCGGGGTGCCCAAGAGCGACGGGCGGGCCGTGGTGCTGGCCGCGGTCGACGCGCTGCGGGACGCGGCACGGCCGGTCGCGGCCCGGCACGCGGCGGCGCTGACCCCCGAGGTGGTCGCGGTGCTCGACCGCTTCCCGCTGCGCGAGCTGGTCAGCGCGTCCCGGCCGCTGCCGCTGCACGTGGAGCGGCAGCGGGCCTTGTTCGGGTCCTGGTACGAGTTCTTCCCGCGCTCTGAGGGCGCGGTGGTCGAGGAGGGCGCGCCGCCGCGGCACGGCACCTTCCGTACGGCCGCGGAGCGGCTGCCCGCGGTCGCCGCGATGGGTTTCGACGTGGTCTACCTGCCGCCGATTCACCCGATCGGCACAGCCTTCCGCAAGGGCCGCGACAACACCCTGACGGCGGGTCCCGACGACGTCGGCTCGCCGTGGGCGATCGGCTCCCCTGAGGGCGGCCACGACGCGATCCACCCGGACCTGGGCACCATGGAGGACTTCGACTACTTCGTGGCCAGGGCCGCGGAGCTGCGGCTGGAAATCGCGCTGGACTTCGCCCTGCAGTGCTCCCCCGACCACCCGTGGGTGGACAAGCACCCGGAGTGGTTCGCGCACCGGGCGGACGGCACGATCGCGTACGCGGAGAACCCGCCGAAGAAGTACCAGGACATCTACCCGGTGGCCTTCGACGAGGACTTCCCCGGCATCGTCCGCGAGACGCTGCGGGTGCTGCGGCACTGGATGGCGCACGGGGTGCGGATCTTCCGGGTCGACAACCCGCACACCAAGCCGGTGGTCTTCTGGGAGAAGGTGATCGCCGACATCAACCGGACGCATCCGGAGGTGATCTTCCTGGCTGAGGCGTTCACCCGCCCGGCCATGATGAGCACGCTGGGCCAGATCGGCTTCCAGCAGTCGTACACGTACTTCACCTGGCGTACCGAGAAAGCCGAGCTGGCCGACTACATGCGGGAGCTGAGCGGGGAGAAGGCGGCCTGGATGCGGCCGAACTTCTTCGTCAACACCCCCGACATCCTGCACGCCTTCCTGCAGAACGGCGGACGCCCCGCCTTCGAGGTCAGGGCAGTGCTCGCGGCGACCCTGTCCCCCAGCTGGGGGGTCTACGCGGGCTTCGAACTGTGCGAGGCGGTCCCCGCCAAGCCCGGCAGTGAGGAGTACCTGCACTCCGAGAAGTACGAACTGCGGCCGCGCGACTGGGCGGCGG
Organism: Actinacidiphila paucisporea; assembly: GCF_900142575.1. GTDB lineage: Bacteria > Actinomycetota > Actinomycetes > Streptomycetales > Streptomycetaceae > Actinacidiphila > Actinacidiphila paucisporea. The sequence goes on from NZ_FRBI01000037.1 coordinate 7,366, forward strand.
CCGAGGCCGAGGGGCGCTCACTGGCCCCGCTGATCACCACGCTCAACCGGTTGCGCCGCCGTCATCCGGCGCTCCAGCAGCTGCGGGACATCACATTCCATCCGGTGGACAACGACGCGGTGCTCGCGTACTCCAAGCGCCGCGGGGACGACGTCGTGCTGGTGGTCGTCAACCTGGACCCGTTCCATACCCAGGAGGCGACCCTCTCGTTGAACATGCCGGAACTCGGCCTCTCCTGGCACGAGTCCTTCCCGGTGCGCGACGCGCTCACCGGTGAGACCTACCACTGGGGCAGAGACAACTATGTGCGCCTTGAGCCGGGCCGCGCGCCCGCGCACGTCCTGTCGCTGCGACCGTCTCCATCGATCGGAGGGTCACTCAGTTGATCGTCAACGAACCCGTCCCTGACACCTTCGAGGACACCCCGGCCAAGGACCGTGATCCCGACTGGTTCAAACGGGCGGTGTTCTACGAAGTCCTCGTTCGCTCCTTCCAGGACAGCAACGGCGACGGTGTCGGGGACCTGAAGGGCATCACCGCCAAACTCGACTATCTGCAATGGCTGGGCGTCGACTGCCTCTGGCTGCCGCCGTTCTTCGCCTCCCCCCTCCGCGACGGCGGTTACGACGTCGCCGACTACACCGCGGTACTCCCCGAATTCGGCGACCTGGCGGATTTCGTGGAGTTCGTGGACGCCGCGCACCAGCGCGGCATGCGCGTGATCATCGACTTCGTCATGAACCACACCAGCGACCAGCACGAGTGGTTCCAGCAGTCCCGCAGCGACCCCGAGGGCCCCTACGGCGACTACTACACCTGGGCGGACGACGACAAGCAGTTCCCCGACGCCCGGATCATCTTCGTCGACACCGAGACGTCGAACTGGACCTTCGACCCGGTGCGCAAGCAGTACTACTGGCACCGCTTCTTCTCCCACCAGCCGGACCTCAACTACGAGAACCCGCAGGTGCAGGAGGAGATCCTGGCCGCGCTGCGCTTCTGGCTCGACCTGGGCATCGACGGATTCCGGCTCGACGCGGTTCCCTACCTGTACCAGCAGGAGGGCACCAACTGCGAGAACCTGCCGCGTACGCACGACTTCCTGAAGAAGGTGCGCGCCGAGATCGACGCGCAGTATCCCGACACCGTGCTGCTGGCCGAGGCCAACCAGTGGCCCGAGGACGTCGTCGACTACTTCGGCGACTTCCACAAGGGCGGCGACGAGTGCCACATGGCCTTCCACTTCCCGGTGATGCCGCGGATCTTCATGGCGGTACGGCGTGAATCCCGCTACCCGGTCTCGGAAGTCCTGGCCAAGACCCCGGCCATCCCCGACACCTGCCAGTGGGGCATCTTCCTGCGGAACCACGACGAGCTGACCCTCGAAATGGTCACCGACGAGGAACGCGACTACATGTACGCGGAGTACGCCAAGGACCCGCGGATGCGGGCCAACATCGGCATCCGCCGGAGACTGGCGCCGCTGCTCGACAACGACCGCAACCAGATCGAGCTGTTCACCGCGCTGCTGCTGTCCCTGCCCGGCTCGCCCATTCTCTACTACGGCGACGAGATCGGCATGGGCGACAACATCTGGCTGGGCGACCGGGACGGTGTGCGCACCCCGATGCAGTGGACGCCCGACCGCAATGCCGGGTTCTCCTCCAGCGACCCCGGACGGCTCTTCCTGCCGACCATCATGGACCCGGTCTACGGCTACCAGGTCACCAACGTCGAGGCGCAGATGAGCTCCCCCAGCTCGCTGCTGCACTGGACCCGGCGGATGATCGAGATCCGCAAGCAGAACCGCGCGTTCGGCCTGGGCTCGTACACCGAGCTGCCGTCCAGCAACCCGGCCGTGCTGGCCTTCCTGCGGGAGGACGGCGACGACCTGGTGCTGTGCGTGAACAACTTCTCCCGGTTCGCCCAGCCCACCGAGCTGGACCTGCGCCAATACGCGGGCCGCCACCCGGTGGAGCTCATCGGCGGGGTCCGCTTCCCCGCGATCGGCCAGCTGCCGTACCTGCTCACCCTCGCGGGGCACGGCTTCTACTGGTTCCGGCTGCGCCGCAACGCGTCATGACGGCGGGGGGCCGGCCGGTCCGGCCCCCCGCGCCCGACGGGCCCCGAGAGCGCGCCCGAGTAGCGGCCCTGACGACCCTTTGGCAGTATCCAGAGGTATCCAGACGCATCCGCGCGTAATCGGACTTACCCGGACGTACCCCCTTCGCAGCGGTGCGGGCTCCGCCGGGCCGACCGCACGGCCGGTGTGCCACGTGGCAATCGGAACGTTACGCGGGCGGGCCGTACGGCGGTTTCCTGTCACCCGCCCGGGGCAGGCTCCCCGTGTCGCCGGACAGCCCGAACCCGTCATCCGGGAGGCTGGCGCCCCTGCCGCTCGTCAAGGCGGCCGGGTGCGCGACTCCCCGGGGAAAGGACGTCATGTCGGACAGCTCCTGGACCCGTGTCCCGCCCGTGCCCACCACTACCCCCGGGGCCCGCCCCGCCGTCCCCGACCCACCCGTCCACACCACCGATCCCGGACTCCTGCGCTCGCTGGAACCGCTGCTGCGCAGCTGGCTGCCCCGGCAGCGCTGGTTCGCCGGCAAGGGGCTGCCCATCGGCGGCTTCCGGCTGGTCGCGGCGACCGAGCTGATGCCTCCCGGCGGCCGGCTCGGGCCCCTCGGCCTGCTGCACGTGCTGGTCGACGTCGAGCAGCCCGGGCGTCCCGCCGACTGCTACCAACTGCTGCTCGGGGCGCATCCGCTGCTGCCGTCCGCGCTGGTGCGCACCGCGCTGGGCCCGGCGGTCGGCGGCCCCTACGACGGGTTGACGCTCTACGACGCGCCGCACGACCCCCGGCTGGCCGCGCTGCTCCTGGAGCGGCTCAGGCTGCCCGGCCGCACCGGGCGACTGCGCTTCACCACCGAGCCGCACGCCGTCTTCCCGCCCGGACTCACCCCGCGGGTCTCCACGGCCGAGCAGTCCAACACCTCGGTGGTCTACGGCGACGCGTACATCCTCAAGCTCTTCCGCCGCGTCTCCCCCGGCACCAACCCCGACCTGGAGCTGTCCCTCGCGCTGGCCAAGGCCGGGTCGCAGCGGGTCGCCGAACCCGTGGCCTGGTTCGAGTCGCTGGAGCCGGGCCCCGGGCCCACCGCCGAGGAGCCCACCACGCTCGGCGTGCTCCAGCGCTTCCTGCCCGGCTCGTCCGACGGCTGGGCGCTGGCACTGGCCTCCGTCGCCGAGGACGGCGACTTCCGCTCCGAGGCGGCCGCGCTCGGCCGCGCCACCGCCGAGGTGCACGCCTCGCTGGCCGCCGCACTGCCGGCCCGCGCACTGGACGGCGCGGCGCTGGAACGTATCGCCGCCGGCATGGCCCGCCGCCTGGACGAGACCGCCGCCGAAGTACCCGCGGTGCGGCAGTACGCCGACGCGCTGCGGTCCGCCTTCGACGACCTGGCCAAGCTCGGCGCCGGCACCCTCCCGGGCGCCGCGGTCACCGCCCAGCGCATCCACGGCGACCTCCACCTCGGCCAGGCGCTGCGCCGGCCCGGCGGGGAGTGGGTGCTCATCGACTTCGAGGGCGAGCCGGCCCGCCCGCTGGCCGAACGCCGCGGGGCGGCGCCGCCGGTGCAGGACGTGGCCGGCATGCTGCGGTCCTTCGACTACGCCGCCCACCACAGCGGCAACGGCCCCTGGGCGGCCAGGCACCGGGACGCCTACTGCACGGGTTACGCTGCCGTCTCCGGCACCGACCCGCGCGAACAGCCCGTGCTGATACGGGCCTTCGAGACGGACAAGGCGGTCTACGAAGCCCGCTACGAGGCCCGCCACCGACCCGCCTGGCTACCCATCCCCCTCTCGGCCCTGGCCCGCCTGTCCACGACCGCACCCCGATGACCACGCCGTCGGCGCGGCCGACCCCCTTCCCACCCGCACCTGACGCGTCCGTACCGCCCGAGGAGAAGCCGACCGTGACCCACGAACCGACCGCCCGCGACGGCGCCCTCCCCGAGGCCACGGCCCGCGGCTACACCGCGGCCACCCCCCACCCCGCAGCCTCCGGCTCGGCCCCCCGACCGCCCGCTGCCGCGGAGGGCGCCCTTCAGGGGCGCGGGGAACTGCGCGACCAGCCCACCACCGGCCGTCGGTCCGGAGACGACAGCAACAGCCCCACCGGGCCGGTGACGACCCGCGCCACCGCGGAGGCTGAGCGCGCAGTTCCCCGCGCCCCTGAAGGGCGCACCCCCCAGCCCAACAGCACCCCCGCAGGGGAAGGGCGCGCGCCCGAGCGCAACGGCACCCCCGCAGGGGCAGAGGCCGACCGCGAGGGCACCCTCGCAGCGGAGGACCGTCGGAGACTGCTGGCCGGGGAGCACCACGACCCGCACGCGCTCCTCGGGGCGCACCCCGAGTCGAAGGGGATCAGGATCCGGGCGCTGCGCCCGTACGCGACCGGCGTCGCGGTGGTCACCGCGAACGGCGACCGGGTCGAGACGGCCCCGGAGGGCGACGGCCTGTTCTCCGTCCTGCTGCCGGGAACCGAGGTCCCCGGCTACCGCCTGGCGGTGGCCTACGAGGGCGCGGACGAGATCCTCACCGAGGACCCCTACCGGTTCCTGCCGTCGCTCGGCGAGCTGGACCTGCACCTCATCGGCGAGGGCCGCCACGAGCAGCTGTGGAAGGCCCTCGGCTCCGAGCCGATGACGCACGCCGGTGTGGCCGGCACCCGGTTCGCCGTGTGGGCGCCGAACGCCCGCGGCGTCCGCCTCGCCGCCGACTTCACCTTCTGGGACGGCACGTCGCTGCCGATGCGCTCGCTCGGCTCGACCGGTGTGTGGGAGCTGTTCGTGCCGGGCGTCGGCCCGGGGACGGCGTACAAGTACGACATCGCGCGCCCGGACGGCTCGCACGGGATGAAGGCCGACCCGATGGCGCGGGCGACCGAGGTGCCGCCGGCGACCGCGTCGGTGGTGACGGAGTCGGCGTACGAGTGGGACGACGCGGAGTGGATGGCGCGCCGCGCGGACACGCCCGTGCACCGCGCGCCCTTCTCGGTCTACGAGGTGCACCTGCCGTCCTGGCGTCCTGGGCTGAGCTACCGCGAGCTGGCCGAGCAGCTGCCCGCGTACGTCAAGGACCTCGGCTTCACGCACGTGGAGCTGATGCCGGTCGCCGGACACCCCTTCAGCGGGTCGTGGGGCTACCAGGTCACCTCCTACTACGCCCCGATGCCGCGGCAGGGCTCGCCGGACGACTTCCGGTACCTGGTGGACGCGCTGCACCGGGCCGGCATCGGCGTGATCATGGACTGGGTGCCGGCGCACTTCCCGAAGGACGAGTGGGCGCTGGCGCGCTTCGACGGTGAGCCGCTGTACGAGCCGGCCGACCCGCGGCGGGCCGAGCACCCGGACTGGGGCACCCTGGAGTTCGACTTCGGCCGTACCGAGGTGCGCAACTTCCTGGTGGCCAACGCCGTGTACTGGTGCGAGGACTTCCATATCGACGGGCTGCGGGTGGACGCGGTGGCCTCGATGCTCTACCTGGACTACTCCCGCGAGGGCGGCGACTGGCTGCCCAACATCCACGGCGGCCGGGAGAACCTGGACGCGGTGGCCTTCCTGCAGGAGATGAACGCCACCGTCTACCGCCGCTGCCCCGGCGTGATCACGATCGCCGAGGAGTCCACCGCCTGGGACGGCGTCACGCGCGCCACCCACCATGTCGGCCACACCGGCTTCGGCGGCCTCGGCTTCGGCCTGAAGTGGAACATGGGCTGGATGCACGACTCGCTCGGCTACATCGGCCACGAGCCGGTGCACCGCAAGTACCACCACGACGAGATGACGTTCTCGATGGTGTACGCGTACAGCGAGAACTACGTGCTGCCGATCTCGCACGACGAGGTCGTGCACGGCAAGGGCTCGCTGGTCAGCAAGGTGCCGGGCGACTGGTGGCAGCAGCGGGCCACGCTCCGGGCGTATCTGGGCTTCATGTGGTCCCACCCGGGCAAGCAACTGCTGTTCATGGGCCAGGAGTTCGCACAGGGCGCGGAGTGGTCGCACGAGAGCGGCCCGGACTGGTGGCTGGTGGACCCGGAGTATTCCGCGGCCGGCGACCACCGCGGGGTGCGCGACCTGGTGCGCGAGCTGAACACCGTCTACACGGCCACGCCCGCGCTGTGGCAGAGCGACACCGACCCGGCCGGCTTCGAGTGGATCGAAGGCGGCGCGGCCGAGGACAACGTCTTCGCCTTCCTGCGTTTCGACGCGGCCGGCGAACCGCTGCTGTGCGTCAGCAACTTCTCGCCGGTCGTACGGGACGGCTACCGCCTCGGCTCCCCCGCCGCGGTGTGGACGCCGGTGCTGAACACCGACGAACTGCGCTTCGGCGGCAGCGGGGTGGCGCTGCCCGACCAGATCAAGACCGAGGCCTCGCCCTGGCACGGCCGCCCGCACAGCGTCACCCTGGCGCTGCCGCCGCTGTCCACGGTGTGGCTGCGCCCCGAGACGCCGGGCCGATGACCGCGGCATGGCCCGGAGTTTGCCAAATCCTGGGCCACTAGCGGCAGTTGGGCCGGAGCGGGCTCGCTTACCCTGGCCGTGACCGAGGGGGACAGTCATGGGCAAGCCGCTGCTCCGGCTCACCGCGGCCGATCTGACCGGCCTGGCGGGCGACATGAGCGAGGCCGAGCGGGAGATCGAGGCCGTCGAGCGGCAGTTGACGTCGCTCGCGGAGGCCGCGGAGGCGTGCTGGTACAGCGACGCGGCCACCGAATACCACGACATCCACCGGCGGGTGGTCGCGGACGCGGTCACCGTGCGGCGGACGCTGGCCTTCGTCAAGGAGGCGGTCGAGCTGAGCCGGGACGGTTTCAGCGAGCAGGACCTGGAGACCCTGGAGTCGTTCCGCGAGCTCCAGGTCGGCCAGGACGCGCCGCCGTCCGCGAACCCGCCGCACAGCGGCATCGCGGACCTCTAGCACGGGGCGGCGCAAGAGCGACGGGGGGACACATCATGACATCACGCCTGAAGGTCGAACTGACCGCGCTCGCCGAACTCGCGAGCGGCCTCAAGGGCAGCGCCGACACCCTGGACGACCTGCTGACCAGGTTGGACACCGGTATGAAGCGCTTCGAGAACGCCTGGGAGGGCGAGGCGCGCGACCGCTTCCGCACGGTCTTCGCCCAGTGGCGGCAGACGTCCGCCGACCTCCACCGGATGCTGGACGAGATGCACCACGTCACCCACACCGCGCACGGCAACTACCACGCCGCGGAGACCGCGAACCTGCGCATCTGGGGCGGAAGGTGAGCTGGGGCGAGCCGACCGGGCCGATAGACGTCACGCCGTCCGACCTGAACGAGGCGGCGACGACCTTCGCCGGCGGCCAGACCCGGCTCGACGGCATCGCGGACGCCCTGACCACGGCGCTGAACGCCGCCGCGGGCATGGCCGGCGACGTGCACCCGGCTGGCCTCGGTGTGCGACGCCTTCGCGCACGCCATCGACCAGGCGCACAGCGAGTTCGAGCACAAGATGACCGAGGCGGGCCTGGCCATCGGGGTCACCACCGCGCTGGGCGTCCTCGGCACGGTCTTCACCCTCGGCGGCTCCGACGCGGGCGCCGCGGCCCTGGACGCCGGTGAGGCCGCCGCCCTGTTCGCCTCGGTGGACGGCATCCTGGACGCCGCCATGGCCGACTACGCCGCCGAGGGCATCGCCGAACTGGAGACGGTCCTCGCCTCCGCCGCGGAGGAGGTACCCGAGGTCGAGGCGGTGGACGCCGAGACCACCGAGGTCTCCGAGGCCCTGGACCGCGAGATGGCCGACGCCGAGGCGCGCGGCGGCGGCTCGGGCGGCGGCGGCCGCGGCGGCAAGCCCCCGACCGGCGGCGACCCGCCGCCGGACGACCCGGCGGGGGACGGTGACAGCACCGATCCCCGGGACGTGCACGGCGCCAACCGGCTGGGCCGCGGTGTGGACGTGGACGACGTCTGGAAGAACGGCGACCTCTAGATCCAGAACGACGGCCAGCTGGTGAAGGTCCTGGAGACCGGCAACGGGAAATACGATGTCGTCGTCCGCGACATGTCCAACCCGTCAGGGGCACCGACCACGGTGATCAAGGACGCGACCGAGCGGTACATCGAGAACAAGCTGGCGAACGGACTGTGGGAATGAGTGCTGTGGACGACCTGGAACCGCTCGACGTCTCCGAGCGGTTGCGCTGCTGCGTCTGCGGCGACGACACGACGGACGCCGACGACTACGTCCAGCTGACGGTGAGCGCCGAGGGCAGCGACGCCCGGCAGGCGCTGGGCGCCCACGCCGAGCACCTCAACCAGGTGCTGGCGCGCGGCTTCAGCGTGGAAGTGCGCCTCATGTGAGCCCGCGGGACCCGCCGCCGGGTCAGAAGACCGACTCGGCCTCCTCCATGCGGTCCTCGGGGACCGTCTTGAGGTACGTGATCGCGTCGGCCAGCGGGACCATGTCGACGCGGGTGCCGTGCAGGGCGGTCATATGGCCGAAGGCGCCCTTGTGGGCGGCCTCGACGGCGTGCCAGCCGAAGCGGGTGGCCAGCACCCGGTCGTAGGCGGTGGGGACGCCGCCGCGCTGGACGTGGCCGAGGATGACCGGGCGGGCCTCCTTGCCGAGCCGGCGTTCCAGCTCGCGGGCCAGGGTGGTGCCGATGCCCTGGAAGCGCTCATGGCCGAACTTGTCGATGTCGCCGACGCCGTAGTCCATGGTGTCCTTCGCCGGGTGGGCGCCCTCGGCGACGCAGACGACGGCGAATTTCTTGCCGCGGGCGAAGCGCTCGGTGACCATGTCGACCAGGTCGGCGGGGTCGAAGGGTCGCTCGGGGACGCAGATGCCGTGCGCGCCGCCCGCCATGCCGGCCTCCAGGGCGATCCAGCCGGCGTGCCGGCCCATCACCTCCACGACCATCACCCGCTGGTGGGACTCCGCGGTGGTCTTGAGCCGGTCGATGGCCTCGGTCGCGACGGTGACCGCGGTGTCGAAGCCGAAGGTGCGGTCGGTGCCGTTGATGTCGTTGTCGATGGTCTTGGGCACCCCGACGACCGGCATCCCGGCGTCGGACAGCATCCGGGCGGCGGTCAGCGTGCCCTCGCCGCCGATCGGGATGAGGACGTCCAGGCCGTAGCGGGCGCACAGCTCGTCGGCCTTCGCCGCGGCCTCCCGCAGCCGGCCGCGCTCCAGGCGGGCCGAGCCGAGCACGGTGCCGCCGCGGGCCAGGATGCCGCTGACGGAGTTGAGGTCGAGCGGGCGGAAGCGGCCTTCGAGCAGGCCGACGAAACCGTCCTCGAAGCCGATGACCTCGTCCGTGTGCCCGGTCAGCGCGCGGTGCACGACCGACCGGATGACGGCGTTGAGGCCGGGGCAGTCGCCGCCGGCGGTGAGGACTCCGATACGCATGGGCGGATGTCTCCAGAAGAGGGTTCACGGTTGCTTCGGGGTACTTCCCGGGCGCCCGCGGGCGCTGAGGGACGCTCAGGGACGCGGGATCAGGGTGCTCTCGGTGATCCGGCCGGCCACGTAGTCGTTCACATTGCGCAGCGTCGCCGCGACGATCTCCTCGACGGCGTCCACCGTGTAGTACGCCTGGTGGGAGCTGATCAGCACGTTGGTGAAGGTCAGCAGCCTGGCCAGCACGTCGTCCGTCATGACCTCCAGCGACTTGTCGTAGAAGAAGACCCCGGCCTCCTCCTCGTAGACGTCCAGGCCCACCCCGCCGAGCCGCCCCTCGCGCAGCGTCTCGACCAGGGCGGTGGAGTCGATCAGGGCGCCGCGGCTGGTGTTGATCAGGATGGCGTCGTCCTTCATCTCGGCCAGCCGCCTGGCGCCGACCAGGTGGTGGGTGGACGGCGCCAGCGGTACGTGCAGGGTGAGCAGGTCCGCCTCCCGGAAGAGCCTGTCCAGCTCGACGTACTGCATGCCCAGCACTTCGCACTCCGGGTTCGGGGTGATGTCCCAGCCGAGCAGCCGCATGCCGAAGCCGCGGGCGATCGCGGTGAAGGCGGTGCCGATCCGGCCGGTGCCGATGACGCCGACGGTGCGGTCGTGGAAGTCCCGGCCGAGCAGCCCGTCGAGCCGGAAGTCGAAGTCGCGGGTGCGGCTCGCGGCCCGCACGATCCGCCGGTTCAGCGCCAGCGCCAGGGTCCAGGCGAACTCGGCGACCGAGTACGGAGAGTAGGCGGCGACCCGGGCGACGGTCATGCCGAGCCGCTCGGCGTGGGCCAGGTCGATGTTGTTGTAGCCGGTGGAGCGCTGGGTGATCAGCCGGGTGCCGCCCCGTACCAGCCCCTCCAGGACCGGCGCGTCCAGCACCGCGTTGACGCTGGTGGAGACCGCCTCGTAGCCGGCGGCCAGCGGCAGCGTGTCGGCGGTGAGGGTGGGCTCCAGGCAGCGGATGTCGTGCCGCCCGGCGAACGCGGCCTCCAGCAGGGGCCGCTCGTCACGCTGCACTCCGGTGGCCAGGACGTCCATCGCACGGCCCTCCTCGCTCGCTCGTCGTGGGCCCCCCTCACCCTAAGTGCACAGTGCGGCGATCCCCCGCAGCCCGCACCCGGGCGGGCCGCACGGCCGCACGCCGGTGCGGGGCGCCCCCCTCGGCGGGCGACGCGCGGGCGGGCACGTTAGCGTCAGGACGTAACCGGCGCAGGGGCAGAGGGATCGGAGTCTTGGGGTGACGCGCAGCGTCTATGTCACGGGGATCGGCCGCGGGGACGGCCGCCAGGTCGTCGAGCTTGGGGTGATGGAGCTGCTGACCCGGCAGGTGGACCGGGTCGGGATCTACCGCCCGATGGTGCACGACACCCCCGACCGCATCTTCGAGCTGCTGCGCAGCCGCTACCGGCTGGTGCAGGACCCGGCGACGGTCTTCGGCATGGGGTACGAGGAGGCCGCCGCGCTCCAGGCGGAGCAGGGCCAGGAGGCGCTGACGGCCCGGCTGGTCGAGGGCTACCTGCGGGTCGCCGAGGACTACGAGACGGTGCTGATCCTCGGCTCCGACTTCGCCGGCACCAACCTGCCGGCCGAGCTGGGGGTCAACGCGCGGCTGGCCAACGAGTGCGGCGCCTCGGTGCTGCCGGTGATCGGCGGGCGGGCGCAGAGCGCCGAGTCGGTGGCCGCCGAGGTGCGCAACGCGCACCACGCGTACACCAACCTGGGCTGCGACGTGATCGCGATGGTCGCCAACCGGGTGGACCCGGCCGAGGTCGCCGAGGCCGCGGAGCGGCTCAGCCGCGCCCCGGAGGTCCCGGTGTACGTGCTCCCGGACGAGCCCGCGCTGGCCGCGCCGACGGTCGCGCAGATCGCCGAGACGCTCGGCGCCGAGGTGCTGCTGGGCGACGACGCGGGACTGGCCAGGGACGCGCTGGACTTCGTCTTCGGCGGGGCGATGCTGCCCACCTTCCTGCCGAAGCTGACGCCGGGGTGCGTGGTGGTCACCCCCGGCGACCGGGCCGATCTGATCATCGGGTCGCTGGCCGCGCACTCGGCGGGCTCGCCGCCCATCGCCGGGGTGCTGCTGACGCTGGACGAGCGGCCCGGACCCGACATCCTGGCGCTGGCCAACCGGCTCGCCCCCGGCACCCCGGTGCTCGCGGTCGCGACCGGGTCCTTCACCACCGCGGCCGGCCTGTTCACCCTGGACGGCAAGCTCGGCGCGGGCACCCCGCGCAAGGCGGAGACCGCGCTGGGCCTGTTCGAGACCCATGTGGACACCGCGGAGCTGACCGAGCGGCTCTCGGTCGCCCGCTCCTCCCGGGTCACCCCGATGATGTTCGAGCACGCGCTGCTGGAGCGGGCGCGGGCCGACAAGCGGCGGATCGTCCTGCCGGAAGGCGCCGAGGAGCGCATCCTGCGGGCCGCCGAGGTGCTGCTGCGCCGGGGAGTGTGCGAGCTGACGCTGCTCGGCGAGGAGGACGCGGTACGCAAGAAGGCCGGCGACCTCGGCGTCGCGCTGGACGACCCGGGCCTGCAGATCGTCGACCCGCAGACCTCGCCGCTGCGGGAACGGTTCGCCTCCCTCTACGCGGAGCTGCGCGCGCACCGCGGGGTGACCTACGAGCTGGCCTACGACGTGGTCGCCGACGTGTCGTACTTCGGCACCCTGATGGTCCAGGAGGGCCTGGCCGACGGCATGGTGTCGGGCGCGGTGCACTCCACCGCCGCGACCATCAGGCCGGCCTTCGAGATCATCAAGACCCGGCCGGGCGCGGCGATCGTCTCGTCGGTCTTCTTCATGTGCCTGGCCGACAAGGTCCTGGTCTACGGCGACTGCGCGGTCAACCCCGACCCGAACGCCGAGCAGCTGGCGGACATCGCGATCCAGGCCGCCGCCACCGCGGCCCGCTTCGACGTGGAGCCGCGGATCGCGATGCTGTCGTACTCGACCGGCACCTCCGGCAGCGGCGCCGACGTCGACAAGGTGCGGGCCGCCACCGAGCTGGTGCGCGAGCGGCGCCCCGAGCTGCTGGTGGAGGGCCCGATCCAGTACGACGCGGCCGTGGCGCCGTCGGTCGCGGCCACCAAGATGCCGGGCTCGGCGGTCGCCGGGCAGGCGACGGTGCTGGTCTTCCCCGACCTGAACACCGGGAACAACACCTACAAGGCCGTGCAGCGCTCGGCCGGCGCGGTCGCCGTCGGCCCGGTGCTCCAGGGCCTGCGCAAGCCGGTCAACGACCTGTCGCGGGGCGCGCTGGTGCAGGACATCGTCAACACGGTCGCGATCACCGCGATCCAGGCGCAGCAGGGGGAGACGGTATGAGCGGGGCCACCAGGGTGCTGGTGCTGAACTCCGGTTCCTCGTCGGTGAAATACCAGCTCATCGACATGGACGGCGAGGAGCGGCTGGCCGCGGGCGCGGTGGAGCGGATCGGCGAGCCCGGCGGGACCGCCGACCACGCGCAGGCGCTGCGCGAGGCGGCGGACGAGCTGAAGGCCCGCGGGCTCGGCCTGGACTCCCCGGAGCTTGCCGCGGTCGGCCACCGGGTGGTGCACGGCGGTACGCGCTTCACCGTGCCGACCCTGGTCACCGACGAGGTGCTGGCCGGCATCGAGGACCTGGTGCCGCTGGCGCCTTTGCACAACCCGGCCAACATCGCCGGGATCAGGGTCGCCCGCGACCTGCGCCCCGACCTGCCCCAGGTCGCGGTCTTCGACACCGCCTTCCACGCCACGATCCCCGAGGCGGCCGCCAGGTACGCCGTCGACACCGCGACCGCCGACCGCTACGGCATCCGCCGCTACGGCTTCCACGGCACCTCCCACGCGTACGTCTCCCGCGCGACGGCGGCGCTGCTGGGCCGGGACCCCGCCGACGTCAACGTGATCGTGCTGCACCTGGGCAACGGCGCCTCGGCCTCCGCGGTGCGCGGCGGCGTGTGTGTGGACACCTCGATGGGGCTGACGCCGCTGGAGGGCCTGGTCATGGGCACCCGCTCGGGCGACCTGGACCCGGCGGTGGTCCTCCACCTGGAGCGGGTGGGCGGGATGAGCACCGGCGAGATCGACGAGCTGCTCAACAGGAAGTCCGGGCTGCTCGGCCTGTGCGGCGACAACGACATGCGGGAGATCGGCCGCCGGATGGCCGAGGGCGACAAGGCGGCACGGCTGGCCTTCGACGTCTACATCCACCGGCTGCGCCGCTACGTCGGCGCCTTCACGGCCGTGCTCGGCCGGGTCGACGCGATCACTTTCACCGCGGGCGTCGGCGAGAATTCGGCCGCAGTTCGTGAAGCGGCTTTGTCAGATCTTCACAATCTGGGTGTCACTATGGACTCAGTGCGCAATGCGGTGCGCGGCGCCGCAGCCCGCCTGGTATCGGCCGATTCGTCACGGGTTGCCGTGGCGGTGGTCCCCACCGACGAGGAGCTCGAGATCGCCCGCGATACTTACGCACTGGCAGTTCAGAGTGATTGACCGTACCGCAGCCGCGCGAACCCCCAGGAATATTCCGCAGCGGAACAAACCGATAGGATAGCGCCCATGCGCCGAGCCAAGATCGTCTGTACCCTGGGTCCCGCCGTTGACTCCTATGACCAGTTGAAGACACTGGTGGAGGCCGGCATGAACGTGGCCCGCCTGAATTTCAGCCACGGCAGCCACGCCGAGCACGAGGACCGCTACCAGCGGGTGCGCAAGGTGGCCGAGGAGACCGGCAGGGCCGTCGGCGTACTCGCCGACCTGCAGGGTCCCAAGATCCGTCTGGGCAAGTTCGCCGACGGCCCGGTGGAGTTGGTGGCGGGTGACGAGTTCACCATCACCACCGAGGACGTCGCCGGCGACAAGACCATCTGCGGGACGACGTACAAGGGCCTGCCCGGTGACGTCTCGCAGGGCGACCCCATCCTGATCAACGACGGCAACGTGGCGCTGCGCGTCATCGAGGTCGACGGCCCGCGGGTGCGGGCACTGGTGGTCGAGGGCGGCGTCATCTCCGACCACAAGGGCATCAACCTGCCGGGCGCCGCGGTGAACGTGCCCGCGCTGTCCGAGAAGGACATCGACGACCTGCGGTTCGCGCTGCGGATGGGCGTCGACATGGTCGCGCTGTCCTTCGTGCGCGACGCCAAGGACGTCCGCGACGTCCACCGGGTGATGGACGAGGAGGGCCGCAGGGTCCCGGTCATCGCCAAGGTGGAGAAGCCGCAGGCGGTCAAGAACATGGAAGACGTCGTCATGGCGTTCGACGCGGTGATGGTGGCCCGCGGCGACCTGGCGGTCGAATACCCGCTGGAGCAGGTGCCGGTGGTCCAGAAGCGCCTGGTCGAGATGTGCCGGCGCAATGCCAAGCCGGTGATCGTGGCGACCCAGATGATGGAGTCGATGATCACCAACTCCCGGCCCACCCGCGCCGAGGCCTCCGACGTGGCCAACGCGATCCTGGACGGGGCCGACGCGGTGATGCTGTCCGCCGAGTCCTCGGTCGGCAAGTACCCGGTCGAGACGGTCAAGACGATGGCCCGCATCGTCGAGGCCGCCGAGGAGGAGCTGCTCTGCCGCGGCCTCCAGCCGCTGGCCCCCGGCAAGAAGCCCCGCACCCAGGGCGGCGCCGTCGCCCGCGCCGCGGCCGAGCTGGCCGACTTCCTCGACGCCAAGACGCTGGTCGCCTTCACCAAGTCCGGCGACACCGCCCGCCGGCTGGCCCGCTACCGCGTCCCGGAGCCGGTGGTGGCCTTCACCACCGACCCGTCGACCCGCAACTACCTCGCCCTGACCTGGGGCGTCGAGGCCTTCGTGGTCGAACACGTCGACACCACCGACGACATGGTCAAGATCGTCGACCGCGAGATGCTGAAGCTGTCCGACTACACCGACGGCGACACGGTCATCATCACCGCCGGCTCGCCCCCCGGCGTCTCCGGCACGACCAACCTGGTCCGCGTCCACCACCTGGGCAACTGACCCCCACCGCCCGCCCATGAGCGGTGTGCCGCGGCCCGTGCCCCCCGTCCGGGGGCACGGGCCGCGGCACACCGCCGCTCGACGGCAGGACGCCCGCCCCGGGGGTGCTCGGGGCGGGCGTCTCGGGTCGAGGCCGGGTCAGGAGGACTGGCCGGGGAGGACCTTCATGCCGGGGACGGTGAGGTCGCCGCCGAACTGGCCCGCCTGGATGACCGTCACGTCCGTGAAGAAGAGGACCGGGAGGGTCAGCGGCGGGGGGAACTTCGGGGTGAAGGTGATCGGCACCGCGCCGAGGAGGTTGCCGCTGAGGGACTCGGTGTACATCGTCACCGTGCCGTTGCGGATGGTGGAGGTGGAGCCGGAGCGGGCGGAGACGTGGGTCTTGGTGCCGTGCGGGCCGTCCACGATCTGGTGGAGGTCGCCGATGTCCACGCCGGTGGCGGTGAACTTCAGGACGTCCTTGACCGTGCCGCTGTAGGTCCTCACCTGCACGATGCCGTCGTACTGCAGACCGTAGAGGGTGAGCAGCGAGCTCTTCAGCGTCCACGGGGTGTCGGGCAGCAGGGGTATGCCCTGCTCGGTCGCGGCGTCCGCGAGGGCGTGCGCGTCGGTGGTCGGGCACGGGTAGGACTGCCGGCCGGCGGAGGAGGACGGGGACGCCACGGGCGCGGCGGCGGTGTCCTTGACGGTCTTGGTGGTCTTCCGCACCCCGTCCGTGGCGGTCTTGGTGGTGTCCTTGACCGTGCTCTTCGCCGTGTCCGTGACGCCCTTGACGGTGTCCCCGACCGCCTTGCCTGCGCCGCCGACCGTGGACTTCACCGGGTCGGCGGGCGGCGCGGTGGTGGTCGTCGGGGCGGGCGCGGGCGCGTGGGTGGTCGGCGCCGAGGTGGGCTTCGAGGAGCTGTCGGCGCCCAACAGGCCGCCCAGCAGCTGGCCGAGGCCCAACGGGTCCTTCGGGTCGGTGGTCGCGCTCGGGCTCGCGCTGGCGCTCGGCTTGGCCTGGGGCTGCGACTGGGTGACCGGCTTGCCGGTGCCGGCCGGGCTCGGCGACGTCGACGGGTCGGGCGCGGCAGGGCTGCTCGACGGCTTCGGCGTGGCGCTGGGGCTCGTCGTCGGGTCGGGCTTCGGCTTGCCGGCCGTCGTGCCCTTGTCACCGCTCTTGGCCTTGTCCGCGCTCTTGTCGGTCGCGGAGGGCGTCGGCGTGTCCGACTGCGTGACGCAAGGGCCCGGCTTGAACGGGTTCTTGGGCAGCGGGTCGGCCTGTGCCAGGTGCGGAGTGAAGCCCATGCCCATCAGCACCGCGGTGGGCATGGCGGCAAGCGCCACCGCCTTGCCCGCGGGCATGTGCAGCTTGGTGAACAGCGACTTGCGCGGGGCCGCGTGCCGCGGTCCTGGCCTCGTCGTGCCGTCCTGCCCTTCGCTCACGACCGGCTGAGCGTCGTCACCCAGCACGGTGCCTCCCGTTCTCCTCGGTGTTCTCTTCGTCGGCCCGCGCACCGGCGTGCACCGGCTCGGGCTTGGTGTACGGGTCCGCGGCGGCCGCGTCCGCGGTGGGGGCGGGCCAGCCCGGGTCCACCGCGTCGCCCGCGGGCTGCGGGGAGCCGTCGGGCAGTTCCGCCTTCTCGCCCGGTACGTCGGGCGCCGCGGTGCCGGGCACCCAGGCGACGGCCATGCCGCCGCCGACGATGGCCAGCAGGAATCCGCCGATGCCCCCGAGGTTGGTCATCGGGAGGGACACCAGGCCGAGCAGGATGCTCGCGACGCCGGCGAAGACCCGTACCGCGCTCTGGAACCACATGGTCAGGCCCAGCACGACCAGCAGCACGCCGATGATCAGCGCGCCGGCGCCCGCGGTGGTGCCCACCCGGATGGCCAGCTGGCCGAAGGTCACGTTGTTGTACGGCAGGTATCCGATCGGGATCCCGGACAGGAGGGTCAGCAGCCCTGCCCAGAACGGACGCTGCCACCGCCAGTGCCGGAACGCGATACGGCCGCGGCGGAGGTGGGCACTCAGCCCTGTCGACTCGGCGCTCATGGAAAACAGCTCCCTGGAACTGGCGGTACGGAAGAAGGTGGTTCGGGCCTGGGCGAGCCGCGCCCCGCGCGGCTCGCCCAGGGCACCTCAGACCGTGCTCAGTAGCACTCGACACCCTTGCCGGAGCCCATGTGCAGGCGCAGGCTCAGGCCGGAGAGCTTGAACGTGCCCGCACTGGTGCCCCATGCCGTCTGCTGCACATCCGTCAGGTAGGCCTTCTCGGCCTCCTGGGCGAAGGAGCCCGGGTCGGTGGTCTTGGGGTTGTCGATCCCCGGACCGTACTTGGTCGATCCGGCCGCGACACCGATGTTGATGTGGGTGAACGTCGCGTCGGCGTCGAGCTGGTCGAGGTCGATGTAGAGGTTGTGCGCCACGACCGCGTGATCCGCGTCGGGGCCGGCCTTCAGCTTGAGGGTCACGTCCCCGATCGGCGTCGGGATGACGACCGACTGGCACAGGCCGATGATGGTGGCGTCGGTGAACGCCGACACCGCGACCGGCACGGGCCCCTTGCCGCTCGGCACGTCGAGCGCGCCGTACTGCTCGAACCCTGTACCGTCCAGGGACTTCGCGGTGACCTTGAACTGCTGGCCCGACACGCTGAATGACGCGGCGAGCGCGCCCTGAGCCAGGGCCACGCCTATCGCGGCGGTGGCCGCAACGCTCGGCACCATGACGACGGCGAACCGCCGCCATCTGGTACCGCCACGAACGAGCGATTCCATGTTTCCTCCTTCTCGGACGTACATCTCCGGCCGGGAGTGGATCCTGGCCTGGGATGGGAGAAGTGCTACGTCCTCGGGAAGGAGAGCGCCGGGTCGGGCGAGGCCGTCCCTCCGGGCGGGGCTCCCTGCGGAGATTCCCTGCGGAGTCCGGACGGCGATGTCCGAGACGTCGGCGATCACCCCCGAGCGACAACCACTGGCCACGCTCTCGCGCAACCTGCTGGGACAGGCTCCATCCGGTTCCATCCGCTGGACGGAGACCCCCCTGTCCCGGAGGCGCGGCGGATGCCCCGCACTCCCGCTCGGCGGGGACCCGTGGACCGTGGCGCCGACTGGCTGCCGGGCGCTGGCCTACGGACCGAGCTTGGCCGATCGTGGTCCATTCGCGGCCGACGCACAAGGGGCTCATTACCAGCGAGTAACGGATGTGTGCCGCAGGCGGGATCGCCACGCGGAGTAATCTCACCCGGCGTAGCGGAATCGGGGGTGGTGAAGTCCGGCATATATGACCATCGGCCAACAAAGCGGGACCGTGGCGTCACCGGCGGTAATGGCGACCGCTCATTGTCACGGTTTGATAAAGAGCGGTCGCCGTATCGCTAAATCGCCGAGCATCCGGGCATCAACAACGGTCCGGTCGTCAGAACAGCACCCTGGCCAGCGCGGTGCGCGCGCTGGCCACCCGGGGGTCGTCAGGCCCGATGACCTCGAACAGTTCGAGCAGCCGGAGCCGTACGGTGTCGCGCTCGTCACCGAACGTGCGGCGGACGGTGTCCACCAGCCGGCCGAAGGCGTCCTCCACATGGCCGCCGACCAGGTCGAGATCGGCCGCGGTCAGCTGCGCCTGCACGTCGCCCGGCGCGCCGGCCGCGGCGTCCCGGGCGGCCTGCGGGTCGACGCCCTGGACCCGGTCGAGCAGCTCGGCCTGGGCGAGGCCCAGTTTGGCCTCGGCATTGGCCGGCTCGTCGGACAGGACGTCGCGGTAGGCGCGGATGGCACCGCTCAGGTCGCCGGCGTCCAGCGCGTCGTGTGCGGCGGTCAGCGCCAGCTCCTGCGGGGTGGCGGGGCGCGGCGGAGGGGGCGGCGCCTGCTCCCGCGCGGGGGCGGCGCCCGGGTCGACGTCGGGGCCGACGATGCCGAAGCGCTCCTCGGCGACCGCGATCAGCTGGTCGAGGACCTCGGTGACCTGGTCCTCCGGGGCCAGGCCCTGGAAGAGCGGCATCGCCTGCCCGGCGAGCACCGCGAAGACCGCGGGCACGCCCTGCACGCCGAACTGCTGGAAGAGCAGCTGGTTGGCGTAGACCTCGGCGGTGGCCAGCACGAAGCGGCCGCGATATTCACCGGCGAGCCGTTCCAGGACCGCGTTGAGCTGCTTGCTCTGCTCGGCCTGGTCGGCCCAGAAGCTGATGACGACCGGGACCTCGGCGGAGCGCTGGAGGACATCGCTCTCGAAGGTCGCCTCGGTCACCTCGATGACGAGAGGGGAAGCGGTGGTGGCGTCGGCGCCGGCGTCCTGCCGCTGCGCCCTGGCCTGTTCGGCCTTCACCTTGGCCTCACCGGCCGCCTTCACCGCGGCGAGGTCGACCACGCCGCTCATGGACATGTTCCGTGGCTGCATGAGGCAATCCTCCCCCCTCCCGGACCCGAACGTGTACAGACCCCGGATCGGGCCCGGCTTCCCCGCCGGTTCGCGGGGCGCCGACCACCCGGTCGGGTACTTCTGGCAGTGCTTGCGGTGGTACGGATCCCCATCCGTACGGGTGTGGTCGTCGCGGGTGCGCGTCGTGTTTCGCTACGACTCGTAGCGTAACTGGACCGCCCTCGGGGGCGCGGCGCCACGCGCTGTGATACCGCTCACTCGTCACGTTACCTACCGGCCGGTATGGTCCGGCCTATGTGCCCGCTCTCTCCTGGCAAACGCACCGGCCGCCCGCGAAGTGCCGCCGCGGACCGAGCGATCCTGGCGGCCACCAGGGCCGCGCTGGCGGAGCAGGGCTGGGGAAGGCTCACCCTCGGCGACGTCGCGGCCCGCGCGGGGGTCGCCAAGACCACCCTCTACCGGCGCTGGGCGGGCAAGAACGAGCTGGTGGTCGACGCGGTGGCCGCGCTGTTCGAGGAGCAGCTGGAACTGCCCGACCTGGGCAGCCTGGAGGCCGACATCCAGGGGGTGGTGCTGCGCTTCGCCGAGCTGCTCAACCGCCCGGAGACCAGGACCGCACTGATGGCGGTGATCGCCGAGGCGGCGCACGACGACGCGCTGCGGCTGCGGATCCGCGAGGCGATCGTGGACCGGCAGAAGCATCTGGTGGTGCTGGGCAGGAAGCGCGCGCAGGCGCGCGGCGAGATCCCGCCCGAGGAGGACGGCGCGGCGGGACCCGAGCGCGACAACCTGATCTTCGATGTGGTCGCCGGCGCCGTGGTGCACCGGGTCATGGTCAGCTCGGAGCCGGTCGACGAGGAGTGGGCGGGCCGGCTCGCCGTGCTCCTCGTCGTCGGTCTGGCCGGTCTGCACACCGCTCAGGACCCGTGAACCGCGCCACAGGTCCGCTGGTGAGCGGTGCCCTCCCCGCCGGCCGCACCTACCGTCTCGGCCACTCCGGCAACGAAGTGGTCGAACTCCCCCGCCATGACGCCCTTCACGAACGCCTCCCATTTCGCCGCGGTGGTCACGGCCACCACGTCCGGCTGCTCTGTCTCCCTGATGTAGACCATCCCGTCGTCGCCGACGGTCGCTTCGAGGGCCACACACGTCCTTTCCTGGAGAGCGGGTCGGTCGGCGACGAATCTACCGATCGAGGCCACGGCCAGGTCAGCGCCGGACGGGGCGGACGGGGGGACGCGGAGGGCGCTCAGAAGCGGGCCGGCTCGGTGTATGTGCCCCACTCCTCGCGCAGGGCGTCGCAGATCTCGCCGAGGGTGGCCTCGGACCGCACCGCGTCCAGCATCGGCGCGATCATGTTGCCGCCGGAGCGGGCGGCGGCCAGCATCGCGTCGATCCCGCGGCGCACGGCGGCCTCGTCCCTGGCCGCGCGGCGGGCGGCCAGCACCTGCACCTGGTCGCGCTCCACCTCGTGGCCGACCCGCAGGATCTCCAGGTCGCCGGTGACCGAGCCGGTGTGCCGGTTGACGCCGACGACCCGCTTGTCGCCCTTCTCCAGGGCGCGCTGGTACTGGAAGGCGGACTCGGCGATCTCCCCGGTGAAGTAGCCGTCCTCGATGCCGCGCAGGATGCCCGAGGTGATCGGGCCGACCGGGTGCTCCCCGTTCGGCACCGCCCGGGCGCCCAGCTCCTTGATCCGGTCGAAGATCTTCTCCGCGTCCCGCTCGATCCGGTCGGTCAGCGCCTCGACGTACCAGGAGCCGCCGAGCGGGTCGGCGACGTTGGCCACGCCGGTCTCCTCCATCAGCACCTGCTGGGTGCGCAGCGCGATCTCGGCGGCCTGCGCGCTGGGCAGCGCGAGCGTCTCGTCCAGCGCGTTGGTGTGCAGCGAGTTCGTCCCGCCGAGCACCGCGGACAGCGCCTCCACGGCGGTACGCACCACGTTGTTGTACGGCTGCTGGGCCGTGAGCGAGACCCCGGCGGTCTGGGTGTGGAAGCGCAGCCACTGCGCCTTGTCCGAGGTGGCACCGTAGACGTCCCGCATCCAGCGCGCCCAGATGCGGCGGGCGGCGCGGAATTTGGCGATCTCCTCGAAGAAGTCCAGGTGCGCGTCGAAGAAGAAGGACAGGCCGGGCGCGAAGGCGTTGACGTCCAGGCCGCGGCTCAGGCCCAGCTCCACGTAGCCGAAGCCGTCGGCCAGGGTGTAGGCCAGCTCCTGCGCGGCCGTCGCGCCCGCCTCGCGGATGTGGTAGCCGGAGACCGACAGCGGTTTGTACGCCGGGATGGCCGCGGCGCAGTGCTCCATCAGGTCGCCGATCAGCCGCAGGTGCGGGCCGGGCTCGAAGAGCCACTCCTTCTGGGCGATGTACTCCTTGAAGATGTCGGTCTGCAGGGTGCCGTTGAGCACCGCCGGGTCGACGCCCTGCCGCTCGGCGGCGACCAGGTACATGCAGAAGACCGGGACCGCGGGTCCCGAGATGGTCATGGAGGTGGTGACGTCGCCGAGCGGGATGTCGCGGAAGAGCACTTCCATGTCGGCGGCGGAGTCGACGGCCACCCCGCAGTGCCCGACCTCGCCGAGCGAGCGCGGGTCGTCGGAGTCGCGGCCCATCAGGGTGGGCATGTCGAAGGCCACGGACAGCCCGCCGCCGCCGTTGGCCAGGATCGTGCGGTAGCGCTCGTTGGTCTGCTCGGCATTGCCGAAGCCGGCGAACTGCCGGATCGTCCAGGTCCTGCCGCGGTAGCCGGTCGCGTGCAGCCCCCGGGTGAAGGGGTACTCCCCCGGCCAGCCGATCCGCTCGAAGCCCGGCACGTCGGCGCCGGGCGGTGGCCCGTACACCGGCTCCACCGGATCGCCGGACAGCGTGCTGAAGTCGGCGTCCCGCCGGTGGGCTGCGTCGTACCGTGCCTGCCAGCGCTGGCGGCCTGTCTCGATCCCGGTAGCGTCCATACCCTCGAATTTACTAGGACGTCCAAGTAAATGTCGATGCGGCACGGCTCACCATCCGGGTGAGCCGTGTGTCAGGCGCTGACCGGCTCGGCCGGCTCGGGCTCGACGATCTTCGGTGCCAGTTCGCGCGTGACGCGGCGCTCGACGAAGAAAGCCGCGGTCGGCACGGTCCCGGCCAGCAGGACCCAGGCCATCCGGCCGATGGGCCACTTCGCCTTGTTGCACAGGTCGAAGGCGAAAATGAGGTACACCACGTACAGCCAGCCGTGGGCGAATCCCACCGCCGTGGTGAAGGTGCCCGCACCATTGATGTCGAGCACATACTTGGCGATCACGCCGAGGGTGAGCGCGATGAGCAGCACGCCCGTCACGTAGGCCATCACCCGGTAGCGGGTCAGCATGCTTCGTTTCATGCCAAGCAGCCTAACCGGTACGTTCCGGGCCCCGATTCCGGCCCCCGCGGGCCCTAATCCTGGGTGAAATCCCCCGCCGCTATCCGCAGCGGCCGCAGCAGCGCGAAGATCTCGCCGCACTCCTCCGCGTCGTAGACGCCCAGGCCGAAGTCCATCGCCATCAGGTCACGGGTGGCGGACTCCACGATCTCGCGGCCCTTGTCGGTGATCGAGGCGAGGGTGCCGCGGCCGTCGTTGGGGTTGGGGCGCTTGTCGACCAGGCCGGACCCGACCAGGCGGTCGACGGTGTTGGTGACCGAGGTCGGGTGCACCATCAGGCGCTCGCCGATCTTGGACATCGGCAGCTCGCCGGCCTGGGAGAAGGTGAGCAGCACCAGCGCCTCGTAGCGCGCGAAGGTCAGACCGTACGGCTTGACGACGGCGTCGACCTGGCCGAGCAGGATCTGCTGGGCGCGCATGATCGAGGTGATGGCGCCCATCGACGGTACGCCGCCCCAGCGGCGGGCCCACAGCTCGTCTGCGCGGGCGATCGGGTCGAAGGGCAGGCTCAGGGGCTTTGACACGGCCCCGAGCCTACCCGTCGGTCACATACCGGGCACAGGTGTCTCGTCAGGCGAGCGCGCTGAGCGCGTGCCACTGGTCCGCGCTCACGTTCCAGTCGCCGTAGCCGTTGCCCTTGTCGACCACCGCCCGGCGGGAGCCGGCGGCGATGACCAGGTCGCCGCGGGTGGCGCGGTCGAAGAACCACGTGGCGTCGGCGGCGCTCATCCCGATGCAGCCGTGGCTCTTGTTCTGCTTGCCCATGTAGCGGTCGTTCCAGGGCGCCGCGTGGACGAAAGTACCCGACGAGGTGATACGGACCGCGTTGTTGACGTCCTCGTCGTAGAAGTCGGCGGCGTCCTTGTCGGTGGCGATGCCCACCGAGGACGAGGTCATCCGGATCTTGGACTGCTTGGTCATCACGACCATCTTCCCGTTCCAGGTGGGGAATTGGTCGCTGCCCGCCGAGATCTTGAATTTCTTCACCGTGCGGCCGTTCTCGGTCACGCGCAGGGTGTGCGCGGCGAGGTCGGCGTAGGAGATGCGGGCGGTGCCGATGCTGAAGCTGTCGTGGACGTCCCGGCGCAGGAAGCGGCCGCCGCCGGTGTCGATACCGCTGAGCCTGGCCGTCAGGGTGACCTTGGTGCCGGTCGGCCAGTACGTCTCGGGGCGCCAGTCGACCCGCTGGATGCCGGTCAGCGGGTCGGTGAGCCAGCCCCAACTGCCCTGGACGGCCGGCGTGGTGGTGAGGGTCAGCGCCTTCTCGACGGCGGCCCTGTCGGTGACGGGGACGTCGAAGGCCAGCGAGACGGGCAGGCCGACACCGACCACGGCGTTGTTGAGCGGGGTCGGGGTGACGCCGTTGACCTTGGCGGCGGCGGCCGTGCGGAAGGTGCTGGTGGTGGTCGACCGCTTGCCCGTGCTGTCGGTCGCGGTGGCGGTGACGGTGTAGGCGGTGCCCGGGGTCATCGTGCGGTTCGAGGTCCAGGTGTGCGCCGCCCGGTCCAGGGCGCCGGTGACCGCGACCGGGTCGACGCCGTCGGAGGACTTGCCCTTGGGGGTGACGGTCACGGCGCCGAGGGTGCCCTCGGCGACGGTGACCGCGACGGGGGTGCCGGGGGCGACGCCGTCCTTGCCGGCGGCCGGGGTCACGGTGACGTGCGGGCCGGCCGCGGTCGTCGGGGCCGCGCCGGTCGTCCCCGGCTTGTCGCCGCCGGCCGCGCTGTCGTGGCCGCCGCAGGCGGTGGCACCGAGGACGAGGGCGAGCAGGACGGCGGGCACGGTCAGTGCGCGGGAGGTCGGACGGCGGCGGGGAATGCGTATGCGGTACACGGCGATCGGATTCCTTGTCAGCAGCTGTCGGTCGAATGGACGTCGCCGCGGTCGGCGGTCGCCCCCGTGCGGTCGGCTTTGCCGGTGCCCGTGCCGCCGGACGTGTTCACGGACGCGGGCGGTGCGTGTTCCGTGGCGGCCGGCGCGTCCGGCGCCAGCCGGTAGAGGGACGCGGCGATGCACTTCTCCACCCCGGTGTCCAGGGACTGGCTCTCCGGGTTGCCCGGTGCGGTCACGAACAGCACCGCTACGTAGGGTCCTTCGCTCTCCATCCACACCGTTACCCCGGTGTGCGTCTTCGATGTCCCCTCGAAGCGCGTCGTGCCGCCACGCACCAGTGCCTCGCCCAGCTCGATCCCACAGCCGGTCTGTGTCAGCTTGCGGCAGTGCCGCGGCGTGGGTTCCGGCGGCCGCGCCGGCGGCGTCGGGGTAGGCGAGCAGGTGGCAGTGCGCGACCAGGTGCTCACGGCGAAGGCGACGGCGACCGTTCTTTTCGCCGTCGCGGTGTAGAACTCATCGAAGTCGGCCAGGCGCTCCGCGGGTTCCGGGTTCATGTACGTTGCCCTCCCGCTTCTTACACGCGGGGGCGCGGCCTTTTGTGACAGGCGGGTGCGGTCTTTTCCCGCCCCGGGCGCCCGGAGGTGCCGGCTGCCGCACCCTGGCGGCCGGCCGCGCGGGCGGCCCTTCGCGCGGGGGCGGCCCTCAGCGGGTGCGGGTCTCGCGGAGGTGGGCCGCCACCGGGCCCAGGGCGTTGCGGTAGGCCGCGAGGTCCTGCGGGGGGATCAGGTCGATGAAGTGCTCGCGGACCGAGGCGACATGGCGCGGGGCGACCTGGCGCATCGTGTCCCAGCCCTGCTCCGTGAGGACGGCGTAGAGGCCGCGGCGGTCGGACTCGCAGTTCTCGCGGCGGACGAATCCGGCGGCTTCCATCCGGGTGATCTGGTGGGAGAGCCGGCTCTTGGACTGCAGGGTCGACTTCGCGAGGTCGCTCATCCGCATCCGCCGGTCCTCGGCTTCCGAGAGGTTGACGAGGATCTCGTAGTCGTTGTTGGTCAGGCCGAAGGGCTGCAGGTCGCGCTCCAGCTGGTACATGAGCAGCCGGCTGACGTCGAGGTGGATGCGCCAGGCGCGCTGCTCGTCCTCGGTGAGCCAGGTGGTCGCGCTGTCCTCGGTCTCGGTGGTCATACCGGTAATTCTACCGTCCGTTGAATCCCGGATGATTACCAGGGTAGTGGTGCGGTCACCGTGCGCAGCGGCGCCGGGTCACGGCCTGCCCGGCACGCCGGGCCCCGCGCTGCCCGGAACCCCGCCGGTGTCGGCGGCCGGCATCAGCTGCTCGGTGGACTGCAGCAGCACCTGCCCGGCCCCCGTGAACTCGAACTGGTGCTCCTCGCCCGAGGTGCCGCCGATACCGGTGAGCGCCCTGATGCCGCCCAGGACGCCGCGCATGTAGGCGTGGTCGTAGTGGTGGCAGGGGCTCGGGCAGTCGGCCCAGCCGACGAGGGCCTGCGGGTCGACCCGGATCGGCGGCTCCACGAAGTGCACCGCCCCGTTGGAGGCGGCGACGAACTTGCCGGTGCCGATGAGGGTGAGGAAGCCCGGGATGATCGACTGCTTGAGCGCCAGCCCCGGCTGGAAGGCCAGCAGGTTGCCGGAGCGGATGGTGAGGTTGCCGTCTTCCAGGTCGTAGGAGTTGATGTCGTACGCCCGGTCGGCGAGCAGCATTTTACCGCGGCCCTGGGCGACGACCCAGGCGGCGGCGTGCAACGGGGAGTGGAAGTTCGCGGCGACGAGGTGGTCGAGCGGGCCGTGGCCGATGGCGTGGAAGTCGATCTGCCCGTAGTAGGCGATCATCTTCCCCTTCTGCAGGAACCACTGGCCGTCGAGGTCGACGCAGAAGGCGTACGGGTTGACGTTGTCGTCGGACGGCAGGGTGGAGGGGTCGTGGACGACCGGGCCTTCGCCGTGGGTCACAGCTTCTCCTCCGAGGCCTGCACGTAGACCGTGCCCTGGCCGCTGAGTTCGAGTTGGAAGGCCTCGCCGGAGCCGCGGCCGACCATCTCGCGCCAGCCGACGGCGGTGGCGAGCTTGTTGCGCACCTCGCCGCGGTGGGCGACGTACGCCTGCGGGTCGACGTGCACGGGGCGGCCCGGGGTGACGGGCAGTTCGAAGACGCCGCCGTGTGCCATGACGGCGACCGAGCCCTTGCCCTGGAGGGTGGTGGTGAACAGGCCCTGCCCGGTGACCTGTCCCCTCATCACGCCCATCACACCGCCCTGCGAGCCCATGAACATCGTGCCCTGGGCAAGGGAGCCGTCGAAGGCGAGCAGCCGGTCGGCCTCGACGTAGAGGGTCTCGCCGGTCAGGTCGACGGTGTGGATGTGGTGGCCGCCGTGGCCGAACATCACCAGGCCGTCGCCCTCGACGATCATCAGCGGAGTCGCCTCGTTGGCGACCCGGCGGCCGATCATCGACATCACGCCGCCCTGGCCGCCGGTGATGCTGGGCGTGAAGGTGACGGCGCCGCGGTAGGCGAGCATCGCGCCGCGCTGGCTGAACATCCGCCGGCCGGGCACGACGCGTGCCTCCACCAGCTTGGAATTGACCCGGGTGAAGGCCATCTACATCTGCCCCCCGATCGTGTTGCGTTCGCTGGGCTGGACGTAGACCAGGCCTTCGCCCTCGAAGTGGACCTGGAAGCTCTCGCCGGAGCCCTCGCCGATCAGGGTGCGCAGGCCGACCGAGGAGCGCAGCTGCTGCGTCAGCCGGCCGGTGTGGGCGACGTACGCCCCGGGGTCGACGACCAGCGGGGTGCCCGGCGTCACGCGCAGCACGATGGCCGGGCCGTCGGACATGATCGCGGCCTGGCCCGTGCCCTCCACGGTGGTGGTGAACAGGCCGTTGCCCTGGGAGGCGCCGCGCAGGCCCGTGAAGGTGGTGCCGGTGCGCAGCGACGGCTCGGTGACCAGCAGGTTGCCGGCCTCGACGTGCAGCTTGTCGCCGGTGAGGCGGACCAGGTTGATCTCGGTGGCGCGGTCGGCGAACCAGCAGGTGCCGTGGCCCTTGACCTCCATCACCTCCATGGCCTCGCCGGTGATCCGCCGGGTGACCAGGCCGCGCAGGCCCTCGCCGCCGCCGGTCATCTTCTTGAACGTCATCTCGCCGTCGTAGGCGACCATGGCGCCCTTCTTGGCCTTGACCGCGTCGCCGGCCAGGTCCACGGCCAGGACCCGGGTGCTCTGGAGCCGGAAGGTCGCCACGGGTCAGCCGCTGTCGGCCGCGCTGCGGGGGCGTACCGGCAGGGGTTCGAGCGGCTCGCCGCTCTCGCCCGCCGCTTCCCTGACTTCGAGCAGCGAGGCGCTGCGGCGCTCCGCCTCGAAGGCCGCGTGGCCGCCGCGCAGGCCGAACAGCCGCTTGCCGAGCAGGATGTAGAGGACGGCCAGCACGTTGAGCGCGAGGGTGCCGATCTTGAAGTAGCTGACCCTCTCGGTGAGCTCGTAGACCTCAAGGGGGAGGAAGGCGGCGGTGGCGACGACGGTCAGGTACTCGGCCCAGCGCTTCGCCCACCACAGGCCGAAGCCCTCGATGATCTCGATCAGCGCGTAGCCGAGCAGTGCGGCGGCGACGACCTGGAGGGTGGACTTCTTGTAGTCGAAGGTCTTGCGGATGGTGTCCACGACCGGGGAGTGGTCCAGGTCGTAGTGGAAGTGGTCGGCGACCGGTTTGAAGGCGGTGAGATCGTCCTCGAAGAGCTTGTGCACCGCGTCCTGCGAATTGCTGAACTTCCACACCGCCCAGGCGGCGATCACGATCAGCAGCCCGCGCAGGATCCGCTCGATCGCCAGGAAGCGCAGGATGAACAGGTCGCGCAGCGCCCGGCCGCGCGGCACCAGCGGTGCCTGGTCGGCGGGGCCCGTGCCGTGCGGCTCGCCGACGACGAAGTCGCCGCAGCGCAGGCAGCGCCACACCTCGCCGACCGCGGTGCTCGCGTGCAGCCGGGCGCGCAGCCGCAGCTCGTCGGGCGCGTAGGTGATGTGTCCCTTGCGGGCGCAGTGCCTGCGGTCCCAGTCGATGCTCATCGTGTCCCGGTCCCCGTGGAGTGCGTACAGATGTCGTGGACAGGGACGCTATCGCCCGCCGGAAGGTTTCCTACCCCGGGGCCGGGCGATCGATACGGGCCGGTGATAATGGAGAGGCCCTTGTGATCGCGTTCACAAGGACCGGACCGTTCCGACAACCCCCGACAGTGAGGTTTCCCCGTGGACCTGAAGACCGCCGGCGCTCTGCGCAGGCTGCGCCTGATCTCCGCCCCGGAGGCGGTCTCGTTCCTGCTTCTGCTGGTGTGCTCGGTACTCAAGCGCACCACGGACTTCAACGCGGTGCCGGTGATGGGCATGGTGCACGGCGTGCTGTTCGTCGGCTACGTCGTGCTGTGGGCGCTGGCCTGGCGCAGTGCCGGCTGGGGCTTCGGGAGGGCGGCGCTGCTGTTCGTGCTGTCGGTCCTGCCCACCGGCGGCTTCTTCGCCGAGCGCACCCTGGCCCGCGAGTGCGAGGAGGCGGTCGTCGCCGCCCGTACGCAGCCGCAGGAGGCGGTGGGCGCATGATCGTCGCCTTCTCGATCACCCCGCTGGGCGTCGGCGAGGACGTCGGTGAGTACGTCGCGGACGCGGTGCGGGTGGTGCGCGAGTCCGGGCTGCCGAACCGTACGGACGCGATGTTCACCTCCATCGAGGGCGACTGGGACGAGGTGATGGACGTCGTGAAGCGGGCGGTGGCCGCCGTCGAGGAGCGGGCGCCGCGCGTCTCGCTGGTCCTCAAGGCGGACCTGCGGCCCGGCGTCACGGACGGCCTGGACTCCAAGGTGGCGACGGTGGAGCGGTATCTGGCCGGGTGAGGGTGGGTTTCCGGACATCTTCCCGTAGCACGGCGGTCACGGTTCCGTCACATGCGAGGCAAGCGGGGACTACAAACGGACTACGTCGATCCAGCGGGCCCCGTGCACGGCGGACTGCCGCGAAGCGTCCGGCCACGGGCTCACAGCGGCCCGCCGGTGGCCAGCGCGATGCCCAGCGCGGTGCGCTCGTAGAGCACCTGGTGGCCGTAGCGGCGGGAGGTCAGCAGGCCCGCGTCGCGCAGCACCGCGAGGTGGGACGACACCGACGACATCGCCATGACGTGCCGGTGGGACAGGGCCGTGGTGGTGCTGGGCGCGTCGAGGCCGCTGAGGATCGCGGCCCGGTTGGCTCCCAGCAGCCGTACGAGGGTGGTCGACGCGGTCGGACCGCCGGGTGCCCACAGGCCGCCGATGCCGCGCGCGGGGTAGACCACCAGCGGCTGCCAGGGCGGGTCGAAGGCGCTGCCGGCCTCGGGCCAGAAGAAGACGCTGGGCACCAGGACCAGGCCGCGCCCGCCCGGTTCCGGCAGCGGGCCCATGGTGCCCGCGGTGGTCAGCGCACCCTCCGACCAGTGCAGTTTCGGATGCAGTCCGGTGAAGAGCCGCTGCATGCCGCCGTCGGCGAGCCGCCTTGCGTGGTAGGCGACGTCGGCCTCCAGGACCGCCCGCAGCCGCGGCCAGTGCGGCGCGAGCAGAGCGGCCCACACGTGCTCGTAGAGGCCCGCCAGCTGCCGCACCGTGCCGGCGGGGTCGCTCAGCATGGCCCGGCCCCTGCGGGTGTCCGCGGCGCCCGGCGTCTGGGCCAGGGCGGCGGCGATCTGCCGCCTCGCGAGCTCCGGCGGGGTGGCCCGCACGACGTCCAGCTCCTCGTCGAGGCCGGCGAGCGGCGCCTCGGGGATGGGTTGCAGGAAGTCGGGGCCGTAGCCGTGCTCGGGCGCCAGCAGCCACAGCGGGGTGAGGTCCAGACCGGCTGCCGCGGCTCTGACCTGGCGCAGCCAGGGCAGATGGTGGCCGTGCCGGTCGGGGCGGGACAGCGTGCGCACGGCGCCCTGCGCCTCGCGCAGCGGGGAGATCGCGAAGCGGCACCTCAGCAGGTCCTCAGCCGCAAAACGCATGCGAAGCGACATCATGACCCCCAAGATTCGGCTACGGGCGAAAGACTACACGTGGGGTCCCTGTGGCTCCAGGGTGATGGCATGACAACGGACAGCGAGCACCCTCCACGCGGTGTCCACCCCGCTTCGCCGGCCGGAGAAGAGCACGTGAAGGACTCGGAAGACGCCACCACCACCCCCGGCGGCGACAGCGGCACCCCCATCGGATACGGTGCCGTATTTTCCGTTCGCGAATTCCGCCCCATTTTCGCCGCACATGTGCTGTCCCTGCTCGGCGGGGTGCTCGCCGAGGTCGCGCTCGCCGTCCTGATCTTCGCCGAGACCGGCTCCGCCGTCCTGTCCGCCCTGGTCTTCGCGCTCACCTACCTGCCCTACGCGCTCAGCGGCCTGCTGCTGTCCGGTATCGCCGACCGCTACCCCTCCCGGCGGGTCCTGGTGACCTGCGACGTGCTGTCCGGCGGTTGCGTGGCCGCGATGGCGATCCCCGGGGCGCCGGTGGTGGTGCTCTTCGTGCTGCGGATCGCCGTCTCGCTGATCGCCCCGCTCTTCACCGGCACCCGGGCGGCGAGCCTGGCCGACATCCTGGAGGGCGAGCGCTACGTGCTCGGCCGCTCGCTGGTGCGGATCGTGGCCCAGGGCTCGCAGATCGCCGGCTTCGGCCTCGGCGGCCTGGTCCTGGTGTGGCTCTCGCCCCGCTCCGCGCTGCTGCTGACCGCGGCCACCTTCGCCGGCTCCGCCCTGCTGCTGCGGCTCGGCACCGCGGACCGCCCGGCCCGGGTCACCGGCAGCGGGCGGCTGATGCGCGAGTCGATCGCGTCCGCCGGCCGGCTGATGGCCGACCCGCGGATCAGGGCGCTGCTGCTGATGTGGTGGGTGCCGCCGATGTTCTTCATCGTCGCCGAGGGCCTGGCCGCGCCCTTCGCCAAGGCCGCCGGCATCGGCACGGTCGGCTTCGGCCTCTTCCTCGCGGCGATGCCCGCGGGCACCGCGGTCAGCGAGGTGCTGGCCGGCACGATGCTGTCGCCCGCGGCCCGCGACCGTATCGTGCTGCCGCTGGCGGGGATCTCGCTGCTGCCGCTGGTCCTCTTCGCCGTCGACCCGTCGCTGCCGCTGGCGCTCGTGCTGCTGGTGCTGACCGGCCTGTGCGCGGCCTACGCGCTGGGCATGGACCGCTGGTTCGTCGACGACGTGCCCGACCAGATGCGCGGGCAGGCCATGTCCCTGCTGGGCGCCGGCCTGATGACCCTGCAAGGGCTCGGCATCACGATCGGCGGCGCCCTCGCGGAATGGGCGCCGCCCTACGCGGTCATCGCGGGCTCGGGCGCCGGCGGCACGCTGAGCGTGCTGCTGGTGCTGCGGACGGTTCGGCGCACCCGGGGCATGCGGGCACTGCGGCTCGCCTGACGGCAGCGGGGGCGTTGCGGCTCGTCCGACGGGCGCGAGGACGCCGGCGGGTCGCCCGACGGCGGCGGGGGCGTTGCGGCTCGCCCGACGGCCGCGGGGGGCGGGGTTCAGCGCCGGGTGAGGTACGTGTGCATCGCCCGGTGCAGGGCCTTGTTCACCGCGCCCTGGAGGGGGAGTTCCCACTCCCCCACGGTCTCCACCGCCTCGCCGCCCGTGCCGAGCTTCCAGCGCAGCAGGCCGTGCGCGCGGGCCGCCGGGTCCAGGTCGTCGGGCACCCCGCGCATGTCGTAGACCGCCGCGCCCGCCGTCAGGGCGTCGCGGAGCATCCGCCACTGCAGGGCGTTGCTCGGCCGCACCTCGCGGCGGTGGTCGGCGGACGCGCCGGTCTGGTACCAGACGCGGCTGCCGTCCGGGGCGGTCAGCAGGGTGTGCGCGGCCAGCAGTTCGCCCTGGTGGCGGGCGGTGTAGAGGCGCATACGGCCGGGCTGCTCGGCGTTCAGCTCGGCATATTGCCGCCGGTAGTAGTCCAGGTCCCGGCCGAGGGCGAAGCCGTCACGGCGCTCGGTGACCCGCAGCAGCTGGTGGAAGCCGGGCAGCGTCCGCGGCCCTTCCACCCCGGTCCACACCCCGGACTTGGAAGCCTTCTTGACGTTGCGCCGCCATTCCTGGTTCAGCCCGGTCCACAGGTCGTCGAGGCCGCGCCCCGCCAGCGGCACCTCGAAGACGAGCCGGGGCTGCGCGTCGCCGCCCTGCCCGTCCTCGCCGCACCGCCGCCAGCCGGACTCGCGCAGCCGGTCGGCGACCGCGGCGCCCAGCGGCTCCACCATGTCGGGCAGGATGTCGCCCACCCTGCGCCCCGGTCCCGCCGCGTCCTTGAGCGTCCGCGCCGACCACCTGCGGTAGGCCAGCGGCGGCCCCATCCGTACGGCGAAGGCCCCGGTGGCCGCGAGGTGCCCGAGCAGCGGGTCGAGCCAGCGCTCCAGCTGCGGGTCCGCCCAGTCCGCCCCGGGGCCCTCGGGCAGATACGCGAAGAAGCGGCGTACGCCGGGAAGCCGCCGGTAGAGCACCAGAGCGGAGCCGACCATCCGCCGGTCGGCGTCGAACCACCCCAGGCTCTCGGCCCGCCACCCGGTCTTCACCCTCGCCCAGGCGGGCGTCTGCAGAAAGCTCGCGGGATGCGCACCCGGCCGCCGCAGATAGGCCGCGTGCACCTCGCCGGGTATCACCCCCAGCCGCAACTCGGTACGTTCCCCCGCCGGTGCCGGTACCTGCGGCCGCTGATGAGTGGTCATCGTCAAGGCGTCGTCCTCCGCGTACGCGGCGGTCCCGGGCGGCCCGCACACCTGTAACACGCGCCCGCCGACGGGAATGTGACAGAGAGATTCCCGACAACGCGGGGGGCTTCGGCCCCGGTCGCGCGTGCGCCAGACTTGCGCGGAGCGCGCCCCCGCCTCCCGCGCCGGGGGGGGCGACCTCCTGAGGGCGCGTGGGGGCCTCCTCTCGGGACCACCGCCCGGTGGTGCGCCGAGCGCGATCACGCGGCCGGCCGCACATCACAGGCAGCCCCGCGCCCCCTGAGGGCCTCCAGGCGGCGCAGGGCGCGCCCCCGGGGGGGTGGACGAGAACGGAAAGGAACACGCGTTGACGACAGCCGCAGCCCGCGGGAACAGGGGCAGGCGCGCCCACGCGAGGCCCTCGCTGCGGCGCAGCGGCACCCTCATGGTCGCCGGCTCGCTGGCGTCGCGGGCGACCGGGTTCCTCCGCCTCGCGGTGATCACCGCGAGCGTGGGCACCGCGGCATCGGGCGACGCCTTCGGTGTCGCCAACACCGTCCCCAACATCATCTACGCCCTGATGATCGGCGGCGCCCTCCAGTCCGTCTTCGTCCCCGAGCTGGTCCGCGCGGCCAAGGAGCACGCCGACGGCGGCCAGGCGTACACCGACCGCCTGCTCACCCTCTGCGCGGTCGCGCTGGCTCTGGTCACCGCGCTCGCGGTGCTGGCGGCGCCGCTCCTGGTGACGGCCTACGCCCCGGACTTCGGCGGCGCCCAGCGCGACCTCACGGTCACGCTGGCCCGCTACTGCCTGCCGCAGATCCTCTGCTACGGCGTCTTCACGCTGCTCGGCCAGGTGCTGGGCGCCCGCGACCGCTTCGGCGCGATGATGTGGACGCCGGTGCTCAACAACCTCGTCGTCATCGCCGTCTTCGGCCTCTACCTGGGCACCGCACGGGGCGGCATCGACGACCACGACGCGATGGTGCTGGGCCTGGGCAGCACCGCGGGCATCGCGGTGCAGGCGCTCGGCCTGCTCCCCTCCCTGCGCGCCGCGGGCTTCCGCTGGCATCCGCGGTTCGACTGGCGCGGCGCCGGGCTGACGCAGCCGCTGCGGGCCGCGGTCTGGACGCTGCTGCTGGTCCTGGTCAACCAGGCCGCCTACTGGGTCGTCACCCGGTTGTCGACCTCCGCCGGGCAGCACGCGCTGGCGGCCGGGCACCGCGCGGGCGTGGGCTATGCGGCGTACAGCAACGCCTACAGCCTGTGGGTCGTCCCGCAGGGCATCGTCACCGTCTCGCTGGTCACCGCGCTGCTGCCGCGGATGAGCCGGGCGGCGGCGGACGGCGACCACGCGGCGATCGGCGCCGACCTGACCCGCGGCCTGAACACGTCGGGCACCGCCGTCGTGCCCGCCGTCCTGGCCTTCCTGACCCTCGCCCCGCAGATCACCGGCGTCGTCTTCCAGCACGGTGCCACCACCGACGCGGACGCCGCCGCCATCGGCTGGATGCTGACCGCCTTCGCACTCGGGCTGCCCGCCTTCGCGGGCCAGTACCTGCTGGCCCGCGGCTTCTACGCGCTGGGCGACACCCGTACGCCCTTCTTCCTCAACGTGCTGATCGCCGGCGTCAACGCCTCGCTGGCGGCGGCCTCGTACGCGCTGCTGCCGGCCCGCTGGGCGGTCACCGGCATGGCGGCCGGCTACGCCGTCGCCTGCACGGCCGGGCTGCTCGCCACCTCCGCGCTGCTGCGGCGCCGGCTGGCCTGGCGGCCCCGGGTGCTGGCGCACCATCTGCGGCTGCTCGCCGCCTTCCTGCCGGGCGCCGCGCTGTCACTGGGGGCCGCGCACTACTGCGCGGGGCGGTTCGGTACGTCGTCGGCCGCCGATCTGGCGGGGCTGGTGGCCGGTTGCGCGGCCCTGGTGCTGCCGGCGGCGCTGCTGGCACGGCCGCTGGGCCTGCGCTTCGGCCGGCCTCAGGGCCGCCCCTTCTCCCGAGGCTGACAGGCACACGGCCGGCCTGCGCCGGCGCCTCCCCGGCGGCCGGCGTCCTGACAGGGAGCCCGCCGGGGACCCGCTACGCCGTCAGGCCCGCGATCAGGTCGTCCGCGGCCGTGTACGGATCGGTGGCGCCGTCGGTGACCCGGGCCGCCAGGGCCGACAGGCGCTGGTCGCCGTGGAGGGTGCCGATGCGGGCGCGGAGCGCGGTCAGGGCGATGGTCTCGATCTCGTGGGCGGCGCGGGTGCGGCGGCGGGCGGTGAGCACGTCGTGCTCCTCCATCCAGGCCCGGTGCTTGTCGAGGGCCTCGACCACCTCGTCGATGCCCTCGCCGCGGGCGGCGACGGTCTTGACGATCGGGGGGCGCCAGTCGCCGGCGCCGCGGGACTCCCCCAGGCCCAGCATGTGGTTCAGCTCGCGGGCGGTGGCGTCGGCGCCGTCGCGGTCGGCCTTGTTGACGACGTAGACGTCGCCGATCTCCAGGATGCCGGCCTTGGCGGCCTGGATGCCGTCGCCCATGCCGGGGGCGAGCAGCACGACCGAGGTGTCGGCCTGGGCGGCGATCTCGACCTCGGACTGGCCGACGCCGACCGTCTCGACCAGGATCACGTCGCAGCCGGCCGCGTCCAGCACCCGGATGGCCTGCGGGGCGGCCCAGGCGAGGCCGCCGAGGTGGCCGCGGGTGGCCATGGAGCGGATGTAGACGCCCGGGTCGGAGGCGTGCTCCGACATGCGCACCCGGTCGCCGAGCAGGGCGCCGCCGGAGAAGGGCGAGGACGGGTCGACCGCCAGCACCCCGACCCTGCGGCCCGCCTTGCGGTAGGCGCCGACCAGGGCCGAGGTGGAGGTGGACTTGCCGACGCCGGGCGATCCGGTGAGGCCGACCACGTAGGCGCCGCCGGTCAGCGGTGCGAGCGCGGCCATCACCTCGCGCAGTTGCGGGGACGCCCCCTCGACCAGTGAGATCAGCCGGGCCACGGCCCGCGGACGGCCCTCCCGGGCCTGCTCGACCAGTGAGTGGACGTCCACCATCGCCGTAATGCCCTCCGTCTTTCGATCAGTCCGTCAGCGGCCGGCCGGCACGTGCAGGATGAGCGCGTCGCCCTGCCCGCCGCCCCCGCACAGGGCCGCGGCACCCGTACCGCCGCCGCGGCGGCCCAGCTCCAGGGCCAGATGCAGAACGATACGTGCTCCCGACATGCCGATGGGGTGGCCGAGTGCGATCGCGCCGCCGTTCACGTTCACCTTTTCGGGTGTCACCCCCAGGTCCTTCATGGACTGCACGGCGACCGCGGCGAAGGCCTCGTTGATCTCGATGAGGTCGAGATCGGCCACCGTGAGGCCGTCCTTGTCCAGGGCGTGGGCGATGGCGTTCGAGGGCTGGGACTGGAGCGAGTTGTCGGGGCCGGCCACATTGCCGTGGGCGCCGATCTCGGCGATCCACGACAGGCCCAGCTCCTCGGCCTTGGCGCGGCTCATGACGACCACGGCGGCGGCGCCGTCGGAGATCTGCGAGGCGGTGCCCGCGGTGATCGTGCCGTCGGCGGCGAAGGCGGGGCGCAGCCGGCCCAGGGACTCCGCGGTGGTCTCCGGGCGGATGCCCTCGTCCTTGCTGAGGACCACCGGGTCGCCCTTGCGCTGCGGGATCTCGACCGGGGTGATCTCGGCGTCGAACAGGCCGTTCTTCTGGGCGGCGGCGGCCCGCTGGTGGGACAGGGCGCCGAAGGCGTCCTGCGGGGCGCGCTCGATGCCGAGCCGGGTGTTGTGCCTCTCGGTGGACTCGCCCATCGCGATGTTCTCGAAGGCGTCGGTGAGGCCGTCGTGGGCCATCGCGTCGAGCACCTCGACGGCGCCGTACTTGTAGCCGGCCCGGGAGCCGGGCAGCAGGTGCGGGGCGTTGGTCATGGACTCCTGGCCGCCGGCCACCACGACGTCGAACTCGCCGGCGCGGATCAGCTGGTCGGCCAGCGCGATGGCGTCGAGTCCCGACAGGCACACCTTGTTCACGGTCAGGGCGGGCACCGACATCGGGATGCCGGCCTTGACGGCGGCCTGCCGGGCCGGGATCTGGCCGGCGCCGGCCTGCAGCACCTGGCCCATGATCACGTACTGCACCTGGTCGCCGGTGATGCCGGCCCGCTCCAGTGCCGCCTTGATGGCGAAACCGCCGAGGTCTGCGCCGGAGAAGCCGCGCAGGCCGCCGAGCAGTCTGCCCATCGGGGTACGGGCACCCGCGACGATCACCGATCGAGTCTTGTTTCCCATGGAGCGGCCCCTTCGGCTGAAGAGAGGAGGTTAACGAGGGTTAGCGTCAATGTACTGGCGGGTAAGGCCGGCGTCATCCGGCGGAACGTGTGATGGCGCGCACGTTGCGTAATCACGGGACCTTGCGGTGGACTGTTTCCATGCTGACTCGTATCGACCACATCGGGATCGCCTGCTTCGACCTCGACGCGACCGTCGAGTTCT
The DNA here is from genome assembly GCF_900142575.1 of Actinacidiphila paucisporea. Lineage (GTDB taxonomy): Bacteria > Actinomycetota > Actinomycetes > Streptomycetales > Streptomycetaceae > Actinacidiphila > Actinacidiphila paucisporea. The sequence goes on from NZ_FRBI01000037.1 coordinate 45,551, forward strand.
ACCGTGCCACCTACGGCTTCGAGGTGTTCCACAGCGAGGTGAACGACGAGCAGGGCGTGCGCGAGGCCATGCTCAAGATCAACGGCACCTCCGACGGCGGCGCCTCCTACCTCCAGCTGCTGGAACCGACCAGGGAGGACTCCGCGGTCGGCAAGTGGCTGGCGAAGAACGGCGAGGGCGTCCACCACATCGCCTTCGGCACCGCGGACGTGGACGCGGACTCCGAGGCCATCAGGGACAAGGGCGTCAGGGTGCTCTACGACGAGCCGCGGCGCGGCTCCATGGAGTCGAGGATCACCTTCCTGCACCCCAAGGACTGTCACGGTGTGCTCACCGAACTGGTGACCGCGGCCGGTCAGCACGGCGGAGCCGCGGCCCCCACGGGATCCGGTCCCGTCCAGGACCCCCAGGACCACTGACCCAACCCCCGTTCTGCCCGGTAGAGTGACCGGGCCGACCGGGGTGGGCTCTGGGTACGCTCCCGCTCCGCGCCGTTGATCTGACACCATTCTTCTTATGGCCCCGGATTTTCCAACAGGGCCACGGAGAATCTCACCCGGTTGGCGGGTGAGTACGCCAGGAGACCGATGGGACCGCGGAGTGCGGGGCAACGACAGCTACCGGGCTGACGACCAGCTCTCTCAGCTCGAAGCCGAGATGGACCGGCTTCGTACCGAGCGGGGCAAAGCGGTCGATCACGCCGACGACCTCGGATACCAGGTCGAGGTGCTGCGCGCCAAACTGCACGAGGCGCGGCGCATGCTGGCGTCCCGCCCTGCCTACGAGAACATCGGGCACCAGGCCGACCAGCTGCTGCGCAATGCCCAGATCCAGGCCGACCAGCTGCGCGCGGACGCCGAGCGCGAGCTGCGCGAGGCCAGGGCGCAGACCCAGCGGCTCCTGCAGGAGCAGGCCGAGCACCAGTCGCGTTTCGAGGCCGAGTGGCATGCCGAGGCCATTGCCAGGCGCCGCCAGCTGGACGAGGAGCTCGCCGACCGCAGGGCCAACGTCGAGACGCACGTCAACGAGAACGTGGCGTGGGCCGAGCAGCTGCGGGCCCGCAGCGAGTCGCAGGCCCGCCGGCTGCTGGACGAGACCAGGGCGGAGTCCGAGGCGGCGCTGGCGGCCGCCCGCGCCGAGGCGACCCGGGTCGCCGAGCAGACCAGGGAGCGGCTGACCGCCGACGCCCAGACGGCCCGCACCGAGGCCGAGCAGCTGCTGCGCAGGGCGCGCGCCGACGCCGAGCGGCTGCTGACCGCCGCGTCCGCGCAGGCCCAGGAGGCGACCAGCGAGGCCGAGCAGCTGCGCACCTCGACCCGCAGCGAGTCCGAGGAGGCCAGGCTCAGGGCCACCGAGCTGTCCCGGCTGGCCGAGGAGCGGCTGCGGGAGGCCGACGAGGCGCTGCGTACGGCCACCGCGGAGGCCGAGCGGCTGCGCGAGGAGGCCACCGCGGGCGCCGCGAAGCGGCTGGCCGCCACCGAGACGGAGAACGAGCAGCGCACCCGTACCGCCAGGGCCGAGATCGCCCGGATGGTCAACGAGGCGACGCGGGAGGCCGAGGCCGCCAAGGCGGAGGCCGAGCAGACCGTCGCCGACGCCCGCGCCGAGGCCGAGCGGATCCGCAGCGAGGCGCAGGAGGCGGCCAGGGCCGCCGCCGCGGAGGACGCCGCCGCCCAGCTCGCGCAGGCCGCCCGTTCGGCCGAGGAGATCCTCACCAAGGCCTCCGAGGACGCCCGCTCCACCACCAAGAACGCCGGCGAGGAGGCCGAGCGGATCCGCAGCGAGGCCCAGGCCGAGGCGGACCGGCTGCGCGCCGAGGCGGAGGCCGCGGCGCAGGAGCTGCGCGGCGCCGCCCAGGACGACACCGAGGAATACCGCGCCAGGACGGTCGACCTGCAGGAGGAGGCCAGGCGGCTGCGCGGCGAGGCCGAGCAGCTGCGGGCCGACGCGGTCGCCGAGGGCGAGCGGATCCGCGGTGAGGCCCGCCGCGAGGCGGTGCAGCAGATCGAGGAGGCCGCGAGCAAGGCCGAGGAGCTGCTGGCCAAGGCCAAGGCCGACGGCGACGAGCAGCGGCAGAGCGCGTCCGCCGAGGCCGAGCGGATGCGTACCGAGTCCGTGGAGCGGGCCTCGGCGCTGGGCGCGAAGGCCGAGGAGGCGCTGCGCGGCGCCCGCGCGGAGGCCGACGAGCTGCGGGCCGAGGCCGAGCGGCAGGGCGCCGCGGTCACCGAGGCCGCCGAGCGGGCCGCGGCGGAGCAGCGGGCCGAGGCAGACACCGTCGTGGCGCGGATGCGCGAGGAGACCGAGGCCGATCTGGCCAGGCTGCGCGAGGAGGCCGAGGCCCGGGTCGGCGCCGCCGAGCAGGGCCTGCGCGAGGCGGCCGCGGAGGCGGACCGGATCCGCGCGGAGGCGGCGGCGGAGGCCGAGCAGCTGCGCCAGGAGACCGCCGAGCGGGTCCGTACGCTCCAGGAGCAGGCCGAGGCGGAGGCCGTACGGCTGCGGGACGAGGCGGCGGCGGACGCGGCCCAGTCCCGTGCGGAGGGCGAGAACATCGCGCTGCGCGTGCAGGCCGAGGCGGCGGCGGAGGCCGAGCAGCGCAGGACCGAGGCGCAGGAGACCGCCGACCGGGTGCGGGCCGAGGCGTCCGCCGCGGCCGAGCGGCTCGGGGCGGAGGCGGCGGAGGCGCTGGCCGCGGCCCAGGAGGAGGCGGCCAGGCGGCGCAGGGAGGCCGAGGAGCTGCTGGCCGCGGCGCGCGGCGAGGCCGAGCAGGAGCGGGCCAGGGCCCGCGGCGAGAGCGAGGAGATGCTCGCGGCCGCCCGCAAGCGCGTCGAGGACGCGGCGGCGGAGGCCGACCGGCTGGCCGGCGAGGCCGAGCGGCGGGCCGCCGAGCTGGTGGCGGCGGCCGAGGCGACCGCGCAGCAGGTACGGGACTCGGTCGCGCATCTGCACCAGGAGGCGGAGCAGGAGATCGCCGGGCTGCGTTCGGCGGCCGAGCACGCGGCGGAGCGGATGCGCTCCGAGGCGCAGGGCGAGGCGGACCGGCTGCACGCGGACGCCAACTCCGAGCGGGAGCGGGCCGGCCAGGACGCGTCGCGGATGCGCTCCGAGGCCCAGTCGGAGTCGGAGGCGGCCAGGGCGCTCGCCGACCGTACGGTGACCGAGGCGATCGAGGAGGCGGACCGGCTGCGCGCCGAGGCCCGCGAGGACGCCAACCGGATGCGTACCGACGCCGCGAACCAGGCCGACCAGCTGGTCGGCAGGGCCCGCGAGGAGGCCGACCGGCTCGGCGCGATGGCCAGGGAGGCGCTGGAGGGCGCCGAGCGGGACGCCGAGGAGTCGCGCACCGGCTCGCAGCGGATCCTGGACGAGGCCAGGGAGGCGGCCAACAAGCGCCGCAGCGAGGCCGCCGAGCAGGCCGACGAGCTGGTCGGCAAGGCGCAGGCGGAGGCCAGGCGGGTCGCCGAGGCCGCCGAGGAGCGGTCCGACGCGATGGTCGGCGCGGCCCGCGCCGAGGCCGAGCGGCTGGTCAACGAGGCCACCGCGGAGGGCAACGGGCTGGTGGAGCGGGCGCGTACGGATGCCGACACGCTGCTCGGCGAGGCCCGCAGGGACGCCACCACGACCAGGGAGCGCACCGACGAGCTGCGCCGCCGGGTGGAGTCCGAGGTGGAGGAGCTGCACGACCGCTCGCGCAAGGAGGCCGCGGAGGCGATGCGGGTGGTCGGCGAGCGGGTCGACAAGCTGGTGGCCGCCGCGACCGAGCAGTTGCGGGAGGCCGAGCAGAAGGCCGCCGAGATCAAGTCCACCGCCACGTCGGAGGCGAGCAAGGTCCGTATCGCCGCGGTGAAGAAGGTCGAGGGCCTGCTCAAGGAGGCCGAGCAGAACAAGGCCGAGGCGGAGCGGGAAGCGGAGCGGGTCAAGGGGGAGGCGCGTGCCGAGGCCGAGCGCATCGTGACCGAGGGCCGGCGCGAGCTGGACACCCTGGTCCGCAGGCGCGAGGACATCAATGCGGAGATCGGCCGGGTCCAGGACGTGCTGGAGGCACTGGAGTCGTTCGAAGCACCGGGTGGCGCGGCCAAAAGTTCGAAGAGTACGGTCTCCGCGGGAGCGGCCGCCGGTTCCGCCCGGACGGGTGGCAAGCGCAACGACGATGCTCCACTCGATTGAGCGGACATTCTCCATGCCGAATGCGCAATGGCTCGGTGACACGCCGCTGAGCCCCCTAGGATTCCCTCTATCACCTCACCGGTCTGAATCATCGACAGGAACCCCATGAGCGACACTTCCTCCCCCTTCGGCTTCGAGTTGGTGCGTCGCGGATACGACCGCGGACAGGTGGACGACCGCATCACCAAGCTCGTCGCCGACCGTGACAGTGCCCTGACGCGCATCACCGCGCTGGAGAAGCGCATCGAGGAACTGCACCTCGAAACCCAGAACGCCGCGGCTCAGGTGAACGACTCCGAGCCGTCCTACGCCGGCCTCGGTGCCCGGGTGGAGAAGATCCTCCGCCTGGCCGAGGAAGAGGCCAAGGACCTGCGTGAGGAGGCCCGTCGCGCCGCCGAGCAGCACCGCGAGCTGGCCGACTCCGCGGCCGCGCAGGTGCGCAACGACGCGGAGGCCTACGCCGCCGACCGCAAGTCCAAGGCCGAGGACGAGGGCGCCCGGATCGTCGACAAGGCGAAGGGCGACGCGACGCAGCTGCGCAGCGACGCGCAGAAGGACGCCCTGGCCAAGCGCGAGGAAGCCGACGCGCTGTTCGAGGAGACCCGCGCCAAGGCCGCCCAGGCCGCCGCGGACTTCGAGACCAACCTGGCCAAGCGCCGCGAGCAGTCCGAGCGCGACCTGGCGTCGCGTCAGGCGAAGGCGGAGAAGCGCCTGGCGGAGATCGAGCACCGTGCCGAGCAGCTGCGCCTCGAGGCGGAGAAGCTGCGTACGGACGCCGAGCGCCGGGCCCGCCAGACGGTGGAGACCGCGCAGCGCCAGTCCGAGGACATCGTCGCGGACGCGAACGCGAAGGCGGACCGGATCCGCAGCGAGTCCGAGCGCGAGCTGGCGGCGCTCACCAACCGCCGCGACAGCATCAACGCGCAGCTGACCAACGTCCGCGAGATGCTGGCCACGCTGACCGGCGCTGCCGTCGCCGCGGCGGGCTCCCCGGACGACGAGCCGATCTCGCGCGGTGTCCCGGCCCAGCAGTCCCGCTGACCCCACAGGCCGCCTGGACGCTTGCTTCCACCGGTTTTCACGGAACCCCCGTACGCTCGCGCACGGGGGTTCCGCCGTGTCTTGCTAGCCTCGCCCCCATGATTGAGTTGCAGGGGCTCACCAAGCGGTACGGGGACAGGACCGCAGTCGACCATCTCACCTTCACCGTGCGCCCCGGCGTGGTGACCGGATTCCTCGGGCCGAACGGCGCGGGCAAGTCCACCACGATGCGGATGCTGCTCGGCCTCGACGCGCCGACCAGCGGCGACGTCCGTATCGACGGCAAGCATTACGCGCAGCTCAGCGAGCCGCTCAAGCACATCGGGGCGCTGCTGGACGCCAAGTCGATCCACGGCGGCCGCACCGCGTACGACCATCTGCTGTGCATCGCGCAGTCCAACCGGATCCCCACCCGCCGGGTGGGCGAGGTGCTGGAGACCGTGGGTCTTTCCGCGGTGGCGCGCAAGCGCTCCAAGGGGTTCTCGCTCGGGATGGGCCAGCGGCTCGGCATCGCCGCGGCGCTGCTGGGCGACCCGGAGATCCTGATGTTCGACGAGCCGGTCAACGGCCTGGACCCGGAGGGCATCCACTGGATCCGCAACCTCATGAAGGGGTTGGCCGCGCAGGGCCGCACGGTCTTCGTGTCCAGCCACCTGATGAGCGAGATGGCGCTGACCGCGGAGCACCTGATCGTGATCGGCCGCGGGCGGCTGCTGGCGGACACCTCGATGGCGGACTTCATCGAGAAGAACTCCCGCTCGTTCGTGCGGCTGCGCTCCCCGCAGCCGGAGCGGCTGCGGGACGTGCTGACCGCGGCCGGGCACACCGTGGTGAGCACCGGCGACGGTGCCTTCGAGATCACCGGCAAGGACGCCGCCGAGCTGGGTGAACTGGCCGCGCAGCACCAGCTGGTGCTGCACGAACTGAGCCCGCAGCGGGCGTCGTTGGAGGAAGCTTTCATGCAGCTGACCGCCGAGTCGGTCGAATACCACGCGCACGGCGCGGTGACACCGGGCGCCTCGGTGCCGGTGCCGGCCGCGCCGGCGCAACAGGGGTGGCAGCACGGGGGTCCGCCGCCCACCGCGCCGCCACCGCAGCAGCAGCCGCCGCAGGGCGGCGGGCAGCAGTGGGGCTCGCAGTGGCGCAACCCGGGCTCCGGAAAGGGGCGTTGACATGGCTGCCCCCTCCGCGATCCTGCAGTCCGAGTGGACCAAGATCAGGTCGGTCCGCTCCACCATCTGGACGCTGGCCCTGGCCTTCATCGTGACCGTCGCCCTCGGCGCGATCATCTGCCTGGTGTTCGACAACACCTGGGACTCCCTGTCGCCGGACGACCAGGCCACCTTCGACCCGACCAACACCAGCTTCGTCGGCATGCAGCTCGGCCAGCTCGCGCTGATCGTCTTCGGCGTGCTGGTCATCGCCAGCGAGTACAGCACCGGCATGATCCGCACCTCGCTGGCCGCGGTGCCGCAGCGCGGCTCCTTCTACGCCAGCAAGGTCGCGGTGGCCGGCGCGCTGGCGCTGGTGGTCGGCATGGCGACCAGCTTCGTGGTGTTCTTCCTAGGGCAGGCGCTGCTGGGCTCGCACAAGGCGCAGATCAGCGACCCGGGCGTGCTGCGCGCGGTGGTCGGCGCCGGGCTCTACATGACGCTGCTGGTGCTGCTGTGCGTGGGTGCGGCGGCGATGCTGCGCAGCCCGATGCTCGGCCTGGGCATCCTGATGCCGTTCTTCTTCCTGGTCTCGCCGATCCTGTCGGTGATCCCGAAGGTGAAGAAGGTCGCGCAGTACTTCCCCGACCAGGCGGGCCAGAAGATCATGCAGGTCGTGCCGGGCTCCGACAGCAACGGGCCGTACGGGCCGTGGGGCGGTATCGGCATCATGGCGGTGTGGGTCGCGGTGGCGCTGCTCGGCGGCTACCTGGTGCTCAGGCAGCGCGACGCCTGAGGGCCCGCTCAGTATCTCGGCGCGTTACGGGACCGCCGCACCTTGCTGGTGCGGCGGTCCTTGGCGTTCCAGCAGGCCCGGTGCCAGTGCCGCCGGTCGTCCAGGCCGTCGTAGTCGCGCCAGGCCACCACGTGGCCGACGCCGGGCGGGATCTCCTGGTCGCAGCCGGGGCAGCGGTAGTGCTTGGTCGAGGCGGCACCGGCGATCGGCCGCACCACCCACTCCTCGCCCTGCCACTCCTCGGTACCGGCGCCGCCGACCCCGGACTCCTGGATGCTCGCCGCGGGGCGCGGGGCGCCGTGCGGGTGGTTACGTCGCGGCGACACGGGCACCTCGCGCTCTGCTGGCTTCGCGGACGGCATCCAGGGTACGCGTCGCAGGACCGAGTACCCGAACGGCCGCATCCGCCGCACCAGTGCCGAAAATCATGAGAACGCCGCGGAAAGCCGTGCCTTTGGCACGTGCCAGGCGTTAGTCACTCCAAGGAGGGAGTGGGCGATGCGCGTTGGGACGTTCGTACTCGCGGCTCAGTTCCCCGGTCAGGGCCAGGCCGAGCCACTGCACCGGGCGATATCGACCGCGGAGGCGGCGGAGGCCGCGGGGTTGGACGCGGTGTGGCTGGCCGAGCACCACTTCGTGCCGTACGGGGTGTGCCCGTCGGCGGTGACGCTGGCCGGGCTGCTGCTCGGGCGGACCCGGCGGATCGGCGTCGGCACCGCGGTCAGCGTGCTGCCGACCACGCACCCGGTGGCGCTGGGCGAGCAGGCGGCGCTGCTGCACCTGGTCTCCGGCGGCCGCTTCACCCTCGGGGTGGGCCGCGGCGGGCCCTGGGTGGACCTGCAGGTCTTCGGCGCCGGCAAGGAGGCGTACGAGCACGGTTTCCCCGAGTCGCTCGACCTGCTGCTGCGCTGGCTGCGGGAGCCCTCGGTGGGCGCGCAAGGACCGCGCTACGCCTTCCCCGAAGTGCCGGTGGTACCGCGGCCCGACGAGCTGGAGCCGGCGGGTGCGGGGCCCGCGGTGGTGGTGGCGTGCACCTCACCCGGCACCGTACGGCTGGCCGCGGAGCGCGGGCTGCCGATGCTGCTGGGCATGCACTGCGGCGACCAGGACAAGGCCGCGATGGTCGCCCTGTGGCGGCGCACCGCACTGGCCGCGGGCCACGGGGCCGACGCGGTCGCGGCGGCCGGGCACGTCTCGGCGGGGGTGGTCCAGGTGGCCGACACCCGCGCGGACGCGGTCGAGTCGCTGCGCAAGGCGATGCCCGGCTGGTTGCAGCGGGGCCTGGCCGCGCACCGTACGGTCGACGGCCGGACGCGCGCGATGCGCGACCCGTACGCGTACACCGACCTGCTCTGCGACCTGCACCCGGTCGGCCCGCCGCGGCTGTGCGCCGACCGGCTCGCGGCGACCGCGGAGGCCACCGGCATCACCCGGTTCGCGCTGCTGGTCGAGGGCTCGGGCGACCTGGCGGCGACCCTGCACAACGTCGCACGTCTCGGCGGTGACGTACTCCCGGAACTGGCCTGATCACATGTGCATGGCCCGTCGCGGGAGCACGCCCCGTTGTGCCGGCCGCTGTTGCTCGACTACGGCTCCCGCGCGTGCGGCACGGGGCCGGCCGGTCAGCAGTCCCGGAATTCCGGGGACTGGTTCAGCACCTGCGACCTGATCGAGGTGAACCTGTCGTAGCTCTCGCCGACCACCGGGTCCAGCGGGAAGACCGCCACCCGGTGGCAGTTCTGGAACGCCAGCCGCACCCCGAAGTGCCGCTGCAGTGCCCCCCGTATCGCGTCGCTCGCCAGCGCGCGGAGTAGCTGGCCGCGCTCCTTCTCACTCGGCGGCGGCACCTGGTTGTCCGCGAAGTTCCCTCCATCGACCTTGAGTTGTGCCACCAATGAGCTGATCATCTCCCACGCGTAAGGGAGGGACGTCCTGACGCAGTCGACGAATTCCTGCTCGTCGACCTCGCCTCGCTCGGCCTGTTCGAGGAGGGCCGGAGAGACGTCGAGCGACATGGGTACTCCTCTCGGTGGCCCCGTGGGCGCACGGGGCCGTACGGACGGGATCCGGCGGCCGCGGCGTCTCCCGCACGTCGGTCACCGGCTTTCACCGTAGGGTCGGAATGCCGCCCGCACCAGGAGGGAGCACGTACAACCGGCCATTTTTCGACGTCGGCCCGTAGCCGCCCGACCTCGCACCGTCCCCGGGCCCCGGGGGCGAATCGCGAAGGGCCGCGCCGGTCGAGTAGCGTGGCTCCCCATGCGCCTCGTGATCGCCCGCTGCTCCGTCGACTACGCGGGCCGGCTGTCCGCCCACCTCCCGTCCGCCACCCGGCTGCTGCTGATCAAGGCCGACGGCAGCCTGTCGGTGCACGCCGACGACCGGGCCTACAAGCCGCTCAACTGGATGTCCCCGCCGTGCACCCTCAAGGAGGGCGAGGACGGTGTCTGGACGGTCGTCAACAAGGCCGGCGAGCAGCTGATCATCACCCTGGAGGAGGTTCTGCACGACTCCTCCCACGAACTCGGCGTCGACCCGGGCCTGATCAAGGACGGCGTCGAGGCGCACCTCCAGGAACTCCTCGCGGACCGCATGGAGGTGCTCGGCGAGGGCTGGACCCTGATCCGCCGCGAATACCCCACCGCGATCGGCCCGGTCGACATCCTCTGCCGTGACGCCGCCGGCACCACGGTCGCCGTCGAGCTGAAGCGCCGCGGCGACATCGACGGCGTGGAGCAGCTCACCCGCTATCTCGAACTCCTCAACCGCGACCCCCATCTCGCCCCGGTCAAGGGCGTCTTCGCGGCCCAGGAGATCAAGCCCCAGGCGCGCGTCCTCGCCACCGACCGCGGCATCGGCTGCGTCGTGCTCGACTACGACGCGATGCGCGGCATCGAGGACGACAAGCTCCGGCTGTTCTGACGCCAACTCCCCCTCCCCGGGCCCCTTTCGAGTCCTGCGCGCTGACCCGTGGCCACCCGCGGTCAGCCACTCTGGCCTGTCCTCGCGATCTCTGCAAGATCCGGGGAGATATTCGAAACTTTCGCTCTCCCGGGCTCGGGTTCTGGATCACAGATGACCCTCTCCGCGGCACTCCATGCCACCTCCCGACCGGTTAGCGCGGTTGACCAGGCACTCTGCTTCCTCGCATGCATCGCGTTCGTACGACGCTTTCGTAATTCTCGCCGAAAGTGTTGACAGCCCGTCGGGCCAGTTCAACACTGTCGCCGTCGACAGCGTCCAACGCCTTCACTAGGAGGAAGCACGCACATGACCAATCCCCCCGCCCAGCCGAAGAGCCGCAGCGGCGGACGCTTCCCGGTGCTCAGCCGCTTCCGGCTGCTCATCAGCAGCGTCTGCACCCTCGCGCTGGTAGGCGTGGCAGCCCTGGTCCTCCCGGGCACTGCCAGCGCCGACACGGTCATCTCCTCGAACCAGACCGGCACCAACAACGGGTACTTCTACTCGTTCTGGAGCCAGAACAGCGGCCAGGCCTCCATGACCCTGGGCTCCGGCGGCCAGTACAGCACCACGTGGAACAACGTGACCAACTTCGTTGCCGGCAAGGGCTGGAACCCGGGCACGACCGCCCCCGTGACCTACTCGGGCTCGTGGAACTGCAACGGCAACTGCTACCTGTCGCTGTACGGCTGGACCACGAACCCGCTCATCGAGTACTACATCGTCGACAACTACGGCAACTACAACCCGAGTTCCGGCACCTCCAGGCTGGGCTCCGTCAACAGCGACGGCAGCACGTACGACCTGTACCGGACGCAGCGCGTCAACCAGCCCTCCATCCAGGGCACCGCGACGTTCTACCAGTACTGGGCGGTCCGCCAGG
>NZ_FRBI01000023.1 GCF_900142575.1 Actinacidiphila paucisporea
CTCCGTCAGCACCGTCTTGGCCCGCACACCGTTGCGGGAGTTGCCGCTGCCCGCACCGGCCGGGTCGTGTTTTTCGTAGCCGAGGCGGTCGGTAATCTCGCCCTCCAGGGCGGACTCCAGCACCCGCTTGGTCAGCTGCTGCAACAGCCCGCCCTCACCGGTCAACTGCAGCCCACCTGCACGGGCCCGGTCCACCAACTGGCCGATCAACTGCTCGTCCAGCACATCCGCCGGCAACTCGACCGGGCGTATATCCTCAGCCGCCTCGACAGAGGCGATCACGTCGCTCATCAGGTGCTTCCTTGATCAGGAGATACACCGGTCACCGTACAGACCCCTCTCGACAGCCAACACTTGGATCTTGGTTCGGTTGCTTCGTGGGTTGAGGGCACTTTCAGGCGGCTTACAGGCTCCCGAAAGGAAGCCGAGGCAGGACGGGGCGAACGTGAAGGGGGAGCGCAAGGGGAGCGCGGACGCCTCTGGACACCCCAGCATGAGACAACATGGTTGAGCCTTGCGCATGCCTTCTGATCAGGCAAAACGAGATTCGGCGGTACTGCCGGATATGGCTTGTCATGATCGCTCGCGTACTTGTAAAGCGTAGGTCGTCGGTTCGAACCCGACAGGGGGCTCTTTTTCTTGCCTGGCCAGGCACTCCTTGCCGGTGCCGGGTGGCGGGGCCGGGGCGCCCGGCACACATTCAGCACACATCGCGGAACAGGCACTGCTCGGCGGAGACCGACGTCAAGTGACTGGCGTCGACGACCACGCCGTCGATCCGACGTGCCGGAGGCAGAATCCCTAGACTGTGGATGTGCCGATGTTTTCAGGAGCGGGCGTGGAGGAGCGAGGCGCGCGATGACTGTCACTGAGGATCGGCCGCAGATGCAGGCGGAGGAGTTCGAACGCATCGCTGCCGCCGCCGAGCGCGAGGGCGTCCGGTTGGAGTTCGTCCATGGGAAACTGGGAGTCAAAGCGGTGCCGGACGGGGATCATGACGAGATCGTCCGCTGGGTCATGGAGCACTGCATGCAGCAGCGCCCGGACCTCTGGCTCTACCCGGAACGCGGCCTCAAGGTGGAGACCTATCGCAGTGGTCACGCGAAGCCGGACGGGGCCTTGGCGCCCAAGGGCAGCTTTGCCGGTCACGGGGAATGGGCGACCGCCGACCGGGTGGTGATGGTGGTCGAGGTGACGTCGTACGACACCGACACAGACAAGCGGGACCGCGAGGACAAGCCGCGCGCCTATGCGGAGACCGGCATCCCGGTGTATCTGCTGATCGACCGGGACGCGTGCGAAACGCTGGTGTACAGCGAGCCCGACGACGGCACGTACAGCATGATCACCCGACGCCCCTTCGGAAAGACGATCTCGTTGCCCGCTCCTGTGGGTATCACCCTGGAGACCGAGCCGCTGAAGGACTGGGTGCGCTGACGCACTGATCGGCCGACGGGGCGGGAGCCCGGTGTGAAACGGGCGGGCTGGGAACGCCGCCCTCGCACTGTGTGAGGGCGGCGTCCCTTTCAGGCGGCTGCGCTTTGCGGTCCAGCGCTCGGCCCCTTCTTCCCGCCCGGGGCTGGTGGCCTCGTGGCAGCCGAAGCCTGCGCTTTGGCGAGCAGCATGGTCCGACGTTCGTCCATCTTGTCGGAGACCTCGTCGAGGCGGTCGGGGAAGAGGTGTCCGTAGACGTCGAGGGTGAGGGTCGCGGACTTGTGGCCGAGCATCGTCTGGATGACGTTCACGTCGGCGCCGCTGGCGATGGCGAGTGAGGCGTGCAGAGGATACTGCCGCCATGCCGTCCCCCGAGCTGGCGCCCGAGGTCATCACCTTCTACACCCACGTCTTCAACGAAGGGAGCCGGCTGACCTCCTCCGCTGATGGGCGGCTGGAACTACTCCGTACGCAGGAGCTGTTGCGTCGCTTCCTGCCGAAGGCGCCCGCTCGCGTCCTCGACGTCGGCGGCGGTACGGGCGTGCACGCGGGCTGGTTGGTCGAGGACGGCTACGAGGTGGATCTCGTCGATCCCGTCGCCCGCCATGTCGAGCAGGCACGCCACGTGTGCGCGGCCTCCATCGGGGACGCCCGCAGCCTCGACGCGGAGGATTCGTCGTACGACGTCGTGACGCTGCTCGGCCCGCTCTACCACCTGCCCGAGCGCGACGACCGCCTGCAGGCCCTCCGCGAGGCGGTCCGCGTCGCCCGCCCCGGCGGGCTCGTCGCGGCGGCGGCCATCAACCGTTACGCCTCGGTCTTCGAACACACCGCACTGGCCCACCTGCACACCGAGCGTCTGCGGGAGTCGATCGCGGAGATCCTGGCCACCGCCACTTACGACGGCCGACGCGGCTTCACCGTCTCCTACTTCCACCGCGCGGAGGAACTGGCTGCCGAACTGCGCACCGTGGGACTGCGCGACGTCCACGTCTTCGGCGTCGAAGGCCCCACCTGGTCGCTCCTCAAAGCCGTCGAACAGAATACCGGCGCCCCACCCGCCGACGCCCTCTTCCAATCCGCCCTGACCGCCGCCCGCCTTGCCGAGCCCTACCCCGAACTACTCGCGGCCAACTCCCACTTCCTGGCTGTCGGCCATGTAGGTGGCTGACCAGACCGGCGCCCCGGCGTTACCCGAGGGCCATAACAGCCCCCACGCGGGCGCCCGCATGCCCGATCGTTGACCACGCGTCGGGTCAGGACTCCACCTACGGTGCGAACCCGTTCGGCACAGCGCCCGCCCTTGCTCTGATCTGGAACTCCGTCACCTACGCGGCAGCGCTGTTTCTGTCGCCGCTGGCCGGCATACGAACGGTGTGGTCGCCGAAGTCGGCCACGAGGTCGAGCCGTCCGCCGAGTGCTTCGACGTACCGCGCGATGACGTCGAGCGAGGCGACCTCGCCGTGTTCGATCTGGGAGACGCGGGCGATACTCACGCCCATCCGGGCGGCCACGTCCTTCTGTGCCATGGAGCACTGCTTGCGCGTCTCGGCGAGTTGGTGGCCGCGGGCCTCGGCCAGTAGACGACGGGCGCCGGTCCCCACCTCGGCGGGATCGACGCCAGCCGCGTAAAGCTCCTGTTCGAGGGTCTCCCAGTCCTGCGGGGTCTTTCCAGGCATCGTCACTCCTCGGTGTCACGGATGTAGTCGAGGTAGAGCTGCTCTGCGACCGGGATGTTGTCGCGGTACCAGCGTTCCCAGTTTCCTGCCTTGTCGCCGCCCAACAGGAGGAGGGCCGAACGCGTTGGGTCGAACGCGAAGATGATCCGGAGTTCGGAGCGCCCGCTCGATCCCGGCCGCAGTTCCTTGAGGTGGTGCAAGCCCCCTCCCTTCAGCCGGTCGACCAGAGGGCGCTCCAGTGTCGGTCCGGCCTCGCGTAAGGCCGCGACCGCCTGGGCCACCAGCGAAGCGGATTCCAGATCCTCCTTGATCAGAGTCCGGAACCAGACGGCGTAGTCATCGGTGACTTTGACGGCCCAGGGCAAAGCAGCTCCTCAATGATGACTGCTCTCAGTTTAAGTCATGCCTTGAATTGATGCCACGCGGCGACGTCCCTGGATGACGGGCCGTGCTGCCAGCCCTGGCCCTCCGGCGGCACGGATTCGGCACGCATCGCCCTGGAAAACGATGCGAACTGGCGGCAACCAGTGAATGGAGCTCAGCGGCCAGATCGCTGCATCCCCGCAGGTCAGCCGCCCGCCCCGAGGGATCTCGTCGGTTCGAACCCGACAGGGGGCTCTCAGTTTGTGCAGGTCAGCCGCACTCTCCCTGCCGTGAGGTGCCGGGCACGGGGCGCCCGGCACACATTCAGCTTCAGCACGTATCACGTGCGTTCGCGGCGCGACGGCTGGTCGCCGACCATGTCAGGTCGCTGCGCTGTCGCTGCCTGCGCCGGCAGAGAGCAGCAGCGTGTCCAGTGCGGCGCGGGTAAAAGCGCTGTCGTCAGGGGTCACCAGAGTGAAGAGATACAACCCTGCCCCCACGACCGTGATGTCGTAGGGCTCGTACCGGAAGCCGACGCGGCTGTATGGATCTTCCTGCGGGACCACCGGAAGCGACTGCCAGCCTGTCGGCTCGTAGTAGAGGGCCAGAGGGCCTTCGCCACGCTTGTCGAGAACGTAGCCGGACAGGTCCCAGTCCGCTTCCATGTGCTCGTCACGAGCGATGAGGACGCCGCCGCGATCAGCGGATGCCCCGACCTGGCCGGGAACCCAAGGAGAGAACATCCCATCGGTGTCCTCGTCACCGGAAGCACACCGGAGCATGGGCCAGCGGCTCAGCCACGACCCGAGAAAGCGCTCAACCACGGCGGGGGCTGACCCCTGCGCCAGGACGACGTGGTCCAACCCAGTGATCACGGTGATCTCAACCTCTCATTCCCATCGAGCGCCCCGGACCATGCCTGCGGCGAGAACGAGTCCCGGGCGCCGGAGGGAGTGCAGGTCATGAGGCATCGGGGTCGCATGCATATCCGGACCGAGTGAGTTAAGCATCGGACGCCGCCCGTCATGGTGCTGAGGGCGGCCGCGGACCTTTCGGTTCTGGCCGCCCTCAGGGTCACCGCCGCCATCTCCCGGGCGCGGCAACCGGCTTCCGGCTACGGGCGCTGCTTGGCCTTGTCGACGACGGCCCAACTGTCGAGGGAGGAGAGCTGGATGACCTCGGTCGCGTGCTTGCCGTTGCGCGAGGCGCTCTCGTCACGGAAGCCGAGGAACTGGTAGGTCTTCGGGTCGAAGATGAAGTAGTCCCCGTAGCCCCCGTCCGGAGACGTCGGGTCGTCATAGGTGATGGCCACGCCGGTACGGCCCTTGGCGTCTTTCTGGTTCGGCACCGACTTCACTCCGGGCACCATGCCGAGCGCCTCGTACGCTGCTGGGCGCAGCCCGTCGGGCATCACCGGGACCAGCTTGAGCAGTCCGGCGAGCTGGAAGTGGACCATCGACCACATCTGGTCGCTGATCCCGCTCAGCCGCTCGTCCATGTCGGGGGACCCCGCGCTGGGCGCCGTGCTGGGCTGTGCGCTGGGTCCTGCGCTGGGTCCTGTGCCGGGCGCGAGCGTAAGGATCAGCCTCTTGGGGTCGGTCGGAAGCTTCTTCAGCGTCGCCCAGTCCTGCGGCGGCCACGTGATCTCGCCCCCCTTCAGCGGCGGTGACCACCAGCCCTTGCCGACCTCCATGACCCAGGAGGGCTTCGAGTCGTCCACCGACCGCCAGTTCTCGTCGGTGAAGGTCTCGGTGGCGCCGGTCCCCGTGTCGGTCTGCCTGATGGTCTCCTTGGTGTAGATGAACTGGTCGTCCCGCGGCCTGGCCGCCTGCTCGTGATGCCGGGCGTAGGCGGCCGCACCCTTGAGCACGGTCTGCGCGCTCACGTTCTGCATGACCGGGGAAGTGGCCCCCGGCGGCGGCGCCGCCTGGCCCCCGCCGCTGCCGTTGTCCTGCTCGGCGACCAGCACGCCGCCGACGACCGCGGCAGCGACCGCGCCGGTCAGGGCGATGCGCAGGACGGGGCGGCGGTGGCGTACGGCCGGGGCGGGGCCGGTCTCCGCGTTCATCGCGGCGAACAGCCGTACCCTGACCCGTTCCCGGGTGGCGTCATCGAGCGGGGGAGCCCCCGCGTCGTACTCCCTCAGTTCTCGCAGGTCTTCGATGTCACGCATGGGCGTCTGCCTCTCGGAAAGCTGTCGGATCGGACCCGCCCAACGCTTCGCGCAACCTGCTGCGAGCCCGGTGCAGCCGGGATTTGACGGTGCCGACCGGCACTCCGAGGGCTCGGGCCGCTTCCTCGTAGTCGAGGTCGCCCCAGGCCACCAGCAGGACGACGTCCCGCTGCCGGGCGGACAGCTCGGCCAGCGCTGCCGCCAGCTCCCCGCGTACCCCCGTGGCGCCGACCCTGGCGACCGCGCGCTCCGCGACCGGCTCCTCGTGCTGTACCGGCTCCGGAACCTTCGCGAGCGCCTTGAAACGGCGTGCTTCGGCCCTGCGGTGCCGGCTCATGAGGTTGGTCGCGATGCCGAACAGCCACGGGCGGGCGTCGGCACGCGTGAGGTCGTAGCTGTGGCGCCGCTGGAAGGCGGTCGTGAACGTGTCCGCCACCAGATCCTCCGCCGTCTCGGGACCGATCCGCCTGGCCACGTAACGGTGCACGGCGTCGGCGTACCGGTCGAAGAGCGCGGCGAACTGCTCGGGCTCGTCCCGGGACCGCGCGATCACACGAGCGTCACTGTCCTCGCGATCCTCCTCGCGGGTGCGGACGCCCGGGGACTCGACGGCCATCGGGGCTCCTTTCGTTCGTTCGAACGCTGGGAAGACTTGGGCTTGTTCGGGTTGTTCACCTGTCTTTCGCCGATGGACGGTGTCGAGTTCCATTCCGGCCGGCGAGCCGGGCTCCCCGCCCAGCATGGGGCCGGCGGGTAGGTGGGGCGGGGGAGGGCAGTCGGGGAGGCAGGGAGTGGTTTGCTCCTCCGTGGGCCGGCGTGGCCTGCGTGGGCCGGCGTATTCGGTGGAAGAGGGGCAGTCGATGAGCGTGCAGAGGTGGGTCGCGGCAGGTGCCGTCGTTCTCGTGGTGGTGGCGGCAGTCGCCGTGACGGCGTGGTGGCGGCGGAGCCGGCGGGCGGAGTCCGCGGGGACCACTGCCCCGCGCCGGGGAGAAGTGTGGTGGGCCGACGTTCCCTACGAGGATGTCGTGGGGTCGAAGGACCGGCCGTGCCTGGTGGTGTCCGTGCGGAGCCGGACGGCGAGGGTCGTGAAGATCACCTCCCGCTTCCACGAGGAACTGCCCGGGATCGTCGCGCTGCCGGCGGGAACCGTCGACGACGCCGAGGGGCGGCGCAGCTACCTGGAGACCAGGGAGCTGCGCACCGTGCCGCTGTCGGCTTTCCGGCGCCGCGCGGGCAGCCTCGATCAGCGCGCGATGAAGAGCCTCGGCCTTCGCTGAGGGCTCCCCGCGCGACGGCAGGGCGCCTCAGCGAAGGCCGAGGCTGAGGAGAAGGCCTGAGGAGAAGGCTCAGGAGAAAGCTGCAGGAGAAAGCTCAGGAGAAGGTGTCGCACCGGGCGACGCTGCCGGAGCTGTAGCCGGTGGAGAACCACTTCTGGCGCTGGCTCGCGGAGCCGTGGGTCCAGGTCTCCGGGGTGACTTTGCCCTGGTAGCGCTGCTGGATGCGGTCGTCGCCGACGGCGGCGGCCGCGTCCAGGCCGAGGTTGATGTCGGCCTGGGTCAGGTCGGTGATCAGCGGCTTTCCGCTGCGGGGGTCGGGCGTGGTGGTGGCGTGGTGGGCCCAGACCCCGGCGTAGCAGTCCGCCTGGAGTTCCAGCTTCACCGAGCCGCTGTCGCGGCCCTCGCCGCTGCCCTGGGAGATCGTGCCGCTGAGGTCCTGGATGTGGTGCCCGTATTCGTGGGCGATGACGTAGGCCTCGGCGAAGGGGCCGCCCTTGGCGCCGAACTTGGCTGTCAGGTCGTTGAAGAAGCCGAGGTCGAGGTAGACCTTGTCATCGGCGGAGCAGTAGAAGGGGCCGACCTCGGAGGTGGCGTTCCCGCAGCCGGTGTTCACGCTGCCGGTGAAGAGGAAGGTCGGGGCCTGCTCGTACGGCTTGCCGGCGGCTGTCTCGGTCTGCTTCCAGAAGGCCTGGACGCTGTCGACGACGGCCACCACCCGGCACTCGTCCTTGCGGTTCGCGTCGGCCCCGGTCCGGCAGTTCGCCGCCAGGTCGCCGGCGGACGTGCCCGCTGCCGTGCCGGCGCCGGACGTGGCGGTGGTGCTGTTCGAGCTGAACACGCCCGGGTTCACGCCGAAGACCACCGAGGCGACCACCACCAGCAGGCCGACCAGTCCGCCGCCGACCGTCCTCCCGCCGCCGGGGATGCCGCCCAGCGCTCCACCGCGGTTGTCCTGTACCTCGGAGGTGTCCAGAGCAGCGTTGTCATCGAATTCCATTCGCTGACCTCCCCTTTGGTGCAGCGCGTCGGCCCGCCCCGCGTCGTGCCGCTCGCCTACCCCGCGAGCGGGTTCGCATCCGCCCTGCTGAGTGGGCGGGCCTCCTCGGGTCAGATCTCGAACGCGCTCTGGGTCGGATCGTGGTCCAGCTCCCCGACCTCGTACATGGGCGTCATCCAGTGGTAGAAGTTGTCGCCCCGCTCGCGCAGCAGCCGGTAGAGCCGTCGGATCAAGCGGATACGTACGGGCCGCATCTCGGGGTGGACATAGCGGTTGACCAGCTCGTGGGGGTCGGCGTCGAGGTCGTAGAGCTCGTTCACCGACTCCGGGTTGACGACGAGCTTGTAGCGGTCGTCGCGGATCATCCGCTGCGGGTACGGGAAGTGGTGGCCGTGGAATTCGGCGAGCAGTTCCTCGGGCCAGGGCGGGGAGTCGCCGTCGATCAGCGGCAGCAGGCTGCGGCTGTCGGTGGCCGGGGCGGTGTCGCAGCCGGCGAGTTCAAGGATGGTCGCCGTGCAGTCGGTGAGGGTGGCGAACTCCCGCCGCACCTGCGCAGGGCGGCCAGGTACCCGGACGATGCCGGGGATCCGGTAGATGTCCTCGTACATGGCCGGGCCCTTGTCGTGCAGCCGGTGGGCGCCGGTGAATTCGCCGTGGTCGGCGGTGAAGAACACCGACGTGTCCGCGCCGAGGCCGAGTTCGTCGAGCCGTTCGAGGATGCGGCCGATCTGCTCGTCGATCAGCGACACGTATCCCCAGTAGACGGCGATGAGTTTGCGGGTCGTCTCGATCGACTGGGTGTCGAAGGCCCAGTGGGCGCTGTAGTTGCGCTGCACCGGCGGCTTGCCCTCGAACGTCTCGGCGATCGAGGGCGGCAGTTCGACCAACTCGGGGTCGTAGCGGTCGTAGTACGCGTCGGGCAGCAGATACGGCAGGTGCGGGCCGAAGAAGTGCGTGGCGAGGAAGAACGGGCTGTCCCCGGCCGCGTACCGCTCCAGTTGCTCGATGGCCCGGTCGGCGAGGTAGTGCTCGAAGGTCGCCTCGACCGGCTGGTGCAGCCGGGCCGCCAGCAGATTCCCCGGGTTGCCGTTGGGGCTGACCCCGCGCACGAGGTCGCTGATGCGGTACGGCGGCAGGTCGCGTTCGGCCAGATAGGCCAGGTAGTCGGGATGGTCCACGGGGTTGTGCCAGCCGGCCAGGTCGGGGCCCTCGAAGCCGTACGAGGCGGCGTTGCGGTGGGTGCCGCCGTGCCACTTGCCGTACAGGCCCAGCCGGTAGCCGCGCTCGGCCAGCGCCTCGGGGAAGGTGAAGACGTCGTCCCGCAGGTCCTCCAGATAGCCGACGTTGCGCTCGTGGTTGGCCAGCAGCCGGTGGCGGAAGGGTGCCTGGCCGGTGAGCAGGCTGGCCCTGGCCGGGGTGCAGATCGCGGTGGGGGTGTAGAAGCGGTCGAAGCGGGTGCCGGTGGCGGCCAGCCGGTCCAGGTGGGGGGTCGCCACATGCGGGTTGCCGTAACAGCCCAGGGTGTCGACCCGGTGCTGGTCGGTCATCAGGAAGAGGAAGTTCACCGGGTGGTCGCCTTGCCCGCCGCCTGCGCGGCGGCCACGAACGCGGCGCCGTCGTAATACGTGCTCGGCGCCGGAGCCTTCGCCAACTGGCCGGTACCGACGAAGAATTCGGCCAGGCCGTTCAGCCAGCCGTCCACCGTCCCGTCCTTGGTCTTCGCCACCAGGTCGGCGGTGGTGAGGAGTTGGACGTTGGCGGCGTCGGACCCGGCCTGAGCGTCGGTGACCTGCAGCATCTTGGCGGCCAGGCTGATCGCCCGGTCCTTGTTCGCGGCCCGCCAGTCGTTGGCCTGCGCGAGCACCCCGACCACCTTGGCGGTGAGGGCCGGGTCGGTCTTCGGGCCGGAGACGAAGGCGGTGGGGAAGGAATGGTCGGGGAAGTCGGTGTCGGCCGCGAGCTCGACGAGCTTCGGCACCCGCTTCTTGATCGTCTCGACGAGCGGGTAGAAGAAGCCGGCCCCGTCGATCTGGCCGGAGGAGAAGGCGGCGACCAGCGTGGAGGGGTCCATCGGGACCTTCTTGATGTCCTTCTCGGTCATGCCGGCCTTCTTCAGCGCCAGGTTGAGGATCATCTCCCCCGATGTGCCCTCCGGCACCCCGACCTTGCGGCCTGCGAGCTGCTCGATGGAGGTGATGCCGGGCCGGGCGATCACCCGGTCGGCGTCGGTGAGGGTGTCGACGGCGATGACCTTGGCCTTGCCGCTGGCGGGCAGCCACATGGCGCCGGGACCGATGTAGCCGAAGTCCAGATCGCCGGCGCCCAGGGCCTGGATCTGGATCGGGCCGTTGGTGAAGACGCTGATGCTGGGGGAGAGGCCGGCCTTCTTCCACAGGTCCTGGTCGTCGGCGATCGCCAGCAGGCTGGAGCCGTTGAAGTCGGCGATGTAGCCGAAGCGGATCTTCCGGGTGCCGCCGGCGCCGCCTGCCTTGCCGGCGGCGCCCGAGCCGCCGGAGCCGCCCTTGCTGTCGCTGCCGTCCTTCGACGAGCAGCCGACCGCGGTGAGCGACAGGGTGGTTGCGGAGAGCGACGCGATGAGGGCGCGACGGGAGAGGGACATGGCGGGACTTCCTTTCGGGGCTGTGTGCGGGGACGCGCACACGGAAGGGCGGTGCGGGGGCGGGACGTCGGCGGCAGCGGTCGTGCAGCGGTCGGTGGCTGTGGTCGGGGCTGTGGTGGGTGTACGGGCCGGCAGCGCTCGGCAGCTGAGCGGCGGACGGCGGACGGGTGGGTCGACAGCTGGACGGGGGTACGGGGCCGGGGTCAGTCGGCGGGCGCCTCCACGGGGTTGTCCTGGTGGTGGACCGCGCTCCACACCTCGTTGCGCAGCGCGGCGAACTCCGGTGACAGGCGCGTGTGTTCGGTCCTCGGATACGGCAGGGGCACCTCGACGACCCGGTGCACCCGGCCGGGCCGCGCGGCCATCACGACCACCCGCCCGGCGAGGTACACCGCTTCCTCGACGTCGTGCGTGACGAAGACCACCGTGCGGGTCCGCCGGCTCCAGGTGTCCAGGAGCTGGTCCTGGAGCTGGACGCGGGTCAGCGAGTCGAGGGCGCCGAAGGGTTCGTCCATCAGCAGCACGTCGGGGTCGACGGCGTACGCCCTCGCGATCGCGCAGCGCTGCTTCATGCCGCCGGAGAGCGTCTTGGGCAGCGCGTCGGCGAAGTCGCCGAGCCCGACCAGCGCGATGGCCTCGTCGGCGCGACGTCTGCGCTCGGCGCCGCGGACACCGGCGACCCGCAGGCCGAACTCGACGTTGCGGCGCACGGTGAGCCACGGGAAGAGCGCGTACTGCTGGAAGATCACGCCGCGGTCGGGGCCGGGCCCGGTCACCGGCCGGCCGTCCACGACGACCTCGCCGGACGTCGGGGCGACGAGCCCCGCGGCCATGTTGAGCAGCGTGCTCTTGCCGCAGCCCGAAGGACCGACCACCGCGACGAACTCGCGCTCGCCGACGTGCAGCGAGACCCGGTCCACGGCCGTGAAGACACCGCCCTTGACGGGGAAGTGGCAACTCACGTCACGGAAGGAGATCTTGGCGGGCGCGCCGCTCGGTGACGCCTCGGGTCCGGTCGGGGCCGACGGCGAAGGGACGCTGCTCGGTGACCCCTCCGGCCCGGTGGGGGCCGACGGCTCGGACGCGGCGGGGGACGACGCCTCGGGGCTCGTACGGTGGGCGTTCATCGGCGCTCCTGCCAGCGGGTGAGCCGGTTCTCGGCCAGGAGCAGCAGCCGGTCCATGACCAGGCCGAGCACTCCGATGGCCACCAGCCCGACGAAGATGGTGTCGAGGTCGTAGTAGGTCTCGGCGTGCTGCATGCGGAAGCCGAGGCCCTCCTGTGCGGCGATCAGCTCCGCGGCGACCACCGTCGCCCACGCCGAGCCCAGCCCGATGCGCATGCCCACCAGGATGAACGGCGCCGCGGCCGGGATCACCACGCGCAGGAAGACGGCGAAGTCGCGGGCGCCCAGCACCCGGGCGGCGTTGATCAACGTGCGGTCCACGCCGACGACGCCCTGCAGGGTGGCCACCACCGTCGACAGGAAGGCGGCGAGGAAGATCACGAAGATCTTGGGCGTCTCGCCGATGCCCATGAGCACCACCGCCACCGGGATCAGGGCCAGCGGCGGGATCGTGCGGAAGAACTGCACGTACGGCTCGCAGAGCGCCCGCACCACCGGATACCAGCCCATCAGGAAGCCGACCACGACGGCGAGGACGCTGCCTAGGACGAAGCCGGCCAGCACCCTGCGCAGGCTGGCGAGCATGTCGCCCTCCAGAGTGCCGTCGCGCAGCATCTGCTCCGCTCGCCGGGCGACCGCGGCCGGGCCCGGCAGGCCGCCCACGCCGTGGGCCGCGAGCAGCGCCCACACGCCCACGCCGGCCGCCAGCGACACGGCGTTGAGCAGCGGCGCCGGGACCCGTCGCGCGGGGCGCGCGGGCCGTGCGGCCCGCGTGGCGGCGACCCCGGGCCGGTCGAGCGCGGCGGGGTCCGGCTTCGCGAGGGCGACCGCAGGGCCGCCGGACCCGGGTGCGTCCGCTGCGGCCGGCCCCCTCGGCGCGTCGCCGGGGATACGGCCGGCGTCGGCCACCGCCTTCCGCGGCTGCCCTGCCGTCATGACACGTCTCCGTCTTCTCTGTCTTCTCTGTTCGGGTAGCGGGACAGCAGCGGTGACCGGTGCAGGACCAGGGCGATGCCCCCCAGTGCCGCGCCGCCTTCGCCGAGCACGGCGGGCCGCAGGTCCAGCAACGGCCGTGCGACGGGCATCAGCCCCTCGGTCAGCGCCGCCCGCACCTGGTCGATCAACACTGCGCCCGCAGACGCCAGTTCGCCGCCGACCACGACCGTGCTCGGTCCGATCGCGTTGCACACCGCGGCCAGCGCGACGCCGACCCGGCGTCCGGCCGCGGCCACCGCAGTGACGGCCGCGGGTTCGCCCGCCCGCGCGGCGGCCGTGACCGCGGCGATGTCGTCGGCCGTGCCGCCCGCCGCGCGGTAGGCGTCCAGTACGGCGCCGGCCGAGGCGACGGTCTCCAGGCAGCCGGACCCGCCGCACTGGCAGCGCCGCCCCCCGGGCTCGACGCTGATGTGGCCGAACTCGCCGGACAGCCCCGACGCCCCGCGGTGCAGGGCGCCGTCGACCACCAGGCCGCCGCCGACGCCGTGCGAGAGCCGCACGTACAGCACGTCCCGGGCGTCGGTGGCCGCGCCCCACACCGACTCGGCGAGCGCGGCGAGGCGGGTGTTATTGTCGACCAGGACCGGAGCACCGAAGCGTTTCCGCAGCAGCTCGGCGATGGTGTCGCGCTCATCGCCCGCCCCGAGGGAGGCGCTTCCCCCGCCGGAGCCGGGGGCCGGCGCGGACGCGACCGGGCCGACCACGCCGACGCCGATCGCGCGCAGGGCCGCGAGCCGCAGCGAGTCGCCGGACAGCTCGTCGACCATCTCCTCCACCAGGGCGATCCGCCCGGCGAGGTCAAGGTCGGGGCCGTGCGCCCGGCTGGCGGTGCCGACCACCTCGTGCGCGACGTTCACCGCGGCGATGTGCACCGCCCGGCGCGCGAGGTCGATGCCGATGGCCTGCCCTGCCGCGGGGTTGAGCGCCAGCCGCTCCACCGGCCGGCCGCGCCGCCGCCGTCCGGCCTCCGGGACCGACGCCACGACGGTGCCGGTCGCCACCAGGACGCCCACGATGTCGTACAGGGTCGTCCTCGACAGCCCGCAGCGCGCGCCGAGTTCGGCCCGGCTGAGGGGTCCGTGGCGGCGCAGCAGGTCGAGTACCAGTTCCTCGTGGCCGCGCCTGAGGCGTGCGAGCGGGCCGTCGTGTTGCTGCATGCCGCCAAGGATGGAGAGCCGCGGATTTTTTCGTCAACGGTCCGGAAAAAAGACGCGGTGCCGGACTCCGGACCCCGGCTCCGGTCAAATGCGCAGCTCAGCCGCCTGGTTGGGCCCCAAACGGCGCCCCCGGCGCCGCTGCGGATTTATCGCCGGCTTCGTACTGCCGTAACAGGGATTCACGAAGGGCCGGCGTCGTAGGCGCAGCGGAAGCCCAGGTTGCCGGTCGTGGAGTCGGGGGTGTTCGAGGTGCGGGCGGCGACCCGGTAGCGGTTGCAGTACGACCGGTGGCACAGGTACGAGCCACCGCGCATGACCCGGGAGCTGCCCGTACGCGGCCCCGCCGGATTGCTGCGCCGCCCTGCCGGATGGTCCGTGGTCCACCAGTCCGCGCACCATTCCCAGACGTTCCCCGCCGTGTTGTACAGGCCGAAGCCGTTCGGTGCGAAGGCGTCCACGGGCGCGGTGCCCTCGTAGCCGTCCTCGGCGGTGTTGCGGGTCGGGAAGGCGCCCTGCCAGATGTTGCACCGGTGCTCGCCGTCCGGCGTCAGCTCGTCGCCCCACGGGTAACGCGCCTGCTCCAGGCCGCCGCGCGCCGCGAACTCCCACTCCGCCTCGGTCGGCAGCCGCCCCCCGTCCCACCGCGCGAAGGCGGCCGCGTCCGCCCACGACACGTGCACCACGGGGTGGCTCCCGATCCCCGCCAGGTCGCTGCCCGGCCCGAAAGGCGCCCGCCAGGACGCCCCCCGCACCCCGCACCACCACGGCGTCCCGTCCGGCCGCGGCGCACCCCGGCGGACGGCGGCGGGCAGGAACCGGGCGAAGACGTACGACCAGCCGTAGCGCTCGGCCTCGGTGACGTGTCCGGTGTCGGCGGCGAAGGCGGCGAACCGGTCGTTGCTGACGGCGTGGGCGTCGATCAGGAACGGCCGCAGCGTGACCGGCCGCACCGGTCCCTCGCCGTCGGCCGGGAAGCCCTCGGGATCGTCGGTGCCCATCAGGAAGGTGCCGCCGGGGAGGGCGACGGCGCCCGCGGCGGGGTCCTCGCGGGGCCGGCCGGGGCCGACCGCCGCCGGTGCGGCCACGGTGAGCGGCAGCAGCGCCACCTCGGGCGGGGCGGTGCGGGCCGGGCCGAACGGTTCCGCCGCGCGCCCGGGAGCGCAGCAGGAGGCCTGGCCGTGCGGCTCTGTCTCGCCCATCGGGATCGTTCCTTCCGTCGAGCCGTCGGATCGGACCGGTACGCGTACGGCGGGAGCGCACCGCGCCGCGCGCCGCCGCCGCCCCCCGCGCCCCGCGCCCGGGCGCCGCAGGGCAGCATTACACCTGGTCAGCGGCCCCGACAAGCGTGCCCGCCCCGGCCCCCGGCTCGGCCCCGGAGCGCGGCCTTCTCCGGGACGGCCGGACCCCGAACGCTGACGTCCCGTCAACACGGATGGCACGGCCCCCCATTGACGGCCTGCCTCCCTCGTGCGTACCTTCTGCTGCCGGGCGCTCCCTACCGGCGTTCGCACGCCGGCAGCCGTGCGGACGCGTACGATCCGCGCCCTTCGTGACGGCCGGTGCGCAGCGGACCGGCCCCGAGCACGTCCGCGGGCGCCCTTCGGCGGCGCCGCCCGCGATCTCGGCTTCCCGGCGCACCCGTACACCCTGCTCCGCGCTCCCGGCCGGGCACGTACCGGTCCGGCCACCCCATCACGGTGCCCGCGCCGACGCGCCACCGTCCGTACCGGCGCACAGGTCCCTACCACCCCCTGCCCAGAACCGCTCCCGCCGCGCTGCCCGGCTGCCGGCAGCGCCTCTCCCACTGTCAGGAGACACCTCGACATGACCCCCAGACGCCTCCGATCCGGCCCGTCCCTGCGGGCCGCCCGCCACCGGCTGGTGCTCGCCGCCGGCACCGTCCTCGCGCTGGTGCTGCTGTGCCTCGGCGCGCTGCCGGCCGGCTCGCAGGCCGCGGACTCGCGACCCTGCGACATCTACGCGGCGGCGGGAACGCCCTGCGTGGCGGCCCACAGCACCGTGCGGGCGCTGTTCGCCGGCTACAACGGCCCGCTCTACCAGGTGACCCGGGCCTCCGACGGCGCCACCCGCGACATCGGCCTGCTCGCGGCGGGCGGATACGCGGACGCCGCCGCCCAGGACTCCTTCTGCACGTCGACCGGTTGCACCATCACCCGGATCTACGACCAGTCCTCCCGCCACAACGACCTGACCGTGGAACCGGCCGGGACCGCGGGAGCCGCGGACCGCCCGGCGCAGGCCACGGCACTGCCGCTGGTGGCCGGCGGCCACAAGGTCTACGGCGTGCTGGTCACCCCCGGCATCGGCTACCGGCACACCGACGCCGCCGGCGTCGCGGTCGGCGGCCGGCCGGAGTCGATGTACATGGTCACCAGCGGCACGCATGTCAACGGCGGCTGCTGCTTCGACTACGGCAACGCCGAGCACACCGTCTCCGACACCGGCAACGGCCACATGGACGCCGTCTACATCGGCACCCGCTGCCACAACCCGCCCTGCACCGGTGCCGGCCCGTGGGTCGCGGCCGACCTGGAGAACGGCCTCTACCAGGGCAGCGGCAACAACCCCGCGAACCGCGGCAACGCCACCCCCTTCGTCACCGCCCTGCTGAAGAACAACGGCCAGACCGCCTTCGCCCTCAAGGGCGGCGACGCCCGCGCCGGCAACCTGAGCACCTGGTGGAACGGCGCCCTGCCCAGCGGCGGCTACACCCCCATGCAACTGGAGGGCTCCATCGTGATGGGCACCGGCGGGGACAACAGCAACGCCTCGGCGGGGTCGTTCTACGAGGGGGTGATGACGGCCGGCTACTCGACGGACGCCGCGGACGCCGCCGTCCAGGCCGACATCGTGGCCGCCGGCTACACCGGCGGCAGCGACGGCAGCTCCGGCCGCGTCATCGGCGCGCCCGGCGGCACCTGCGTCGACGTGGCAGGCGACGACGTCGGCGTCGACCACGCGGCCGTCCAGCTCTGGCAGTGCCAGCCCGCCGCCGTGGACCAGCACTGGACGCACTCCGCCGACAACTCCCTGCGCACCCTAGGCCGCTGCCTGGACATCATGGGCAACGCCACCGCCGCGGGCACGAAGGTCCAGCTCTGGGACTGCGACGGCGTCGGCGGCCAGAAATGGGTCCAGCAGCCCGACGGCTCCCTCCTCAACCCCCAGTCCGGCCGGTGCCTCGACGACCCCAGCGGCGCCACCGCGAACGGCACCCGCCTGCAGATCTGGGACTGCAACGGCTCCCCGGCCCAGCAGTTCACCCTGACCTGACCCCCGCGCCCCGAGCCCCCGCCCGGCCGCTCCACCCCGGCCGGGGGCCCGTGTCCCAGCAGGTAGTCGCGTAGGCGCGGGAGACGAGCGGCCGCCGGACCGGCGCACGCCCCGGGGTGACGGGTCCCCGTTAGTCTGGGGCGACCGGCCGGCTCGCTTCTGGGAGGCACGCAGCATGGAACCGCGGCACTTCGCACTCCTCGACGAGGCCCGCAGGAACCTGCCGGACGGCTTCAAGGCCGAGATCTCCGGCGACACCATCGTCATGATGGTCGGCCCGTCCGGCATCCACCAGCGCAATCTCCTGGTGGTCAGGCGCCAGTTCGACGCGCACAGCCCGAGCACCCTGGTGCCGAGCGAGAACACGGACCTCGTGTCCCCCGGTGTGGGCAAGAGCCGCAACCCCGACCTGACCTACCTGCCGGCCGGTGTCCTGGAGACCACGGACAACCAGGTCCCCGCCGAGGCCGCGGCCATCGCCGTCGAACTGGTCCCGCCGTCGAACCCCGAGAACGACTGGGTGGGCAAGGTCAGGGACTACCCCGTCATGGGCATCCCGCTGTACCTGGTGGTCGACGCGACGCTGAAGACCGCCACCCTCTTCAGCCGCCCCGACGGCGGGAAGTACCACCGCCGCGAGGACGCCGACTTCGGTGAAGGCCTGATCATCCCCGAGCCGTTCGGCTTCGACCTGGACACGTCCGCGCTGCTGCCCTACTCCTGAATCCTCCGACCGGCCGCGGGACGTACTGCGGCACCGGCGTGGACGGGGGGCGACACGCCGGGTGGTGTGCGCGGCCGCGGGGGCGGGCGGGGGAGGATCCGGGGATGGACACCGTTCGGAAAGTCGCCGTCGTCACCGGTGCCTCGCGGGGGATCGGCGCCGCCCTGGTCACGGCATACCGCGGGCTCGGCTACGCGGTCGTCGCGGCCGCCCGCTCCATCGCGGCGTCCGGCGATCCCGAGGTGCTCGCCGTGGCCGGCGACCTGGCGGAGCCCGGTGTCGGGGCGCGCGTCGTCGAAGCGGCCATGGAGCGGTTCGGGCGGATCGACACGCTGGTCAACAATGCCGGCGTCTTCGTCGCCAAGCCCTTCACCGACTACACCGACGAGGACTTCGACACGGTGGTCGGGGTCAACCTGCGCGGCTCCTTCGAGGTCACGCGCGGGGCGATCGCCGCGATGCTCTCCCGGGACGGGGGCGGCCATGTCGTGAACGTCTCCACCAGCCTGGTCGACCACGCCGAGGCCGAGTCCAACAGCGGGCTGGCGTCGCTGACCAAGGGCGGCCTGAACGCGGTCACCAAGGCGCTGGCCATCGAGTACGCCGCCCGCGGTATCCGGGTGAACACCGTCGCTCTCGGCATCATCAGGACCCCGATGCACCCCGACGACCCCGGCGGTGCCCTGGCCGCGCACCACCCGCTCAACCGGATGGGCGAGATCGAGGACGTCGTCCGGGCGATCCTCTACCTGGAGCAGGCCCCCTTCGTCACCGGCGAGATCGCACACGTCGACGGCGGCCAGAGCGCCGGGCACTGACCGGCCCGGCTCCGGGCACCCGGGGCGCGGCGACCGGGCCGCGCCCGTATTCCGAGTATCCGACCGACAGGAGAGCCCAGTGAGCACGACGACGGACGACGAAGCGATCCTGCGCGGTGTCCTGGACGCGTGGAAGGCGGCGGTCGACGCCCACGAACCGGAGCGGGTCGCCGCCGGTTTCACCGAGGACGCGATCTTCCAGGGGCTGCACCCCTACGGCGTCGGACGGCAGGGGATCGCCGCCTACTACGACTCGCAGCCGATGGGGATGACCGCGCGGTACCGGATCCTGGAGACGCGGCGGCTCGCCGACGACCTCGTCCTCGGCTACCAGAGCGTCGAATTCGCCTTCACCGACCGGCCCGCGCTGACCGTCAGCCTCAGCCTGCTGCTGAAGCGCCAGGAGGACGGCTGGAGAATCGCCCATTACCAGGTCTCCCTCCTGCCCTGACAGCCGCGCACATGCGCCCGGCAGATCGTGTCCCTAGGCTGGGAAGGGTGTGTTTTCTCGCATCACTCGGCGAATACGCGGAGGGCGATTCTGTTATGGCGAAAATTCTTTTCCTGGTCAGTGGAGCGACCTATCTCGTCCTGAAGGACGGTTCGAGATACGCCACCGGCTACTGGGCCGAGGAGTTCGCGGCCCCCTACAAGGCCTTCACCGAGGCCGGCCACCAGGTCGTGGTCGCCACACCCGGCGGGGTCACCCCGAACGTCGACATGATGAGCCTGCGCCCCGCGATGGCGGGCGGTGAGCAGGGGGCACTCGACCTGGAGGCCGTCATCCGCTCCGCGGAGGAGATGCGCCGGCCGCTCCAGCTCTCCGACGTGCGGGTCGAGGACTACGACGCGGTGTACCTGCCCGGCGGGCACGGGCCGATGCAGGACCTGTGCGTGGACGCCGACGCCGGCCGCATCCTGACCGCGCAACTCGCCTCGGGCAGGCCCCTGGTCATCGTCTGCCACGCTCCCGCCGCGATTCTGGCCACCAGGATCCGCGGCGAGTCGCCGTTCACGGGCTATCGCGTCACGTGCTTCACCAATGAGGAAGAAGAGGGCGTCGGGCTGGCCGACAAGGCCCAGTGGCTGCTCGAGGACGAGCTGAAGGACAAAATCGGCGTCGAATTCAGCCGCGGCGAGATATGGAAGCCGTACACGGTCGAGGACCGCAATCTGTTCACCGGGCAGAATCCGCATTCCGCCGCGGCGCTGGCTGAGCGGCTGCTGAAGGAACTGGCGTAGCGGCCGGCGCCGCCCCCGGCGGCCTTCAGGACGCGGTGGCGGGCGGCGGTGGCACGCGGGGCAGGAAGGTCCGCCGGGACAGGCCGAGCAGGGTCCGGGCCGCCAGTGCCGCCCACGCGCAGGTGGCGACGGCCAGCAGGGCGTAGGTGAGCGGCTGCCGGCCCCGGACGTGCTCGACTCCCAGCCAGAGCAGGCCGTTGGTGACGGCGGCGGCGTAGGAGAAGGCGAAGGCCCAGTGGCCGACCCCGAAGGGCACGCGGACGTACGTGGACGCCATGGAGAGCTGGACCAGGACCATCAAGGTGGCGTAGCCCGCCAGGAGTTCGGACCCGAGGCCGAGGCTGCCGCCGTTGATGGCGAACCAGGCGTTCCCCGCCACGACCGGGGGCGCGACCTCGATGGCGATCGTGGGGATGAGCGGCAGCGGGAGCATGGGCTGGGTGAACAGGCGGACCAGGATGATGGAGCCGAGGACCAGCCAGGACACCAGGCCGTAGCCGAACATCAGGCGGGCCGGCGTGTTCCAGCCGAGCGCGGCGCAGCCCGCGGCCGCGATGAGGCCGCCGGCGGCCGTCGGCAGGAAGTACGCCGGGTGCCACTGGGCCAGGCGGGAGTCGCTCCTGATCCACAGCCCGGTCAGCCAGCTCCCGAGGAGCACGGTGAGCACCAGCGCGACGGCGAAGACCGTCTCGCCGGCGCCCCGGGCGTGCCTGGCCAGGGCGATACCCAGCGGTATCGGCGTGATCAGCCCGAGTGCCGTGAAAGGTCCCATGACGGGATCGGGCAGCTCGGTGAGCAGCCGCCCCTGGGCGGTGATGTTGCGCAGATAGGCCGCCGCGATCAGCACCCAGAGGGCCCCGGCGGCGATCCACAGGACGTCCGCGGGCCACCGCGGGGCGTGCACGGTGTCGCCTGCCACGGCCCAGCACTGGGCGAGCCCCGCGGTGCCGAAGGCGACACCGAACAGATTCGCCGTCAAGCGGTAAGGGGACTCCCTGGCCGTCCGCATGCTGTCGGTGCCCACTTTCCCGGGATACGCGTCCCGCCGGACGAAGCCCGGCTGCCGGAATCGTAGGGCGGCCGGCCCCCTGCTCCCGCGACGGCGCACGGTGGGCCGGCCACGTGTCCGGGAAGGCACGGCGCTGCCCGGCTCTCATCGCCGCTGCCGGTGCCCCGAGGCGTGGACCAGCGAGTACCCGGCCACCGCCGCCCACGCGGCCACCAGCAGCCCGTAGAAACCCACGGCGGTCCACACGAACAGCAGCGAGCCGGTCCTGGCGGCCAGCGCGCTGGTGCCGGTGACGCAGGCGCCGAGCGGGAAGATGAACGACCACCAGGTGGGTGCGAAGGGCAGCCCCGCGCGGAACTCCCGTACGGTCAGCGCCGCGGCCAGCGCCAGCCACAGCAGGGCGAAGCCCCACAGCCCCACTCCGGGCAGCAGCGCGAGCACCGCCGCGCCCAGCGCGTAGGGGGGCGGCAGCACGCCCTTGGCGGCCGTCGCCAGCGCGCCCAGCGCCGTCACCGCCTGGCCCAGCGCGCCCAGGCCGATCCACACCGTCGGCACGACCGCTCCGGCAGGCGCGTCATGGTGCATCAGGCGGCTGTAGACCATGGCGAGTACGAGGAAGACGGCCACCAGGCCAAGGCCGAGCAGCGCGTAGCAGCCCAGCAGCAGGGCCAGCCGCGGCTGGCCGGCCGGTGCGTGCGGGACCAGCAGCGCGCCCGTCGCCGCCGAGACCAGCGGCGGCACCACCGGCATCAGCCAGCCGCCGGACGCCGCGTCGGGCGCGAAGCGGTGCCGGGTGACCATCAGGTACGGCACGGCGCACGCGGTGACCAGCCCGAAGCCGGTGCCGAGCGTCCACAGCGACCAGTCGGTGACCAGCGCCGCCCGCGTGCCCATCACCTTCCCGCCCAGCAGCAGCGCCCCGACGCCCACGGTCAGCAGCGCCATCGGCGGGGCGCCGAGGAAAGGGGCTGCCACCGGGTCCGCGGCGTGCAGCCGCAGCCTCCGCTGCCGGACGTAGCGGGCGGCAAGCACCGCGAGCAGCAGCACCGCGGCCAGCCAGACCACCGTGGCGGCGGTACGCAGCCCGTCGGAGCTCCGCGGCAGGTTGACCGCCGCGTTGGCGACGATGCCGGTGCCCATCACGGCCGCGAACCAGCCGGGCGCCAGTGCCGGGCGCCCCGCGGCCGCTGCCGCGGGCGCCCCCTGGCCGGCGGCCGCCGGGCCGGCCGGGACGGATCGATTGGTGCTGAGCTGGGGTGTCACGAGACGGAACGCTTCTTTCCTGGTTCGGGGAGCCGGGGGCGGTGGCCTTTCGACGGTAGGGCGGCGCTCCGCGACGGCCGTACGGTTGCGCACGCCACGAAGCCCTCACATCAGGACGCGCGGCCACGCGCGGTGCCCGTCGAGCGCGCCATCGCCGCGAGCCGCGCGACCTGCTCGCCCATGCCGCGCGTGCCGCTCAGCGGGGTGCGGGCGTAGGGCCACACGGCCTGGGCGAGGGCGACGTGGCGCGCGCCGCCGAGGACCACCACGGGGTCGAGTCGGTCGATGCCGCGCCGCGCCGCCTGCTCGCGGACGAGCCCGGCCGATACGGCGCCGGCCGCGCCGTGCGGTGTGTCGTACGGCTCGATCACGTCATCGAGGCCGAGCAGGCCGTAGCGGGCGGAGAGGATCAGCAGCCGCTCCGGGCGCAGCGCCTCCGCGGCCCTCCGGCAGGCACGGTGGTAGGAGCCGGTGTACATGTCCGCCGCCCGCGCGGCGACGTCCAGCTTGCGGGCGCCGCAGGGCACCACGACCAGCTCGGCCGCGAAGCAGTCCAGGTACTCGTTGGGGGGCATACGCGCTCTTTCCAGGGTCCGCGGTCCGGCCCGGTCCGAGGCCCGGCGCTGACCTGTACGTCCCGCACGGCGGCCTCGAACCGCTTCCGCCCCGCACAACGCCGCCACCGGCGGCGGACACGTCCCCGCCACCGGCCAGGAAACCCTCACATCCGGACGCGGTCCCCGACGTACCGGGGTGCGGACCCCGGGCCATCCGTGCGCGGGCACGGCCACGCCCCCGGCACCCCGGCGGCCTCCGCGCGTATCCGGGGCGCGCATCCCCGGGCCATCCGCACGCGCCCCCCCGCGTATCCGGACGCACGGGCCATCCGGGCGCTGCCCCCACCGCGCACCGGCACCCGGACCCCCGGACATCCGAGGCATCCGGGCGCGGGCACCGCCACCAGGACACCCGGCATCCGGACGCGGACTCTCGGCCCCCGGGCGCGAACCGCCGCGGTTCCGCACGCGGGGTCCCGGGCCTGTCCGGGCGCCCGCGTCTCCGGGCGCACCCCCGGCCCCCCGGCGGCCTCCGCCGCGGTACGGCGGGGGCCCGTCCGGCGCGGGCCCGTCCGGCGCGGGCCCGGGTGGTGCGGGGGCGGGCAGGAGCCCGATGTCCTCATCTGCGGCAGTCGTGGCGTTTTCGGCTCGCTGCCCGGCCGGCCAGGCCTCGTAGCCTCGGAGACGCCGACGCGGTCCCGCGTCACCGGCAGGGGGGAAGCCCCGGTGGCCGACCGGCGAGGGGCAGAGCGCCGGCGAAGGTTCCCGGAAACGGAAGAGGAAGAAGGCGGATTCCGCCGTGGCGTCATCAGCATCCCGTGCCCCCTCGGTCGCCCTTGGAGGCGACTTCGGCATCAACGAGTGGATCGTCGACGAGCGGCGGCAGGAGTACCTGCGCGACCCGGAGTCCGTCGACCCGGCCTGGCAGGAGTTCTTCCGCATCTCCCCGGCGAAGGGCGGGGAGCCCGCCGGGCCCGGTGACGGGGCCGCGCAGGAGCCCGGCCCCGAGGCGGCGGTCAAGGCGGTACGGGTCGCGGCGCTGATCCACTCCTACCGGGTCCGCGGGCACCTGGCCGCCGCCACCGACCCGGTCGGCGCCGAGCCGCCGGCCGGGCACCCGGAACTGGAGCTGTCGGGGCACGGCCTGGACGACGGGGACGCGGAGCGCAGCTTCCCCGTCGACGGCTTCGCGGGGCGCGCGTCCATGGTGCTGCGCGAGGTGGTGGGCACGCTCCGCGCGGCCTACTGCGGCACCACGGGGATCGAGTACATGCACATCCAGGACCCCCGTGAGCGGCTGTGGATCCAGCAGCGTGCCGAAGGTCCGCAGTCGCGCCCCGGCCGCGCCGAGCGCCTGCACATCCTGGAGCGGCTGGGCGCCGCCGAGTCGTTCGAGACGTTCCTGCACACCAAATACGTCGGGCACAAGCGGTACTCGCTGGAGGGCGGCGAGTCGGCGATCGTCCTGCTGGACGCGCTGCTGAGCCGCGCCGCCCGGCTGGGCGCCCCCGAGGCGGTCATCGGGATGGCCCACCGGGGCCGGCTGAACGTCCTCGCGAACATCGTCGGCAAGCCCTGCGCACAGATCTTCGGCGAGTTCGAGGACGCGGCCGACATCCGGTCGGCGCAGGGGTCGGGCGACGTGAAGTACCACCTCGGTGGGTCGGGCACCTTCCGCACGGACGACGGCCACGCCATCGCCGTCTCGGTGGTGGCCAACCCGTCGCACCTGGAGGTCTCGGGCCCGGTGGCGCAGGGCGTCGCGCGCGGGCGGCAGGAGCGGCTGCGGGGCGGCACGCGGGATTTCCCCGTGCTGCCCGTCGCGGTCCACGGCGACGCCGCCTTCGCGGGGCAGGGCGTGGTGGCCGAGACGCTGAACATGTCGCAGCTGCCGGGCTACCGCACCGGCGGCACGGTCCACGTGGTCGTCGACAACCAGCTGGGATTCACCACCGCGCCCGCCGGCGGCCGGTCGAGCACGTACGCCACCAACGTCGCGCGGACCGTGGAGGCGCCGGTTCTGCACGTCAACGGGGACGACCCCGAGGCGGTCGTCCGGGCGGCCGGATGGGCGCTGGACTACCGGGAGGCCTTCCACAAGGACGTCGTCGTCGATCTGGTCTGCTACCGGCGCCACGGGCACAGCGAGGTGGACGACCCGTCCATCACGCAGCCGGTCATGTACGACCGCATCGCGCGCCGGCCGTCCGTACGGACGCTGTACGCGCAGTCGCTGCTCGCCGCGGGCGACATCGACGAGCAGGAGGCCCTGCTGGCCCGGCAGCGCTACCGGGAGCAACTGGACCGCGCCTTCGCCGAGACCGCGGGGCCGCCCGCACCGGGCCCGGGGCCGCTTCCCGTACGCCCTGTCCCCGGTGCGCCCGGCGACGGGCCGGCCACGGCGGTGGCGGAGGACGTCCTGCGGCGCGTCCTGCGCACCCAGACCGACCTGCCGCCGGACTTCACCCCGCATCCGCGCGTCCTGCCGCAGTTGCGGCGCCGGGCGGACATGCTGGACGGCGGGAACGTCGACTGGGCCACCGCCGAGGCGCTCGCGGTCGGCACCCTCCTGCTGGAGGGCGTACCGGTACGGCTGTCCGGTCAGGACTCGCGGCGGGGGACCTTCGGCCAGCGGCACGCGGTCCTCACCGACCGCCGCACGGGCGGGTCGCACGTCCCGCTGAACTCGCTCGGCCCGCAGGCGGCGCCTTTCGCGCCGTACGACTCGCCGCTGTCGGAATTCGCGGTGCTGGCCTTCGAGTACGGCTACTCGCTGGCCCGGCCGGAGGCCCTGGTGATGTGGGAGGCACAGTTCGGGGACTTCGCCAACGGCGCGCAGACCGTCATCGACGAGTACGTCGCCTCGTCGGAGCAGAAGTGGGGGCAGCGCTCGGGCGTCGTCCTGCTGCTGCCGCACGGGCTGGAGGGGCAGGGCCCCGACCACTCCTCGGGGCGCGTCGAGCGTTTCCTGCAGCTGTGCGCGGACCGGAACATGACCGTCGCCGTGCCCTCGCTGCCGTCGAACTACTTCCACCTGCTCAGGCGACAGGCGCGGGAGACCGCCCCCAGGCCGCTGGTCGTCATGGCCCCCAAGTCCGTGCTGCGGCTGAAGGCCGCGACCTCCCGCCTGGAGGAATTCACCGGCGGCTCCTTCCGCCCGGTGATCCCCGACGCCACGGCCGACCCCTCCCGTGTCGCGCGCGTGCTGCTGTGCTCGGGCAAGATCGGCTACGACCTGGAGGCCTACCGGCGCGAGGCGGGGCAGGTGGGGACGGCCGTCGTCCGGCTGGAGCGCCTCTACCCCTTCCCGGCGGACGAGGTGCGGGCGGAGCTGTCCCGGTACCCCGCCGGGGTCGACGTGCGGTGGGTGCAGGAGGAGCCGGCCAACCAGGGCGCGTGGACCTTCGCCGGCCCCCGGCTGGACGGGCAGGTCCCCGGCGGCGTGTCGTGCGTGAGCCGGCCTGCCGCGTCGGCGCCGGCGGTGGGGTCGGCACACCGGCACTCGGCCGAGCAGGAGGACCTCGTACGGCGGGCGTTCTCCTGAGGTTCGAGGGGCCGGTCCGGGCGGCGCTCAGCTCAGCGCGTGGACCGCTCCGGTGGTGCGGAAGCCGGCCCGGTAGGCGCCGGGTGTGACGCCCAGGTGGCGGACGAAGGCGCGACGGAGCGACTCCGGCGAGCCGAAGCCGGTGCGGCGGGCGACCGCGGCGAGCGGGTCGTCGCCGCCCTCCAGCAGGGCGACCGCCGCCTCCAGCCGGACCTGCTCCACGTAGCGGGCCGGGGTCAGGCCGACCTCGTCGCAGAAGAGCCGGGTCACGTGGCGCGGGCTGATGCTGGCCCTGCGGGCCATGGCGGACAGCGTGTGGTCGGCGCCGGGGTCCGCCGCGACGGCGTCCAGCACCCGGCGCAGCGAGTCCCTGCGCGTGTGCGGGGGGCGGGTGCGGGCGCTGAACTGGGACTGCCCGCCCGGGCGTTGCATGAAGACGACCAGGTCCTTGGCCACGGACCTGGCGACCTCGCCCCCGTAGTCCTCTTCCACCAGGGCCAGCGACAGGTCGATACCCGCGCTGACCCCGGCCGAGGTCACCACCGTGCCGTCCTGGACGAAGATCGCGTCGGGCTCCACCTGGACGGCGGGATAGCGCAGGCCGAGCTCGCGGGTGTTGCGCCAGTGGGTGGTGGCGCGGCGGCCGTCCAGCAGGCCGGCGGCGGCCAGCAGGAAGGCCCCGGTGCAGACGGAGGCCGTACGGCGGGAGCGCGCGTGGAGCGTGCGTACGTGGTCCAGCAGCTCGTCGTCCTTGACCAACCGGTCCCACGCGGGGCCGCCGGGCACCACCAGGACGTCGATCGGCCCGTGCGCCTCGTCGGCGGCCGTGTCCACACCGAGCCGGGTGCCCGAGGCGGTGGTCACCTCGCCGCCGTCGGCGGAGACCAGGCTCAGCACGTAGTGGCCGCCGAATTCGTTCGCCGAGGTGAAGACCTCGATCGGGCCCGTCACGTCCAGCAGCCGGACGCCCGGGAAGACCAGGACGGTCACGTGGAGCGAGCCGGTTCTGCCCTGCCTGGTGGTCATCGGCTCCTCCGAACGTGGCGGTGCTGGCGTGGCCGAGGGTAAC
This sequence comes from Actinacidiphila paucisporea, assembly GCF_900142575.1. GTDB lineage: Bacteria > Actinomycetota > Actinomycetes > Streptomycetales > Streptomycetaceae > Actinacidiphila > Actinacidiphila paucisporea. Next base: position 27,343 of record NZ_FRBI01000023.1, read on the forward strand.
CCGGGTCAGTTGGTAAACCAAACCGACTATCCTGGGTGCCATGCCCGACACCAAGCCCCGCGCGTGCCCCATCGCGGGAACCCTCGACCTCGTCGGAGAGCGCTGGGCGCTCCTGGTGCTGCGCGAGGTGTTCATGGGGGTGCGGCGCTTCGCCGACATCCAGGCCAACACCGGCGCCCCGCGCGATGTCCTCACCAAGCGGCTCAGATCCCTGGAGGCCGGCGGCGTCCTGGAGCGCCACCGCTACCTGGAGCGCCCTCCCCGCTTCGAGTACCACCTGACAGCCGCCGGGCAGGCGCTGGAACCGGTGCTGATCGGCCTGCGGGAATGGGGCATGCGGTACCTGCCGGACCCGCCCCCGGCGCCCCGGTTCATCCACACCTGCGGCGCCGACGTCGTGACGCGGGTGGTGTGCGCCGAGTGCGGGCAGCCCCTCGAAGGGGGCGGGCTGGTGAGCGTGCTGGAGGAGGCCCACCCGGGGTGACCGCCGGGGCCGCGCGGGCTCAGACCAGGCCGAGCTGCCGCATCATGCCGAGTTCGTCGCTGCTGCCCCAGCGCTCGACGAGCTTGCCGTTCTCGAAGCGGCTGATCTGCATCCCGCGGAAGCGCACCGGCTTGCCGGTCGGCGCGTGCCCCGCCAGCTCGCCGCGGTGGGTGCCCGTGATCGTGTACGCGAAGGCCAGCTCGTCGTCGGTGGCCAGCAGGTGCTCGACCTCGACGCGCAGGTCGGGAAAGGCGCTCCGCAGCTCGCGGAACATGGCCTGGTATCCCTCCGGGCCAGGCCCCTGCCCGGGGGCGGCGTCGTGGTCGATCGAACCGGGAGCGACGACGTCCGCGAGTGCCGCGAGATTCCCGCTGTTGACGGCCTCGCCGAAGGCGGTCTGGGCGGCGATGTTCTCCTGCTGGGACATGGCACTCCTCGGTCCGTGAACGCGTACGCCCGGCCGGTCGCCCCCGCTGGAGCGGCCGCCCTTGGCACCGATCCTGGGCGCCCGGTCCCGGGGCGCCGTCCGACACGCCAGCGCCCACCCCCGTACGGGCCGCCCCCTCCGCCCATCCGCCCCAACGCCGGCGGTGCCCGGGGCCGAGGGGCGTGGCGTACGGGCGTCCGGTCCGGCAGCGGGCACAGTGGGGGATGGCGGGGACGGCGTGCCGGACCGGCTCGCCCGCCGGGTGGAAGGCGCGTCGGCCACGCCGCCGCCACCTGCCGCGAAACGGTTTCCGGTCGCTGTCGATCCGGCCGCGTCCCGTTCGACGCTCTTGCGTGGGGCGCTTCGCCGCACGAGGAAGCACCAGGATCTGGCGAGGAGAGCACATGGACCAGTTGCTGAGAGTCATGAACTTCTGCGTCTCGCGGGACGGGGTCGCCGCCGGTGAGGCCCAGAGCCTTGAGGAGCCGTTCGGCCTGCCCCACCCGGAGCGGCTGTTCGGCTGGGCCGGAGCCACGGCGAGCTGGCCCATGCGCGAGGACGGGGGAGGCAGCCGCGGCCTCGACGACTACTTCACGCGGGACTTCGCCCGCAATATCGGCGCCGAGATCATGGGCCGCAACAAGTTCGGGCCCCAGCGCGGGCCGTGGGAGGACCTCGACTGGACCGGGTGGTGGGGGGACGAGCCGCCGTTCCGAACCCCGGTGTTCGTCATGACCCACCACGGGCGTCCGTCGTTCTCGCTGTCCGACACCACCTTCCACTTCGTCGACGGCGACCCGGCCACCGTCCTGAAGCAGGCGCGGGAGGCGGCGCGGGGCCAGGACGTGAGGCTCGGCGGCGGGGTCACCACCATCCGGGAGTTCCTCGACGCCGACCTCGTCGACACCCTGCACGTGGCGGTCGCGCCGCTGGAGCTCGGCTCCGGGCTCCGGCTCTGGGAGTCGCCCGACGAGCTGCTCGACCGCTTCCATCGGGAGGTCGTGACCGGCGCGAGCGGCATCGCGCACCACCTCTTCTGGCGGAAGTGACCCTTCCGACCTGGTGACGGCGGTCCCCGCGGCTCCCGCCGCGGGGGCCGGGCGCCCGGGAGGGGGCGGGCGGGTCACCGGACTATTGTCAGGGCCTGGTCAAGAATCTAGAGTAGGGGCGCAGCACCCGGCACCTCCGCATCGTCCGGCACACCCCTCACTCCTGGACGTGACATGACGCGACGCCGCCGTACGCTCATCGCCGCCTGCCTGCTGGCCGTCCCCGCCGCGAGCGCCCTGCTGCCCTCCGCGGAGGCGGTCGTGCCGCCCGAGCACGCCGTCGTGGTCTGCCAGAGCGCCAGCTTCTACGCCAACTACGACAGCGCGAACGGCCCGTCCGGGCTGCTGCGCACGCTGGCCTACGGCAACAAGATCGGCCACACCCCCGGTTCGCACCCCGTCTACAACGGCTGGGCCGCCAGCTTCGACTTCGGGCCCAACGACTGGGGCTACCTGCGGATCGAGTGCATCGGCGGCTACGACTCCTGGTGAGAGCAGGCTCCCCCCCCGCTCGCCCTCCGACCCCCCTCAGCCCTTACGAACAGCGGGAGTTCACCGTGCTGCGAACCGTATCGATGGGCGCCGGCGCCGCCGTGCTGGCCGCCGCCGCCCTGCTGACCGCCGCCGATCCGGCGGGCGCCGCCAACGGCACGGTCGGTGTCCGGGAGACCGTCTGCGCGCAGGACCTCTACGTCAGGACCGCACCCGTCGGCGCCTGGATGGGCACGCTCTACCAGGGCCAGACCTTCCTGGTCGAGCAGGTCGACGGCTCCTGGGTGTACGGCTTCGCGTACGGCGACATCAACCGGCACGGGTGGGTCCAGAACGGCTGGTTCTGCTGACGCGGCGCTCAGCGCCGCTCGTCCAGGCAGCAGGCGACGAAGTCCCGCACGACGGGGTCGGCGTCGTCGTCGGGCGCCCAGGCGACGCCGACCCGGCTCGGGCTCACGCCGCTGACCGGGCGGTAGGTGATGCCCGGCCGGGCATAGAAACGGCCGGCGGACGCGGGCGCCAGGGCGACGCCGTAACCGTTGGCGACCGCGCTCAGCCAGTCGTCCGGATGGTCGGCGACGGTGCCGATCCGCACGGGCCGGCCGCCGCGCTCGTCCGCGGCCAGCCAGTAGTCCCGCCACGCGCCCGTCCCGGCCTCTGCGGCCACGAACGGCTCGTCCCACAGCTCGCTGAAAGCGATCACCTCGCGCGCCGCCAGCCGGTGCGTCGAGGGCAGGACGACCCATCGCGGCTCGGTGAACAGCACCTCGACGCGCAGCGCGTCCTGGCCGGGGAAGGGCAGCCGCAGCAGGGCGGCGTCCACCTCCCCGCCGGCCAGGCCCGCGCTCGGGTTCGACCACGCCGCCTGCCGCATGTCGACGCGCCAGCCCGGCCGGCGCCGGGTGAACGCGGCGACGACGCGCGGAGTGGACTCGCCGGCGGCGTTGGCCAGGAAGCCGACCCGCAGCACCCGGGCCGCTCGGGCGGCGGCGCCCCTGGTCTCGCGCAGCACCCGGTCCCAGTCGGCCAGCAGGCCCGGCACCCGTTCGGCCAGCGCCCGGCCCGGCTCCGTCAGCGCCATGCCCGCCCGCGACCGGGTGAACAGCGGTGTGCCGAGCAGCGCCTCCAGCTGCCTGACCTGCTTCGTCAGTGCGGGCTGCGACACGAACAGCCGCTCGGCTGCCCGCGTCAGGCTGCCCTCCTGCGCGACGGCGGCGAAGTAGCGCAGGAGCCGGGTGTCGACATCCATGCCGCCAGGTTATAGGCGCAGGTATTGGACGGGTCGCGGTGGGCGGGACGACGCTGGTGGCACTCCGGGAAGCACCCGGAGGCCACTGCGAGGAGAACCGTGTTCACCGCATACGTCGTCGTCACCGCGGTCACCGCCGCGGCCAACGCCGGTATGGCCGCGGCCGACTTCGCCAGGGCGGACTTCGTGCTGGCCAACGCGGCGGACGTCGGCCTCCCGGCATGGTCGGTGCGCTACCTCGGCGCCCTGAAGGCCGCCGGCGCCGCCGGACTGCTGCTCGGCCTGCTGGGCGCCCGCCCGCTCGGCACCGCAGCGGCGGCCGGCCTCGTGCTCTTCTTCGTCGGCGCGATCGTCGCCCACCTGCGCGCCCGCGTCCTGTCCACCCTGGCCTTCCCCGGCACCTTCCTGGTCCTTGCGGCCGGCTGCCTGGCCCTGGCCCTGGCGCCGGCGCGCTGACGCGGGGCCTAGCGTCCGGCGGGGAGTGACGTGCCGGCGGGGAGTGACGTGCCGGCGGGGAAAGGGCCGTCGGGGGCGAAGGCCAGCGCCGCGAAGCGGCTGGCGATGTGGGCGTGGGTCGCGGTGTCGGGGTGGAGGTTGTCGGGGAGCGGGAGGGCGGCGGCGTCGGAGGCGCCGTAGAGGGCGCGGCCGTCGAGGTAGTGCAGGTGGGGGTCCTCCGGGCGGCGCTCGCCGACGACCCGCGACAGCTCCTCGCGGATGACGGTCAGGGTCAGCTTGCCGTTCGCGCGGTCGGCGGGGTCGCCGGCCGCGCGCATGGACACCTTGCCGGCGCCGAGGGCGTCGAGGTCGAAGGCGGTGGGGCCGGGCGTGTCCTCGTGGATGGGGCACAGCAGCGGGGAGATGACCAGCAGGGGGGTGCGGGGGTGCCCCTCGCGGATGGTGTCGAGGAAGCCGTGGACGGCCGGGCCGAAGGCGCGCAGGCGCATCAGGTCGGCGTTGACGAGGTTGATGCCGATCTTGACGCTGATCAGGTCGGCGGGGGTGTCGCGCAGCGCGCGGGCGGTGAAGGGGTCGAGCAGCGCGTTGCCGCCCAGGCCCAGGTTGATCAGCTCCACGCCGGCGAGGGAGGCCGCGCGGGCGGGCCAGGTGGCGGTGGGGCTGGTGGCCTCGGAGCCGTGGCTGATGGAACTGCCGTGGTGCAGCCACACCTTGCGGCCGTGCCGTGCCGCGGGCTCGACGGGGGCGTCGGTGCGCAGCGCGACCAGCTCGGTCATCTCGTTGTGCGGCAGCCAGATCTCGACGTCCTTGTCGCCGTCGGGCAGCCCGGTGAAGCGCAGGGTGCCGACCGGTCCCGGCGTCAACTCGGTGGCCAGGGTGGCCATGTCGACGGTCAGGGTGGTGCCGCCTGACACGCTGCCCTGTCCGGCCAGCCGCCCGTCGACGACCAGGTCGTAGACGCCGTCCGGGCGGGCCGGGGCGCCGGTGTAGACGCGCTTGGTGGGCAGCGTGTCCAACTCGACGGCGGTGGCGGCGGTACGGAACGCGACCCGTACGCCGGAGGGCTGCGACTCGGCCAGCGCGAGCTGCGGGTCGGCGCACTGGGCCCGCGCCCAGGCCGGCAGCCGGTGCGGCAGCAGGCCGCGCTCGGTCCGCTCCAACTCAAGGGCGCCGCGTACGAGGTCGGCGGTGAGGGGGGTGGTGGTCCAGTGGCGCTCGGGGGTGCTCATGGTTCTCGACCTGTTGCTCGGGTGCGGGAGGATACGGAGGGACGCAGACGTGAGGGGGCGGGCCTAACGGTTCGGGGAGGCGGACGAGTAGTCGGGGTGGAGCTTGGCGGAGAGCGGGGGCAGCGCGGCGCACATCGCGGTCGGGAAGGCGGGGGCCACGCGGTGGACGGCCCGGCAGCCGCCGGTCGCGCCGGAGGTGAGCGGGACCCAGCCGGCGGGCGCCGCGCGGAAGAACCAGCGGTCGCCCAGCCTGGACGCGCAGGCGGCGGATTCGCTCGCATCGTCGCAGGCGGGGCCGGTGCGCCAGGAGAAGTCCAGCACCAGCCACTCGCCGTCGCAGTTCTGGGAGTCCCGGTAGGTGTGGGCGGGCGCGTCGGCCGCGAGCAGGGCCTGGTCGTAGGACGCGGGCGTGCAGCCGGTGGCCGGCGGGCGGCAGCCCAGCCTGCCGCACAGGCGGAGGGCGGGCGGCGTGGCGCCCTGGGCGGTGTAGACCTGGTCGATGTCGACGACCAGGTCCTGTCCGCCCAGCGGCTCGGGCAGTTGGACGGCGGTGGTGGCCCGGCTCTCCTTGGTGCAGCCGGCGGCGACCTCCAACGACGGCGAGGAATAGGTGACCTGGACCCGCACGACGTTGTTCGACGCTTCCCCGAGGACGGCCTTCAGGTCGCGCATGCACGGTTTCTTCCCGGCCGGGACCTGGACGTCGATGGTCAAGGTGCGGCCGTCCGAGCCGAGTTGGACGCCGTTGACCCGGGACGGCTCAAGCGTCGTCCACGCGACCGGCGTGGACGCGGGGGGCACGTTCACCCCCTGACCGGCCACCTGCGTCCCGCACGCGCCGAGCAGCAGCGCGGCGAACGCCCCGGCTGCGGCCGTGACGGCCGCCCTCACCCGTGATCGCACAGTCCTCAGTCCCCCCACGCGGCACCGGCGTTGCCCCCGGCCCCATCGTAGGGGGTCAGGGTGCGGCGGGCCGCGTGCGGCGGGCGTAGGCGCGGGCCGCGCGGGCGCGGTCGCCGCAGCGGGTCGAGCACCAGTGGCGGCGGCCGTGCCGCAGGAGGTAGCGGGTGCAGGGGGCGGAGCCGCACGCGGTGAGGCGGTCGGCGTCGGGGCCGGTGAGCAGGTCGGCGACGTCGGCGGCGAGGGCGGCCAGGGCGTGCTCGGTGATCTGCGTGACCGGGTGGGACGCCTCGCGGTGCAGGCCGCGCTCGGCGTCCCAGCGCAGCAGGCGGGCGGCGGGCGCCCGGGTGAGCGCGTCGTTGACGGCGGCCAGCGCCGCCACGGGGGCGGGCCGTTCGCCGACGCGGGCGGCGATCAGGGCGCGCACCTGGTCGCGCAGGCCGCGCAGCCGGGCCGCGCACACCTCCTGCAGCCCGGCGCCGGCCGGCGCGAGGCCGTGGCCGGCCAGCCACTCCTCGGCCGCGGCCGGTGTCGCGAGCAGGTCGATGACCTGGCCACTGGGCACGGCGATGGCGCTGTTGGCGAAGTCCAGCGCCGCGTAGAGGTCCGCTCCCGGCGCGGGGGGCGGTACGTGCGGCTGCCCGTGCGGGGCCGCGGCGGGCTCCGGTGGCACGTCGCCCGGCCGTACGCGCGGCGCTCCGGCGGCCGCGTCCGCCGCTGCGCGCACTGCCGTCGCGGTCACGTTCTCCGTCATGGATCTCATGGTACGTCTTGCCCTCATCCGTGAGAAGCGCCTAGTCTTCCTCACGGAAACACTGGCTCTCATCCGTGAGGAAGCTCCTGATGCCCGCTGCCCAGAACCCCAGCGCAGACCCGCGGCCTTTCACCGTCAGCGTCCTCGGCGGGCCGACCACCGTCTTCGACTACGGCGGCCTGCGGTTCCTGACCGACCCGACCTTCGACGAGCCCGGCGACTACCGGCGCCCCGGGCGTCCGGTGCTGACCAAGACCGCGCCGTCCACCGCCGACCCCGCCGACCTCGGGCCGATCGACGTCGTCCTGCTCTCGCACGACGAGCACGCCGACAACCTCGACACCTCCGGGCGCGCCCTGCTCGCCGGCGTACCGCTGACGCTGACCACGCCCGACGCCGGCCGGCGGCTGGGGGAGGGGGCCAGGGGGCTGGCCGACTGGGAGGCAGTCGAGCTGGACCGGCCCGGCGGCGGCACCGTCACCGTGACGGCCGTGCCCGCGATCCACGGGCCGGGGGCGCGCGCGGACGTCGAGCCGATCAGCGGGCAGGTCGTCGGCTTCGTGCTCACCGGGGAGGGCCTGCCCACCGTCTACGTCAGCGGCGACAACGCCTCGCTCGACGCGGTCCGGGAGATCGCCGGGCGGTTCGGCCCGGTCGACACCGCCGTGCTCTTCGCCGGCGCCCCGCGCTTCCCGGTCCTCTTCGACGGCGGGGCGCTCGTACTCGACAGCGCCCAGGCCGCGCAGGCCGCCGCGATCCTCGGCGCCCGCCGGGTCGTCGCCGCGCACTGCGACAGCTGGGCCCACTTCACCGAGAGCCGCGCCGACGTGGTGGCCGCCTTCACCGCCGCGGGCCTGGCCGACCGCCTCCAGCCGGCCGGGTCAGTCGTGTGACGGGCTGTGGTGGCTGGCCCACAGCGGAAAGACCAGCCAGCACAGCGTGAACCAGCAGACCATCCCGCCCGCGAGCCAGGCCGCGACCGTGTCGTGGACGGCCAGCCGCAGCACCAGCAGCAGCGAGCAGGCCATCGTGCACAGCAGCAGGAACAGGCCGAGCAGGGTCATCCGGGACGCCCACACCACCGTCTCGGGCTTGAGGCGGCGGCCGGTGAGCAGCCGGTGCATGGCCACCGGGCCGACGAGGGCCCCGGTGGTCGCCGCGCCGAGGACGACGGTGGCCACATAGAGGTGCCGGTCGGTGTCGGACAGCTGGCTGAAGCGCTGCTGGAAGACGACGGTCAGCAGGAAGCCGAAGAGGATCTGCACGCCGGTCTGGGCGACCCGCAACTCCTGGAGGAGGTCGCCCCAGCGGCGGTCGGCCCGTTCCTCTTCGGTCTCGTGCCTGCCGGGGTCGTACGGCCGGCCAGGCGGCCCCGGCTTCCCTTCCGGCTGCCCGCCCGGGGTCTGTGGTCCCGCCATCCCTCAGCGCCCCGGCGTCCTGCTCGGCTCGGGCCCCGTCATCGCCGAGCGGCCCATGACGCCGCGCTGCCCGCGTTCGTACCGGCGCTCACGCTCGGCGCTGGAACCTCTGGGCATGTGCCCCACCCTTCCCGTCACGTGCTCCCGACGACCGGCCCGCCAGGGCCTTGACCTCCGGTTACCCGGCATCACCGCCCTTGCACGCGAAAGCGCGAATTCCGTCCGGATGGTCCCGCCGCCCCCGCCTCCCCGCCCGGCCTTCCCCCGCGGGCTGTGCGCTCCGTTCCTTCCGTACGCAGCCCCGGGCCGGTACCGAGCCGGGGCCCGGCCGGGAGCCACCCTGAGTACGACGACTCATGTGCCCGGGGCGGCACGGGTGTTGAGTGGTGCCATGAGCTACTTACTGCCGGATTACGCGCCGATGGCCCGGGTCCCCAGGGCGTGGGTGTCGCCGCTCGTGTCCTCCCTGGTCACCCTGCCGCTGGCCTCGGTCGCCTTCCTCTACGGCTCGCTGTCCGCGATGGCCTGCGACTCCTGCGACAGCGCGGAGTCCGACCACTTCGACGCGTCCTTCATGGTCGGCTACGACGTGCTGCGGGTCGTGCTCGGCCTCTCGCTCGGCGCGCTGGTCCTGAGCTGGGCGCTGCCCTGGCGGCAGCGCAACACCTCGGTCCGGTGGGTGCTGGCCGTCCTCGCCCCCTGCCTGACGGTCATCGGCTTCGTGCTCTTCCTGGGCCTGGTCGACCGGCCCTCGGGCATGTGAGACCCCGGGTGGTCCCGGGTGGGGTGGACCGAGGGTGCGTGCCCTCTTCCGAACGCGCGTAGACAGGCGCATCATGGGGGCTTGCTCCACCCTGCACTGCCGACTCACCAGACGCATACGGCACAGCAGGAGGCCCGCCCGAGGCAGCTCCGCACGCGCGTACCGCCAGGCAAGGCAAGGCGCCACCCCCCGTAGCACCGCACCGCCGAGCGTGGCGGCACCGCAAAGGCGCGGACCACGGACCACCCCGGCTCGACGGTCGTCATGGACGACGCAATCCCCTGGGCACCTCCCGTTCAGCGCGCCGCGGCCCCCCGTTCTGCGGCGCGGCGCACCCGTATCCGTATGCGCTGATTGTCATGCACGGGTCACATCTGCGACCTGTGTCCAACGCGAAGGGATTCGACATGGCCTGCGGATCGACCTCCCTGTGGGCGGGCGAAGCCACCTGGTTCTGCTGCGGCAACGCCTGGGGCTCCTGCGGCAGCGCCGGCACGGGCGCCTGCGGCACCTGCCAGTCCGCCAAGAACATGGCCGCCTGGCCCAACCTCTCGGCCGCCTGCTGGGACATCACCCGGCCCGACCTGTGCGGTGAGAACATGCCGCGCCGCACCTGCGGCGCCGTCATGAACGTCCGCCACCAGTGCTCCGGCGCCACCGTCTGCGTGACGCTCGCCGACTGCGGACCGCGGACCAAGAGCTTCTGCGGCGAGGCCGCCTGCTGCAACGGCGCCTGTCGCACCAACCGGGTCATCGACCTGACCCCCTCGGCCTTCACCGCGATCGGCAGCCTCAGCTCCGGCAAGCTGCCCGTCTACATCTACGAATGACCTCCGTCCCGCACACCCCCTCGAAGCAGGAAGGAAGGACGACATGAGCCACAGCCAGGAATCCGGCGGGCGTCGCCTGGACCGGAGGCGCTTTCTGACCACGGCCGCCGTCGGCGGCGCCACCATCGTGGGCGCGTCCGCGCTCGGCGGGCTCGACGCCGAGGCCGCCTTCGCCGACCCGATGCCGTCGCTCGACGCGGCGATCCCCTCCGCCTTCGCCGAGGGCCGGATCGTCGCGATGAACCGCAACGTCCTGGACGTCGCCGGCTCCCACGGCGAGCGCCACCTCATCCAGCTGACCAACGCCACCAGCATCTGGAAGCTGCGCACCACCACCGCCGAGTCCATCGAGGTCGGCGACGGCCTCTACGCGCGCGGCGCCGCCATGCCCGACGGGACGATCGCGGCCGACGCGGTGTGGGTCAACATCGTGAACGTCTACGTCACCATCCGCGGCATCGCCAAGGACCGGCTGCACCTCACCCACGGCAGCGACGAGCTGGTCGGCCACATCGTGCCCGACACGACCACCGCCTCCTACCTCGGCGGCGCGCTGACCGCCGACCTGTCGCGCACCAGGATCGGGCAGGAGGCACAGGTGCTCGGCGCCTGGCGGCCCGCGGACGGCGCCATCGACATCGCCCGCGTCTCGCTCGGGCACTGAGGGGGGCGGTGCGATGATTCCGCTGGTCTCCAACCTCGCGCCGCTGGTCTGCGCGGCGCTGCTCGCCACGACCGGCGCGGCCAAGCTCTTCGGGCGGCAGACCGCCCGGCTGGCCGCGAACACCGTGCTGGTGCGGGTGTTCAACGACGGCCGCCGCGCCACCCTGGCGCTGCGGGTGCTCGGCGGGGTCGAACTGTCCCTGGGCGCGGCCCTGCTGGCGTCACCGGTGGCGCTGCTGCCGGGTGCCGGCACGGCGTTGCTGGGCGTCGGCTTCACCGGCTACCTGGCGTACGCGAAGGCGACCGCCCCCGAGTCGTCCTGCGGGTGCAGTGCCCGCGCGGAGGGCCCGATCGGGGCGCGCTCCTTCACCAGGGCCGGGCTCGTCGTGGCCGGCGGCCTGGCGGCGGCGGGCGGCGACGCGGCCTGGTGGTCCGAGGTCTCCCGGCGGCCCGGCGGCTCCGCGCTGGTCCTGGCGGCCGCGGCGGCGATGCTGCTGGGGCTGACCGCCGACCTGGACCGGGTGTGGCTGGTGCCGCTGCGCAAGGCCAGGATCCGCGTCTTCGGCCATCCGCTGCCGCCGGCGTCCGGCGAGCGGGTGCCGGTGGCCGCCACCGTGCAGCTGCTGGAGAACTCGCTGGCCTGGCAGACCGCGATGCCGGTGGTGCGCTCGGCGCTGCTCGACCACTGGGACGACGAGGGCTGGCGGGTGCTGCGGTATGCCGGCAGCTACCGGGACGCCCGCGGTACGCACCCGGTCAGCGTGCTCTTCGCGCTCGATGTCACGCTCACCGTCGACACCGCGCCCAACCCGGCGGTGCGGGTCTCGCTGATCGACGAGGAGACCGAGGAGGTGGTCCCCTCCTCGGTGCTCGCGCCGGTCCCGGTGCGCACACCGCTGCCGCTGGCCACCTGACGGCGGCGATCCCCGGCCGGACACGCGTCCGGCCGGGGATCGCGCCGGGTTGTCAGGAGCCGATGGCCTGCGGGAAGCGGAAGAGCCGGTCCGGGTCGACCCGCCGCTTGATCTCCACCAGCCGCGGGTAGTTGTCCCCGTAGTAGGCGGTGCGCCAGTCCGCGAGGTCGGGGTCGGTGAAGTTCACGTACGCCCCCGCCGCCGTGTGGGGCGCCACCGAGTCGCGCAACTCGGCCAGCCACCGCAGATGCGCGGGCACGGCCTCGGGCCCGTCCTGCTCGCCCCACGAGGTGTCCATGCTCACCAGGTAGTTGGCGTGCCGGTGCGGGAAGGCGGTGTCGGCGGGGGCGACCTTGTTGACCGCGCCGCCCCAGCCGAAGAGGGCGAAGCCGCCGCCGTCCGGGTTGCTGCCGCCGGGCCAGCGGCCCAGCCGGGCCAGCACGTCGGCGACGGCCTCGGGCGGCAGCGGGTCCACGGCGAAATGCGTGGTGGCCGCGAAGGCGCCCTCCGACGTCTCGTGCGCGAGGTAGTCCTTGGCCTCCCAGAAGGTGCGGTCGGCGATGTCCGCGCGCAGCGGCGCCGCCGCCGCGAGCACCGGGGCGAGCAGTTCCCGCAGTTCGGCCGCGGTGCCCAGGTGCATGCCGACGGCGGAGACCGTGACGCCGGAGCCGGTGGTGCTCAGGCCGAGCCGCAGTGAGCACTCCTCGGGCGCCTGGCGCATCACCTCCTGGAGCACCGCGAAGACCTCGGGCGCGTCGGCGCCGTCCCACAGCAGCAGGCAGGTGGCGGCGCCGGAGACCGGGAAGGCCCGGTAGGTGAAGGACACGTTGACGCCGAAGTTGCCGCCGCCGCCGCCCCGGCAGGCCCAGAAGAGGTCGGCGTGGTGCTCGGCGTCGCAGGTCAGCAGGTCGCCGTCGGCGGTCACCAGGGTGGTGGCGACCAGCGCGTCCGCGGTGAGCCCGAAGGCGCGCGAGGTGGCCGCGGAGCCGCCGCCGAGGGTGAGCCCGGCGATGCCCACCGAGGCGCCGTTGCCGAGCGCGAAGGCGATCCGCTCGGGCTCCAGCGCCGCGTAGACGGCGGCCATCGAGGCGCCGCCCGCGGCGGTGACCAGGCCGCTGGAGCCGTCCGCGGTGACCGCGTCCAGCGCCCTGAGGTCCAGCACCAGGCCGGAGTTGACCGAGAAGCCGGCATAGGAGTGCCCGCCGCCGCGCGGCACGATCGGCACGCCCGTCCGCCTGGCCCACTCCACCGCCCGCCGCACGTCGGACACATCGGCGACGGCGAGCACGCCGGCGGGTGTCGTACGGGTGTGGCGCTTGTTGAACGGGGCGCTGGAGGAGTGGAATCCGGCGTCGCCGGGCCGCAGTACGCGACCCGTCACGCTCCTCTCCAGCCCCCGCCAGTCCGCCTCGGACGCCGCCGTCGCCGGTGCCACGGTCAGGCCACCTCCTCGATGTAGGAGATGCCGGTCGCCGCGTGCGGGCCGTACCTCTCCCACGCCTCGTGCAGCCGCACCCGGCCGTCCTCGGTCAGTTCGGGGGTGTTCACGCTGCGGCCGCAGACCACCTCGCCCGAGGCGAAGACCAGCGTGTAGCCCATCGACAGCGTCCCGTCGGGCCTGCGGGTGCCTGCGGTCCAGCCGCGCCGGATCGCGCCGCCGGCGACCTCCCCCCAGACGAAGTCGTCCTGCTGGTGGTAGACGGCCTCGGTCGCCGTGTCGCCGTCCGGCGCGCGGAAGCGCCGCCCGTCGTAGTCGATCATGAGGCCACCGCCTCCACACCGGCGCCGGCGGTCTCCTGCGGGAGGCCGAGGAATTCCGCGGACATCGCCCGGTCCCACCAGATCGCGTAGTAGGCGAAGTCCTCGTCGTGCTCGTTGACGACGCTGTGCTCCACGTCGGGCCTGATGTACGCCAGGTCGCCCGCCGCGACCTCCTGGCGGCGCCCGCCCGCGACGACCGTGCCGCGGCCGGACATGACGATGAAGATCTCCCGGTCGTGGTGCGCGTGCAGCTCCGAGACGTCGCCCGGGCGCAGCACGCACCAGGCGCCGCGGAAGGGCGAGTCCAGCCCCGCCCAGGGGTGGAGGAGCTTCAGGTCGAGCCCGTGGGCTCTTTCGAGGTGGTCCGGCTCCATGGCGCGGATGGTCACGTCGGCGTGCTCGTGGTCGGTCAACGTCCCGCTCCGATCGGCTTTCTTCGACTGGGTGGCCGTGCGACAGCCCTCAGGCTAGAATTCGGCGACTCCCGGTCGACAGGGGAAGTCTTCCCTTTCCCACGGGAATCTGCGACGGGGAAGCGGAAATACGTGCACCGGGCGGGTTCCCCGGTGCACGGGGCGGGATAAAAGGCGTTCAGCCATGTCCGAGGCCCGCATCCCTGGCTAATACAATCGCTTGTGCGCGATCGGCCACACCGAGCTTGCCGAAGATCGTGGAGACCCGATTGCTGATGGTCTTGGAGGCCAGTGCCAACTCCCGGGCAATGGCGGTGTTGGACTTGCCGGCCGCGATGCGGTCGAGCACGTCCCGCTCCCTGTTCGTGAGCTGCGGGAACGGGTAGTAATACTGCCCGGTGGCCGGGCGTATGAGGACGCTGAGCCGGTCGGCTATCGATTTGTCCACGATGGCCTCGCCGGCCGCGACGGCCTGGATGCCGCGCAGGATCTGGTCCGCGTTGGCCCGCTTGATGAGGTAGCCGCGGGCGCCGGCGTGCAGCGCCGAGGTGATCGACTTGTCGTCGTCGTCCGAGCTGAAGACCAGGACACCGACGTCGGGCGTCATGCGCAGCACCCGGCTGATGACGTGCGTGCCGGTCGGCTCGTCCATCAGCGGGTCGACCACCAGCACGTCGGGCCGGCAGCGCGAGGTCTCGGCGAGCACCTCGTCGGCGGTGGCGGCCTCGCCGACCACCGATATCCCGCTGATGCGTTCGAGTACGGATCTCACGCCGTGCCGGATCGCGGGCTGGGCGTCGGCGAGCAGGACGGTGAGCGGAGCAGGAGCCCGTTGGTGCGAGTACGGCGACGGCGGCACTTCCCCTTCCGGCCGGTGGCCCGAATCCCCCTGCGGTCCCTCCGCGTGGGACGGGAGTTGCCGTTGTAATCTCGTGGTGTTTTCCTGCTGGCTCATTTGCCCCTCTAAATTGGATTTCCCCCAACGTGCTGTTCATGTGGTTCAGGTCGAGCGGTACCAGGATGGGGCAGGAAACAGCGGACCGCAAGAGCCGCAGGGGCCCCCTGGTATAACGTCGGCAATTAAACTTCCTACGTTTCGGAGGAATATGCACGGGCCCATTACATCGGGGCGGGCTCGGCCATGCCGCTGTCCTTGACCTGGCGCATGATCTCCTCGCGTTCGCGCCAGTGGGACCAGAAGGCGCCGGTGTAGCCGAGGCCGACGAGGCTGGTGAGGAAAGGGTTGTCGGCGTAGTTGTTGTCGTTCTCGCTGGTGCCGCCGAGGGTCGGGAGCATCACGCGGTGGTGGTCCGCGGGGTCGACCATGTCCCACAGCAGGTCGACCGAGGGGCTCCAGCGCGCGGTCGGGTCGCCGGGGGGCGCGGTGGGGTCGGCTGGCAGGTCGGGGGAGAAGTAGCAGACGAGCCGGAAGTCGCCGTGCTCGTCGAACATGAACTGCCGTTCGTATTCGGTCGGGCCGGTGCACTTCGCGAGCGGTTTGAGGATGATCGGTCCGGTGGCGGTGTTGGACTGGAGGCCGGGCAGGGTGCGCACGCCGTCGCAGGCGGCGGCCATGGCGATGCCCATCGGGGTGTAGGGGAAGAGCCGCAGGCCCAGCGAGAAGCCGGTCACGGTGGCGTCCAGGGCCATGAAGGCCTCGACGCAGGCGCGCATGGTCTGCGGTGTCTCGCCGGGCATGCCGAACAGCGCCTCGACCATGGTGAGGATGCCGTGCTGCGTGCACAGCCGCACCAGGCGCTCGGTGTCGGCGAAGTCGTAGTAGGTGGTGCCCTTGGCGGTGACCTTCCAGCCGGTCAGCATGTCGGGCCTGACGTGGTCGGAGCCGACGTTGACCCCGCGGCAGCCGGCCGCGGCCAGCAGTTCGGCGAATTCCTCGTCGAAGGGGCTGGGTTGGCAGTAGACCCACAGCCGCAGGTCGCGCAGCGGGCTCGGTGTGGGTGCGTGGCGGCGGCGGACGATCTCGCGCAGCACGTTCTTGGCGTGCGCGACCGACAGGTTGAACTCGCTGTCGGTGGTGTGCTGGTCCAGGACGCCCTGGGCGGCCAGTGCTTCCATCTCGTCGACGACGGCGGTCACCGAACGCTGCCCGAAGGAGGTGCCCTTCGCGTCCGGCTCGACGCAGTGCGAGCAGCGGTAGGTGCAGCCGTTCTTGGTGAGGATGCCGCCGAGGCCGCCGCGTCGGTAGTAGAGGAGGTTGTCCACCTTCAGGGCGGCGCCGGACCTGCGGACATAGGTCGCGGTGGTGTCGACCTGCCAGACCCGGGGCTCGAACTGGCCGGCGGGGGCAGGGATCAGGGCCTGGCCGTGGCGTGCGGTGAGCACGGCGGGCGGGACCCGGACGACTCCGGTGTCGGTGGCGCGCAGCAGGCCGGGCACGGTGTCGGGGTCGCGGCCGGTGAGCAGCGCGTCGGCCAGGTCGACGATGATCCGCTCGCCGGGGCCCTTCACCCCGAAGTCGATGCCGAAGTAGTCGACCAGGGCGAAGGGCATGGTCGAGAAGCCGATGCCGCCGGCCACGACGGGTGCGTCGGTGAGCCGCTTGACCTCGGTGATGATCTCCTTGTGCTCGCCGACGAAGGGGCGCTGCTCGAAGGCGTAGACGGTGTCGGTGTTGCGGATCGTGACGCCGACCAGGAAGGGGTCGCGCTCGGCGAAGTATTCGGCCAGGCAGGACTTCCAGTCCTCCCGGTGGAAGGTGAGGTCCAGCACCTCGACCTCGAAGTCGGCGGCCTCCAGCGAGGTGGTGAGCACGTCGAGCGCGTAGGGCGCGATCGGCGGATGCACCTTGTTGGGGTTGACCAGAAGCACCAGGCCTCTGCTCATCGGATCTCCTCCCGTGCGGTGGACGGACCGGGCGGCCCGGACGGACCCTGCGGCCCGGACGGGCCGACAGGCCTGACGGATGGGACAGGCGGCCTGACGGATGGGATGGGCCGGACGGATGGGATGGGACGGCCCGGCGGGGCTGGACGACGGCTAGACGATGCCGAGGCTGATGCCGAACTCCGGTTGGCCGCCCACCAGGTAGGCGCCGGCCGACTGGAGGATGCGGTCCTGGGCGATCAGGTGCTGGCACATGGTCGTGGTGTCGCGCAGCCAGCGGTCCATCGGCGAGGACTTGTTGATCGACCACGTCTGGAGCAGGTCGTAGAGCCGGTTGACGATCGCGCGGGCGGTGCGGAAGGCGTGCAGCCAGGACAGCGGCGAGGCGGCGCGCTCGTCGGGGGTGAGGTCGTCCAGGGTGCCGCCGGCTTCGAGCACCTCCCACTGCCGGGTCATCGCGGTGTAGACCCCGGCCCGTGCGGCGTTGAAGTCGGCCTCGCACTCGGCGAGCGTGACCTGGGCACGGAAGCTGTCGGCCCAGGCGACGCCGGTCATCCGGTCGATCCTGGAGGTCGCGATCTCCCGGGCGTGGTCCAGCGCCGCGCGCGCCACCCCCAGCGGCACCCCGCACATGGCGCGGGTGAAGGCGTCGGGCTGCGCGAGCGGCGAGGGCCGGCCGTGGACGACGCCGAAGCTGTACGTGTGCTCCTGCGGCACGAAGACGTCGGTGATCGTGTAGTCGCAACTGCCGCTGCCGCACAGGCCCGTGGTGTGCCAGTTGTCGATCAGCTCGACCTGCTCGCGCGGCACCATGAACTGCCGCGACTCGTGCGGGTTGCTGCCGTCGGGGCTGGCGTAGGGCTTGCCGTCCTCGAAGACGAAGCCGCCCGAGGTCACCCAGTCGGCGTGGTCGATGCCGCTGCCGAACGGCCAGCGCCCGGTGAGCCGGTAGCCGCCCGGCACCCGCTCGGCCCGGCCGGACGGCTGGAGCAGCCCGGCGGTGATCATGTCGGTGCGGGGGAACATCTCCTTGGCGGTCGCCTGGTCGATGAAGTTGCTGTAGATCCCGGTGTTGGCGCCGATCACCGCGCACCAGGCCGCCGACGCGTCGCCGTACGCCAGCGCCTCGACGACGCGCGTCTGCTCGGCGGAGGTCAGCTCCAGGCCGCCCCACTCGCGGCCCCAGCACATCCGGAAGACGCCGGTGCCGCGCAGCAGTTCGACCACGTCGGCGGGCAGCTTGCGGTGCTGCTCGATCTCGGCGGCCCGCTCCCGCAGCACCGGGGCCAGTGCCTCGGCCCGCGCCAGGGTCTCGGCCGCGGTCCCTGGCGCCTGCGCCTGCGCGGTCAACGTCATGTCGTCATCGCCCCTCAGCTGGTTGGTCATGCGGATTCCTCCCTCGGCCCCGGTGACTGCGGTACGCGTCAGGTGGTGATGCCGAGGCTGATGCGGAACTTGGGTGTCCCGCCGAGCAGATAGGCGCCGACGGACTCCAGGACCACGTCCTGCGCCGGGAGGTTCTGGCACATGGTCGTGGTGTCGCGCAGCCAGCGGTCCATGGGCGAGGACTTGTTGATCGACCACGTCTGGAGCAGGTCGTAGAGCCGGTTGACGATGGAGCGGGCGCTCCGGTAGGCGTGCAGCCAGGACAGCGGCGAGGCCGCGCGCTCCTCCGGGGTGGGCTCGCCGCCGGCTTCGAGCACCTCCCACAGCCGGGTCATGCCGCCGTAGACGCCGCTGCGGGTGGCGTGGAAGGCGGCCTCGCACTCGGCGAGGGCGACCTGCACCCGGAAGCTGTCGGACCAGGCGGTGCCCGTCATCCGGTCGATCCTGGTGGTGGCGATCTCGCGGGCGTGGTCCAGGGCGGCCCGGGTCACCCCCAGCGCGACCCCGCACAGCATCCGCATGAAGGCGTCCGGCGTCGAGAGCGGGCTGAGCCGGCCGCGCGGCTCGTAGAAGGTGTAGGTGCGGTTCTCGGGCACGAAGACGTCGGTGATGGTGTAGTCGCAACTGCCGGTGCCGCACAGGCCGGTGGTGTGCCAGTTGTCGATCAGCTCGACCTGCTCGCGGGGGACCAGGAACTGGCGTGACTCATGCGGGTTGCTGCCGTCGGGGCTGGCGTAGGGCTCGCCGTCCTGGAAGACGAAGGCGCCCGACGTCACCCAGTCGCTGTGGTCGACGCCGCTGCCGAAGGACCAGCGGCCGGTCAGCAGGAAGCCGCCCGGCACCCGCTCGGCGTGGCCCGCCGGGACCAGCACCCCCGCGGTGATCATGTCCTGCCGCGGGAAGACCTCCTTGACGACGTCGGCGTCGAGGAATTCGGCGATCGGCCCGGTCAGCGAGCCGATCGCCCCGCACCAGGCGGCCGACGCGTCGCCGTAGGCCAGCGCCTCCACCACCCGCGTCTGGTCCATGGAGGTCAGCTCGGGGCCGCCCCACTCGCGGGCCGAGCCCATCCGGAAGACGCCGGTGCCGCGCAGCAGTTCCACCACGTCGGCCGGCAGCTTCCGGTTCCGCTCGATCTCGTCCGCGCGCTCCCGCAGCACCGGGGCGAGCGCTCGGGCCCGGGCCAGGATCTCGGCCGCGGTGTCCGGCTCCCCGCGGTGTGCCGCGGTCGCCTCGGGTGTCGTCGTCATCGGTTCGTCCCTCGTCCCCTCGCTCACGCCGCTCACTCGTCCACGTCCAGCAGGCCGGCCGGCATCGCGAACGGCGCCCGCGGGTCGGCCGGTCCGACCGGTTCGGTGTCCAGCTCCACCAGCGCCGCCGCGGCCGTCAGCCGGTCCTGGCAGCCGTCCACGTCGTCGGCCTCGCACACCACGAAGGAGTGCCGCCCCAGGTAGCCGCCCGGCGGCAGCCGCAGCGTGGTGCCCGGCTCGGCCATCGGGGCGGCGGCCACCAGGCCCGGCGCCTGGCCGGGCGCCGGCAGCCGCACGGACTTCAGCAGGCAGTCCGCGTCGGGGATGCCGAACCTGATGCCGGCCACCGCCCGCCGGGTGTGCGTGATGTCGGGGCGCTGCCCGGTGGCCACGTCGAAGAGCACCTCGCCCGGCTCGATGCCGGTGGCGATCCGGCCGAGGAAGGGGATCAGGTCGCCGCCGAGCCGCCCGTTGACCTCGATGATCAGCGGCCCGCGGTCGGTCAGCCGCACC
The DNA here is from genome assembly GCF_900142575.1 of Actinacidiphila paucisporea. GTDB lineage: Bacteria > Actinomycetota > Actinomycetes > Streptomycetales > Streptomycetaceae > Actinacidiphila > Actinacidiphila paucisporea. The sequence goes on from NZ_FRBI01000023.1 coordinate 47,138, forward strand.
TCGCTGTGGGTGATGCCGTCCTCGATGCCGAGCGCCTGGTGCGCCCGCGCCAGGGTGCCGATCAGCTCCTTGTCGTCCAGCAGCGGGTCGGCCGCGTCCACGCTGTGGCCGATCTCCTCGAAGTACGGGTGGTCGCTGCTGTACTTGCGCGCCACGAACAGCGGCAGGTACTCGCCCTTGTGGATGGCGCCGTCGATGCTGATCTCCGGCCCCGGCGCGTACTCCTCCACGATCGCGCTGGCCCGGTAGGGGCCCGGGTCGACCTCGCTCGCCGCCAGCGCGACACCGAAGGCCGCGTCCAGCTCCGCCTCGTCGGCCGCGAAGACCACGCCGATGCTCGCGCCCATCGCCCGCGGCTTGAGCACCACCGGGTAGCCGATCCGCGCGGCCACCGCCCTGGCCTCCTCGACCGTGGCGGTCAGCCCGAAACCCGGCTGGTGCAGGCCCGCTTCGGTCAGCACGGCCCGGGTCAGCTCCTTGTCGCGGCAGCCGCGCACCCCGCGCGCGGACAGGCCCGGCACCCCGAACTCGGCGGCCAGCAGCCCCGCGTCCAGCACCAGCGGCTCGTCCCAGCACATCAGGCTGACCACCTCGCGGCGGGCGGCCACCTCACGGGCGGCCCGGCCCATCACCTCGGAGTCGAAGACGTTGGCGACGACGACCTCGTCGAAGTACGCCTGCTGCCACGTCGGCCTGAGGTTGTTCAGCAGCACCATGTCCAGGCCCGCCTCGCGGGCCCGCCTGCTGATCGGCGCGACCAGGTACTCGCGGTAGACCTTCAGCCCGCTGCCGATCACCAGCAGAGTGCCGCGGCTCATCGGGCGGCCCCCGCCTCTGCGGTGCTGCGGCGGGTCAGCAGGTCGGTGACGATGTCGTGGCTGCGGTGCGCGAGGACGCTGATCAGGGAGTCGGCGATGCCGTGGGTGGCCTCGTTGACACCCTGGAGGTAGACCGCGCCCGGGCTGGACGCGCCGAGGTCCACCCGGTAGTTGCGGCTGACACTGACGCTGTCCAGCCCGGCGTGCTCGGCCAGATCCCGCACGAGGGCCGGCATCCGGGTGTCGTATCCGGTGCCGAGCAGGACCAGGTCGCAGCGCAGCGGCGATTCCTTTCCGGTCTTGCGGTCCCTGAGGTCGAGAACGACGTCGTTGTCCTCGATCCGCGCACCGGTCACCTCGGTCATGGCGCGTACTTCCGAGCGCTGGGCGCCGAGCATCCGATTGCGGTAGAGCATCGTGTACAGCTCGTCGAGGAAGGGCGGCGCGAGTCCCGCGTAATTCGTGAACCGCATTTCGTCGAGCACCTGCGAGCGCACTTCCTGCGGGGTGTCGTAGAAATCGTCCACGAAGGACGGGAAGAACAACTCGTTGACGAATTTGCTGGTCTGGTAGTTCTGCAGGCCTATGGAGCGGACCACCATCGTGATCTGGCTCTGCGGCAGGTTCTCGTGCAGCGCGTAGAACATCTCCGCCGCGCTCTGCGCGCCGCCGACGACGACCGCGCGCAGCGGCTGGTCCTTGGGGATCTCCGCGATACGGCCGCGGTAGGTGGAGCTGTGGATGACCCGGTCCGGCGGCAGGTCGGCGAAGGGCTCGGGGATACGGGCGTCGCGGCCGCCGCCGATGACCAGGTCGCGGCAGTGGATGGTGTCGCCGTCGGTGAGGGTCACCGTCCAGCCGGTGATGGCGTCGTTGCTGTCGCGGTCCGCGGTGATGCCGGCGGCCCTGGCGCTGTAGCGGATCTGCACCCGCTCCAGCGACGTCGCCACCCACTGCAGATAGTCGGAGAACTCCCACCGGTAGGGGTGGAAGGTGCCCAGGTTCACGAAGTGGTCGAGCCTGCCGTGGTCGTGCAGAAAACTCAGGAACGAGAATTTGCTGCGTGGATTGCGCAGGGTCACCAGGTCCTTCAGGAAGGACACCTGGCTGCGCGCCCACGGCATCAGCAGATCGCGCTGCCATTTGATGTCGGGAGCCTGTTCGAGCAGCAGTGTGCTCTCGGCCAGTTCAGTGGATCCGCACTCCTCGATCGCCGCGGCCAGGGCCAGATTGGCCGGGCCCGCACCGATCGCCAGAACATCAACCTCGCGGTGAGTCATAATGCCCCCTCGATGTCAGTGATGCCTTTTCAAGATTAGGGAGCCGGTATTCCCGCGCCATAGGGGAGAAATTCCCCCGGGGCCGGGAATCCTTTTCCCTTGTTACGGCTTTTCCGCCGCGGGGCTGTCGCCGGGCGGCCGCGTCTCGATGCGGACCATGGCGGCCGCGGCACCGGCCAGCCGGTGCGCGTGCGCCGGGCTGTCCCCGCGGGCCATGACGATGCCGCCGCGGTCCCAGGAGTTGCGCAGCCCGCCGAAGGACGCGCCGGGCACCGTGCAGTGGACGAGCAGCACGCCCTCGGCCTTCTCGGCGTCCTCCACGCCGGTCACGCTCACGACCGTGCCGGCCCCGGGCGCCAGGAAGCGCACGGCAGCACCGCCCTTGGCCCGCTCCGGCAGCTCCATGGGCGGCTCCTCGCCCTTGAGCACGGCGAAGTAGCTGCGCATGAACTCCAGCGGGTAGGCGGCCTCGATCAGGTCGAGGATCGCGTCGCCGGGCATCCGGCCGGCGCACTCCACCAGGTACGGGACGCCGTCGGAGACGATCCACTCGCAGTGCACCACCCCGTCCCCGAACCCGATCGCCGCCAGCAGCCGCGCGGTCTGCGCGCCCAGCAGGGCGGACAGTTCCGCGGGGATGTCGGCCGGCACGATGTGCGCCTGCTCCACCGGATAGGGGCCGGGGTAGAGGACCTTGCCGGTGACGTTGGTGAACAGCGGCTCGCCGCGGCGCACCAGCATCTCGACGCTGTATTCGTCGCCGGCGACGAACTGCTCGGCGAGCATCACCACGTCCATCGGCCGGTCGGGCACGAGGATGCCCTCGTCCTGGACCAGGCACTCCTCCCACGCGGAGGCCACCTCCGCCGGGTCGTGGACCACCCGGACGCCCAGCGACGCCTGGCGATTGGCCGGCTTGAGCACGGCGGGGCCGCCGTGGTCGCGCAGGAAGTCCCGCACGTCCTGCGGGCCGTGCACCCGCACGCTCGCCGGGTTGGCGATCCCGGCGGCCGCGCTGACCTGCCGCAGCAGCGCCTTGTCCCGCAGGATCAGGGCGGCGCCCAGGCTCGCGCCCGGCAGTCCGTAGCGCTCGGCGAGCCGGGCGGCGAAGGGCACGGCGTACTCGATCGCGGGGATGATCGCGACCGGGGCGAGACCGGGGTGGGCGGCGTGGAATTCGTCGGCCTTGCCGGGCAGGTGGTATTCCCACTCGATCAGGTCGCGGACGTAGCCGACGGCGGCGAGCTTGTCGCGCGCCTCCCGCTTGCGTACGACGTCGGGCTCCTCGACGTACACCACGGAGCCGTCCGGCTGGAAGGACTCGATGATGGGGATGGTGACCCCCACGAAGCCGACGATCACCACCGGTCCGCGCGGTGCCGCCGTGCTGCCGGGCTGCTCGGTCATGCGGTGCCTCCGACGGTTTCCTCGGCCTTGCCCTCAGCGGTCTCCTCGTGCGCCGCGGCCCTGCCCCGCTCCTCGTCGCGGTTCGTCCCCGCCATGGCGAGCACGCCGGTGACGGCCGCCGCCAGGGCGCACAGCATCCAGAAGCCGTGGTCGAGCCGGGTCCAGACGTAGACCGTGATCAGCGGCCCGAGCGCCGCCGCCAGACCGGTGGCCGCCTGCATGACGCCGATGTAGCGGGCCTTCAGCGCGGCCGGGAAGGTCGCCGGGTGGGCGTACATGCTCGGGCCCGCGATCATCACGCCGGCCACTTCCAGGACCGCGCCCGCCACCAGGTAGACCGGCGAGTGCGCCGACAGCGCGTAGCCCACGAAGCCCAGGGCGTTGACCAGGTGGCCGACCAGCACCGCGGTGTGGGTGGGGATGCGCAGGATGTACGTGGTGACCTTCAGCTCGCAGGTGATCAGCACCACGGAGGAGACGGTCAGCACCACGCTGTACAGCGCGGTCGGGTAGGCGTCGGCCCTGATCTGCAGGGGCAGCGCCACCACCGACTGCATGTAGGCGAGCGTGCCGAGCATGACGGAGCCGAGGAACAGCAGGTACTTGCGGTCCCGCAGGATCGCGGCGTACGCGGCCCGCCCGGTGATCGGCGCCGGTGCGTCGGCGTCCTCCTCCCCGGCGTCCGCCGCCTCGGTCGCGGCGGCCGGCGCCGCCTGCCGGGGCAGCAGCGCGAACGCCAGGCCGGCGTAGGCCAGCGCGGTCGCGCCGTCCAGCCAGAACAGCGCGTCCCAGTCGAGGAGGATCAGCCCCGCGGCGATCAGCGGCGCCACCGCGGCGCCGGTGTTCAGCGCGATGCGGAACATCGAGAAGCCCATGACCTGGTGCCGCTCGGGCAGCAGGTCGCTGAGCAGCACCGAGGCGGCGGGGCGGTACGCCTGCCCGAGCAGGCCCGCGAGGCCGACCACGAGCAGCAGCGGCACCAGCAGCCCCGAGCGGCTGAACGCCGGTATCACCGCGACCAGCGGCCCGGAGCCCGCCATCGCGGCCACGATGGTGAACCGCGGCCCGAACCGCTGGGTGATCTCGCTGCCCAGCATGGTTCCCAGGATCGTGCCCGCGCTGTACGCGACCAGGCTCAGGCCCGCTGCCTGCACCGACATGTGCCGGTGCGTCAGGTACAGCACCAGGAAGGTCTGGACGAACGCGCCCAGCTGGTTGATCAGTACGCCGCCGAGCAGGTAACGCACCGCCGTCGGGGTCGACTTCAGCGTGTCGAACACGCCGATCTTGCCCTCGTCGGTCATATCGCAGCCTCCTTAGCCGCCGCCGCCAGCGTCGCGGCGACCAGCGGGGCCGACGCGAACCCGGAACCCCCGCAGGCCGTACGCGCCCAGACGGCGGGGCTCATCCGGGCCAGCCGGGCACCGCCGGCGGCCGTATCGGTCGTGTAGTGGCACGCGCGGACCGCGACCACCTGGTAGCCGGCCGGGTCGCGGAGGATCCCGGCGTCCGCCAGCCGCTCCGCCCACGGCGCCTGGTCCTCGGCGCCGGCGTCGGTGTCCGCCGCCTCCCGGCAGACCGCGTCCGAGCTGACCTTGAGCAGCGTGCCGGCGACCGGCGGCACCACCCAGGCCCGCCCGTCCGCGCCGAGCCCGCCCACCGCGGGCGCGTGCCGCCAGCGCCTGGCCTGCCCGCGGCCGGGCCGCAGGTAGACCATCGTCTGGCGGTGCAGCACCGCGGGCAGGTCGACCAGTTCCCTGGTCCACGGACCCGCCGCGACCAGCACCACGTCACCGCCGACGACCTCGCCGCCGGCCAGCGTGACCTTCCCCGCGTCGGCGTCGACCGCCGCCACCGGGCTGTACGGGCGCAGCGCCGCCGCGGGCCTGGCCGCCAGCCATCTGGCCGCGGCCCGCAGCACCCGCCCGGCCAGCAGCACGCCGGCCCGCGACTCCCGCACGCCCGCGGTGCCGGCCGGGAAGCCGAGCTGCGGCAGCGTGCCGGGGCCGACCGTCTCGACCGGTACGCCCGCCGCGGCCGCGAAGCGCGTCACCTCGGCGAGCCGCTCGCGCGGCCACGCGGTGACGACGCCCACCTGCCGGTAGCAGCCCGCTCCGAGCACCGGCTCCAGCTCCAGCCAGCGGCGGTGGGCCGCGCCCATCCGCCGGGTGGCCTCGACGTCGCCCACCGCGAGGGTGCGTAAAGTGCGGTGCTGGTCGTGGGAGGTCGCCGCCGGGTCGGGGATCGCGCCCCGGTCGAGCACGGTGACCCGGTGCCCGGCGAGCACGCACTCCACGGCGGTCAGCAGCCCGGTGACGCCCGCTCCGACCACGACGACCCGCGCGCCGCCCGTCCCGACCCCTGTACCCGGCCTGCCGGTCACTGCCCGGCGCCGGTCAGCCGGGGCAGCGCGCGCGGCGTGACCTCGGTGGCCGATGACGACGCGGGGACGGCCAGGTCGGGCAGCGCCCGCTCGGCCAGGTCGATCAGCAGCGGGGCGGCGCAGCGCAGGAAGACGTCCACCTCGTGGCAGAAGTCCCCGGCGTCGTCCGCCGTCACCTCCCACCGGTCGAGGCGGCCCAGCTGCTCGGTGAGCGTGAAGGCGGCGCCGGTCAGGCTGAAGCGGCGGGCGTCGTAGGAGGCGCCGAAGCGGTCCGCCATCCGCGCCGCGGCCTCCCGGGAGCGCGCGGAGACCGGCAGCGGCCCGCCGCCGGCGAACTTCCCGGCCTTGTCGGCCACCCGGTTCCACGGCTCCACCAGCCGGGACGCGGTCACCTGGTCCATCGCGCCGCGGGTGAAGTTGGTGCGCTGGAAGTCCGGCCCGGTGGCGGCGAGGTAGAAGCGGATCAGGTCCCTGGGCACCTCGGCGGCGAGCTCCCGGCCGGTGACCACATGGCCGCGGCTGCTGGAGAACTTGTCGTTGTCCAGCTCGTAGAACTCGTTGGTCACGAAGTGCTCGGGCAGCGCGTAGCCGCCCAGCGCCATCAGCATGGCCACCCCGACCACCCCGAAGGCGAAGCCCGCGTCGGAGCCGAAGAAGTAGACGACCTTCGCGCCCGACTCGGCGAACCACAGTGCGTCCTCACCGGCCGGCTCCTCGCCGCGCGCCTCGGCGGCCAGCGCCGAGCTGTGCATGCTCCAGGCGATGACCTCGGCGTCGGCGTAGATCACCTGGCCCTCGACCTCGGGGAAGGGCGCGGGGATGCCCCAGGAGATCGGCAGGGTGACCGGGTAGTCGGGCAGCGGGCGCGCCAGCAGCTCCTCGATCAGCCGGGCCAGCCGCGGCCGCATGGTGGGGGCGAGCCCCGCGAAGTAGGCGGTCAGCGCCGCCCGGTGCTCCTCGAGGGGCAGGACGAGCACCTGGACCTCGCGCAGTTCGACCTCGTCGTCCGGGTGCAGCGTCGACCGCGGGTCGATCAGGTCGCCCGAGCCGATCCAGTGCCCGCACCCCTCGCACAGCCCGGCGCACCCCTGCGACAGGCAGACCGGGCACGAGCCGCGCACGTACGCGTCGGTGAGGAAGTCCCCGGTGCGCGCCACGTAGGGCAGCGGCACCGAACGCAGCGCGAGGCGGCCCGCGCCGTGCAGCCGCTGGAAGAAGTGCTGGACCCCGGTGACGTACCGCTCGTCGAAGCGCACGAAGCCGTCGGGCTCGATGCCCACCGCCTCCAGCGTCCGCTCGACCTGCGCACCGGACCTGACCCGCAGCTCCTCCGGCGGCACCCCGAGGCGCCTGGCGGTGGTCACGATGTAGTTCTGGGTGAAGTGCACGCCGGTGCCGAAGAGCACGTCGCGTCCCGCGGCCCTGGCGTACCTGGCGCAGACGTCGGCGCTCAGGAACGGCCCCGCCAGGTGGCCGAGGTGAAGATCGCCGTTCGCGGTCGGGCCGGGGGCGATCACCATCGTGCGTTCCATCGATCGATCCTTTGTTCGGCAGCGGTGGGGACGTCTTGTGGGGTGCCGTGGAAAGCGTCGGGAGGAATTGATCCCACTCACACAGAGAAAAACCCGTTGCGGTGCGCGATTCATCGATGGTGCGGCCACCGGTCGGTTAGTCCGGCGATGGACGTCATGAGGCTAGATTTCGGTTGTTCCCGATCGATAGGGGAGATCTTCCCGAGGACTGGGGAATCTGGACCGCCGCTTCCCGGCACGGCGGGGAAGCCCGGGACGCGGCTCCGTGCCCGCGCAACCGCCCAGCAGGCCCCGTACGGACCCGTCGTCGGGGGTGCGGGCCGGGCGGCGGCCGGGCAGTCGTCCGGACCTGCCAGGACCCGATGCCTTTCCTGCCGGGATCGGCATCGGGTTACCGGTGAGGCATTAGGGGCGCACGTGACGGAGGGAAAGGGATTTTTCCGGGCTGGATTACCCGGGACCACGCGAATTTCCGCGGCGTTCGGCTCCGGCACGGCGACCGTATTTCCGGGCGAGGCCCGGGCGGGGATCCGCCCCACGTCTCGGACGGCGGACAATCCGTTCCGCCCCTCGGGCACCCGGCTGCCGGGGCGGCCCGGCCGGCGCCGCGGTTCTGCCCCGGGCACACGACGAAGGCGGCCCGCTCAGCGGACCGCCGATGCCGTACGCGCGTGCCGGGCGAGCCCTCAGGCGGCGTCCGCCCCGTGCTGGGTGGGCAGGAAGGTCACCATGCGGCGGCGCGGGTCGTGGGCCGGCGAGGAGACCAGGGTGCGGACGTGCTGGGGGTGGCCGCCGACCGGTGGGACGATGATGCGGACCTGGCCGTCGTTGTGCAGCGTGATACGGCTCGACCGGTCCACCGCCCGCCACAGCTCGGCCAGTTCGGGGTGGTCCTGGATCTCGTCGATGATCCCGCGCAGCTCGGCGCTGCGGGTGGTCTCCGCCTCCAGCCGCAGCTGCCGCAGGTAGGAGGTGGCCCAGCCGTCCTCCCACTCCCCGCACAGCCGGCGGGCGTACGGGGTGAAGAGGACGAACCGCAGCAGGTTGGCCGGCTCCTGCTCGCCGGCCGACAGGAAGAGGCGCTGCCAGGCGGTGTTGGACTCCTCGATGCGCCAACCGGCGTCCACGGCCAGCGAGGGGACGGGCAGGGCGCGCAGGTAGCTCGTCCAGCCGGTGACCGCCTCCGGGTCGGGGCGGCTCGGGCCGCGCGGCGGGAAGCCGCCGCTGGCGATGAACCACAGCTCGTCCCGGCGGGCGGAATCGAGTCCGAGGGCCTGCGCGAGCGAGTCCAGCCGATGCAGCGGGATCGGCCGGACACCGCTCTCCCAGTCCTGGTACAGCCGGGTTGACACGCCCATGTCCTGCGCCACGTCCTGCTGGCTCACCCCGCTGCGGCGCTTGCCCGCTGCCAGAGGGGTGACGCGGTCCGCCGGGCCGGTGTGGTGCTTGCGCGCCTGGCGGAGGAAGCCGTGGATCAGTGGCGGGGATTCCCCGTGATGCGGTGCCATGGGCATCTCCCCCGAGATCCGGCCGAGGTGATGCGCGGGCGCGTCACCGTTCGATTACTGGCCATTAGATGGTCTTGGTTCGGCCTGACCACTGTCAACCAATCCCGAGTGCCGCGCTTTGACCTGCGGATTTGAGCGTCCTTTGAGCAATAGGGAAAGCCCCCACCACCCCCTGGGGCCCCGGATCACCCTGCCCACCAGGCAGTTTGCGCCACCGGGCCGAAATGGCGTACTTGCGCCACGAGGATCAAATGGGTCTGTCCACATTGGTACGTGTCCCATTTTGGACAACGCCCCGAGCCGGTGTGCGAAGTGCCTGCTAGACGCCCGGACGTACGGCAAAACGGCGGCCCCCGGCCCGAATTACGCACCTTTGGGTTCGTAGCGGTGGACACCTCCACTCCGGTACGAATTCTCGTGGCGGTACTCACCGCGGCGAAAACCTCGCCGGGGCGGGTGACCGACACCAACCCTGCTCCCGGTCGCGGCATCCGAGTCGCCGCGGCCGGGCCGCCGAGGGCCACCGGTCCGCTCCGCCCGGTTCCGGGGGGGAGCCCTCGGCGGTGAGCGGGGGGCCGGCTTGGCCCGCGGCCCCCCGCCACCTCAAGCACCGCCGTCCCGGAGGTCGTCATGGCGTACCTGCCGTTCGCCGCACTGCCCGCCCAGGCGCCCGCGCTCTTCGGCGGCGCCGCGGCCCCCGCCGCCGTGCCCGAGCCGCACCGGCTCATCGGCTACGCCGCCGCCGACCCGGACGACACCAGGCAGCAGCTCGCCGCCCTCGTCGCCGCGCTGCGCGCCGCGGAAAGGCACGCGACCGAGCTGGTCGACGACTTCCCCGCCTCCTACCACGGCGACTACGCCGAGGTGCTGGCCGCGCACGCCGACCTCGACACCGACGAGGACGAGTACGAGGACGTGCCGTCCGCCGCGGCCGACCCCGCCGCCGCGGGCGCCGCCGTACTCGGCTTCGAGCGGGCCGTCGTCGACTTCTGCACCGACCTGGCGCTCGGCGACCGCCGCCGCGCCTGCGGCTATGTCACGGCGGGCGGCTCCGAGGGCCTGCTGGTCGGGCTGCGCGCCGGACGCGACGCCCTGCCCGGCGCCCCGCTGTACGTGTCCGCCGGCGGGCACCACGCGGCGCGCCCGCACGCCCGGCAGCTCGGCATGGACGTCGTGGAGGTGCCCCCCGACGCGAACGGCGCCATGGACGCCGGCGCACTGCGGCTGCTGACCGCGGAACGGCCCGGCGGCGCGGTCGTGCTGGTCACCGTCGCGGGGGCGGAGGACGGCGGCGACGACGACCTGGCCGCGATACGGGCCGCCGCCACCCCGGCGGGCCCCGTCCACGTCCACGTCGACGCCACCCGCACCGGCCTGCTCGCGCCCTTCTCCCCGCACCCGGTGGCGTGGGACCTGCGGGACGGCGCGGACAGCCTCTCGCTGACCGCCCACCACCTGCTGGGCCTGCCGGTGCCCTGCGGGGTGGTGCTGGTCGGCTCCGGCCGCGCCGCCAGGGGCCGCGGCTCCACCCCCAACCCGCTGGCCGTCGCGCTGCTGTGGTCGGCGCTGCGGGACCGCGGATACCACGGGCTGCGCGCACTGGTGCACGAGTGCTACGACACCGCCGGCTACGCCGCCGACCACCTCACCGCGGCCGGCTACCGCGCCACCCGCGCCGGGTACGGGCTGACCCTGCGCTTCCCCCGCCCGGCCGCCGCGGTGTGCACCCGCTGGCGGCTGGCCACCGACGGCCCGCACGCCCGGCTCACCGTGCTGCCACCCCTCACCCGCGCCTCGGTCGACGCCCTGTGCCGCGACCTGGGCACGGGGACCTCGGTGCCGGCCGGCCCCGCCCACCGTCCGCAGCCCGGCGCGGCCCGTACCGCCGCCGTGGCCGCTTCCCAGCGGGACGGCTGACGTGGCCGGGCGGCACGCGAGCGACGCCGCCTTACCCGGCCGGGGCGGCACCGGGCCCGAGTGGCTGCTGCCGGTGTCCGTACCCGTCATCCCGCCGGCCACGTCCTACTGGGCCGGCGACTGGTTCGCGCCCCGGTCAGGACCGGGCAGGGGCGGCGCCCCGGTGAGCGTCGCCGTGCTGCCCGGCGGGACCGTGCACACCTGGGGCACCGTCATGTCGCAGGCCGGCGACCTCGCCGACGGCACGCACCCGGCGTGGTCGGCCGCCGCCTGGCAGGCCCGCGAGAGCGGGCGGCCCACCCGGGTCGCCGTGGGCTACCCCGACGGCCGCGTGGAGACCCGCCTGGTGGCCGCGGACGGCACCGCGAGCCCGGTCGACGGCACCCTGCTGCCGGTGCCCGGCAGATGCCCGCCCGACCCCTGCTGGGGCGACCCGCCGGGCCTGGCGCACGAGGAGTGCGCGGCGGGCCCGGGACCCGCCGCCGCGGCCGCGGTCCTGCGCGCCGCGCAGGACGCCGCGCTCGACGCCGACTGGAAGGCCGCCACGCACTTCTACATGGTCGCCGCCGCGCGGCTGCACGCCCAGGGCTCGGCCGACGCCGAGCAGGTCGCCCGGCTGGCGGTCTCCGCATGGCTGCGCGCCGGCCGCGGGGAGGCCTCGGCCGGGCCCGGCTTCGCCCTGGTGCACCTGCTGATCTCGACCTTCCCCGGTCTTCCCGGGCCGATCGCGGCGCTGCTGCGCCGGCTCGCCGACCACCTCCCGGCGGCCGGCCGCAACCGTGTCAGGGGCCGGTGAGCGGCGCGGCGGGGGCCGCGCCGCCGGTGGCTCACTGCACCACGAAGGTCCGGGCGAACTCGGCGTCGTTGGCCAGCTTCAGGCCGGCCTCGAAACGGCTGGTCGCGTTGAGCCGCTCCATCAGCTTGGCGATCGCCCGCTGGACCGTACGCCGGTGCACCCCGAGCTTGCGGGCGATCTGGTCGTCGCTCAGCCCGGAGGCCATCAGCCGGATGATGACCCGCTCCTGGGTGGTGATCTCGCTGTCCTCCGAGCTGGTCCGGGACGCCCGCGCCAGGGTCAGGCCGCGCAGCCAGCAGTCCTCGTAGACCGCGAGGAAGGAGCGCATCAGCGCGGCCCCGCGGATCACGATGACCGCCTCGCTGGGGTGGTCGGGGTCGGCGGCCAGCACGGCGGCATCCCGGTCGAAGGTGAGCATGTCGAAGGGCGCGTGGTCGACGAGCCGCAGCTCCACCCCGGAGTCCGCCAGCTCGTGCAGATAGCGGGCGTATTTGGGGGAGTGCAGGCACGACATCGGGTAGATCGCCCGGTTGCGCACCCCGCGGGCCATGATCGTGCGGTCGTGTTCGAGGGAGGCCTCGAGCACCTCGAGCGCCGGCATCGGCCCCGGGTGCATCGAGGCGCACGTCTCGCGGGCCGCGTCCGACAGGTCGAGTCTCGTGCGCTGCTTGCGGCGCTGCTCGGTGATGAACTCCACCGCGACCTCGCTGGTCTCGCGCTGCACCGCGGGCCGGTAGACCGACAGCAGCGCCTCGGTGACCCGCTGCAGCCGCACCCCGCTGCGCAGCTGCTCCGCCGCGTTGGTCTGGTAGTTGTCCATGGCCCTGGCCAGCGCGGCGTCGGGGTCGACGGCCTCGGCCATCCCGTCGCGCACCTGGACCAGGCCCAGCTCGCTCAGCCGGCGGAAGCCGCGGCCGCTGTGCGTGTCGTCGGGGCCGACGGCCGAGAAGAGGTCGCCGCTGGAGACGCCGCCCTTGGTGCGCAGCATCTCGTACAGCGCGAGCGCCGCGTCCTCGTCACGCTGGGTACTGATTCCGCCCGACGTGCTCGCTGACCCCGTGCACGCCTCCTCACTCGGTCCCGGAAGCATGTGCCTTCCTCCATAGGTGATCCGGCGGCCACTCGGATACGGGGGCGCCCCGCACGCCCCAGGTTCCCCGAAACCCCAAGTATCTGTGCCTGCCACAGAGTGTCACGCAAGTATTACCCGCTAACGGAGCCGACCGTACCGGGTATCCGCAACGTGCGACCGGCATGTGACGGAGCGCCCGCCGCATCCGGGGCATAAGGTACGCGCCCCCGCCTCCGCGCCCGCACATGGTGATGCCCGGGACGCGGACGGGCGTCCCGGGCAAGCGCTTCCACCGGTGCAGCGTCCGGCCTCGTGGACCGGCGGGGCGTCAGAGGTCGAACTCCTGCGGGTTGAGCCCGACCGCGTAGCACGCCTCGCGGACGACGGCCTGCTCGGTCTTGTCGAAGTCGCCGTCGGCGCCGCCGATGACGATGCCGATCTGGATCACCGCACGCGCCTCGGTCGGCTTCTTCTGCACCTTGGCGATCTCCTGCAGGATCGCCACCTTGCCGAAGGCGAAGTCGGCGGTCAGCTTGCCCAGGTAGTCCTCGAAGCGGCGCTGGAGGTCCAGGGCCGGGAAATTCTGCAGCACCTCGTTGGTGCCGATCAGCGCGGCGACCCGCTGCCGCTCCGCCGGGTCGATGGTGCCGTCGGCGGCCGACACCAGCGCGCACATCGCCATGCTGGCGTCCCGGAAGGCACCGCTCTTCAGATCGTTCTTCTTGGCGTTGAGCTGCGTCTGCATATTGCTCGCGGACTCTTTGAAGCGGTCCCACAGGGCCATCGGGGGTCTCCTCGCACAGGCGGTCGTTACGGTCTGAGAACTCAACCGGAGCGTAAAGGAGTTCCCAAGCCGACCGTAACGCTCCGGCCGGGACGCCCGGAGGGCCGGGTGGCCCGGTCAGACCCGGGGGAAGCGGGCGAGCAGCGCCCACAGGGCCGGATTGTCCGCGAGACCCTCGTGCATGTCGGTGAGGTCGGCGACCACGTCGTGCAGGAAGTCCCGTGCCTCCCGGCGCAGTTCAGCGTGGCGGACGGGCAGCGGGGGCTCGTCGGGGAGCCAGTCGGCGGTCACGTCCACGAAGCCGAAGCGGCGTACGAAACGCAGCCGGTCGGTGGATTCGGTGAAGTCGAACTCGGCGTGTTGCGGCCGGGACGCCCTGCCGCCCGCCGGGTCCCGGTCCAGCCGCTCGGCGATGTCGCACAGCGCCCACGCGAAGTCCAGCACCGGCACCCACCCCCACGCGGTGGACAGCTCCCGCTCGCCCTCGGCGAGGTAGACGTCGCCGCAGAAGAGGTCGTGCCGCAGCGCCCGTACGTCCGCGGTGCGGTAGTCCGTCTGCGGCGGGTCGGGGAAGCGGCGGGAGAGGGCGTAGCCGAGGTCGATCACCCGGCGATCGTGCCAGATGGGCGGCGGTGCCCCCGCACGGCCCGGCGGCCGGGCCGTGCGGGGCTCGTCACCCTTGGGGTCGGCGGGTCAGAGCGAGACGCCGAAGTCGGTGGCGATGCCCACCAGGCCGGACGCGTAGCCCTGGCCGACCGCGCGGAACTTCCACTCCGCCCCGTTGCGGTAGAGCTCGCCGAAGACCATCGCGGTCTCGGTGGCGGCGTCCTCGCTCAGGTCGTAGCGGGCGATCTCGGCGCCGCCGGCCTGGTTGACGATGCGGATGTAGGCGTTGCGCACCTGGCCGAAGTTCTGGCTGCGGGCCTCGGCGTCGTAGATGGACACCGGGAAGACGATCTTCTCGACGTCGGCGGGCAGGCCCGCCAGGTTGACGTTGATGGCCTCGTCGTCGCCCTCGCCCGCGCCGGTGCGGTTGTCACCGGTGTGCACGATGGTCTGGTCGGGCGTCTGCTTGTTGTTGAAGAAGACGAAGTGGCCGTCGGAGTAGACCTTGCCGCCCGCGTTGACCGCGATGGCACTCGCGTCGAGGTCGAAGTCCGTGCCGGTGGTGGTACGGACGTCCCAACCGAGGCCGACCGTCACTGCCGTCAGTCCGGGCGCCTCTTTGGTCAGCGAGACGTTGCCGCCCTTGGACAGGCTTACCGCCATGGGAAGTCCCCTTATGTGTTGGTCTTGGGTGTTGCCGTCGAAACTACCCTCATCGGATGGAACGCGGACGGGGGATGCGCCGGTTCCGCGTCCGCGGGTAAATCCCGTGACGAAGGGGCGCTCGGCGCGGGACCATGGAGGCATGTCCGGGCCACTGATCATCCGAGGTTCCGTCTCCGTGCCGGAGGCGGAGCTGCAATGGCGTTTCTCGCGCTCCTCGGGCCCCGGCGGCCAGCACGTCAACACCACCGACAGCCAGGTGGAGCTGCGCTTCGACCTGGCCGCGACCGAGGCGCTGCCGCCGGTGTGGAAGCGCCGGGCGCTGGAGCGGCTCGACGGGCGGCTGGCCGGCGGCGTGATCGCCGTCAGGGCGTCGGAGCACCGCTCGCAGTGGCGCAACCGCGAGGCCGCCCTGACCCGGCTGGCCGCGCTGCTGGCCGAGGCGACCGCGCCGCCGCCGAAGGTCCGGCGGGCGACGAAGATCCCGCGCGGCATCAACGAGCGGCGGCTGCGGGTGAAGAAGCACCGCGGCGAGACCAAGCGCGGCCGCAGCGGCGGCGGCTGGGACTGACGCCGCCGCTGCCCGGCCCGCGGGCGCCGCTACCGCAGGAAGCGGTAGCGGCCGCGGAAGTACGTCAGCGGTCCGCCGTCGGCGCTGGGGGTGCGGGCGGCCAGCACGTGCGCGACGACGAGCGTGTGGTCGCCCGCGGGTACGCGCTGTGCGGTCTCGCACTCCACTATCGACAGGGCGCCGCCCAGGACGGGGGCGCCGGAGTGCTCGCCGCGGTAGTAGGAGATGTCCTCGAAGAGCAGCCGGTCGCTGATCCGGCCGCGCAGCGCGAACCGCCCGGCGATATGCCGCTGGCTCTCGCTGAGCACGGACGCGGCCCAGCGGGGCTGCCGCTCGAGCAGCTCGTCCATCCGGGACCCGACCCGGACGCTCACCAGCACCATCGGGGGTTCGAGGGAGACGGACATGAAGGCGGTCGCGGTCATGCCGACGTCCTCGCCGCGCGGCCCGTCGTCCGGGTCGTGCGCGGTGATGAGGACGACGCCCGCCGACAGGCGGGTCATCGCGGCGCGGAAGGCATCGGTGTCGACGGTCTGGGCCATGGTGATCCCAGGATGCCGGTCTGGTGAAGTGGGAAACACGTTCCTCACGTTACGGGTCGGTAGGAGTTTGCGGATCGGGCTGTGGTCGCAGTCATACCCTGGCCTGGTCCTAGGTCCCTCCCCGCACCCTCCGTGTCCGCACGCTCACCCGATGATGTGACTTGAGTCACAAGCGGCAGTAATTGTTGACCCTGTGTACCGACCGCACAGCTCGCTGTGATTCAGTTGCCGGTGTAGACCGGTGCCGCCGGTGTCATCGGATGTATCGCACAACACACGGGAGTTGTTGTCGAGGGCGCGGAGAAGGGCATGGATACCGAGTCGGAGCCTTACGTCCGCCTCGCGACCTTGCGTCAACTGCACCAGGTCGTGGCGGACCTCAACACCGCACGCAGTCTTGCCGACACCCTCCAGGCCGTGGCCGACGGGGTGGTCAAAGGGCTGGGCTACGACCTCGCAGCCGTCAACCTGGTGCGGCCCGACGGCGACCTGGTCGTCGCCGCGTTCGCCGGCAGCACCGCCGGCGAGGCACTGCTGTCCGGCAAGGTCGGCCCGCGCGCGTCCTGGGAGCGGCGGCTGACCATGGGCCAGCGCTGGGGCTCGCTGCGCTTCATCCCGCACACCGAGGGCTGGGTCCTCATCGACGACGACGTGCCCCAGTGGCACACCGAGGGCCCGCTGCCGCGCTTCGCCGACGAATGGCACCCCGGCGACCGCCTCTACGCCCCCATGCGGTCCTCGCAGAACGGCGGCGGCGAGCTGATCGGCGTGATCTCCGTCGACCGCCCCTCCACCGGGCGCCACCCGGGACCGTGGGGCTGCGAGGCCCTCCAGATGTACGCCTTCCAGGCCGGCATCGCGATCAGCAACGCCCGCATGCGCGCCAACATGCAGCGCGCCCTGGTCCGGCTCGAACGCGACCAGCAGGCCCTGCGGGCCAGCGAGGAGAGCTTCCGGCAGGCCTTCGAGTACGCCCCGAGCGGCATGGCCATCGCCGAGATGGGCGGCGACCAGCACGGCAAGCTGCTGCGCGCCAACGACGCGCTGTGCCGGCTGCTCGGGCGCAGCAGCTCCGTCATGCGGCGCTACTCCTTCTCCGACCTCGTGCACCCCGAGGACGTCGGCCTGCTGCTGCGCACCTCCGCGGAAGGCGGCCGGGCCGAACTGCGGCTCGCCCGCCGCGACGGCTCCTACGTATGGGTCTCGCTGCGCAACTCCGTCGTCGCCGACACCGCGGACGGCCCGCGCTTCCTGCTCACCCACGTCGAGGACATCGAGGAGCGCAAGGGCCGCGAGCTGCAACTCGCCCACCGCGCCAGCCACGACTCGCTCACCGGCCTGCCCAACAGCGCCGAGCTGCGCGCCCGCCTCTCCGCCCGGCTCTGCTCCCGCCCGCAGGACAAGGACGCGGCCGCACTCGCCGCCGAGGCGGAAGGCCCCGACGAATTCGCCTTCAGCTACGGCTACGGGCCCGAGGAGCTGGCCGCGCCGCTCGGCGCCATCGGCTACGACTCGCACATCCACACGGTCGCGCCCGACGAGAACGACCCGGCGCCCGGGAAGGGGCTCGCCGTCCTGTTCTGCGACCTGGACGGCTTCAAGTCCATCAACGACCGCTTCGGCCACCACACCGGTGACGCCGTCCTCATCGAGGTCGCCCGCCGCCTCACCGGGGCGGTCCGCGACGGCGACACCGTCGCCCGACTCGGCGGCGACGAATTCGTCGTCCTCGCCGACGGCCTCGCCCCGGCCGACGCGGCCGACCTCGCGGTGCGCCTGCGCAACGCGATCATCCCGCCCATCCGCGTGGACGGCCGCGCCGTCCGCGTCGGCGCGAGCTTCGGCATCGGCTGGGCCGGCTGCGGCATGACCGCGGAGCAGGTGCTCCACTCGGCGGACCAGCGCATGTACGTCGAGAAACGCAGCCGATCGTCTTCTCCGCGCCCCAACCACCGCCGCGCCGGCTGATCCCTGGCCTCAGCCGGCCTCCACTCGCCCCGCCCCCGCGGCGGGGGCTTGTCGCGCGGTTTCCCGCGCGCCCAGGTGATTGCCCCGTGCGGTGCGTCCCTTGCCTACGGCGCCGTCGTGGCTGAGCGCGCAGTTCCCCGCGCCCCCTTGGGGTCCTGCTTCCTCCTACGCCCAGCGTTAGCCCCTGCCAGGGGCCGTGTCTTCTGCCGCAGGCAAGCAACGCGCAGCAAGGGGCAGCACCCCAGGGGCGCGTGGGGGTACCTCCAGGCGAAGCGCTGGGGGAGAACGGAGCGACAAGCCACGACGGCGCCGCAGGTAAGCGACGCACCGCGAGGGGCAGGGCGGGGCGGGGAACCCCCGGTAGGGGAAGATCGGGGGATGGGACAGGTAGAGGACGAAGCGCGGCGAGTGGCCGCGCTGAAAGCGTGCCGTCGGGTGTTGGCGAACCCCGCGCGGGAGTCGATCGCGGAGCGGATGGCGCGGCTCGCGCAAGAGGGCGCTGAGGCGTACGACACGACCGCGCCGGTCGACTTCTACGGCGACGAGGCGAGCGTCGTGGGCGAGGTCGAGCGCCGCACGGCGGAACTGCTGGGCGCGCCGGCCGCCGCGTACTTCCCCACGGGAACGATGGCCCAGCAGGCCACCCTGCGCGCCTGGGCCGGCCGCACGGGCAACCGTACGGTCGCGTTGCATCCGCTCGCCCACCCCGAGCGGCACGAGCGCGGCGCGCTCACCGCCGTGAGCGGGCTGCGTACCGTCCACCCGACGACGGATCCCCGCCTGCCCAGCGCCGCGGAAGTGCGGGATTTCGAGGAGCCGTTCGGGACGCTCATGCTGGAACTGCCGCTGCGCGAGGCGGGATTCGTGCTGCCGACGTGGGAGGAGCTGGTCGCGACGGTCGAGGCGGCCCGCGAGCGGGACGCCGTGGTCCACCTGGACGGCGCCCGGCTGTGGGAGTGCGCCCCGCACTTCGGGCGTTCGCCGGCGGACATCGCCGGGCTCGCGGACAGCGTCTACGTGAGCTTCTACAAGTCCCTGGGCGGCATCTCGGGCGCCGCGGTGGCCGCGTCCGCGGACGTCGTGGCGGAGCTGAGGGCGTGGCGGCACCGCTACGGCGGGCAGCTGTTCATGCAGTTCCCGGCGGCGCTGTCCGCGCTGGCGGGGCTGCGCAACGAGCTGCCGCGGCTGCCGTCGTACGTGGCGCACGCCAAGCGGGTGGCGCGTGCCCTGCGCGAGGGGCTGGCGGAGGGCGGCGCGACCTGGCCGCGTACGCACCCCGACGAGCCGCACACCCACCAGTTCCAGCTGTGGCTGCCCTACCCGGCGGACGTGCTGAACGAGGCGGCGGTCACCCAGGCGGAGGAGACCCGCGAGTCGCTCTTCGGCCGCTCCCGCTTCCGCGAACCCGACCTGCCGGGGCTGTCGATGACGGAGGTCACCGTCGCCCTGGACGCCCTCGACTGGTCGGAGGAGGACGTCCGCCGGGCCGCCGCGGACTTCGCCGCCCGTCTGCCCTGAGGGGCGTCAGATCCGCAGCAGCAGCTTCCCGGTGGTCGAGCGGGACTCGACGAGGCGGTGGGCCTCGGCGGCCTCCGTGAGCGGGAATTCCGCCGTCACCGGCAGCTCGACGCCCCCGTCGGTCACCGCGCGGAAGGACGCGTCGGCCAGCTCCCGCAGGCGCTGCGGGTCGGCGGCGGCCAGGCCCATCAGGGAGAAGCCGGAGACGGTGAGGGCTGCCGGGTAGAGGTCGGCGGGGCCGGCCTGCCAGGGGGCGGCGGAGCCGGAGTTGCCGAAGGAGACGAGGCGGCCGAAGCGTGCCGTGACCGCGAGGGTGCGGCGGAAGTTCTCGCCGCCGATCGGGTCGAGGGCGATGTCGACGCCCCGCCCGCCGGTCGCTGCCAGCACGTCCGTGTCGAAGTCCGGCGCGAGGAAGACCTGGTCGTAGCCGGACTTGAGGGCGTGCGGCGCCTTGTCGAAGCTGGAGACGACGCCGTATACCGCGCTGGCCCCGCCGAGCCGGGCGAGCTGTCCCGCGACCGTGCCGACGCCGCCCGCGGCGCTGTGGACGAGCACGGTGTCGCCCTCGCGCAGCCGTGCGAGGTCGTGCAGCAGGGCGTATGCCGTGGGCAGCACGCTCGGCAGGGTCGCGGCGGTGCGAAGGTCGAGGCCGTGCGGGACCGGGAAGGTGGTCGCGGCGGGGGCGACGGCTATCTCGGAGTAACCGCCGCCGCGCAGGAAGGAGGTGACCTCCTGCCCGGGTGCGAAGGCCGTGACGCCCTCGCCGACGGCGAGCACCCGGCCCGAGACCTCGAGCCCTGGGCGGAAGGGGAGCGCGTCGACCCGGTAGCCCTCCGCTCTGGCCAGGACGTCGGCGAAGTTGATGCCGGCGTAGGCG
This sequence comes from Actinacidiphila paucisporea, assembly GCF_900142575.1. Taxonomy (GTDB): domain Bacteria; phylum Actinomycetota; class Actinomycetes; order Streptomycetales; family Streptomycetaceae; genus Actinacidiphila; species Actinacidiphila paucisporea. The sequence continues at coordinate 67,380 of NZ_FRBI01000023.1, forward strand.
ACGTCGATGCTGACCTCGCCCGGCCCCGGCACGGGTTCCGGCAGGTCCACCGGATGCAGCACCTCGGGTCCGCCGAGCTCCTCGAAGATCATGGCGCGCATGACGCTTCCCCCCTGCTGTTCAATGAAGTGCGAACATCGTCGAGTGTATGATCTGGATCGAACACTCGGCAACTCGGTTTGATTCCGTACCGACCTCCGGGAGGACGTCTTGACCGCACCGCGGGCACACCGGGCCGCCCCGGATCACACCCACCCCGACCACGTACCCCTCCTGACGGCGCTTAGTGCTCTCGCCGACCCCGTACGTCTGCGGCTGGTACGCGAGTTGGCCGGATCCGCCGACTGGGACCGCGCCTGCGGCTCCTTCGACGTGCCGGTCGGCAAGGCCGCGCTCAGCCACCACTTCGCCACCCTGCGGGCCGCCGGCCTGGTCGAGCAGCGCGATGCGGGCCCCAAGCGGCTCAACCGGCTGCGCAGGGCCGAGTTCGACGCCCGCTTCCCCGGCCTGCTCGACCTGGTCCTGCGCGCGGAGCCGTAACCGTACGGACCCGGTCACAGCGCGCCGCCGCCCGCCCTGACGAGCCCCGACTCGTACGCCAGCACCACCGCCTGCACCCGGTCGCGCAGATCCAGCTTCGTCAGGATCCGCCCCACGTGCGTCTTCACCGTCGCCTCCGACAGCACCAGCTTGCGGGCGATCTCGCCGTTCGACAGGCCCGTCGCCACCAGCAGCAGCACCTCGCGCTCCCGCTCGGTGAGCTTGCCCAGCTCCTGGTGCCGCGGCTCGCCGCCCGCGGCCGGCAGCATCGGCGTGAAGCGGTCGAGCAGCCGCCGGGTCGTACTCGGCGCGACCACCGCGTCCCCGCTGTGGACCGAGCGGATCGCGGCCAGCAGCTCGTCCGGCGGCACGTCCTTGAGCATGAAGCCCGCCGCCCCTGCCTTGAGCGCGGCGAAGGCGTACTCGTCCAGGTCGAAGGTCGTCAGGATCAGCACCCGCGGGCAGTCGCCGCGCCCGCGCTCGCCGCCGCAGATCCGGCGGGTCGCCTCGACACCGTCCATCCGCGGCATCCGCACGTCCATCAGCACCACGTCCACCCGGGTGGAGCGCAGCACCTCCACCGCCTCGGCGCCGTCGCCGGCCTCGGCGACGACCTCCATGTCCGGCTGCGCGGCCAGCACCATACGGAAGCCGGTACGCAGCAGCACCTGGTCGTCCACCAGCATCACGCGGATCGCCATCAGATCCCTCTCCTGTTCACTTGCCCGCCGCCGTCAGCGGCAGCACCGCGCTGATGCGGAAACCACCCTCGGGGCGCGGGCCGGCGACCAGCGTGCCGCCGACCATGCCGATCCGCTCCCGCATGCCGATCAGGCCCTGCCCGAGCCCGTCCCTGCCGCCCTGCTCGTACAGCCCGTCCCTGCCACCCCGCCCGTCGTCCTCGATCAGCAGGTCGAGCGCCGCGTCCCCGAACCCCAGCAGGACGCTGGCACTGGCCCCGTCCCCACCGTGCTTGCGCACATTGGTCAACGCCTCCTGCACGATCCGGTACGCCGTCAGCTCGACACCGCTCGACAGCGGCCTGGCCTGCCCCGCGACCTCGAAGCGCACCGGCAGCCCCGCCCCCCGCACCTGGTCGATCAGATCCGCCAGCTGGTCCACGCCGGGCTGCGGCACATACTCCCCGCCCGCGTCGTCCCCCGCCCGCAGCAGCCCCAGCAGCCTGCGCATCTCGGCCAGCGCCTGGCGGCCGGTGCTGGAGATCGTGCTCAGCGCCTGCTTGGCCTGGTCCGGCGCCACATCCAGCACATAGGCGGCGCCGTCGGCCTGCACGACCATCACCGACACGTTGTGCGCGACCACGTCGTGGAGCTCCCGCGCGATCCGCGCCCGCTCCGCCGCGACCGCGACCCTCGACTGCGCCTCCCGCTCCCGGTGCAGCCGCGCCGCCCGCTCCTCCAGCTCCGCGTAGTACGCCCGCCGGGTACGCAGCCGGTCGCCGACCACCCACGACAGCGCGAAGATCACCGTCAGGAAGAACGTCTGGATCAGTGTCGTCCAGATCGTCGAGCCCTCTTCGTGCGGCGGCCACCGCACCGTGGCGATGGGCGTCGCCAGCAGCCCCGCGGTCAGCGCCAGCCGCGACGACCAGCGCGCGCCGTTCGACGCGCACGTGTAGATGACCACCAGCATCGCGGCGTCGCCGGGATTGGGCGCCTGCACGTTCAGCGCGAGCTGGGCCGCGCCGGTGCCGATCGCGAGCAGCAGCATCTTCTCCGGCGCGGTGCGCCGCAGCGCGACGACGGCGGCGAGGGCGAACGACACCGGGACGGCGGCGGCGCGGGCCGCCGGCGACGGTGAGTGGTCGGCGGCGATCCACACCGCGGACGCCGCGAGCAGGACGACGGCCCAGAAGCTGTCGACCCACGTCGGGTGTTTGCGGAAGAACTCGTAGATGCGCTGCACATAACCCAGCGTATGTACGGCAACCCGTCCCGGGGTCACCCCCGGGAGCGATCCCCCCTACGCCCCAGGGTGGACATCCCCCCTCCGGGAACCCCCGCATATCCCCCTGCGGCGGGCGGTCGCCTTCCAGGTGATTGCCCCGCACCGGGCAGGGCCGCAGGGCCACGACGCGGCCGCGGGGGCGCGCGCGAGCGCGGAAGTGGAAGGGGAACCACCCCCCGGGGTGGGGTGCGTCACGGACGGGGAGGGAAGGGTTCGCGTAGGATTGACGAGAAGTAGCCCTAGCGGGAGGCGAAATGGTGGAGCAACGGCCCGGCCGTCTGACCGTGGGCGTCGTGGGAGCAGGGCGGGTCGGACCCGCCCTGGCGGCGGCGCTGGGGATGGCCGGGCACCGCCCGGTGGCCGCCTCCGGCGTGTCCGAGGCGTCACGGCGCAGGGCCGAGGCCCTGCTGCCGGGCGTGCCGATGGTGGAGCCCGGCCAGGTGATGGCCACCGCCGACCTGGTCCTGCTGACCGTCCCGGACGACGCCCTGCCCGACCTGGTCAGAGGCCTCGCGGAGACCGGCGCCGTACGCCCCGGCCAGCTGCTCGTGCACACCTCGGGCCGGTACGGCACGTCCGTGCTGGACCCGGCGTTGCGCGCGGGTGCGCTGCCCTTGGCGCTGCATCCGGCGATGACCTTCACCGGCACCCCGGTGGACGTGCAGCGGCTGGCCGGCTGCTCGTTCGGGGTGACCGCCCCGGGGGAGCTGCGGCTGGCGGCGGAGGCGCTGGTCATCGAGATGGGCGGCGAGCCGGAGTGGGTCGAGGAGCAGGCCCGTCCGCTGTACCACGCGGCGCTGGCGATCGGCGCGAACCACCTGGTGACGCTGGTGGCCCAGGCCAGGGACCTGTTGCGGGCGGCGGGCGTGACGGAGCCGGGCAGGATGCTCGGCCCGCTGCTGGGCGCCGCCCTGGACAACGCGCTGACGGCCGGCGACGGCGCCCTCACGGGGCCCGTGGCCCGCGGCGACGCCGGCACGGTCGCCGCCCACCTGCGGGAGCTGCGCGAGCACGCCCCCGAGACGGTGCCCTCCTACGTGGCGATGGCCCGCGCCACCGCCGACCGCGCCCTGGCCAACGGCATGCTCAAGGCCGAGTACGCCGAGGCGCTGCTCGGCGCCCTGTCCGACGAACCCAGCCCGCAAGACGGGGGCCTCGCATGACCGAGCTCGTCCACCACACCGGCGACCTGGCGCCCTGTGACGCCGTCGTGATGACGATGGGCGCCCTCCACGAGGGCCACGCCTCGCTGATACGCCGGGCCCGCGCCCTGGCCGGCAGCGGCACGGTGACCGTGACGGTCTTCGTGAACCCGCTCCAGTTCGGCCCGAACGAGGACCTGGCCCGCTACCCCCGCACCCTCGACGCGGACGTCGGGATCGCAGCAGCGGCCGGCGCCGACGTGGTCTTCGCCCCGGACGTGGACGAGGTCTACCCCGGCGGCCGGCCGCAGGTGCGGATCACCGCGGGACCGATGGGCGAGCGTTTCGAGGGCGCGTCCCGCCCCGGGCACTTCGACGGCATGCTCACGGTGGTCGCGAAGCTGCTGCATCTGACCCGGCCGGCAGCGGCCGTCTTCGGCCAGAAGGATGCCCAGCAGCTCGCCCTGATCCGCCGCATGGTGACCGACCTGAATTTCCCGGTGCGTATCGCCGCGGCGCCGACCGTGCGCGAGCCGGACGGCCTGGCGCTGTCCAGCCGCAACCGCTTCCTCACCCCGGCGGACCGCGAGCAGGCACTCGCGCTGTCCCGGGCCCTTTTCGCCGGCCGCGACAAGCTGGCCGAGGGGCCGCGGGCGGTACGCGAGGCCGCCGCCGCCGAGGTCGCCGCTTCCGGCATCGAGGCCGACTACGTGGCCCTCGTCGACCCCGCCGACTTCACCGACGCCGCCCCCGGCCACAAGGGCCCCGCCGTCCTCGCGGTGGCCGCGAAGATCGGCGCCACCCGGCTGATCGACAACATCCCGCTGGAATTCGGAGCCGCTCAATGAACGCATCTGGAGCCGGCGGCAGCGCCGGCAGCACCACCGGCATACGCCTGCACGCCCCCGCGCCCGGCTGGGCGATCAGCGCCGACGTGGTCGTCGTCGGGTCCGGGGTCGCCGGGCTCACCGTGGCGCTGCGGTGTGCCGCGGCGGGCGCCAAGGTCATCGTCGTGACCAAGGCGCAGCTGGACGACGGGTCGACGCGCTGGGCGCAGGGCGGCATCGCCGCGGCCCTGGGCGACGGCGACACCCCTGAGCAGCACCTGGACGACACCCTGGTCGCGGGCGCCGGCCTGTGCGACGAGGACGCGGTCAGGACCCTGGTGAGCGAGGGTCCCGACGCGGTGCGGCGGCTGATCGGGACCGGGGCGCGCTTCGACACCGACCCGGCCAGCGGCGAGATCCTGCTGACCCGGGAGGGCGGGCACCACCGGCGGCGCATCGCGCACGCGGGCGGCGACGCGACCGGCGCGGAGGTGTCGCGCGCCCTGATCGACGCGGTGCGGGCCGCGGGCGTCGCACAGGCCGGAGGCGGGCTGGAACTGATCGAGAACGCGCTGGTCCTCGATCTGCTCGACGACGCCGAGGGCCGTACCGCGGGCGTCACCCTGCACGTGATGGGCCAGGGGCGCCGCGACGGTGTCGGCGCGGTCCATTGCCGAGCCGTGGTGCTGGCCACCGGCGGGATGGGCCAGGTTTTCTCGGCGACGACCAACCCCGCGGTGTCGACCGGCGACGGCGTGGCCCTGGCGCTGCGCGCTGGCGCCGAGGTCAGCGACATCGAGTTCGTGCAGTTCCACCCCACCGTGCTGTGGCTCGGCCCGGACGCGGAGGGCCAGCAGCCGCTGGTGTCGGAGGCGGTGCGCGGCGAGGGCGCGTATCTGGTCGACGCGGAGGGCGTCCGCTTCATGGTCGGGCAGCACGAGCTGGCCGAGCTGGCGCCGCGCGACATCGTCGCCAAGGGCATCACGCGGCGGATGCAGGAGACCGGCGCCGCGCACATGTACCTCGACGGCCGGCATTTCGGGGCGGCGATGTGGGCCGAGCGCTTCCCGACGATCCTGGCCGCCTGCCGTGCGCACGGCATCGACCCGGTGACCGGGCTGATCCCGGTGGCGCCCGCCGCGCACTACGCCTCCGGCGGTGTCCGCACCGACCTGTCCGGGCGTACGACGGTGCCGGGCCTCTACGCGTGCGGCGAGGTCGCCTGCACCGGTGTGCACGGTGCGAACCGGCTGGCGTCGAACTCGCTGCTGGAAGGCCTGGTCTTCGCCGAGCGGATCGCCGCCGACGTCCTGGAGGTGCTCGCCGACCCGTCCGCGGCGCCCGGCGAGCCGGTGGCGGTCCCCGAGTCCGGGGGCGCCCCGCTGCTGGCCTCGGAGGCCCGCTACGAGGTGCAGCGCATCATGACCGCGGGTGCGGGCGTGCTGCGCAGCGCGGAGTCCCTGACGGCCGCCGCGGGGGCGCTGGAGCGGCTGCACACCGCGGCGGTGGAGGCGTACGACAGGGAAGGCAAGACCGCGGAGCCTTGCGTGGAGACGTGGGAGTCCACCAATCTGAGTCTGGTCGCGCGGGTCCTGGTCGCCGCCGCCCGGCGCCGCGAGGAGACCCGCGGCTGCCACTGGCGCGAGGACCGTCCCGACCGCGACGACCGCGACTGGCGGCGCCACCTCGTCGTACGCCTCACCCCGCACCGCACGCTCGACGTCCGTACGACGCAGGGCCCGGGCTTCCCGCCGGTCCGTGCCGCGCGGGCGGCGGCCGTCGTCGGGGATGATGGGGCCGGGGGAGCCCGCCCGTAGCCCCGTATGCCGGCCCACCGCACCCGTACCGCCCAGGCACCGCCTCAGAAGGAGCACCAGTGACCAGCCCCGACCGCCCGCAGCCCGTCTCCCTCCCGCTGCCGCAGTTCGGCCCGCCGGACGAGGCGAGCGGCGGCGGTGGCGGCTGCGGCGACGGCTGCGGCTGCGGCGCCGAGGACGCGGACTACGGGATCGACCCGCTGGAGTGCGGCCTCGACCCCGACCTGGCGCAGCTGATCGCCGACGCGGGCCTCGACCCGGTGCAGGTCGAGGACATCGCGCACATGGCCATCGAGGAGGACCTCGACCAGGGCGTGGACATCACCACGATCGCCACCGTCCCCGAGGAGTCCCGGGCGGTCGGCGACTTCACCGCCCGCGAGGCCGGCACGGTCGCGGGCCTGCGGGTCGCCGAGGCGGTGCTGTCGGTGGTGTGCACCGACGAGTTCGAGGTCGAGCGGCACGTGGAGGACGGCGACCGGGTCGCCGCCGGGCAGAAGCTGCTGACGGTACGCACCAGGACCCGGGACCTGCTGACCGCCGAGCGCAGCGCGCTCAACCTGCTGTGCCGGCTGTCCGGCATCGCGACCGCCACCCGGGCCTGGGCGGACCTGCTGGAGGGCACCAGGGCGCAGGTGCGCGACACCCGCAAGACCACGCCGGGCCTGCGGGCGCTGGAGAAGTACGCGGTCCGCTGCGGCGGCGGCGCCAACCACCGCATGTCGCTGTCCGACGCGGCCCTGGTCAAGGACAACCACGTGGTGGCGGCCGGCGGTGTCGCCCAGGCCTTCAAGCTGGTGCGGGCGGAATTCCCCGACGTGCCGATCGAGGTCGAGGTCGACACCCTGCACCAGGTGCGCGAGGTGCTGGCCGCCGGCGCCGACCTGATCCTGCTGGACAACTTCACCCCGGCGCAGACCGCGGAGGCCGTGGCGATCGTCGGCGGCCAGGCCTTCCTGGAGTCCTCGGGCCGGCTGACGCTGGAAACCGCCCGCGCCTATGCCGAGACCGGCGTCAACTTCCTGGCGGTGGGCGCGCTGACCCACTCCTCCCCGATCCTGGACATCGGCCTCGACCTGCGAGCGGAAGCGTAGAGGCGGATGCTGCTCACCATCGACGTCGGCAACACCCACACCGTCCTGGGGCTCTTCGACGGCGAGGAGATCGTCGAGCACTGGCGCATCTCCACCGACGCACGGCGCACCGCGGACGAGCTGGCGGTGCTGCTCCAGGGCCTGATGGGCATGCATCCGCTGCTCGGCGACCTCGGCGACGGCATCGACGGGATCGCGATCTGCTCGACGGTGCCCTCGGTGCTGCACGAGCTGCGCGAGGTGACCCGCCGCTACTACGGCGACGTGCCGGCCGTGCTGGTCGAGCCGGGCGTCAAGACCGGGGTGCCGATCCTGGTCGACCACCCCAAGGAGGTCGGCTCCGACCGGATCATCAACTCGCTGGCCGCGGTCCACCTCTACGGCGGCCCGTGCATCGTGGTCGACTTCGGCACCGCCACCACCTTCGACGCGGTGTCCGCCCGCGGGGAGTACATCGGCGGCGCCATCGCCCCCGGTATCGAGATCTCGGTCGACGCCCTCGGCGTCCGCGGCGCCCAGCTGCGCAAGATCGAGCTGGCCAGGCCGCGCAGCGTGATCGGCAAGAACACGATCGAGGCGATGCAGTCCGGCATCCTCTACGGCTTCGCCGGCCAGGCGGACGGCATCGCCGAACGCATGGCCCGCGAACTGGCCGCCGACCCCGACGACGTCACGGTCATCGCCACGGGCGGCCTGGCGCCGCTGGTGCTGAACGAGGCCTCGATCATCGACACGCACGAGCCGTGGCTGACGCTCATCGGCCTGCGCCTGGTCTACGAGCGGAACATCTCCACCACCTGATCGCTCGCGAAAGCGCGCCGCCGGGACACGACGCACCGCGGGGGGCGTCATTGCCGAGCATTTGTCCGCTTAGCACTTAAAGTCCAGACATGCCTACGCCACACGGAACCCGAGGCGGCATGGCGTTCAGCGCGGACGAGGTGCGCGTGCTGCGGCGCGCACTCGCGGAGGTGCTGCACCCCAGCAGGGCCGCCGTGGCCGTCGCGCCGAGCGCGGCGGCCGCCACGCACCGCCCCGCTGCCGCGCGGGTGCGGGACTGCCTCAGGCTCGCCGAGGCGGTGGACGAGACGGCCAGGGAGGCCGGGCGGCTGCGCGGCTTCCTGCTGGCCGAGCTGCGCCGCTACCGCGAGGCGCTGCCCGGCTCGGCCGCCGGCTACTTGGAGCGGCTCACCGCCGCCGTGGCCGCGGGATACCTGCCCGGCGCCGACGATCTCGCGGCGCTGCGCGGCCTGCGCGCGCAGTCCACCGGCAGCCCCGAGCACCACCGGCGTACCGCCCTGCTGCGCCACTGCGAAGACCTGGCAAGCGAGAACCTGGCAGACAACGGAGTACCACTGCGTCTGGAGGCCCATATGCCCGCGCCGCGCCGCCTGCTCGCCCTCCCCGGCCCGTCCGCCGCCGGTGAGGGACCCGACGCCGAGCCCGAACCCGAGAACAAGCCCGTCCCCGGCGCCCCCAAGCCCGGCACGCCCGCCCCGGGCCGCCGGACGCCGACCCCCGCCGAGATCTGGCCGCCCGGGCGCCGTCCCGCGCCCCGGCCCGAGGATGAGGACGCGATGGCCGCGCTGGCCGGTCTGGTGGGCCCGCGCCGGGCCTGCTGAACGCAGCCGTACGGGTACCCCGGCCGCGGGCCGGGGCACCCGTATGCAAGGCGCCGGGAGAGCGTGGCTACGCTGGCGCCATGGACTACGTATCCGCGATCGTGCCCCCGCTGGTGATGGCGATCTTCTTCATCTGCGTGATCGTCACGATGATCAAGCACCAGGGCGGCGCCAACAAGGCCAGGGAGGACGCGGCGGTGGACGCCGCCTTCGCCCGGGCCGAGGCCGCGCAGCGCGCCGCCGCAGAGGACAACTGACCCCCCGAATCCCCGACGGGTTCGCATTCCGGGCATTTAGCCTTACCAGCGCTTAGTATTCCGAGTGTGCCCCGGCCATTGGGAGACCTCGAAGACGCCGTCATGACCCGGGTGTGGGAGTGGAACCGGCCGGTCACCGTTCGTGAGGTTCTTGAGGACCTGGCGCGGGAGCGGACCATCGCCTACACCACCGTGATGACCGTAATGGACAACCTGCGCCAGAAGGGGTGGCTGCGCAGGGAGGCCGATGGGCGCGCTTATCGCTATGAGGCGGTATCGACGAGAGCCGCATACTCGGCCGCACTGATGAACGAAGCCTGGGCCGCGAGCGACAACCCCGCCGCGGCCCTCGTGCACTTCTTCGGCATGATGTCGCCGGAACAGCGTGAAGCGGTCCGTGACGCAATGCGCGTCATCCAGTCCGTGGACCCCTCGGGTCCGACGGAAGCCGAAGGACGATAGCGTCCGTCCATGCCCCTCGTGTCGAATGACGTCACCATCCGCAGGGCCCGCACCGTCGATGTCCCCGCGGTACGCCGGTTGCTGGACTCGTATGTGCGCGACCGCATCCTGCTCGACAAGCCGACGGTGACGCTTTATGAGGACATCCAGGAGTTCTGGGTGGCCGAACGCGACGAGGACGCGTCCGTCGTGGCGTGCGGCGCCCTGCACGTGATGTGGGAGGACCTGGCCGAGGTCAGGACGCTGGCGGTGGACCCCGCCCTGCGCGGCGCCGGAGTCGGTCACCAGTTGCTGGCGAAGCTGCTGCAGACCGCGCGGTGGCTGGGAGTGCGTCGAATTTTCTGCCTCACGTTCGAAGTGGACTTCTTCGCCAAGCACGGCTTCCGGGAGACCGGGGACACGCCTGTGGACCGCGATGTGTTCGGGGAGCTGCTGCGTTCCAATGACGAGGGAGTCGCCGAGTTCCTCGACCTGGAGCGCGTGAAACCGAACACCTTGGGCAACAGCCGCATGCTGCTGCAACTGTGACGTTCCGGTTTGTCCGGATCGCACGGTCTCGGGTGGACCTCTTCGTGCAAGGGGTTTGTGTTTTCCCCGCAAAGGCGCTTTGCTTTTACCGTTAATCCGTTTTCGATGAAAGGGAAGCCGGTGGCACAGAAGGTTCAGGTCCTTCTCGTAGACGACCTCGACGGTGGTGAGGCGGACGAGACCGTGACGTTCGCACTCGATGGTGTGACGTACGAGATCGACCTCACCACGGCGAATGCCGACAAGCTGCGCGGGCTGCTCAACCCGTACACGGACAGTGGCCGCAGGACGGGCGGCCGGGTCGGTCGCGGGCGCACCAAGGCGGTGCGCAGTGGCGGGACCTCCGGTCCCGACACCGCCAAGATCCGCGCATGGGCGAAGGAGAAGGGCTACGAGGTCAACGACCGCGGCCGGGTGCCGGCCACGATCCGCGAGGCGTACGAGAAGGCCCACGGCTGATCCTGGGTGCGCGCCCGCAGCGCGATCCGGTGGCAGGCTGTCGCCAGCGCGGCGACGAGCGCCGGGAGGCCGATGGGAACCCCCGATCCATCGGCTCCTCCGGTGACCCGCAGTGCGGGCACGGTGGCCTCCACGTCGACGCCAGGCCGGGGAGGCCGCAGCCACACCGGCGCAGACCGGTCGTATGCGGCCTCCCGGCGGTGCCACTCGGGGTGCGCCGGCGCCCGCATCCACTGGCCGGCGCCCAGCGCGGTCACGTCCAGGGCGATGCCGCCCCACTCCAGCCATTCCAGCAGCCCCGGCAGCTCCTCCGCGGCGCCCGCCGCGACCAGCAGCCGGACCCGGTGCCCGTCCAGCGCCACCGGACCCAGCTCCCCGGGCCGCGGAAAACGGGCCAGCAGCGCGTACCCGACCGCCGCCGGCACGTCGAGCGCGTCGAATCGCACCCCGGTGACCAGCCCCGGCGGCAGCGTCCCCGTCAGCGGCCACCCCAGCTCGTGCTCGTACCAGCCCATGCCAGTGCAACTGCGGGGCCGCACCGGGGTTACGTACCGTGCGTGACAGAACACGTACGGTGTGCGGAATGTACGATTCCGGAGGAGGGGGACCCGGCTTGAACTGTTCGCCATGGCGCAAGGTTGTTCGCCCGTAGCGCACACCTGTCGGACATCCGGTGTGGACTGTCGGTCGCTGAGGGTAAGAAGTACCTAGTGGGGAGGGCTGGTGTGACGGCAGGCACGGCAGGCGTTCGCCACGGGCGTAGTTGATAAAGACGTATTCGCCTGGCCTGCGGGAACATCGTCTCGCACCATCGAGGTTGTGGGAGTGACGTCAGCCGGTAGCGCAGCTTTCCCCGTGGCAGCGGGGGTGGATACGTGAGCGGCGCCGCTGTGCGGGACTAGCATGCGGAAGGACAGGGAGGGGACCGACCCCTCACTGCCCGACCGCTCTGAGGAGCGATTAACGATGTTCGAGAGGTTCACCGACCGCGCGCGGCGGGTTGTCGTCCTGGCTCAGGAAGAAGCCCGGATGCTCAACCACAACTACATCGGCACCGAGCACATCCTCCTGGGCCTGATCCACGAGGGTGAGGGTGTCGCCGCTAAGGCCCTGGAGAGCCTCGGGATTTCTCTTGAGGCGGTCCGCCAGCAGGTGGAGGAGATCATCGGCCAGGGGCAGCAGGCCCCGTCCGGCCACATCCCCTTCACTCCCCGGGCCAAGAAGGTCCTGGAGCTGTCGCTCCGCGAGGCTCTTCAACTGGGTCACAACTACATCGGCACCGAGCACATCCTGCTCGGCCTGATCCGCGAGGGCGAGGGCGTCGCCGCCCAGGTCCTCGTGAAGCTGGGCGCCGATCTGAACCGGGTCAGGCAGCAGGTCATCCAGCTGCTGTCCGGTTACTCGGGTGGCAAGGAGTCGGCCACGGCCGGCGGGCCGGCCGAGGGCACGCCCTCGACCTCGCTCGTCCTGGACCAGTTCGGCCGCAACCTGACCCAGGCCGCCAGAGAGACCAAACTCGACCCGGTCATCGGGCGCGAGAAGGAGATCGAGCGGGTCATGCAGGTGCTGTCCCGCCGCACCAAGAACAACCCGGTCCTGATCGGGGAGCCCGGCGTCGGCAAGACCGCCGTCGTGGAGGGCCTGGCCCAGGCGATCGTCAAGGGCGAGGTGCCCGAGACGCTCAAGGACAAGCAGCTCTACACCCTGGACCTCGGCGCCCTGGTGGCCGGCTCCCGCTACCGCGGTGACTTCGAGGAGCGCCTGAAGAAGGTGCTCAAGGAGATCCGCACCCGCGGGGACATCATCCTGTTCATCGACGAGCTGCACACCCTGGTCGGCGCCGGCGCCGCCGAGGGCGCGATCGACGCGGCCTCGATCCTCAAGCCGATGCTGGCCCGCGGTGAGCTGCAGACCATCGGTGCGACCACGCTCGACGAGTACCGCAAGTACCTGGAGAAGGACGCGGCCCTCGAGCGCCGCTTCCAGCCCATCCAGGTCGCCGAGCCGTCGCTGCCGCACACCATCGAGATCCTCAAGGGTCTGCGCGACCGGTACGAGGCCCACCACCGGGTGTCGATCACCGACGAGGCCCTGGTGCAGGCCGCCACGCTGGCCGACCGCTACATCTCGGACCGCTTCCTGCCGGACAAGGCGATCGACCTGATCGACGAGGCCGGCTCCCGGATGCGTATCCGCCGCATGACGGCGCCGCCGGACCTGCGCGAGTTCGACGAGAAGATCGCCGACGTCCGCCGGGAGAAGGAGTCCGCGATCGACTCGCAGGACTTCGAGAAGGCCGCGTCCCTGCGGGACAACGAGAAGCAGCTGCTCGCCGCGAAGGCCAAGCGGGAGAAGGAGTGGAAGGCCGGCGACATGGACGTCGTGGCCGAGGTCGACGGCGACCTGATCGCCGAGGTCCTCGCCACCGCCACCGGCATCCCGGTCTTCAAGCTGACCGAGGAGGAGTCCTCTCGGCTGCTGCACATGGAAGACGAGCTGCACCGGCGGATCATCGGGCAGAAGGACGCCGTCAAGGCGCTGTCCAAGGCCATCCGCCGCACCCGCGCGGGTCTGAAGGACCCCAAGCGCCCCGGTGGCTCGTTCATCTTCGCCGGCCCGTCCGGTGTCGGTAAGACCGAGCTGTCCAAGGCGCTCGCCGAGTTCCTCTTCGGCGACGAGGACGCGCTGATCTCGCTCGACATGTCGGAGTTCAGCGAGAAGCACACCGTCTCGCGGCTCTTCGGCTCCCCGCCCGGCTATGTCGGGTACGAGGAGGGCGGCCAGCTCACCGAGAAGGTGCGGCGCAAGCCGTTCTCGGTCGTCCTGTTCGACGAGGTCGAGAAGGCGCACCCGGACATCTTCAACAGCCTGCTGCAGATCCTGGAGGACGGTCGCCTGACCGACTCCCAGGGCCGGGTCGTCGACTTCAAGAACACGGTGATCATCATGACCACCAACCTCGGCACCCGCGACATCTCCAAGGGCTTCAACCTGGGCTTCGCCGCCCAGGGTGACACGAAGTCCGGGTACGAGCGGATGAAGAACAAGGTCAGCGACGAGCTCAAGCAGCACTTCCGCCCCGAGTTCCTCAACCGTGTGGACGACGTCATCGTCTTCCCGCAGCTCAGCCAGGACGACATCCTGCAGATCGTCGACCTGATGATCGGCGCGGTGGACGAGCGGCTGCGCGACCGCGACATGGGCATCGAGCTCAGCCTGGAGGCCAAGGAACTGCTCTCCAAGCGCGGCTACGACCCGGTCATGGGCGCGAGGCCGCTGCGGCGGACGATCCAGCGCGAGATCGAGGACTCGCTCTCCGAGAAGATCCTCTTCGGCGAGCTGCGTCCCGGCCACATCGTGGTGGTGGAGGTCGAGGGCGAAGGCGAGACGGCCACCTTCACCTTCCGCGGCGAGGAGAAGGTCACGGTGGCGGACGCCCCGCCCGTCGAGACCCCGAACCTCTCCAAGGAGAGCTAGCCACACCTGGCGCGAGCAAGGCCCCGGACCGCGAGGTCCGGGGCCTTTTCGCGCCCTCACGCAGGACGCCGCCGGAGGCTCCGGAAGCCCCGCCGAGGTGAGGCGCCGCACGTGACGCGTGCCACGTACTACCGGAAATAGTGGGCCTCGGGGCTCTCTCGGAAGTGGGCGAAACGGACTATTCACCGGTTTTCGGCCCGGGTGGCGCCGGGGTGCGGGGCTCGGCCACCTACGACCCCGGATAGGAGAGGGGGTGTTTGCCGGGCCGTCGGGCCCCGGGTTACCAAGGTGGAGCGACGGGCCGCACCCCGGCCCGGTACCCCCACCCAGTGAGGTTGTTTTCTGCATGCGTAAGAACTCGACGATGAAGAACCGCACCCCGAAGTCCGTGAACCGCGGCCGGGTCGCCGTAGTGACCGGAGGACTGGTCGCGGCGCTCGCGCTGGGCTCGACCGCAGCGTTCGCCGCCGGCGCCGGCCACGAGGCGGCTCCCGTCTCGGCAGTCGCCGCCGCTCCGGCCGCGAGCAGCGTCTCCGACGTGCTGCAGAAGCAGGTGACGGGCCAGAAGGACGCCGCCGCGCAGGCCAAGGCCAAGGCGGAGGCGGCGGCGAAGGCCGCGGCGGAGGCCAAGAAGGAGGCGGCCGCCAAGGCCGCCGCCGACCGCAAGGCGCGTATCGCCGGCTGGATGACCCCGACGCCCCACTACGTGCTCGGCGCGGGCTACGCCCAGGTCGGCGTGCACTGGGCCCACACCCACTCCGGCCAGGACTTCGTCGTGCCGACCGGCTCCACCGTGCGGGCCGCGCACACCGGCACCGTCGTGACGGCGGGCTGGGGCGGCGCCTACGGCAACAACATCGTGATCCAGCACGGCTCGCAGCTGTACACGCAGTACGGCCACCTCTCGCACATCGAGGTGCACGTCGGCGAGCAGGTCATCACCGGCCAGGAGATCGGCAAGTCCGGCTCCACCGGTAACTCGACCGGCCCCCACCTGCACTTCGAGGTCCGTACGACCCCGTACTACGGCTCCTCCGTCGAGCCCCTGCACTTCCTGCGCGCCCACGGCGTGAACCCGTAAGCAGGCGGTCGCACAGTCGCACAAAAGAACAGACGTCAACCGGCCGCCGGCGGGTCAACCCGCAAGGACACTCGCCTCGGCCTGGGCGACGAGATCGAGGGCGACCTCGAGGATGGCCGCGCGCTTCTCCTCGGGGTCGCCCTCGACGTTCTGCGTCACGAACATGCCGGCGTGCATCGCGAACAGCGCGGTGACGCTGCGGACCTGCGCGGCGATCGGCGCCGCCGGGTCCTTGAGCAGCTCGCCGAGCGCCTTCATGCTCTGCCGGAAGTTCTCCCCGACGGTCAGCTCGCGTACCGTCGCCTGGTTCTCCTGGATGAAGCGGAAGAGGTCGAGCGTGCTCCACAGGATGTCGCTGTAGCGCCGCAGCAGCTCCTGCTTGGTGGCCAGCGAGTGCGGCTGGGCCTCGGCCCAGGCGATCAGTTCCCGCAGCGGCCGGGTCAGGTCCTCGGCGACGCTGCTGAGAATGTCTTCCTTGGTCTTGAAGTGGTAATACAGCGCCGCCTTCGTGACGTCGAGCCGCTCGGCGATCTCGCGCAGTGAGGTCTTCTCGTAGCCCTGCTCCGCGAACAGTTCCAGCGCGACCTGCTGGATGCGGCGGCGCGTGTCGGTCCTGCGCTGCTGCGGGTGCTGCTGGGATGTACCCATGGGCTCGTCGCTCTCCTGCTGCACTACGTGACCCCTTCATAGGGGAGTGTGACCGACCGGGAGCCCTCACGGTAGGGCCTGTTTCCGAGGCTACGCACTTACTTGACGCCCGGCTAGTAAACAACGTACCTTGCTGCTACGTATACGTACTAGCCGGGCGGCAAGTAAGTACCCCTGAACCACCGCCCTGTCCCGGGGGAGGAAAACGGTCATGTCCCAGACCGAAGTCGCCACACCGTCGTCGCCGGAGCCGTCCGGCGACAAGGCGGCCGCGACGGGCGGCGGGCCGCGCCAGCGCAGCGTGCGCGTGGTCATGGTCGGTCTGCTGATCGCCATGCTGCTCGCGATGCTCGACAACATGATCGTCGGCACCGCGATGCCGACCATCGTCGGCGAGCTGGGCGGCCTGGACCACCTGTCCTGGGTCGTCACCGCCTACACCCTGGCCACCGCCGCCTCCACCCCCATCTGGGGCAAGCTCGGCGACATGTACGGCCGCAAGGGCATCTTCCTCACCTCGATCGTGCTGTTCCTCGTCGGCTCCGCGGCCTCCGGCATGGCGCAGAGCATGGACCAGCTCATCGCCTTCCGGGCCTTCCAGGGCCTGGGCGCCGGCGGTCTGATGGTCGGCGTGATGGCGATCATCGGCGAGATGATCCCGCCCCGCGAGCGCGGCAAATACCAGGGCATGATGGCCGGCGTCATGGCCATCGCCATGATCGGCGGCCCGCTGGTCGGCGGCTCCATCACCGACAACTGGGGATGGCGCTGGAGCTTCTACATCAACCTGCCGATCGGCGTCATCGCCCTCGCGATGGTCACCATCGTGCTGCACCTGCCCAAGAAGCGCAGCCAGGGCCGTATCGACTACTGGGGCGCCGCCCTGCTCACCGTCGCGATCACCTCGCTGGTGCTGCTGACCACCTGGGGCGGCACGCAGTACGCCTGGGGCTCCGTCCAGATCCTCGGCCTGCTGGTGCTGGGCCTGGCCGCGCTCGGCGGCTTCGTCTACGCCGAGACCCGCGCGCCCGAGCCGATCATGCCGCTGCGGATCTTCCGCAACGCGAACTTCTCGCTGATCTCGGGCGTCGGCTTCCTCGTCGGCTTCACGATGTTCGGCGCGATGACCTTCCTGCCGCTCTACCAGCAGACCGTCCAGGGCGCCTCGGCGACCAACTCCGGCCTGCTGCTGCTGCCGATGCTGCTCGCGATGATGGCCGTCTCGATGGTCGCCGGCCGGGTCACCACCTCCACCGGCCGCTACAAGATCTTCCCGATCGTCGGCGGCGCCCTGATCACCGTCGGCCTGTTCCTGCTGTCCACGATGGACGTCCACACCACCCGCTTCACCTCCGGCCTCTACATGGCCGTCCTGGGCGCGGGCATGGGCTTCATCATGCAGATCACCATGCTGATCGCGCAGAACAGCGTCGACATGCGCGACATCGGCGTCGGCTCCTCCTCCGCCACGCTCTTCCGCACGATCGGCGGCTCCTTCGGCGTCTCCCTCTTCGGCGCGCTGTTCTCCCACAAGATCCAGCACGGCATGGACTCCACCGCGGCCGGCGCCGCCGTCACGAAGGGCGGCGCCCAGCTCGACCCGGCGACCATCGCGAAGTTCCCGCCGGCGCTGAAGGACGCGTACTTCCACGCGGTGTCCTCCGGTACGCACACGGTCTTCCTGTGGGGCGCGGTGGTCAGCGTGATCGGCTTCGTGGCCGCCTGGTTCATCGTCGAGACCCCCCTGCGGGGCGCCGCCTCCAAGCAGTCCGACGCCGACGCCGACGCCGTCCCGGCGGCGGATGAGCCGGTGCTGATCGACGCGCTCTGACCTCCGGTCGGGGGTGCCGCCTCGGGGTTGCGGGCCCCGGTCCTCCGCGGCCCCTGCGGGCCTGACCGGCGCTCGCGGGGCTTGAAGCCGCCGCTGGCCCCGGCGGCCTTCGGGGGTATGGCGGCCCCCGAAGGCCGCCGTCGACCTGGTCGGGCCTCCGCGGGCCTGACGCTTTGCGGGCCTTGACTGGGCTGTGGCCTGACCGGCCACGCGAGCCTGGTCGGCCTCCGCGGGCCTGACGCTTCCGCGGGTCTTGACTGGGCTGTGGCCTCACCGGCCACGCGAGCCTCGTCCGGCCTACGTGGGCCTGGCGCTTCCGCGGGCCTTGAGTGGGCTCAGGCCGCCTCGGCCCCCGCGCCGCCGCGGTCGCCGTCGGCCTGGACCGGGCTGAAACGGCCGCACGGCCTTGAACCGGCCCCCTCCCGCCTTCGCCGGCCGGAGGGGGCCGGTGCCGTCGTGGGGCCCGCCATGGGCGCGAGTCCCGCGCAAGGCCGCCGCTGCCGGGTGGTCCCTTCATCACCCGGGTTCACCCGATGTCACCCGATCGAGCCCTTTGGGGTGGGTGCCCGGATGACGGGGTGCCGGGTCGGGCAGATTGTCCCCGACCGGGAGGGGTGGGGGATGAGCACGCGTCGGAGTCTGCTCGGGAGTGCCGCGGCGGCCGGCGCCATGACGTATCTGGGCCCCGGGCAGGCGGCCTCCGCCGCGGGCAGCCGCCCGGCGGCGCGTGCCGCGCTGGTCGCGATCGACACCGAGACGCAGCGGCACTACGACGCGCTCCGGGCCGAGGTGGCCAAGCGTCTCAGCCCCGTCATCGTCGTCCAGAACGACGAGCGCGGCGGTCTGTACACCCTGGTCCACCGCGGCCGGCGGGAGTCGGTGCACCCCGTTCCCGAGGTCTTCGAACTGGCCAAGTCGGTCGCC
This sequence comes from Actinacidiphila paucisporea, assembly GCF_900142575.1. Lineage (GTDB taxonomy): Bacteria > Actinomycetota > Actinomycetes > Streptomycetales > Streptomycetaceae > Actinacidiphila > Actinacidiphila paucisporea. The sequence continues at coordinate 86,057 of NZ_FRBI01000023.1, forward strand.
CACGCCCCGCTGGGCATCTACTCGATCATCGCGCCGCACCTGAGCCGCCGCGTCCCGCGCCTGCCCGGCTCCGCGCGGCTCGACCAGCACGACGTGGATATGGTGGCCTCCGAGGGGCCGGCCACGAAGTCGTGGACCGCCCCGCTCCGGACCTTCGGCGCCACCCTGGCCACCGCCCGGCAGCGGCTCGGCGCCGCGGACACGCCGCCGGAGCTGGCGGCGTCGAGCGCGCGGATCCTCGACGCGGCGCTGTCGTTCGTCGACACCTCGGTGCGGCGGGGCGCCGCCGACATGGCGTCCTTCGAGGGCTTCACCTCCCAGGTGAGCGACGCGATCGCCGTCACCCTCACGTATGCCGCTCGGGCGCAGATCAGCGGCGTCGAGGCCCTGATGACCCGCTGGCGGAGCCAGGTCGGTCCGGCGGACTGGCCGGGCCTCTACGTCGTCGTGCTGTCGCTGTGGACGACATCCGCCCCCAACCAGAACTCGCTCGTCGTCAAGCCCTTCCTGACCCCCGGCACAGCCGACTCCCACCTGATCGACCTCCCCACCGCCGGGCCCCCCACCGACCCGGTCGCCGTCGCCCTCGACAACCTGGCCCGCATTGTCCAGGACAACGTCGCGGCGGAAATGGTCTTCCCCACCACCCGCCCTCTGGCCGACGCACTGAAGGGCCGGGAAGACCTGCTGGCCCCGGCCATCCGCCACCAGCTCGCCTGCCCCTACCGGCTCCGGCCGTAGGCCCCCGCACGGCTGCGTCCCGCGACCGGCCCGGCGGAGGGGCGTACGGCTCAATCCCAGCCGTGCAGGGATACGGCGGGGCCGTCTGCCAGATAGTTGCGCAGGGTGTCGGCGGTGCTGGGCACGAATTCCGCCGGGAGGGCGTCGACCGGGGTCCAGCGGACCTGGGCGTGCTTGTGCGGCTCCCGGTTCTCCGGTTCGCCCTGCCACTCGTGTGCGGCGAAGACGACGGTCAGGAAGCCGTTGGGGGACTCGACGCCCCAGGCGCCGTGCACGACGTGCGCCAATTCCAACGCCTCGGGCCTGACGACCAGCCCCGTCTCCTCCCGCAGCTCGCGCACCGCCGTGGCGGTGACCGGCTCGCCGGGCTCGCTCTTGCCGATCGGCAGGTCCCACAGCCCCTGCCCGTACTTGGCGCCCTCGCCGCGTTGCAGCAGCACCACCCGCCCGCGGTCCCGGTCATGCACGATGACGGCCGCGGCCAGCAACGTCATCGATCCCACGGCGGGCACGAGCGCCCGCTCCCGACCCGTTTCAGAGCGAATCCCGCACCGCCTCGAAGATGTCCGCGTCCGTCTCCCGCTGCCAGCCGGGCAGGTCCTCCGAGCCGGCGACATAGCCGGGCGTCGGCTCCCCGGCGAAGTGCTTACGGACTCCGCTGATCCACGCTTCGCGGAAGATGCGACCGGGTTCGTCAGCCACGTTCAGACTCCTTGCGTCGTCAAGCGGTCTCACCCGACGCGGGCGATCAGCAGGTCGTATGTCTCGTCGCCGTTGCGGTACGGGCCCGCGTAGCGGTAGCCGAGGCGGTTGTAGAGGGCGCGGCCGCGGGTGTTGGCGGGGCTGACGAGGAGGGACGTCCAGCGGGGGGAAACGGCCTGGACGAGGGCGTGGTGGAGGCGGGTGCCTATGCCGTGGGACTGCCAGCCCGGGCGGACGGCACCCTCACACAGGCCCATCAGGTTCTCGCGGGCCTCGGCGGGGATGTGGGGGAGAAGCTCCTCGCCGTACCAGTATTCGGCGGAGCAGGGGAAACCGTAGCCGAAACCGATCAGGGTGCCTGCCTCGTAAGCGGCCGCCAGGGTGAAGCCGCCGTGCCGGAAATGGCCGTTGATCTGTCGCCGGAAGGTGTCGACACCGCGAGTACGGCCGTCCTCGCCGTTCGCACTGAATTCCGGATGAGCGTCGGCCCAGATATCGGCCAAGGCGTCGACCAACGGCTGGGTCTGGCTGATTCCGTGGACTCGGACGATCGTCTCGTTCCCGCGCGTGATCGGCTCCACGCCGTACCTCCTCATGCGATGCCTAGGGCGTGGTAATCGGTCAGCCACGCAGCAACTGCCGGCACCCGCACGTGGCGTTGCAGAGCGGCCTCAATGTCTCGCACGGCATTGATCAACCGACGGGACTGCACTTGCGGCAGGTAGGACAGGGCTTCGTCGGAAGCCCGTAGGGCGTTGTCCAGGTCGGGGCGTTCGCGTTTGGCGTTCTGCACGGCGATGTCAGCGGTGTAAAGGGCGCGGCTGCGGGTGAACCCCCGGCCGGTCAGCAGCACGGCCTGCTCGGCGCCGTAAGCCGCACGCTCGTGCTGCCCGAGGTCGGCGCGGCACAAGGACTCCAGTCCGACGAGTTCGGCGGGGGTGAAGAAGCCCAGCCACGCCGGGTCGCTGTCACGCGGGCCCTTCTCGAACTGGGTATGCGCGTCGACGATGGCCGCGTCGCACGCGCACCGGTCGCCGAGGAAGGCCCATCCACCCGCTTCCCGCATCGCGAACAGCGCCTGCATCCGGGGAGAGCCGAGCGACCTCGCGATGCCGCGCGCGACCTGGGCCGCGCTCACTGCCTCCCTCGGTCGCCCGCTCTCCCTCGCCAGGCGGGACAGGCAGCCGAAACTCCGTGCTTCCAGCACCGGGTCGGCGGCCAATCGCGCTGCGGTCAGGGACTCGGTGAACAGTGAACGAGCGTCGTTGTGCCGACCCGCGTCGAAGGCCAAGTTGCCAACCGCGACGGTCAGTTCCCCGGTCGCCGAGCGCAGGAGCCGTCCGGTCGACTCGCTGAACTGTCCATGGCGCAGCCAGCCGTGCGCCGCGTTCAGGGACTTCTCGGCCTCGTGGTGCATCGCGGTGGAGCCGTGGTCGCGGACATGCGAGCTGATCGCCGCGGTCGACGCCAGGACTTGGCGGACCTCGCGCATACCCATCCGGCGGCCGGACTGACGAGGCCTCGGATCGCCCATGGCGATGCCGGTGACCGATCCGGCCCCGTCACGGAGGAACGTGCGGCGTTCCACGTCGGTGTCATCCGCCCTTCGTGCGTACGGCCGCGTCGGGATGACGGGGACCGCGGCCGCCGGCGCCCGGCGGGTGGCGAATCCGAGGTCGGCCAGAGAGCGGCCGGTGATCTCGTGGAGGACCCGCTCATAGACAGGGCGGGGGCTGGCGACCTCGCCGCGCTCCCAGGCCGCGATGAGGCGTGCGGTGCATCCGGTGTTCTCGCCCATCGCCGCCGCCGTCGCGTTGACGTGGCGGGCGAACTCCTCGCGGCTCATGCGGAACTGCGTTTCCCGCACGTCGCGGACGACGGTGTTGGGCCTGGCGTCTGCGGACATCTCGACTCCGGCGCTGCAGCTCTTGGACGTTCCGAACGTAGCTCCTGGAGCGACGTGTTGGAGGCTGCATGCCCGTCCGGGGCGAATCCGATGCGTGAATTGCATCGTTCTTACATGCCGGTGGCCACGCGGTCGCCCGGCGGCCTCCGCTTTTCTCGATGACAGAAGAACCGGAGCCCGGGCTCTTTTCGGAACGGAGATCGCACCATGTCGAGCGCCACTGTCGTGCCCCGCACCCGGCCGTACATGAGGGCGCGACATCAGGTCGCCCTCGGCCTTCGGCTCGAATTCGCGGAGGTCGGCCGCGCACGGCGCGAAGTGCGTGACTGCCTGGTCGCCTGGCGTCGTGACGAGGCCGTGGACTCGGCGCTGCTGGTGGTCAGCGAGCTGGTCGGCAACGCGTTACGGCACGCGCCGAACTCGGTCATCGGCCTGACCGTGACGGCAGGTGGTGGCGAGGTGCTTGTCGAGGTGCGCGACGGATCACGTAAGCCTCCCGTCATGGAGCCGCACCCCGATCCGTACAGCGAGACCGGCCGTGGCCTGCCACTCGTACATGCCCTGTCCCGCGACTGGGGCTGGGCCCCGCACGAGGACGGCACGAAGACCACCTGGGCGGTGCTGCCCGCCCTGGAGCGCGAGCCGGCATGACCACCACCCCCTCGTACCTCAGCGGAAGAGACCCGGCCTCCCCCCGGCCGGGAGGCCCCGGTTCGACTCCGGGCGAGGGGACTTTCGCCAACGACCGGTACGGAAGGACCCGTATGACCACCTTCGTCCCCGACCTCTTACCCGTGTGCGGCGCCCGCCGCCGGCTCCCGGATCGGCTCGCCGCCGCCGCGGAGGCGCTGGCGCCGCCGGATACGGGGGAGCCCTCGCAGGCGGACCGCGACCTGCGGTGTGTGCTCCAGGCGCACACCGCCGGGGACCACCACGCGTACGTGATGCACCTCGACGGCCCGGACACCGGCTCGGTGTGGGTCCGCTGGGGCCACGCGGAGGGACCCCTGGGCCTCGTCGTCCTGCCCGACTGCCGGGCGCTCGCGCCCGAACCGCTGGACGAGGCCTGCTGCCAGTACGCCGAGCACCCCGGCGGCCACTGCTACGAACTCACCGACCCCTGGCAGCCGTAGGAGCCATCGATGCGTGCCCTTCCGCTACGTCCCACCTTCGTCTGGCTGGAAATCACCGGCTTTTGCAATCTCAACTGCCGCCACTGCTACGCCAACTCGTCCCCACAGGGGACGCACGGCGATATGACCGGCGCCGACTGGCTGCGGGTGATCGATGAGTTGAACGGAATGGGGGTGCGGGACGTGCAGTTCATCGGGGGAGAGCCGACGCTGCACCCCGGCCTGCCGGGCTTCGTGCGGCGTGCGCGCCGGCACGACATGCGGGTCGAGGTGTTCAGCAACATGACGCATCTGCGGCCCGAGGTCTGGGAGGTGCTGCGACTGCCCGGTGTCCGGCTGGCGTTCAGCTACTACAGCGATGACGCGGGCGATCACGACGAGGTGACCGACGCTCGCGGCGCGCACGCCCGCACCCGGACCAACGTCGAACGGGGCAGGGCCCTGGGGATCGAGATGCGCGGCAGCGTGATCGACGTCATCCACGGCCAGCGCGCGCGGGGTGCGGAGCAGGAACTGCTGCAACTCGGGATCCGTGACGTCCGCACCGATCGGATCAGGCCCTTCGGGCGCGGGGCGGGCGGCGCGTACCCGGACGTCAGCGGGTTGTGCGGTATGTGCGGCCGGGCCAAGTTCGCGATCTCACCTGACGGTTACGTGTGGCCGTGTGTATTCGCCCGCTGGATGAACCTCGGCAATGTGCATGAGCAGAGCCTCCAGGCGATCTACGGCGGCGTTGCCATGCGTGCGGCGAGGGCGGAGTTGGAGGCGGTGTTTCCCGCAAGCGCGGTGCGCGCGGGACCGACCTGCCTGCCGGACTGCAACCCCGCCTTCGAGACCTGCGGCCCGCAGACCGTCTGCGCCCCCGATGCCTCCTGCGGCCCGACCGCCGACTCGTCGCGTCCGGCGCCGAGCCGGTCCGTGCGCTACTACAACCCGGGGGTCTCGGGCACGGGGTGCTGACGCCCGCGGGCGCGTGGCCGTAGCGTGGCGGGCATGCTCGAAGAGTCGACTGCCCTCTATCTGGCCCGCCGCGACGCCTATGCCGCGTTCCTGACCGCCGCCGACGCCGAGTCGCATGTCGCCTGGTTCCGCGAGGACGGCCGGTATCCCGACGAAGCCGCGGCGGTCGCGGCCGTGGACCGGGCGTATGCGGTGACGCGGGCCGCGTTCAACGTCATCGAGGTGGAGGGCGTCGGGCCGGCCGCGCAGGGCAGGACGCTGCTGGAGCGGCTGGCCGCGCTGCACAAAGACGGCGGGGCGCGGCCGGACTGGAAGGACGTCAAGCAGGCGCGTGAGGCCTTCGTCGGGGCGGCGCAGGACGCGTTGCGGGAACTGCGCGGCAGCGGCTGAGATGACGCACGGCCTGTCGCCCGCCTTCGGGCGGAAAATCCGATTCGTCCGCCCCGTTACACAACCGATGGGTTGCTGTGCGCCCGCTGTGCGCTCGCGGTGGCGGAAGCCAGACATCCGCTCCGTAACTTCGGCCGAGCCGGGGGAGGCCCCCGGTCGCGACCGCGGCGGTACGCCGGGTCGCAGCGGCGGGAGCGGGGCGGAGGCACCATGGCGGCGAGCGGCGCGGTATTGGGGTTCGAGGAGTACGTGAGGTCCCGGCAGGACGCCCTGCTGCGGAGCGCCCGCCGGCTGGTTCCCGACCCGATCGACGCGCAGGACCTCGTGCAGACCGCGCTGGTGCGCACCTACCCCCGGTGGGACGGCATCGCCGACAAGACCCTCGCGGACGCGTATATGCGCCGGGTGATGATCAACACCAGGACCGAGTGGTGGCGCAGCCGCAAGCTGGACGAGGTGCCCACCGGGGAGCTGCCCGAGCGCAGCGTGGACGACGGCGCCGAGCAGCGCGCGGACCGCGAGATGCTGCGGGACGTGCTGACCGTGCTGGCGCCCAAGCAGCGGCAGGTCGTGGTGCTGCGCCACTACGGCCAGCTGACGACCGAGGAGACCGCACGCGTACTCGGCATGTCCACCGGTACGGTGAAGAGCACGCTGCACCGGGCGCTCGCCCGGCTGCGCCACGAGCTGGAGCACGGCAGCTACGGCTACTCGCGACCCGAGGTGGAGGAGGAGGCGATGTGCGCCGCGTAAGACCCGGTACGGCTGCGATGGGCGCGCTGACCTGCGCGTGCGTCGTGGTGACGGGCTGCGGTACGACCGGCACGGGTGCCCGCAAGGAGGGCCCGGCGCCGAGCCCCAGCGTGCGGCGGCCGGCCGACTCCGCCGCCGCCCCCGCCCTCGCCCGGGACCCGCGGGCGCTGGCCACCATGGTCCGCCGGGACAGCAGCGTCAGCCAGGACGTACGCGAGGACCTGACGCCCTGCTCGGGCGACGACTACCCGGTGGCCACCGACGCCGGCGACCTGACCTCGGGTGACGGCCCGGACCTGGTGGTCAACGTCACGACCTGCGGCAACGGCCTCGGCGTGGCCGCGTACGTCTACCGTATGGTGAACGGCAAATACCAGAACGTCTTCGCCGACGAGCGGCCACCGGTGTACGGAAGCGTCGAGGACGGGCAGTTGCAGATCATCCACGAGGTGTACAAGGTGGACGACCCGGTGTCGTACCCGACCGGGCAGGAATCGGTGCTGTACGCGTGGCGCGACGGCCACTTCGTGCAGGTCGCGCGCAGCTACGCCGACTTCGGGGCGCGGACGCCGACCGTACGGCCCGAGCCGACGTCCACGGAGCCGGCGCCGCGGCCCGACTCCGACCCGCTGGACCCGGATCTGCCGACCGCCTCGGCGTCCGCCGCGGCTCCCGGAGGCCGTTGACTCCCCATGGCCGCCACCCACGTCCTCTTCGTCGAGGACGACGACGTCATCCGCGAGGCCACCACGCTCGCCCTGGAGCGCGACGGCTTCCAGGTCACCGCCGCCCCCGACGGCCTGACCGGCCTGGACGCCTTCCGCGCCGACCGGCCCGACCTCGCGCTGCTGGACGTGATGGTGCCGGGTCTGGACGGGGTGAGCCTGTGCCGGCGGATCAGGGACGAGTCGACCGTGCCGGTCATCATGGTCTCGGCCCGCGCCGACGCCATCGACGTCGTGCTCGGCCTGGAGGCCGGCGCCGACGACTACGTCACCAAGCCCTTCGACGGCGCCGTGCTCGTCGCCCGTATCCGCGCGGTGCTGCGCCGCTTCCGCGCCAGCGCCGCCGACGACCCGCGGGACGACGCCCTGCTGTCCTTCGGCGACATCGCGATCGACCCGGAGGGCATGGAGGTCACCCGCGCCGGTGAACGCCTCGCCCTGACGCCCACCGAGATGCGGCTGCTGCTGGAATTCGCCGCCGCCCCCGGCACGGTGCTGTCCCGCGACCGGCTGCTGACCCGGGTCTGGGACTACGACTGGGGCGGCGACACCCGGGTCGTCGACGTGCACGTCCAGCGGCTGCGGGCCAAGGTCGGCCAGGACCGTATCGAGACCGTACGCGGCTTCGGCTACAAGCTGCGGGCCTGAGAGCCGATGGCTCTGCGGCTCACCCTGCGCTGGAAGCTCAGCGCCGCCATCGCGGTCGTCTCCGCGCTGGTCGTCGTCGCGCTGAGCCTGGTCGTGCACAACGCGGCCCGGGTCAGCATGATCAACAGCGCCAGGGACGTCCAGGACGAGCGCGTGCAGTCCGCGCTGCGGATCTACGAGACCAACGGCCGCCTCGTCTTCTACGCCGCCCTCAACGACCGGGCCCTGCCGACCGAGTTGAAGGACTACGCCGCCAAGGGCCAGCGCGCCACCTTCGTCCAGCAGACCCGCTCCGGCCTGGTCGTCTGGGCCGAGACGCCGGCCGGCGCCGGCAAGGTGCTGTCGCTCAAGACCGGCTTCACCGACCGCTACTCGGTTCTGATCGACCTCGACCGGACCCTGGTGCTCGGCTCGGTGGCCGTGGTCCTCGGCGGCACCGCCATCGGCGTCCTCGTCGGCGGGCGCATGTCGCGGCGGCTGCGGAAGGCGGCGACCGCCGCGCGCAAGGTCGCCGACGGCGACACGCAGGTCCGGGTGCGCGAGGCGATCGGCGGCCGGGGCCGCGACGAGACCGACGAGCTGGCCCGCGCCGTCGACGCGATGGCCGACGCGCTGCAATTGCGCCTGGAGGCGGAGCGGCGGGTCACCGCCGACATCGCCCACGAGCTGCGCACCCCGGTCACCGGCCTGGTCACCGCCGCCGAACTACTGCCCCCCGGCCGCCCCTCCGAGCTGGTACGCGACCGGGTGCACGCGCTGCGCACCCTGGTCGAGGACGTCCTCGAAGTCGCCCGCCTCGACGGCGCCGCCGAACACGCCGACCTCCAGGAGGTCGCACTCGGCGAGTTCGTACGCCGCCGGGTGCCGGTGCTGGCCCCGGACGCCGCCGTCACCGTCGCGGAGGACGCCGTCGTCCAGACCGACCCGCGCCGCCTGGAACGCATCCTCGGCAATCTCCTCGCCAACGCCGCCCGCCACGGCGCCGCCCCCATCGACGTCCTCGTCGACGGCCCCTTCGTGCGCGTCCGCGACCACGGCCCCGGCTTCCCCCCGGACCTGCTGCGCGAGGGGCCCAGCCGATTCCGCACCGGCTCCACCGACCGCTCCGGCGCGGGCCACGGCCTCGGCCTGACCATCGCCACCGGCCAGGCCCGCGTCCTCGGCGCCCGCCTCACCTTCCGCAACGCCCCGGCCGCGGACGGCGGCGGCGCGGTCGCGCAGCTGCTGCTGCCGCGCTGAGCGGTCCCTCAAGGGCGCCCAGCCGGAAAGGCCGCCTCGGACACCCGCACGGAGCGGGCAGGTCAGGCCGGGAGGCGGTAGACCCCGTGGGCGAGCGGCTCGACCAGGCCGTCCTCGACCAGGCCGTCCAGAGCCCTGGCCCGCTGCACCGGCTCGTGCCACACCGCGTCGAGGGCCGCCTGCGGCACGGGGCCGGGGGAGGCGCGCAGCACCGCCAGGAGGCGGCCGCGGACCTGGCGGTCGGTCCCGGCGTAGGTCTGGCCGCGCCGCGGCGGCCCCTCGTGCGGCGGCGAACCCGCGAGCCGCCACGCGCACAGCGCCGCCACCGGGCACTGCCCGCACTGCGGGGAGCGGGCGGTGCACACCAACGCGCCCAGCTCCATCGTCGCCGCCGCCCAGCGCGCCGCGGTCGCCTCGTCGGCGGGCAGCAGGGACGCCGCCGTACGCCGCTCGGCGGCCGTCGTCGCGTTCGGCGGGTGGGCGACACCGGTCACCACCCGCGCGAAGACCCGCCGCACGTTCGTGTCGAGCACCGTGTGCCGCCGCCCGTACGCGAACGACGCGACCGCCGCCGCCGTGTACTCCCCGACGCCGGGCAGCGCCAGCAGCTCCGCGTGCTCGTGCGGCACCTCGCCGCCGTGCCGCTGCGCTATCGCGCCGGCCGCGGCGTGCAGCCGCAGGGCCCGGCGCGGATAGCCGAGCCGGCCCCACGCTCTGACCGCCTCGCCGGGCGACTCGGCGGCCAGGTCGGCGGGGCGCGGCCAGCGGGCCAGCCACTGCTCGTGCACCGGCAGCACCCGGGCCACCGGGGTCTGCTGGAGCATGAACTCGCTGACCATCACCGACCAGGCGCCCGCGTCCGGGCGGCGCCAGGGCAGGTCGCGGGCGTGCGCGCCGAACCAGTCGATGACCAGGTCGTGCAGCACGGCCGCGCGCGGGGAGGCGGTGACGGACGCGGGCTCGGGGGCGGGCCGCTCGGTGGCGTCGTGCTCGGGGGTGTGGTGGAGGTCTGTGCTCATCGCCTCGCGATCCTCGCACACGCCACCCACAGCGACCGGCCGCCGACGTAAAGGTGATCATCGGCAAAGAGCGGGCACCGAGCGGCGGGTGTTGCGACGGCACACGGGTGATCTCCCCTAGAGTTCGGGTGTGGGCTCGTTGCGCAATCCCGTCGGACCTCTCCCGTCGTCCATCTACTGGCGGCGGCGCGTCGTGGTGTTCGCCCTCGTGGCGCTGATCGCCGTACTGGTGGCCTGGGCGGTGACCTCGGGCGGCGGCGGAAGCGGCAAGGGCTCCTCCGCGCCCAGCGGTTCGCGCTCCCCGGCGGCGACCATCACCGCGGGGCCCGCGCCGAGCGGCACCCATATCAGCGGGCGCCCCGGCGGCCGCGACACCGCCCCCGCGGACGGCGGCGCAGGCTCCAGCGGCGGTACGGGCGGGGGCTCGGACGCGGGGAGCGACGCCGGTGCGGGCGACGGCACTTCGGCGGGCACGTCCGCCGGTACGACCACCGGCACGTCCACCGGCTCGTCCGCGGGTGCCACGGACGGCACGTCCGCGGGTACGTCCGGCGGGGCCGGCGCGGGTACGGGCTCGGGCGGCGACCAGGTCCCGGTCGGCTCGACACTGCCCAACTGCGCCCCCGGCACGGTGACGTTGTCGCTGACCAGCGCCCAGAACGCGTACGCGCCCGGCGAGAACCCGGTCTTCCAGCTGCACGCCGCCAACTCCGGTTCCGTCACCTGCAAGCTGGACTTCGGCCCGCGCAGCGCGGTCTTCACCGTCACCAAGACGCCCGACGACAGCCACGTATGGGCGACGGACGACTGCCCGGGCAACGCGTCGCCGTATCTGCTCCAGGTGCCCGCGCACGGCACCACCACCTACACGCTGCGCTGGAACGGTAGGACCAGCTCCCCGCACTGCGCCGCCCCCAAGGGCGCGCAGGCCGCGCCCGGCAACTACCTGGCCCAGGCCCAACTGCCGGGCTTCGGCGCCAAGAGCGTGCCGTTCGTGCTCACACAGGACTGACGGGGGGCCGGCCCGCGGGCCGTTGGGCCTGCAGGCCGGCCGCTACACGTACCGTTCGAGGATCGAGGACTCCGCCAGCCGCGACAGGCCCTCGCGGACCGAGCGGGCGCGGGCCTCGCCGACGCCGTCGACCGCCTGGAGGTCGTCCACGCTGGCGGCGAGCAGCTTCTGCAGGCCGCCGAAGTGCTCCACCAGCCGCTCGATGACCGTGTTCGGCAGCCGCGGCACCTTCGCCAGCAGCCGGTAGCCCCGCGGCGACACCGCCGAGTCCAGCGACTCGGGCGAGCCCGTGTAGCCCAACGCCCGTGCCACCGTGGTCAGTTCGATCAGCTCGCCCTGCGGCAGGGTGTCCAGGTCGGCCATCGCCTCGCCGACCGTACGGCTGCGCTTGGCCGTCGGCTCCGGCACGTAGTCCCGGGCCACCAGCTCGCGTTCGGGCTCCACGCCCGCGATCAGTTCGTCCAGTTGGAGCGACAGCAGCCGCCCGTCGGTGCCCAACTCCACGACATACTCGGCGATCTCGGTGGCGATCCGGCGCACCATCTCCAGCCGCTGCGCCACCGCCGTGACGTCGCGGACCGTGACCAGGTCCTCGATCTCCAGTGCCGACAGGGTGCCCGCCACCTCGTCCAGCCGCAGCTTGTACCGCTCAAGGGTGGCCAGCGCCTGGTTGGCGCGGGACAGGATCGCCGCCGAGTCCTCCAGGACCCGGCGCTGCCCGTCCACGTACAGCGCGATCAGCCGCATCGACTGGCTGACCGACACCACCGGGAAGTTGACCTGCCTGCTGACCCGGTCCGCGGTGCGGTGCCGGGTGCCGGTCTCCTCGGTCGGGATCGTCGGGTCGGGCACCAACTGCACGCCGGCCCGCAGGATCTTGGTGATGTCCTTGTCCAGGATCAGCGCGCCGTCCAGCTTGCACAGCTCGCGCAGCCGGGTCGCGGTGAATTCCACGTCGAGGACGAACCCGCCGGTGCACAGCGACTCCACGGTCTTGTCCATGCCCAGCACGATCAGGCCACCGGTATTGCCGCGCAGGATGCGCTCCAGGCCGTCGCGCAGGCCCGTGCCGGGCGCGACCGCGCTCAGCGACGCGCGCATCAGCCCGCCGTCCTGGCCGGTGCCGGACCTGCTGGCGGAGTCCGCCGCTGCCTTGCGGGCCGGGGCGGCGCCTGCCCGGTCGTTGGCTGCCACTGCGTTCCTCCGGTCGGTGCGGTTTGGAGTGAGTTTACGTCGTCCGCGCCGCGGGCCGCCGATCGCCGGCGTGCGCTCCCTCCACCGCCCTACGCCACGACTACCCGGAAGCCTTCCCCCGGGACGCCCTCGCAGGCAGCGCGCGCAGGGCGTCACCGATGTCCGAGACCTCGATCACCCGCATCCCGGCCGGCACCTTGCCAGGGTCGGTCGGCACCAGCGCGTGCGTGAAACCGAGCCTCGCCGCCTCGGAGAGCCGGCGCTGCACCCCGGTGACCCGGCGCACCTCGCCGGCCAGCCCCACCTCGCCGATCGCCACCAGGTTCTTCGGCAGCGGGGTGTCGATCGCCGCGCTGGCCAGCGCCAGCGCCACCGCCAGGTCGGCGGCCGGCTCGGTCAGCTTCACCCCGCCCACCGTCGCCGTGTAGATGTCCTGCTTCCCGATCGCCTTGATCCGGCCGCGCTGTTCGAGCACCGCCAGCATCATCGACACCCGGGAATTCTCCAGGCCGGACGTCGTACGCCGGGGCGACGGGATCTGGGTGTCCACGGTCAGCGCCTGCACCTCCGCGACCAGCGGCCGCTTGCCCTCCAGCGTCACCGTCAGGCACGTGCCCGGCACCGGCTCGTCGCGCCGGGTCAGGAACAGGCCCGAGGGGTCGGCCAGGCCCGTGATGCCCTCGTCGTGCAGCTCGAAGCAGCCGACCTCGTCGGTGGCCCCGTATCTGTTCTTCACCCCGCGGATCAGCCGCAGCCGCGCGTGCCGGTCGCCCTCGAAGCTCAGCACCACGTCCACCAGGTGCTCCAGCAGCCGCGGCCCGGCGATCGTCCCGTCCTTGGTGACGTGGCCGACCAGCAGCGTGGCCATCCCGCGCTGCTTGGACGCTCTGATCAGGGCGCCCGCGACCTCCCTGATCTGCGCCACGCCGCCCGGGGCGCCGTCGATCTCCGGCGACGCCACGGTCTGCACCGAGTCCAGCACCAGCAGCGACGGCTTGACGTCGTCCAGATGCCCGAGCACCGCCGACAGGTCCGTCTCGGCCGCCAGATAGAGGTGGTCGGCGAGCGCGCCGATACGGTCCGCCCGCAACCGCACCTGCGACGCCGACTCCTCACCCGTGACATACAGCACCGGGCTCTGCGCGCTGGACGCCTTCGCCGCCACGTCGAGCAGCAGCGTGGACTTCCCGACTCCCGGCTCGCCCGCCAGCAGCGCCACCGCGCCCGGGACCAGGCCGCCGCCCAGCACCCGGTCCAGCTCGGGCACCCCCGTCGAGCGCGCGGTCGCCTGCCGCCCGTCGACCTGCCCGATCGGCCGCGCCGGCGCGCTCACCCGCCCGGGGGCCGTGGTGCGCACGGCCGACACGCCCCCGTACTCCTCCACCGTCCCCCACGCCTGGCACTCGCCGCACCGGCCGAGCCACTTGACGGTGGTCCAGCCGCACTCGGTGCAGCGGTAGGAGGGACGGTCCTTCGAGGCGGGCTTGCGGGTGGCCATGGCGCCACCGTAGCGGTCGGGTACGACAGCCGTCCCTGGCCCTCGGCGCGGGGCAGGGCGCGTACGGGGGCGTGCGACGCGCGGTTCGAGCGTGCGCGCGCGTATTCACTCGTATGAACGGAGGAAGTGTCCCCTTTCGGGGCGCATCATTACCCATAAGGATTAATGGCCGCGAGGACGCCTGAAGCCGGGGCGGTCGCGGGCCTACCGTCGCCCGGTGATGAGCAGGCAGGAGACCCCCACCCCCTCCCCGCAGACGACCGGCGCGCATCGCAGGCACCGGGCGGCCGGGTCGAGCCGCTCGGCTGCGCGGGCGGCCGCCCGTTCCGGTTCCTCCGGGCCCTCCGGCGACGGCCGGGAGCGTGACGGCGTGCGCCGCCGGCCGCAGGGCACCCTGCCGATGGTGCCCCCCGCGCACTACGAGCCGTACCTCGACGGCCTGTACACGTACTGCCTGTCCGTCCTGTGCGAGCACGACGCCGCCGCCGGCGCCCTCGGCGAGGTCATCGCGCTGGCCGAACGCCAGCGCTCCCGGCTGCGCGACCCCGCGCTGCGGCGCCCCTGGCTCTACGCGCTCGCCCGCTGGTCCTGCCTGCGCCGCCTCGCCGCCGGCACCCCGCTGGCCCCCGTCCGCGCCGCGACCTCCGTCGCCGACCAGCGGGCCGCCCAACTGGCCGCCCTGGCCTGGCCGGAGGCCGCCGGCACCACGCCGGAGCAGCGCGAGGCACTGGAATTGGCGGTACGCCACCAGTTGCCGCCGCACGAGGTCGCGGCGGTCCTCGGCCTCGAAACCGACGCGGCCCGCGGCCTGCTGGCCCGCGCCGCCTGCGAGGTCGAGCGCACCCGGGCCGCGCTCGCCGTCGTCGACACCGGGCACTGCGCCTCGCTGGCCCGACTCGCCGCGGACACCAAGGTCCTGCTCGGTCCGGCGCTGCGGGACGAACTCGTACGCCACGTCGACGAATGCACCCTGTGCCGGCGTACGGCCGAGCGCGCCGTCGCCGCCGGGCCGTGGCCCGGCGCCACCGCGGACGCCACCGCCGTGCTCGCCCTCATCGAGGCGCCCCGCGCCGCCGCCTGCGCCGCACTGCTGCACGCCATGGAGGCCGGGGCCGGCCGCAGCCGCGAATGCACACCCCGCTTCGACCGGCGCGGCTTCCCGCTGGACCTGAAGGACCGGGCGGCGCGGCGGGCCCAACTGCGGCACCGGGCCCTGACGACCACGGTCGTCGCGGCCGTCGTCGCCGCACCCGTGCTGGCGGTCTGGGCCGCCTACCGCGCGACGCCGCTGGGCGGCGACGACGCCCACCACGGCCCAGGGCGGGCCGCGGCCGGGGCTCCCGACGGGGTGGGTTTCCCCTACGAGAAGGCCGGGGCCGCGCACCCCGGGCCTTCGGACGCCGGCAGGCCTGCCGCGCCGACGCCGCCGGGCGAGGCGGACGTCACCGCCGTGACGGTGACCCCCTCCGGTGCGCCGTCCCCGTCACCGGGCGCGGGCCACCTGACGGTGACGGCAGCCCCCGCCGCCGGCCGCACCCTCGTGACGCTCACGGCGAGCGGCTCCGCCGATGTCCACTGGTCCGCGACGACCACGGCCGGCTGGCTCCGCCTGTCCGCGACGTCGGGCGTCCTGCACCCCGGCCAGTCGGCCACCCTCTCGATCAGCGTGGTCCGCTCCCTGGCACCCGCCGGCTCCTGGACCGCCTCCGTGACCTTCGCCCCGGCCGACACCACACTGATCCTCCGCGGCTCCCACCGCCGCTCCGTCCCGCCGCCCACCGATCCCCCGCCGTCGAGCCCCCCGCCGACGTCCACCACCCCGTCCCCGACCCCGCCGCCCACCACCCCGCCACCGACGACGGAACCTCCCACGGACACCCCGACCCCTTCCGCGACGGCCACGTCTCCCTGACCGGGGGCCGACCCGCCCACCCGGCACCGGGAGAGCGGCGGGCGCGGCCGGGTCACCCGGGGCCCGGGTTCCGTCCGAGGCGGGACGCGCTGCCTGCGCCGCGGGCGGCCCGACAGGGCGCTTGGCCGAGCGGGGTCCGCACCGGCCGTCTTGCCGCGGCTCGGCCTGCGGCCGTCCCGGCTCCGTCAGGAGTGCTCGGTGTCGATGACGCAGAAGCGGTTGCCGTCGGGATCGGCGAGGACCACGAAGTCGGGGTCGTCGGGATAGAGGTCCCAGTCGACGCGCTCGGCCCCCAGGGACACCAGGCGCTCGACTTCGGCCGCCTGGTCCCGCGCGTCCCCGGCGTAGAGGTCCAGATGGATCCGCGGATGCTCCTGGACCGGCGTCTCGCTGAAACCGAGCGCCAGTTGCACCCCGGCTCCTGCCGGAGGTTCCAGGACCACCCAGTCGTCGTCCTTCTCCTCGCGCGGGACGTATCCCAGGGCCGCCGTCCAGAACGCGGCCGCACGGGCCACGTCGGAGACGCCCAGCACCACCGAACCGACTTTCAGCATGCGCCGATTCTCGCGCACGGCGGCGGGCCGGCAACAGCGGCCGCGGCTCCGTGGACGGCTAGAGCGCTGTCAGCACGCGCGGGCCCTGCTCCGTGACGGCGATGGTGTGCTCGATGTGGGCGGCCCGGCTGCCGTCGATCGTACGGAGGGTCCAGCCGTCCGCGGCGGTGACGTACGCGTCCTGGCCGCCGGACATCAGCATCGGCTCGATCGCGAGGGCCAGGCCCGGCTTGAGGGGGAAACCGCGGCCGGGGCGGCCCCGGTTGGGGACGTGCGGGTCCTCGTGCATGCGGCGGCCGATGCCGTGGCCGCCGAAGTCCGCGGGCATGCCGCAGCGCGCGGCACGCGCGACCTGGCCGATGGCGTGCGAGATGTCGCCGATGCGGTGCCCCGCGACGGCCGCCGCGATGCCGGCGTCGAGGGCCTTGCGGGTCGCCGCGATGAGGTCGAGGTCGGCGGCCCGGGCGTGGCCGACGGTGAAGGTGGTCGCGGCGTCACCGGTCCAGCCGTCGAGTTCGGCGCCGCAGTCGATGCTGACGAGGTCGCCGTCGCGCAGCCGGTAGTCGCCGGGGATGCCGTGGACGATCGCGTCGTTGACCGAGGCGCAGATCACGGCGGGGAAGGGGGTGGGCGCGAAGGGCGGGCGGTAGCCCAGGAAGGGTGAGCGGGCGCCGGCCTCGTTGAGCACGGTGCGGGCGGCCTCGTCGAGTTCGCGCAGCGACACCCCGACGCCCGCCGCCGCCTCGACGGCGGCCAGTGCCCGGGCGACGACCCGGCCGGCCTCGCGCATCGCGTCCAGGGCCGTGTCGGTCTTGATCTCCACCATGGTGGTCCTCCTCCAATTCTTATACCGGTATTAGTATCACGGCATGGTGAGAACTCCTTTGACCCCGTGGGAGCGCAGGCGCGGAGAGTGCTTCGGCGCGCTGCTGCGCGAGGCGCGCGGCGATCGCAGCATGGTGGAGGTCGCGGCGGCCGCCGGCGTCTCCGCCGAGACGCTCCGCAAGATCGAGACGGGCCGCGCCCCGACACCCGCCTTCTTCACGGTCGCCGCCCTGGCCGGAGCGCTGGGCCTGTCCCTGGACGTCCTGGTCACCGCCTGCGCTGAAGAAGCCGAGGCCGCGCAGGACGCGGCCGCACTGTCGGCGTGACGGCCCCGGGGGGCGGGGCGCCCGGCCGCCTGACGATCCGGGGCGTCCCCGCCGCCGCCCCGGGGGTGACGCGCGTACGCCTGCCGGCCGGATGCGGCCAGCAGGCCGGGCGGGTCCGGCACGGTCGTCCCGCCGGCGCCCGGAAGGACGCGGAGGTCAGGCCTGTCGGCCGGGTGCGGGGCCAGTAGGCCCGGCGGTCCGGCGCGGGCGCGCCGTCACCGGCGTTCGGGGACGACGCGCGCGTCGGACCCTGGGCTGCGGCGCGCAAGTCGCGCGCCCGGCGCCGGGTGGCGGCGAGGTCAGGACTTGTCGGCCGGGTGGGGGGCCACCAGGGGGAGGGACGTGGCGAGGCGGGCCTCGCAGGCGGCGGAGAGTTCGGCGTAGGCGGCCTCGCCCATCAGCTCGGTCAGCTCGGCGCGGTAGGAGGCGTAGACGGGCTCGCCGCCGCCGTGGGCGGAGGTCGCCGAGGTGCACCACCAGTGCAGGTCGTGGCCGCCGGGGCCCCAGCCCCGGCGGTCGTACTCGCCGATCGAGACGACCAGGACCCGGGTGTCGTCGGGCCGGTCGACCCAGTCGAAGGTGCGGCGGATCGGCAACTGCCAGCAGACGTCGGGCTTGGTCTCCAGCGGCTCGCGGCCCTCCCGCAGCGCCAGGGCGTGCAGCGCGCAGCCCTGGCCGCCGGCGAAGCCGGCCCGGTTGGAGAAGATGCAGGCACCGTCCACGACGCGGGTCTGCCGCTCGCCGTCCTCGTTCTCCTCGGCCCAGGAGCCGTCGGGACCGGTGCCGAGGCCGTGGAACTGCCAGCTGTCTGGTGTGAGGCGGCTCACATGCTCGGCGACCCGCTTCTCGTCGTCGTCGTCGGAGAAGTGCGCGCCCAGCGAGCAGCAGCCGTCGTCGGCCCGCCCGGCCACGATGCCCTGGCAGCCGCTGCCGAACACGCACGTCCACCGGGAGGTCAGCCATGTCAGGTCGCACCTGAAGACCTGCTCCTCGTCGGCGGGGTCGCCGAACTCCACCCACGTACGAGCGAAGTCGAGACCGGCCTCGTCAGCCGTCGCCACCGGTCCGGTCTGCTGTGCGCCCTTGCGGGCCTTCGCCTTTGCCACGTGCCCCAGCGTAAGACCGGAATGCGCCGAATACGGTCACGCACCTCCGCCCGGTCGCCTCGGACAGCTGCTTTCCCGCTGCGGGCAGCGGAGAAGGGAGGTCCGGTCCGGCGGTGGCCGACTGCCGACGCGGCGGTCTGTGACGCTGGCTACAGTGCTGCCCATGCGACTGGGAGTGCTCGACGTGGGTTCCAACACCGTTCACCTGCTGGTGGTGGACGCGCACCCGGGCGCGCGGCCGCTGCCGGCGTATTCGCACAAGGCGGATCTGCGGCTCGCGCAGTTGCTGGACAAGGACGGGGCGATCAGCGCGGACGGGGTCGACCTGCTGGTCGCGACGATCGCGGACGCGCTGCGGGTCGCGGAGGACAAGGGCGCCGAGGACGTGCTGCCGTTCGCGACGTCCGCGGTGCGGGAGGCGGCGAACGGCGAGGCGGTGCTGGCCCGGGTCGAGCAGGAGACCGGGGTGCGGCTGACGGTCCTGTCGGGGGAGGACGAGTCGCGGCTGACGTTCCTGGCGGTACGGCGGTGGTTCGGCTGGTCGGCGGGGAAGCTGCTGGTGCTGGACATCGGCGGCGGCTCGCTGGAGGTCGGCTACGGGATCGACGAGTACCCGGACGCGGCGGTGTCGCTGCCGCTGGGCGCCGGGCGGCTGACCGGCGGGTGGCTGCCGGGGGATCCGCCGAGCGCGCAGGACGTGCGCGGCCTGCGCCGGCATGTGCGGGCCGAGATCGCCAGGACGGTCGCGGAATTCGTCCGGCTCGGCCCGCCCGACCTCGCGGTGGGCACCTCGAAGACCTTCCGCCAGCTGGCCAGGATCGCCGGGGCCGCCCGCAGCGCGGAGGGGCTGTACGTGCAGCGGGTGCTGCGGCGGGGCGCGGTGGAGGAGTGGGTGCCGCGGCTGGCGGCGATGACGGCGCAGCGGCGGGCCGGGCTGCCCGGGGTCTCCGAGGGGCGGGCCGGGCAGCTGCTGGCGGGCGCGCTGGTGGCCGAGGGGGCGATGGACCTCTACGGGGTGGACGAGCTGGAGATCTGCCCGTGGGCGCTGCGCGAGGGTGTGATCCTGCGCAAGCTGGACGTGATGGCCGCGGACACCGCGGGGGCGGCGTCGGCCGGGGGCCTGGCGGGCGACACGCACGGCACTGTGGTCAACCCCACACCCGCGTCCACGCCTCCGGACGGCCGTGCGGGCGCCACAGTGGCCCGCCGGCCCGCCTGAGGCGACCGTACGCGGGGGACCCCGCCGTACGCTGGCTCCCGTGGCTGAACCAGTGGACCCCAGGAAGCGAACCGGCGGCGTATCCGGCGTGAAGGTCGCGCTGTCCACGGCCTCGGTGTATCCGGAGTCCACGGCGACGGCGTTCGAGATCGCCGCCCGGCTGGGATACGACGGGGTCGAGGTCATGGTGTGGACCGACCCGGTCAGCCAGGACGTGGACGCGCTGCGGCGGCTCTCGGACTACCACCGCATGCCGGTGCTGGCCGTGCACGCCCCCTGCCTGCTGATCACCCAGCGGGTGTGGTCCACCGACCCGTGGGTGAAGCTCCAGCGGGCCAGGAAGGCCGCGCTGCGGCTGGGCGCCTCCACGGTCGTGGTGCACCCGCCCTTCCGGTGGCAGCGCAACTACGCCCGGGACTTCGTCCGCGGCATCTGGCGCATGGCCGACGAGACCGACGTGCGCTTCGCGGTCGAGAACATGTACCCGTGGCGCTACCGCGACCGCGAGATGCTGGCGTACGCCCCCGACTGGGACGTGACGCGCGAGGACTACCGGCACTTCACCGTCGACCTGTCGCACGCGGCCACATCCCGTACCGAGACGCTGGAGATGGTCGCGCGGATGGGCGACCGGCTGGCGCACGTCCACCTCGCGGACGGCAGCGGCTCGGCGAAGGACGAGCACCTGGTGCCGGGGCGCGGGTCGCAGCCGTGCGGGGCGCTGCTGGAGTCGCTGGCGGCGAGCGACTACCGCGGGCACGTGGTGATCGAGGTCAACACCCGGCGGGCGATGTCCGCGGCCGAGCGGGAGAGCGACCTCGCGGAGGCGCTGTCCTTCACCCGCCGCCACCTGGCGGTGCCCTCGCCGTCCCGCCCGTCGTCGGTCCGGGCATGAGCGGTACGGCCTCCGGTACGCCCGCGGGTACGCCGTCCGGTACGCCCGCGGGCGACGGCACGCCCCGGCGCCGCGGCCGGCCCGCGGGCACGGGGGCGGGAGCGGGGGCCGGGACCCGGGAGCGCATCCTCGCCGCCGCCCGCGAGGAGTTCTCGGCGCACGGCTTCGACAAGACCTCCGTCCGCTCCATCGGCAAGGCCGCCGGTGTGGACGCGGCCCTGGTCCACCACTACTTCGGCACCAAGGAGCAGGTCTTCGCCGCCGCGATCGAGCTGTCCTTCGGCCCGGCGCTCGAACTGCCCGCCGCACTGGCCGCGGGCGACCACGAGGGCATGGGGGAGCGGGTGGCCCGCTTCATGCTGGGCATCTGGGAGGACCCGGTCAGCCGGGAGCCGCTGCTGGCGATCGTCCGCTCCGCCGTCACCAACGAGCGGGCCGCGGCGGTCTTCCGCGGCCTCGTCGGCCGCCGGGTGCTGGCCCGGGTGGCGGGGGAGCTGCGGGTGCCCGACCCGGAATTCCGCGTGCAGCTCGCCGCGGCGCAGCTGGTCGGGATCATCATGCTGCGCTACGTGGTGAAGGTGGAGCCGATGGCCTCGGCCGAGCCGGAGGACCTGGTGGCGCTGGTCGCGCCGACGCTCCAGCGCTATCTCACCGACCCCGACGTGCGGCCGGGCGCCGGCGGATGACGTACGGCCGGACGTCGGCCGGTTGGCGGGACACGGTTTCCGCCATCCGGACGAGTTGTCCGGATCCTGGGCGACGGGCGTACGCTCGACGGCACGGTCGCGCGTCGCGGCCGCGTACGAGCCGAGTGAAACCAAGGGAGTGGACACCGTGCCCGAGCTGAGGTCACGTACGGTCACCCACGGCCGCAACATGGCAGGCGCCCGTGCACTGATGCGCGCGTCCGGTGTGGACAACGCCGACATCGGCAAGCCGATCGTCGCGGTGGCCAACAGCTTCACCGAGTTCGTACCCGGGCACACCCACCTCCAGCCGGTCGGCCGGATCGTCTCCGCGGCGATCAAGGCGGCGGGCGCGGTCCCGCGCGAGTTCAACACCATCGCGGTGGACGACGGCATCGCCATGGGCCACGGCGGCATGCTCTACTCCCTGCCGTCCCGCGACCTGATCGCCGACTCGGTCGAGTACATGGTGGAGGCGCACTGCGCCGACGCGCTGATCTGCATCTCCAACTGCGACAAGATCACCCCGGGCATGCTGATGGCCGCCCTGCGGCTGAACATCCCCACCGTCTTCGTCTCCGGCGGCCCCATGGAGGCCGGGCGCGCGACCCTGGTCGACGGCACGGTCCGCAAGCTCGACCTGATCAACGCCATCGCCGACGCCGTCGACGAGAACGTCTCGGACGCCGACATCCTCCGTATCGAGGAGAACGCCTGCCCGACCTGCGGGTCCTGTTCCGGGATGTTCACCGCGAACTCGATGAACTGCCTGACCGAGGCGATGGGCCTGGCCCTGCCGGGCAACGGCTCGGTGCTGGCCACCCACACCGCACGCAAGGCGCTGTACGAGAACGCCGGCCGTACGGTCGTCGAGCTGACCCGGCGCCACTACGAACAGGACGACGCGTCCGTGCTGCCGCGGGCCATCGCGACCCGGGCCGCGTTCGAGAACGCCATGGCGCTGGACATCGCCATGGGCGGCTCGACCAACACCATCCTGCACCTGCTGGCCGCCGCGCAGGAGGCCGAGCTGGACTACGGCCTGACCGACATCGACGCCGTCTCGCGCCGGGTGCCGTGCCTGGCCAAGGTCGCGCCGAACGTGGCGCCCGGCGGCACGTACTACATGGAGGACGTGCACCGGGCCGGCGGCATCCCGGCGATCCTCGGCGAGCTCTACCGCGGCGGCCTGCTCAACGAGGACGTGCACACCGTCCACTCCCGCTCCATCAAGGAGTGGCTGGAGACCTGGGACGTCCGCGGCGGCTCCCCGTCCGAGGCCGCCGTCGAGATGTGGCACGCGGCCCCCGGCTGCGTCCGCTCCGCGCAGGCCTTCTCCCAGTCCGAGCGCTGGGACACCCTCGACACCGACGCGGCGGGCGGCTGCATCCGCGACGTCGAGCACGCCTACTCCCAGGACGGCGGACTCGCCGTGCTCCGCGGCAACCTGGCCGTGGACGGCGCCGTCGTGAAGACCGCGGGCGTCGACGAGTCCATCTGGACCTTCGAGGGTCCCGCGGTGGTCTGCGAGTCCCAGGAGGAGGCCGTCGAGAAGATCCTCCGCAAGGAGATCCAGCCCGGCGACGTCATCGTCATCCGCTACGAGGGCCCCCGCGGCGGCCCCGGCATGCAGGAGATGCTCTACCCGACCTCGTACCTGAAGGGCCGCGGCCTCGGGAAGTCCTGCGCCCTGATCACCGACGGCCGCTTCTCCGGCGGCACTTCGGGCCTGTCCATCGGCCACGCCTCGCCGGAGGCGGCCTCCGGCGGCACCATCGCCCTGGTCAGGGACGGCGACCGCATCCGGATCGACATCCCGGCGCGGTCGATGGAACTGCTGGTCTCCGACGAGGAGTTGGCGTCCCGGCGGGAGGCCCTCGGCGGCGTGTACGCCCCGCGGGACCGCGAGCGCAAGGTGTCGACGGCGCTGCGGGCGTACGCGGCGATGGCCACCAGCGCGGACCGGGGCGCGGTGCGGGACATCTCCAAGCTCGAAGGCTGAGCGGCTTTCGGCTCCCTGCCGCGGGTTGCCTGCTGCGCTTTGCCTGTAGCCGCCCCGGGTCTTCCCGGGGCGGCTTTCCGCTGCCGGCAGCCGGTTCCCACCTGCCGGTCCGGGCTGTCAGCTCAGGCCGAGGACGGCCGCCGTGCGGTCGGCGAGCCTGGACTCGCCCAGGGCGTTGGGGTGCACGGGTACGAAGTTGGTGCCGAACAGGATGGGTTCGATCCACCGGGTGCCGATCGGCTGGCAGGCGTCATGGCCTTCCGACACCCCGGAGACGTCCACGTACGTGGCGCCGGTCGCGGCGGCCGCGCGCCGCACCGCCGAGTTGAGGTGGGTCTGCAGGTCGCGCAGGTACGGCACGTCACCGGAGGCGATCGGCAGCTTCGCGAAGCAGCCGGGGACGGCGGCGGCCGGCACGATCCAGGGGTAGCCGAGGACCGCGACCCGCGCGTTCGGCGCCTTGGCGCGGACGGCGGCGAACGCCGACTTCAGGGCCTGGTAGGTGCCGGTGTCGACCTGGTCGTCGAAGGAACTCCCGTACAGGCTCTGGCAGGGGTGCCCGAAGCCGAGCGTCGCGACGCCGGCGGAGCCGCAGGCCAGGATGGCGTCGATGAAGGTGTTGTTGTCGTTGCCGCCGATCGTCATCGTGACCAGGCCCGTACTGCTGCTCAGCGCGTCCAACTGCGGTGCCACGCCCGGGTATTGGGACCCGGCGAAGTCCTTGGTCTCGGCGCCGCCGCAGGTGACGTCGGTCAGCGCGAGCCCGGCGCGGGCGGCGAGCACGTGCGGGTAGTCGGCGGTGGAGCGCACGCACAGCAGCGACGCGTCCGGGTCGAGCGGCAGGATGCCGGACCCGGCGCTGTAGCTGTCGCCCATCGCCACGTACGACTGCGGTGAGGCGTCCGCCGCCGGGCCGTTCAGGCCGAGCACGGCCAGGGTGCCGGCGGCGAGAACGGCCGCCAACCGGCGCGTTCCACGAACTCGGATGCGCATCGACATCTGCTGTCTCCTTTGACACTGGCGCCGATTGGTGCGGGTATCGGGCGAGATGGGGGGAAGTCACTGGTGCTCGGCAGAAGTTACTGACTGGTCAGTCTGTGGTCAATGCTCCGCGCACCGTGTCGGACGCCCGCCGGTGTTTCCGGCCCGGCGTACCCCCTTCGAGGGGCACCCCGGGTGTGGCGCGCCCGGAACAGCCCGCGCATGCGGTGTCGTGGTGGCCGTGAAAGAGATCATGCTGGCCGCCGCGTCGGCTGCGCTGCTCGCCGCGATGGGCCCGGGTGCCGCGCCGACGACCCCCGCCCCGGGGCAGGGCCTCGTGCTGACCGCCGCCACCCGCACCGCGACCCTGAACTGCGACCAGGTACCGCGCGGCACCCACCCGCTCCGCCTCCCGGCGTGCACCGCGCTGTCCGCCGCGAACGGTGACTTCGACGCGCTGCCCGGCCAGCCGGCCGTCTGCCGGGTCCCCTACCAGCCGGTCACGGTCACCGCCGAGGGCGAATTCCGCGGCCAACCCGTGCACTGGCGCAAGAAGTTCGCCAACTCCTGCGTCCTGCGGGCCGCGACCGGCCCGGTCTTCGCCTTCGCTTAGCGCGGGGCCCGCCTCGGCGCGCCCCGAACTCGGGCCCGTGCGGGACGAATCCGCCGGGCGTTCGATTCCGGAAGGCGTGCTTCCGAGGTAGCGGGGAAAGCGGCGTTCAGGCCCCGAAACGGACCCGGGGCAAAGACACGAGAGGCGGCAGACATGTCATTCCTCTGGGCAATCGTCGCGGGCCTGATCATCGGCCTGCTGGCCAAGCTCGTCCTGCCCGGGCGCCAGCCCATCCCGCTGTGGCTGACGATCCTGCTGGGCGTCATCGGCGGCCTGGTGGGCAACGGCGTGGCCTCCGCGTTCGGCGTCGCCGACACCAACGGGGTCGACTGGGTGCGCCACGCCCTGCAGATCGGCGTCGCCGCGGTGCTGATCGCCCTGGTCACGCCCGCATACGGCCGGCGCCGGGTCTGAGCCCGGCCGAGGGCGGCCCGCGTCCCCACCGGGACGTAGGGTGCCGTCCATGAGCAGGCATATATCTTTCGAACGGCTGCACAACTTCCGTGACCTCGGCGGTTACCCGACCGCCGACGGTCAGGTCGTGCGATGGGGACGGCTCTTCCGCTCCGACTCGCTCGGCAAACTCGGCGGGGCCGACTGGGACCGCTTTCTCGACCTGGGGGTCACCGCGGTCATCGACCTGCGGTACCCGTGGGAGATCGAGGCGAAAGGCCGGGTGCCCGAGCACCCGGCCTTCGCGTACCACAACCTCAGCATCGAGCACCGGTTCTACGACCAGTCGTCGCAGGAGCCCGAGGTGCAGATCGGGCCCTACCTGGCCGAGCGCTACCTGGAGGTCGCGCAGGACGGCGTCAAGGAGATACGGCAGGCGCTGGACGTCATCGCCGCCCCGGACGCCGGCCCCGTGGTCTTCCACTGCGCCTCCGGCAAGGACCGCACCGGTCAACTCGCCGCCATGATCCTGGCCTTGCTGGGAGTGGCGGAGGACGTCATCGTCGAGGACTACGCCCTCACCGAACTGGCCACCGAGCGCCTGCTCACCGACTGGCGCGCCGACCACGGCGGCGAGTCGCCGCGCTGGCCCGCATACCCCCACGCGCCCGCCGACGTCATGCGGCTCTTCCTCGCGTCGATGGCGCGGACGTACGGGTCCGTGCAGGCGTACGCGGCCGAGCAGTTGGGCGTCGACGCGGAGCTGATCGCCGCCCTGCGCCGCAACCTGCTCGAACCCGTGCTCGCCTTCCGCCGCGCCGACGATGCCGACCTGCCGGTCCTGGTCGGCCTGCGCGACGCCGCCGCCCGCTGGCAGCTCGCCCGCGGCATCGACCAGTGGCAGCCGGGCGAGCTGGGCGAGGACCACTTCCGCGCCCGCCTCGCCGACGGCGAGGTCTGGATCGCCACCCTCGGCCCCGACGGCCCGGTCGCCGGCGCCTGGGAGCTGTGGTGGCAGGACCCCGCGGCCTGGGGCACCAGGCCCGGCGCCGCCGGATACGTCCACCGCCTGATGACCGACCGCGCCACCGCCCCGCCCGGCACCGGCCGCCGCCTCCTCGCCGAGGCGGAACGCCGTATCGCCGAAGCGGGCCGCTCGCTGTGCCGCCTCGACTGCCTCGCCACCAACCCCGCCCTGCGCACCTACTACGAGGCGGCCGGCTACCAGGTCGTCGGCGAGCAGCCCGCGAAATCCGGCGCCCGCAAGGCCGCTTACGCGGTCACCCTGCTGGAGAAGCAGCTCACGCCGCAGCAGCCCTGAGAACCGCCCACCGCGCCCGCCCTCCCGGCGGCGGAGTCACGAGGCCCGCCTCGTAGGCCGTGCTCACCCGGTGGACGCGGTCCCGGGCCTGCTGAAGAGGCGGGCCACGCTTCGCGGGGACGACGCTGACGGCCGGCCGGTCGGCGGCCTCGGCAGGGGACAGTCCGCGGCCGATGAGGGCGAGCACCTCGTGCGGCGCCCGGGGCGCCTACGCCGTCCGGTCCGTGGCCTGGGGCTCCTCCGGCGACCGGTGCCGGAGTCCGGGCAAATGCGGCGGAGACGGGCGGCATAATTGGTCAGGTGAGCGAGATGACCAAGACCCGGCCGGAGGCCGGCCCGCTGCCGGAGGAGATCCGGTGGTTCGGCACGACATGGGTGGAGCACGACCGGGGCTACCGGTGGCGCAGGGCCGCCGTGGCGGCCGGGTCCCTGCTGGCCGCGGCGGCCGGCGCCTTCGTCCTGCGGCTCGGATTCCAGGGTCTGGCCGACGCCAAGATCGGCACCTTCGTCACCGCCATAGCCTTCGTCGGCTTCGCGGTGTGCAGCGTGCTGGCCTTCCAGCGCACCTGGAAGGGCTTCGGCGCCCGCCGCCCGGCCGGCCAGGCCAACGACAACCACAGCCTGTACGCGATCGGCTTCATCGGCGCCCTCCTGGCGTATTTCGTGCGCTCCCTCACCGAAGCCCCCGGCGAGGCCCTGCACCGCAGCGAGTACGAGGCGGCCCTCGCCCGGCAGGCGAGCCGCCCCAGGGGCGGCAAGGGCAGGGGCGGCAAGGCCAAGCGCGGGCCCAAGCGCTAGAGCCGCACCAAGACCAGCGGCGTGGCGCTGCTCCAGCACCCGCAGGTGGGCCCGCTGGTGCACTTCTTCGCGGCGATCGTGTCGCGGATGGATGAGGTCGAGCAGGTCCGGCTGCTGGGACTGCTGCGGGTGTCCGCGAGTCCAAGCGCAACCACATCGACCAGGCGTACCGCGAGCTCGGCCGGGTCATGAGGACGACCGTGCTCCTCAGGCTCCTCTCGGAAGACCCGCAGATGGTCAAGGGTTCTGGCTGCGATCTTGTTTCGCCGTTGTGTTCCTGCTCGGCGCCAGGGTCAGCATGCCGTCCATGGTCAGTGCTACGAGTCGGTCCGCCTGCTCGGGGGGCATGTGATCACGGGTCCAGGCGGCGGCGTTCATCAGGGCGAAGATGTCGGCGCCGGTCACGTCCTGGCGCAGGGCGCCGGCTGCTCGGGCACTGGCGATCAACTGATCACTAATTTCTGTCATGTGCACGCAAGAGGCGTGGAGTTCGGACTCCTGGTCGCCCAGGCCGTCGGCCAGCACGGCGGCCAGCCCCTGGTAGGCGGCCGCGTGCTCGACCACCGCGTACACCCACCGGATGAGCGCCTGCTGGGGCGAGGAGCTGGTGAGCAGTTCCTGCCCGTGGTCGAAAAGGGCCTGGTTGCGCTCGCGCAGCAGTGAGCCGACGAGGGCGCGGCGGTTGGGGAAATGGCCGTACAGCGTGCCGATCGCGACGCCGGCCCGCCGGGCGATGCCCTCCAGGGGCGCGTCCGTGCCCTCTTGGCGGAAGACCACGTCGGCCTCGGCCAGTAGGCGATCACGGTTGCGCCGAGCGTCGGCACGCGGTCGGCGGGGCGGGGGCTCGGTCATCTTCTTCGCTCCTTGCTAATTCGAGGCGACCTCATGTTAACTCTTTTCGAGGCCCCCTCAGGTTAGTGCTCCGGGGCCGATGTACCCGTTGAGAGGACTTACGTGATCTTGGTGACGGGAGCCACCGGCTCCATCGGCAGGTCCTTGGTACGCCAGTTGCGCCAGGACGGCGCGGCATTTCGGGCGCTGGTCCGCGACGAGGCCAAGGGGCGGGCGCTGGGCTGCGATGTCGTCGTCGGCGACTTCGACGACCCGAATTCGATAGCCGCGGCGCTCGTTGGCGCGGACCGGCTGTTCCTCAACAGCGCCGGCGCCCAGCCGCTGGACGGGGAGCAGCCGATGATCCGTCAGCAGAAGACCGTGATCGACGCGGCGCGCCGGGCCGGCGTCACGCACGTGGTGAAGGTGTCGGTCTGGCAGGCTCGCCAGGGGGCGAAGCTCGCCCAGGGGGCACACTGGGAAATCGAGGAGTACCTGAGGGCGTCCGGTCTCACGTGGTCGCTGCTGCAGCCCGCCGGCTTCATGCAGAACATCATCGCGCCGGAGGCATTCACCCCTGACGGAAACCTGATCGGCCGCTACGGCGACGCTCCCGTCGCCCACATCGACTGCCACGACATCGCCGGCTGCGCGGCCGTCCTGCTGGCAGGGCCGCTGGGCGAGGGCAGGACTTTCGTCCTTACCGGCCCTGCGGCGCTCACCGACGCCGAGATCGCCGACAAGATCTCGTCCGCGCTGGGTCGGCCCGTGGGTCGTACGGAACTGCCCCCCGACTCGCTGGCCGCCGCCGTAAAGTCCCAGGGCCTGCCGCCCCAATTTGCCGAGGATCTCGCCTTCCTGGTCAAGGAGGTCGCCGCCGGAGCTCAGGCCACGACCACGACCACGGTCCGCGATATCACCGGCCGGCCAGCTCGCACATTCGACGAGTTCCTGGCAGCCAACCTGCAATCCTTGCGGGCCGTCGCTGTTCCACCGACACCCTGAGTGCCCCAACTCGGTGATTCCGGACGCAAATCGTGAACCGCCTGTCCTATCGCCGGGCGGAGGAGATCTTCGAGGAGAACACCCGGCTGCTGGCCAACCCCCTCACCCGCGAGGAGGACATCGAGGAGCTGGAGGGCTTCACGCTGCACCGGCTACGGCACTCCGCGCTGACGCACGATGCCGAGCGGAGCATCTCCACCCCGATGCTGCTGGCCCGCTCCCGCCACGCCTCCGTCCGCTCCTTGGAGCGGTACGCCCGCCCCAGCGTCGACTCGGTTGCAGCCCACGTCGCCGCATCCGACCCGGCCGCCCGCCGCCGGGGCTGATCACAGCTCGCTACGGCACGTTTCCGGTGTATTCCGGTTGGTCTCCCACCTGACCCCCGGGCAGGGGGAGGGCAGGACCGCGCCCATTGCCACGCCGCCGCCTATGGCCGGGGATCGGCATATTGCCGAGGGCCGGCACACTGCCAAAGCTCGGCATATTGCCGCGGGCCGGCATATTGCCGAGGGCCGGCCCGCCCCACCGCGGCGGTAGCCGCTACTTGCGGGACGCCCCGACCACGCCGACCGCGCCCACCACGGCCGCGACCACGGCGCCGTGCCACAGCCCCGTCCACAGGGTGCTGAAGAAGCCCTGGCTGGTCAGCGCCTGCCGGATGACGAGGTCGCTGAGGAACATCAGCCCGGCCGGCACCGCGGCCACCTGCCACGGGTGCGAGCGGGCCCAGCGCCGCAGGCGCCGGTCGCGGCCGGAGCCGTGCGAGGAATAGCCGAGCACCGCGCCGGAACCGCCGACGCAGAAGAAGAGCAGGGCCGCGACCGAGATCGCGCCGGACAGGATGCCGAGGCCGAAGTGCCCGTGCACCAGGTGCAGCGCGAGCGACACGCCGCCGCCGAGCGCGCCGACGGCGGCCGCGGGCCGCCAGGGGCCGAGGGTCGCGGACGCCACGGCCAATTGCCGCTTCTCCGCGCCGGAAACAGCGATTTCACGGGATGAACGACTCATACCGCAACGGTCCCCCCGGACCACCTGCAAAGCCATAGGGGATGACCCTGACCCGCCCCCCATGCCCCGGGGCGGGTCCCTCGCGCAGGGGGAGGCGCCAGGAGGCGCGGGGAACGGCACGCGCCAGCCGACTGCCGGCCGGCGGACCGGGCACGGATCGGACGGCGGCGACGTGCGGCCTGTCCCGGGGGCACCGCCCGGACGAAGCCCCGCGGCCTCTCCGGCGTTGGACCTAGAGCGGGCCGTGCTCCGCGGCCAGGTTCCGCGCCCAGTGCGCGGCCCAGTCCGGCTGCGTCCCGTCGGTGTCGGTGAAGCCGTAGTCCTTGTACAGCTCCCAGGTCGCGAGCGCCTGCCCGGTCCTGGCCGGCACGTCCGGGTCGGCGGCCAGCGCGGCGACCGCCCGTCCCAGATAGGCCGGGCTCTCGGAGTAGGCGAAGTTCGGGTCCTTCGCGGCCCCGTCCCGCCAGTTCGCCTCGGTCACCCCGAAGCCGTCGAGCATCGCCTCGGAGCGCAGGAAGCCGGGCGTCACGGCGACCGCCGTGACCCCGTGCGGCCGCAGTTCGGCGGCCTGCGCGACCGCGAGCCTGATCACCGCGGACTTGGCGAGGTCGTAGAAGAAGGAGCCCCGGTAGCGGGCGGTGTTGCCGTCGGTCACCTCCACCACCAGGCCGCGCCCGCGCGCGACCAGCAGCGGCAGCGCGTAACGGCTGGTGATGACGTGCGTCTCGACCGCCTGCCGCAGCAGCCGCAGCCCGCGGTCGAGGTCCTGCTCCCACAGCGGGTGCTCCCAGTCGGTGAGCGGGTCGCCGCCCCAGACGCAGTTGACCAGCACGTCGAGCCGGCCGTCCTGCTCGGCCGCGATCCGCGCGACCAGCGCCCGTACGTCCTCGGGGTCGCTGTGGTCGGCGCGTACGGCGATGCCCAGGCCGCCGGCGGCCGTGACCTGCTCCGCGGTCTCCTCGACGGTCTCCCGCCGGGCCAGGTCGGAGGGCCCCGACGTACGGCTGCTGCGCCCGGTCACGTAGACCGTCGCCCCCGCGGCACCCAGCTCCACGGCGATGCCCCGCCCGCCGCCCCGCGTACCCCCGGCGACCAGCGCCACCCTGCCCGCCAGCGGCCGGGTGCCCGTGGCCGTGTCCCTGCTCAGGCTGCTGGCCGTGTCCGTGGTCATACGTCCTCCCGTGATGTCGTACGTCCGTCGGTGTGCGGTGCGAGAACCGCCGCGATCTCCCGTTCGAGCCGTCGCGCGAGCGTGCCGTCACGGTCCAGCGCCCAGGTCAGCCCGGCCCCCGCGACCACCGCCTGCACGGTCGCGGCGAGCGCGGCCGGGTCGGTGCCGGCCCGCAGCTCACCGGCCGCGGCCGCCTCCGCCAGCAGTTCGGCGTAGGCGGCGCCCTGCGCCCGGTGCACCGCGAGCGCGTGCGCGTGGAGCTCGGGGTCGGCGAGATCGGCGCACAGGAAGGCCAGGTGGTTGGCGTAGCGGGCAGGGGAGTCGAGGGCGCCGGTCGTCCTGACGGCCAGTGCGGTCAGGGCGGCGAGCGCCGAGCCGTGGTCGGCCCGCGTCCGGGTGGCGAGGTCGCCGGCGTCGCGTGCGGACCGCTCGGCGAGGGCGAGCAGCAGCCCGCGCTTGGAGCCGAAGCGCTGCACGACCGTGCCGGGGACCAGCCCGACCTCCCCGGCGACCGCGGCGAGCGTGAACCCGGCGGGCCCGTCCCGCCCGATCACCTCGACGGCGGCGCGCAGGATCACGTCGTCGCCGACCCCGCGGGGGCGTCCGGCCATGGGGACCTCCTGGTCGCGCCCGCGGTTGCCGCCCCGGCGGGCGGCTGCGGGCGGCAGCATTAATAAATGCCCGTTCATTTATTAAACCACCCGTTCGAGTGTCCCCGCGAACGGGCTTGACGCGACGGCCCCCCGGGTGTTTATTCATCCCATGATGAATAAACACCCGGAACCCGCCGTCGAGGCGGCCGGCCTCCGCGTCGTCCGGGGCGGCCGCACCGTGCTCGACGACCTCACCTTCGCGATCCCGCGCGGGCAGATCACCGGCCTGCTCGGGCCGAGCGGCTGCGGCAAATCCACCCTCATGCGGGCCGTCGTCGGCTCCCAGGCGCAGGTCACCGGCACCCTCACCGTCCTCGGCCGCCCCGCGGGCCACCGCACCCTGCGGCCCGAGGTCGGCTACGTCACCCAGGCGCCCTCCGTCTACGCCGACCTCACCGCCCGGCAGAACCTGGACTACTACGCCGCCGTCCTCGGTATCCACCGCCGCGACCGCCCCGCCACGGTCGACCGCACCCTGCGCGACGTCGACCTCACCTCGCACGCCGACGCCCTGACTGGCACCCTGTCCGGCGGCCAGCGCGGCCGGGTCTCGCTGGCCGTCGCCCTGCTCGGCGAGCCCGAACTCCTCGTGCTCGACGAACCCACCGTCGGCCTCGACCCGGTACTGCGCCGCGACCTGTGGCGGCTCTTCCACCGCCTCACCGAGGAACGCGGCGCGACCGTCCTGGTCTCCTCGCACGTCATGGACGAAGCCGAACGCTGCCACCGCCTGCTTCTCCTGCGCGACGGCCGACTGCTCGCCGACGACACCCCCGACGCGCTGCGCCGCAGCACCGCGTCCTACACCGTCGAGGACGCCTTCCTCCACCTGGTCGACCAGGCCGACGCGGCCGAGCGCGAAGGCACCGCCGACGCGAAAAACTCGACCGGCCCCCACGACACCGCAGCTCCCACGGAGGCGACCCCGTCATGAATCCCGCCCGTACGCTCGCCACCGCCCGCAGGGTCCTGCGCCAGCTCAGCCACGACCCGCGCACCATCGCGCTGATGCTGGTCGTGCCCTGCGTCCTGCTGACCCTGCTCAAATACGTCTTCGACGCCGACCCGCGCAGCTTCGATTCCGCCGGCGCGTCCCTGCTCGGCATCTTCCCGCTGGTCACGATGTTCCTGGTCACGTCCATCGCGACGCTCCGCGAACGCACCTCGGGGACCCTGGAACGCCTGCTGTCCATGCCGCTGGGCAGGGCCGACCTGCTCGTCGGCTACGCCCTCGCCTTCGGCGCCGTCGCCGTCGTCCAGGCCGCGCTCGCCACCGGGCTGACCTTCCTCGCCCTCGGCCTGAACGTCGCGGGCTCCGCCTGGCTGCTGCTGGTCGTCGCGCTCGCCGACGCCTTCCTCGGGACCGCGCTCGGCCTGTTCATCAGCGCCTTCGCCGCCAGCGAGTTCCAGGCCGTGCAGTTCCTGCCCGCCGTCCTGCTGCCGCAACTGCTGCTCTGCGGCCTGTTCGTACCGCGCGGCGACATGCAGCCGGTGCTGTCCGGGGTGTCCGACGCGCTGCCGATGTCGTACGCCGTCGACGGCATGAGCCAGGTCTCCCACCACACCGGTGTCACCGGCGACTTCGTCCGCGACCTCGCCGTCGTCGCCGGCTGCGCGCTGCTCGCCCTCGCGCTGGGCGCCGCCACCCTGCGCCGCCGCACCGCCTGACCGATACGCGGACGCCGCCGCGTCGGCGGGGCCGGTCGCGGCATCATGGCCCCATGACCCAGCAGACAGTCGCCGTCCTCGGCACCGGAAAGATCGGCGAGGCCCTGCTCTCCGGCATGATCCGGGCCGGATGGGCGCCCGCCGACCTCCTCGTCACCGCCCGCCGCAAGGACCGGGCCGACGAGCTGCGCGCCCGCTACGGCATCGAGCCCGTCGACAACGCCGAGGCGGCCAAGTCCGCCGACACGCTGATCCTGGCCGTCAAACCGCAGGACATGTCGGCCCTGCTCGACGAGCTGGCCCCGCACGTACCGGCCGACCGCCTGGTCATCAGCGCTGCCGCCGGCATCCCCACCACCTTCTTCGAGGACCGCCTCGCCGAGGGCACCCCCGTCGTCCGCGTCATGCCCAACACCCCCGTGCTGGTCGACGAGGGCATGTCGGTGATCTCCGCGGGGCGGTACGCCGACGAGGCCCACCTCGCCCGCACCGAGGCCATCTTCCAGCCGGTCGGCAAGACCCTGCGGGTCCCGGAGAAGCAGCAGGACGCCGCCACCGCGCTGTCCGGCTCGGGCCCGGCGTACTTCTACTACCTGGTCGAGGCCATGACCGACGCCGGCATCCTGCTCGGGCTGCCCCGCTCCCAGGCCCACGACCTCATCGTGCAGTCCGCGATCGGCGCCGCCGTGATGCTCCGCGACAGCGGCGAGCACCCGGTCAAGCTCCGCGAGGCCGTCACCTCCCCGGCCGGCACGACGATCAGCGCCATCCGAGAGCTGGAGAACCACGGCGTCCGCGCCGCCCTGCTCGCCGCGCTGGAGGCCGCCCGTGACCGCAGCCGCGAGCTGGCCTCCGGCGCCTGAGCCGCGCCCCCTCAGGCCGGCGGCAGCAGCCCGATCGCCCGGTAGGCCGCGTCCACGGTCGGCCGGGCGAGGGCCCGCGCCCGCGCCGCCCCCTCCCGCAGCACCGCGTCCACATGGCCGGGATCGGCACTCAGCTCGGCATGCCGCGCCCGCAGCGGCCGCAGCAGCTCCACCACCGCCTCCGCGGTGTCCCGCTTCAGCACACCGAAGCCCTGCCCGCCCGCGTCGTACGCCGCCGCCAGTGCCGCCGGCTCCTTGCCCGTGCAGGACGCCAGGATTTCCAGCAGGTTCGCCAGCCCCGGCCGTGCCTGCCGGTCGTAGGTCACCCCGGGCTCGCTGTCCGTCACCGCCCGCATGACCTTCCTGCCCACCACGTCCGGCTCGTCCAGCAGGTAGACGATCCCGGCTGTCGCGTCGTGCGACTTCCCCATCTTCGACGCCGGGTCCTGCAGGTCCATCACCCGCGACGCCACCGCGGGCTCCGTCGCCCGCGGAATGACGAACGTCCTGCCGTACCGCTGGTTGAACCGCTCCGCCAGGTCCCGGGTCAGCTCCACATGCTGCGTCTGGTCCTCCCCGACCGGCACCTCGTCGGCCCCGTAGGCCAGGATGTCCGCCGCCATCAGCACCGGATACGTCAGCAGCGACAGCCGTACGCCCTGCCCGGCGGCCTGCGCCCGCGCCGATTTCTCCTTGTACTGGATCATCCGCCGCATCTCCCCGTCCGAGGCGACGCACTCCAGCAGATACGACAGCCGCGCGTGCTCGTCCACATGGCTCTGCACGAAGACCGTGCACACCTGGGGGTCGAGCCCCGTCGCCAGCAGCAGACTCGCCGCCTGCCGGCTCAGCCGCCGCACCCGCGCCGGATCGTGGTCGACGGTGAGCGCGTGCAGGTCCACGACACAGAAGAGGGACTCCGCCCGGTGCTGGTCCTCGTCGGCCCACCGCCGCAGCGCACCGAGGTAGTTCCCGAGCGTCAGGTGCCCGGTGGGCTTCACACCGCTGAAAATACGCGTCATCACTGCCGTCTCCTCTGTCCCCCGGGACCGGGGGTCTGTCCCCCCAGGACCGGGGGCTTCGTCGGGAGACCACCGCTCACCACGGCCGTGGACAACGAAAACGGCCGCCTGAGCGGCGGCCGTTGGATGCATACGCGCGTCCGGGACCGCCTCTAGGCGGCCCACCACTGGGCGTTGCGGCACGTATGCGACATCACGTCGGCAAGCGTAGCGGCTGACCCCTGGATGTGAAGGTCCTGGCACCAAGTTGACACACATCGGTCAGCTGCGTAACGTACTCCGGGCTGTCCGACGTGAGCGCCGATCTTGATCGGTTCCCGGACAGCCATCCCGCAACAATCATTCGTACGAGCGCGACGCCACGTCGTGTGTCGTCCGCTTGTGCGTTTCCGGAATGGGTGGAGGCAGAAGGTAAACCGGCCGATTTGGAACGGCCGACGAACTTCCGCTAAAGTCTCACTCGTCGGAACGGCCCAACGGCCGGAAAGACAAGCCCCGCTGACTGGGGGTCAGGCGCCGGAAAGGGTCTGATAGAGTCGGAAACACGAAGGGAAAGCCCGGAGGGGCCGGTGAAACGGTCTCGAAGGAAGCTTCCGTTCCTTGAGAACTCAACAGCGTGCCAAAAGTCAACGCCAGATATGTTGATACCCCGTCGCGTGCCTTTTGTGGGTGCGTGATGAGGTTCCTTTGAAGAAAAACACACATAGCGAGGACGCTGTGCGCCTGGGGATTATTCCTCTTCGGGTGCCGCTCTTGCGTGGTGGACCGGGAT
>NZ_FRBI01000027.1 GCF_900142575.1 Actinacidiphila paucisporea
GAGGTCTTCTCCTTCATCGAGACCTTCTACAACCGGCGCCGACTACGCAAACACCCCAACTGGGGCTACCTGACCCCGCACGAGACCCGACAGCGGCACACCACCGCCGCATAAGAACGAGCGTCCGAGATCACGGGGAAACTTCAGTGCAGCATTCTCCCCCGTCTGCGGACGCCTGTTGAAGGACCACCAGGCCAGCAGGAGTCGGCAGCACGACACGCCCAATGTGCGCTGGCACCGAGACTGTTGCCCACTACTTTGAGCAACTCGACGGCGATCCGACCCCGCCAGGCCGTCTGGGCTAGTTCGGATAAGCCTGTATCCGGTGTCCCATGCTCCAGGTCAGCCCGAAGATGATCAGTCGGCTTGACGACCTCGAAGCCGACCTCGTCACCCGCAAAGTCCGCGCCCAAGCCGAAGGTTGGGCCGGTGAGATTGAAGGTCTCGACCTCACCCTCCAACTCCTGCGCGCCAAACGGGATGACACCCACCGCCGCACCCGCCGCCCCACCGCCGACCTCGGCATCCCTACCCCCCGAACCATAGGAGCCCCGTGACAGCACCGATACGCACTCATCCGACGGCGGCGCCGGTGAGCGCGTGCCGCGCAGAGCGCGGTGCCGAACGCACACGCCCGCTGCTGGGGCGCGCCGAGCGGGCGGTCGAGGGCGAGCGACGGCTATGCGGACACAACTCATCTCAGACCGATTCGCCAGGCGTCAGATACCGGTAACTGCTGCCGGTCTCCTCGGCGAGCCAGCCGTTGACGCTGCTGAGGCCGCGATCGTTGATTTGAGCGTCGTGTATTGGGAACGCCCGCTGCGGTTTGACCGCCTTGACGAAGTCGATTGCCTCCGCCATCTTCATCCACGATCCTTGGGCCGGTACCAGGAGCGTCTCGACCGGCTGCTCGGGGACGTACAGCGAGTCACCGGGGTGGTAGATGGCCTCGTCGACGATGTAGCCGAGGTTCGCGCAGTCCGGTTGGCCGTCGTAGATGAACGCGTGACGCCCGCCGACAGCTCGTACGCGGAAGCCGGCGGCGGTGAACTCCGCACCGGAGGACACCCCGGTAACCTCCAGCCGTTCAATGTTCGCTTCGGCCGGGGCGTAGACCGGAACGCCGAGCCCGGCCAGGCGAAGGACATCGATGTGATCGGTGTGTTCGTGGGTCACCAGCACGGCGTCCGCGCCGGTCAAGGCATCTGGCTCGCTCCACGTCCCTGGATCGATGACCAGCGCCCGGCCATCGTGTTCAAGCCGTACACATGCGTGGGTGTATTTCGTGATCCGCATGGCGCCCAAACGTATACTGCCGCACCACCCTGCGCCCGCTGGTCCCAGGCTGAACACGGAGGCCCGCGCAACGCGGACCTGCGTGCCGATGTGTGAAAACTCGACCCGGACGTTTGCCTATCAACCGCCAAGCGCCAAGCGCTAAGCGCTAAGTGATCGTGAACCAGAGTTCGGGGCGTGAGTTCGGCCTTGGGGAACATCGGTACAGCGGTTGGCTCTGAGATTGATCATGGTCAGGGCATGAGGGTGCTGACTCGGTTCTCGTACTCGCGGCGGGCCCTGCGCTGGGTCGGGACTACGGGGAGGCCCTGGCCGCCGTCGAGCGGCTGGCAGTGGGCGAGAAGCTGGCGGTGGACGGCGGGGACCGCGGTGACGCGCAGGGTGTAGCCCTGGCCGCGCCGTACGGTGACGCCCTGGTCGAGCGCGGCCCGCTCGGCGGGCTCCAGGTCGGTGGTGCGGAGGAAGTCGGCGACTTTGCCCGGCATGTCGAGGGTGACCGGCAGTTCAGGGGCGGCGTCCTCCTCGCTGGCGGTGTGGTCGGGCAGGAGGTCGGCGACGGCCGTACGGATGGCGCCGCGGCTGACTCGGTGGTCGCGGGCGAGAGCGGCGATGGAGCGGCCTTCGAGGTACGCGGTGCGCACGTCGCCGGTCTTCGTGGTCGCCACGGCCGGGCGGCGTCCACCCCTGCTGCCCCTGGCCTCGGCGGCGCGCAGTCCGTCGTAGGTCAGCTCGCGCTGGAGGTCGCGTTGGAGTTCGCCGGCGGCGGCGAGGGTCTGCACCATGAACTTCACGGTGGAGAGCAGTTCGCCGGTGCGCGGGTGGCGGGCGGTGAGGTCCATCGCGGAGAACGCGCCGTCGTGGATGCGCAGTGCCACCTGCTCGCGGTGCAGGACGTCGAGCACGTCGAGGATGTGCCCGGTCCCGCGTACGAGGCGAAACGGAGGATCGGACCCTATCTGTCGTCAAACCCTGTCAGCAATCGCCATCGGATCAGATTGGATTCGCGCCGCCTCGAACCCCCGGATTGCACGGGTTCATTGGACGCCCTGCCTGCCTGTCGTCAAACGATCGTTTGACGACAGGAGAGTGCCGCCTGATGGGTCTACTCAGGGGCGGGATGCGTCCTGGTGGGCTTCGTCCGGGCTGGTTGCGGCCCAGGACGCGAGCAGTATGAGGGCGTCGTGTTCGGGGGTGCCGGGTTCGGCGCTGTAGGCGGTGAGGGTCAGTCCGGCGTCGCCGGGCAGCTCCATGGCGTCGAAATCGAGGGCGATCTCGCCGATGGTCGGGTGACGGAAGCGCTTGTGGCCGGTGTGGTGCAGGCGCACGTTGTGCTTGGCCCAGGCGGTGCGGAACTCGTCGCTGCGGGTGACGAGTTCGCCGATGAGGCTGGTGAGTTCGGTATCGCCCGGGGCTCGACCGGCTTCGGTGCGCAGCAGGGAGACGGTGGTGCTGACGGAGGCGTTCCAGTCAGGGAAGAAGCCGCGGCTGGTGGGGTCGAGGAACTGGAAGCGGGCGATGTTGACTGGGCGGGCCGCTGCGGTGAACAGGGGTGCGTACAGGGCGCGGCCGAGGTCGTTGACGGCGAGGATGTCGAGGCGGCCGTTGCGAATGAAGGCCGGTGAGCCGGTCATGGAGTCCAGGACTCGCTTGAGGCTGGCGGGGACGGTGTCCTTGGCCCGGCGTGAGGTGCGGCGGGCCGGGCGCTGGCGCTGGGCGGCGGCCAGGTCGTGCAGGTGGGAGCGTTCGGCGTCGTCGAGCTGGAGGGCGCGGCAGAGCGCGTCGAGGACTTCTTCGGAGGCGCCGGCGAGCTGGCCGCGTTCCAGGCGGACGTAGTAGTCGATGCTGACACCGGCGAGCAGGGCGACTTCCTCTCGGCGCAGTCCGGGGACCCTGCGCTTGCCGCTGCCGAAGGCGGGCAGGCCGGCCTGCTCTGGGGTGATCTTGGCCCGGCGGGTGGCGAGGAATTCTCGGATCTCGCGGCTGGTGTCCATGTTGTCCAGGTTAGGAGGCGCGGGGGGCGGCTGGGAGGTTCTGTCAGTACCTGGAACGGCAGAGCCTTCCGCACGCCTGTGAGCTGCGGTTTCCTCGATGGTGTCAGCAGATGCGGCCCCGGCCCGGAAGGCGGGCACCTCCCCTTTGCGGGATGCCTGCCGGCCTGGGGTGGCCGACAGTGGCAGTGCCGCATCCTCGCGTCCGAACCATCACAAGGAGTCACATCATGGCGAAGCAGTCCGCACCCCAGGAGCTGGCCGGTATCGCGCCGAAGCTGGTCGAGGTCACCAACGAAGTCCTGTTCCAGGACGTGTGGGAGCGCCCTGGGCTCTCCCCGCGGGACCGGAGCCTGGTCACGGTCAGTGTGCTGGCCGCCCTCTACCGCAGCGAGCAGCTGCCGTACCACCTGGGTGTGGCGCTGGACAACGGGCTCACGGTCGAGGAGCTGTCCGAGGCGATCACGCACCTGGCGTTCTATGCCGGATGGCCCAACGCCATGACGGCGATCACCCTGCTGAAGAAGATCGCGGACGAACGCTCCGCCTGATCCCCGGCGCGAGCAGCGACCCTGCCCCGCACGATCCGCGGGGCGTAGTGAACCGGAAGAGGAACAAGATGGCTGGCAACGGATTCGACCAGATCTTCCCGCTCGGCGAGAAGAACGACGCCTACGCGCAGTATTTCATCGGCCAGAGCTACCTGGCTCCGCTCACCTCGGGCAGCGTCCCGGTCAGCAACGTCTCCTTCGAGCCGAGCTGCCGCAACAACTGGCACATCCAC
The DNA here is from genome assembly GCF_900142575.1 of Actinacidiphila paucisporea. Taxonomy (GTDB): domain Bacteria; phylum Actinomycetota; class Actinomycetes; order Streptomycetales; family Streptomycetaceae; genus Actinacidiphila; species Actinacidiphila paucisporea. Next base: position 4,069 of record NZ_FRBI01000027.1, read on the forward strand.
CACGGCACGAACGGCGGCGGCGACCAGATCCTGCTGTGCACGGCCGGCAGCGGCTGGTACCAGGCCGAGGGCGAGGACCCCATCAGCATGGAGCCGGGCACGGTGATCCGCGTCCCCGCCGGCACGAAGCACTGGCACGGCGCGAAGGCAGACGCGTGGTTCTCCCACCTCGCCTTCATCACCCCGGGCGAAGGTGTCAGCAACGAATGGCTAGAGCCGGTCACCGACGAGGTGTACGGCAAGCTGCCGAAGAACGGAGCGCACGCATGACCGTCCTGGACGAGACCTACACGCTGTCGAACGGCGTCGAGATCCCCAAGCTCGGGCTCGGCACCTGGTTCATCGACGACGACAAGGCGGCCGACGCGGTCCGCGCGGCCGTGCAGATCGGCTACCGCAACATCGACACCGCCCAGGCCTACGGCAACGAGCGCGGCGTCGGCGAGGGCGTACGCACCTCCGGCGTGCCGCGCGAGGAGCTGTTCGTCTCGACCAAGCTCGCCGCGGAGATCAAGGACTACGACCAGGCGGTGGCCGCGATCGACGGCTCCCTGGAGAAGCTGGGCCTGGACTACGTCGACCTGATGCTGATCCACAGCCCGCAGCCGTGGGACGACTTCCGCGGCGGCGACTACGCCCAGGGCAATCGCGCCGCGTGGCGCGCGTTGGAGGAGGCCCACAAGGCCGGGAAGATCCGGGCCATCGGCGTCTCCAACTTCCAGCAGCACGACCTGGAGAACATCTTCCAGGGCGCGAGCGTCGTCCCGCACGTGAACCAGCTGCTCGTCCACGCCGGGAACACCCCCGCCGAGCTGCTGGCCTACTGCGAGAGCAAGCAGATCCTCGTCGAGGCGTACTCGCCGATCGCCCACGGCGCGATCCTGAAGAATGCCGAAGTCCAGGCGATGGCCGAGAAGTACGGCGTGTCCGTCCCCCAGCTCTGCATCCGCTACACCCTCCAGCTGGGCACGGTGTCGCTGCCCAAGACGGCGAACCCCGAGCACATGCGCTCCAATGCCGAGGTCGACTTCGAGATCTCCGACGCGGACATGGATGCTCTGCGGGGCCAGCTCGATGTGGATTACGGCGACCACAGCGCCTTCCCCGTCTACAGCGGCAAGTGACGCCAGACGAGGGCCAGCCCGCGCTGGCATGGATCGGCCACGACGCACCGAGCCCACCGGCCCAAGCGAAACGGCCTAGTCCGGATCGCCCCCTCCGTCGTCCTCGTCCAGCTCCGGCGTGTCCGGGTCGCGCAGCGGGCGCAGGGCGCCGGCGGCCGGGACGCTGGCGGTGAAGCTGTAGCGGCCGAGCAGGTTCAGGTTGCGGTGCTTGAGCGGGGACAGGCGGGCGACGTCCTCGTCGCGGATCTCATGGCCCTCGGCGCGGAGCTGGGCGACGGCGGCGTCGATGTACTTCGTCGTCCAGAGCACGATGGCGTTGAGGACCAGGCCGAGCGCGCCGAGCTGGTCCTCCATCCCGTCGCGGTACGCCTGGTGGATGGTGCCGCGCTTGCCGTGGCACACGTCCCTCGCCAGCTTGTGGCGGGACTCCTGCACGGTGAGCTGCCGGTTCATCTGCCGGCGGTAGGTGTCGTCGACCGGATCGACCACCCGCAGCAGGTGCTCGGTCTTCGCGATCCGCCCGTACTCCGCAAACGCCGCCCCGAGCGGCGTCGGGCGGCCGTCGCGTCCGAACATCCGCAGCAGGTCGTAGGCGCGGACCTGGTTGGTGACCAGGGAACCGGCGACCTTCAGCATGTCCGGCCAGTGCGTGATCACCTTGTTCAGGTTCACACGGTTACGCGCCAGATCCTCCACCACGCCATACGTGGCCCTGTCGACGCCAGGCATCGTGGCCCGCCAGAACCGCTGATCGTCCAGGTCGCGGAACCTGGGGCTGAAGTTGTAGCCGAGGATCTTGAACAGGCCGAACACCATGTCGGAGTATGAGGCGTTGTCGGTCGCCACCATCTCCGGCTTCACCCCCGCCGTCGAGGTTCAGCAACGCGTCCAGGATGTGCAGGGAGTCGCGCGGGGTGCCGGGCACGACCATCTGCCCAATGGCCGCGACCTGGTCGTTGGCGGCGTTGAGCCAGGTGATGCCCCGCTTGAACCCGAAGTACTTCGGCGACGGGGCTGCGCTGATGGTGCACACCGGCACCTGGAAGCGCAGCCCGTCCACGGAGGCGAGCAGCCCGTCACCCCAGTAACGCACGATCGGGATGCCGGCCTGGGCAGCGATGAGAGCTGCGTTCGCCGCGGCGATGGTGTCGGCGCGCAGGTAGTACTGGTCGACGTGCACGAGCCGGGCCCGGGTCAGGGCCCCATAGCCGGGGTTGACCACCGGGGCCAGGCCGATGTTGCACGCCTCGGACACCAGCAGCGCGACCACCGAGGTGGGCAAGTCCTTCATCCGGGTCGTGCCGTCGCCGAGGTGCACGAAGGCGCCGAGGAACCCGGTCCAGGCGTTCACCTCGAACAGCCGGTCCGGCAGGTCGATCTTCGGGAGCATCTTCTCGACCCGCTGGCGCAGCCAGGTCAGCGACTTCGGCTCGCCGAGCGCGCCGAGCTTGTCGACGTTCAGCTTCACCCGCCCGTCGCCGGCCACCTCGACGGAGACCTTCGCCGCCGACCCTGCTTCCTCCAGGCGCGTCGCGAGCTGCTTCCATCCGGCGTCCAGGCCCCGCACCAGCTCCGCCAGGTGCTCGGTGAGGGGCATGTCCAGGCTCAGGGCCGCCAGGACGTCCTCCTCGACCGCGTCCCAGTCGGACCCGTCCAGCAGAGGGGCCCGCGGGTTGGACCAGCGGTGCGACGGAGCGGCGAACACGTCCCGGCTGTTCAGAGCCCGGTGCAGCTGCTCCAGCACGCACACCACGTACGCGTCCCGGTCCACCGCGCCCTGCGGCAGATCCGGGTTGGCGTACACCGCCTTGCGCCACGCCGGCGGCACCAGCTTGTCGTCCACCTCGCGCGGCAGCAGCGGCTTGATGCCCACCTTCCGCCGCGCCAGCGCCGGAAGACCACGGACCCCGGCCAGGACCCGCTTCCCGGCACTCGCCGCATCCAGCGCCTTCGACTCGCCCAGCAACGCGAGGAACGGGCGCACCGTCGCATACCGGTTCGCGAGCGCGGCTCGCATGGCGACCTCGGCCGAGTTCTCGTCCTCGGGCACCAGGGTCACCACGGTGACCGCCGCGGACATCACGGCGGCACGCGGCGCGACCTCCTCCACGGCTGCCCACAGCGCGGCCACGTCCAGGTCCGCCTCCCGCTCCTCGACCAGCTCCAGCTCCTCGAACAGCACCCCACACGTGGCGGAGGTTCCCTCAGACCGGGCGGTCGACTACCGCCAGCAGCGCGGCGGTGATGCCGATCAGGGCCCTCGCCTCGTCACGGCTGTACGTGAACGTCGAGGTGACGGCGTCCGCGTGTACCGATCCGCTTGCCTGATCTTCGACGACCGAGCGGATCGCCGCCCATCGCTCGTCCTTGGCGCGCAGGCGACTGTCCTTGTTGAGCGGCCACGTCCAGCCGCAGTGAAGCCTGATCCACTCCAGCGCCTTACGGGCATCCAGGATCGCTCCGTCGGTGTCTTCCTCCAGGAGACGACGCTGCGCGGACCTCAGGTGCTGCGCCGGCTCCGCCCGGGGGTCGTCCTCCAAGGGGAAGGGCACCGCCATCTCGAAGGCCACCGACGGGCCGAGAGCGTTGAGCTGTTCGATCCAACGGCTCTTGGCGACACTGAAGTGGATCACTTCTGTCGTACTGCCCGGGTAACCGACTGCCTGCGGTAGAGCCCCCGTGGTCTCAAGTTCCAGGCGCAGGTCCCCCTGACGCGCTTCGTTGATCGCGTGGAGTTGGGCGGCGGTCAGCAGGAACTTGAGCGTGCGGCGCTCAATACCGAACTCCGGGGTAAACGGCAGCATCTCCGTCACGCGGCCGAGGAGCATGCGCTGGTACGAGCCGGCGGGACTGTAGAGGTCGGCCTGGAGAGCGAGGAACCGTCCGGCCTCCCCGGCAGGCGGCGCCTTGACCTCCAGCCCGAGCTGCAGGCAGATCGTGCCCATCCCCCGGAGGAGATTCACACTCTCCTCCGGGACGGCGAGTGCGAAGTCCCCGACTCCGGCGTCGAAGCGCATGACGTTCATGAACGGCCCCTCCGTAATGCAGCCATCCGCCGATTCTTCATCAGCATCGGTCAAAGGTTCTCCGCTTTCCCGGAACCGGGCCCCCACTGTTCAGTCCAGACGTCACCCCATTGCCATCGAACCAGACGAACTAAGGCACAGGCCATTGAAGTGGAGGCAAAGCGCTGGGCCTGCGACTGATGGTGACCAACTGGACGCAAGTCGAGCGGCCCGTCCAAAGCATCGCCCCCGAGTTACCCGGTGCTTTCGCCACGCTCAGCTCGTCGAGAAGCACGCTCCAGGCGCTGACCCCAGGCGCCCAGCACGAGACCAAGCGGCTCGAGCCGTCATCGGATCGACGTGCTGTTCTCCGTCGAGCGGTGAGCCCGTACCAACGACCAACCCTCCCGGCCCCGCCACCAGCGGCTCCGAACAGCGTCTTGCCCGAACCCATCGGCCCGATAATCGCTACGTGCACACCACGGTTCCAGCGAAGCGAGTCTGCCAGCACGAGCATCACCTTCACGGTCGATTCCCCAGTTGCTGCGTAACGGATCGCCACCGGCACCTCACCCCCCTGGTTTTGTGGGAACTCGCCAACAGCCTCTCAATGGACCGATGACCCTCAACCGCAAATGAGCCCCCGGCCTCATCGTCTCGTCGCATGCCTTCAGCCGCGCACTTGTCCACCGCTCTGCACGCTCGCTGCACGCGTGTCCACCGGTTGTCCACCGGCGGGCGTCAAGCCCGGCTGCAGCGCGAAGACCGACCCAGACGCAAGGTAGAGGGCAAGGAAAAACCCCAGGTCACGGCGAGTGAGTCCTGGGGTTTCTCGGAGCCGCCTTCGGGATTCGAACCCGAGACCTACGCATTACGAGACCGTGAGTAATCGTGCTGCGTGGTGCCGGACGGTGCCGCCTGGTGCTGTTCTGCCTGATCAGAGCACGTGCAACAGGTCGACCTGCGCTGCCTCGTGCTACGTCGTCCAAAAGCGTCCGGCCACCGAGCGGCCACCGGTGACACCAGAGGTTTCCCTTGTCTGGGTTGGCAGTATCAAACAACCTCCACCGATCGGCCGTCGATGTCCTTGCCGCGATTGCCAGCCTGATCCGCCGCGACCATCACGCATCCCACTTGAGTGATCCACTACCAGTGTCCGCGAATGTGGGTCTGCACCTTCAGCTCCCCCCTCGCTGTCAGTAGCATCGGGCCATGGAATACGACCCGTCTCGTGTGGAGCGGACGGTAGCTGCTTGGGAGCGCATCGAGGAGTGGCTGCGGGTGTACGCGCCACGTTCGTACGCGATGCTGCCCGGTCCCGCTCATCCGGGTGAGGTCGAAGCGGCGGAGGCCGCGGTGGGGGAACTGCCGCCGGAACTGACGGCGTTGTGGGCAGCCCGGGGCGGCGGTCGTGGCAGTGGCCCGGAACGCCTCAGGATCCTCAGGGGCTACGACGTGTTCCCGCCTAGAGATGCGGTTCGGTGTCATCGTTGGGCGCTGTCGCCCATCCTCGAAGCGGAGGAGATGGGGACGCCTCCGTGGGTTCCCACGTGCGCTACGGACACAGGCGAGCCGCATCTGTGGAATTTCATCGACACACCCACCGGTCGACTGGGGTGGAACGTCCACGGCGGCGAATTCACCGAGCCGGAGGAATCGGGGGAGACGTTCGCCGAGTGGATCGAGAGCGTCGCTGACGAACTCCACGGGGGGCCGGGCTGGGGGGTTCTGCTACCCGGGGTCGCTGACGGCTGGCTGTCGTGGCGGGACACCCGGGTCCCGGACCGGATTCCGTCGAACTGGCGGCCGTTGCAACCGGAGTAGGCAGGGTGTCCGGGGACGTTCACCTGAAACGACGGTGGACCGCCGGTCTGGCCGGCAGCCCACCGCGGTTTGTCACGGGTGCAGGGTCATTGTGCACGTGAGGGATCGGCCGACCGGAGTGCAGCCGGAGGTGATCCCGGTGTCGAGGAGATAGGCGTCCCCGTTCAGTAGCCGCATGTTCGATCTGAAGCCACCGAACTGGCTCATCGAGCCGCTGTTCTGGCTTCCGGCAATCGCCGACCGGCCGCATACTTCCGACCACTGGGGCGCGTACCCGCCGATGTTGTAGAGGTGAACGGTCCCGTTCACGTCTTTTGCATACGTCTGCAGGCACTCGCTACCAGACGACACCGGATTCAGCCCGCCCAATGAGGCGGGCATGCCTCCGCTGTTGTAGGAGGCGTTGAAAGAGAACTCGTCACAGTTCAGTGCGTCGCCCGGGCCACTCAGAACCGCGGGGTCGCCGTTGGCGGCGGCCCACCCACCTTCGTCGCAGATCACGTCCCTGTTCTGGTCGTCGCGGCCACCGGGCAGGTAGTACAGCGGTGTGGCTAGGACTCCCGGGTGCGGCGGCAGTTCGGTCTGGACGAGCCAAGCGTGTGCGGCGGCCTGCGGGTACTTGGCCGCGTTGAAGGTGTAGGTCGGGGCGTAGTTGACGAAGACGCACCCGCCGGAGGTGGTGATGACGGTGTCGCAGCGGACTTCGTCGAGTCTGGTCGGGTTGTCCAGGCTCCACTGGTAGCCGGTCAGGACGGTGGGATAGCCCGGCGCATCGATGATGTCCGCGGTGAGTTGGAAGTCCGGCTTGAGGAAGAGCGCCCCACCCGCTGTTGAGTTGTCCCACTTGTACTCGGTGGTGAGGGTGGCGACGTGGGTGTCGCCGGGTATCCAGGACGGTTGGCCGTCCCACGAGGCGGAGGAGTCTTCCGGTGTGCAGGAAGGCCCACACAAGTGCCGGTCCATGTTCATGTTGACCATGGCAATCTCACCGGTCCAGTTCTCCGGGGTGATGGTGAGGATCTCGTGGAAGGTGTCGGTGCCGTCCAGCAGTAGCTCACGGTGGAAATAGAAGGTCACCAACCCCTGTGTCTCTCCGTCCAGGCGCAGGTAAGCGGGCACGGTGCGGTGGTCGCACTCCCTGAGCCGGGTGGCTTCCGGGGTGGCGTCCTCGGTGTGGCACCAGTCGTCGGTGTCCAGCGGGGCGACGCGGTCCGCGGCGGAGCGGTCAGGAGCTGTCGCGAGTGCCGGGCCCATGCACGCCTGGGCGCCGTTCTTGACCAGACCGCAGGACGGCTTCGCGGCAGCCTTTGCGGCGGCTGGTGCGAGGTTGGTGCCGGAGGTGTTCAGCGGAGGTACGACGTGGCTGTTGGGCTGCTGTGCCTTCTGATCGGGATTGGGGCTGTTGGCATCGGCGTTGGGGAGCGTGAGGTCGATCGCCGGGCCGTCGGGCACACCGAAGTCGCCGGGCAGGAAGGCGACGGCATCGTAGGCGACGTCGTCGTCCCCGCTTCCGGTGACGACCGTGTTGGACAGGCTCACCTGCGGTGTCTTGTCGTTGAAGCGGTAGGCTCCGAGGACGACCCAGTGGTTGTTCGAGTGGGTGCCCTGGTTGAGCGTGCGCTTGACGGTGCCGAAGGCGGTCTCGATCTGGTAAACGGCCTGCTTGGTCTGCGCCCCGGTGTCGGGGACGTGCACGAGGACCTCGGCCTGCTTCTGGGCCACGGGACCGTTCATCGACCAGGTTCCCAGGACGGTCATACGGCCGCCGTCACCGCCGAGCGCGATCTTGTCACGGGCGTGGGCGTACCAGAAGTGGCCCTGGTAGCCGCCGCCGATCTGGTGGAGGTCGCCCTTGGCTTCGTACTGGCCAGAGGAGTCGGGGTAGAAGGTGAACTGGAATGTCCCAGAGGATGCGGCGTTGCCGCAGGTCTGGCTCCAGGTGGGTGTTCCGTTGGGGACGGAGTGGACGACGATCGCGCCCGCTGGGGGTGCGGCACAGTCGGCTTCGCCGTACTGGAGGCGGTAGCCGCGGCCGGGTTCGGTGCGCAGGGTCTGGTACTTGATGTACTCGTGGCCGCAGTAGTCGGCGCAGTCGGGCTTCCAGACGGTGTTCGCCTCATGCCACCAGTGGAGTTCGTCGCAGCCTTCGATGTGGTCGGTCTCGCACGGGGGCGGGTCGGAGACGTCGCAGTCGTTGGACTCGTTGCAGAAGGTCTCCAGCGGGGGCTTGATCTGGCTGCGGTCCTCGACACTGATCCACCAGGCGGGCTGGAAGCCGGCGGAAGAGAAGCCGCTCTCACCGGGCCAGTCCTGGCGACCGGACGTTGCGTAGGAGTGCCCGGTGTCGATGGACCAGGCGGCCCAGCCCATCACCTTCTCCTCGTAGGGCCAGTCCTGGGGGTGTGCGGCGTCGTGGTTGGCGTTCGAGTCCAGGCTGGTGTCCATGAACGCCTTGCGGCTGGCCGGGTAGATGGGGTTGGCCGGGTTGTTGTACCAGCCCAGCCCCCACGGGCCGTTCGGTCCGCCGGGGCCGGAGCCGGGCGGGTTGTAGCCGAGGTTGTAGTTCCACACCGCTGTGAACCAGTTCTCCGGCTTGGAGGCATCGTCGTTGTTGACGGTGACGGCCTGGCCGGCGGTGTGCACCTCGTTCCACTTGTCGGCGAGGATCCGCAGCGATGCGGCCACGTTGACGGTGTAGTCCAGCGCGACGGCTTTCTGCAGGGCAGGCGACAGACTGGTCTCGCCGGTCTTCTCATGCCCCGCCAGGCGCATGCCGTCGGTGACCTGGCCGACGCCGTAGCCGCAGTCGGAGTGCTCCCAGTCGATCTTCCAGTAGTCAGACGGGGCGGTTCCGGTGTGACCGTAGAAACCGGCCACCGACGCCAGAGGGTTGCCCATCTGGCCCGGTATCGCGCCAGATTCGGCCTGCCACAGATTCGACTCCTGAGCGAGGATGCCCAGTTCGACCTGCGCGGGAATCTGACCGCCGCCGATCAGGCCAGGCTTGGCGAACAGAGCCTGCGGGCTGATCGTGCCCAGTCCCGCCTGGGAGCGCCAGCCGCCCTGGGTAACCCAGCCCGAGGTCAGGTTGCCGCGGACGGCCATGTCGACGGCCCACTCGACCTGGTTGGGCGTGGGCTGCAGCGCCTGCGCGTTGACATCGTTGCGCGGCACCGAGCAGTAGCGGTCGGTGTCCACGGGGTTGTGGTCGTCGCTGACGGCCGCCGCGATCTTCCGCGCCTGTGCGCTGGTCTGGGTGGCGGCCTTGGACGCGCCCGCGAGTGCGGGCGACGCAGCTGAGCCGGGGGCCGCGTCAGCTGCGGCGACGCTCTGCGTGGTCGTCTTGCCCGTTGTCGTGGCGGTGGCGGTCAGTGTCAGGGCACCGTCGCCGGTGGTCCCCGTCTGCTGCGGGGCCTGGCCGGGGGCGGGCTCAGCCTTGGCGGTGGCCTGGCCTGCGTCGGCGATGTTGGCGAGGCCGGCCTGCACGCCCGGCGTCAGCACCGGGTCTACCGCGAGCCGTCCCAGGCTGGACAGTTGGGTGTCGGCGCCCGCGTCGACCTGGGTGATTCCGGTCCTCGCGGTCTTGACGACGCCCTTGGGATGCCCGGCTAGGAAGACCCGGTCGGTGCCGGCCTGCTGCAATGACAGGTCCGTCAGCTTCCCTGTGGCCACGGTGGCGAGCCGTCCTGACCGCCACACCTTGGCGTGCGCGGTGCTGTCACCCTTGCGGTCCAGGAAGGCGTACGTGTCCTTCCCTGCCTTGTCCTTGCCCGCCGGGTGGATGTCGTACGGAGCGCTGTCCGCTGTGGCAAGCGTCGTGCTCTTGCCGGTCCGGCCGATGTGCACCAGGTGGTGGCCCAGGGCCGCCACGGTGCCGTCGGCCACGGGTATCGCCGAGGTCACCTGGCCGCTCGCGGCGGTGTCGGCGACCGTGGCGCCCGAGGTGTCCACCGTCACCAGGTGCGTCTTGTCGTCGCGGTATGCGGTGAACGCGGCCGTGTGCGTGTCCGGGTTGCAAGACGGGTCGAAGTACACCAGCGACGCGGTGAACGGCAGCTTGGTGACGGTGCCCTTGTCCAGGTCGATGATCGCGGTGAACGCGCCGCCCAGCATGAGGTCTTCGTGGTTGGTGAACGTCCGGGGCGCGTAGGCGACGGCAGCGTGCGAGGGGTCGATCACGCAACTGTTCCCGATCCAGGTGTCCGCCGGCAGCCCCGGCTCGGACAGCACCGCGGCGGTGCGCCACGCGTAGGCGTCCCGGCTGTCGGCGACCAACACGTGCAGGCCGTCGCTGTCGGCAGCCGCGGTCACCGCACGGTCCGGCGAGGACCGCCACCCTTTGCCGAGCGTCTTGTCAGGGTCTGCCACCGCACCAGCGGCCGGCCGGCTCTTCGCGGTATCGGTGCCTCCCGGGTGGGGGCGAGCAGCCGCCGGTGGCGCCTGCAGTAACCCCACGAGCGCTGCGGTGACGGCGAGCGCCGCCACCGCGGCTCTTCTCCGAATAGACGTCAACTGCTTCTCCTCTGCTTCGAATAGGCGGCTGCGTGCCCGCGCGCGCAGCACACTTCTCGTTCCGCCCACCGAGGGTGGTGGGCGGAACTTGTAGAAACTGTTCCCACCTGAGGCCGAGCACGTGCGGAGGCACAACACCTCGTCCCTCGCCAGGCAACCGCAGTGGAAGGCGACCGCATCACCAAAGGCGCTGCGCCCCTCCTGCTGAGGCACACGAGCGGTAGCTATGAGGAGGCCAATTGCGGATACTCGGAGTGACACCACCAGCCCAGGGCTGCGTAAGGCCACGGAAACCGGTTCACCCCGCCTCCTCATGCCATCCCGCCCTAGTCGCACCCCGCCCTATCCATGCCCGGGAGAAGATTTACACCACCATCTGTACGACTAACCCTGCACAGGAGCACCGTCTCGCGCAGGCTGTCGTTTTTTACTTCTGCTTGACTAAGTTGATCTAATCAAGCATCACAAAGGTGCTGAAAAATTGCCTTATGCCCGACTTGTATGCGTGTCGAAAATAGGGCACTTCCTTGGCTGGGACTGACTCGTTGACAGCCGCGCAGGAACTCTCGTAGCAGAAACTGATCAGGAGTGCATGCATCGGTCGAGCGAGCGAGTCAAAATCTTCGCAATTCGGCGAGCCCGGTCATGCCGAGCTGGTTGGGACCACGATCGGCCGCATCCTGGGGCTCATTGATAGTGGCGCCTGAGCCAGGGGTGTCGGTGCCCCTATCTCACCGACACCGAGCGGAACTGAGCTGTGGCACCAGCGGCAACTCCGCGAACCAGCTCCGCTTCGTCCGTGGCACCAGTTTCGCCGGGGACGACTCGCAATCCGTACCAGATGGGCTGGAGAACGTGGCTCCACGCTGCACAGCTTCGCGATCAAGTGGCCCACCTGGCCATCCGCGCGAACATCGCGGTCGGTCTCCGCGGGATGTCCGTCAAATCCTTCCACCGCCCGCTCGACATCCTGGACCTCACCTGATCAGCAATCATCCAAGATCACGAGACTTTGCAACAACCCTGTCAAGAGCTCGGCGAGGTTGACGGGCACCCAGGTCCTCCTGAAATTTCGAAACGCCCCATTGGCTCGAAAATTTTCGTAAACCGGACCGCCAGACACTCTTCGGCCAAATCACGCCTCCAGCGACGTCTAAAAACTGACCCCACTCAAGGCGCTCTTGACTCCTTGGAGCTCCTTGGTCCACACTCTCACGTCGGAATCAGTTGCCCGTTTAAAGGGGGGGGTAGCATGCGAAGTCACATAAAGGGAATCCTTGCTTCCGGGGCCGTGGTGGCGCTGGCGACCATAGGTGGTGTCAATCCGGCCCACGCCACTACGAACGGCACCTACACCAGTTGCGCCCACTACGATGAGACACTGTGCGTGTTCTACAACTCAGGCCTCGCCGGTTCTCATATCGGAATCTTCGGCACGGTGAATTACAGTCTCATCCCGTGGACGTGCCCGTCCGATGGTTGCCGCGCGTACAACTTCATCACTTCGGGGGCTGGGTACAGCCAGCCCGTCAAAAACAATGCGGGCTCCGTGTACAACGAGAACCCCGGATCGACGTACTACGTCTTCTACAACAGCAATCAGCAGGGCCCGGACGACTATTGGGCACCTGAGGGCTTGGGCACGTGGTACGGAAATTTGAATGTCACCTACAACGAGAACGCCTCGCAGCAGTGCACGCAATGCGGCCCGACGTGACGGCCGCCCAGCAGTAGACAAGGCACTGTCATGGCCGGAGTCGGACTCTCGGGAATTACGACAGATTCCTATTCTCGAGAGTCCGGCTCCTCGCTGCTGTTGAACCGTTCGAATTCTTGTGAAAGAGATCTGATGCCCCAGACGAGCACCACTTTCCGCATCGTCCTGCGGAGTGCTCTGGCCCTCATCTGTGCAACGGCCGCAGCCGGATGCGGTGGCAGTTGGCCGCCGTCGACGACGTCCTCGAAGCCCGTACTGACGGTGGCCCAGCCCGCACCCTCACACATACCGACCCTGACGACGACATCGGGACTGTCGCTGCCGATCGAGGCCTACCTGGTTCCACCGGAAAACTACACGCAGATGCTGCGAGCGGACGCCGAGCTGGTGCGCCAGTGCATGGCGCGCTACGGCTTCGAGTACACGCCACCGGACTTCTCCGGCCCGGAGTCCTCGTTGAGCCCGACGAACATGAGTCGCCGGTACGGCGTGGCCGACCTCTCCTCGGTCGGCACGTACGGCTATCACAAGCCGCAGACGAAGACGACGAGGAAGCCCGCCGCCTCGCGCCCCATGAGCGAAAGCGCGCGGCTGGTGTTCCTCGGTGACAGCCCCGGGTCCGGGTTCGAGCACAAGAGCCAGGTCTACCAGGGTCGGAACGTTCCCAAGGGCGGCTGCTCCGGTGAGGCGCAACGGAAGCTCGGCGCAGGCCTGAACGAGCGTTTGGCCGAGGACATCAACGACGCCAGTTACCAGCAGTCCCTCGCCAACCCGACCGTGCTCGCCTCCTTCACCAAGTGGTCCGCCTGCATGAAGCAAAGCGGCTACTCGCTGTCCACACCCGCTCAGGCACCTGGCTTCACGCTGCCGGAAGCGCCGACAGCTGCGGAGATCCAGCAGGCCAAGGCGGATGTCACCTGCAAAACGCGGACCAACATTGTCGGTGTCTGGTTCACTGTCGAGTCCGCGATACAGCAAGGGCTGATCGCGCGGAACGAGGAAGCACTCACCGACCTGAAAGTCGCGGAGCAGTCAACTCTCAAGAAGGCAGGACAGGTCCTCCAGAAGACCTGACACCCTCCTTCCGTGGACGTGCTCTGCCGGGTCCATCCCAACGAGGAAAGGCGATTGAACGTCATGGCAACGAGAACGCCGGCATGCTCACGGCGTGCGCGCATACAGCGGATTGCCTCGCACGCGGCAGTCGCACTCGCGGCGAGCGGAGTGCTGCTGGCCGGATGTTCGTCCGGGGGAAAGGACGACGCCCCGAAAGCTTCCGACACGAAGCACGCGAGTACATCGCAGGTATCGGGCGCATCGCAGGGCTCGGCCCCGTCGCAGGCGGCGCGCGCCGCTCAGGCGGAGGACGTGCAGCACACCCTTTCGCCCCAGTTGACTGCGAACGAGCAGAACTTCGGCTCCGGGACGAACTCCCCTTGCTCGACCTCCAGGTCTTCAATGTTCACCCCTGCGTGCCAGGTCGCCGCCGACGCCGTGGGGCAGGACGCAACTCAGGCGCTCAAGGTGATCTCCGGGAAGACCGGCTTTGCCACATTGCGCTCCACGGCGACGCGGTTGCAGAAAGCGGTCGACCAGTACAACGCCCTCGCGTGCTCCAAGGCACCGAGCAAGACCTCGGTACGGCACCAGTGCCTCGCTCCGGCCGCCGAGATCGCCCAAGGGGAGCCTGATCTACGCGAGGGCGTGAACATGGGGCTGTCCGGCCAGTAGCCGGCGTTACTCGTCGAGCGCGCCGCCGCCCCGCCACTCCGGCAACGACAGCCACGAAGGAAACGGCCGTGGACATCGAAGCACCCCCCAAATCCGCAGGCGAACGCCGCAGCGAGGATGTGGCTGGCAGCCCAGCGCACCCGCCGTCCCGTGCACCGTCGCCCTTGCGCCGACGGCGTCGGTTGCTGCTGATCGCCGCCTGCGTGGCCGGACTGGTGTCGGTGGGCGGGATCGCCGGTGCCACGTTGGTCCGATCGCCTGCTCAGATAGCCGCGGATACGCAGGCGCCCGCACCAAGTGTGATCACGGCGCCGGTCGTCCACCAGGTGCTGAGTAGGACGGTGGTGCTTCGCGGGACCTTCTCCGACGGACGGACGATCTCCGCGACGCCGACCTCGCTGGCCAACGTGCCCAAGGACGCCGGCGGTACCCGTCTGGTCGTCACCGAGGTGTTGGTCCACGCGGGCGGGGCGGCGAGGGCGGGGCGGCCGCTGATCGAGTACTCGGGCAGGCCGGTGTTCGCCCTCCCGGGTGCGATACCGGCCTACCGTGATCTCGGACCGAACGACTCTGGCAAGGACGTGGTGCAGCTCCAACGCGGCCTGAGATCTCTCGGATACGGCACCGGAGCCGACCCGGCCGGCACCTTCGGTGGCGGCACGCAGCGCGCGCTCAAGCGCCTGTACTCCGCGATGGGCTATGACGCGCCCCGCTCCGACCGTGTACCCGGTGGCGTCATGCTCCCGTCGTCCGAGGTCGTCTTCGTGCCCTCGCTGCCCGCCCGGGTGGTGTCGGTACCCGTCGCAGTCGGCGACGACGTCAAGGGACCGGTCGTCACCCTCGCCCGCGGCGGCATGGAGCTCACCGGCGCGATGGACCCGGCCGACGAAGGACTGGTCAAGGCCGGCATGATCGCCACCGTCCTGTCCGAGACCACCGGCGACACCGCCCACGCCACCGTCGCAGGGGTCGGAAAGCTCACCACCGCAAAGGCTGGAGCGGAGAACAACGGGGCCGAGGCTGGTGGGGGTGGGGCGGACGGCGGCGCGTACATACCGTTGCAGATCAAGCCCGACAAGTCCTGGCCGGTCGCGTTCGACGGGCAGGACGTACGTATCACCGTCACCGCGGCCGCGACAGCGGGCGCGGTGTTCGCCGTCCCTGAGGCCGCGATCTCCTCCGGGGCGGACGCGCGGACCTCGGTCTCCGTCGTCGGCGCTGGCGGTAAGCAGCGCGTCGTACCCGTCACCACAGGTGTCTCCGCCGACGGCATGGTCCAGGTCACCCCTTCCAACCATGGCCTGTCGGCGGGCGACCGGGTGGTGGTCGGCCAGTGACCACGATCGTCGAGTTACGCGGCATCGGGAAGTCGTACCAGACCACCCCCGTCGTCCACGCCCTCCAGCCCGTCGACCTCACCATCGAGGCCGGGGACTGGCTGGCGGTCGTCGGCCCATCGGGCTCGGGAAAATCGACGCTGCTGAACCTGCTCGGACTGCTGGACCGGCCCACGCAGGGTCGATACGTGTTCGCCGGCGTCGATGTCTCCACCCTGGGCGAACGCGAACGCACCGCGCTGCGCGGCCGCCGTATCGGCTTCGTCTTCCAGCAGTTCCACCTCCTGCCGCACCGCACGGCCGTGGAGAACGTCGCCCTCGCACTGCTCTACACCACGCCGTCGGCCGGGCAGCGCACCACAGCGGCGGTCCAGGCACTGAGGCGGGTCGGGCTCGGCCACCGGCTGCACGCGCTGCCTAGCACGATGTCCGGCGGGGAGCGGCAGCGGGTGGCGATCGCCCGCGCCCTGGTCGGCGCACCGGACCTCGTCCTGTGCGACGAACCCACCGGAAACCTCGATTCGGCCAATGCCCACGCCGTACTCGACGTTCTCAATGACCTCAACGCCGACGGCGTCACACTCATCGTCATCACCCACGACCCTGACGTGGCCGCCCGCGCCCGCAGCCGGGTGCACATACGCGACGGCTCCGTCACCTCCGCCGACCCGAGGTCCGCACCTTCAGCGACCACGGCAAAGGCACCGGCATGACGCCCGTGCCGCGCAGCGAGCGCGCCCCGGAGACACCTCCCACCCGGCTACGCCTCAAGGACCTCCTCGCCGAAGCGCTCGCCGGCCTGGCTCAACGCCCCGCCCGCTCCGTCCTGACCATGCTCGGCACCATCCTCGGTGTCGGCTCCTTCGTCACCGTCCTCGGACTGACCTCCACGGCAAGCGGCCAGATCAGCAAGTCCTTCGATCTCCTGCGGGACACCACCGTCACGATCAACGACACCCCGCCAGCCGGCACCACGACGAGGACCGGGCAACTCGACTTCCCCGCCGACACAGACGCACGCCTGCACCACCTCAACGGCGTGGTCGCAGGCGGCATCTGGTGGAACACCCCGCTGCGCAACCCCGCACTCTCCCGCACGCCCGACCGCACCGACGCCCTCCCCGACGACGGAGCCGTAACCGTCTACGCGGCATCGCCAGGAACCCTGCAGGCCATGCAGCCAACCCTCCAGTCCGGCACCCTCTACAACGACTTCCACCAGGCCCACGCAGAACACGTCTGCGTCCTCGGCGCCGCCGCCGCCCACCTCCTCGGCATCACCCGGGTCGACAACCAGCCAGCGGTCTTCATCAACGACACCCCGTACACCGTGGTCGGCGTCATCGACGACAGCCGCCAGCTCACCCAGGCCCTCACCGGAATCCTCATCCCGTCCAGCACCGCACTACGGGAGTACGGCCCCCCTGCCGACCCGCCCGCCCACGCCCTCATCCGCACCCGCGTCGGCGCCGCCCAACTCGTCGCCAAGCAAGCCCCGCTCGCTCTCCGGCCGAACCAGCCCCGCCTACTCACCGCCGTCCCTCCCCCCGACCCGCACCACCTGCGCGACGAGGTCGGCACCGACCTGTCCAACCTCTTCCTCGTCCTCGCAGCACTGTGCCTGGCCGTCGGAGCCGTCGGAATCGCCAACACCACCCTCGTCGCCGTCATGGAACGCACCCCCGAGATCGGCCTGCGCCGCTCGCTCGGCGCCCGCCCCCGCCACATCGCCGCCCAGTTCCTCACCGAATCCACCGCCCTGGGGCTTCTCGGCGGCCTCATCGGCACCAGCATCGGCGTACTCGCCGTCATCATCGCCGCGCTCTGGGAGAACTGGACCGCCATACTCCAGCCCGCGAGCGTCATCCCGGCCCCCGCAATCGGCGCCATCGTCGGCCTCCTGGCCGGCCTCTACCCCGCCCTCCGCGCCGCCCGCACCGAACCCCTCGACGCCCTCCGCCGCTGAACTGGCCACGGCCTACCGAGCCTCCCCAGCGAGCTTCGCCGCCTTGCAGAGGAGCCGCGACCGCGCCAGGTGCGCTGTGTCGGAACCCGACAACATCCCAGCCCTCTGCCGCATGAGCCCCGGCAGCACCGCTGCACGCTAGCTGCACGCCTGGCCACCGGATGGCCACCGGATCATGTACCTCAGAGCCAAGACTGGAAGGTGACGCCCAAAGTCGCAGTTCAGAGCGTTGCACCAGGAAATGACCACTGACAGCCAACCGGGGACCTACGCATTGCGGTGCGTGCAAGATACGTGTCCGATTAGCCAGATTCCAAGGGCAGCGAAACGAAGAAACCCCAGGTCAGAAGCTTGACCTGGGGTTCATCGTGGAGCCGCCTTCGGGATTCGAACCCGAGACCTACGCATTACGAGTACGCGAGCGACCGTGACACGCCATGCCAGATGGTGCCGCCAAATCTCGTTTTGCCTGCTCAGCGGGCACGAGCACGACTCGTTCGTGCCACTCGATGTCGGCATGTCCAAAGGCGTCCGCGCTCCCCTTGCGCTCCCCGGACGCGGCAGTTCGAGGCGCCGGCGCCAGGCAGGCGACGCCGTGGCATTCTCCACCTCAGACAGGCTGGCGGACTTTATGACGATGCCTTGTTTCAGGAGGGCGTGCGCGCCTGGGAGACCGATTTACCTTTATGACGATGGTTGTGGCGAACCGACAAGCGCAAACGATCGTCGGCGGACATCACTGTGTCGGCGGACGCTTTGACCATTGCGCGCAGCAGATCGGGACTCGCCGAGGCCAGGTCCTCCTCGGTTAGTGCTGCAGGGGCACACTGTCAGGTGCGGTCATCGTGCTGATCTCCTTCGAGGCTTAGACACTTCGAAGATCAGCCGGTGGCCGTTCATCTACACGGGCACCAACCCGAACGCCCGAGCAAACCCCTGGATCAGGTCGAACCCGTTACAGTACTTCAAGGACGCAACCGCAACCATTGTAGGACCCCCACAAGAGGCTCCTTCTCCGTCGCTCCGGCAGTACCCCCGACCCGGGTGCACGACGGTGTAGCCGCGAACGGGCCCCGTCAGCTACTCGTCCCATGGTGTCGGAAATCCGGGGGTCCTGAGGGACACCCTTCGCCGGGAGCGAGACGCGCTACTCCCGAATAATCAGACCCGGACAAGAGGGTCACCAGGTCGACGGGAACCTAGGTCTCAATCGGGCGCTTCGATCGATTCCGTGTACGGCTCGACGGGCAGCACGTGACGTTACCGGATGGGCATGTTGACCTACAGCCACTCAAAGCTGCCAGGCCGCTGCTCGCGACACCCAGGGTTGCGACGACCGTCCCAGCACCCCAGGCAGGTGTAACTCTAACTAAATGACGGCGACCGTCTGCCCGGACCCGCTCCCGGAAATTCAGTCCACCGGTATGCGAGGTAGTGATCAACGACGCACCAAACCATTCAGCGACTGCTGCAGGAACACACCGGTATACGATTGCCTGTAGCTGCCACTCGTAATCCCAACGGATCTTGCTTCATCGCTGTCGATCAGCCTCATGTGTCCCGCGGGAGTCTCTGCTGCGCCAAACTCTCCACAATCGCGCCCTGGCCATGCCGGGATCGGCGAGTGGTAGATTTCGGGTTCACCAGGGAAGGCCGAAAGCAGATTTTCGTCATGTCCGACCAGTTCCCACGAGCCGTTGAGAACCTGCGCGTCATCACTGTAGATAGGGAATCGGTACGCGGTGGAATACTGAGGATCTACGGACGTCAGGGAGTCAAATACTTCCCGGAAGATTCCGAGAGCAACCCCGAACCTATTACGCGCCACGACGATCACTCCATACCAGCCGTCGTCGGCGGGAATTGCTAGGAGGTCGCCGACCTCGGGCACGGCAACACTCTCCGTCGCTGCGATGGAGAGCTGAGAAACGCCTCCGCCGGACACATCCAGAAGCCCCGCCCCTTCGTCGTTGACGAAGGACAACAGGACGTCCATGAAATCGGATGGGGACATAACGCCCCCGTTTCGCACATCGGACGAACCGGCAAGGATGTCGGCCATGTCGGTAAACATCGAGTCGCTCAGTTCGGACACCCTGGAACCCTCCGGGCCGGAGTATACGGTCCCGTCCGCAAGGGTCACCTCGAACACGAGAGGCGTGGGATAAACGCCATCCGATGACCACTCCAGGAGCTGCAAGAACTCCTTCAACGACGGAGGACCTCCCGCACTATCGGAGAATTCCTGTACGATCGCCGCCAGCTCGGCTCTCACTCGGTCGCCGCTCACGGGCATCCTCCGTTCTTGTACCTTTCGTAGGCTAGATACCCCGGCTCCTTCTTCGAATCCATAGGGTTCTGGCGATTACCCCTGTAGTTGGTGCCATCCTCTCCGATGTACGTGCCGAAATGGTCTGTCATCCGCTGCTCGAGCAGACGGGACTGACCGTAGGTCCGTGTGCCCGGAAATACGTCCATTCTGTCGCCGTTCGCAGGGTCGTATCGATTCCAGGTTCCACTGTGGCGCCGCTGAACAGAAGCCGGCGATTCGTTGGGGCCGAACATCCCACTGTAGTAGGGCACATTATTCCGGTCAACCAGCACATAGTTGCTGTACCCAGGGCGGTCAAGTTTGTTGAGATCAAAGCCCGCCCCACCATCGTTGTGGACGAGTACCGGGGTCTGCCCCGCCAGCACATAGTACGTGTGGAGGTCGTCGATGGTGAGGTCGTAGGTGCGTTGTTGTTGGACGAAGTGCCGCGCAGCCAGGACGGGGACTGCCTGCCCCGCGTCGTCCCGAAGCTGCATGCCGGGGGTCAGGTCGCCCGCGTCGACCCATCGGCCTTCGTTGACCACCCAGAAGGGGTGGGTGTCCGTGGCGACGATTGAAGCTGACGTGCTGCCTGCCTTCACCGTCAGGTCGGTGAAGTTCTTGTCGTGGTCGGTGATGATGGTCGCTATCACCGGACGAACAGCCGTTTTCCCTGTATCGGGATCGGTTGTGACGACCTTGTCGCCGACCTCAACGTCTTCGATGTCCTTGGTCTGCCCGTCGGCGAGTTCGACCTCGGTGTCCGCCACGAAACTGTGGCTGCAGAATCTACCTTTAAAGAGGGACAGGTCTTTTTCTGAGCCGAGGACGGAGAAACCGGAGAACTCCGCGAATCCTCCACCCATCGATCGCGCGGAGGCCATGACGATGCTTGGGTCCTCGTGGGCGAGAGCTACGAGGAAGGCCCACATGTAGGCCCTGCTCTCACCGGCTGTGCAGGCGTCCGTTTCAATGCACCCCTGCATCGCCGCGGCCCATTTCTGGGATTCCATGTGCGGACGCATGTGGTATTTGATCGACACTTGCAGCTGCAGGTTGTACATCCGCAGGAACGTGGCGCGGTTGTTGGCAGGGAGCGGCGGCAGCGGGTCGCCGACGATGTCTTTGGTCGGGCCGTTCGAGGCGTTGGGATCGCCGTCTCTGTCGCAGTCGTGCTTGTTGCAGTAGTCGACGTTTTCGTCGTAGAGGTCGTCGCCGGGAGCGGGGCCATTGCCGCCGTTGAGGCCGGCTCCCGGTGCGTTGCAGTCGCCGCGGACGCAGAGCAGCCCGGTGGGGTCGCTGTTGGTGGTGGGGTTGTTGTCGGCGTAGGCGTATCCGTTGAGGGATTGGCCGTCGCTGGTGTCGAGGAGGGGGTCGACGGAGATGAAGCGGCCGGTGGTGGTGTCGTAGGCGCGGGCCCCGATGTAGGTGAGGCCGGTGGTGTTGTCCTGAGGTTTACCGAGGAAGCCCTTGTCGTCCGGCCAGGTGCCGGTGCCGCCGGTGCGTGGTGCACCGAAGGGGGTGGTGTAGCGCTTGGTGACGACCTGGTCTGTGCCGGTGGCGGTAACGGCGAGCGAACCGGTGCCGTGCGGGTCGCCTGCCGTCCAGGACAGGGTCGGCTGGCCGGGCTGGTTCGTACGTACCGCCACGGTCGCGCCGAACAGGGTGTAGGTGCGTTGAGCCCAGTAGGTGGTGGTACCGCTTTTCTTGAGGTGCACCTCGGTGACGCCGTCGAGGTAGAGGACGGTCTCGCCGCTGTCGTCGCTTCGGATGAGGAGGGTGCCGTCGGCGTCGTAGAGGTAGTTCGTGGTGTCGGTGGTGGTTCCACTGGGGACCTTGACGCTGGCCAGTCGGTTCTCGGCGTTCCAGCCGAGCGTTTCGGTGGAGGTGCCCTTGGGACGGGTCTGGGTGTTGCCGGTGGCGTCGTAGGTGTACTGGGTGGGGGCGCCGGCGCAGGCCGCCGAGGGGATGACGGCCGTCAGCCCGTGGGGGTGGCTGGCGTTGTTGTAGCAGTAGGTCGCCAGGGTGCTACCGGCGGCGGTGTGCGTGGTCTGCGTGGAGCGCAGGCCGCCGTCCGTGTAGGTGTAGGACGTCCAGTAGGGACTTGCGCCACCGAGGCTGGTCGCGGTGCGGTTGGCGGTGGAGCAGTCGGCGGCGGCCGGGGTCCAGGCTTCGGTCATGCGGTCGTAGCCGTCGTAGCCGAAGCACTGGTTGTCGGCTTTGCCGGTACCGCCGAGGGTAGTGGGGTCGAAGATGTGGGTGACGTTGCCCGCGTCGTCGTAGTCGTAGTTGAGCTCTTGGATCTCGTAAGGATGGGTCTGGTCGGTGACCTTGGAGAGCTTCAGGCGGTCGGTGCCGTCCTGGAAGGTGTTGGTCACGAACATGTGCTTGATGCCCGCTGCGGCGGATGTGGCCAGGTCCAGCTGGGAGACCTGCCCCAGGGGCGAGTAACTAGTGCCGTTGACGTAACCGGAGGTGCCTTGCAGCGTTGTCGGCAGTCCGAAACCGTTGTATCGGGTCTCGACGGTCTCGGAGGGGAGTCCGCCGGCTGCGGGGGTTTTGACGAACTGCTGGGTGCCGTCGGTGTTGTAGGCAGTGGAGACTGCCAGGGCGGAGGTGACCGCGCCGGAGGTCACCAGCGGGTCGCCGGCCGGCAGGTCCAGTTCGGTGGCGGTTGCTCGGTTCAGGCTGTCGTAGGCGGTGACCTTGCTGGTGTAAGCCTTGCCCGAGGCGCTGCCGCCGACGTACCGGGTAGAGGAGGACGGCTGACCGACGACGGGAGTATCGTAGGTGCGGCCGGTGAGCTGATTTGCCGGTATCTGCTCCTCGCTGGTCGAGGTCAGGTCCGCGCCCGCAGGGGCCGTCCACGTGCCGGTGAGGCGGCCGAGTTCGTCATAGGCCGAGATCACGACGCGGCCTTCCGCGTCTTTCGTCCAGGACACCTGATCGAGGTCGGTGTAACCCGTCGTGGTCGTGCCTGCGTCGGGGTCCACCGCCTTCGTCTGCCGCCCGTAGAGGTCGTACGTGTAGGACCATTGGGCGCCGTCGGGGCTGGTGACCGTGGAAGGTCCGCCATCCAGGGTGTACGTGAACTTGGTCGCGGTGTAGGCGGTACCGACTCCGCTGCCGTACTGGACGTCCGCCGGTGAGGTTCCGGCATAGCGGCGCTCTTCGGTGTTCCGGCCCAGGGCGTCGGTGATGGTGCGGACGGCCGATCCGCCGTCCAGGCCGGTCACGGCAGTGGAGTCGCCGGTGTAGCTGGTGGTGGTCGACCATTGCTGCACACCGAAGATCAGCAGAGTGCTGGTCGTCGCACGGCCAGCCCCGTCGTAGACGGTCTCCGTCTGCTTGGGTGCGCCGCCATATTCCGCCCGCGCGTAGATACCGCTCGGTGTGTTGGCGGGGTCGAAGATGTCGGCGTACGTCTCGTAGGCCAGGCCCCGGGTGTCGTAGCGGGTGTCGGTCACCAGCCGGCCACCGTTGGGTGTCGGCGACTGCGTCTGGAGCGGGCGCAGAAGGAAGTCGTAGAAGGTATAGACGGTGTTGTAGGTAGTGCCGTCGGCCTTGAGGGTCCCGGTGGACTGCCACGAGGGTGCTGTGTTGTCGGGGTGGTAGGCGTAGACGTAGTTCGCGGCCTGGTGCAGGATCCGTCGGCGGTTGGTCAGCCAGGTCGCCGTGATTCTGCCGAGGGCGTCGTAGGTAGCCTCGCTGACCTTGCCGTCGACCCCGGTTGTCTTGACCGTCTTGCCGCGCTCGGGGTCGAAGTCCGTGACGATGGTCTGACCGTTGGGGCTGGCCGCCGTGGGCGGGCCGGTCACAGTGGTCTGGGTGGTCGGGCCGGCCGCGACCGGGACGTAGGACGTGGTGGACGTGTGCCCCTGGACGTCCTTCATCGTCACGGGCCTGCCCAGGCCCGCCGCGGTGGAGTCGTCGTAAACAGTACGGACCAGGGTCTGCCAGCCGCTGGGGTTACGCTCCCCGCCTGAGGCGAGAGCCGGGTATCCGCTGGGGCGGCCCGACCAGGTGGCTTCGCCCTTGGTCGGGCTCTGGTCCGGCGACCACGTCGTCGCGGCGGTGTCGTCGAACACCGTCGCCGTGTCGGACAGCACGTCGCCGCGCGTGGCCTTGGTGGCCGGCAGGTTCAGGTCGGCATCCGCGACGGAACAGGGGCGCGCCACAGTACGGGTGCGGGAGACCAGTGACGTGATGGCTGTAGCAGCATTGCGGGCGTACCAGTTCCGGGTGCACGCTTCGTCGCCGGACTTGGCCGTGTCACCGCTGTCGTCGGTGGTGGCGACCATGCCGTAGGAGTCGTAGGTGGTGCTGACCGTGCGGGTGCGCCAGGTCTGGGACACAGTCAGGTAGGTGTTGGTGGACGTCTTCGCCGTCCTGACGTAGTACGCCTCGATGTCGGCGTACGACTTGTGCTGAGTCGCGGTCTTCTTCGACCAGGGCTCGCTGACGGTCACCGAGACGGGGCTCGAGCCGTTGTAGGTGATCTGCTCGCGCTTGGCCCCCGCGTACGGCCTGCTGTCGACCAGGTCGGGGATGGTCAGGCTGGGGAACTCGATGCCGGTGACTGTGGCGGAGCGGGTGGCCGACGTGTCCTTGCGCTTGTCGCCGTCCAGACCGAGCATGTACAGGCTCACGGTTCTGGACTGCGTCGTTCCACCGGCGCCCGTCGTCTCCGTGACCGTGCCGAAGCCGCGGAAGTCGGACCAGGTGCGTTCGTCCTGCGGGGTGAACGGGTCGTCGTTGTAGGCCCAACCCGGTTGGGCATAGCTGTAGGAGTGCTCGACCCCCTCGCCGAAACCTTTCGTGGAATCCGTGGTGACAACAGCCTTGACCGGATACTTCTGGAACCAGTCGAGGGAGGCGTCCTCGCTACCGTTGACGTGCCAGTACTGCGGGAAGCACGCCTTGTCGTCGTTGTCTTCGGCGGCCGGCATGACCGAGCCACGTACGCAGTCGGCCGGTGCCAGGGTGACGGTGGTGATCGCTCCGGTCTCGGAGGTGATCGTGTCGATCCGGTAGCGGCTGAGCGGCAGGATGTCGTCGGTCGCATCGACGCGGTTGGCCAGCGGCCGGTAGGTGAAGGTCACCGGCTTCAGCGCGATGCTGTCGCTGCCGCCTTCACCGGTGTGGACGATCGAGTCCAGCACCAGGGACTGGTCGCTGGTATCCCCGATGTCACCCGGGTCGAGGAACTCCTCGGCGAAGTCCCACTTGTCGACACCGTCATAGGTGTTCGACGCGGCCAGCCACGCCGAGGTCTCGATCGACGTCAGCCGCTTGCGGGTGAAGAACGCGGGGGCCGTCGCGCGGCAGTCGGCGTCCTTGGCACACACGGCGTCGAAAGGGACGTCCGGCCAATGGTCGGCAGTGTCCTTGGTGAGCGAGGAGCAGTCGTCGGCGAAGCAGCGCTCGGCGTAGGTGAACACGACCTGGTCCGACGCCTTCGCCGTGAACAGGGTGTCGCTGCGCTGGCCGTAGAGGATCTTGTCCAGGTGGCCGGCGCGCACGTACGCGGCGGTGCCGGTGGTGGCGCCGTTCTTGCCGTAGTAGTTCGTCTCGGGCGTATACCAGTACGTCGCCGCGTTGCCGTGTACGTCAACGACGTAGTCGAGGTTCCATCGCCAGGCCTGGTTCAGCGAGCGGCTGGAGAAGGAGGAGCCGTCGCCATAGCCGGGTTCGCCCGCATCGTCGCCGAAGATCGGCACCGTCCACACGGAGTTGGTGCGCTCAGTGCCGGCTCCGGGCAGCTTGTTGAGGCCGAACACGTACTTGGTGCCGTCGCCGGTGGTGACCGTCCAGTACTCACCGGCACCGTCCATGCCACTACCGCTGTCACCCTCGTCACCGTTGGCGGCCCCCGTGGAGTGGGTGACGGTGGACGCGTCATCGTCCTTCAGGCGCCATGTATCGGGGGCGCTGTCGTCCTTGACCAGTTCGGAGGAGTGCCCTTCCAGCACCAGCGAAGCGTTGTCATATTTCCAGCACTCGTCGTTCTTGCTGTCCTGGCCGTCGTCGTCGCAGTTGCCGTAGGTGCGCGTGATGTATGCGTCCGACGTGAGGGTGAATCCCTCCCCGAGTTGGGTGGCCTGGTTGTTGGTCGTAGCCGTCTTGCCGTCCACGCTTCCCGAGTCGTACGACAGGCCGATCGACGGCGCGGGGCCAGCCGCGGCAGCCGGCACCGCCAGGGGGTAGGACCAGGTGAACGAACCGGAGGAACCGCCCGCCGCCCAAGTGGATGACGCCGACATCGGAGTCGCCGAATAGTTGCCCGAGCCGGAGGGTGACTCGCCTCCGGAACCCGACGCCTCGGCCGCAAAGACCATCGGAGCAGCGGCCGTCCGTGCCGTCGTCGTACCAGGTGCGGCGGTCAGCGACACATCGGCGGTGAGGGTCTGCGTGGCCAGGTCGTTGTGCGAGACGAGCGGCGCCGGTGTACGGCACCCCGCGTCCCGCGGGCGGGTCAGTACGCAGCCCGGAAGCTGGACCAGTCGCAGTCGGCTTCCCCAGCCGCCGCCGAAGGCCGAAGCGAACCGCCCGTAGCCCACATCCAGCCGGGCCGCGCCGGGAGTCGCAGCGGTTGCCTGGAACAGCACGCCCTTGATGCCGGCCGCGTCCGCTGCTGTCTGGCCGAGAGAAGTCACGCGGACTTGGCCCGCTGCGGATTTGCCATCTCCGCGCGACACGCTGATCGGCATCCCACCTGCCGTCAGACGAGCGGCCGATCCGCCCGACAGGACGCCGGTGGCCGATCCGGCGGCAGGCCAGTGGACTTCCTGCTCGGTAGCGGCGCGCTTGCCCGCGCTCACCTGGGCGTCCCGTGCCGCCTTCAGATGGGCACGGGCGACGCCTCCGCCACGCCCGGGCTCCGAGGACAGCTTCCCCGCCCGGTAGGTCGGCGCGTCCGGTCGGCCGAGTCCGCCGGGAGCGGGGTGCGCCTGCGCGACCTGCACCAGGCCCGCCGGGAGCACAAGCGCGAACGACACCGCCACCACAAGCGGCATGCGCCGCGCCCGCATGCGTGTCAGAGAGCGTTGTGCGCGGCCGACGAGCGCGCCGTGCAGCAAGGTGGTACGCATCCAGCGATTCTTGCGACCGGCGGTCACTACTGTGCCTCCATACGGTGGGACGTGGAAGGTCTGCCGAACAGGAGGTCCTCGACCGCTCCAGGCGGCCGGTCGGACCTCCCCCCCGGCCGATACTGCGTTGTCATCCTCAGCACGTCAGCCTCCGACCGTTGCGCTGATCTGTTCTTCGCCTGCCATGGCGCCGGCCCAGATCCGCACGTCGGAAACGGTGCCGGGCAGGTAGTGGCCCCAGCCCGTGCCCGACGGTGCCTCGCCGACAGCCAGGTCGCCGGTCCCCGCGACCCGCGCGAAGACCGGGTCGCCGCCGGTTTGCACCGCGCCCACATACAGCCGCACCACAGCGCTCTGCGCATCGAATACACCGGTGACCTGCACAGGTGTGTCCAGCGTGGCCACGTCTTCCGAAACCGCCCCGGTGAACGTCCCGTCCGTGTTCAGGCGACCGAAGTGCCACAGTCCGATCGGGGCGGTGCCGTCGTGGGCCACCAGTTCGTACCAAAGTCCCCACGAAGACCCGTCTGCGCTGCGCTGGCCGACGATCTGAGCGCTGTAGCCGTCCGGTTTGGACGCCAGCACTGCGCCGTCGAGCGCGACGCTGGACGTCACGGTGAACGACCCTGCCTCGTCCACGACCCGGCCCGCCGAGGTGGCCGCAGCGTTCGTGCCGTCCAATAGCAGCCCGTCGCCAGTCAGCGACGCACCACCGCTGAGGCTCAGGGGGCGCCCGTATCCGGAGGTGGTGTCCACCACCGTGGTGCCGGTCTGGCCGTCGGGCTGCCAGGAGGCGACGAGTTCGACCTGGCTGTTGCCCTGGTCGTCCAGCATGCGGGCCTCGGTGGCGATCTCCTGGTCGGTCAGGGCCCGTTGCCAGACCTTCGCCTCGTCGA
Organism: Actinacidiphila paucisporea; assembly: GCF_900142575.1. Lineage (GTDB taxonomy): Bacteria > Actinomycetota > Actinomycetes > Streptomycetales > Streptomycetaceae > Actinacidiphila > Actinacidiphila paucisporea. The sequence goes on from NZ_FRBI01000027.1 coordinate 31,583, forward strand.
TGCTGCCGTCGAAGTAGTCGACCTGGCTGCCGCTCCAGCTGTCGCGGCCGAACTGCAGCGGCTTGTTGTACGCGGCGGCTGCGACAGCCGGCACGGACGCCTGAAGGATGCCGTTGACGTACAGCGACAGGGTCTTGGCCTGCGCGTCGTACCGTCCCGTGACGTAGGTCCATGCCCCGGGCACCGGTTTGACCGTGGAACGCGCCTTGCTCCACGTACACGTTGTGCTGGTGGGGCATGAGTAGATCCGCATGCTCCAGTCGTTGACCCCGTCCGCGGCGTAGGCGAGGTAGAAGGGGCTGACCGAGCTGTCGTCCTGGCTGGCGATGGCCATCGTGCGTACCGTGCTGGTGTCCAGCCGGACCCAGGCCGAGACGGTGTAAGAGGCGCGGACGTCGATGACGGGCTTGGGCGTCTCGGCGAACCCGGCCGCCCCGTCCAGATGCAGACCGCGGTCAGCGGTGGTGCCGCCCGAGCTGCCCGCGGTGGGGATATCGCCCCGGCGGCCGAAGCCGTCGCGCGCGGCGCCTGTCGCCGACACGGCGGCATTGTCCTGCTCGGCCGCCACCGTGCTGGACGAGTCGAGCGCTGCACCACTCGCCTCGTCGAAGTGCCACTGGCCGGCCGGGCCCTGACCCGCGGCCACAACGAAGTCCTTCACCGTCTCGGCACCCCACCGGCCAAGGCTGTCCTCGCCTCGCACCTCAAGGTGGTACGTCCCGGGAATCTGCGGCGTGATCGGCGTACTGGTCGCGCCTGTTGCCAACACATGCCAGGTGTCCGACGATGACAGCTTGTACTCGAAAGCCTTGTCCGTATCACCGGTCGCCGCCGTGAACTTCACCGTCCCCTGCACACCTGGGCCGCCACCCGGGATGCAGGAATTCGCCAGGCACTCGGTGTACGTGCTGACGAAGGCCACCGTGGGAGCCTTGGGCGCGGTCGGATCGACCGTGAAGTAACACGACCACCCGGAAAAAGCGGTTTGCACGAAAGACGCCTGATTATCCTCGTACGACAGAGTTTGGGCGCGCAGTCGATACGACACACCCTCGCTGAGCGCAGGCGCGCTGACGGTCTGCTGCACGTTGTCCCCGACGAATCCGGAAGTCGGTCGCAGCAGATCGGCGATCGCCGGACCCCAGACCGTCCCGTTCCATTTCTCCACCCGCCACCGCACCCTCAGCCGGGCACCGGACTCGCCGCCGGCCGCGGTCTGCGGGCGGCCGGCGATCAGCGGAGTCGGGTCGGATACCGTCTGCGGCTCGAGGTAGTTCGTATGACACACGGGGCTCGAGCCCGACACGATGCCGACGTCCGTCGGGAGCGCAGGCTGGCCGACGAAGGTCACCGAGAGAACCGCGTCGTTCTTGAACCGCTTCCACGCCGACGTGTCGCTCTCGTCGTGCGCCCGCAACTCCAGCGTCAGCTTGGCGAATTTCCCCGCGGCGAAGCTCGCCACTGTCGGAGTGAGATTCTCGTTCGTCTCCGCCGAGTTGTCCGAGAACTCGATCGGAGCCGCCGGCGAGTCGGGATCACAGGACGAACCACGGCCCGCGGAGAAATCCCGGTCCACCATCATGTCCATCTCTCTGGGCCGGGAATCCCAGATGGTGGAGGAGTAGATGTTGTCCGTCCGCTCCAGATCCGTCCACCTCGCATCGCACTGGAACGCCCACGGCGACGTCACCCGGAACGTGGCGCCGAGAACCGTCTTCCCCTTCAACGCGCCCGGCGCGAACTGGAAGTACAGCCGCTGCGTATAACCCGGCCCGCAGTAGTAGCCGTTCCACGTACCGCAGTGGCCGTCGCCCTCCCCCCTGCCGTCCGACCCATTGCCCCAGTTGTAGGAGGCGTAGCCGTCGCTGCGCAGCAACGTGTGCTCGGCTACGCCACTGCTGAGCGAAACATCCGGATCGATGAACAGCGGGAAGGCCGCCGTGTCCGTGGTAGACAGCAGATCGGCGTCGGGCACGAGGGTCAGGGAGTCACTGTCCACCGCAGCCGGCGCCGCCGCGACATTCGCCCCCGGGGCAGGACCGGACGCACCGTCGGCTGCTTCGGCGGCCGGATCCGCACCCGGGACAGTGGTCTCGGCGCGCGCCGCTCCAGCCCGTGATGCCTGGCCGGTCGCGGACGGTCCTTGCTCCCCAGCCTCACCGGTGGAGTCCCACACCAGGGCCGGCGGTGAGGTGAACACGTCCTGCCCGTCGGGAGCCACCGCGCTCAACCCGCCACCGGCCGTGGACCGCACACTCAGACCGTCAGCACTCATCCCGAACCGGATCCGCCGCACCTTCGGGTCGGCCGCCGCAGCAGGGGTCTTGACGACCAGCACCTCGCGATAACCCTCCACCGAGGCCGTCATCCGCAGATCGACACCCGGCAGCACATCGGCGTACACCGCACTGTCACCGTCCAGCGTCGGCACCGGCAAAGCTCCCGGCCATGCGAGCGCCAGCGACCTCCCGTTCCGGCCGATGGACACCAGCGGTTGCGTAGCCCCACCACCGGAGAACCGCAGATCCACCACCGACGCCCCCGGCGCTACGCTGCCGTCCGCCTGCTGATGCAGCGTCGCGTCAGGCGCCACCCACGCACCGTCAGAGCGCTTCACACGCACCGGGGTCGTCGACTGATCGAGAGTGAAGCTGAACCCGTCCGGATTCGCGTACGTCGTCGTACTCTCCGTACGCTGCCCCACCACCTCGACCTGCCGACCAGAGCCCTGAGCCTGCTCAAGCGCCAGCTCCGCCTCCGACAACGCCGGCGCCGGCGCCGCATCATCAGCCGAAGCCGCCAGCGGCGACGCCCCCCACAGCAGTGCTCCTACAACCCCGGCCACCACAAGGCGACCCCAGGCATGCCCCAGTACACGCACGTGCACAACCCCCACCCCTGCCCCCGCCGTTCACGCGGACCCCAGCCGGATCCTGAGGCACAGGCAATGCACACGTCAAGGGTGCCCCAACAGGGAGCAACGGCCGTCCGGGCCATCGGCACACGCGCCCTGACAGCCCGGAAGACAGCGTGCCCGCCGCGACCGTCCGTGCCGAGTCACGAAGTGACCTGCTCCTATGTCTGGCACATGCCATCGGCGCAGCCTCGCACCGCCGCAAGGACCGTGCCGGCATCCGGCGGGAAGCCGCTTCGATAAACCCGCCAACTCCGCCGGACAAGCGCCAGCAGGACACAGCCCAACCGCCCTGGACGGACCCATATCAGCACCCACCCGGCACGCTCCGCGGCGGAGATGCGCCTTGTCTGATATGGACAACTCCCGCGGCCGCCGCTCCGCCTTGCGTGGTAAACACCGGGCTTCCGAACCCACCGCTGATCCGCCCGCTCGACCGAACGGCTGTCATCGACAGGCGGCTGTCCGCAGCCACCATCCCGTGCCGACGGGAAGGACCCGCCGCGCTCCCGCTGTCCCGATGCGCTCCCCCCGCGCACCCGATCCGACACTCCACCGCCCCCGATCGGGCGAGCCACCATAAATCCGCAGGTCAGGAGGATGACGGACCGAGCGCAGCATCAAGCACAAACCCTTGGCCAACGCACTACGTGCGCAGATCCCCGGCGCCCGATCTGCCCGTTTCCCGCGAGCCGCCAAAACAAGAAACCCCAGGGTCAGGGCCTGATCTGGGGTTCATCGTGGAGCCGCCTTCGGGATTCGAACCCGAGACCTACGCATTACGAGACCGTGAGGGATCGTGTTGCCCGGTGTTGCGTGGTACCGCCTCGTGACGTTTCTGCTGATCAGAACAGGCGCACCGGGTTGAGCCGTGCCGCCCCGTGCTGCGCCGTCCATAGGCGTCTGTCCACCGGCTGTCCACCGGCACATCTCGTCGGTCGCCACGTAGTGACCACCTGCTGCCTCACTGGCACCACAGAAGGCCGTCCGGCCACTCGGACTACCGTGATTGTCGAGATTCGACAATCACCCGGCACGCGGGTACTCCGTCATAGGGCGGCGAGCCCGGCCAGATCACGCAGTGCCACCTGTGGTTCCCCGAGACGAGGGTGCAGGTCGCGGCGGGGCAGGAGCGGGTGCTGCCGGTGCTGGTGATAACGCTCGGGTTCTCCCGGTTCATGGCCGCCACGATGATCCCGACCCGGCAGGGTGGCGACATCCTGTCGGGCATGTGGTCGCTGATCCACGGCATCGGCCGCGTCACCCGAACCCTGGTCTGGGACCGCGAGGCGGCCATCGCCGGAACCGGACGGGTGACAGTACCGGCCGCCGCTTTCGCGGGACGCTGGCCACTAAGATCAAACTGGCCTCTCCCCCGCGACCCCGAATACAAGGGACTGGTCGAGCGCAACAGCCAGTACCTGGAGACCTCCTTCCTGCCGGTCCGCCAGTTCGCCTCCCCGGCGGACTTCAACGGCCAGCTGGACCAGTGGCTGCTGCGGGCCAACACCCGCACCGTCCGCTCGATCCAGGGCCGACGGGCGGACCTGCTGGAGACCGACTACCTGTCGATGCTGCCGCTGCCGCCGGTCACCCCGCCGGTCGGCCTGGACCACCTTCTCTGCACTAAGTCAAGCGCATGGGTCAGGGGATTGAGGCGAGCCGTGGCAGGCGGCCTTGGCTCCGAGGGCGAGCAGGATCACTGCGGGTCGGGAATGAGAACGGCCTTGGAAACACTGAGGGCTGCGTCACGAGCGCGGCTCACACCAGCACGCCCAGCGACAGGGAGTAGGGGCGTAGCGGGGCTGGCTCAGATGAGCTACCGTCAAATACACGCCCACGGGCGCCACGTCCACGGACATTCAGACCTACGGGTCCTCTCCCTACGAGGAGTTCGCGTGCTTACGCTCACGCCCATCGAACGCGACATGCACCGCCTTCTGCGCTCCCTTGCGAAGGCTGGCGACCCGGTCGACCCGTTTTCCGCCTGCATCGGCTACAAGGAATTCGTTCAGCGCGTTGACCCGCACGGCTTGGACCCCTACACGTCGCAGGGTCAGATGCGCGGGCTGTACCCGAAGCTCGGCCACATCAGCGTCTACGAGCATCAGCACGGTCGGCCGCTGCTGTCGGCGCTTGTCATTCGCAAGGCAACCGGCCGACCTGGGAACGGCTTTGCCGAGCTGGCGTCACAGCTCGGCTTCGAAGCCGCCGAGGATGCTGGGTTTTGGGAGCATCAGGTGGCGCAGACCGTGCGCTTCTGGTCGGCCGACGACCCGGTCATGCTGATGGACTCCGCGATGGACCAGGTGTTGAAGGATCTTGACTCGATCAAGCGCGCCGTACGCCGGCTCGCCGCGAGGACGCCCTAGCGTCGGGAGGCAGTCCGCGAGGCAGCTACCGGCCGGCCGCTCATCCGTTGTATCCGCGCAGTGCTAGGCGCACCTGACGGCACGCCATCGGCGGCTACATTCATCGAGTTGTCTCGCCGCCGGTACCGCCCGGTGGGCCGGATGGCGGCGTGGGGTTGCCGCCACGGTAGGTGGAGTAAAGGACGACCGCGGTGCCGGTGACCATGCCGGCGCTCGGGCCGATCAACCCATATAGCAGCCCGGTGATGATGAGCAGCGCGAGAAACGCGATCAGATCCAGCACGCGCTCGGCGAGGGATGGCCGGCCCGGCACTGTCAGCCCGGGAATGGGGGACTTGGCGGTTGTAGTGGTGCAGGGTTCTGGGGGATCCGGCGGCAGGCTCTTCATAACTACAAGTTAAATCAGCGCCGTTGGCAGGCACCATGTGTCACGAACGAGTGTGGACAGCAGTGGGCTGTGGACAAACACACGCGGTTATTCCGCCGTGTCCGCCGGTGTTCGCGGAAGTCCGCGTCTGTACCGCGGCGAGACTCTAGCCTGGCTGTCCGTCACCACGCCTTGGGGGAAGCACATGGCAACACACGACCGAACCGGCGCGGTCGAGCCGACCGGACCTCAAGCCGACTTCGCCGCTCAGTTGACCGCACTGAGCGATAATCTGACCACATTGCGGATCGAACGCGGGAACCCCTCGCTGCGGGCAATCCGCGACAGCACGCCCAAGGGCCAACCAGTAGGTATCACGACGATCGGCAAGATCCTCGGAGGGAAGGGCCTGCCCCGGCAGGAACACCTGCTCTCTGTGGTCCGCGTGCTGCTGTCCATGGACCACGACGCCCGACTCACCACAACCGTGCCAACCGACGACCCCGCTTTGCAGCCGTGGCGGGAACGGTGGCGGACGCTGGTCCGCCTACAGCGTCAGACGTCGACCGAACCCTTGGCATCCGGCCTTTCGGCACCGGAGCCAGTAGCGCCCGGCCCACGGGGCAGCGACCTCGCAGACAACCCCCCGCCTGATACCCCGGCCGCGCAGGAAACGCTATCGGTCAGCGGCCCGCCAGTACCTGACCATCCCGTGGCGTTGGGCCAAACAACCAAATCCGCTGACCGCCCCGGCACAGAGAACGACGTGCCGTTTTCCCCCAACGGCACTCCCTTCGCCACCAGCCGCGACGGAGCGCGGCTGTGGGGCACAGCCGACGACATCCCATCCTCCATCGCGGTATCGCGCACCCCTCCCCCGACCGAGCGCACCCTACAGGTGGACCTCGACAGCTTTGGCGTCCTTTCGACTTTGCCGCTGCGTGATTTCCCAGCACAGACGAGGGACCCGGTGGCGTTCTCGAGGGACACGACTCTTCTCGCCACCGGAGACGACGAGGTTTTGCGGTTATGGGACACAGCCACCCAACAGCAGATCGGAGAACCCCTCCAACACACCAGAAAGGTCTTCGCCCTGACGTTCTCACCCGACAGCACCGTCCTCGCCACCGTCAGCGGCAGCCCCAACGGAGTGGTGCGACTGTGGGACACAGCCACCCGACAGCAGATCGGCGAACCCCTCCAACACACCGGAACCGTGTTCGCCCTGGCGTTCTCACCCGACAGCACCGTCCTCGCCACCGCAGACACCGGGCGGGGGAATGGGAGGGTACAACTGTGGGACCTCGGCACCCGCCAACCGGTTGGCACTCCCCTCCAGGACTCCGGAACCGTGTACGCGGTCGCGTTCTCCCCCGACAGCTCCCTGCTCGCCACCGCCGGCGGCAGCGGGAGCGGGGTGGTGCGACTGTGGAACCCCGCCACCCGCCAATCAGTTGGCAATCCCCTCTGGCTGGACGGGCCCGCGATTGCCGTGGCGTTCTCACCCGACGGCACCCTGCTCGCAACCGCCGGCGACAGCGGGAACGGGGTGGTGCGACTGTGGAACCCCGCCACCCAACAACAGATCGGCAACCCCCTCCAGGACACCGGAACCGTGTTCGCCCTGGCGTTCTCACCCGACAGCACCCTGCTAGCCAGCGCAGAAACTCCCAGGGGTAAGGGGACGGTGCGACTGTGGAACTCCGCCACCCAACAGCAGATCGGCAACCCCCTCCTGCACCCCGGGACCGTGGAAGCGGTGGCCTTCTCACCCGACAGCACCCTCCTCGCCACAGCTCGCGACGACAATAGCTACAGCCGGGCGGTCATCCGATGGGCGATCTCTACGAAGCAACGGAGCTAGGCAATGTAGCGCGCGGCACGCAATCGGCACGGGCCTGGGGATGTCTCTTCCAGCCTCGCGCCGCTCAAGGGCGCGGCGGTGCGCAGCGAGCGGCACCCGGGGGCAATCGCGGGAGACCCAGATCGACAGCGGGGGGCACGACCCCGCCGTGGTCCTTGCGCAGGAACTCTGCCCAGACCGTCATCCGCTTCAGCAGTTGCCGGGCGCCTGGTCAACCACGCCGAAGGCGTTCCAGGCGGGCACGCTGTAAACGAACCCGGCGCCGGCCAGGAAACCGGAGGCGTCGTGCCCGTGGGCCAGGAGTCAGGCGACGGCGGCGCCCATGCTGCGCCAGTTCGGCAACGGCTCAGCCAGATCGCGGCGGGGCACCTTGGCCAAGGCGGTCAGGAGTAACCCTCACGCCGTAGTGAGAGAAGCTGTCGTCGAACTGCGGCAGAGCGGACGGTAACTCAATTGGACGCCGCGGACCAATACTTCGCTACTGGGAGTGGATCCAGGATTCGAAGAGCATCAGGTGGTCGCCCATCGCACCCATGGACGAGGGGCTCTGTCCGTACCGTTCGGAGAGGGCCGTCTCATAGATCTTGTACGCCTTCGGAGCCTCCCGGCCGGCGGCGTCCACTGCGGCGAGCGCACGAAGAGCTTCCTCGATGTGACCGTACTCCGCCTGGCGCTTAAGCTCGGGCCAGAGTTCTTCCGCGATGTACTCGGAGAGCTCCATCAGCTGTCGTCCTGCCCGGAGCGCCCTCTCTTCGATCGCCTCCAGGCGAGCTTCCCGGAGGCCCTCTTCAAGGTCGTCGGCCTCATCTTCCCCGTTCCAGAGACCACGTAGATACGTCTCGCGCTTCGCCAGCTCACGCTCGGAATCGCGCAATAGCTCTTCACGGCTCAGGACCGGATGTGCGATCTCCACGGCTGCCAGCTCGGGAAGCTCCTCGATCGACGCCGCATCCGGCACCGCAGTGTCGTCCCGAATCGCCCCGAGCAGCAGAATCTGGCGCAGGACAGGGAGGAGGCGGTCCGCCTCGGTGATGCCCCGGATCTCGTCGGCGGCGCGCTCGACGGCCATGAAGTCGTGCTCCGCGACGAAGCCGTCGATCTCCCCGCCGAGGTTGTAGAGCAATTCGCTCATGCCCCGGATCTCGTCGAGCATCCCCTCAAATGCCTCCGAGAGACGGTCGGACACAGCGCGCGCCTCATCGGCCTGGTTCACTCGCTCTTCAAGCTCGGCGACGATCTTGGTCAGCTCGCTCATGATGCGCCTCCCCCTGTAACAAGACTTACGGGTTCCTTGCCGCAGCCCTGAAGAGCAAGATTACGGCCCCTCGTGACCCCTTCGTGGGGCCGAACGATTCACGAGCGCCATCCTTCAAGGATCCGCATCGGTAGGGTATTTGACACTTCTGACGTTGACTCAACTGGGGCTCGGGGAACATGAGCAAACTGCACGTGGGGTACGTTCGCGAAGCGATCGAGGAGCGGTTCGGCGGCCTGATCGACATGTCGGACCAGGCGAGACTGTCGGAGGCGAGTCGGCACCAGGCGCTCCTCAGCCGGGGCCTGGCCGCGCTTGCGGCGCAGATCGAGCACCCGTGCAGCGACCGCATCGCCGCGTCGAGGGTCTTCGACGGCCAGGACGACCAGGGCCTGGATTCGATCGCAGTGGAGGTCAGCACCGTCCGCTCGCGGATCTGCCTGGTGCAGGCCAAGTGGAGCGACCAGAACAAAGGGGCCTTCGGTGAAGCCGAGGTCCACAAGATGTTCCACGGCCTTGAGCTGATGCTCGACCGCAACTTCGGCAGGTTCAACCGCCGCTTCCAGCCCTTCGTCCCGGACATTGAGCGAGCCTACGAGACAGGCACTCCAAAGATCACGCTCGTTCTCGCCCTGATGCGCGAGGCGCCACTCAGCGACGGTGTACGCGAGCTGATCAGGATGAAGCTGGCCGAGCAGAACCAGGTCGAACAGATGGTCGAAGTCAAGGTCCTGGACTTGCGCGACTTCCACCGAGCCATCCTGGGCGATGCCTCCACTCCGAAGATCGACGCCAAGGTCCAACTGGAGTGTTTCGGGCAGGAGTCAACGCCGTACAAGGCCATGTACGGCACGATGACGGTACCCGATCTTGCAGACCTGTACGAGGAGCACCCACGCGGCCTCTTCGCGCGGAACATCCGGGACTCTCTCGACGAGAGCGACGTCAACCTCAAGATCAGAAGAACGCTGCGGGAGGAGCCTGAGCACTTCTGGTACTTCAGCAACGGCATCACCATGCTGTGCGAGACCGTCCAGCCGCTCGGCCGGGCACTCCCCGGCAAAGTGGGGCACTTCCAGCTCACCGGTGTCAGCGTGGTCAACGGCGCACAGACGGTGAGCGCCATCCACCGGGCCTACAGGGAGGACCCCGTCGCGGCCCAGGACGGCCGGGTCCTGGTCCGTCTCATTTCCCTGGAGAACTGCCCACCCGGGTTCGGCGACCAGGTCACTACCACGACGAACACCCAGAACCCGATCGAGGAGCGCGACTTCAAGTCCCTCGACCAGGGCCAGTTGAACCTCCGGGACGCCTTCGCCTTGAAGCTGAACCGCATCTACGTCATCAAACGCGGTGAGGCAGTCCCAGACCCGGCACACGGCTGCTCCATCACCGAGGCGGCCGAGGCGCTCGCCGCCGCCAGCCCGAACGCCCAGCTCGCCGCCGTCGCCAAGAGGGACCAGAATCTGGCGGGGCTCTGGGAGGACAGCAACTACCAGGAGATCTTCGGCACCGAACCGAACGTCTTCCGGGTCTGGCGGTGCGTCGAGCTACTCCGCGCGGTCCAGGCTCAGCTCCATGCCCTGCGCGAGGGCTTGGTCTGGCGTGCGGACGCCGCCGCCTTCTACGGCGACCTCCTTGTCACCCACATCGTCTACCGCCGTCTGAGCACCCGCTCCATCGAGGACCCGGAGTCCGACTGGCCGGCGGAGCTCGCAAAGGTGCCGGACCTGGTCCGTGACACCCTGTCCTGGGTACTGAACGCCATCGACGAGGAGTACGGCACCACCAGCCACATCATCGCGGCCGTCCGGAACACCGAGCGGATCGAGCGGGTAGTGCGGGCGGCCCTGCGCGGCCTGGACTCGGAGAAGCAGGCGCCGCCGCTCAACACCGACTACCAGGTCACTCACGCGGAAACCCGCGGCCGGAAGATCAACGCAGTCGCCACCCTGGTCGCGGCCGACCGGATCCCGGACGGCACGGTCCTGGAGTACCGCCCGTACAGCAAGCCCGAGCGCCGTGAGATGACGGAATGGCTCGCGGAGGACCCCCGGCGGGCGCAGGCCACCTGGAGCAACGAGGGCGGGCGCAACCCGCTGCAGTGGCACGCGGACGAGCAGTGGTACTCGCCGAGTGGCCTGGCGCGGAAGATGCGGCATGAGGCCGCCGGGGTGGACAGTTCAACGCAGGGCACCATCAGATGGTTCGTACCGGGTGAGGGCTCGCTCGACGAGCTCGCGCTGGCGGTCCGGCTGGAGGAAGGCAACGAGCCGGCGGAAAAGTGAAAAGCCCGGTGCCACGGGGGGGTGTCCAGTCGTAGCAGCGGGGCGGCCGGACAACTGCTGGGCTGACGATCGCCAAACGGGCATTGTCAGTACCACGTCGTAGGCTCGCGCGGCATCGCCGGAGAAAGCAGGGCGGGGCCTGCTGGAACGCGCCGCCGCGATCTCCCGTAGCCGTAGGATCGCAGGCGGCGACTATGTCGGCGTGAGGCACCGCACTTGGGGCCAGCCCGAGGCAGTGCGCACCGTCCGCAGCCACCGAGCACAGGGAAAGCAGCAGCACGCCGATGAAGGAACTGACCTTGGACCTGGACATCCCGCAGCAGCCCGAGGAGGCCGCGCAGCCTGCGGCGGAGGAAACCCAGCCCCAGGTCACGGCTCTGGAAGAGGGCCAGGTCGTCGACTACATCACCGACAAGGCGATCAAGGAGACCCCGAAGGAGAAGGTCCGCCAGCGGGTCGCTCGAGCCCTGGTCCACGAGCACGGGATCGACCCGCACGACATGGCGCGCGACTTTGCCGTCACGGTAAGCGAAGAGGGGGCGACCCGCAAGCGCTCCAAGAAGGCCGATATCGCGATTTTCGAATCGGGCCTCCCGCACACCACGGCGAACCTCCGCCGGGTCGTGGTCTGCAAGCCCGAGCCCAAGCGTGGCAAGAACGTGGTCAAACTGCGTGAGCCGAAGCAGGCCCGAAATGACCTCGCTGAACTCGAGGAGCTGATGGGCAACGAGGACCGCCCCCAGTGCGTGGACGGCATGTGGACGGACGGGGTCGACTTCTTCTTCCTCAAGAAGGTGGTCCGCGACTTCGGAGCAATCTTCGAGGACCGCAGCGACTGGGAGATCGCCGAGGGAACCCTCGGCAGCCGGACCGTCGCCTCACACCAGCGACTGCGCCAGGCCGACCCCGACATGCTCAAGATCGCCTTCCGTCGCTGCCACAACTACATCCACGGCAACGAGGGCATGCCGAAGGATGCCGCCTTCTGGCAGTTCCTCTACCTACTGTTCGCCAAAATGTACGACGAGCGGGTCACCGGCGGCACCGGTCGCGGCCGGTTCCGCACCGGTTTGAAGGACATGTTCGCCGAAGACGGGCGGGCCGCCATCAGCGCCCGGGTCAGGGAGCTTTTCGAGGACGTCAAGCGCGAGTACAAGGATGTCTTCAAGCCCACCGACGAGATCACCCTCTCCGACCGGGCGCTCGCCTTCATTGTCAGCGAGCTCGCCCCGTACGACCTGACCGGTACTGACGTCGACGCCAAAGGCATTGCGTACCAGGAACTCGTCGGAATCAACCTGCGCGGCGACCGCGGCCAGTATTTCACCCCCCGCGGCGCGGTCAACCTGATGGTGGAGATCCTCGACCCGCAGGAAGACGAGACCGTCCTCGACCCCACCTGCGGCACCGGCGGCTTCCTCCAGGCCACGCTCAAGCATCTGCGCCACACCTGGAAGAAGGAGGCCGGCACCTTCGGCTTCCCCGACACCAAGGAGGAAAAGGACCGCTACGGTGACCGCCTCAAGGCGTACGCGGACGAATACCTGATCGGCGCAGACTTCGACCCGTTCCTGGTGCGTGCGACAACCATGGCGATCATGACCCTCGCGCAGACCACGGGAAACGTGTTTCACATGGACTCCCTTGCCTTCCCCCACGGCCACCTCGCCGGGGTGGAGCTGGCGAATAAGAAGATCCCCCTCGGCGAGACAGTGGACGTGCTCCTTACCAACCCGCCGTTCGGCGCGGACATCCCCGTCAGCGACGAGTCAGTCCTCAGCGAGTTCCGCAACGGCCTCGCCAAGTCGTGGGGACGGAACAAGGAGACCGGCGAGATCGAAGCGAGTTTGACCAGCACGCCTGCGAGCATGGCCCCCGAGCAACTGTTCATCCAGCGCGCCATCGAGTGGGTCAAGCCCGGCGGCCGGATCGGCATCGTCCTACCCAACGGCATCCTCTCAAATCCGGGTCCGACGGATGAGGCAATCCGGCAGTACATCCTGAGGCACTGCTGGGTACTGGCGAGCGTGGAGCTTCCGGTCGAAACGTTCATCGTGGACGCCAACGTCAACATCCTTACGTCCCTGCTCTTTCTCAAGCGGAAGACCCGGCAGGAAGTCCAGAACTTCGACCTGCGGACGGAGAAGCCATACCCAGTCTTCATGGCGGTCGCGGAGAAGGTCGGATTCGACCGGCGTGGGAACGAGCTGTATAAGCGCGAGCCCAACGGTGACATCGTGGTGGAGACGACAGTCAAGATGGAGCGGCTCCGCATCCGGGGCAAGGAAGTCACCCGGCCGCTGAAGCGCGTCAAGCCGGTCATCGACAACGACCTGCCGGTGATCGCGGAGAAGTACAGGGAGTTCCGGGCGAAGTACCCGGTACCGGGGGTAAACCTGCGCGAAGCTGCGGGAGCGGGCAAGTGAAGATCGCGAGTCTCTCCAACCCGGTGACGTCCGACTGGCTTAGGGAGCAGGGGCTCCGGCTCGATGCCTCCCCGTATGTCTCGGGCTCACTGGAAGCGAAGAAGATTCTGGAGCGGCTGGAGCGCACGGAGCCGCTGGCGAACCTGACTTCCGGGCACAGCGGGGGCATCTTTAGCGGCCCTATGTTCCGTCGGGTCTTCCTCACCGATCCCCGGCACAGCGTCCCATTCCTCGGCACCAAGGACATGATGGCAGCCGACCTCACCGGGCTGCCGCGGCTGAGGAAGTCTGATGCAGAATCGGCAGCCTTGTCGTACCTCAAGGTCAAGCCCGGCATGACCCTGATCTCGCGTTCGGGGTTCAACGCAGGCAGGAGGGCCTATGCACGCCCTGACATGGGCAATTGCTGGGCTTCAGAGGACATTGTCAAGGTGGAACCAGACCCGAACAAGATCAAGTCCGGCTATTTGTACGCCTTTCTGCTCAGCCAGTTCGGCGAGTCGCTGGTACGTGGGTCGGTATACGGGTCGGCTGTCAAGCACATCGAGCCACATCACATCGCCGGACTTCCTGTGCCGCGGTTGGACAAGGCGGTTGAGGGGCGGATCCACCGACTGGTGGAAAGCAGTGCGAGACTTCGTGCGCAATACCAGACGGATCTGGTGTCCGCGACCAGGGACTTCTTCGACAGTGTGGGGTTGCCGGAGCTGAACGACATTCAGTGGCATCAGCAGGAGCGGGACCTCGGGTTCGAGGTTCCGAGCGTGGCGCACGTTTCCCTGCGGGCATTGAATTTTTCACCCCGAGCACAAATGCTGATGGAGAAGTTGAGTTCTGCTCCAGGAAAGTTGCTCGGCCAGATTTGTACTGGAGGACAGCTAGGTTCTGGGGTGCGGTTCAAACGGGTCGACAGTGACCCCGAGCACGGGGTGCAACTTGTCGGTCAGCGGCAAGGTTTCTGGCTACGTCCTGAAGGGCGATGGATCAGTGCTGCTCAAGCACCTTCAGGGATCTTCGCGCGCGATGAGTCGATCATGATTGCTGCGCAGGGAACCCTCGGGGAGAACGAAGTCTTCTGCCGCCCACTATTTATCACCGGGAGCTGGCTCAAGTACGCCTACACACAACATTTCTTGCGCGTGGTAAGCGGCGACCCCGAGATCCCCGGCGCCTACCTCTTCGCCTTCTTCCGCTCCGAGGCGGCCTTTCGTCTTCTCCGCTCCCTGAGCTCGGGCGGCAAGCAGCAGGATATCCACGAGGGTCTGCGCGCGGAGATCCCGATCCCTCTCGCGCCCCTCGCAGACCGCGACCGCATCGCCGCTACCGTCAGGGCGGCCTACCAGAAGCGCGACCGCGCCGACGTCCTCGAAGACAAGGCGCTCGCGATGCTCACCGCTGCCATCGAGGAGGCTATCGGCTGATGGGTGCAAGGATCGTTGCTGTTGGGGAGGCCGTCAACGATGCCGAGCGGAGGGTGATCGCGCACCTGCGTGATCATGCCCCCGACGACTGGACGGTCCTGCACACTGTCGAAATTCCGCACCACCGCATCGAGTTGTTCGAGGTTGACCTCGTCGTGGTCACCGGGCATGCCGTGTATGTCATCGACGTCAAGGGCACCCGAGGCCGCGTCGAGGCCGACAGCAAGCGGTGGTACCCGTCCCGGCGGGCCCCGTTCCGCTCCCCACTGCCGAAGCTGCGCGGGCACGCCAAGCAGTTGAAGACGATCCTGGAGACAGCGCACCGCCCGCTGTCGCGGCTCTACACCCACGCTCTGGTAGTCCTGCCTGCGCTCGACGCGCTGTTCGTCGACCTGACATCCCAGCAGTTGGACGCGCTTGACACCGTCACCCTGCCCGACCTGATCGGTCGGCTCGCCGACGCGAGCCGGGTGCCCACTTCCGCCAACCGGTTCGACACAGACATCTCCGCGCACCACGAACTGATCGTGCAGACGGTCCAGGGATCCTCCAGGCCACCCTCCGGCCCGTTGCGCTTCGGCAGTTGGGAGGTGATCGAGCGGCTCGGTGAGACGGACCCCGAGGAGGGCGGCGACGGCATCGTCCGCGAGTACCGAGCGAAGAACGCCCTTGCCGTACAGGGCTCGGGCACCGTCCGGCTCGCGGTCCGCAAGGCCGACCCGTACGCCCCGGAGGCGGAGCGGCTGCTGCAGCAGAAGCGGATCGGCATCGCATACGAGGCGCTCGGCAAGCTGCCCTCGCACCCGAACGTCGTCGGGGTCCGGGACTTCTTCGCCGAGGAGGACCAGGATGCTTTAGTCACCGTCTACGACGACGCGCCCGGACACGCCCTCAAGCTGCACCTGACAGGGGCCGCAGACCCGCTCACCGCGGACGCGAAGCTGCGCACGATCAGGCAGGTGTTGATGGGACTGGCCCACGCGCACAGCCGGCACATCGCGCACCGCGAGGTGAGCCCGTCCACGACCCTGATTGCGCAGGACGGGCGAGCGATGCTGACCGGCTTCGAGTACGCGAAGACCGCGCAGCGCCGCACTCACACGGTGATGCTGGAGGCGCATCAGATCGCCGACCGGGCCTACCTGGCGCCCGAGTGCCACGCCGACCCCGCGGCGATGGGCATGCAGGCGGACGTCTACGCGGTCGGCGTCATCGGCTACCAGCTCCTCACGGGCGAGGTTCCCTTCACCTCGGCGACCGAGCAGGCCGACGCCGGACGGCTTCCGGCAAGTGGCCTGGAGGCCGCCGGGGTCGGGGTCGAACTCGCCCACTGGTTGCAGAAGCTGTGCGCAGCGGACGCGGCGCAGAGGCCGACCGCCGTCGAGGCGCTGCGCCGACTTGATCTGGTGATGGGTGCCCAAAACGCCCCCGCGAGACGTATCGGATCCTCCGCGAGAGCCGCGTCTGGTGCTCGCGCTCAGCAGCAGGCGGCGGACGGGCCGCGCGGCCCGGAGTTCTACAAGGACCTGTCGCCCGACTTCCAGCTCGGCACGAAGTACCTGGTGCGTAACCGGCTCGGCCGCCCCGGTTCGTTCGGTGTGGCCTACCGGGTCTACGACACGATACGGAGCCTCGACCGGGCGGTGAAGCTGGTCCTGCGGGATCGCGACTCCGTCCTGGAGCGGCTGCGCCGTGAGGCGGACGTTCTGCAGCGCCTCCAGCACGCGCCACACCCCAACGTGGTGGCGATGGTGGACGCGGATCGGCTGCTGCCGCCGGACGAATACCCGTACCTTGTCTTCGAGTTCATCGACGGCAAGGACGTAGGCGAGGTGATCCGGGGCGGGCGGATGGGCGCGGCGGACGTGCTGCGGCTCGGGATCGACACGGCCCGGGGGCTGCGCCACATCCACGAGCGCGGGGTGTGGCATTGCGACATCAAGCCGAGCAACCTTCTGTGGACCGATGACGGCGTCAAGCTGATCGACTTCGGGATCTCCAAGACCTCGGACTCCTCCGAGGGGCACACCTACACCAGCCCGCGCTACACCCCGCCCGACCTGGACCAGGTCCCCGCCGACGGCACCGGGTACACCGACCGGGACCTGTTCGGGCTCGGCGTCACGCTCTACGAGGCGCTGACCGGCGGCCAGTACCCGTGGGAAGGCGTCGGGCAGCCGTCGCCCGGCGTTCGACCTACCGACCCGCGCACCGCGTACAGCGGCTTCGGGGACCTGTCGCCCGGCTTCGCCGAGATTCTGCTGCGGACCCTCTCCCCGTACCGCGGCGAGCGGTTCACCACGGCCGAGGAGCTTCTGCGCACGCTGGAGGCGCTGGATTCCGCGCGCGTCGCCCCCGCGACGCCCGCGCCCGCTCGCCTCCAACAGCTACCGGTTCCACCTGCCGCGGACGGTGGCGGGCAGGCCTCCGAGCCCGAGCCGAACAGCAACCCGTTCGTCGCGCACCTCCAAACGCTGTACAGCCAGAGCCGACGCAGCAACCGCGGCACCCGAGGCCTGGACCCACAAACCATGTCGGTGTACGTCGACACGGCCCTGGACCGGGAACTCGTGCCCGCGCTGCGGGAAGGGCGGCACGCGCTGGTCGTGGTTACCGGGAACGCGGGCGACGGCAAGACCGCCTTCCTTGAGCGCTTCGAGCGCCAAGCCCGCGAGCTCGGTGCCACATTCGGACCGCAGCGGGCCAACGGCAGCGACTTCACTCTGGACGGCCACCGGTTCAGCAGCAACCACGACGGCAGCCAGGACGAAGGCGAGACCACTGGCGACGATGTGCTGGAGGAGTTCTTCGCGCCGTTCGCGGGCGCCGACGAGGCGGGCTGGCAGGTGGCGGTCGAGACCCGGCTGATCGCCGTCAACGAGGGCCGCCTGGTCGACTTCCTCAGCCACCACCACGACCGCTATCCGCACCTGGCCAAGCTGGCGAACCTGGGCCTCGCGGGCCGGCCCACCGGGCAGGCCGTCGCCATCGTCAACCTCAACGGGCGCGACGTCACCGCCCGGCCGGCCGGGCCCGACGAGCAGCCGCTCGACGGGGAGTCGCTGCTTGAGCGCATGGTCGGCCGGATGACCCACGAGCGGTTCTGGGAGGACTGCGAGCACTGCGACCTCGCAGCCGTCTGCTACGCCCGGCACAACGCCCAGACCTTCCAGCACCCAGCCGCCGGCCCACAGGCCAAGCGTCGGCTGCGGCGCGTCTACGAACTGACCCAGCTCCGCGGAAAGCTTCACATCACCCTCCGCGACCTGCGCTCCGCGCTCGCCTACACCCTCGCCTCCGGCCGGGACTGCGCCGAGATCCACCAGCTGTACGCGACCGGCGGAACCAGGCAGATCCTGGACGGCTTCTACTTCTCCGCCCACCTCGGCGCCCCGCCAGCCCCCGACGGCACTCCGCAGGAACGTGACCGGCTACTCACGCTGCTGCGCGAGGCCGATGTGGCGACTGCCCCCCAGCCGCGCCTCGACAGGCGGCTCGACTACGCGGGACTCCTCGAAGACGGTGCCCTCGTCACCGTCGATGGCCGCGGCGACCGCGACCGGGTCCTGCTCGACCAGCAGTTCCAGCAACTAGGCAGAGCGGCCACCACCCGGGCAACCCAGGCCGAGGCCCACCGGGCCTATGTGGACGCGGCCCGCCGACTGCTCTACTTCGAACTCCACGATGAGCAGCGCGCCGAACGGATGCTCCCCTATCCCTCGGTGTTGCATTTCATCGACCTGCTCTCCAGGTCGTCATCCATCGGCACCGCGGAAAGGGACAGCATCCTGCAGGCTCTCAACCGGGGTGAGGGGCTGGTTGCTCCCCGGCGCATCGGCAACGCTCTTGCGCTGAAGGTGCGTGACGTGCCCGGTGGCACCATCCGCAGCTACCGGCGGTTCCCCGCCGAAGGCTTCCGTCTCGAACCCGGTGACGCGCCCGTCTCGCCGTACATCGAGTCCGGGCGCACCTCCCTGCGCCTCAGCTACCGTGACCCGTCACGAAGCAACGGCGGGAGCGCCGAACTGGACATCCGGCTCGACCTGTTCGAGCTGCTCCAACGGTTCGCCCAGGGCTACCGTCCGTCCGTCGCCGACCTGCAGGGACAGCAGCTGGCTCTCGCCGTGTTCAAGAACCGGCTGGCCGCCGTCCCCTACCAGGAAGTCCTCCTCACCACGCACGGGTACGACCTGCGCCGTATCCACCGCACCGAGGACTCGGTCTTGCACATGGAAGAACTGACGGGGTCACCGGACGGGGACGGCGACAGCGACGACGGGGCAGCCGACGCGTACGCCGCCAGGGTGGAGGAGACGACATGGCGCTGACCGGATCCTTGGGTACCTTCCACCACCCCGGTGTCAGCCGGATCGACTACAAGACGCTGGACATGGACCGCGTCCTGACCGCGCTGCTCGCCAGGCTGTGGCACCAGGGAATGCCCAGCAAGATCAGCCGTGCCAACACCCTCGACGTCGAGATGTTCGTCAAGCTGTTCCTGCAGCATCCCGAGGCCTTCGACGGGTTCGACCGGGAGGCCACCACCCGCTGGACCACCACTCACCTGATGGACCTGGTCAACCGGGGCAAGGCGACCGAGGCGGTGGCCAGCCCCCGGCCGCTGCACGGATTCACCTACCGGTTCCGCAACAGCCGGAAGTCCCGCCCCTACGGGGCCGACGAGCAGCTGTACGAGATGCTCGCCACCGACCAGGGCGCACTGGCCCAGCTCAGGGAGTTCTTCTTCAGTGACGTGGACGGCTCCACCGGGGCGATCACGCCGGGGCCGGGCACCGATGTCGAGACGCAAGCGCTGCTGCATCTGGTGGAGCTGGCAGGGAAGCAAATGCAGGACCGGCCAGACACCGGGAAACCCCGCAACCCGTACCCGCCGTTGTGCGCCGAGCCGGCCCGGCAGCTGTGCCAGGACGTCATGCGGCTGCTGTATCACCAGGACCACATGCCGCGCACCGTCCTCGTGGACTACCTGAAGATCCTCTTCGCCTTCCACCTCTCGCTCTACCACCTGCGGATGATGAAGCTGCTGCCAGCGGTGGTCGAGGCCGGGGCCGTCGACGCGTCCTGCCGCAAGGGCCACCAGGGACCGGACGCGGGGGACCGCTGCCCGTACCAGGTGCGGCTCTTCCTCGACGTCGAAGGCACTCCGGGCACTGCGGTGGCCGCGTTGGCCGAACAGAGCGCCGTCATCTGGTATCGGCGGATCCCGCGGTTCGTCCAGGCGACGTACCAGGTGAAGAAGCTCGACGACTTCGCCGAGCACCTCGCGGCCAAGACCAACAAGCTCAGCCGCCCCGGCGGAAGGAGCTACTTCACCCCGGAAGAATCCCTGCGGCTGCTCGGCAAGCCCTACGCCAAGGAACGCGACGCTTTCTTCCTGCAGCGGGTCAACCGCGTTCGGGACGAGGAGGAGGACCTCCCCGCCGAGCTGAAGCAGATCACCCAGCTCGGCCTCTCCCCCTTTGACGAGTACATCGAGATGTTGATGCACTACAAGGGGCGTTACTACCGCCGCTACTTCGTCGACTGCCTCGACTCGCTGCTGCTCAAGCACCGCCCCGGTGCCCTGCTCGCCCAGCCGCGCGGCGGGCGGAGCGGAGCCGGCTCCGACAACGCCGCCCGGCGGTTCGTCCTGGACGCACGGCTGCTCGAAGTCCTTCTCCAGGTGTCCCTGCTCCGGGAGAGCGGCGACGGGTCCGGAAACCTGGGCACTGCGCCCATGCGGGTGGACGAGTTTCTCGCCCTGCTGCGTGAGCGGTACGGGCTCCACATCGACCAACTGCCGCACTCCGACGGCTTCTTTGGTGCCCACCTGGACGATCAGGCCGCGCTTCGTGCCAACTCTGCGGCGTTTCTCAACCGGCTCCGCGAGATCGGCTACTACCAGGACATGTCCGACGCCTACCTGACCCAGACCATCACTCCCCGGTACACCATCGGCAGCGGGGCGACGACGGGAGCCGTAATCCGATGAGCGTGACCGGCCTGGCGGAGATCTCGCCCAAGGACCTCCGGGAAGCACTGGAAGACGTGCTGGTACCCCGGCTGGCCAAGTTGGTCGGCGAACGGAGTGCCGGACACTGCATGCGGGTCACCGAAGTGGAGGCGGAGTTGGCGGCACCGCTGGTGCGGCGCCTGCGCGGAGCGCTCGGCCCCGACGCCACCGTCTGCCTCCTGGGCACGGCCGACGACCTGGCCACGGACCGCCCTTTCCACGACGTCGCGGTCACCAGTACCAAACTGGTCGAACTCCGCAACCGCACGGAAGGCGAGGGTATCCTCCCCGGCCCGCTCCTCGTCTTCGTTCCCCCGGGGACGCGGGTCAGCGCCGAGGACTCCTTCGGCATCGCCACGTTCGAAGAAGTCCCGCTGGGCGATGCCTACAGCCGACTGGCCGAGCACCTTCTGGACCAGGTGCCGGACCGTCTGCGGCCCGGGGTGGACGAACTGCTCACCACCCTGCGTGATCACTCAGGCCACCCCATGAGCGACCGAACCGTGGCCACGTACCTTCTGACGCTGCAGGTGAACGCCTACCGCGAGCAGGTCGCGGGGGCTGCCGCCTTCCACTTCGGCCTGGTTCCGGACTTCGACCTGTTCACCGACCCCACTCTCGTGAAGGAGCGTGTTGCTCGGAACGCGGCTCTGGTCGACAAGCTGACCGCTTCCAACCGGTCGGAGCGACAACGAGTCCTGGACCTCGGACTGAGCGACACCGACTTCGCCTTCCGGCTCGCCGGGTTCGCCACCCGCTGCGGCCTTGAGGACCCAGTGGCATGGACTCGTCGCATCGTCGTCGACCGGGAGAACTGGGGCCTCTCCTTTGGCAACTGGCGCATCGACGAACGGCAACGTGCCACCATCTCCGTCGACGTGGCGGAACTCGGCCTGCCCGCCGCAGGAGACAGCCCCGAGGAACTAGCCGCCAACCCCGCGCTCCAGGCAATGGTGGGACAGCCCTACCTGCTGGCGGGAGAGAAAGGTGTACGCGAGCTGACAGCCCGGTTCACCGTCCAGCCCTCCCCTTTGAAGGTGGAGGGGCTGGAACGGTTCCGGGTGGAGATCGTCTCCGAGAGCGGTGATCCAGTCGGGCGGATCGCCCACGTCTCCAAGGGGACACGGGCCAAGCCCGAGTACAAGGCTCCGCTGCGCCGCCTCAACAAGATCGACTGGGAAGAGGGATGGCACTACGTCCGGGTCACGCCGCTCGACGCATCGGAGGAAGCGCTCGACATAGCGCCGGCCGCACACGGACTGCCCGGTGGCGAGAGCGAACGCTTCTACGTCATCCCCAACGCCGAGAGCGAGGAACCGCCGGAGCGCAGTGCCGGACGCTACGACGGCGTCATCCAGACGTTGCGAGCCCTGCAATTCGATGCCCTGGCGGCCGGTGAAGACCCGGGTCGGGTCGCTCTCACCGACATCCGCTGGAAGCCTGCCACTCCGCGCAGTCCGCTGCGGATCCTGAACGCCAGGGTCCACACCGCCGGCAGCGCCGAGATCCGTCTCGCCCCGCTGCT
Source organism: Actinacidiphila paucisporea (assembly GCF_900142575.1). GTDB lineage: Bacteria > Actinomycetota > Actinomycetes > Streptomycetales > Streptomycetaceae > Actinacidiphila > Actinacidiphila paucisporea. The sequence continues at coordinate 54,028 of NZ_FRBI01000027.1, forward strand.
CGTGCAGATCCAGCAGGACCTGCTGGCACGCTCCGAGGACACCTCGTTGCGCCGCCTCGTCCTCCACCCGGACGGCACGGCCGAAATGCCCGCCGGGGCCGACGACGACCTGCGCAACGCCCTGTCCGGACGGGCCGCCGAGGCGTATGACGTCTTCCTCGACGCGCGGCGCGCCTATTTCACGGTGCTCGGCGGGCATGCCGACGAAGGGACGGAGCCGTCTCAGCTGCTGGTCAGCGAGGCCACCGACTTCGAGCGGGTACGTGAGGACCTCGCCGGTTACGCCGAGGCATACGCGGAGCTGGTGGCCGCGCAGTCACTTCAGGCCGAGCGCGCCGACGACGGCTCCCGCGGCACCGCGCTCACCGCGCTGGCACGGATCCAGCAGGTCGATTGCGCAGCTGTGACTCTCGCCGACGGGCTGGGACGACGCGACACCGTCCTGCTCGTCTCGCCCACGCATCCGCTGCGTGCCCTCTGGCTCGCGACCTGGTCCGCGCTCGGCCAGGAGTGGACGGGGCGACTCGCTGGCGAGGAGAAGCGGCGAGTCATCGCCGTCCGTGACTCGTTCTGGGAGGCGCTGTCACCTCTCGGCTTCCCGTTTGCCGTTCCGCGGCAGGACGGACGGCTAATGGTGGCCGCCGACAACCTCACCCCGTACTGGGGTGCCTACCTTCCGAGCGAGACCGCCGATCCCCGCGGCCTGCTCGGCCAGCTCTCCGAGGCACTGCATCTGCCCGCCGCCGGCCCGCGCGCGGCCGGCGAGGTCGGCGGGCTCTCCGGAAAACCACTCGCCGACCGCATCGAGCGGTACGTGCGGCTCCACCCGTACGTCCACACCCTCGTCATGAACGTCGTCAACGCCGGCCGCGGGGAGATCGTCGCCGACGCCCTCCTCGAACTGCAGCGCCGCGCCTCCACCCGCGACCTCACCTACGACATCCGCCTCTGCGCAACCAACCCGGAAGCCCCTGAGACCGGAGCTGCACTGGGGGAACTCCTCAGTGCCCAGAACCAGATCGCCCCAGCCGAAGCCGAGGCGTTCCTGCACACCGTGGGCGCAGCCCGCCAGGCCAAGCTCGTCTACTCCGTCCGCTCCATCGAGGAGTTCAACGGGCCAGCCGGCGGAATCGACGCGCACCTCACGGTCCTCATCGACGCCTTCGGCGGCGAACAGCACAGCTCCGTCGCACGTCGCGACACCGCACACGCGCCGGTCCACGGCCTCGTCCAAACGACATCTTCGCTCTACGAGGACAGCGAACAGCAGATCGTGTGGCGCACTCTCCCACGCTTCGGCACCGCTCTGCCCACCGAGGACGCCGACGATCTCGCGACGCTCCTGAGCCGTCTGCCCAGCCTGCTCGCCGGAGCGGCAGCCAATGTCGCCACCGCAGGACAGGCCCCGCGGAACGTTCCGTGCACCACCCTGTCCCTCGACAACGACGCCCGTGCGCTCCTCTACCAGGCACACCAACTGGGCGACTGGGTCATCACTATCGACCGGACCCTCGGACTGGAGTACTTCGACCACGCCGGAGAGCACGGCAGGCCCGAGTACGTCATCGACTACGCGCCCCCCCTCGACAACGGCCTCGGCCACCAGATCCTGGTGAGCTCCAACTCGGTGGAGGAACTGCGCACCCTGCTCGGACCCACCGCACAGCAGCACGGCCTAAACGTCGAAGAACGGCACCTCAACACCTTCTTCGACCAACTGCGCCTACTTTCCGGCAACCTCGCCTTCAAACTGGCCTCCACCGCGCCGAACCAGCGCACCGAGGTCCTCGGCCTCTCCCTGGCCCGCCTCTACCTCGACTACCAGGACGCCCTCCACAACCAGATCGTCGTCCCCCTAGACGCACATCCCGAGCTCTACGCAGAGGTACGGCGCCAGGCCAGAGAACTCGGCGACTCCCTGTCCTTCCAGCGCAGCGACCTGGCGCTCTTCCACCTCGACGCCGAACGGCGAACCGTCACCTGCCGTCTCGTCGAGGTGAAGTGCTCCACCGCACTAGACGACGTCAGCGCCTATCAGCGGCTCAAGACCAAGGTCACCCAGCAGCTGGCCCGCAGCGAAGCTGTCCTCACCGAGTCCTTCGACCCACAGCACACTGCTCCGGACCGTGTCGACCGGCCGATCAAGAACCTCACCTTCGGCTCCATGCTCCGCTTCTACCTGGAGCGGGCAGCCCGCCACGGCACCATGGGTCGCGCCCCAAGGGCCGCGGCGCACGCACTGCTCGACAGCCTCGACGACGGCTACCGCCTCCGCTTCACCCGCAGCGGCCTGATCTTCGACCTCGCCCGTGGCGGAACCGACCGGGAAACCGAAGACGGATTCGAGTTCCACCGTATCGGCAGCGACCTGATCACCGAGCTGATCAACGCGATTCCGACCGTACGGCCGGGCCTGCTCGTGTCTGACGACGAGTCCGCCGGCGTACCGCCCCAGGACGGCCCAGAGGCCGACGGCGAGGCCACAGCACCCACCCTGGCACTGGTACAGCTGGCGGTACCGAAGATCACCGACGCCAAATTCCGCGCTCCCCACGCCAAGCACGCCCAGGAGGCAAGTGACATCCCGCCACCCCAGGGACAGGCAGCGGTCACTCCGGTGACAGCCGAAGGCCAGCAAGCGGCGCACCTGGACGACGCCGGCACCTCACCCCCGTCACCCGAGCAGGCGGGCTCGCCCTACCCGGATGCGCCCGTGCAGGAGGCATCAGAACAGCCGGATTCGGTACCACAGGGTCCTCTACCGCCCGCTCAGGCTTCCCCAGAGCCGCCTCAAGGTCCGCCGGTCGACCCCGGACCCGATGGCCGTGAAGAAAAGCCCCGGACCGTCACGATGTTCGACCCGCGTGGCGTCCAAGACGCCCCGACCAGCGATACGCGACCCGCACAGGCGGCCCCCGCCCACACTGCCGGATGCCCCCCGGAGGTCTTCCTCGGTGTTACCCGTCCCTCGCCGCAGCACGGCGTACTCGGTGAAGTAGCGGGCCGGAAGATTGCGCTCGACCTCTATGAGACGCACACAATCAGCCTGTTCGGTGTGCAGGGCAGCGGCAAGAGCTACACCCTGGGCGGCATTATCGAGGCGGCCTCGCTTCCGGCCCCGCCCATCAACGAGCTACCCCACCCGCTGGCGACCGTGGTCTTCCACTACAGCGGGACTATGGGCTACGCCCCGGAGTTCACCTCAATGGCGCGGCCCAACGAGGACCAGGCGCAACTGGAGGTCCTCAAGGAGCGTTACGGGGCCGAACCGCACCCCCTTACGGATGTCCTGCTCCTCGCTCCGACCGGTCAGGTAGCCGACCGGCAACGTGAATTCCCGGGCATCGACGTCCAGCCGCTGGCCTTTTCGTCCGGCGAACTCCAGGCAGCCCAGTGGCGCTTCCTCATGGGGGCGGTGGGCAATCAGTCGACCTACATCCGTCAGCTGACCCGCATCATGCGCACGAACCGGACCAACCTGACCCTGGAAGTCATCCGGCAGGGGGTGGCCGACTCCGGCATGCCCGACCACGTCAAGCAGCTGGCACAGGAGCGCCTCAATCTCGCCGAGGACTACATCGACGACAACGTTCGCCTCACCGATCTCATCCGCCCCGGCCGTCTGATCATCGTCGATCTCCGTGACGAGTACATCGAGAAGGACGAGGCTCTCGGTCTGTTCGTCGTCCTGATGCAGCTCTTCGCCGAAGCACGGAGCGGCCACGGACACTTCAACAAGCTGGTGGTATTCGACGAGGCGCACAAGTACATCGACAGCCCGGACCTGGTGGCAGGGCTGGTCGAGTCGGTCCGAGAGATGCGACACAAGGGCATGAGCATCCTGGTGGCCAGCCAGGACCCGCCCTCGGTGCCGATCTCCCTAATCGAACTCTCCGACCACGTCATCCTGCACAAGTTCACCTCCCCTGCGTGGCTCAAACACCTACAGAAGGCCAATGCCGCGCTCTCGACCCTCAGTTCCGACCAGATGTCGCGGTTGCAGCCGGGCGAGGCATACGTGTGGGCCAGCAAGGCCACCGACCCGGCGTTCACTCACGGGGCCGTACGGATCCGATGCCGCCCGCGCGTGACCAAGCACGGTGGGGCAACCAAGACGGCCGGCGGAGGACAATAGTCGACCTCAGCCACAGGAAGAAACCGAAGCACCGCATTTCGCCTCATCCGCCAGCGGGAAGCATGTCGCACAGCACGTCCGGAGAGCTCACGGCCCAGCGAGAAAAGTGGTTCCGCGAGATCCCAAAAGGGCTGCTGTGGCACGTGAGGGATGTTCCCGCGCCAGGCAAGAACCGTATGCGCGACGATCTTGGCGAGCCCAGGCTCATCGGCTCGATGCTCGTTGCGCGGATCGCCGTCCAGCTCGCCCAGGGTGAGAACACGTGTCCTTCCTGATCAGAGCCGGTATGAGCAGCTGGGCCATGAGACCCTGTGCTGCCTCGTCCAAAGGCGTCCGGCCGCAGTCTGACCGCACATGGTCACCCAGACGAGAGCTCCTGCAGTCAGAGCGTCGTTGTCGCGCTCCTACAGCGTGGTCTTCGCGGTGCTGTCCGCGCCCAGAAGTTGGGTGGCTCAGCGACGGCGCAGCGCTGCTCGGACCTCGGCGAAGACTGGATCTGCCAGTCCTGACGTGCAGCCGAGGGTTGCAGTGAAGGCATCGGCCTGTTCCCGGGCTTGCGCCGCGGTTCCCTCTGGCAGCGCAAACCTGCCGGCGCTGGCGCCTGCCCGGCCTTGGAGCTGGCCTCGGTCGTCCTGGTATCTCTGGTCCACCCGACGCGAAATTCGGCGCGGGCGTCTCGCAGCACCTTCCGGGACACGCTCTCGGCTGTCGGACTCCGCGTGACCTCCAGCCTGAGCATCCACATGCCCACGGCGGCCTCGAACGTCATCGGCATCTCGGTCAGCATGCGATCGTTGGTCGGGGCGCGCCGTTGACTGACGCGCAGTGGGTGCACCTGGCCCCCGGATACGGCTAGGCCGAGGACGAAAAAGTGAGGCTTGTCGGTGGGCACCACTACTATCCGGGATGCCTCACGGGACGACGAACGGAGTCAGGGAATGGGCGACGCGAACGAAGCAGCAGTCAAGCGGAGGTTGGGTATCCCGAGCTGGCGGAACTTGTCGAAGGACAAGGTGCTCAAGTTCGCGGCGGCGATGCCCGAGATGGCCACCGAGGTGCGCCTCAAGCTCATAGAGCAATTCCCCGCCTTCAAGGACCTGGGCAAGGCCGACATCGATGCAGTCACAGAGGCCCACAGGTCTACTCTCGCAGCCAACGAGAACAGTCAGAACCACTTCTACCAGGCTTCACAGGACCAGCGGGACGCCCTGCAGGCCGACCTCGGTCGGGACGACCTCAACTGGGCACAGCGGGAGAACCTCCACGACCGCCTAGAACGAAATGTGCAGCGGGTATACGAGAAGGACAGCGAGAGCAAGCAGTTCCTGGGGGCGGGGATGAAGGTGGTGGCGGCTGCCGGTGCAGCCGCCCTCGGGCTGGGCGTGGTGTTCGTCGGCGGCAAGATCGCTGGAGCGAGCGAGGACGGTTCCGAGGAAACCAAGTAGGGCCCCGGGTCAGCAGGGAACGCCCGCTGGACAGTTACTATCCAGGATCATTGCTGTGTGCGGAATACAGCCTTGCCGGTTTCGATTGGCTTCCCTGTAGGGCCGACTATGGGGGACTCACGGTGACCGACCTGAAACTGTTTCGGCAGACCGCCGATGGACACGATGTTGAGCTGGGCGGCTCCACGGTCGCGTTGGAGGTAGAGCTTCAGCGGCGGGTTGAGACGAGCATGGAGGTGATGCTCGGCGTCCGTTTCCTCGCGTCGGAGTATCCGACGGGCCGGTGGCACCGGGGCCGGATCGACACGCTGGGTCTCGATGAGAACAACACCCCGGTGGTAATCGAATTCAAGAAGGGCTCCGACAGCGGGGTCCTCCCGCAGGCCGTCTCGTACCTGACCTGGCTGCACTCCGCGCGGTTCGAGTTCGAGGCCCTGGTCAAGGAGAGGCTGGGCTCCGAGGCGGTCGAGTCGATCGACTGGCGAAACCCGCGGGCTATCTGTATCGCTGCCGGCTTCTCCCACCACGACCGGGTGGCAGTGCTCGACAGCCCCAGGCCCATCGACCTGGTTCGCTACCGCGTCTTCGACGGCGGCCTGCTGAGCCTGCTGCTGGTCGAGTCCGGAGCCGGATCCGCCACCTCGGTGCCGCCACAGCCGCGGCGTAGAAGAACACCTCTCGGCTCCGGCAACGAGGGTGAGCTGGCGCTGCCGCAGGCAACCACCGGTCCGGCGCCGGCCTGTCTGCGGGACTTGTACGGCGAGCTGGACGAGGCGCTCACCGCATGGGGCGAGGTCGAGGTGCGGATGCTGCGGCACTACGTCGCCTACCGGCTGATGGTAAACCGCGCTTCGGTCATCTTCCGTCCGTCGCACGGTGTGATCCTCACCTACCTCTCTCTCGACCCGGACACGGTTGTGCTGGAGGAAGGCTTCTCGCGCGATATGCGCGGTATCGGGCACCTGGGGACGGGTGACCTGGAGGTCCGGATCGCGTCGGCGGCCGACCTGGAGAAGGCGGGGCCGCTGATCCGGCGGGCGTTCGAGGCGGCTTGACGGCATGGGGAAGGGCGGACGGTGCATCGGGTTTTCGATGCACCATCCGCCCTTTTCTCATTTCTGCAGGTCCGTCGGCCCGGTCTGGTGCCTCTCACGCTCACTCCTCCGGTCCGGCCAGGACGAAGTCGTCCTGGGTCATCTCTGCCTGGAGCCTGCGTTCGGCGACGGCGGCGTAGTGGTCGGACAGTTCGACGCCGATGAAGTGGCGGCCTTCGCGTAGGGCTGCGACTCCGGTGGAGCCGCTGCCGGTGAACGGGTCGAGGACCGTGCCGTCTTCGGGGCAGATGCGTACGAGTTGCTGCATGACCTCGATCGGCTTCTGGGTGATGTGGACGCGGTCCTTGCGGGGCTGGGAGGCGATGAAGTAGCCGGGCAGGTACAGGTCCCGGCTGCGGTCGAGGCTGCCCTTGACACCCCAGGTGATGAACTCCGACGCCTGCTTGAAGCCGCCCTTCCTCGGGCGGCTGGCGGGCTTGATCCAGGGGATCGTGCCCGACCAGGTCCAGCCCGCCATCTGGAGGGCGTCGCTGGTGGTGGGTTCCTGGCGCCAGTCGGAGAACACCACGGCCACCGCGTGCTCGACCGCGGCCCGGTACGCCTCGGTGAGCAGGTCGGTCAGCCATGACCGGTAGCTGCGCTGGTCGCGGTTCTCGCCGGGGAACGTCTGCAGGTCGTGCGCGCTGGTGCTGGTGACGTACTTGGCGCGGGCGGTGCGGCCGGTACGGTCGGAGCTGGTGCGCCCGCCGCTGTTGTACGGCGGGTCGGTGATGACGGCGTGGACGGACTCGTCGGGGATCGTCTTGAGCACCGTGAGGGCATCGCCTCGGTGCAGCGTGTAGGTCATGCGCGGGGCCTTTCTGGGCGCGAGAGCTGCCCGCTCCGGGGAATGCCAAGGCGGCCATTCGAAGCGGGGGTTGCGCCGGAGGGTAGCCGCGAATTACGGACCGTCCTAACGAGACCAGGCCCTCTCCTCGGCCCAGGCGGAGGTCATTTGGTGCGTCCGGATTTCCGGTCTACTGTCTCGCCAAGTCACCGAGCCGGGGCACCGCCTCACCTTCGTTGACCTGTGCCGATCCGTGTTGCCGAGTCCAAGTAGGCGGCCGGAAAAGCACGTTCGCTTGCCGCTTTCCACATCTACCGGGGGCCTGTTGTGTATCGCCTGAGATTACGAGCGCGGCTAGCTGCCGCGCATGACCTGAGACCGGCGTCCTGGAGCTACCAACTCCCGTGACACGGGCCCCGCCCCAGGGGCAGATTCACACCGGCGCGGTGCCGGCGGCTTTGCACGAGAAGCCGGCACCGCGCCTCCTACACCGAGGAGCAGTTGCGATGCAGCACGCCCTGATACGCCCACGCCCCGCCCCAACCCCACTGCCTGATGGCGCCGTTTGCCCTGGCGGGCGGTGGCGGCGATGAAGAAGACCGCTGGAGCCGTCGTCGGCCTGGCCGCTGCCGGTCCGCTCCTGCTGGCCGTTCCCCTGCTCGGCATCACCGCCGGGAGCACGGCGGCCTCGTGTTCCACCGGCGGTGCACAGGCTGTGGACAACGCAGCGGTCGCCGCACAGGTGAAGGCCATTCTGGACGGCAGCAGCACCGGCACCGTCACCGTTTCGGGCCTGGGCAACCCGGCCGAGCAGGTGCCCAACGCCAAGACCATCGTTGCCACCGGTATGGCCATGGGCATCCCCGCCCGCGGGCAGATCGTGGCGCTGGCCACCTCGCTCCAGGAAAGCGGCCTGCGCAACCCCACCTACGGTGACCGTGATTCGCTGGGACTGTTCCAGCAGCGGCCGTCGGAGGGCTGGGGTACCGCGATCGAGATCCTCGACCCGGTCCACGCCTCCACGAAGTTCTACGAGGCGCTGGAGCAGGTCTCCGGCTGGCAGTCGCTGTCGGTCGCCCAGGCCGCCCAGGCGGTGCAGAAGTCGGCCCTCCCCGACGCCTACGCGAAGTGGGATCCGCTGGCGACCGCCCTGCGGAAAGCACTGGAACCGCTGCTGGCACCGACCGGCAGTGCCACGCCGACTCCCACCCCGTCGGGCTCCGTTACCGCCAGCCCCGTGCATTCGGGTGTCGGAGGCAGCTGTGCGCCGGGTACGGACGGTACCGACTTCGGGGTCATCCCGCCGGGTTCGGTGCCGGCCGGGTACACGATCCCGGCTGATGCTCCCGCGGCGGTGCAGACCGCGATCCGCTGGGCGCTCGGTCAGCTCGGTACCGACTACCAGTGGGGCGGGTCCTGCACCGACTCCCACGGCCAGGATCCGATGGGCAAGTGCGACTGCTCCTCGCTGATGCAGCAGTCGTACAGGGCCGCCGGGGTCACCCTCTCACGGACGACGTACACACAGGTCAAGGAGGGCACCGCGGTCTCCGTGGACGCTTTGGCGCCTGGCGACCTGGTCTTCACCGGCGGCACGGCCACCGACCCCGAACACGTCGGGATGGTCATCGGCTCCGGGCTGATCGTCAACGCCCCACACACCGGCGCCGTGGTGGACATCAACACCCTCGCCGACTGGAAGCCGCTCATCGTCGCGGCCCGCCGAGTCGTCTGACCGGCGCTTCCCCCTCCCCCTCTTCTTCTCCGCGCCGCGGCTGCGCCCCGTCGAGCTGTGGCCCATAAATCGAACTGGAGTTCCCCATGTTTCTCGCCGACAAGGTGATACGGCTCGCCTACGACCCCGGGATCAAGCCGAACGAGGGCGGGCTGCCGGGCCTGGCTGTGCTCAAGCAGGTGATGGGCTCGATCAACCTGTTCGGGATCATCGCCGTGGTCGGAGCGATGGCGGTCAGCGCCGGGGTGTGGGCCTGGGGCCACCACTCCGGCGGTCACCAGGCCGAGGCCAACGGCAAGAAGGGCGTCCTGGTCTCAGCGGGCGCGGCCCTCCTGCTGGGTGCCGCCAACGGGATCGTGGCGTTCTTCTCCACGCTCGGAACGCAGGTCCACTGATGCCTGCCACCCCCTCACCCACCGACGGCATGTCCGGCATGCGCCGACGGATGCTGCTGGGCACCGCGGTCCTGGTGGTGCTCGTCGCGCTCGCCGGACTTGCCGCCTACCTCACCCGCGACAGCCGCTCCCCCACTAGGCCGACGATCCGGCAGACGGCTTCGGCCTCCCCCACACCCGGCTCCTCCACGGCAGCGACCACGCCACCACCGCACGGTGTGAAGAGCGCGCTGCCCGTGCCGCCGGACACGCACGACCCGATCGTCTTCGGGAAGGCGGCAGCCGTTGCCCTGTGGTCCTACGACGCCCGCGCGTACTCCCAGCCCGAGCTGCTGTCCGCTCTGCACCGGTGGCTGACCACGGAGACGAAGTACGCCGACCGCCCCTCGGTCGACGCCCTCGTGCCCTCGCCGGTGCTGTGGGAGCGGATGGCCGACAACGCCCAGTTCGCCACCGCTACCGCTGCCGAGGCGCACTTCCCTGCCTCCTTCACCCAGGCCCTGCAGGCAGACCCCGGCGCGATCACCGCCGCTTACGTCTACGCCGTCACGGTCACCGGCCAGCAGTCCATCGCCTGGACCGGCTCACCCCTCGGCGGCGCCGAGGCCCGCGCGATCACCCTCGCCGTCCAGTGCCGCCCCTCCGCCCCCTGCTCGCTCGCCGGCGTCCTGCCCAACATCGCCCCCTGACCACCCGCTCCTGAAAGGAGGTTCCGTCATGGGAGCCTGCGACATTCCCCTGGTATCCACGGTGTGCGACACCGTCGGCGGTATCGCCTCCGGTGCCGGCAGCGCCATCACCGACAGCATCGGGTCATGGCTGGCCAAGTCAGCTGGCGACCTGGCGGCAAGTGCCGCGGACCTCGCCGCCCGCGCGGTCAACGAGACCACCGCCATCGACCTGAACGCCCCCTGGTTCCGCGACAACTACGAGCTGCTCCTTCCGATCGGCCTGGCCCTCACAGTCGGCACGTTCTGCCTGCAGCTGATGTTCGCCGCTTGGCGACGCGACGAACGCGCCCTGGCCCAAGCCGCCATCGGCACCATGGTCGGCGTCCTGTTCTCCTTCTGCGCCGTCGCCTTCACCTCGGTCGCCATCACGGTGGTGGACGCCCTGTCCGACGGCCTCTTCCAGGCCGCAAACACCTCCATCGACGATGCAATACGTCGTGTGGTCGAAGTCAACGAGCTGGGGGCGATGTTCGGCCTGGGCTGGGGCGTTCCCGCACTGGTCGCGCTCGGCATGGCGATCGGGGCGTTCATGTACTGGGGCGTCATGGTCGCCCGCAAAGTCGGCGTGCTCATCCTGGTCGCCCTCGCGATCTTCGCCGGATCCGGCGGCGGCTGGGAAGTCGCCAAGCGCTGGCGCAGGGGCTGGATCGAAGCCACCGCCACCCTCGTGGTCTCCAAACTCCTGATGACCGTTGTGTTCCTGATCGGGGTATCCGCGATGGGCAAGTCAGACCCTGCCGACGGTCTCGGCGCACTGTCGGATGCGATGGCCGGCCTCGTCGTCATGATCCTGGTTTTGCTCTGCCCTTATGCGACGTACAAGTTCGTGCACTGGGCGTCCGACGGCGGCGGCCACGACGACCTGCACCGCTCGGGCATCGCCGGCATGGCGGTCGCCGCCGGTGCGGCCAAGACCGCGGGCACCCTCGCCATGCAGGCCGGCACCGGAGCACCCGCACCGCAGGGGCCGAGCCAGGTGCCCGGTGCCGGCGCCGACGGCGTCGCCTCGGGCATCAACCCCGCCGGGGCGCACCTGAGCAAGGAAGGCATCGACGGCACCCCGGCGCCGAGGACCACCTTCCGCTACGGCGAGGACGACAACGCCCCCGGTGACAAGGGCCGCGCCCTCATCCGACGCCCCGGCATCCCACCGCTGATCAACCGTCCTGCCTCCGGTGACACAGGCGGCTCCGAGGCTGACACCTCCGGCGCAGCAGTTCCGCCTGCCAACGGCTCCGGCCCAGGAGCGATGGGGCCGTCCGCCGAATCCTGACCGGCCATCCGTTCGGGGGCGGGCAGCAATCCCCGGTGCGCTGTCCGCCCCCTCCCTCCCGCACCCCGCTCATGAGTCCGGCCACGATCCCACCCCGCGTCCCTCCCTGCCGCTTCTACTCTCTGGAACCGCTATGACTGACAACCGCGCCGCCGAAGGCGCCCTGGCCACCGTGAAGTTCCCGCACCGCAGCCGCCGGGGCATTCTGCTGGGCCTGACCGCTCCGCAACTGATCGTGGTCACCCTCACCGGGCTGCTGCTTCTGGCCGTCATCCTCACCCGGGGCGTGGTCGGCGCACTGGAACTCATCCCGCTGTGGGCCGCTGTCCTGCTGCTGGTCTTCGTCCGCTCCCAGGGGCGGAGCCTGGCCGATTGGACACCGATCGTTGTCCGCTACGCCCTGCGCCGCACCCAGGGCCAGCTCCTCTGGCTGGCCCGCCCGTCGCGCCGCCCGGTCCGCGAGGGGCTGCTGCACCTGCCCGGCACCGCCGCCTCGCTGCGGGTGGTCACCGCGCCCGACGGCCGGTACGGCGCCGTCCACCACCCGGGCACCGGCACCCTGACCGCGGTGGTCAAGGTGAGCAGCCGCGCCTACGCCCTGCTCGACCCCGGAACCCAGAACGCCAACGTGGCCGGGTGGGGGAGGGCGCTGGCGGCGCTTGCCCGCACGGGTCAGGTGGCCCGGATCCAGGTGGTCGAGCGCACCGTCCCCGACTCCGGTGACGCGCTGCGCCGGTACTGGGAGGAGCACGGCAACCCCAACGCCCCGCTCGCAGGGCAGGTCTACAGCGAACTCATCGCCTCGGCGGGTCCAGCTGCCGCGCCGCACGAGGCGTACGTCGCGGTGTCGCTGGACGTCAAGGCAGCGCGGCGGCTGATCAATCAGGCCGGCGGCGGCCTGACCGGCGCCTTCTCCGTGCTCGCCCAACTCACCTCCACCTTCGACCAGGCCGCCCGTACCGCCGGGCTGAATCCCTCCGGCTGGCTCACGGCCATGGAGATCGCGGCAGTGGTGCGGACCGCCTACGACCCGAAGGCCCTGGCTGCGCTGGACCGCTGGTCGGACTCCGGCCGCCCGGCAGCCGACCCGGCTGCTGCCGGCCCGGTCGTGGTGGTGGAGTCCGCCGACCACATCGCCACCGACACGGCCTTCCACACCACCTACTGGATCGAGAACTGGCCCCGCATCGAGACCAGCGCGGGCTTTCTACACCAGCTCCTGTTCACCGCCGGGGTGCGCCGCACCCTGTCGCTGTCGTACGAGCCGAAGGGCCTGGACGCCGCGCTGCGCGACGTCCAGCGCAAGAAAGCCTCCGTGATCGCGGACGCTGCCGAACGGTCCCGTCGCGGTCAGGTCGACTCCGAAGCCGACTCGATCGAATACGCCGACATCAAGTCCCGTGAGCGCCAGCTTATCGCCGGGCACGCCGATGTCGCCCTGACCGGACTGCTGACCGTCAGCGCGGACACCGAGGACGAACTTCGGGCGGCGTGCGCGGTCGTGGAGACCGCGGCGGTCGGTGCGCAGCTCGATCTGCGGGCCTTGCGCTGGCAGCAGGCCGAGGCGTTCACCGCCGCCGCCCTGCCGCTCGCGCTTGCCGCCTGATGCCGGCCCCACCCCTTCCCGCTGAAAGAGCACCCATGTCCCGCACCGCCAGCACGCCGACCGCGCAGGACTTCGTGCCCTTCGCCACCGCCGCCCTCGACTTCCACCGCGCCCTGAACATCCCCGCCGGCCCTCTCGTCACCTCCCGGGCGGAACTGGATTCGCTGCACGAGCACCTGGTCGCCGTGTTCGAGCTGCTCGACGCACACGCTGTGCGCACCGGCTCACTCGTGCCGATCGAGGGCGACTGCCTGAGTGCCGCGCGCACTCGAATCTGGCAGGCCGCCGACCACCTTCACGCCGCCTACCACTCCGCGCCCCGGCCGGACTCCGGGGAAGTTCCCGACCGCGAGGCGTGCCGTGCCGGGCTCCCTGAGGGCGCACCCGAGCTGACCATCTGCCGCCGCCACCAGGTCGCTGCCCGGCTGGTACGCCGCCGCAGCACCCCGGCTGACCTGCACGGGCCGTTCACCGGCCTCGTCCGCCACTGACCCCATCGGTTCGTCTGGAGAAACGCTCATGCCCCGCACCCGCGCCAGCGCCACGACCCTGTTCGTTCCCCGCAAAGCAACCCGCGCCCAGCAGCGCGCTGCCCGCGCCGGATTCGCCGAAGCCCGCCGCCAGGCCCGCCGCGCCCAAACCCCGCCCAAGCGGGAGGGAGAGGAGGGCCTCGACCCGGAGCTGCGGCCGACCTACCAGCCCCCGGGGCGCCCCGGTCCGGCCTCCGCCCGCGGCGGGAAGCTCCGCTTGCCCGCCCACCGCATGACGACCGCCACCGTCTCCGGGGCCTACCCCTTCCTCGCCGAAGGCGGCCTCGGTGCCGAGGGGATCTTCATCGGCCGGGACGTCCATGCCGAGGCGGCGTTCTGCTACGACCCTTTCTCGCTGTACTCCAGCGGTAGGATCGAGGGCTTCACCAACCCGAACGTCGTGTTGGCCGGGATTATCGGCATGGGCAAGTCCGCGCTGGCCAAGTCCATTGCCACCCGGGCTGTGGCCCACGGATACAAGGTGTACGTCCCCTGTGACCCGAAGGGCGAATGGACCGGCGTCGCCGAGGCGTTGGGCGGCTACACCATCGCCCTCGGCCCCGGCCTGCCCGGCCGGCTGAACCCCCTGGACGCACCCGCCAAACCCGAGGCGGTCAGCGAGACCGACTGGGCCACCGAGACCCGCAAACGCCGACTGCTCCTGCTGGCGGGCCTGGCCCGCACCGTCCTGGCACGCGACCTGCTGCCAATGGAGCACACCGCGCTCGACCTCGCCCTCGACGTGGTCGTGGCCCAGGCCGAGGCGTCCGGCACCGTGCCGCTGCTCGGCGAGATCGCCCACGTCCTCGGCTCACCCGCACGCCTCGACCACGCGCTCGGCGACCACGCCGGACACATGGGCACCGCAGCTCAGGACCTCGCCCACGCCCTGCGCCGCCTCGTCCACGGAGACCTCAGCGGCATGTTCGACGCGCCGTCGACCGTGGCCTTCGACCCTGCGGCGCCGATGCTGTCCATCGACCTGTCCCGCCTCGGCGGCTCCGGCGACGACACCGCCCTGGTCCTCGCCATGACCTGCGCGTCGGCGTGGATGGAAGCCGCCCTCGCCGACCCCGACGGCGGCAGGCGCTGGGTCATCTACGACGAAGCCTGGCGCGTGATGCGGCACGTCGGCCTGCTGGAGCGCATGCAGTCGCAGTGGAAACTCTCCCGCGGTCTGGGCATCGCCAACCTGATGGTCATCCACCGCCTCAGCGACCTGCTGTCCGCGGGCGACGCCGGCTCACGCGGCCGGGTGCTCGCCGAGGGCCTGCTCGCCGACTGCTCCACCCGCATCATCTACCGCCAGGAACCCGACCAGCTCACCGCCGCAGCCAGCCTGCTCGGCCTGACCGGCGTCGAAACCCAGGCCGTCTCCGCCCTGACCAAGGGCCGGGGCCTGTGGAAAGTCGCAGGCCGGAGCTTCATTACCCAGCACCTGCTCCACCCAGCAGAGCGGCAGTTGTTCGACACCGACGCCCGGATGCGCTGAATCCCACGTGAGTTCACTCCAACTGAAGCATTGTCACTGCCGCTTCGTCCTTTTGAGGTGCGTCGATGAGTCTATGTGGAGTCGTGGGTTCGGGGACCTTGGCCCTCAGGGCCGAGCTCGGCGTCAAGGCGGATGGCCCAATCGGCATCTGCGAGTTCTCCCGCGACAAGGACGTCGCGCCAGTCCAGCTTCGCGAGCTCGACGGCCTGGCGGAATTTTGTGATGTCGCCCCGGGCGAACAGGACGATCGCGGCGCGGATGCGCTCGCTGCGCAATTCCTCGTTGGCGTAGCCAGCAGCGTCCGGGAGTGCGTTGAGGATGCGCAGGATCTCCGGCGCGGAGCCGGGTTCGGGAAAGTCGCGTCGGATGCGCCGTTCGAGTCTTGTGCTGCCTGTCATGTGCCCGCCCTCACGAGGTATCCGTTCCTGCTGTCCGCCGGCGTCAATCTACCGGGTGGGGAGGGGGCGTTCGGGGGCTGTGGTGTAGCGCAGGGCGGCGTCGATGCCGAGGCCGAAGAAGTCGCAGAGCCGGCGGACGTCTCCGCCGGTGGCGTGGATCTCCTGGAGGATCCGGTCGTCGCGGAGGGCCCGGGGTGTGACGTCCAGGGTCGTCCAGGGGAACTGTGTGCCGACGGGTCTGGTGCGCGGCGCGGTTTTCCGGCTGATGAACAGGTGCGGGTTGAGCGTGTTCGGCCAGGTCCGTGCGCGGTGGTCGAGATAGGCGGTCAGGCGGCTCTTGACGGGACCGGCGAGCGGGATGGTTCGGTGCGCGAGGGTGAGCTTGCCGTCGGTGATGTCGGTGAGGGTGAGGGCCTGGATCTGTGGGCCGGTCAGAGCGTGGAAGGCCACCAGGGCGACGGCCAGTGCGGACGCGGCGTCGGGCGAGTTGAGGCCGTCGCGGATCTTCTGGGTGTCCAGGGGCAGCGGGATAGTCGTGTTGGTCGGGGTGGGACTCATCGCGCGGGTCGGGTTGGTGAAGATGCGCTTGTTGGCCTTGAGCACGGTGAACAGCGAGCGCAGGCCCTGCTCGGCGAAGAGCCGCGTCGCGCCCCTGACAGGCAGGGCCTTGCGCACGTCGTGCGTGGTGATCTCGGCGAAGGACTCGTGCCCCTGGGCAGCCCATGCTTGCCAGATGGGGGCCATGCCGAGGATGTGCATGTGGATGGTCTGCACGTGTCGGGGCCGTCGCCTGGGGACCTGGTCACTGCCTTGGAGCATGGTGTCGAACCAGAGCTGCAGCTGATCGGCCATACCGGTGGGCAGGCCGGCCGTGTGCCGGGCGAAGTACCGCTCGACCGCCAGGATGCGGTCGTCTTCCAGGACTCCGGCGGCGTCGAGGATCTCCAGGGTCGACACCACGGTGGCGCCGTAGCGGGCGCTGGCCAGGACATCACTGGCACGGATCTTCGCACCGGGGGTCTCCTGGAGCACCTCCAGGAGCTTGATGGTGTGGGCGACGCCGTTGATCAGGCGCTTGCTCCAGCTGTGCCGGGCGGAATGCTCGCGCAGGGCCTGGTTGCAGTAGCGCAGCAGTGGCGAGTCCTGGGTCAGCGCCCGTTTCTTCACCGCTCCCTGGTGGGGCGGCATGCGGAACAGCAAGAGCTGGCGCCAGCCGACGATGGTCAGCGCAGGCGCGGGCGTCTGGAGCCGGCGTTGCTGTCGCTCCTTGGCTATGCGCCGGCGTTTGGCGCCTGTCACGTCGTACTGGTTGTTGGCCAGGTAGAGCTGCTGCCCGTGGCGGTTGGCCTGGCCGAGGTCGACAGCGCGGCCGATCTCCTGGACGCGGCGAGCGTTTTCCCAGCACAGGCGGCACGCCCCCTCGCCGTTGATCGCGCTGGTGCGGTCGCAGTAGAGGCATCCGCCCACGGGGTAGTGCTGACGCCACCAGCGGCAGGTCCAGCACAGCCAGCTGTTGCCCCGGTAGACGCCGAAGGCCAGGCATCCGACGCACGAGCCCGGATACAACGGCGCCCCGGGATGACACCGCTCGCACAGGCCCTGGCTGAAGTAGGCCGGCGATCCGCAGGCCCGGCACGGCGGGGCGTCGAACGGCCCCCCGGGCAGGCACGCATAGCACAGGTCGACGCGCGGTTTGGTCCAGGCCACGCGGTTGACCTGGCACGCAGCGCACTTGGACGGAGGAGGGGTGCTCATAGCGGGGGCGCTGAACGGTTGGGCCCGAAGCGGGGAGCGACGGGTGCGATCGAGTGCGCCGTCGCGGCCTGCTGCTCAGTCGGTCGTTTCGCCGCCACCTTGTCCGGTTCGCGGATCAGCAGCGCGGAGGGGTCACAGTCCAAGATGGCGCAGATCACGTCCAGTTCGTCGAGGCGGACGACGTTGGGGGTGCCGGTCCACAGCTGGGACATCTTGCCCGCGCTGATCTCCACGCCTGCTTCGGCGAGCAGTCGCCGCATCTCGGTCGACTTCCAGATGCCGCGCTCGGCCGCCTTCATCCGCAGGTTCCACTGCATGTCGTCATTCCTCCTCGAAGCGGGCTTCCAGCCGCCGGTTGGCATGCGTCCAGGCACGCTCGATGTGATCGCTGCGGACGTGTAATGGTGACGTCGGGTATTGAAACTCCCGGAATGCCCTTCAATTCGATCCGTTGAGAAGCGGCGATAGAGCCTCGTGTAGATCTTCGAGCTGGCGGTAGTGGAGGGCGGTCATCCCGGCTTCGCGGGCCGCTGTGACATTGGCTTCGGTGTCGTCGATGAACAAGCAGCGGTCGATCGCCGCGTCGAGACGCTCGGCAGCGGTGCGGTAGACACGAAGATCGGGTTTCGCGACGCCGATGCGCGCGGTGTTCACGACGGCATCGGCGAGGTCGGCGAGTCCTTGGCGTTCCAGGTCCCACTCCAACCGGGTGGTTGCGTTGGAGACCAGGGCGACGGACGCGACCTCGCGTACTTTCTCGAGCAGCGCGACGACTTCTTGATCGACGATGGGCTGGAGGGCGGACCAGGCCCCCACCGACGCATCCGCTCGTTCCTTTGATCCGTGGTGGGCGGCGAGGTCGGCGGCGACCAGCGTTCGCCACTGCTCGTCGGTGATCTGCCCGGTGATGGCCGGGTGCAGGCGGGCTGGTGCAAACGCTGCGGCTGCGAGTGCGCCGATGGGAAGTCCGTGTTCTTGCTCCAGCTCGTCCGCGGCCGGCCAATGGCGAATCACGCCGTCGATGTCGCAGAGCACGGCGTCGTAGGGCAGAAGAGGCATGTCACTCCTGGGTGCTGGTTCGGTCGCTGACCTCGGCGGCGTAGGCGGCCCAGTCGCCGGCGGCGGCTCGCTGCCATTTGACGGCGACAGTGATGTCGAGGCCGAGGGTGCGGGCGAGGACTGCTGCGGGCAGCTCGGTGGCGAGCTGGAACAGGGCGGTCGAGCGGGCTTCGGCGAGCCGAATGCCGAGGTTGCGGAGCCGTTCGCCCATGGCCCAGGCACTGATCGGGCGGCCGGGCTGGCCGCCGGGAAAGAGCCAGGGAGAGTCTGTGCGGCCGAGGACGGCATGGCTGCGTCGGACTTCGACTTGCTGCAGGGCCAGTTGGGCGACGGGCTCTGGTAGCTCGACCGGGACGGCGCCGAGGCGGATGCGGACGGTTCCGTCCCTCTCCTCGACGTCCTTGACGGTGAGCCGGGAGATCGCGGCGGGCCACTGGGCATAAAGGAGCAACAGCAGGCCGGCGAGGCGGTCTTCGGGCTTGAGGGTGTGGTCGTGCAACAAGCGTCGGGCGGTGGCCCAGCGGGCTTCGTCGTCCATCGGCTGGGTGGGGCCGTTCCATCGTTCGGCGGGGAAGCTGAGGTCGCGAGTGATCTTCTGGGCGAGGGTCCAGCGCACGAAGTGGCCTGCCTCCCGGCGCAGGCGGATGTCGTCGCTGGTCATCCAGCGTTCAAGGTGGGACTGTCGGCAAGTGACCAGGGTCAGGTTCTGCCCTTCCAGCCAGTCCAGGAGATAGACGGCCGCCCGCAGGTGCTGTCGCGCGACGGTGAGCTGGTAGTGGGTGATCTCTTTGCCGCGGCTGCGTCGGCGGAGCCGGCGCAGGAGGTGCCAGGTTGCGTACCGGTGCAGAATTTTCCGGCCCTCGATGGTCACATGCGAGGCGACGAGGTCCTTCACGTGCCGTTCGAGGCGGACCATCTGCTCGTCCCGGGCGGGCAGGACGTCGGTAGCGACGAGGACGCTGCGGATGTGCTCGACGACCTTGCCCTCGGGGAGTTCGTCCAGGGCCCTGTGGGTCAGGGGGCGGCGGCCGGAGCCGAGATCGGACAGGACGGTGGCGACGATGCCGCCTGCCAGCCAGCGCATGGCGGTGGCCGTGCGTTCAGTGCTGGCCAGAGCGTCGTGAAGAGGCTGCAGCTTCGGCGGTATGGCGCCGGTGCCATCGGCGAGGAGTTCGTGCAGCCGCTGTCTGAGCGTGCAGCGACGACAGGGCCCCGGAGCACGGAGTCGTTCGGCCTGCCCGCAGGTGGGGCAGGGGTGCCAGAGCTCGGTATCCGGTTCGGTGCAGGGCCCGCAGACGGGGGCATCGGCGGTGCCGGAGTGGACGCCGCGGACACGTCCGCAGGCGGTGCAGCGGGCTTGGCGTTGGAAGCAGCCGCGACAACGGGGCAGGCCGGTGAGCTTCGAGAGCATGCCGGGTGCGGTGCGGCCGCAGATGGAGCAGACCACGATAGGCAGGGGGCAGCAGTTGGGGCGCTGAGGACCCTCGGGGGTGCGGGTTTGCACTCGCCGTCGCTCGCGGCAGCTGATGCAGACTTCGGCATTCGCGGGGTCGGTGATCAGGCAGTTCGGACACAGCGGTCGCCCCTGGTCGTCGCGGGTGGCCGGCTCGCGCCGGGCTCCGCAGCGTACGCATTGTTCGATGCGGGACTTGGCGATGCAGTTGCGGCAGACTCGCTGTCCGTCGAGCGGCTTGTCGATGCGGACCACGCGCTGGCAGCGAGGGCAGGCGGGCCGGACGATCCCCGCGACACCGGCCTCGTGCAGCAGGTCGACGAACTTCAAGATGGCGCGATGCGGCGCTCGATAGCCCTCTCGGGTCAGCAGGCGAGGGTTCTCCTCCAGGGCCCAGACCACTCGCTGACGATAGTGGGGACGGTGCGGTGCCGTCCGGCGGAGGGCCTCGGCGACCACGTCACGGTTGGCGCCCGGAGCAATCGTGGCGATCAGCTCGTGGACGACCGTGACGGGATCCCGGTCGTCGGTGTCGGGACACATCTTGCAGCGTGGCAGGCCCTTGCGGTCTCGGAAGCCGACGCGTCGGACGTTTCCGCAGGCGGTGCACTCGGCGGTCTCCTGCCCGCAGACCCCGCAGTACCAGTCCCTGCCTTTGCGTTGGAGAGTCCGCAGCTTCTTGCCGCACTCCGCGCAGACCGGCGACACGGTCGCCGAGGCGCCGGCCTTGCGGAGCTCGATGAGCAGATCGCCGATGGCCCGGGGCGCCGGGGACCGGCCGTCGCTCAGGACTGCGGGCCGTGTCTCCAGGGCCTTGGCCAGCTGCCGTGACTTCGCGCGGCCGCCCGCGACCGCGGTGACCACGGCCCGAATCGTCTCGGCGCTGAGTTGCTTCTCGACGTCGGAGACGAGGTCCGTGATCAAGCCGACCGGGTCGGTGACGGCGCGATCGGGCTGGCCAGCCATGGTCATGACCGGTCAACACCTCTGATCCGAGCCCGCTTTGGCCGCAGTCCGCCGAGTCCCTCCGCATCGGGTGCCAAGCCGCCGGCAGCTGCCTTCTTCGGCTTCTTCACGGTCCCGGCCGCCGCGATGGGCTCGATGAGGTCGTCCATGGTGCAGTCGAGGATGTCGAGCAGGGCCATGAGGATCTTCAGGCTCAGTCGCTCGGGTCGCTCGACGACGAGCCGGTAGACCTGACTGGAGGACAGGGCGATGCCGCGTTCGGCGAGCGGAGCGAGGAGGTCGGTGGTGGAGAACATCCCGCGGTCGGCCATGACTTTGCGCAGGTGCCAGTGGTAGTCGAGCTTGGCGGCCATCGCCGGATCCCTCCTGTCAGGCCCCGGCGAACGCCGGGGCCAGTGCCTTGTGCAGGGAAGTGTTCATGAAGTCGTCGCTGACGTGCGTGTAGATGGCCAGGGAGCTGTCGCACTCGTGGCCGACCTGCTGCTGGATGAAGCGCCGGTCCACCCCGTCCTCGGTCAGATGCGTGGCGTATGAGTGGCGAAGTCCGTGCGGGGTCAACGCTTTGGGCAGCTGCAGGGCGTCCCGGTATGCCTCGAACCGGTCGTTGATCGAGCCGGGCTGCAGGCGGCCCCCGCGCTCGGTGATCCACAGAGCCGGATGATCCGGGAATCCGAAGCGCGGGCGGACGTTCTCGACGTAGTCGGCGACCGCCTCGACGGCCCAGTCCATCACCGACAACATGTTCCGCCGCCGCGGCGGCTGCCCCTTCTTCGCCTTGCCGTAGCGGACGTTGAGCGTGCCGTACCGGCCGAACTGCCCAGCCTGCGGATTGCGGCCGAAGTCGACCACATCGAGCTTGGACGTCTCGGTCCGGCGCAGCCCCCACCCGTAGATCACCTTGAAGAGGGTGGCGTCACGGTAGGCCGCCAGGGCGCCCTTGCGTTTCGCCCGAACCGCGCGATCGACCTGGTCGTCGGCGTAGTCGAGGAAGAGCTGCAGCTCTTCCCGCGTGAAGGGCCTCGCCTCCGGGTCGCCCTCGTAATCCTGCAGGTGAGGCAGGGTATTCCACTCGTGACAGATCGCCACCGGGAAGGTTTCGAAGGCTTCCTCGCATGCCGGACCCCAGCCGTAGCGGGCGTCAATGAGGAGCTCGGTGAACAGCCGGACAGTGCCCTGGTAACTGCGAACCGTGGACGGCGCCAAGTGCTTCTCGCTCGTCAGCGACGCCGACCATTCGTCCAGGTGGGCCGGCGTCCATCGCCACGGGTACTCGTTCGTGAAGTCCAGGAACCGGCGGATCAGCCGTTCCCTCGGGTCGATCGTCTCGTCCTTCAGCCCCCGCAACTTCTGCTGAGCACGCCAGCCCCGCAGCATCGCGTCGAACATCGCGTCCTCGGGACGCAGCTGGACCAGCCCGGAGACGAGCTCCATATGGGCCGCCCCGGCCAGGGCCACCTTGCGCTGATGCACCACTCCAGACCATCCCTTCTGGAGGGCAAATCATGCATCAGAAGGGATCTATTCGGCAACACCCCTGCTCAGAAGGCCAGTTTGTAGGCTCCACGAACTCCTTCCGATTCCCGTCGCGACCAGGCGACCTGCGACTTCTCGCCCGTCTGATGCAATTCCCGAGGGTTCGTCGGCGGACCCGGTTATCGGAACCTGCGGAATGCCTTTGCCGGCCGGCTCCGGCAATGGTGCGGTCTCCTCGGGCGGGCTGGCGGCAGCCGGCCCGAGGAATCCCGGGTGGGTTGGGCCTCCGAGGTGGGTTCGGCGTCGGCCGGTCCGGTCGGTCAGCTACGGGGCGGGAACCTCCCTGATGAGGCGCGAGGTCCAGTCGCACCAGGCCGCACCGGGCAGGAAGGCGCCGCCAGCTTCGTCGAGGTGGTCTTCGACGTACGGGATGGTCGCATCGCAGACTTCGAATGCCTGGTCGAAGAACTCCGTGGTGTCGGGGTTGGCGTGGAAGCTCCAGCGCGGGTTGTAGGTGGCTGTCCGCTTGACGATCCGCGTGAACAGGTGGGGGCGGTCGGCGGTCTCCCCGCTGACGAGTTCCCGGGCATGCTCGATGTCCCCGGGCTTGGTCAGCTTGACGACGAACTGCTCGCGCGTGATGTCCGTCATCACGAAGTACGCGGGGCCCTCGGCGGCGGCGCGCACGGACTGGTTGTCGGGGCTGTCGGCCTGAGAGGGCTGCGCCGTAGCGAAAGCCAGCAGGCCGACAGCGGCCAGGCCGGCCGCCTTGGTGAACACGCGTCGCATGTGGGTTCTCTCCTCGTTCACGGGCGTCGTGCACATCACGACTGACCACGAGAAGCATTGAATCAGTTACTAGGAGTAATCGTGATCATGTCGGGGCTCGCGTCGCAGATGACGTCCGCCAACCTGCAATCAGGGACCGGGCTGATGGGATCAGCGACGGCTGAGATCAGCGTCGTCGCACGACGCAGTCCACAGTGGGCCGCTCGAAATCCGCGTGAACTCAAAGATGGCCGCCCGCGCATTACCGATGTGGCTGTCGGTCAGGTTCGCCGCAGCCACGAACAGGGCGACCAGATTAACGATCCGTTGCTCGAAATCCTTGACGTCGCGCTGCGTCGGCAGCGTACGAGCCGGCGAGATGTTCCGGATGACTGCCAGTGCCATCAGTTCAGCGAGACAACGACTGAGTCGAGATTTCCGGCAGACCTTCAGGATTTCCGACGAACCATCAAACTCCGCCACCCAGAACAGGCATCCCGCGCCACCTGGCCCGCAGCCCACTCCCACTGCCCCGGCCCTGAACGAACTCGGCGGCCTACAGACAACCCGGCACCGCAGCAGAAGGAGCCGACCCGTGTTCCCCCATCCCGACTTCGACCTCTACGACAACACCGGACGCACCACCGAGCAGATCAACGCCGCCAACACCGACGCTCCCACATGCGACGACCTGCGCCACTGGTCGGTTAAGGAGGGCTCCGTACCCGACCCGGTCGGGCCCGCCATCACCGCCTGGACCGATCGCCTGCACGCCGCCGAGCACAGCGAGGTCGCCCAACTGCTCCTCCTCGCCACGACTGACCCGAACGGCGTGCTCCCCCGGCTCCACGAGTTCCTCGAAGCCGCCGCCGACAAGCTCCAGCAGGCGGGCGCCAGCGAAGCTGCTACTCAGTTGACCGGCATCGTCACCCGCCTGGGCGAACTCGACCAGGACCTCTACGACACGGCGGTGGACGCCTGGGAGGACATCAACACCGCGCAAAGCCGCGCCACCACCGCCACCAGCGCCTCTCCCGCCGTCGGCGCTCGAGCCACCACCGCTGCTCCGCCCTCGAACTACGAGCCCGCGGCGCCCCTGCCGCTGCCCCGCCCGGATCACCCCCACCGCCGCTGAACCGCAGATCAGGATGGATCCGCCATGCCCTACACCCGCAGACACCGGGCCGCCCGCGCCCGCTCATCCGCCCCCTCGAATCCCCATTGGACCCGCCATGCCCGCACCCGATCCGAACGCGCCCCTCCTCCACCCGGCGCCGCCCCGCCAGGACCAGGCCCGTGGCCGGCTGCGGGACTTCAGCGACGCCCTCGCCCGCCGGCTCTCCGGCTCATGGTCCGCGGCAACCGACGACTACTTCGCCTACAGCCCGACCCACGTCCACGTGATGGACAGGCTGTGGGACCACGGCCATGCCGAGTGGGCACTGCAGGACGTCCTCCACGAGGAGGCCGCTCTGCTGGACGGCCCCAGCGGTGAACTCTTCGTCGTCCTCGCACACCCGCAGCACCGCGGGCAGTTCGTGGTGGCCGCCCTCGCGCCGCCCGGAATCGACGGCTCGCTGCGCACCGACCACACGCCCAACGGCATCGCCGTACCCGGCGACCCGGTCCGGGCGGCGGCTGACATCGAACGCCGCCTGCTGCCCCGCTATCAGCAAGCCGTCGAAGCGGTGCGCGTCCCCGCGCTGCGCGAAGCGAACCGTCTCGCACAGGAGGCCCTCGCCGACTGGGACGCGATCTCGGACTCCCGCTGCGACGCCGCGGGCATGCCTCTGGACGAAGACGCCTACGGCATCCGGCAAGCACAGCGCGACGCCGAAGCCTGGCAGCCCTTCGAGACGTTCCTCTTCCACGGCCCTGCCGCGATCGGCCACGCGAAAGCCGCTCTGACCGCGCTTGCGCTGCCTGCCTCCACCGCCGACCGGTGGAGCTACCAGTTGCGGGCACTGACCGGCGCCCTGACCGAGGGCATCCGCATCCGCGACGACTGGGAGTCCCGCCTGGCCGCCGTGCTCAACCAGCAGGTCGGCCCGGACCGCTGGGTCGCCTTCAACGACGGCCTCGACGAGCGCAACGCCGAGGGCTGGCACGCGATGACCGTCTTCATCGACCACGGCCCCGTACTGCACGCCATCGACAACGCCGAACGGGAGCGCGCCGAGTTCGCCGCTGTCCGGGTCGCCGCCGCGCGGGCACGGTCCACCGCCGCAATGCCCGCGTCCAGGCCCGGTCGCCGACCGCCGACGCCCGAGACACCCTCGTCGCCCCCCGGGCCTCCGGCACGGCCGCACACCCCTGGCCGCTGACTTCCCCCTGCGTCGGCTCCCTTCGCCACGAGGGCCGAACCGCCATGTACCAAAACCCTGAACCAGCCCGTCAGCAGCCCGATGCGCGCAGGCCGACGGACGTTGGTCTCCAGGACTTCGCCGCAGCGATGGCGGCGCGGCTGCCGGGACGGGACATGCGGGTCCTCGATCTCGCCCTGGACGCCGCACTCGCTGACGGCCTTATCACCGAGTCCCGGACGGGCCAAACCGTCGATACGCCGGATCCTCGACTCCGCACCGTCTCCCAGGCTTTCCACTCGGCGCGGCATCGCACCGTGGCGCCTGGGGCGACCGACCAGAAAGGAGGCCCCGATATGCAGCCCGATCAGATCGCGGTCACCATCACCCGGCAGGGCACCCGGGTCACCGCCCGCACCAGCGGCCCGCCCGCCCAGGAAGACGCCGCAGGCGCCTTCGGCCCGGAGCACGGCTACGCCCACCTCACCGCCCCGCTGCGGCAGCGCGGCCTGGTGTGCACCGTCGAGTACGGCCTCAGCGACTACATCGTCCACGCCGAACTCCCCGACGGCAGCGCCCTGACCATCTCCCCGCCTCAGGAACCGCCCGCCGACCACCCGCCGGGCCACCCGGGAAGCTGGCTGGTCACCCGGAGCAGCCCATACAACACCGCGGTGCACGAAGTGCTCTACAACTCCGAGCCTGGCGGGCCGCACGCCGAGAACGGCGGCAGCGCCGCCCCGCTCCTGGCCGCCATCGATGTCCTCCTGGACCAGCTCGGCCTACCCTCAGCAGCGCCGTCTTCCGCCCTTGAACCCCTCAACGCCGCCGACGCCGTCCTCCACCGCGCGGGCTTCGTCTCCGAAGTGACCCACCACGGGCGCTTCCACCACCTGCCCGCCGGCATGACCGACCCGGTCGAGCAGCGCCGCGCGGTGACCAGGGCCGTGGACATGCTGGGCGCCGAGGGCTTCGCCTACGCCGTCGAGGCCGACCTGCTCGACAACAGCCAGCCGGTCGGCACTCATCACGAGATGAGCCTCGGCGACCAGCTCGGCCACCTCACCCAGGCCATCTCCCGAGCCGGCCACACCAGCCAAGCCGTCGCGGTGCTCAGCGAGCTGACCGCCCCCGGCGACGGCGTCCTGGACCGCCTCACCGAAGCCCTCGACGCCACAGCCGACTGGTGGGAAGGACTCGGCGAGGAAACCGATCCCCTCTACGCCGCGCGCCTTCGCCGCATCAACCAGCACATCAGCGTCTCCGTGCTGGAAATCCAGAATCTGCGCAACACCCTGGCCGACCGCCACACCGCGCACCCCGGGCACGCCCAGCCCGACCCGGTACCCGCGCAGGAGCCCCGCGTCGCTGCCGCGCTGGCGTTCTCGCCGTTCGCGCGGCGAAGCCGTCCAGCTCCAACCCCCGCCATTCCTGCCGCCACGGCCGCCCCGCCTGCTGCCCGGCCCGAGCGCACTCGCTGAACCGCCTCACCCACCTGTCGCCACCACCGCCCCTGACCTGGAGAGACACCCCCTCATGATCCGCACCCGCAGACCATCCGCCCTCGCTCGCCCCGCCGTCGCTGCCCGCCCTGAACGGATCCGCCATGCCTCCTTCCGAAAACCCGCTCCCCGATATCGCGGTCGGCCGCCACCCCGACTTCGGCATCGTTGCCACCAACCCCAAACGCCTCGCCGCGAGCGCCTGGATGCTCCGCGGCCTCGACTTCCACCCCGTCCCCGGCCACCCCCACCTGTACGCGCTGGCCGATCAGGAGCGCGACGGACCGGGCCGTGCCATCCGCGCCCTCGCCCTCCTGCGCCGGGCCAACTACCGCGTCGAGGTCGACGCCGAGTTCGACACCTTCCCCGCAGCCCCGGGACCGGTTCCCGCCGCCACCGTGTCCCAGCGTGTCGAGCCCGACGTCGCGTTCGCCGACCATCCCCGGCTCGGCGTCATCGCCGCCACCACCGACGGCGCAGTCGCCGGCGGGCAGCTCCTCGAAGAGCACGGCTGGCGGCGCCACCCCAGCCTGGACATCTACGTGCTGCCACCCGCCACCGGGCGCTACCAGGCGCTCGACCAGGTCGCCCAGGCCACCGTCGCGATGCACCGTGCCGACCTCCACGTGGCCGTGCAGCCGGCCCTCGCCCGGGATGTCACCGCGCGGCGTCCGCCCGCGCCGACCAGGCCGGCGCCCCGGGAACGCAGCCCGGACGCCGCCGAGCGCCGGTTGCCCTCCCTGAGTGCTGCCGCGCTGGCCGCCAGTCCCGTCCGCGCCGACCTGCCCGGCACACCCCCGGTCCCCGAACCCGCCGCCCCCGCCCCGGGCCCCCGGCCGGTGGACACGCGCGTGGCGTTCTCCCGCACCCGCTGACGACTACCGCGAAGGAACAGCTCTCATGGCCGTTGTCGGTACTCCCGGCTATCAGAACGTGCGGAAAGGCGAGTCAGGTAGCTGCGGGGCGGTGAGGCCCGCCCCGGAGCACGTCGGCAGTCATTGCCCATCGTTCGTGGTCCAGCCACGCACCGTTGATGCGCTAAAAACTCCGGGCCCTCCTCGCCTTCGCCCAACACCCCACCACTTCCCGCCACCACCGATAGGAGATCCGCCGTGCCCGACGCACCAGCAGAGCCGTTCATGACGATCCGGCACGCCATCACCGGGGAGATCACCACCACCGGCTACAACGCCGCCGCCCGGCGGATCCTGCTCCAGGACGGCTTCGAAGAGGCTCCAGGCTGCGCCTGCCGAGCGACGGAACCCGGTACGGAGCGGACGCACGGGCCTGCTCGACAGCCAGCGAGCTGCTCGTCGCCGGCCATCCCCTGCCCCTGGACCGAGCCGAGGGTCGGCCGGTGAGCGCCGACGGTACGCCCCGGTTGGCCCGGTCGCCGATGTCGGCACAGTCCGTGATCCGCTCCGCGACCGGCCAGCCTCTCCAGCCCACGCCAACCCCGCCCGTCCCCGTGCCTGTTGAAGGAGCCTCGTTGTGACCACACCCGGACCGCCTACCAGTCCAGCGCGCACCAAGGGCGGCGAACTACGGGCCAAGGTGGCCCGACTGCTGGCCGACCGGCCGGCAGATGCGCTCACCATCGGGGGCATGGCCCGGCAGCTGGGCCACTCCCACGGCGCCGTCCGCAACGCCGCCCTCACCCTGGTGCGACGCGGCGAGGCCGACCAGGGCGGAAGCGGACAGCCGGAGTTCCGTGCGAATGCGAAGACAGCCGCAGCCGCGCAGACCGCTGTGATCAGCCCGCCGGGCACCCACTCTTCCCGCGCTCAGGCGGCCACGGCCCGCACGACCATTCCCGCAGCAGCCACGCCGAAGCAGACCGGCCCGATCCGTCGCGCGGGGGGTCAGCTCTACCACCCCCGGGAGCTGGCCGATCTGCCCGACGTCGAGGCGTTGAACCGCCTGCGCGATGCCGACGTGCCGGTGTTGCTCTACGGCCCTCCGGGCACCGGCAAGACGAGTCTGGTCGAGGCCGCGTTCCCGGACCTGCTCACCGTCGCCGGGGACGGCGACACCACGGTCGGCGACCTGATCGGCGAGTACACGCAAGGAGACAGCGGCGGCTACGTCTTCCAGTACGGTCCGCTGGTCACCGCGATGACCGAGGGCCGCGCCCTGCTGATCGACGATGCCACCTTGATCTCACCGAAGGTGTTGGCGGCGCTGTATCCCGCGATGGACGGGCGCAGGCAGATCCAGGTCAAGGCCCACAAGGGCGAGACCATCAAGGCCGAGCCGGGCTTCTACGTGGTGGCGGGCCACAATCCCGGCGTCCACGGCGCGGTGTTGACGGAGGCGCTCGCGAGCCGGTTCAGCGTGCAGATCCAGATCGGCACCGACTATGACCTCGCCCTGGCGCTGAAGATCGATGCCCGGGTGGTCAGGGTCGCCCGACACCTCGCCCACCAGGTCGAACTCGGCGAGCTAGGCTGGGCCCCCCAGCTGCGAGAGCTGCTCAGCTATCAGAAGACCGAGGCCGTCCTGGGCACCCAGGCCGCGCTCGCGAACCTGGTCGGCATCGCTCCTGCGGAGGATCGCGACGCCGTCGCCGACGCCGTCACGAAGACTGCCGGCGTCAAGAAGATCGCGCCTCTCACCCTCGGCAAGCAGCTCCCCGCCTCGGCCGTCCGGCAGCCCCCGGGCAGCACCGTCTCCGCGCACCAGGGCCGCTCGCGATGAGCGCCCACCACCACGTCCAGTCCCCCGCCACCGCCCGGGACGACGACGTCGATCTCGCGCGCTGGGAGGACGACGGCGCCCCGCCCGCGCAGCCCCGTTCCTCCCCGGCCGCGTGGCTGCGTGTGGGAGCCGAACTCGGCGATCGGCTGGTCGCGCTCTCCGGCCGCCAGGACCTCCTCGTCACCTGCCGTCCCGGCACGCGCAGCGGCGCACCGGCCGCGTTCTTCCCCACCCTCGGCGAGGTCGAGCTCGACGCCGGCCTGTTCGCCCCGCTCCAACCCCACGAGATCCATCCGCGGATCGTGGGGGACGAGGAGCACTATCCGGCCGCCTGGGGGGTGTTCGTCCACGAGGCCGCGCATGCGGCCCACTCCGTGTGGACACCGCCTGCCGGAGCGGACCCCCGTGTCGTCGAGGCCGCGCTCCTGCTGGAGGAGAGCCGTGTCGAAGGCGCACACCTGATCACGCGGCCCACGGACCGCACGTACCTGCGCACCAGTGCCCGGACCCTGGTCATGCCCGACATCGCCCACCCCACCCTCCAGGGCATCGAGCACGCCGCCGGCGTGGCGGCCCTGATCCTCGGCCGCCGTGGCGTCGGCATCCTGGAGGCCGGCGAGACCCGGGCCGTCGCCGATCTGTGCGAAAAGGTGCTGGGCTCAGACCTGCTGGCCACCCTCACCCGCATCTGGAGCGCAGCCCACCAGTGCGCCGACCACGACGCCACGACCATGCTCGCGCACGCTCAACAATGGTGCGACGCTCTGGACGCCGCGGCCCCCGCCCTGCCCGTGCCGGAGAACCTCACCGATCTGCTGTCCGGCGCCGTGGGGGTCGTCATGGACAGTGCGGCCGCCACCGACGCCGCCGACCTCGCGGCACAGGCCGCAGCGGCCAACGCCACGGCCGCGCAGTCCAAGGCGCAGGCTCAGGACCGCGCCCAGCGGGCCGGCCAGCGACGCAAAGCCGCAGCCACCGCCAAGAGCGTCTTCAACACCCGTGGCACCACCGTCAACCCCGACGGCACACCGGCGCCCTACGGCAACCCGGTCACCGGCACCCGCAGGCCCACCGCCGCCGAGCAGAGCGCCGCCGCGCGCCTGAGCCGCGCCCTGCGTGCCGCCGCCTACCGCGAGCGGACCGAGGAGCGGACCACCAGCCCCACCCCGCCCGGCCGCCTCAACATGCGCGCGGCCCTCGCCCGCGACGCTCAGCGCGCGGCCGGGTCGGTCCCCACCGCGGAACCCTTCACCCACACCCGCCGCCGGAATACCCCCACCCCACCCCTGCGTGTGGGGATCGCCGTCGACGTCTCCGGCTCCATGCGTGCCGCCTGCGCGCCCGTCGCGTCCGCTGCCTGGATCGTGGCACGCGCAGCAGCCCTGACCGACCCCGACTCCCTCACCGCCACCATCGCCTACGACCAGCACCTGACCGCATTGACTCGGCCCACCCACCGGGCACCGGAGCGCGTGACGACGTTCGATGCCAACGGCGGCCACCACAACCTCGGCGACGCCATCGACGCACTCGACCACGGCCTCGAACTCAGCCGCCCCGGCGCCGGCCGCCTCCTCGTGATCGTCACTGACGCCCGGTACGGCAGCGACGAAACCGCTCAAGCCGTCACCCGCGTCAAGCAGCTCACGACCGCCGGCTGCGCCGTACTCCAGCTCACCCTCACCGCGGAGTCCCGTCACCTGCCGGGGACCACCCTGCTGCACCTGACCCAGCCCTCCAGCGCTCCCGCCGCCATCGCCACGGCGGCCACAGACGCTATTCGCAGGACCCGCTGAGACGGCGCAGAGGGCGGAAGCGTCCCCGAGACCACCGCAAAGCACTCCAGACCACCTCCGTCCGCCGCATGAATCGTGCATCTGATGCACGACCCTCCGCAACGACGCAGGCCACCACCCCAACCGCCAACGAAAGGCACTCGATATGAAGCCCCAGACCAGCAGCCCGACCTCGAATGTAAACCCCATCAAACGGAATTCCCCGGGGGTCAAAACGATTTACCAGATCACGCATTCCTGCGGACATATGGCCGAGCGGGACCTCGGCGGCCGGCGGGCCGACGAGCGCGCAGGGTTCGCACGCTGGCTGACCGAGCGCCCGTGCACCGAATGCTGGAAGGACGCCCACCAGAGCGACGCCGCAAGCACGCGGGAGTGGCTGGAGACCAAGCGCGCCGAGGAACAGGCCGAGTCCGAAGCCTGGTCAGCGCGGTACCGGATGCCACCGCTGGAGGGCACCGAGCGCGCGGTCGCCTGGGGTGTCCGCTGCCGGCATCAGATCCTGGCCGCCGCCTACGCCGCCCTCGTCATCGAGGGCGACATCATCGAGGCGGAATGGGAGGCCACGGAGGACAAGGCGCGTACCGTCACCCGCGCAGGTTGGTGGATCGACCAGCGCTCCTCCGAGCCGGGTGATCTCGCCGAGCTGCTCGACGCGGCAACCGACGCCGACCGCCCGACCGAGAACCCGTATTTCTGACCCGCTCTGGTGCCCCGCCTCGGGGCGGGGCGCCAGGCGCCGCCGACGCTCGTGATCACGGCTGTATCCGGTGGGGCCTTCCGGCCTCTCCAGCAACGCCAGCGAGGACATTCGGTGTCCGGCCGCGAGCCCCGGTCGGCGCTTTCACACGGTCTCGTCGGCAGGAATCTCTTCGAAGAGCCGTCCGAAATACTTGCGCGTGATCCTCATGCGCTTGGGAGGCGGTTTGGGCCAGCCCTCCTCTCGGGCCTTGTCCGCCCACCTCTGCGCCCAGCCACGCCATAGGTACGCCGGATCGTTCTTCTTGAGCCTCCAGAAGTGCTCGAAGAACCAGTCGCGACGCGCTTCATCCTCAAGCTCAGCCTTGACCCCTTCGATGCGCGCTATCACTTCGTCGAAGTCGTTGTCGAGTCTTTCACGCATCCACCAGATGCCCTTGTCTCCATGGGGGTACGGACTCGCCTCCGCAGCATGGCGCAGATATGCAAGCTCCGCCACCCACGCAAGTACCCCTTTGGCGCTCTTATTGACGTTACAGGGCTCACAGGCCGGCACGAGATTGAGCCAGTGCTCCGACCCGCGGCCCTTGAACGGCACAACATGGTCAACCACTTGCGACTCGGCGTGATCGCAGTAGACACAGCGCCCCATATTGGCGATCAACACCATCAGCCTGATCCACATTTCCTGCTTCTTGCGGCTCAACAGCCCTCCCCCTGCTCCCAGAAACCGTAGCGGGCACCACTGACAGCGGAGGACAGGGCGCTGGCTTCTATCACCGGTTTCCGGACGGGCCAAATCGCGGATCGCGCGGATTCTCTCTCCCGGTAGCCCATCCACGGGCTCGTTCTTTCGCTTCGCCCGGAGAGGTCAACGCCGTGATCGCCCACCTTCAGCGCGCCAGCAACACCGCCGGTCTGCTCGCCTACCTCTACGGGCCGGGCGAGCGCGGCGACCAGAGCAACCCCCGCGTGGTGGGCGGTGACTGCCACGGCGCTCCGATCGGCCTGCTCACCCACGCCGACACCCTGCCCTACCTGTCCCACGCCCTGGACGCGCCCGTCGAGCGCCTCGGCACCCGCGCACCGGAGCGGCCGGTGTGGGTCTGCTCGGTCCGCTCCGATCCTCGCCAACGCGATCTGTCCGACGCCCAGTGGGCCAAGGTCGCCCGCCGGGTCGCAGCGGTCACCGTCGCGCCCGGCGGCGATCCAGACGCCTGCCGCTGGATCGCCCTGCGCAACCAGCCCCGCCAGGTGCACGTGGTGGCGACCCTCGCCCGCGAGGACGGCCGTCTCCACAACGCCTACCGCGACGCCTTCCGCCTGCAGACCGAGTGCCGGCGCATCGCCGCCGAACTCGGCCACCTGCCGACCACTCCCCAGCCCACGACCCCCGTACCGGAGAAGTCGATGCCCATCACCGTCACCATCGCCGCCGAGCCGAGCGGCAGCGTCGTCGCCCGTGGTGGCGACAGCCTCGCCAAATCTCTCCTCAACCACGCCGGATTCGCCTACGCCAACGACTGGCACGGCCCCCGCCACCGCCTGCCGACCTCCATGGGACGGGAGCAGCAGGCGGCCGTCGCCTCCCACGCCGCGCAGATGCTCCGCGCCGCCCGGTACGCCGTCGACCTCGACCCCGCTCTCGACACCGCTCCTGCCGACCCGCAGTCCCTCGGCGGCCAGATCCTGGCCATCATCGACCGGATCCGGGGCGCCCAGAGCGGTGCCGAGCTGGCAGGCGCGCTCGACCCGCTCCTTCACGGCGAGTACGGCGTGGTGGAGCGGGTGCGGGAGGCGCTGGAGGCGGCCGGGGAGCAGATCAACCTGGACGACGAGGCGCACCAGCTCGCCGACCGGTTCGGGTTCGCCTCCGAGTTCATCACCGCAGCGCAGGGCGAACTCCTCGGCGCGGATGAGGAACTGCGCCGGATCGCTGTCCCCGCGCACGAGCACGCAGCGGCGCGGTCGGCTGCGGTGTACGACGCTCGCAGCGCCGCGCTGGCGACCTCGCCCGCAGCAGCCCAGGCGTCGGCGGGGAACTCTATCCCCTCGGTGTCGGCCGTGGCGCCGCCCGCCGGCCCGGTGCGCGACTCCGCTCCCCGGACCCGGTGACCGGGGATGCGCTCCATGCCCGACCTCCGCCGCTCCGGCAGCCTGACGCTGCTGTACCTCATGCGGGCCGCCGACGCCCTGGCCAGCACCACCGCCACCTATGCCATCCCGCTGCTGGTGCTGATCACCACCGGCTCCACCGCCCTGACCGGCATCGCCTTCCTGCTGGAATGGACACCGCGCCTGGCAGCCTTCACCTTCGCCGGTGCCCTGGCCGACCGCTTCGGCGCCGCCCGCGCCTTCCGCATCACGAACTTCGCCCGTGCCATCCTGGTCGCCCTGGCTGCCGCACTGCTGACCGCCCTGCCCAGTGCCGGAGCCGCGACAACAACGGTTGTCCTGGTGTTCGGAGCCGTGTCCGGGCTGCTGGCGGAAGTCTCCTTCGTCGCGGTGGAGACCCTCGCCGCCGAAGCCGGCCGCCGTCTGGACGTCGAGGTACATCGTCTGCAGGCCGCGCAAACCGGCATCGACCAAGGCGCCGTACTCGTCGGCCCGCTGCTGGGCGGTCTCCTGCTGCTGGCCGGCCCGAGCGTCCTGCTGGCCGTGGTCGCGCTGTTGGCGATGACCGCAGCCGCCGCCACGCAGGACGACAGCGTCCCGGAGGAGGGACACCGTGCGCCGAGCAGCCTGGTCACCGGATGGCGGACCCTGCGCCGGACTCCGGCACTGGCCTGGCTGATCGGCGGACTCGCCGCCTCCAATCTGGCCAGCGGAGTGCTCCAGGCAGCAGCCCCGATCACCGTCATCCACCGCTTCCATTACTCCACCGCCGACGTCGGCGCGGTGTGGAGCGCCGCAGCCGTCGCCTCCCTGCTCACCGTGATCGCTGCCCGGAGGGCCATCGACCGCTGGTCAGTGTGGCCGATCGGCGCCGTGTCCGCCGCCGTATCCACCGCAGCCTGCCTCGGCGTCGCCCTCGCACCCGGCTTCCCCGCCTACACCGCCGCTGTCGCGGTGCTGATGGCCGCCGAAGGCGCACTCACCGTCGTCCTGCGCACCCTGCGCGCCCGCCTCATCCCACCCACCGCGTTCGGCTCCACCCTTGCGGTGACGATCATCTTGGTGCTGCTGCCACTGCCAGTCGCCGGCGCCCTGGTCGCGGCAGTGCCAGCCACGGGTCTTCCGCACCTGCTGCTGGCCTGCGCCCTGCTCCAAGGCCTGGTACTCGCCGCGTGCTTCGCCGGCCTGCGGCGCCACCGCACCGCCTGCGAAGCACCGCCCCCACAGGTACTCGCAGCGCACCGCACTGACGCGGTCCAGCCGGCGGACGCCTCGTGACCACCACCGTCCCGAATCCAAGCCCCGTTGCCCTGTGCCTTGTCTTTGTCCAACTCCCGCCTTCTGGAGGATTTCCCATGTCCCGATCGACCCGCCCGCTGCTGATCACCGTTGCCGGTACCGACCCGGTCTATCGCGGCTACTGCCTGGAGAGCGTCGTCGCCGGTTACGACGTCGCGCTGATCGACAGCAAGCCGCCGACCTGGCAGCAGCACCTGGTCGTCGACCACGAGGTCGCCGACACCCGCGACTCTGAGGCCGTCGTCGCCGCGGGCCTCGCGCTGGCCGAACGGCACGCCATCGCCGGGGTCGTCACCTGGGACGAATACTCCCTGGCACCCACCGCTGCGCTCGCGGCCCGCCTCGGCCTTCCCGGCAACACCGTCGCGTCGATGAACGCAGCGCGGAACAAGGCCGCCAGCCGCGCCCGGTTCGCCGAGCACGACGTGCCCTCCGCCATGTCGACCTGCGTGGACACCCTCGCGCATGCGACAGCGGTGGCGCACCGCACCGGTTTCCCCGTCGTCCTCAAGCCCGCCTCCCACGCGGCCAGCATCGGAGTGGTCCGCGTGAACCGCCCCGACGAGCTGCCGGCCGCGTGGGTGTTCGCCTCCGCCGGGGCCGGCGGCCAGGGCGCCGAGGGCTACGGCGTGCTGGTCGAGGAGTACCTTTCGGGGCCGGAGATATCCGTGGAGTGCGCCACCGTCGGCGGGATCACCACGCCGTTGGCCGTGACCCGCAAAGAGGTCGGCTTCGCGCCGTACTTCGAGGAGACCGGGCACACCGTCACCGCCGACGACCCGCTGCTGGCCGAGGTCGGACCCGTGGCGGTCCAGGCGGTGCGTGCGCTCGGCATCTCCGACGGGGTGCAGCACGTTGAGATGCGCCTGACCTCGACCGGTCCGCGGATCATCGAGGTCAACTCCCGTATCGGCGGCGACCTCATCGGCAAGCTGGTTCGTCTCGCGACCGGCCTTGACCTGCCCCGTATCGCCGCGGACATCGCCTGCGGGAACGTTCCCTCTCTTACTCCCACGAAGACCCGTACAGCCGCAGTCAAGATCCTCTACGCGCCCGCGACGGGCACGCTGACCACCCGGCATCTGCCGGTCAAGGCCGGCGTCCAGCCGCCGTGGCTGCGGCAGGTGTCCTGGCTGCACGACGCCGGCGACCACGTCGCGCTCCCCCCGATCGGGGACGCGAGCACCGCCCGCGTCGGGTTCTTCATCGTCACCGCGGACAGCCCGGCCCGTGCCCACAGCCGTGTCGCCGACCTCACCGGGCGTCTCACGTTGACCGTCGTCCAGCCCCACACCACGTGAGCCGGAGGACATCGTGACCGAGTACTACAGCAGCATCGGCGAAGCGATCGGTACTGCGATGGCCCACAACATCCGCCTCGCCCACCGCAGCCTGCCCACAGCGAGCGTCGATGCGCCAGCTCATGCCACCAGCTCTGGCCCGGACCGCGGAGCGCTCCATGAAGGGCGCCTCCCGACGCTGGATTCCGACATCAACCGGGCTGATCACTACGGCGTCGACGTCGTGATCTTCCACTGGGAACGGCAGAGCATCCGGGCCGATACCCGCACCGGCATCAACGAAGCCGCCTGTGAGGTCTTCGAAGAGCTGGGCTTCGTCGAAGTCAGCGCCCCCGGCCTGACCAGCCACGAACTCACCGCAGACGGACCCTGGCCCGTGCACCAGGCCCACTGCACGGCAGCTGCAGGCGCGCTGGCCTCCGCCGGCTTCACGGTGATCCTCGACCCGGACCTCGATACCGACCTGCAGGTTCCCGACGTCATCGCCCGCTACCGGCCCTCGCTCCCGGACGCCGCCGCCCTCACCTCACCTGCCGCAGCAGGCCGCGACACAGCCCACACAGAGCAGTCCGCGACACCAGTCCCCCCGACCGCCACGTCCCCCATCCACCGCACCCGCTGAGGAGCAGGCCCCCTGTGATCCGCACCAGAAGACCCTCCCGCCGCCACCGGTCCGTCCTGCCCACCACCTCCACCTGGACTCCGCCATGCC
Source organism: Actinacidiphila paucisporea (assembly GCF_900142575.1). Classification (GTDB taxonomy): domain Bacteria; phylum Actinomycetota; class Actinomycetes; order Streptomycetales; family Streptomycetaceae; genus Actinacidiphila; species Actinacidiphila paucisporea. Next base: position 91,547 of record NZ_FRBI01000027.1, read on the forward strand.
CACTCCGCGCACACGCGCCCCCTCGACCACCACCGGCACCGACGCACTCCTCTACCTGCTGTTCGGCATCCTCGGTGCCGCCCTCGCCTTCGGCTCCCTGGCCTGGCTTACCGGCAACCTCACCAATACCGCTGTTGGCGGCCCTTGGGCACCGTTCCACGCCGCCGACGCCCTGGTCCACCCCGATGCGCTCTGGCCACACCTCAGCGGTACCGCCGTGCTGATCGGCGCCCGGATCGTCCCCGGATTGCTCACCGTCGCCCTCGTCATCAGCGCCTGCGTCCTGTGGCTGCGCATACACGGTGGCGCCACCAACGGCCTGGCGCGCAAAGCGGATCTCGCCCCCCTGCTGACCAAGGAGATCACCGCCAAGGCGCAGGGCCTGCGGCCGAGCCTCGCCGACCTGGAGGGTAAAAGAGGTCGCGCCCGCTGACCGCGGCATCCTCCTCGGCACGCTTTCCCCCGGCCGGGCGGAGGTCCGCGCGAGCTGGGAGGACGTCCTGGTCGCCATCATGGCCCCCCGCTCCGGGAAGACCTCCGGCCTGGCCATCCCCGCGATCCTCGCCGCCCCCGGCCCGGTCCTGCTCACTTCCAACAAAGCCGCGAACGACGCCTTCACCGCCACGGTGGACGCCCGCACGGCCGTGGGCACGATCTGGACGCTGGACCCGCAGCAGATCGCCCACCACCCGAGGCGGATGTGGTGGGACATCCTCGCCGACGCCCGCGACCTGGCCGGAGCCAAGCGCCTCGCCGGGCACTTCGTCGCCGCCTCGGTCGACGAGTCCGCCGGCTCCGACTTCTGGTCCACCGCCGCATCCAACACGTTGGGCGCCCTCTTCCTGGCGGCAGCCTCGCACCGGCGGCCGATCACCGATGTCCTGGCCTGGCTCGCCTCACCGGCCGACCGCACCCCGGTGGATCTGCTCACCGACGCGGGACACGACGCGGTCGCCGCCCAGCTCCAGGGCACCGTCTCCGGCGCCACCGAAACCCGTGACGGCATCTACGAGACGTCGAGGCAGTACGCGAGCTGCCTGCTCGATCCGGACGTCGCCGCCTGGGTCACCCCGGCCAAGGGTTTGCCGCAGTTCCGCCCGGCGGCGTTCGCCACCTCCCGCGACACGCTGTACCTGCTCAGTAAGGACGGGGGCGGCTCCGCCTCAGCGATCATCGCCGCTGCCGCCGACGCCGTGATGCGCTCGGCCGTCGTCGTCGCCGAACGCTCCGGCGGCAGGCTCGACCCGCCCGCACTGTGCGTCCTGGACGAAGCGGCCAACGTGTGCAGGATCTCGGATCTCCCGGACCTGTACTCGCACTTGGGCAGCCGGGGTGTCATCCCGATGACGATCCTGCAGTCCTACCGGCAGGGCCAGAAGTGCTGGGGCGAGGCCGGCATGGACGCCCTGTGGTCCGCCGCGACCATCAAGGTCATCGGATCGGGCATCGACGACGCCGACTTCGCCGACCGTCTGTCCCGGATGATCGGCGACCACGACGTGCAGACGACCTCGGTCAGCACCTCGGAGTCGGGCAAGTCCACCTCTGTCAGCATGCGCACCGAGCGGATCCTGCCCCCTGACGCGATCCGCGCCCTGCCCAAGGGCAAGGCTCTGCTGTTCGCCACCGGCATCCGCGCCGCGATGCTCGACCTGCGCCCCTGGTACACCGAACCCTCCGCCAAGGCCATCAGCCCGGCCTCGGCCGCCGCCACCCAGGCCATCACCGAACGCGCACTCGCCAAGGCCAGCCTGGGCCGCGACGACTTCGAGGCGGCGTCATGAGCGCACTGCACCTCGTACCAGTGCGTGCCCGCGACGCACGCGACTTCATCGCCGCCTGGCACCGCCACCACGCCCCCACGATCGGGCAGTTCTTCGCCGTCGGCGCCGCCGACAACGAGGGTGTACTCCGGGCGGTCGCTGTGGCCGGCCGCCCCGTGGCCCGCCACTTCGACGACGGCGCAACCCTCGAAGTCACCCGCACCGCCAGCGACGGCGCCCCCAACGCCAACTCCCTGATGTACGGGGCATGCTGGCGGGCGGCCAAGTCCCTGGGATACCGGCGGCTGATCACCTACACCCAGGACGGTGAGAGCGGCGCAAGCCTGCGCGGCGCCGACTGGAAGGTGATCGCCCACCGCCGCCCCAGGCCAGGCTGGCACACCCCCTCCCGCCCGAGGACCTCACACGGCACCGACCACATCGCCCGCACCCTGTGGGAGGCGCCGTGACCACCGCATCCACAACTCCCGCGCTGCGAGTCCTGTCGCTGGGCGCGGGGCAGTCGACCAGCCTCCTGCTGCTGGCCGCCGAAGGCCGCCTGCCCAAGCTGGATGCGGCGATCTTCGCCGACACCGGCTGGGAGCCCCGCGCGGTCTACGAGCACCTCGACCGGATCGAGCGCGAAGTCGCCCGGCCCGCGGGCATCCCCATCCTGCGGGTCTCCTCCGGCAACATCCGCGACGACGCGCTCGACCCGGGCAAGCGGTTCGCTTCCATGCCCTTGCACATCCTCAATGCCGATAACGGCATGGGCATGTCACGTCGCACAGGGCAGTACAAGATCCGGCCGATCAAGATCCAGGTGCGCGAGTTGCTCGGCCACCCCTACCCGAAGCGCATCCCCAAGGGGACCTTCGTCGAGCAGTGGATCGGCATCAGCACCGATGAGTTCCACCGGGCCAAGGACACCGACGTCGCGTACATGCGCAACCGCTTCCCGCTGATCGACCTGGGCCTGTCCCGGGCCGACTGCCAGCGCCTGCTGCGCGAGCGGGGCTTCGGCTCAACGCCCAAAAGTGCGTGCCTTGGTTGTCCGTACCACGGCAATCGGCAGTGGAGGACCCTGCGCGACACCAGCCCGGAGGAGTGGGCGGACGTCGTGGAGTTCGACGCCGCGATCCGCGCGGGCAACGCACGGGCCAACGCCGACGGCAAGCCGCTGCTGGGCACCGCGTTCCTGCACCGCAGCCGTGTGCCGCTGGACCAGGCCCCGATCGACCACGTCACCGCGCACGAGCGGGCCGCCGCACAGGACAACCTCTCCGATGCCCCGGCGGAGGCCGAGGCGGAGTTGGAGCTGGGTGAGCCGGACGGCTGCTCGCCGTGGTCGTGCCGCTCCGGCGTCCCCGTTCAGGACGACTTCGACACCACCGCATGACCACCCCTTCCCCCTTCCTGCCTGTTGGAGCGCCCATGTCCTCCCCCGTTTCCTCCCCCGCCTGGCCCTTCGGTGATCTGCCGGTCATGCGGCGCGGCGGCCGGTGGCTGCTGACTGCAAGTGCCGGCAGCGTTCCCGCCGACCGGGCGTTCGCCGTCGAGCTGGACCGCTTCGCGGTGGCGATGGCCGCCGCCGACCGGGCCGTCGCCGCCCTGCCCCCGCGTTCCGGGGGCCGGTGATGAGGCCGCTGCTGCAGGCCGAGCAGGCGGTACTCGGCGCGGTCCTGCTCGATCCCGGCCAACTCGACCACCTCGACTGGCTGGAGCCGGAGCACTTCTACCGGCCCGCCCACCAGGCGTTGTTCGCCGCACTGCGGCACCTGCGGTCGAAGGGGCAGCCGGACCTGGCCGCCGACGGCACGGTGCCGCTGGCCTGGGTGAGCGACGCCGTCGCCGAAGCCGAGCGGCACACGCGCGGCATGACCGCGGGGTACGCGCACACCCTGGTCTCGGCCTGTCCCCGCCCCGAACACGCCCCGGTCTACGGGCGGATGGTGTTGGAGGGCGCCATCCACCGCACGGTCACCGAGCACGCAGTGCGCCTCCATCAGATCGCCCGTGCCGACATGGTCCGCGGCGAAGTCGACAACACCCTCCACCACGCGGACGTACTGGCCGCCGTGCTGGATGACCTCGCCCGGCGCTGGGGCACCGAACCGCGCCCCGTCACTCCCGCGCCTCCGATCCTTTCCGCCGACCCGCTGCCGACCCGGGCCCAGGCGGTCTCGGACGACGAGCAGTTGCTCCTGGCGGCCCTGACCGAGCGGCCGTCCGGCATGGGCGAGGTCGTCGGCTGGCTGCGGCCCCAGGACTTCGCCGACCCCGCGCACGGCCAGCTCTACCGCTGCCTCGGCGCGCTGCACCACCGCGGCGAACCCATCGACCAGGTCACGCTGCTGTGGGAGGCACAGCGGCGCGGCCTGCTCGCCGACGGCACCGTGACCGGCGAGCAGATCACCGCGATCTGCCAGGGTGTCGGGCCCGGCAGCGCCCAGTGGCTCGGCGAGGAGGTGGCCCGCTCGGCGCTGCTTCGGACCGCCGCCGCCACCGCCCGCACCATCCGCGACCTGTCCGCCACCGACGCCCTGGCCCCCGGCCAGCTCATCAACCAAGCCCTTGCCGCCCTCGGCGTCCTGGCCGAGGTCCGGCAGCGCTGGACCACCGGCACCCGCCCGCCGGCACCGCCCGCGGTCCGTAACGAACCCGCCGCCGGGCCGACCCCGGCCCAGGTCCGTGCCGCCCGCGCCCGCAGCACCCCGCCCGCCCCAGCACCCGGGGCACCCGCCACACCCCCTGCCGTGCCGCCGGTGCGTCCGCCTTCCCGGAGCCACACATGAATCAGCCGCACCAGCCGGACACCGAACTCGACTTCCTCGCCGCTGAGTTCGATGCCGTGCTGCACTCCCTCAGGGCCCAGGACCCCGCCGCGCACCGCCTGTCCGGGCCCCTCACCGCCGTCGTCGACCTCACCGCCCGCCTCGGTTCCACGCTCCACGACGCCCACGCTGAGCTGGCCGGATGCGCACCCGCTGACCGCTCCTCCCTCGCGGCCACCGCAACGGAGCTGTGCCACGCCGTCGGCGCCGCCGGGCGGGCGGTCAGCGCACTGGCCGCAGCCCAGAACGCCCACCTGTTCATCGGCCACTTCGCGGACCGGTACGGCCACCCCGACGCGGACACCGCCATCGCCCGCGCCCGGATCGCCGCCGCGCTCACCACCGCCCGCGACAACCTGACCGAGACCAGCGGCTACCTGCGGCACCTGACGGGTACCGATACCGCCGGACAACTCCTGCGCGCCGCCCGCGCCCGCAGCCGCCAGGCTGACGGCGCCGCCATGGGCAGCGCCGCCGTATCCCCCGCCGAGTCCAGCACGCCCATACCGCCGAACCCGGCGCGCAGGCGTTGACGCACCGGCCATCCGCGAGACAGCCCCGGCCGGACACCTGTCACCCCAGCCCAAGTGGCCCCACCCGCCATCAACTCCCAGAGGAACATGCCATGTCCAGCACCACCGAGGCCCTGGCCCTGTACGACACGGCCAATCAGATCGACCGGCTCAACTTCCACCTGCGCGCCCTGGACCGTGGCCCTGTTGTCCCGTCCCTGAGCGAGGTGTCCTTGTACGTCCATACCCTGGCCACGATCACCCTTTCGGTCAGTGACCACGTCAAACACCGTCTGACCGATGGGAGGTTCGCCGCAGACGGGAAGAAGGCCGTCGAGGCGTACAGCGCCGCCCTCCCTCCGCTGGGCGAGGCCGTGACCGAACTCGGACGCGCGCAAGCCGAGATCGCGCACTTCAACTTCACCACCCGCCCAGCCCACTTGAACAATTCGTCGGTCCTTAAACACTCCCGCCTGCAGGCAGGCGAGATCATTACCGGCTGTTTCGAGGCGGCCGACGAGATTCTCAAGTCCGTGGCCGACGATCTCCGCACCTCAGCAGGCCGCCTGGCAGCGTCCCCCGCGCACGCAAACGCACACGCACACGCACAGGCCACCGCCCGCTCGCCCCACGCCTCCCGGGCCGGACAGAGCGCCCCGGGACCTGCAACCCCGCCGTCCCCAGCGCCCTCAGCCGTGGCACCCGGCACCGCGAAGGGCCGCTGACATGCCCGCCCAGTCAGCGGCCGGGCCTGCGATCGGCAGCCTGTGCTCCGGGTACGGCGGCCTGGACCTGGGGGTGCAGGCCGCCCTCGGCGGCACCGTGGCCTGGCACGCCGAGATCAACGCCGACGCCTCCCGCGTCCTGGCCCGCCACTGGCCCGGCGTGCCCAACCTGGGCGACATCAGCGTCGTCGACTGGGCCAGCGTGCCCCGGGTGTGCGTGCTGACCGCTGGCTTCCCCTGTCAAAGACGTCTCGGTCGCCGGCCGCCGCGCCGGTCTCAACGCGCACACCCGCTCGGGGCTGTGGCTGCACGTGGCCCGTGCGGTCGAAGCCCTCCGCCCCTGCCTGGTGGTGATCGAGAATGTCCGAGGACTCCTCACCTCACCCGCCGCCCATCCCGCTGGCGACGTGGAATTCTGTCCGTGGTGTCTGGGAGACGACCCAGCCCAGCCTGCTCTGCGGGCACTTGGTGCCGTACTCGGCTCCCTGGCCGACCTCGGGTACGACGCACGGTGGCTCGTGCTTCGCGCCTCCGACATCGGAGCCCCACATAGGCGCGAGCGGGCCTTCCTCGCGGCCTGGCCCGCCGGAACCCCTGCTCAAAACACCGACGTCGAACATCGCCTCGAACGGCGGGAGCCAGCATCCGGCGAAGAGGAAGAGCGGTGGTCACGGGCCCAACCTGGCCGACGAGGTGGAGTGGCTGCTGCCGACCCCGAAGGCGTCGGACGGGATCAAGGGCTCGCCGAACCAGCGGCACGGCAACGGCGACCTCACCCTTCCCTCGGCGGCGGCCTCTCTGCTGCCCACCCCGAGGGAGAGCGGCACCGGCATCCCGGGGCGGTGGCCGGACAGGGGCTGGCGGCCACCGCTGTCGGCAATGGTCCTGCCGCTGTGGGCGGAGACAGGTCCGGATACGCAGGGAGGGGCGGGCGGTGGGGGCCGTACGGCGCCGCCATCACCCGATGGGAGAGCCTCACCCGCCCCGCACCAGCACCCACCGACGACGGCGGGCGGCTGCGTGCGGAGTTCGTGGAGTGGATGCAGGGGCTGCCCGCAGGCTGGGTGACGGCGACGCCCGGTCTCGGCCGGCCTGCCCAGCTCACCGCGCTCGGCAACGGCGTCATCCCCCAACAGGCGGCCCACGCAGTGAAGTTGCTTCGCCCGCCGTTCCCACGCTGCCCCCGCTGCACCCGGTCGTAGCCGCATTACCGCCTTTTCCCGGACCGGCCAAATCCCCGATTCTCCGCATCCTCTTCCCCATGCCCACTTCCTCACCAAGGAGCACCGCCATGGCCTCCAGAAGAACCCCGCCCCCGCGCGCACCGCCTCCGACCTGCTCCCCCATCCCCCTGGAAGCGCCATGTCCGATCCCACCACGGCCACACCCGAACCCGAGCCGTTCCGCGTCGCCGACGAGAACCTCGACGACCTCGCCAGCACGCTGGCCGCGACCATGGCCGAGGTCCGCCAGCACGGCGTCATCCTCGACCGCCTCGGCTCCGAACCCGAGCCCCCTACCCCTGACGAGCCGGCCGACAACGCCGGACCCGATGACGTGGCTGCCGACCCCACGCCGGACAGCGGCCCGGCCAGTGTGTTCATCCTGGCGCTGGGCGGCGAGGCGTACGCCACCGAGCTGGCCGCGCTCGCCGGCTGGGTGCACTACCTGTTCCTGCCGATCTACGGCCGGGAGATCAGCACCACCCGCCCGTGGTGCGCCAAGTGGTACGAGCACCCCGAGGCCGTCGCCCGGCTGCACGCCCTGTGGCTGGCCTGGCAGCAGCTCACCGACGCCGAGGCAGGGCTGTCCGGTCCCTCCACGTGGCACCGCGACCACCTCGACCACACGCTGCTGCAGTTGCGCGCTCCTGACGGGCCGTTCGCCGCATGCACCACCAGTCCGGCCCGCCCGACGCACCGCGTGCTGGCCACTCCGGCACCCGTGACCGCGGGCGGTGCTCAGTGACCGCCGAAATCGACTTCGCCCTGGACGACCTCGGCCCCGCCGACCTCGCCTCCGAGCAGGCCGAGCGCGTGCTGTGGTTGGGTGACCTGACGGTCCTGGCCGAGCACCACACCGCTCCGCACGCTTCGCACAGTTACGTCGTCGCCCACGACACCTCCGCCACCTGGGGTGTACCGGGGGCGCCGCAGATCGTTGCGATCAAGGTCGCCCGCGACTTCAGCTTGGGCACCTTCACCCTGGAGTCCGAGTACCACGCCAGCGTTCAGTTCGCTCAAGCCTGGCTGATCGAGCGCGGCTGCCCGCCCGAGAAGATCACCTTGGCCGAGGGCGACTTCGTGGAAGCGGCCGACGAGCAGACCCTGCGGGTGCAGCAGATGATCCGCGAGGGCGGGCGGCGCTGGGACGTCATCGACACCTGGACCAGGGACTCCGCCCCGTGCGAGAACTGGACCCTGGTGCGGGACAGCGGCGCGGCCGTGGACCCGGTCCGGGTCTTCCTCGAAGTGGTCGATGAGAAGGCGCTCACCTACACCGTGCGCGAGGGCGCGTTCCCCGACGAGGACACCGCCCGGCACTGGCTGGAGAACCGCAGCACCCCGCTGCCGCCGGCGCCCGATGAACAGCCCGACGCAACCGCTGTGCGTGCCCGCGCCGCCCTGTCCCGCTCCGCCGGCTACGCCGGCCCGCGGGTGGCCTGTGGCCTCGACACTCTGCCCGCCGCTTCGCCTCTACCGGTCCAGCAGCCCGGGTCGGGGAGGTCGCTGTGACCTTCGCCCGTCGTGCACGTCTGCCCGAGCTTCCTCCCTCGGCTTCCGGGAGCATCGCATGATCTTCGACTTCCGGCTTGAAGGCTTCGCAGCAGCCGACGCCGAGTCCAGCCAGACCCACAGCGGCGCCTGGGACTGCGACATCACCGTCCTGTCCGAGTACCACCACACCACGGGCACCGATTCCGTCAGCTACTACGCCGCCTATGACCACAATGCGCTTTCCCTCGCGGGAGACGAAGCACCGCAGATCGCGACTCTGCTGGTGACCCGCGACCTGGCGCGCACCATCTACACGATGCGGGCCGAGTACCACGCCAGCCTGCCCTTCGCGCAGGCGTGGCTGGTGGAACGTGGCTGTCCCCAGGACGTGTTCGAGCACGACAGCGACGGCACGATCGGGCCCGCTGACGAGGCGACTGCCCTCATTGGGGACCGGATCCGTGCCTCCGCCAGCCGGTACAGCGTCCTGGACATCTGGACCTTCTACGACGAGGACAGCGGGCTGGCCCGGGAACGCGGAACGCTCGCCCGCGACACGCTCGCACAGCGCAACCCCATCCGTGTCTTCCTCGAACTCCACGGCGCGAACCGGACCTACACCGTGCGCGAGGGCGCGTTCCCCGACGAGGACACGGCCCGGAACTGGCTGGAGGATCGCAGCACCCCGCTGCCACCGGCGCCCGAAGACCACCCTGCCGCCGATGCCCGGCGTGAGCGCGTCGCGCTCGCCAGGTCGAGCGGTGCTCCGCGTGTCGAGGCGTGCGGTCTGGACACCCTTCCCGCGCCGTCCACCAGCACGGTGCAGCAGCCGGGTCCGGGGAGGTCACGGTGAGTTTGCCCCGCCGCGCCTTCGCAGCGCATCCCGACGCTCTGGCCGACCTGCGCGCTCTGCCCGAACCCATCCGCGACCAGGCGCTGCTGCACCTGCAGGACCTCGTCAACGGCGAACTCGTCGCCAAGCGTCTGGAGGGCCGGCTCGAAGGGTTCCACAAGGTCATCCTCGGCGTGGGTTCCGACTGGGCTTCTCATCGGTTGGTCGTGCACTTCCGGCCCGCGCCGGCCACCTCGAAGCACGAGCGCGAGGTGTACCTGGTCGCCGCCGGCCCCCGCGCGGACTACGCGGTCTACCGCACCGCCCAGCACCGCACCGGCCGCACCCAGACCCCGCCCCCGGACCCGGCAACCGCGGCCCGCATCCGCGCCGCACGAGCCCGCTCCCCCCACGCCGCGAGCATCACCTCCGACACATCCACGGCGTCGGTCGCGTACAGCACCAGCACACCGACCGCCGCACGAAAGGCCGTCCGATGACCACCGACCGCACCCCGCTGTCCCGCGCCGAGCTGGCCGATCTGCTCACCGGCGCCGCCCACAGCATCTCCGGGGTCCTGACCGCCGAGTACCCCACCCCGGCTGCCCGCTCCTATCTGCACCCCGTACTCGGTGCACTGGCCGCCGGCCCCGTCGTTGTCGGCGAGCTGACCGACCGGCTCGAAGGGTTCCTGGATGAGCCGCTGCCCGCCACCCCGGCCGGGCTGTTCACGCTCGCCTCCTACGCTGCCGCTCTGGGCTGGCTGGCCGAATCCCTGGCCGAGCTGACCGACGCCGTCGACCGGATCTGCACCCTGGTCGGCATCCCCGACGCGCCGCCCGGACTCGTCCCGCTGCTGCCCCGGGAGGACGGCACGGCGGAAACGGCGGAAACGGGATTCGGGTTCAGCGTGCTGGAGCTGGCGGCTATCCGTGCCGCCGCCGAGTCCGCCGGGCTGACGTCCAGCGAATACGTGGATGTGCTGGCGCGGTCGCTGCTGGCCGCGGCCCGGATCACCGACGCCTGCATGGAGATCGCCAGCGGCCTGGCCGAAGACGCGGCGTACGTGCTGGGTGAAGCAGGCGGCCACCTGCGGATCGGCGAAGGCCCGGACAGCCTGCCGACGCTGGTGCGCACCCTGCTGACCCGGATGGAGGCGGCCCGGTGAACCCCCACGACCCCGCCGTCCGGCCCGGCGCGCACCTGGTCGCCGCCGAACTCGGCATCGAGGACCCTCGGGAACTCGGCGAACGCCACGAACCGCAATCGCCCCTGGACATGGTGGGCCGGCTCGTCGCCACCTCCGCGCACGAGGTCGACGACCTGCACGGCGACCTCACCCGCGCCGCGCAGACCGCGATCACCTCGCTTCAGCCCGTCGTCGAGGGCAAGCCCCCACTGGGGCGCGGTTCCTACGGGCTTCTGGGCGCCACCGGCCCGCTGCTCGAAGTCCTGGCCGGCCGCCGAGTCTCGGCCTACCAGCATCTACTCGGCGCCGTGTCCGCCTACCGACGACTGCTTCCCGAAGCCGGCGACGCAGCCGCCGAGAGGCTCGGCCTTGAACTGGAGCGAACGGCGGAAGAGGCGCCGGGCCGGGACGACGACTGGGCCGTCGCCGGTGATCGGCAGCTTCAGGCCCTGCGGGCGGTCGAGCGCGGCGGGCTGCGTTTGAAGCTGAGCGCGCTGTCCGAGCAGGACCGGTACCTCTCCGACGGCACCGGCATCCTCATCCCGATCTGGGCGCAGACCGTCGAGCGGATGATCACCGACGGCCTGCTCGACCTCGACACAACCGCGACGCCCGCCCATGGACAACTCCTGTCATTGACCGCGCTGGGCCGGGAAGCCCTGCGGGCTGCCGATGACGCAGCGGCCGCAACCGGTACCGGCCCCGAGGCCGACGCCCGCGGTGACGCCAACCCGGCTCAGGCGGCGGCCGGTTCGGACCTGACTGTCGATCCGCTGCCCACGCGCGAGGAGCTGCTGGCGCTGGAGGAGATCAAGCACGGCGCAGTGCTGCTGAAAGAGCGCGCCTTCCGGTCAGGGCTGCGCGTGGAGACCGGCTCGGGTGCACGGATTGCCCCCACGACAGTGGAGGCGATGCAGGAGCGGGGCTGGACCGAGCGGGACGAGAGCACGTCGCTGAACTTCGGCCAGCAGCTGTCCCTTACCAGCTCCGGGGAGGCGGCCTTCCGCGCCGGATGCGCCCAGGACCCGCGTACCACCGCCGCCCTCAGCCGCAGCACCCCAAATGTCCTCCCCTCGCCCCCTGCACAGCCACCTCCTGCCGGTCCCACGAACCCGACCCGCTCCCGCTGACCTGAACGAAGGAAACGCCCATGCCCACCACCGCCTTCCACACCCGCCGCCTGGTCGAACACCGCTACGGCCGCCCGCTGGAGCACCTGCAGGGCGAGGTCGCCCGCCGCCGCTCCACCGATCCCGTCCTGCCGATCGTGCTGCGCCGCCTGACCGATCTGGAGCAGACCAGCGAGCAAGGCCGCGCAACCCGCGCTACCTTGCGCAGCGCCCTGCAGGACGCCGTCGCCGACGGCAGCGCCGGGGACGACCGCCTGCGCCCCTACATCGCCGAACTCATGCGCGTGGAGCAGCAGGAGCGGTCCCAGGCCGAAGCACTGTGGGACCTGCTGGACGTCCGGCTGCTGCTCGACCAGCCCGCTGCCGCCCGCCTCCCGTTGTCCCAGCAGCCCGGTCGTGCTCTCAACGACCAGGACGTGACGGACGCCGCCCGCCGGGCCGCCGCCTGCCTACCGCGCCTGACCCGCGACGGGCTGCGCCAAGCCCTGCGCGACCGCGGCATCCACATCAGCAACCGCCGCCTCGGGGCCGTCCTCCAGCAGCTCCGCGCCGAGCGCACCCGCTGAATCTTCCGCTCATCTTCACGCCTCCCGACCCTTTGGAGTACACCGTGTCCACCCTCGCCCAGCCCAGTACCTCGCGGACCGGCGCCGCCCACGCCCAGCGCGTCGAGGACGCGCTGTCCCTGATCGCACCGAAGTGGACCAACTGGGTCGTGCAGACGCTCGCCCAGGCACGCCAGCCGATGCGGGTACGGGAGATCGCCCGCCAACTGCCCTTCGTCAGCGAGCAGCTCGTCGGCAGGCGGTTGGCCCAGATGCACGCCGACGGCCTCGTGACCCGCAGCGAAGACTTCCGAGCGCCGTACCAGCTCAGCGGGTTCGGCACGTCGCTGGCCCCGGTCCACCAGGCCCTGACCGACTGGTCCCACCAGCACATTCACTTCCCGCCGGGCGGTGTGGCCGGTGCCGAGCGCGTCGAGGATGCGGTTCGCCGACTGCACCTGCGCCACACCACCGCCGTGATCCAGGGCCTGGACGCCGGACCCATGCGGTTCGTCCACATCGGCGAGGCGGTTGGGCTGGACGACCCCTACACCCGGCAGCGCCTGGTCCGTCTCCAGGCCGACGGCCTGGTCGCCCGCGCCGGCCTCCGGCACGGCGACCCTTACACCCTCACCGCCGCCGGCCGCGCCCTGGGTCCGGTCTACGCCGCCGTCGAGCACTGGAGCGACCCGACCGCCGCTGTCCTGCCCGCCGCCACTCCCACACCGGCCGTGATCCGTACCCAGAACGCCATCGCGGCCCGCCCGGACGGCATACGCACCGCGGCGGCCCTGCGCCGCAGCTCCGCCGCGCCGAGCGGCCTGTTCAGCCACGCGCCCGCCCCGCAACCGCGGGTGCCGGCCACTATCACCGCCCAGTCCTCCCCCGCCCGCTGCAGGTGACCGCCATACCCAAAACCAGAACCAGAACCAGCGTCCCGCCGATCGCGGCCCCGCACGCCGCTCACGACGGCGCGCGGGCCCCTCCTCACTCCGGAGCAGGTCCTCATGAGCACCCCGCAGCCGGACGATCACACACCCGGCGGTCCGCTTGACCACCACACCACGGTGTCTCTCTGCGCTGTCCGACGACGCACGACCATCGAGAGGACTTCCCCATGCCCACCGAACGCCCCGTCTCATGGACCCCCGCCTACCCCGCGCTGTGCCAGCTCCTCGACGCCGCCATCGAGGCAGCTCGCACCAGCCCGCGCCCCACCGCGGACGTCACCGCGCTCCGCCGAGTCCGCCGCGACCTCGTTCAAATGGACAACGGCCACCTGCCCTACCCCGACAGCCAGCTCGTATGGAGCCCGCACGCCGCCTTCCGTCTCGTCCGCCAGATCATCACCGCGGCTCCGCTCGGACACCCAGCCGTAGGCACAGTGCTCCGACTCGCTGCGGACATCGCCGACCAGAACGCGGCGGCCCGCACCACCGCCACGTCCACGAAGGAGAGCTGAGGCTCAGTCAGCCGATCGTGTCGTCGCGGTGGCCGTCCCCGAACCGGGCACCCACCGCGCGGGCCAGCTCCTCCACCGTCATCTCCACCCGCCGCCCGTCCGCAGCCCGGCGCTCCACCACCGCGTCCGCCGCGTCCTCCGCCGGGGCGGTGAGATCCACGGCCCACTGGCCATCGGCCACCATCACGATGTCGCCGACCGTCCACGGCCGCCCGGCGGCTCGGATCTTGCGCTCCAGCCCGGCGCCGTCCCAGTGTCTGCCGCCCTGCTCCGCCATGCGCTTCCCCTCCGGCCTCGTACGGCCGTGCGCCGCAACCCCGTTACGACAACCGGCCGCCCCGATCCATTCCCCGCCGAGCCGGTTCTCCTGTGATCGGGTCCAGTTCGCCCACGGCAGACGCGATCCCTCCGGAAAGGACTACGCACTTCGGCAGACCCCATGTCAACGTACAGGTGTCGGGAAAGCCGCAGGTCAGCGAAGGGACCGTCCCGTTTTGAACACCACCGGCAGCAACCTGCCCGCCCTCTTCCGCCCCGTCGTCGCGCAGCGCCCCTCCCTTGCCGGCGACGGTTACGCGGAGCCCGTACTCAGCCTGCTCGGCGAACGCGGCTGGGCACTCGTGGACACCCCGGAGGCCAACGTCCACTGCACCAGCCCGGACGGTCGGGTCTACGTCGGCTGGCTGCCGGAGGACCGGACCGCCTGGCGGCGCGGCATCGTCTGGACCGTCCGGGCCGCCCCCACCGAGGGCGAGCCCTGGGTGCAGGAGTTCGGCCCGGACGTGCCGAGCCGGGCCGTAGCCGGATTCCTCGAAGCGCTGACCGGCCACGCCGACCGCTGACCCACCGGCGGTCCGGCCACCGGCCCGGCCGCCCCTGCCCACTGCCGCCCGCGCGAAAGAATCGCCCTTGCTCTCACACGCCACCCACCGGCTCTGCGGTCCCGCCGTCACCGTCTTCGGCCTCACCCTGGCGGCCACCAGCCCGGTGCACAGCACCGGGTTCGTGCTCAGCCTCGTCGTCACCGTCAACGGCCTGGTGCACACCTGGGACTACGCCTACGAGCAGTCCCTCACCCGCGACAGCGACATCGTCGCCCTCCTCGCCGCCCTGCCCGACGGAGCCTGTCTCCCCGAGATCAGCCATGCCATGGGCACCCGCCACGTCGACACCGCCCGGTCACTACTCCGCCTGCTGCGCACGGGCCTGGTCACGGTGGCCGACGAGAGCGCGCCGATCGCGGAACGCCTGTTCCTGCTGGCTTGCTGAAACCCGTTCGCCATTGGTCGGCCCCGCACCGGGCCGACCAGCCCCTGCCCGAGAGGACCTCCGTGGCCTTCCGCGCCCCGCTGACCAACCACCACACCGACGGCACCCTGTGCCCACCTGAGCACAAGCACACCAGCTCAGGCAAGCCACTCCACCCCGGCTGCCCCGATCGCGCCTACACCCAGGCCGTCTGCTCCTGCGGGCAGTGGCAGATGCAGCAACCCGGCAAGGGCTACGTCAACGAATCCCGCCGCCGCCACCTCGCCACCCACCGGATACCTGCGGGCCCGTTGTTGCGCGATGTCCTCCCCTTCAACATGCGCTGACGCTCCACCCCACCGCTTTGCCCCGGCCTGCATCCCGCTTCTCGGAGGTTTCCGTGCCCCAAGACCTGACCGTCGGCTACCTGATCCAGCAGCTCCAGGACCTCGACCCCAACCCGCGGATCCGCCTCGCCATCAATCCGGACTGGCCCTTCGCCCACTTCCTCGGCACAAGCATCGTCATCAGCGACGGTGTCGCGTTCCTCGCAGAGGACGGCCAGGAAGGCTACCTCCCGCCCGGGATCCGTAACGCCCTCGCCTGGACCTGAACCCGCCCGACCCACCGCCCAGGAGACACCTATCCCCACGCGACCTCTCGCTTCCGGCACGCTGCCGCTGCGCACGCTCGCCCTTCAGCCGATGCCGACCGATACCGGCGGCGCGCTCGTCCGCCGTATCTCCGGCCTCCCCGACGGACCCCTCGACGTGGTCTGGCTCCCCACCAGCGGCACCAGACTTCCGTTCGGTCGCATCCGCCTACACTGGGAACCCGCCTCCCACGCAGGCTGGATCGTCCATGCCCACCTCGGCCTGGCCACCACCGAGGTGTTGCTCGCCCGCTGGCCCGCCGCCCCCGACGACTGGCCCGACCTGATCCGCCCCACGCTGTACGAGGTCGCCGGCCTCTGCCACGCCCTCGCCTACGCCACCACCGCCCTGAACCTGTCCAACCAGTTGGCCGACGCCTGACTCCCCGACCGCGACCGCAGAAGGCCGCCCCGTGCCCACCGGCAGGGGCGGCCTTGCCGTGTGGACACGATGTCCCCCGAAACAGCGGGTCCCCAGTCTCTCAAGCGCTCAACGTCCTCCCTTGAATAGGAATGTTGACCCTTCTGGCCACCTGGCAGCCGCGGCGGGTACACACTTCTCTCCGTGAGTTCGCTGGACACGCTTGCTGACGTCAGCAAGATCGCGGGTGGGGTGGTGGCGGCGATGACCGTCATGAGGACCGTCACCGGTTGGTGGCGTACGGGGCCGGGCAGGCGGCGCGTCTGGGGCAAGGACTTCGCCAAGCTGGCGCCCCACGTGCGGCCTGAGTACGTGGAGGCGCTGTTCGGCGCGCCGGCCTTCGAGCTGCTGGTGGACGCGCAGCGCCTCACTGGCGACGGCGTTTCGAGCGAGCTGGAGTGGAGTGACTTCACGGTCACCGAGCGGGTGTGGCCGCTGGCGGAGGACGGGTACCTCGTCACCTGGAGCAGCGTTTCAGAGGTACACGCTTACTCGCTTACGACGACGAGCCACAGCTTCAAGCCGAGAATTCGCGTTGGCTCGACCTGGTTTTCCAACGGCGAGTTCACGAACGTCAGACTGGGCCGCACGCGGCTGACTGACCTGTCAAGAGCGCTGAACCACACCTCCATTCACGAGGTCGCATCGTGGAAGGGCGCACGTCGGCACGACTACTACGAGAGTTACTACTTCGGAAACGCCGGCAACTACCAGACGTGGTCATGCGGGGTCTCGGGGGCCGGGTACTCGGCTGGCGAGGCAGGCGCGATGGACAGCCTCGGCCCGGACGGCTCGCCTTCCTGCGGGGTGACCTCATCGAGCAACTACCCGCGGAGCGGCAGCGGGAGCTGGCCCACTTCCGTGCGCACGCGGTCGTGAACAGCGTGATGGTGCAGGGTATGGCGCCCTTGCGTTTTCTCCCGGAGCGACCGCGCAGCGGCCCCGACTACGACTTGGTGCGTACCCTGGCCAAGCCGCCGGGTGTCCTGGACCGCCGTCGGCACCGCCGTCGGCTGAGGGAGCTGGAGAGCACCGAGCCCCGTCGTCTGGCGTGGCTTCCCCGGCCACACCGCCAGGGGTCGGAACCCGCAGAACGTGCGCGGGTCACGTCTGGCTCTCAGCCGCCCTCGGCCTGAGTCGCTGTTGTCGTTCCGACCGTGCGGGATGCGGTTCGAACCGGGGTTCCCGTTCAGGTAGTGGTTGCGGGGTTGGCGCATAAAGGTGGGGCCTTCTGAACAGTTCGGTGGTGTCGAATCAACGAACAACGTCAGGAGGCCCCGGTGTTGGAGTGTTCCGTGTCGATGGCAGGGCAGTCCAGTTCCGTCACCCCGGGGTGTGACTGCCTGGCGCACCAGTTCGGAAACGCCGCCGACAACGGCACGCGCCGGGCCCGGTACCCGTCGGACATGACGGAGGCGGAGTGGGTCGTGGTCCGGCCGCTGCTGCCGGTGCCGGGCTGGATGCGGGGCCGGGGCGGGCAGCCGGAGGC
>NZ_FRBI01000032.1 GCF_900142575.1 Actinacidiphila paucisporea
CGCCGGCGAGCGGCAACCTGGCGCGCGGCCGCAGCGTGACCGACACCGGCCACGCCGACGTCTACACCGCCGCCAACGCCGTCGACGGCAACGCGAGCACCTACTGGGAGTCGACCAACAACGCCTTCCCGCAGTCCATCACCGTCGACCTCGGCTCCGCACAGACCGTCGGCCGCGTCGTGATCAAACTGCCCCCCGCCACCGCCTGGGCCACCCGCACCGAAACCCTCTCCGTACTCGGCTCCACCAACAACAGCACCTGGACCACCCTCAAACCCTCCGCCGGCTACACCCTCAACCCCGCCACCGGCAACACCGCCACCATCACCCTGACCCCCACCAGCACCCGCTACCTGCGCCTCACCGTCACCGGCAACACCGGCTGGCCCGCAGCCCAACTCTCCGAACTGGAGGCCTACACCTCCTAGGGCCTGTCGTTCGGATCTCCGTGGAGGAAGGAGCGGTGCTCGGTGCGTGCAGCTGCAAGGCGGAGGAAGGAGGCGACGCGGAGCCGTCGTCGACTGACGACAACGCGGCAGATGTGCGTGCCGGGCGCCGCGACGCCGCGGAGATCCACACGACAGGCCCCAGCACCCGGCCCGCCCGGGTCCTGGGCGCCTTCACCGCGCGCCGGGGTGACGATTAAGGTCGATGACCATGGAATACCGTCACCTCGGCCGCAGCGGCCTGATCGTCAGCGAGATCGCCTACGGAAACTGGCTCACCCACGGATCACAGGTGGAGGAGGACGCGGCGACCGCCTGCGTCCGGGCCGCCCTGGACGTCGGCATCACCACCTTCGACACCGCCGACGTCTACGCGCAGACCCGCGCCGAGTCCGTACTGGGCCGGGCGCTCAAGGGTGAGCGCCGCGAGAACCTGGAGATCCTGACCAAGGTCTTCTGGCCCACGGGCCCCGGTCGCAACGACCGGGGCCTGTCGCGCAAGCACATCCTGGAGTCGATCGACAACTCGCTGCGACGGCTCCAGACGGACCACGTCGACGTCTACCAGGCGCACCGCTACGACCGGTTCACGCCCCTGGAGGAGACGATGGAGGCCTTCGCCGACGTCGTGCACTCCGGCAAGGCGCACTACATCGGCGTCTCGGAGTGGACCGCGGACCAGATCCGCCGCGGCCACGCGCTGGCGCGCGAGCTGCGCATCCCGCTGGTGTCCAACCAGCCGCAGTATTCCGCGCTGTGGCGGATCATCGAGGGCGAGGTCGTCCCGACCTCGCAGGAGCTGGGCCTCGGCCAGATCGTCTTCTCGCCGGTCGCCCAGGGCGTGCTCACCGGCAAGTACCTGCCGGGTCAGCAGCCGCCGGCCGGCTCCCGCGCCACCGACGACAAGGGCGGCGCCGGCATGATCAGCCGCTGGATGCGGGACGACCTGCTGGAACGCGTCCAGGAGCTGAAGCCGCTGGCCGACGACGCCGGCCTGTCCCTGGCCCAGCTCGCGGTCGCCTGGGTGCTCCAGAACCCCAACGTCTCCGCCGCGATCGTCGGCGCGTCCCGCCCCGAGCAGGTCGCGGAGAACGCCAAGGCCTCCGGTGTCCGGCTGGACGCCGAGGTGATGGCGAGGATCGAGCGGATCCTGGAGCCGGTCGCGGTGACGGACCCGCTGAAGGTCCACGAGAACGTGCCGACGGCCCGGCCGTAACAGCAGGGCGGCACAAGCGGTACACGCCGGTTGCGGGGGTAGTCTGACTACAGACCTGTAGTCAATCACCGCCGCAGCCGGCGTTCCCGGCCGCGTGCCAGGTGCCGGGAAGGGGACCACCCGCGCGATGACCGTCCGCCTCCGCTGGTCCCGGCTGCTGCCACCCGCCACCTTCGCCGTCGCCTTCGTCCTGCTGGCCTGGCTGGTGCTGGCCCGGCACGGCACGCCGTACGGCTTCGACACCGGGCCGCACCGCTGGTCGGTCGGACACCGCCCGCACGGCGCGGCCACCGCCGCGCGGGCCGTCACGGACGCGGGGACGGGGCCCTGGCCCTACCTGGCCGCCGCACTCGGCGGCTGGCTGGCCGGCGGCGGCAGAACGCGTACCGCCGGGCAGGGGCCGCTGGTGGCGCTGCTCGCCGTGCTGGTGCTGCTGGTCGGCCAGACGCTGCGCACCCTGCTCGTGACGGCACTGCACCGCGCCAGGCCGCCCGCCGCGGACTGGGCAGCCCACGCGTCGGGCTACTCCTTCCCCTCCGGGCACACCGCCTCCAGCGCGATCGCCGCCGGGCTGCTCGCCTGGGGCCTGCTGCGGGCCCTGCCCGGCGCCCGTGGCCGGGCGGCGGCCGCGCTCTGCGGCCTGGCGGCCCTGGCGGTCGGCTGCACCCGCGTCTACCTGGGCGTGCACTGGCCGTCGGACGTGGTCGGCGGCTGGCTGTTCGCCGGGTGCTGGCTCACCGCGCTGCTGCCGCCGCTGACCGCGTACGCCGGGCGTGCGGGACGGGCGGACGGTCAGACCGACACGCCGTGAGCGCGCAGGTAGCGCAGCGGGTCGATGTCGTCGCCGTAGACCGGCCCGGTCCTGATCTCGAAGTGCAGGTGCGGCCCGGTGACATTCCCGGTCGCGCCGGAACGCGCGATCCGCTGGCCCTCGTTGACCTGCTGTCCGACCTTGACCGCTATCTGCGACAGGTGGCCGTACTGGCTGTAGTGGCCGTCCGCGTGCCTGATCACCACCTGGTAGCCGTACGAGCCGCCCCAGCCGGCCGTGACGACCTTGCCCGCGGCCACCGAGTGGACGGCGGTGCCCGTGGGGACCAGGAAGTCCATGCCGGTGTGGTAGCCGCTGGCCCAGTGGCTGCCCGACGCGTGGTACGGCGTGCCGAGCGAGGCGTGCACCGGCAGCGTGAAACCGCCGCGGTGCGGGGCGGCGGCCGGCTTGGTGTGCACCGAGACGGCGGTGGCGGGCTTCTTCCCTGCGGCCTCGTGCGCCGGAGCCTTCGGAGCCGCCTTGGGCGCGGGCTTCCTGGCGGTCTTCTGCACGGTCTTCGCGGGCGCCGTCAGCGGTGCGGTCCGCGGTGCGGTCAGCGCGAGGCGCTGGCCGGGCAGGATCAGGTCGGGGTCGCTGCCGACGACCCCGCGGTTGTCGGCGTAGAGCTTCGGCCAGCCGCCGCCGACGTGCTGGTCGGCGGCGATCCCGGACAGCGTGTCGCCGGGGACGACCGTGTAGCGGTCGTGCGCGGCCGTCTTCGCCGGGGTCTTCGCGGCGGCCTTGGCCGGGGCCTTCGCGTGCGCTTTCACCGGGGTCTTGGCCACGTGGGCGGTGTGCGCCGGCACGGGGCGGATCTTCGCCGCGGGCACGTGCACCTTGTGCGACGCGTCGGCCGCCTGCCGGGTGAGCCCGGCCCGCACCGAGCAGACCGGCCAGGCGCCCGGGCCCTGGCTGCGCAGCACCTTCTCGGCCACCGCGATCTGCTGGTTCTTCGTCGCCAGGTCGGCACGCGCCGCGTAGGAGCCGCCGCCGAAGGACTTCCAGGTGGAGGCGGTGAACTGCAGGCCGCCGTAGTAGCCGTTGCCGGTGTTGACGTGCCAGTTGCCCGACGACTCGCAGTTGGCGACCTTGTCCCACACCCCCGCCGACTCCGCGTGCGCGCTGCTCAGCCCGATCAGCGGGAGCGCGAGGCCCGCCCCGCCGGCGGTGACGGTCAGCGAGGCCTGGGAGACCCTGCTGGGGCGGTAACGGCGGTGGCGTCCGCGTAAGGGCATGAGACGAGTCCTCTCCCGGGACCGGCCGGCGCCGCGCTCCGCGACCCGGGCTTGCCGAACGCCCGAATTGCCGGGCCGCGCACAGAGTAGGCCCGCCCCGGGCGTGCCACAAGAGCGCACGGCGCGCGTACGCCCCCGCTACGCCGACCTGCGCAGGCGGGGAATCACCGGCGCGGGCGGGTGTTGGAAGAAGGGTGAGTTCCGTACTGCGCGACACGCCGTTCTCGATCCTCGACCGGTCGAGGATCAGGGAAGGCGAGGACGGCCCGCGCGCCCTGCGCGAGACGGTGGCCCTCGCACGGGAGGCCGAAGCCCTCGGCTTCCACCGCTTCTGGGTCTCCGAGCACCACAGCGTGCCCGGCGTCGCCGGCTCGGCCCCCACGGTGCTGGCCGCCGCGGTCGCCGCGGCCACCTCGCGGATCCGGGTGGGCACCGGCGGGGTGATGCTGCCCAACCACCAGCCGCTGGTGGTCGCCGAGCAGTTCGGCGTACTGGAATCGCTCTTCCCCGGCCGGATCGACATGGGCCTCGGCCGCTCGGTCGGTTTCACCGACGGGGTACGGCGGGCGCTGGGCCGCGGCAAGGACGCGGCCGAGGCGTTCGGCGAGCAGGTGGCGGAAGTGCTCGGCTGGTTCACCGGCGAGCAGACCGCCCACCGCGGGGTGCACGCCCTCCCGGCGGAGGGCCTGCGGCCCGCGCCCTTCCTGCTGGCCACCGGCAGCGGCGCGGACCTCGCGGCGGCGCTCGGGCTGCCGCTGGTCATCGCGGCGGTGCGCGGCGAGGACGCGATGCTGCGGGCGGTCGAGCGCTACCGTGCCGCCTTCCGCCCCTCGCCCTGGGCCGCCGCCCCCTACGTCGTCCTCTCCGGCACGGTCGCCGTCGCCCCCACGGCCGGGGCGGCCCACCGCCTGCTGCTGCCCGAGGCCTGGTCGACGGCCTACTCCCGCACGCACGGCGTCTTCCCCCCGCTCGTGGCCGCCGAGACGGTCGAGTCCACGGCGATGACCGACCGCGAACGGTCCGCCTTCTCGGCGGCCCTGGCCGCCGGGCACCTGGCCGGCACACCCTCCGAGGTCGCACCGGCCCTGGAGTCCCTGCTGCTGCGGAGCGGGGCGGCGGAATTCCTGGTGACCACCAGCACGTACGACCGCCGTCGGCTTCTCGAGTCCTACCGCCTGCTGTCCGCCCTCCTCTCCTGACCAACGGTCCCCCTTCGGCAGGAGGTGCCCCCCAGGGGCGGGGGCCGGCCGTCGACAAGCTGTACGCCGCCACCGTCCCGAAGGGGCTGTTCGGTCCGATCCGGACCACCGGCCAGTGACCGGTTGCGCGCGCCGTTCCCCGCGCCCCCGGGGGCACCCCCCGCGCAAGACGGCGCCCCACAGGGGCGCGGGGAACGGCGCGACCAACCGTCGACAAGCTGCACGCCGCCACCATCCCGAAGGGGCTGTTCGGTCCGTGCCGGACCACCGGCCAGTGACCGGTTGCGCGCGCCGTTCCCCGCGCCCCCGGGGGCACCCCCTTGCCGAAGGGAAACCGCATGCCCACCGCGCCCAGCGGAAGCGCACCCCCGTGCGCAAGGGGAAGCGCCCCCGGAGGGGGTGGGCTGGTCGGAGCAGTGGTTCACTCGGGGGTGGGAGTGCGGCCCCGGATGGGCCTCGTCACCGCGCCCGGAGGGCACCGGCGTTCATACGGTGAGCGTATGAGCAACCGCCGTGCAGCCACCCGTGTCCGCCGCCGCGTCGCCGCCGTCTTCGGCGTCGGGTGCTGTCTGGCCGTGCTCGCGGTGCCGGCCCACGCGGCCGGGGACTCGCAGGTCGGCGGGGCGCAGCTCGGCGAACCCGGCGTGCAGGTGCAGCGCGACGAGGGCGCGCCGAGGCTGCCGTCCGGCATCAGCGCCCTGTCGTGGACGGTGTCGGACGCCAGGACCGGCCAGGTCCTCGCCGCGAAGGACGCGCACCGCCGACTGCCGCCCGCGTCCACCCTCAAGACGCTCTTCGCGGTGACCGTGCTCCCCCGCTTCCCCGCCGGCGAGACCCGCAAGGTCACCGACGAGGACCTGGCCGGCATCGGCGCCGGCAGCAGCCTGGTCGGGGTGCAGGCCGGGCAGACGTACACCGTCGCCGACCTGTGGCGCGGTGTCTTCCTCGCCTCGGGCAACGACGCCGTGCACGTCCTGGCGCACATGAACGGCTCCGTGCCGCTGACGGTCGCCCAGATGCAGGCCAAGGCGCGGATGCTGGGCGCGGACGACACCCATGTCGTCTCCCCGGACGGCTACGACAACCCCGGCCAGGTCTCCTCCGCCTACGACCTGGCGCTGTTCGCCCGCGCGGGCCTGGCGAACCGCGACTTCACCGCCTACGCCTCGACGGCGAGCGCGGAATTCCCCGGCGGCTTCGACACGCACGGCGGGTACGTGAAGTCGTACGGCATCCAGAACACCAACCGGCTGCTGACCGGCGCGGGCGGCGTCCACCCGTACCCGGGGCTGATCGGGGTGAAGAACGGCTACACCACCAACGCCGGCAACACGCTGATCGCCGCCGCGACCCGGCAGGGCAGGACGCTCATCGTCACCGTGATGAACCCGCAGTCGGGCCTGCCGCAGGCCGTCTACACCGAGGCGGGCAAGCTCCTGGACTGGGGATTCGCCGCCGCGGGGCACACCACCTCCGTGGGCACCCTGAACGCCGCACCGACCGCCTACCACCTCAAGGGCATCCCAGCGCAGGCCCCGGCACCGGCGAAGCAGCAGCACGAGCCGGCGGAGCAGAAGCCGGCGCCGGCGCCGGCCGCGCATTCCTCGAACGCGTCGGCCCGCGCCTGGTACGTCGGCGGCGGGCTCGCCGTGGTGGCGGCCGCGTCCGTCGTGCTGCTGCGGCGCAAGACCGGCGGCGGCCGGAACCGCTGAGCGGCACGGGGGACGTGCTACAGTACCTACAGCATCTGTCTGCGCCCTCTTTTCAGCGGCGCCGGTGCTCGTTCAGAAATCCCACCGCCCGACGGCAGTCGCCTCCGGCTCGGTGATCCTCTTCACTCTTGCGCAAGCTCAAGCGCAGCGCATGCGCACCGGTTCGCGCCCAGCGCCGTGGTCTTCCGCCACGGCCCGGGCCACCGGGCGATGTCCGCGGTCCGCGGAGCGTGATCTGTCCGCTCCCGCCGCACACTCCTCCTCCGTCCGCGAAAGGACGACCTCTCATGACCGACACTCTCGAACGGCCGGACGTACGGCCGCAGACATCCGCCCTGGTGGCGGGTGTCCTCGACATCCACGGCGCCGGCGGCCAGGGCCGCCTGCGCACCTCCGGGTGGCACCCGTCGCCCGGCGACGTCCAGGTCTCCGCCGCGCAGATCCGCAAGGCGGGGCTGCGCAAGGGCGACCTGGTGGAGGGCACGACCCTACGGCCGGGCGCCCTCGGCGACGTCCTGCTGGTCAACGGCGCGCCCGCCCAGCACGGCAGGCGGCACTTCGCCGACCTGACGCCGCTCCACCCCCGCGAGCGGCTGCGGCTGGAGAGCGGGCTGCTCAAGGGCTCGGGCGCGCTGTCCGGGCGGCTGATGGACCTGGTCACGCCGATCGGCAAGGGCCAGCGCGGGCTGATCGTGGCCCCGCCGAAGGCGGGCAAGACCGTCCTGCTGCAGAGCATCGCGGCGGCGATCGCCGCCAACCACCCGGAGTGCCACCTGATGGTGGTGCTGCTGGACGAACGCCCCGAGGAGGTCACCGACATGCGGCGCAGCGTGCGCGGCGAGGTGCTCTCCTCGACCTTCGACCGGCCCGCGAAGGAGCACATCGCGCTGGCGGAGCTGGCGGTGGAGCGGGCCAAGCGGCTGGTGGAGCAGGGGCAGGACGTGGTGATCCTGCTGGACTCGCTGACCCGGCTGTGCCGGGCGCACAACACGGCGGGCGCGAGCAGCGGCCGTACGCTCTCCGGCGGTGTGGACGCCGCCGCGCTGGCCGGGCCGAAGCGGCTGTTCGGCGCGGCGCGGCTGGCCGAGGAGGGCGGTTCGCTGACCATTCTGGCGACCGCGCTGGTCGACACCGGGTCGCGCGCCGACAACTTCTACTACGAGGAGTTGAAGGGCACCGGCAACATGGAGCTGCACCTGGACCGCTCACTGGCCGAGCGGCGGGTCTTCCCGGCCGTCGACGTGACGGCGTCCGGCACCCGGCGCGAGGAACTGCTGCTGACGGCGGCGGAGTTGCCGGTGATGCGCGGGCTGCGCCAGGTGCTGCACGGCCGGGACGCGCAGTCCGGCCTCGACGTACTGCTGGACAAGCTGCGCAAGTCGCCGGACAACGCGGCCTTCCTGCGCCAGGTGCAGGGCACCCTCCCCGCCCACGGCTGACGCGCACTCGCCGGTCGAAATCCGGTGGCCCGCGGCGGCTCGGCCGCGTGATGATCGGGCCCATGGACGCGCACGTGGGGGATGACGGCGGTACGGCGATGGCGCGGGCCTTCCTGCGTGACGGCTTCGTCAAGATCGAGGGGGCATTTCCCAGGGCGACCGCACGGGAGTGCGAGGCGCTGCTGTGGAAGGAGACCGGGTGCGACCCGGACGACCCGGCGACGTGGACCGAGCCGGTGCACTGGGTCGGCGGCATGGCGCAGCCGCCCTTCGTCGCCGCGGCCAACACCCCGGCCCTGCATGCCGCGTTCGACGTGCTGGTGGGGCCGGGACGCTGGGCGCCGCGGCCGTCGCTGGGCTCCTTCCCCCTGCGCTTCCCGCACGAGGTGGAGCCGGACGACGCCGGCTGGCACATCGACGGCGGCTATCTGCCCGACGGTGAGACCTGGTATTTCGCCAACGTGCGGTCCCGGGAAAGGGCGTTGCTGATGCTGTTCCTGTTCACCGACGTCTCCGAGGTCGACGCGCCGACCAGGATCCGCGCCGGCTCGCACCTGGACATGCCCGTGCTGCTGGCCCCGTACGGTGACGCCGGCGTGTCGATCCTGGAGATCGCGCCCGCCATGGTCGACGCCACGCGCCATCGCCCGGAGGTACTCGCCACCGGGCAGGCCGGCGACGTCTTCTTGTGCCACCCCTTCCTGGTGCACGCGGCGCAGCCCCACCACGGCACCGCGCCCCGCTTCCTGGCGCAGCCGCCGCTCTACCCGGCGGTGCCGCTGGAGTTGGAGCGGGCCGACGGCGCCTACTCGCCGGTGGAGTCCTCGATCCGGCAGGGGCTCGGCGCGAACGGCGGCCGCCAGGAGATCGGTTAGCGTGCTGGGCATGCTGCACGGACGGGACGGGGAAGCGGCGGCGCTGCGCGTGCTGCTCGATGGCGCGCGGGCCGGCCGAAGCGGGGTGCTGGTGCTGCGCGGTGAGGCCGGGATCGGCAAGACCGCGCTGCTCGACGATCTGGTGGCCGCGGCCGGCGGCATGACGGTGGTACGCGGCTCGGGGGTCGAGTTCGAGGCGGAACTGCCCTTCGCCGCCTTGCAGTTGCTGCTGCGTCCTGCGATGGGGGCGCTGGACGCGCTGCCCGGGCCGCAACGGCGGGCGCTGCGGGCGGCGTTCGGACTGGCGACGGAGGGCGCGGGCGAGCCGATGTTCGTCGGGCTCGCGGTGCTGTCGCTGCTGTCGGAGTACGCCGGGGTCGGGCCGCTGCTGTGCGTCGTGGACGACGCCCAGTGGCTGGACCGGGCGTCCACCGACGCGTTGCTCTTCGCGGCCCGCCGGCTGGACTCGGAGGGCGTCGCGCTGGTCTTCGCCGCGCGGGACGGCGAGGGGGCCTTCACCGCGCCGGGACTTCCGGTGCTGCGGCCGGCGGCGCTGGACGAGGCGGCGGCCGCCGCGCTGCTCGCCGACCGGGCGGGGCCGCTCGCCGAGCCGGTCCGCCGCCGGGTCCTGGCCGAGGCGCGGGGCAATCCGCTGGCTCTGCTGGAACTGCCGGTCGGGCTGCGCGACTCCGACGCCGGGGCGCCGCACACGCTGCCGCTGACCAGCCGGCTGCAACTGGCCTTCCACGGCCGGGTCAGCCACCTGCCGCAAGCCACCCAGACGCTGCTGCTGGTGGCCGCCGCGGACCACACCGGCGAGCTGGCCACGATCCTGCGGGCGGCGGCCGACCTCGGCGCGGGCGTCGCGGACCTGCCGCCCGCGCAGGACACCGGGCTGGTGACGGTGGACGGCACCGCGCTGCGGTTCCGCCACCCGCTGGTGCGGGCCGCGATCCACCAGCGGGCCGCGCTGCCCGACCGCCTCGCCGCCCACCGGGCGCTGGCCCGGGCCGCCGACCCGGAGCGCGAGGCGGACCACCGGGCCTGGCACCTGGCCGCCGCCGCGACCGGCCCCGACGAGGACGTGGCGACCGCCCTGGAACAGACCGCGGTCCGCGCCGGCGAGCGCAGCGGCCACACCGCGGCGGCGGCCGCGTACGACCGCGCCGCCCGCCTGAGCACCGACCCCGGCGCCCGCCTGCGCCGCCTCCTGCTGGCCGCCGAGGCCGCCTCCGAGGCCGGCGAGATCCCCCGCGCCCGCGCCTTCGCGGAGCAGGCCGCCCGCGCGGCGGCCGCCGGCCCCGCCGGCGCACCGCCCGCAGGGGGCGGGCGCGGGGCCCTCGGGCCGCACGCACCGGACACGCCCGGCGGCGGGGACGCCACCGGACCCGGTCGCACGGCGGCCGGCGCCGGACCGCACCGGCCGCCCGCGCCGGGCGCCGGGCCCCCCGTCGATCCCGCCGCGCGGGCGACGGCGCGGGCCCTCCATGTGCGCGGGCTCGCGGACTTCTGGGAGGGGGACTTCCCCGGCGCGCACCGGCTGCTCATCGAAGGCGCCGGGCTCGTCGCGGGAAGCGATCCGGCGCGGGCGGCGCGGATGCTGGTGCAGGCCACGCACACCGCCTGGTATCTCGGGGCGGACGAGGTCGCGGACACCGTCGACCGGCTGGCGGCGCTGCCGCTGCCCGCGGACGCGCCGATCCTGCCGGTGGCGGCGTTCCTGACCGGGGCGCTGGGCCGGGCGGCGGCAGGGCGGGTCCCGCCGGCCGTCGGCGCGGCCGCGGAGGCGGCGCGGTCGGCACGCGGCGGGCGGGTGGACCCGCGAGACCTGGTCATGCTCTGCGGGGTGGGCCTGACCCTCGGGCAGGACGCGCAGTCGCACGAGCTGACCACGGCGCTGGCCGCGGAGAGCCGGGAGAGCGGCGGGGTGGGGCGGCTCACCACGATCATGTTCTTCCGCGCGGAGGCGGAGATCTTCGACGGCCGCTACGACGACGCGGCGGAGACGGCCGCCGAAGCGCTGCGGATCGCCGCGGACACCGGGCAGCGCCAGTGGGTGAGCCAGTTGAGCAGCGCCCTGGCGCACATCGCCGCGGTGCGCGGTGACGAGGAGGAGTGCCGCCGCCTGGTGGACGCGGCGCTCGCGGGCGGCTCGGGGACGGCGATGGCGCCGGGCGCACCGTGGGCGTACTGGTCGCAGGGCCTGCTCGACCTGGGGCTCGGCCGCGCGCAGGCGGCGCTCGACCGGCTCGCGCTGCTCGGCGAGGAGTCGGTGCGGCACCACATCTGCGCGACCCGCAGCGTCCCCGACCTGGTGGAGGCCGCGGTACGGCTCGGGGTGCCGGGGCGGGCCGACGCGGCCCTCGCCCGGTTCGAGGCGTGGGCGGCGCGGTCGGGGCAGGACTGGGCGGCGGCGCTGGTGGCCCGCTGCCGGGCGCTGCGGGCGCCGGACGCGGACGCGGAGGCGTACTTCCGGCAGGCGCTGGACGCCCACGACCCGCACCGGCGGGCCATGGAGTCGGCCCGCACCGACCTGCTGTACGGCGAGTGGCTGCGCAGGGCGCGGCGCAAGAACGAGGCGCGGGTGCGGCTGCGGGCCGCGCTGGACGCCTTCGAGCGGCTCGGCGCGCACCCGTGGGCGGACCGGGCGCGGGGCGAGTTGGGCGCGGCGGGCGGCGCGCTGCCCGAGGCGGGCCGGGAGAGCGGCCCGGTGGAGGCGGAGGCGGGGCTCACCCCGCAGGAGTCGCAGATCGTCCGGCTGGCCGCGGAGGGCCTGTCGAACAAGGACATCGCGGCCCGGCTGTTCCTGAGCCCGCGGACGGTCGGCTACCACCTCTACAAGGCGTATCCGAAGCTCGGCGTGGTCTCCCGCGGCGAACTGGCCGGGATCTTCGGGTAGCCCGGGAAAAGACGGTGCCCGCCCGGCGGTGAAGGCCGGGCGGGCACGTCGGGTTCGGCGGCCTCGGGCCGTCGTGTGCGGTCAGACGGTGACGCCGTGCGCGGCGAGGTAGGCGACCGGGTCGATGTCCGAGCCGTAGTCCGGGGTGGTGCGGACCTCGAAGTGCAGGTGCGGGCCGGTGACGTTGCCGGTGGCGCCCGATATGCCGATCTCCTGGCCGGCGGTGACGGTCTGGCCGACCGAGACGACCGGGTTGGTCAGGTGGCCGTACAGGGTGTACTTGCCGTCGGCGTGCTTGATGACCACGTCGTTGCCGTAGGAGCCGTCCGCGCCGGCGTGGACGACGGTGCCCGCGGCGACCGAGTGGACCGGGGTGCCGCTCCAGACCAGGAAGTCGACGCCGGTGTGGTAGCCGGAGGACCAGTTGGAGCCCTGGGCGTGGTAAGGGGTGCCGATGGCGGCGTCGCCGACCGGCTTGGTGTAGCCGGAGGAGCTGACGGCCTTCGTGACGGCCGCGGCGGGGGTGGCCTGCTTGACGGCCGCCGCGGGGGCGGCCTGCTTCGCCGGGGCCGGGGCGGCCTTCTTGGCGGGGGCGGGGGCGGCCTTGACCACGGCGGTGTTCAGCGTGAGGTGCATGCCGGGGCGGATCAGGCTCGGGTTGCCGCCGATGACCTTCTTGTTGGCCTTGTAGAGCGACTTCCAGCCGCCCTTGACGTGGTGGGCGGTGGCGATCTTCGCCAGCGTGTCGCCGCGGACCACGGTGTACTGCGCCTTGGCGGAGACGGCGGTGGGCGCCTTGGCCGGCTCGGCGGCCGACGCGTGGGCGACGGAGACCAGCGGCAGCGCGAGGGCGGCGCCTCCGGTGCCCGCGGCGATGCACACCTTGGTGAGGCGGCTGAGCGAGCGGGGCTTGCGGTGCTGTCCCTTTGCGGGCATGGGGGAATTCCTCTCCTACGCCTGCGAGGTGAGCTGTCGGGTTCGGGCAGGAGATGCCCGGCCGCGGTCCGCCGCCGCCGCGCTGTGCGATGCGCGGGCGGCGGGCACGGCTTCACCCCGAGCCGTCCGGTGTTCCCGGACGGCGGCTTACCTGGGTCCCCCGCTCCTGCCCTGAATGCTCGACTGTTCCCGTGACCGGGCGGCGGCAGGATTCGGCGTCCCGCCCGGCGGCTGCCGCGGACGTGCTGCCCGCGGTACGGCGAAGCTAGACGACGCCGGGAGCGGCGGGCAACCAAACGCGGCATGCCGCACCATTTCGCCCGTACCGGCGGTTACTCCTCGCCATCCGGGGGCGCCGGTACGTGTGCGCACCGGTCACCGGGAGCGCGACCCTCGTGCACAAAGGGTGAGAAACGGGCCGGGTCGGAAACAGCGGGTGTCGCGGGGAAGGCGGACCGTGTTCCCCCGGTGACACCCGTCACGCAGGGGCCCGACCGTGACGTACGCCACCGCGAAATGCCCGATTTGCACCGGGGTTTCACTTACCTTCACATTTACGAATGGTGCCCCGTCAGTAGCTTCCTGGCGCTCCGCCGATCCGCGCGTCGAGCACCCGGCTGAGCCGGTAGCCCACCGGCCGGAAACCGACCGCGGGCCAGTGCCCCGCCGCGAGCGGGGAGGCGGAGTGCCAGCGGGCCGAGATGTAGCGGTGGCCGTTGTCGTACGCCCACGCCAGCGCGGTCGCCAGCAGCACCCGGCTGACACCCTCGCCGCGCGCGGAGGGCTCCACGTACGCCTCGGCCAGTTCGACGCACGACTCCGGCGTCACCGGGTCCGGGGTGGCGGGCACGACCAGCACCATGGCGATCTCCTCGCCCCTGCGGGACGCGATCCAGGCGCCGCAGCGCGGGTCGACGAGCGCGTCGGCATAGTGCAGCCGCAGCGCGGCGAGCGCGCCCTCCGGCTGCGGCTGGAACATCGCGGACTCGCGCTGCCGCCGGGAGGACTCCGCGGCCATCCTGCCCACCTGCGGCAGGTCGCCGGGACCCGCCCTGCGGATGCCGAGGCCCTCGACGCCGCGCGGCTGGCGGCCCCTGGCCTTGACCGCCATCAGCCCGTGCACCAGCTCGCGCCCGAAGCCGAGGTCGGCCCACGGGGCGGTGGCGATCTCGCCGGCCGGCACGTGCACGTAGTGGACCAGGCGGCGGTCGGCGACCAGCCGCTCCGCGACCTTGGCGTAGAGCGAGCGCAGCACCTCGGTCTCGCGGCCGCCGGGCAGCGCGTGGCCGCCGTAGGGCACCAGGGCCGAGCGCGGGTGGGTGCGCAGCGAGGCGGGGTCGTCGGGAGCGAGGGTGACCGGATGGGCGGCGAGGTAGCCGATCAGGTTGCCGTCGCCGTCGAGGGCGCGGCAGGCCTCAAGGCCGGGGACGGCGTGCAGCCTGCCCACCAGCTCGTCGCCGCGCACGGGTCCGTCGGCAAGCCAGGATCGCTGGGAGGGGGGACGCCGGGCGCGCGAGAACCAGCGGTCGTAGCGCTGCACGGCCAGGGGTATGTGCTCGGCGGTCAGCGGCGCGGTGGCGACAGTCATGGTGTTCGAGGACGCTAGCGGGGCGCGCAGCCCCACGGCAAGGCGGTACGGCGCGCCGTGAGCCGCGGCCGCGTCAGCCGGTCCACGCCGGGTGCCGCGGATCGTCGGCGCGGACCAGGACGTCGGCGCTCTCCTCCGGCAGCGCCTCGCGGGCGTACCGCTGGTAAGCGGGCAGCGTCCACAGCTCGGCCGGCTCCGTACGCCGCCGCAGCGCGCCCTCCGACAGCCGCAGATGGACCGTCAGGTCCAGCGGCAGGCCCTGCCCGAGCAGCAGCGGGCCGTCGAGCACCAGGACGCCGCCGGGCGCCAGCGCCACGTAGTCCGCCCGGGTGGAGCGGTCGGTGCCGGGGTCGCGCAGCGACGGCAGGGCGCGCCCGCTGCCGCCGGGCCCGAGCGGGTCGAGCACCTCGCGGCGCAGTGCCCCGGTGTCCAGCCACAGCTGGTAATACGCGTCCACGTCCTCGTGGCCGTATTCGAGGCGCTGCGAGGCGGGCCGCCAGAAGTCCTGCGCCCGCACCCTCAGCACCGGGTGGCCGAGCGCGGGCAGTGCGGCGGCCAGCGCGTCCGCGAGCTCCACCGTGCCGGCGGCGGGCGCGCCGTCCACCGCGACACGCCACCACGGCCCCGCGGGCGGCGGCACCGCGGCGATCCGCTCGGCGAGGGCCTCCGCGAGCCGCGGCCAGGTGATCGGGGTGAGCTGCACGGGGCCATCCTGCCGGAGCGGGCCGCCCGCGCGGCGGGCGGGCGGGGGCCCTTGCCCGTGTCGCCCGATCGGGCGACACGGGCAAGGGCCCCCGCCGGACTCCTGGGCCGCTCGCACTCCCGGGGAGCCCACTCACCTGGGGGAAATCCTCTACAAATCACCCATTTGCCACCGCGCACGAATCATGACTTCTTGTGACCCTGGAAGAACTCATGGTGACCGTCCCCATCACCCAGGAGAAAGCCCATGATCCTGTCGATCTCCGGCGTCGTTCTGCTCGGCGTCATCGTCTTCCTGTTCTTCCGCAAAGACGGGCTGAAGGTGTCCCACGGCATCGTCAGCGCCCTCTTCGGCTTCTACCTCGCCAGCACCGCCATCGCCCCGAGCATCACGGCGGGCGGCGCGAGCCTGGCCGGCCTGCTGGGCGGGATCAGGATCTAGGGCCTGTCGTCTGGATCTCCGTGGAGGAAGGAGCGGTGCTCGGTGCGTGCAGCTGCAAGGCGGAGGAAGGAGGCGACGCGGAGCCGTCGTCGACTGACGACAACGCGGCAGATGTGCGTGCCGGGCGCCGCGACGCCGCGGAGATCCGAACGACAGACCCTAGCCGGCCGTCCCGCGGACGGCACGGCGCATGCCACGCGCAGGCCCGGGAGCGGTCGCCCCGCTCCCGGGTCCGCTTTCGGTCCCCACCCCACCGCCGTCCCGCCCCTCCCCCGCTGCACCGCCGCGCGTCCCCCGCGGTTCCCCGCACCCGAACCACCCCATGGAGCAACCGTGGCCAGGCGTCCCCTCCCCAGCATCCTGAGCAGCCGACCGACGCTCGTCCGCGGTCGCGACCTGGCGCGCAGCGCCGCCGACGGCGCCTCCGACGTCCTCCACCCGGTCATCACCATCGCCCGCGGCATGCGGCGGCAGGCGGCCTGGACCGGCGGGTGGTGGGGCCGCACCCCCAAGGACCGGCGCGGTCCCGCGCTGCTGCTGGCCGCCGCGGGGGCGGTGGTCCTGGTGATGATGCCGTACGGGCCGCTGCTGGCCGTCGTCGCGGTGATCGCGTCCGCGGCCTGGATGGGCCGGGACCGCGGCGCGGGCGCGGCAGCCGGCCCCGGCGAGGCGGAGGCCGGGCGGCTCCAGTCGCTGTACGAGGCACTGGTGCCGTACCTGTCCGACCCCGCCGACCCGGCGCCGCTCTACACCTACGACGGCAGCTGGGCGAAGGCGTTCACCTCCTTCGACTTCGAGGGCGGCCGGCTGGTGCGGCTGCACCTGCGCTACCCGGCGTACTTCACCGACGGCGAGGCCGAGTCGCGCGCCCGGGTCGAGCAGCTGCTGCACGCCAAGGCCGGGCGGGGCAGGGAATACCGCTTCGACTGGAACGAGGAGGAGAACCACCTCACCCTCACCGCGCTGCCGCCGCTGCCCACCGACATCGTCGCCCAGCGCTTCGTCACCGCGCCCGGCGAGACGGTGCTCGGCTTCACCGACGCCGAGGCCGTACCGCGGACCGTGCCGGTCGCCGGGGGCGGCGAGGAGACCCGCGACGCGCCGCCGGTGGTGTGGCGCACCGGGTCGCGCTCCACCGAACCGCACCTGCTGGCGCTCGGCCAGCCCGGCACCGGGACGACCAGCCTGCTGCGGTCCATCGCGCTGCAGTCGCTGGTGCACGGCGACGTCGTCATCGTGGACGGCAGCGGCACGGGGGAATACGCGTGCCTGACCGGGCGCCCCGGAGTGCTCGCCGTCGAGGACGGGCTGCTCGGCGCGTCCGCCACGCTGGAATGGGCCGCGCACGAGACCGAACGCCGGCTCATCGCGGTCAACCGCGCCCGGCAGGAGGGCCGCCCGGTGGACGAGGACGCGCGCCGCCCGCTGTGGATCCTGGTCGACCGCCCGACCGCCCTGAGCCAGCTCGCCCTCGCGGAGGGGCGACCCGACCCGCAGCTGCTCCTCGACGTGCCGCTGCGGCACGGGCGCGCGGCGAGCGTCGCCGTGGCCGTCGCCGACCAGCTCGACGCGACGGAGGCGCTTGCGCCGGTGGTGATCGCCCACACCCGGGCGCGGGTCGTGCTCGGCCGGCTCGCCCCCGAGCACGTCGAGGCGGTCCTGGGCGCCGCCCAGCGCACCACCCCGGCCGCGGAGGTGCCCCCGGGCCGGGGGTACGCCCGGCTCGGCACCGGCCCCGTCCTGCGCCTCCAGGTGCCGTCCACCCCCGACCCCTACGACGACGAGGCCCCCGCCCCCCACCGCGAAGCCGTCCTCACTCTCCTCCCCGGCAGCCTCCCACCAGCGGCGGAGCCCGACCCGGCTCCCCTCCCTGCCCCGGAGCCGTCCTCCCTCCGCAAGGACGCCGTCATCCGGACAGTGGCCGACCTGACCTGACCCGCCACCCGCGCGCGGGTCGCCACCGCCCGAAACGGGCTGCCCGGTCCGATCGGGACCACCGACCGGTGGCCGGCTGAGCGCGCAGTTCCCCGCGCCCCTGACAGGCACCCCCTGCCAAAGGTGACCCACCCACCGCCACCACCCCAGGGGCGCGGGGAACTGCGCGACCAGCCGTCGACCGGCTGCACGTCGCCACCGCCCGAAAGGGGCTGCCCGGTCCGATCCGGACCACCGCCGCTGACCGGCTGAGCGCGCAGTTCCCCGCGCCCCGGGGAGGCTCCCTGTCAAGGGGAACCGGGGTGGGGGCTAAGCCACGAAGAGGCCCGTGGATTCGGCATCCGGCGCGGCGCCGGAACGCACGAGATCAGCCGCGGCGGCGAGCCGATTGGCTGATTCCACCGCCATCGTGCCGCTGACCGTGAAGGGGATGCGGACGTAGGACTCGAAGGCGCCGTCGACGCCGAAGCGGGGGCCGGAGGGGACGCGGACGCCGAGGCGTTCGCCGGCCACGGCGACCCGTGAGCCGGACACGTCACCCGTGCGCACCCACATCGTCATGCCGCCGCGCGGCACCGTGAAGTCCCAGTCGGGCGTGTGCTCGCGCAGCGCCGCCGCGAGGTCGTCGCGGCATTCGCGGGCCCGCTGCCGGCGGGTGGCGAGCGCCTGGTCCCAGCCGCCGCCGCGCAGCAGCCAGGCGACGGCGAGCTGGTCGACGACCGGCGAGCCGAGGTCGAGGTAGGCGCGGGCGGAGACCAGCCGGCGTACGACGTCGGGCGTGGACCTGACCCAGCCGATCCGCAGCCCGGCCCAGACGGCCTTGCTGGCGGAGCCGACCGTCATCACGGTCCCGCCGCGGTCGAACGCGGCCATCGGACGTACCCCAGGATCATCACCGTCCAGGGTGAGTTCGGCCATCGTCTCGTCGGCCACGACGACCGTGCCCGCGGCCCTCGCGGCCTCGACCAGCTCGCGCCGCTGCTCGTCGCCGATGAGCGTGCCGGTGGGGTTGTGGTAGTCCGGCATGACGTACGCCATCCGTGGCGCCGCGTCCCGCAGGACCCGGCGCCACGCGTCCATGTCCCAGCCGCCCAGGCCTTCGCGCAGCGCGACCGGCACCAGCCGTGCGCCGGTCTCGCGGAAGAGTTCGAGGACGTTGGCGTAGCTGGGCGATTCGACGGCGACGCGTTCGCCGAAGCCGGCCACCCGCCGGGCCGCCGCCCCTATCGCCCCCATCGCGCCGGTGGTGACCATGATCTGCTCGGGCATGGTGGGCACGCCGCGGGCGGTGTAGCGGTCGGCGATGGCCTCGCGCAGCACCGGCAGGCCGGCGGGGAAGTCGCCGTGGGTGGCGGCGTAGGCGGGCAGTTCGGCGAGTGCGCCCTGCATGGCCCGGGTCAGCCACGGTTCGGGCGCGGGCAGCGCGGCGCAGCCGAGGTCGATGACCGATCCTGCGGCGTCCGGCGGCAGCGGTTCGAGGCTGCGCGAGGGCAGGACGTGGCCCTCGGGGATCGCCGTCCAGCTGCCGGCGCCGCGCCGGGACCGCGCGAAGCCCTCGGCCCGCAGCGCCTCGTACGCCGCCGCGACGGTGGTCCTGCTCACCCCGAGCGCGAGCGCCAGCTCCCTTTCCGCGGGCAGCCGGGCCGCGACCTGGACGCGGCCTTCGAGTACCAGCAGCCGTACGCCGTCGGCCAGTCCGCGGTAGGCGGGGAGTTTGCGGCCGCCTCCGCCGGAAGCCGGGCCCGGTTCCAGCAGCCGGGCCAGATGCGCCGCACTGACCGACGCAGTCCACTGCGACATGAATTCAGTCCACCTTCCACGGATTGGCCCTGGATCACTACCCCTTACAGGCCACACAGTGGCATGCGCACCCGCATGACCGCCAGGGGGGTTCCCGTTGTCACCGTTTCGCCCGTTTCCGTCCCGTCCGATTTCCCGGCCACCCCGGCCGACGTCCGAGCCGACTTCCCGGCAGGTCTTCCGTTCACGCGGCCCCTTGCCGGTGGACCGCCTCGTCAAGCTCTACGCCGGCCTCGTCCTCTACGGAGTGACCGACGCCCTGATGATCCGCGCCGACCTCGGCCTGGACCCGTGGGACGTCTTCCACCAGGGCCTGTCCCGGCACACCGGGATCAGCATCGGCACCGTCTCCATTCTCGTCGGTGCGGCGGTGCTGCTGCTGTGGTGGCCGATGCGGCAGCGTCCGGGCCTGGGCACGGTGTCCAACGTCGTCCTGGTGGGCGCCTCGATCGACGTGACCTGCGCGGTGGTCCCGCACGTGGAGGCGCTCGGCGCCCGGGTACCGCTGCTGCTGTGCGGGGTGCTCTTCAACGGGGTCGCGACCGGTCTGTACATCGCTGCCCGCTTCGGGCCGGGGCCGCGGGACGGGCTGATGACGGGCCTGCACCGCAGGACGGGGCGCTCCTTGCGGCTGATCCGCACCGGCGTCGAACTGACCGTGCTCGCCGCGGGCTTCCTGCTCGGCGGCGGCGTCGGCGTCGGCACCGTGCTCTACGCGCTGGCGATCGGCCCGCTCGCGCAGTTCTTCCTGCGGGTTTTCGGTGGCTCCTCGGGGGGTAGCCACACCCGCGCCGGGACATCGGCGGCGCCAGTGCCGCGGGAACGCGCGGTGGCGGACACGATTTAGCCTCCGGCGGTGCGGACCGGTAGTGTACGCGGTTGGCCCCCTAGCTTGACCGTTACTGCACGCGAAAGATATGACAACGCCGGGTGACATCTCCCCTCAGATGTGACAAAGCGGGCGCCGGTGGGTACAAACAGGGGCGACACGACGGGCGACGCATATCCCTCATCGGGAATCTTCACCGCCGACCGGACGTTGACCGGATGACGACGACAGCGACACCTGTCCTGTGGGCGACCAAGCCCGGGAGGCACGATTCATGAGTGAGCGAGCTCTCCGCGGCACGCGACTCGGGGCCACCAGCTACGAGACCGACCGCGGTATCGATCTGGCCCCGCGCCAGACCGTTGAGTACGCATGCCGGAACGGACATCGTTTTGAGATGCCGTTTTCGGTCGAGGCCGAGATTCCTCCGGAGTGGGAGTGCCGCGCATGCGGCCAGACCGCGCTCCTGGTGGACGGAGAGGGCCCGGAGGAGAAGACCACCAAGCCCGCGCGCACGCACTGGGACATGCTCATGGAGCGCCGCACGCTGGAGGAGTTGGAGGAGGTCCTTGCCGAAAGGCTGGCCGTCCTGCGCTCCGGGGCGATGAACATCGCGGTGCATCCGCGCGACAACCGCAAGACCGCTTGACCCCGCTCCCCCGGGTGACGTCCGGGGGCGGTCCCGACCATCCCGCCCGGCGCGGAACGCAGCGTTGCGTTTTCCGCCGGGCGGTTTTGTCGTGCCTCGGTCCTGCGGGTCCCTCGTACCTCAGTCCTGCCCGTACCTCAGTC
Source organism: Actinacidiphila paucisporea (assembly GCF_900142575.1). Taxonomy (GTDB): domain Bacteria; phylum Actinomycetota; class Actinomycetes; order Streptomycetales; family Streptomycetaceae; genus Actinacidiphila; species Actinacidiphila paucisporea. Next base: position 20,857 of record NZ_FRBI01000032.1, read on the forward strand.
CTGCCCGTGCCGGTCCCGGTCGACGACCTCGCCCTGGATGACCTTGCCGTCCGGGCGGTGGATACGGGTCTGCTCACCGGCCTGCTGCGCCTGCTGGAAGAGGTCGCCGAGCGAGCCGGGGTCGGCGGCGGCCGGGTGGCGGCGCAGCGAGCGGGCCGCGGCCCGCTCGGCCAGCGAGCCGATCAGCTTGCGGGTCGGCGGGAAGAGCAGGAGCAGCCCGACCGCGTCGGAGACGAAGCCGGGGATGATCAGCAGCATCCCGCCCAGCATGTGCAGGCCGGTGCGCCCGCCGCCGGCCGGAACGGGGGCCACGGCACCCTGCTCCGCGCCCGGCTGCTGCATGGTGGCGGCCAGATTCCGCCAGGCGCTGCGGCCGGCGCGCTTGACGGCCGCGGCGCCGAACACGAAGCCGGCGACGATGCAGAGCAACACGACCAGGCCGCTGGTGGCCGAGGCGACCACCGTCAGCAGCCAGATCTCCAGCACCGCCCAGGCCGCGATCACCAGCGGCACCACGGTCCTGGCGCGGGAGCGCCGCCGCGGCTGCGCGGGGCGCGGGCGGACGGGGGGCGGGCTGCTCGTCGTCATAGCTCAAGTGTGCCAAAGAGCGGGTAAAGGCCGGGTCGGCGGGCCCTGACCTCGGTGGACTCGGGAGGTGCCGTGACGACACGATGTGGCACGTGACGCACGATCCGCAGTATCCGCAGGAAACCGGGCACACTCCGTCGCCGGCCTGGCGCCGGGTGACCCGAGGCGAGCCGCGCTGGGCCTCCACGGCGGCGGTGATAGCCGTGGTGGTGATCCAGCTGACGCTGCCGGCCCGGCTCGCGGCGCATCCGCGCTGGCTGATGCCGACGGTGGAGCTGGCGCTGCTGGTGGCGCTGGTGGTGGGCAACCCGCACCGCATCGAGCGCGACTCGCGTCCGCTGCGGTTCCTGGAGCTCGGGCTCGCCCTGGTGATCGGCGGCGCCAACGCCTATTCGGCGGTACGCCTGGTGACCGGTCTGATCCGCGGCACGGAGACCGCCGCGGCCGGGGCGCTGCTGCTGATCGGCGGCGGGATCTGGCTGACGAACATGGTGATCTTCGCGCTGCTGTACTGGGAGCTGGACCGCGGCGGTCCGGCCGCCCGCGCCCAGGGCGAGCGGGACGTGCCGGACTTCCTCTTCGTCCAGATGCAGTCGCCGGAGCTGGCCCCGCCGCGCTGGGAACCGGCCTTCTTCGACTACTTCTACCTGTCCTTCACCAATTCCACGGCGTTCAGCCCCACCGACGTGATGCCGATAACGCGGTGGGCGAAGGCGCTGATGCTCGCGCAGTCCGCGGTGTCCCTGCTGACCGTGGTGCTGGTGGTGGCGCGGGCGGTGAACATCCTGGGCTAGCCCCGACGCCCGACACCCGCGGCCCGGGGCCTACGACGGGGACGGCCGCCCGGCCTCCGCGGTGAGGGCGCTGCCGGTCTCGCCGTCGGCCGGTTCGCCGACGTGCGGGCCGGTCTGCGGGTCGGGGTCGCGGTCGCCCTCCGCGTCGGAGTCGGCCTCGCCCTCGCGGGCGACGGCCGGCTTGCCGCCGGAGATCCGGCCGGTCCGGGAGCTGATGCCCCACGCGGTGACCCGCAGCAGGGCCTCGGCGACGATGGTGCGGCTCATCTTGCTGTCGCCGCGCTCGCGTTCCACGAAGGTGATCGGCACCTCCACCACGTGGAAGCCGGCCTTGACCGCGCGCCAGGCGAGGTCGACCTGGAAGCAGTACCCGGCGGAGGCGACGTCGTCCATGCCGAGGCCGAGCAGGGTCTCCTTGCGGAAGGCGCGGTAGCCGCCGGTGACGTCGCGGATGGTCACACCGAGCATCAGCCGGGAGTACGTGCTGCCGCCACGGGAGATGAACTCGCGGCTCTTGGGCCAGTTCACCACCCGGCCGCCGGGGATCCAGCGCGAGCCGAGCACCAGGTCGGCGCTCTTGAGGGCGGTCAGCAGCCGGGGCAGCTCCTCGGGCTGGTGCGAGCCGTCGGCGTCCATCTCGACCAGCACGTCGTAGCCGTTGTCGATGCCCCAGCGGAAGCCGGCCAGGTAGGCGGCGCCGAGCCCTTCCTTGCCCTTGCGGTGCAGGACGCGCACCGACGGGTCGGCGGCGGACAGGTCGTCGGCCAACTTGCCGGTGCCGTCGGGGCTGTTGTCATCGGCGACCAGGACGTCGGCGTCCGGGACCGCGGCCCGTACCCGCCGCACGATCGGCACCACGTTCTCGGCCTCGTTGTAGGTCGGGATGATGACCAGGACCCTGCCGAGCGGCCCGAAGCTCCGCTGCTCGCCGTCGTTCACTGCTGTTCTTGTCCTTTCGTGGTGCGGGTACGGTCCCGCCTGCCGAGTGCGATGGCGACCGCACAGGACAGAAGCCCCACCATAGCGAGGGTCCACTCGGGTGCCGCACCGACGCGATCGGCGATCGTCGTGCCGTCGCGCAGCGGGATGTCGGCGTTCAGCACCTGCTGGGTGAATTCCCTGCTGCGCTGTTCGATCTTGCCATCAGGGCCGACGATCGCACTGATCCCGCTGGTCGCGGCGGTGACGACGGCCCGCCCGTGCTCGATCGCGCGCAGCCTGGACATGGCGAGCTGCTGCTCGGGCTGCCCGGTCCTGCCGTAGGTGGCGTTGTTCGTCTGGACGACGATGGCCCGCGCCCCGGCGTTGACGGTGTCGCGCACGATGCCGTCGTAGGCGACCTCGAAGCAGATCACGTCGCCGAGCCTGGCGGGGCCGATCTGCAGCACACCGGTGGTCCTGCCGGGGTAGAAGTCGCGGGGGATCTCGTCGAGCCGGCTGATGACCTTGGTCAGTTCCTTGCGGAAGGGCACGTATTCGCCGAACGGCACCGGGTGCTGCTTGGTGTAGTGCGCGCCCGGGCCCTTGACCGGGTCCCAGACGATGCCCTCGTTCTGCACGTGGTCGGCGTCCGGGCCGTCCACCAGGACACCCACCAGCACCGGTACGCCGACCGCCTGGACGGCCTCGGTGATCTTGTCGTACGCGGCCGGGTTCGAGAACGGGTCGAGGTCTGAGGAGTTCTCCGGCCACAGCACCAGGTCGGGCTTGGGCACCCGGCCCGCCTTGATGTCGGCGGCGAGCTTCAGGGTGGCCTTGACGTGGTTGTCCAGGATCATCATCGGGCGGCCGAGGAAGTGCAGACCGGGCTGCTGGACGTTGCCCTGCACGACGGCGATCCGTACGTGGTCGGTGGCGTTCGTCGGCACCGGTACGAGCAGGCCGGCCAGCAGGACCGCCGCGGACAGTACGAGGGCCCCGGCGGCGGGCAGCACGGCCCGGGGGCTCCGTTCCCGGGCGCGGTAGAGGCGTACCGCCGACAGCGCGGCAGCTGCCAGCGCAGTGCCGCTGAGCGCCACCGCGAAGGTCACCAGCGGGGCGCCGCCGAGCGCGGCCAGCGGGGTGTACGGGGAGCCGGTGTTGGCGAAGGCGAGCCGGCCCCAGGGGAAGCCGCCGAAGGGCAGCCGGTCCCTGGCCAGTTCCTCGGTCACCCACAGGCAGGCCGCCCACAGCGGCCCCCCGGGCAGCCGCTGGCCCAGCACCAGGCAGCCGCCCAGCACGGCGAGGAAGCCCGCCTCGATCGCTGCCAGGCCCACCACGGCGTCCCACCCGACGGTGTGCAGCCACTGCAGCAGCCAGATGAAGAAGGGCCAGCCGAAGGCGAAGCCGAGCCAGGCGCCCTGGCGTACGGTCCTGCCGCGCGTCAGCAGCGACAGCGCGGCGACCGCGACCAGCGACAGCGGCCACAGGTCGTACGGCGGGAAGGCGGCGGCCAGTGCCAGGCCGCTCGCCGCGGCGACCGCGCTGCTGGGCGCGGACCTGCGGGCGAGGGCGCCGAACCGTCGGCGCCGCGAGGCGCGGGGCGCCGCGGGCTCCGGTGCGTCCAGCGGGCCGCCGGGCACCGTTTCGGGCACGCCGGGTTCGGCCGGGGGCGCCGCGGGAGCGGTTTCGGGGCGCAGGCGCACGGTCGCGGCCTTCCTGCAGGTGGAGGGTGGTGAAGGCGACCGTACCCCGTGATGACGCGAGGGCGAGCCGCGGATGGGCAAAGCTTCCCATCCCACCGCGCCGGGCCCAAAGCCGGCGCTCTCCGCCCGCGCTGCTGCGGAACGGGCCCGAACGCCCTTCGGGCCGACCTGGGAACCGCTGGCTGCGGGTCGACCAAAGCCGTTGTCTACTGGGCGTCCGGGCCCTTCCCGGGTCACACCTGCCGATCGGGCGGCGCTCACCCTCCGTACCCTCACGGGCGGAGAGGCCCACTGGCGAGCCGCGTTCTGCGTCGCGCGCTGGACCTGGCTGCCAGTGGCGGCGTGCACGTGCGGCGCGACACCCCATGGCCCAGCGGCGGTCGACGCGACCGCGGAGGGCCCCCGGTTCGACGTCCTGTGGTGGACTTCGCCGAACCTACTCGCCCTCGACCGGCCACTGTCAACAGCCCTTTGACCTGCGGGGTTTCACCAAATCAGCAGGTCAGTGCGGACCGGCCGGGCGGCAAGCGACACGCCGCTGCCGCCCGAGCGCGCACCGTTCGGCCGCATCCGACGCCGCCGCCGGTCACCCGTTCGGGCGCGTGTGCACCGTACGGCCGCCGACGACCGTACGCAGCGCGGTCGGCAGCTCACCGCCCGGAGTCAGATCGGGCAGGCCCGGGGTGCCGGAGCGCGGGTCGGTCGACCAGTTGGCGACCCGCTCGTCGGGAGCCTGGACGACCAGGTCGCCGACCCGCCACACCACGTAGTCCGCCGGCGCGCCGGGCACCAGGACGCCCGCGTCGTCCCGGCCGACCGCGCGCCAACCGCCCCTGGTGTGCCCGGTGAAGGCGGCGCGGGCGGAGATGCGGTGCGCGGGCGTCCGGTGGAAGGCGGCGGCCCGCACCGCGCCCCACGGGTCGAGCGGGGTGACCGGGCTGTCCGAGCCGAGCGCGAGCGGCACGCCCGCGCGGGTCAGCGCCGCATACGGGTTGAGCGCCGCGGCCCGCTCGGCGCCGAGCCTGGCCGCGTACATCCCGTCCGGGCCGCCCCAGGCCGCGTCGAAGGCGGGCTGCACGGAGGCGACCAGGCCGAATTCGGCGAAGGCCGCGATGGCGGCGCCGGTCAGCAGTTCGGCGTGCTCGACGCGGTGCCGCAGGGCCCGCACCCGGTCCAGGCCCACCGCCTCGGCGGCGGCCCGCACCCCCGCCACGACGGCGTCGACGGCCGCGTCCCCGATGGCGTGGAAACCGGCCTGCACGCCGGCCTGCGTGCATAGCAGCAGGTGGCGGGCGATGGTCTCGCCGTCCAGGTACGACACGCCCGAGACGGCGGCGTCGTCGGCGTAGGGCGCGTGCAGGCACGCGGTGTGCGAGCCGAGCGAGCCGTCCACGAACAGGTCGCCCGCGGCGCCGACCGCGCCGAGGTCGCGAACGCGGTCCAGGTCCGCGGCCTCGCGGACCGGCTCGGCCCAGTAGCCGAGCACCCGCGGCCCGTCGCCGGCCGCGGCGAGCGCCAGCAGGCCCGTCAGGTCTTCCTGCGAGGAGATGTCGGGGCCGGCGCACTCGTGCACCGAGCCGATGCCCTGCGCGGCCGCGTGCCGCAGTGCCGCCCGCTGGGCCGCCTCGCGCTGGGCGGGCGTCACGGCGGCGTACGCGGCCCGCCGCACGGCATGGTGGGCGTCCCGCGTCAGCGGCCCCTGCGGGTCGTGGCCGGCCAGGCCCGCCAGGTCCGGTACGAGGGCGGCCAGGCCGCTGCTGACGGCCGCGCTGTGCACGTCGGTGCGCGACAGGTACAGCGGGCGGCCCCCCGTCGCCCGGTCCAACTCCGTCCGCGTCGGCGGCCGCCGCTCCGGCCAGCGGCTCTCGTCCCACCCGTGCCCGAGCAGTACGCGGTCGGCGGCGTGCGATGCCGCGTACCCGGCGGTCCTCTCCAGCGCCTCCGCCAGGTTCGCGGCGCCGGTCAGGTCCAGGCCGGTCAGGGCCAGCCCCGTGGCGGTGGTGTGCACGTGGGCGTCCGTGAACGCCGGTGTGACCAGGGCTCCGTCGAGGTCGACGACCTCGTCCACGCCGTCGGCGAAGGAGTCGGCGGCGGCCTCCTCGCCGACCCAGGCGACGGTGTCGCCGTCCACGACGATCGCTGTCGCGAACGGGTCGCTCGGCGTGTACACGAAGCCGGCACGCAGCATGACGGTCCTGCTGCGTGGGTTGCCCTCCGACGAGGGCCTGGTCTCACCAGAACTGGGGCGCATCCCCCCAGTCTCCCCCTCCCCGGGCGCGCCCCCGGCCTCGGGGGTGGCCCCCGACCAGCCCCTTTCCCGCGCGGTGCGCCCCCGACGAGGCGGTCCGTCCTCCCCGGAGCTTCGCGTTGGGGGGAGCCCCGCGCCCCCGGGGTCCGTGCCCCTTGCGGTGCGTCGCTTGCCTGCGGCCGCGTCGTGGCTTGTCGCGCAGTTCTCCCCCAGAGCTTCGCCTGGGGGTACCCCCACGCGCCCCTGGGGGGTTGCCCCTTGCGGTGGGCGATCCCCTGATCCGCCGACGTGGTTGCGCGCGCAGTTCCCCGCGCCCCCGAGGTCCCTGCCCCTTGCGGTGCGTCGCTTGCCTGCGGCCGCGTCGTGGCTTGTCGCGCAGTTCCCGCGCCCCTGAGGGGTTGCCCCTTGCGGTGGGCGATCCCCTGATCCGCCGACGTGGTTGCGCGCGCAGTTCCCCGCGCCCCCGAGGTCCCTGCTCCCTGCGGTGCGTCGCTTGCCTGCGGCGCCATCGTGGCTTAGCGCGCAGTTCCCCGCGCCCCTGGCTTTCGCGGCTCTTCGGCGCTCCCACGCGGCGCAACGCTGGGCGTGAGCGGACGCAGGCCAAATGGGGCGCGTGGGGGTACCCCCAGGCGAAGCTCTGGGGGAGAACGGCGCGGCCAGCCACGACGCGGCCGCAGAGAAGCAACGCACCGCAAGAGGCAATCCCCCAGGGGCGCGGGGAACTGCGCGCGCAACCACGACGCGGCCGCAGGCAAGCAACGCACCGCCAGGGGCAGAAAGATTCGCCCCCGCACGGGGGTTAGAGGCGCGGTGGGCGCGACTCGTACGGGGTCGAGAGGACGACCGTGGTGCGGGTGGAGACACCCGCGAGGGTCCTGACCCGAGCGAGGAGGTGTTCGAGCTCGCTCGGCGTGGAGACGCGGACCTTCAGGATGTAGTTCTCGTCGCCCGCCACGGAATGGCACGCCTCGATCTCGGGGACCTCGGCGAGCCGCTCGGGGATGTCGTCCGGCGCGCTCGGATCGAACGGCTTGACGGAGATGAACGCGGTCAGCGGGAGCCCGACGGCCTCGGCGTCGACGATCGCGGCGTATCCGCGGATGACGCCCCGCTGTTCGAGCCGGCGGACCCGCTGGTGGACCGCGGAGGTGGAAAGGCCCGTGGCCTTGCCCAGGTCCGTGTAGCTCATGCGCCCGTCGGCCATGAGCAGCTCCACGATCTGACGATCCAGCTCTTCCACAGCCGACGACCTTACCGGCACGCCGGTGGTTTCGGTCATGCGTGGAGCATTCGGTCGAGGAAGCCGTTGGAGAAGGTGCGGGCTGGGTCGGTGGCGGCGGCCAGGGAGAGGAAGTCCGGCATCCGGGGGTAGCGGGCGCGGACCTCGGCGGGGGCGGTGGTGAAGAGCTTGCCCCAGTGCGGGCGGGGCTCGTAGGGGGCCAGGGCGCCTTCGAGGGCGGTCAGGACCGGCAGGACGCGGGCGGTGTCCTTGATCCAGGTGAAGTGCAGGGCGACGGTGTCGCGGCCCTGCGCGGGGCTGAGCCAGAGCCGGTCGGCGGCGACCGTGCGGACCTCGCAGACCTGCAGGACGGGCGCGATGGTCCCGCGCATGGCGTCGAGGGCGGTCAGCGCGGCGACCGCGTGAGTGCGCGGCACCAGGTACTCGGACTGCAGCTCCTCGCCGCTGCTGGGCGTGAAGCCGGGCCGGAAGTGCGGCAGGCGCTCGTGCCAGGGGCCCGGCACATCGAACTGCTCGGTGCAGTGGACGGGATCGACGCCGGGCACCGGGTGCATCTTGGACTCGGCGGGCTTGGCCCACGGGAAGTCCGCGCCGGGGGCGTCGGCGAGCTGCTTGAGCCACACCTGGGTGAAGCGCGGGCCGCGCCAGTCGGTGAAGAGGCTGACGCTGTACGCGGCCGAGGTGATCGCGTCGAAGTTCGCGGTGGCGTCGGCGAGTTCGAGGCCGGTGAGGACCCGCTGGCGGATCTCGTAGGCGGGCCGCAGGTCCAGGGTGAGGTGGGTGACGATGCCGAGGGCGCCGAGCGCGACGACGGAGCCGTCGAAGGTGTCGCCGTCGGCGGCCCGGCTCATGGTGTGGATGCCGCCGTCGGCGGTGACCAGGTCGATGCCGGAGACGGAGGTGGCCAGGCCGCCGTTGGCGTCGCCGGAGCCGTGGGTGCCGGTGGCGACGGAGCCGCCGACGGAGATGTGCGGCAGGGACGCCATGTTGGGCAGCGCGAAGCCTCGGGCGTGCAGGTGCGCGGCCAGTTCCGCGTAGCGCACGCCGGCGGCGACCCGGACGCTGCGGGCGGCGGTGTCGATGTCGATCTCGGGCGGCAGCCCGGACAGTTCGATCAGGGTGCCGTCGGTGTCGGCGATGTCGCTGAAGGAGTGGGCACTGCCGAGTGCTTTGGCGCGGCGGCCGGCGGCGACCAGCGACCGCAGCTCGGCGACGGTGGCAGGTCGGCGTACTTCGGCCGCGGAGAAGGCCAGGTTTCCGGCCCAGTTGCTTTGCATCACGTCACGCTTCCACTTCCGGCGGACCTGTCCTGGCCTCGCCGGTTGGCACCTTATCCGGCCGCGGGGCAAGGAGCCGCGCGGGGGCGCAGGGGGGTGCGCGGGCGCACGGCGGGGGCGCATGAACCAGCCATCCGGGCCGGTGTGACGAAGGCCACATCGAGTGGACCGGTCTGCCCGCTATGGCGTGGTTACCCGCGTAGCGTGGCGGGAAGTGCTCGCTATGGCCGCTGGCGTGATGCCGGGCCGACCCGATGAAGGGCATCCCACCCGAGGGGGAGACGCAGCATGCGTAACCATGTGCGCCACAGCCGCAGCGAGCGGATCAGGCCGGCGTTCCAGGAGGGTCACGAACGCGACGCCGCGTTCGCCTTCCCCGCCGGTGAGCCGGCGGATTCCGACGCCGACGCGTCGGACGACCTCATGGACGCCGACGAGGCCTTCGAGGAGGACTTCGGCGACGTCGTCCGGCTGTCCTGCCCGGACTGCGGGCGGCCCATCGCGGTCTTCACCGACGAGGAGCAGCTGCCGCAGCACGCCCTGTGCCCGACGCCGTGGAATCCGTTCGGCCTGACCGTGTGCACCGGCTCCGGCCGCGCGGTGGCCGACGCCCGCCCGGCCGACGGTGCCGCCGGCGCGGACGCGCAGCGGGAGCTGGCGGCGCTGCTGACGCTGCCCGCCGGCCTCGACTGGCGTACGCAGCCGTTCTCGCACGTCGGCGGCCCCGAGACGCGGCCCATCCACATGCCCGAGCAGCGGCTCGCGGCCTGATCGCAGCGCCCGGCCGGCGTGGACGGCGCCGGCCTCGCGTGACCGCGCCCGCGTCTCGGGTCAGCCCCTGGACTCGGGCCCGGCCAGATGGCGGGCGACCACCATCCGCTGGATCTGGTTGGTGCCCTCCACGATCTGCAGCACCTTCGCCTCCCGCATGTAGCGCTCGGCCGGGAAGTCCGCGGTGTAGCCGTAGCCGCCGAGCAGCTGCACGGCGTCGGTGGTCACCTGCATCGCGGTGTCGGTGCAGAAGAGCTTCGCCATGGCGGCCCGCGCGGAGAAGGGCTGCCCGGTGTCCCGCAGCCGGGCCGCGGCCAGGTAGAGCGCCCGGCCGGCCTCGATCCTGGTGGCCATGTCGGCGAGCATGAAGCGCAGGCCCTGGAAGTCGGCGACGGGCCGGTCGAACTGCCGCCGCTCCAGGACGTAGCCGAGCGCCGTGTTCAGGGCGGCCTGCGCCAGTCCGGTGGCGCACGCGGCGATGCCGAGCCGCCCGGAGTCCAGGGCGTCGAGCGCGATGGCGAAGCCCTGGCCGAGGTCGCCGACGCGGCGGGTGTCGGGCACCCGGACGGCGTCGAAGTGGACCTGCGCGGTCGGTGAGCCCTTCAGGCCCATCTTCCGTTCCGGCACGGCCGCCGACAGGCCGGGGGCGTCGCCCGGTACGAGATACGCCGAGATGCCGTGCGCGCCCTCGCCGCCGCTGCGGGCCAGCACCGTGTAGAAGTCGGCGACGCCGCCGTGGGTGATCCAGGACTTCGTGCCGTCGATGGTCCAGTCGTCGCCGTCGCGCACCGCCCGGGTGCGCAGGGCGGCGGCGTCGGAGCCCGAGGTCGGCTCGGAGAGGCAGTAGGCGCCGAGCAGCGTGCCGCCGAGCATGGCGGGGAGGTGCTCGGCGCGCTGCTCCTTGCTGCCGTAGTGGGCCACGGCGTGGCAGGACAGGGTGTGGACGCTGACCCCGAGGCCGACGGTCAGCCGGGCCGCCGCCAGTTCTTCCAGGACCTGGAGGTACACCTCGTACGGCTGGCCTCCGCCGCCGTCTTCCTCCGGATAGGGCAGGCCGAGCAGTCCGGCCTCGCCGATCAGGGTGAACGTCTCGCGCGGGAAGCGCCCGGCGTCCTCCTCGGCGGCCGCGGCGGGGGCGATCTCCCGCTGGGCCAGGTCCCGGGTGAGCGCGAGCAGGTCCCGCGCCTCCTCGGTGGGCAGTTGGCGGGACACCGGCTGCGGGCCGTAGGTCTGCATGCGGCGCACTCCTCCCTCTCGGGGGCGACGGCGGCATCTCACCGTGGGTGGGCGGTGCCGTCCGATGGGCATACCCGGACACGAAGCTCCCGTACCGGATCACGGCACGGGTTGATCAACACGACCGGCGGGTTGGAGTATGCCCGATGGGGCGACGCCCCGTCACCGGTGCCTTTCGCGGTGGTCCACCGGCGTGCGGGCCCCCGGGGGCGCCGACCACCCCGCAGGCGCCGGACGGGCCCCCGGGGCCGGCGTCAGGTGCCGGTGAGCCGCAGGCCCGCCCACAGGGCGACGGTGGACGCCACCAGCGTCGGCGGCACGGTGAGCAGGCCCAGCCGGGTGAAGGTGCGCAGCGAGGCGTCCGTGCCGTGGTCCTGGAGCACCCGCCGCCACAGCAGCGTGGCGAGCGATCCGGCGTAGCTGAGGTTGGGACCGAGGTTCACACCGATGAGCACGGCGAGCACCGGCCCGGCGCCGCCGGTCTCGGCCAGCGGCAGCAGGGCGAGCACGGCGGGCAGGTTGTTGATGACGTTGGCCAGCAGGGCGGCGAAGGCGGCCGTCCCGAGCAGTGCGGGCAGGCTGCTGCCGGACGGCAGGATGGCGTCCGCCGCGTCCGACAGACCGTTGCGTACCACCGCCTCGACGACGACGCCGAGCGCGAGTACGAACAGGCAGAACAGCGGCCCCGCCGCGGCCACCAGCCCGCCCACGGTGGCCCGGCGGCGGTGCAGCGCCCGTACGCCGAGCACCAGCGCGCCGGCCAGCGCCGCCCAGGCCGGGTTGATCCCGCCCAGCGAGGTGATCGCGAAGCCGGCCAGCGTCAGACCGAGCACCACCAGGGTGAAGACCGGCACGGCGGGCGGTTCGCCGCGCTCGGGCGGGTGCTCGGTGACGGCGAGGTCGGCGGTGAAGAACCGGCGGAAGATGACGTATTCGATGCCGACGGCGAGCAGCCACGGCACGGCCATCAGCAGCGCGAACCGGGTGAAGGTCACCCCGGCGGCGGTGAAGGCCAGCAGGTTGGTGAGGTTGGAGACCGGCAGCAGCAGCGAGGCGGAGTTGGCCAGGTGCGCGCAGGCGTAGACGTGCGGGCGGGGCCGGGCGCCTGCCCGGGCGGCGGTCGCGATGACGACCGGGGTGAGCAGGACGACGGTGGCGTCCAGGCTGAGCACCGCGGTCACCACGGCGGCGACCGCGAAGACGCCGGCGAGCAGCCGCTGCGGTTCGCCGTGGCAGGCCTGCGCGATGGCGTCGCCCGCGGCGGTGAAGAGCCCGTCGTCGGCGCACAGCTCGGCCAGCACCAGCACGGCGGCCAGGAAGCCGACGACCGGCGCCAGTTCCTTGATCTGGCCCCAGGCGGCCGGCAGCGGCACCGCGCCGACCGCGGTGAGCAGCACCGCCGCCGGCACCGCGGCCACGGCCTCGGGCCAGCCGTGCGGCCGGATCACGGCGAAGCCCAGCACGATGAGCAGCGCGGCCACGGACAGGGTCTCTGCGGCTGCGGTACTCAGTGGAACCCCCTGGTCCGGATGCGGTGGCTACCAGGGGATTCCATCACAGCGCCCGTGACCGCCCGCGCAGCACGGCCGGTACGGGAGGCGGGTGCGGCCCCCGGGGCGGGTCAGCTCGCGTCGGCCAGGGTCAGGGTGTGCAGCTGGTCGGCGGGGCCCGCCTTGCCGTAATACCAGCCCTGGGCGGTGTCGCAGCCCAGGGCGCGCAGGTGCTCGGCCTGGGTGCGGGTCTCGACGCCCTCGACGGTCACGGTGAGGTTGAGGGTGTGGGCGAGCGAGACGATGCCCTCCACGATCTTCATCTCGACCGGGTCGGCGGGGTGCTGCCGCATGCCGCGGGTGAAGGACCGGTCGAGCTTGAGCACACTGACCGGAAGCCATCGCAGCGACGACAGGTTGGAGTATCCGGTGCCGAAGTCGTCCAGCGCTATCGCCACCCCGAGGTCGGCGATCCGGCGCAGCGGCTTGAGCGCGTCCTCGTCGGCGCCGATCAGAGCGCTCTCGGTGACCTCCAGGCACAGCGCGCTGGGCTGCAGGCGGGTCTCCTCCAGCACCGCGACGACCTCGGCGACCAGGTCGGGATGGCTCAGCTGCACCGGTGAGAGGTTGACGTTGATCCGCGGCGCCGGGCCGGTGAACTGCAGGTCATGCCAGTCGCGGGCCTGCTGTGCGGCCTGTTGGAGCACCCAGCGGCCGAGCGGCACGATCTGCCCGGTGCTCTCGGCGAGCGGGATGAACTGGTCAGGACCGAGCACCCCGTGCACCGGGTGGAGCCAGCGCACCAGCGCCTCGGCCCCCAGCACGGCACCGTCCTCCAGGCCGATCAGTGGCTGGTATTCGACGAAGAACTCGCCGTGCCGCAGCGCGCTGGGCAGCTGGTTGGTCAGCCCGTGCCGGGTGATGGCGCGGGCGTCGGCGTCGGGGTCGGCGACCTCGTAGCGGTTCCCGCCGCGCTCTTTGGCGCGGTACATCGTGATGTCGGCGCTGCGCAGCACGTCGGCGGGACCGCGGGTGCCGACCTGGCCGTGCACGATGCCGATGCTGCCGTGCACGGGCAGCTGGCGGTCGTCGAGCAGCACCGGGGCGGAGAGCGCCCTGAGGATGCGGGCGGCCAGTTCGGTGACGGCGGCCTGGCTCGGCGGGTCGGCGTAGACGGCGACGAACTCGTCGCCGCCGATCCTGGCGACCAGCTGGTCGGGCGAGGCCACGCAGCCGCGCAGCCGGTCGGCGACGGCGACCAGCAGCCGGTCGCCCACCGCGTGGCCGAGGCTGTCGTTGACCGCTTTGAAGCCGTCCAGGTCGAGGTAGCACACGCCGATGTCGCGGGCCGGGTCGGCGAGCGCCTGGTCGAGGCGCTCGAAGAACAGCGCCCGGTTGGGCAGCCCGGTGAGCGCGTCGTGGGTGGCCTGGTGGCGCAGCCGCTCCAGCAGCCGGCGGCGCTCGGTGATGTCCTCGAACAGCGCGAGCTGGTAGCGCGGCGAGCCGTCGGCGTCGCGCAGCAGCGACACCTGGACGTCGGCCCACAGCACCGAGCCGTCCGCCCGCAGGAAGGCCTTCTCCACCTCGTAGTGGTCGCGGTCGCCGCGCACCAGGCCGCGGTTGAGCGACGCCGGGTCGCCGGCGGCGGACTCCAGCTGCGTCCACTCGCCGACCCTGCGGTGCCTGACGTAGGCCTCGCTGCCGAACATCCGGGTCAGCGCGTCGTTGGTCTCCAGCACGTTGCCGTCGAGGTCGGCGATGCCGATGCCGACCGCGGCGGTCTCGAAGACCGCGCGGAAGCGGGCCTCGCTGGCCGCCAGCGCGGTCTCCGCCTCGCTCTTGGCGTTCAGCGCGGCGCGGGATATCGACTCCTGCTCGTGCAGGGTGCGTTCGCGCAGCGCCTGCGAGAAGCCGACGGCGACCGCGTGCTGGAGGCGCGAGCAGCGCACACGGCACTCGTCGGCGGGCAGGTCGAGGACCGGGCCGCAGTAGAGCACCAGGTAGGCGTCGATGACGCCGAGGATGCTGGGCAGCGCCTCGGGGTCGGTGCAGTGCGCGGCCACCAGCCCTTCGCCGACCCGGGCGGCGCCGCGCGGGTCGAAGCGCTCCGCGTGCAGCGCGTCCCGCAGGGTGCGGGCCAGCGGCAGCAGGTGCTGCTCGAACTCGGCCCTGGTCATCGAGGTGGCGGTCACCGGGTAGATGGCCCGGCTCCAGATCGCGGCGAACCGGGAGAGGCAGTCCGCCTCCACCACCGCGATGCCGCCCTGCCCGCGCACGGAGCCGGCCGGTCGCTCGGTCACGCCTTGAGCCCCACACCGGCGAACCCGGTGAGCACGGCTGGATCGATGTCGTCGCCCGGCGGGGTGTCGGGGCGCCAGTGCGGCATCGGGACGACGCCGGGCTCGACGAGTTCGAAGCCGGTGAAGAAGCGCCGCACCTCGGGCACCTGACGCATGACCAGCGGTGTGCTGGTGCGCTGGTAGACCGCCGCGCCGGCGCGCATGTCGTCGTCCAGCGAGCGGTCGTGCGGGGTGTGGGTGGCGTGGGTGATCACCAGCACGCTGCCCGGCGCGAGGGCGTCGCGCAGGGTGGCGACCACGCCGTGCGGGTCGTCGGCGTCGGAGAGGAAGTGCAGCACCGCCACCAGCAGCAGGGCGACCGGGCGGTCGAGGTCCAGCATCCGCCGGGTCTCGGGGTGGTCGAGGACCGAGTGCGGGTCGCGCAGGTCGGCGGTGGCGATGGTGGCGTGCTCGTTGCCGTCGAGCACCGCCTTGCTGTGGGCGACCGCGACCGGGTCGTTGTCGACGTAGACGACGTTCGCCTCGGGGTTCAGCGCGTGGACGACCTCGTGCACGTTGCCGAAGGTCGGGATGCCGGAGCCGATGTCGAGGAACTGGTCGACGCCCCGCCCGAGCGCGTACCGCACCGCGCGGCGCATCATCGCCCGGTTGGCCTGGCCGACTTTCGGCATCGCGGGCACGGATTTGAGCACGTGCCTGGCCGCTTCCCGGTCGACCTCGAAGTTGTGCGAACCGCCGAGGTAGTAGTCGTAGACCCGCGAGACGCTGGGCACGGTGATGTCGATGCCGGGCGGTGCCCAGGAAGGACGGTCGGTCACAGTGGGAGTCTCCAGGTCGTGGGGCCGGGGTGTGCGCGTCCGGAGTCAACTCTCGCGGACGGTGGGCCGCTTACTCTGTGAGGCTACTGATCACGTGTTCGGAGCGAAACACGCAACTGGAGAAGCCAGGTCCGTTTTCGGTCAACAAGCACCGGCATGTACAGGTGCGAAAACGCGCCACGGCGAATTTGCGCACACGGTGCAGGGCAAGCGCAGAAACGATGGTGGACCCGTGGCGACGATCTCCACGGGTCCACCATCGTTTTTCGGCCAGATCACTGGCCTGTCAGCAGGCGCCCTCGTCCTGCCACACGCCCCACTCACCGGTGGTGCCGGGCTCCTCGTTGGTGGTCCACCACTTGGCCTTCCACTTGTGGCTCTTGTGGGCGACCTCGTTGCCGTTGACGTAGACCGCGGACGCGCTCCACTCGGCGACCGTGCAGGTGCCGCCGCCGGGCGGCGTGGTCGGCGGGGTGGTGGTCGGCGGCGTGGTGGGCGGGTTGGTCGGCGGGGTGACGCCGGCGAACTTCACCGAGAACTTCGCGAAGTCCCAGGGCTGCTGCGCCACGCTGCTGCACGTGCCGGACGTGGTGCCGTTGTCCGGCGGGCTGCACTGGCGGTCCCGGTTGAGCGACCAGAAGGTGAAGCGGCCCATGCCGTGGCTGGTCGCGTAGTCCAGCACGGTCTGGAAGTCCGCCTGGTAGAAGTACTCGCCCGAGTCGCTGCGGCCGTTCATGCCGGAGAAGCCCTCGTGCGCGTACGCGGTGGCGGTGTCCCACCCGAAGGTGGTCTTGAGCAGCCCGTTGAAGGCGGTCAGCGCGGAGGTCTGCGACGCGGCGCCGTTGAAGCCGCCGTCGAAGGGCATGATGGAGAAGTTGTTGGGTGTGAAGCCCTGCGCCTTGGCCTCGTTGAGCATCTGCTGGCCGAACCAGCCGGTGCCGGCCGCGGTGCCCGCGGTGGTCACCGAGATGAACAGGCCGGGGTTGTTCTGCTGGAGGATCTTGGCGGCGCCGATCTCGTGCGAGACGGCGGCGGTGTTCTCGTACTCCGGCTCCTCCAGGTCGAAGTCCATCGCCTTGAGCTGGTATTTGTTGATGACCTGCTGGTAGGCGGCGGCAGTGGACGCCGCGTCGGAACACGCCTGGCCGAGCTTGGTGCCGCCGTAGCCGCCGATGGAGACCGAGACGTCACCGCCCTTGGCACGGATCGCCGAGATCACGTTGCCGACCGCGGTGTCCGAGGAGACCGCGCTGGTGCCGCCCCAGGTCGGGCTGCAGCCACCGCCGTTGGGGGCCAGGATGAAGGCGAGCTGGAAGGCCTTGAGGCCGGTGGCGTCCATGATCGCGGTCGCGTCCGGCGGGTTGTTGTCGGTCGGCATCAGGTAAGGGGCGGCGGCGTACCACTGATTGCTCAGCGCGTTGGCCGACACCGTGGCGCCGCTGGCCTGGCCGGTGCCGAGCGCGGCGGTCGCGCCGAGCCCGGCCACGGCGAGGGCGGCGGCGGCCACGCCGGAACCCAGTGCATGGAGACGCTTCACGTCTGGACCTCCTGTGGGGGAACGTGCCAGCAGAATCCTGCGCTGACACGAACCCGTCAATGAGTTGGTCCAGACCTTTAGAGCAACCCACAAATTGGTCTCTACCAATTAGCGGGTCCCGGAGGGCCGCCGCACGTCAGGAGCGCCCGGAGCGCCCCCTTTTCACACCACCCCGACCGCCGCGAGCGCCCGCCGCTGCCCCGGGCTCGGCTTCGCGGGGAAGTACAGGTAGCAGACCCCGCCGGTGCCGCCGCTGACCCCGCCGGTGGAGTTGATCCGCTTCGTACGCAGCCAGATGGTCTCGAACTGCGACCGCTTGTAGACGTTGCGGACCACCGCGTCGCTGCTGCTCGCCGGGTCGTTGGCGACCACGTCGCCCTCCGCGGTGAAGCCCACCAGGCACATCAGGTGCCCCGACGTGCCGTAGCCGGCGCCGTCCAGTTCGGAGGCGAGGAAGGACTGGGACGTTATCACCGGGATGCCGGCCTTGATCAGCTTCTCCACGTCGCTCAGCGAGCGCAGCCGGGTGATGACGCCCTGCATGTCCTTGTACGTGGCCGCGTAGGCCGCGTTGAACGGCCAGTTGCCGCAGCCCTCGTACTGGTAGTCGTAGGTGTAGCGGGCACCCTGGTCGACCTGCGGGTCGGCGTACGACGGGTCGACCCAGGACAGCTGCTGCGCGGTCGGGCCGCGGCCCCAGTACTCGATGACCATCGTGGACGACGTCGGGCTGCACCAGGCCTCGCCGCCGTTGTCGTACTGCGGGTACTGGCCCTTGTGGATGTTCTGCGAGTACGCGGGCACCGGCAGCTCGACGCCGGCCGCCTCGCCGGGCACCGAGGCCGGCACGGTGAAGCGGTCGGGGATGTTCGACGCCATCGCGCCGAGCCGCCACACCGTCGGCGTCAGCTTGCTGCCGGGCTTGCGGAAGAGCGTCAGCCGCAGCCGGTACGAGGCGAGCAGCGGGCCGGCCGCCGTGTCGTCGATGGCGAAGGTGTCGGTCCAGATGCTGCTCTTGCCGTCGCTCTGGTCGTCCACCGACGTGCGCCGGATGTCCTCGTCGCCGTCGCCCGCGGTCCAGCGGCCCATGACGTACGCCGGGGTGTCGGTGCCGTCGGTGTAGGTGCCGAGCAGCTCCACCTGGATCCAGGTGCCCGCCGGGGTGTGCGCGTTCCACGACGAGATCAGCTCGCTCGCCGGGTGCGGGATGCTGCGCGGCGGGGAGGTCCAGGACGCCGACTCCCAGGAGGCGGTGATGCCGGTGTGCGGGTCGGTGTAGTCCAGCGTGCCGGTGGCCCGGCCGATCTCCAGGCCCGGCCGGGCGCCGGGCACCGGGCGGGTGCCCGCGTGCGCGCCGAACAGCCAGTCGGCGAAGCTCGTCCAGCCGTGGTAGTCGACCGGCGCGCTGTCGGGCTGGGCGCCGGGGCCGCTCCGCTGCGGCACGGCGCCGGGCGCGGCGGCGCCGGACGGCGCGGCCGACGCGAACGGCGCGGTGGCGGTGGTCGCGGCGGCCGCGGCGGCCGCGGCGGCGGCCAGCGCCGCGGTGATCACGGCACGGCGGGGAGCGTTACTGCTCATGGCTGAATCCCCTCGTTTTCCCTCGTCGGGTACGGGACACCCCCGCGCGCCGCCAGGCGGCAGGGTCGCACCACCATCGCAGCCCGGCAGCCCTTTCCACCAGGTTTTCCGGCCGCGTGGCGCCACCAACATTGGTCTGCTCCTGTGGCGCTCAGCCGGGCAGGACCACCAGGTCACGCCCGGTCAGATTCAGCCTCTCGCCGCCGCTTTGCGTGCACACCGCGATGTCCTCGATGCGCGCGCCGAACGTGCCGGGCAGGTAGATGCCCGGTTCGATCGAGAAGGCCATGCCCGGCGCGAGCACCCGCCGGCTGCCCGCCACGATGTACGGCTCCTCGTGCGTCTCCATGCCGATGCCGTGCCCGGTGCGGTGGATGAAGTGCTCGCCGTAGCCGGCCGCGGTGATGATGTCCCGGCCGACCGCGTCCAGTTGCTCGGCGGTGACGCCGGGCCGCACCGCGTCGGTCTGCGCGGTCTGCGCGCGCAGCAGCACCTCGTACAGCTCGCGGAAGGCCGCGGGCGGCTCGCCGACCGCGTAGGTGCGGGTGGAGTCCGAGCAGTAGCCGTCGGCCGTGGTGCCGCCGATGTCGACCACCACCGGGTCGCCCGCGCGGATCACCCGGTCGGACACCTCGTGGTGGGGGCTCGCGCTGTTCGGGCCGGAGCCGACGATCACGAAGTCCACCGCCGCGTGGCCGGCCGCCACGATGGCCTCCGCGATGTCCCCGGCGACCTCGCGCTCGGTGCGCCCGGCCCGCAGCCACTCCCCCATCCTGCGGTGCACCCGGTCGATGGCACCGCCCGCCCGGCGCAGCGCCGCCACCTCGGCGGGGCTCTTGCGCACCCGCAGCTCGGTGAGCACGTCGCCGGCCAGGCTGGCCTGGGCGTCGGGCAGCGCCGCCTGGAAGGCCAGCAGCTTCTCGGCCCACATGTGGTTGTCGACGGCGAAGCGGCGCACCCCCGCGGGCAGCCGGCGCGCGATCAGCTCGTACGCGTCGGCCGTCTCGGCGAAACCGGTGATCTCCACGCCGAGAGCGCCTGCCGGAGAGGCCTGCGCGGCGGGCCGCTCCAGCGCGGGCACCACCAGGAAGGGGTCCCCTTCCGCAGGCACCACCAGGCAGGTCAGCCGCTCCAGCGGATGCGCCTGATAGCCGGTCAGATACCGCAGGTCCGCGCCGGGCGAGACCAGCAGCGCGTCCACCCCCGCGTCGGCGGTGGCCCTCCTGGCGAGTTCCAGCCGCTCGGCGGGGTGGAGCGGGTCGCGTGCGTCGGTTGAGTCGGTCACACCGACCACGGTAGACGGCGGCGCCGTCCGATCCCGCGACCTCCCACGGCCCGGCGCTCACCGGGCCGCCGTACGGGCGGCCCTATGCTCGCCGTTCATGGACGCAACCCCCCCGGCGGGGCACCCGCCGCTCTCGCTGCGGGAACTCGCCCGCAGGCTGGACCTGCTGCCGCCGTCCTGCGGCCCGGTGCGCCTGGTGGCCGTCGACGGCCACGCGGGCGCCGGCAAGTCCACGCTCGCCGCGCGGCTGGCGGAGGAGGCCGGCGGCCTTCCGGTGCTGCACACCGACGATCTGGCCACCCACGAGGAGCCGTTCGGCTGGACGGAGCGGCTCGTCGCCGAGGTGCTGGCGCCTTTCCGCGAGGGCCGGGACGCCAGGCACCGGGTCTACGACTGGACCGCGCGGCGCTTCGCCGGCGAGCGGCTCGTCCCGGCGGCGCCGGTGGTCCTGCTCGAAGGGGTCGGCACCGGGCAGCGCGCCCTGCGCCCCTCCCTGGCCCTGTCCCTGTGGCTGGAGGTCGACCCGGCGACCGCCCGGCGGCGCGGGATCCGCCGGGACGGCCCCGGTCTCGAGCACTTCTGGACCGGGTGGTCGGCGGCGGAGGACGAGCACTTCGCGCACGACCCGACGCGGCCCTTCGCGGACCTCCTGGTCCACCAGACACCCACCGGATATCGCGTCGCTCCCAACCCGAACGGTCACGCCGGGTGACGCACTTGACCGCTCCGCGCGGAGCAATTACGTTTTCAACCAAGCGGTCCCGGAAGGCCGCCACGTAGCACGGAGCCCCCGGTTGTTCCCCCGTGACCGGGGGCTTCGTCTTGCCCGGCGCCCCCACCCGCACCACCGCGCTCCGCGCCTCCTGCACCCCTGCGCCCCTCGGGTGATTGCCACTTGCAGTGACGTCGCTACTCACGGTGCACCGCGGCTGGGCGCGCAGTTCCCCGCGCCCCTGTTGGGGTGCCCTCTGGGGAGAGGGTGGGTGTATTCAGGGGCGCGTGGGGGCACCCCCAGGCGAAGCGCTGGGTGGGGGCACCCCCAGGCGAAGCGCTGGGTGGGGGCACCCCCAGGCGAAGCGCTGGGTGGGGGCACCCCCAGGCGAAGCGCTGGGGGAGGACGGCGCGACGGCGAGCGCGGGGGCAGAGCCACCGCGAGTGGCACGTCAGCTCGAAGCTCCGCAGGAAAACGCGCTCTACGGTGGCGACCTGTTCGCGGGTACGATGCCGGAGGGTGTGGGGCGGGGGCATGGGGTGCCGCCGCCCTGGTTCAACTCCCGCGCGCCGCACGGCGGTTGGCGCGGGCGGCGGCGAGGGGCGCGGGGGAACGATGGGTGGGGACTAGATGGACTTCGGCACCGACCGCGCGGGCGCCCCGGCCGATCTCGCATGGCTGCGCGGCATCGACGCGTACACCATGGGCGCCTACGTCCAGGCCGAGGAGGAGTTCAAGGCCGCGGTGCGCATGGACCCGGGGATGGCCGACGCCTGGCTGGGACTGCACGCCCTGCGGGCCGACACCGCCACCGCGCTGCTCCAGATGTACCGGCACCGGGACCGCTTCGGCGAGCAGCGCGCCGCCCACCGGCGCACCCTCAACTCGTGGTACTGGCTCGGCTGGTGGGTGCAGCCGGTGCTGGAGACCAGCAGGGACCTGCTGCTCGCGCACGCCTCGCACTGGCTGGACGGCCGCCATGTCGCCGAGCTGGACCGGGCGCTGGCGGACTGCCCGCCGGTCGACACCGACCCGCAGGTGCGCTTCCTGCACGCCTGCCGGGCGTATCTGGTGAAGGACTGGGAGCACCTGGTGCGGCACACCGAGCCGCTGCTCGGCGACCCGCTGCTGGGCATCGAGGCGGGCCTGTTCGGCGGTATGGCCCGAGTGCGCCTGGAGATGTGCGGGCA
Organism: Actinacidiphila paucisporea; assembly: GCF_900142575.1. Lineage (GTDB taxonomy): Bacteria > Actinomycetota > Actinomycetes > Streptomycetales > Streptomycetaceae > Actinacidiphila > Actinacidiphila paucisporea. The sequence goes on from NZ_FRBI01000032.1 coordinate 42,545, forward strand.
GGCGGAGCCGCTGCTGGCCGCTGCCCTGATGCGGTGCCGCAGCGAGCAGCCGCAGCGCAAGGAGCTGCGCTACTGGCTGGCCCGCGCGTACGAGGGCACCGGGCGGACCGCGGCGGCCGTACCGCTCTACCGGGCGGTGCACCGGGTGGACCCGGCGTTCATGGACACCGCCGCGCGGCTGGCCGCGATCCACGAGACCGACGACGGCCTGGACGAGAGCGCGGGCCTGGCCACCGCCGTGTCGCTGGCCGGTGCCGGGCAGGCGGTGCCGGAGGGCGCCGGGGACCTGGACGCGGCCCTCTACCCGGAGCCCGGCGACGGCCGCCCGCCGGGCAGCGCCGAGCTGGACGACGCGCTGCTGGCGTCCGCGGGCGCGCTGGACGACGACATACGCGACCGGGCCGCCGCCCCGCTGACCGGCGCGCTGCCCGCCCAGCTGCCGCTCGGCGGCTCGGATCCGGTGCTGCTGGCCCAGGCGCTGGCCGAGCTGGACGGCATGGTCGGCCTGGAGCCGGTCAAGCGGCAGGTCAAGGCGCTGTCCGCGCAGCTGCGGATGGCGCGGCTGCGGGCCGGCCAGGGCCTGCCGGTGCAGCCGCCGAAGCGGCACTTCGTCTTCTCCGGCCCTTCCGGCACCGGCAAGACCACGGTGGCCCGCATATTGGGCCGGGTCTTCTACGCCCTCGGCCTGCTGGGCGGCGACCACCTGGTGGAGGCGCAGCGCTCCGACCTGGTCGGCGAATTCCTCGGGCAGACCGCGGTGAAGGCCAACGAGCTGATCGACTCCGCCCTCGGCGGCGTGCTGTTCGTGGACGAGGCCTACGCGCTGTCCAACTCCGGCTACAGCAAGGGCGACGCGTACGGCGACGAGGCCCTGCAGGTGCTGCTCAAGCGCGCCGAGGACAATCGGGACCGCCTGGTGGTCATCCTGGCCGGCTACCCCGAGGGCATGGACCGGCTGCTGGCGGCGAACCCCGGCCTCAGCTCGCGCTTCACCACCCGGGTGGACTTCCCCAGCTACCGCCCGCCGGAGCTGACCCGGATCGGCCAGGTGCTGGCCGCGGAGAACGGCGACCAGTGGGACGACGAGGCGCTGGAGGAGCTGGGGGCGATCAGCGGCCATGTCGTGGACCAGGGATGGATCGACGAGCTGGGCAACGGGCGGCTGCTGCGCACGCTGTACGAGAAGAGCTGCGCCTACCGCGATCTGCGGCTGTCGGAGTATCCGACGACGCCCAGCCGCGAGGAGTTGTCGACGCTGCGGCTGCCCGACCTGATGCAGGCCTACGGCGAGGTGCTGTCGGGACGCGGGCCCGGCATCCCGCCGCCCGACCCGGCCGAGTAGGCCGGACCGGGCGCGGGCGTCAGCGGACCAGTTCGCCGGGCACCGGGCGGTGCGAGGGATCGCGGACCTCGCCGACGAGCATTTCCAGCACGTCCTCCAGGGCGACCAGCCCCAGCACCCGCCCGGCGGGGTCGGCGACCGCCGCCAGGTGGGACGCGGCCCGCCGCATCGAGGTCAGCGCGTCGTCCAGCGGCAGGTCGGCGCGCAGCGTGGTGATCGGGCGCCACAGCCGCTGCGGCACCGGGCGGTCCTGGTCCTCCAGGTCCAGGACGTCCTTGACGTGCAGGTAGCCCAGATAGCCGGCTTCGGGGTCGGCGGCGACCGGGAAGCGCGAGTAGCCGGTGCGTACGGTCAGCTCCTCGACCTCGCGAGCGGTCGCCGTCGGGGACAGGGTGATCAGCTGGTCCGGGGTGAGCAGCACCTCGGTGACCGGGCGGGTGCCCAGCTCCAGCGCGTCCTCCAGGCGCTCCTGCTCGTCGGAGTCCAGCAGCCCGGCCCTTCTGGCGTCCTCCACCAGCACGGTCAGCTCGGCGCTGGTGAAGACCGAGTCGACCTCGTCCTTGGGCTCGACACCGCAGGCGCGCAGGATCAGCCGCGCGCTGGCGCCGAGCACCACGATCACCGGGCGGAAGACCCGGGCGAAGCCGACGAGTCCGGGGCTGAGCCACAGCGCGGTCTTCTCCGGGTCGGCCATCGCCAGGTTCTTCGGCACCAGTTCGCCGATGACCAGGTGCAGGAAGACCACCAGCGCCAGCGCCAGCACGTAGCCGATCGCGTGCACCAGGTCGTCCGGCACGTGGGCGGCGGCGAAGACCGGCTCCAGCAGGTGCGCGAGGGTGGGTTCGGCGACCGCGCCGAGCGTCAGCGAGCAGACGGTGACGCCGAACTGCGCGGCGGCCATCATCTGCGGCAGGTGCTCCAGGCCGTAGAGCACGGTCCTGGCCCTGCGCTGTGTCGGGGCCAGCGGTTCGATCTGGCTGCGGCGGACCGAGACCAGGGCGAATTCGGCGCCGACGAAGAAGCCGTTGCCGAGGACCAGGAGCAGGGCGAAGAGGAGTTGCAGTGCGCTCATCGCTCGCTCTCCTCCCCCGCGGCGGGCGCCGTACGCACGATCCTGACCCGTTCGGCCCGGTGGTGCCCGACGTCGGAGACCCGCAGCCGCCAGCCGGGCAGCTCGGCGGTGTCGCCGACCTCGGGGATGCGGGCCAGCAGGTCGGCGACGAGTCCCGCGACCGTCTCGTAGGGGCCTTCGGGCGCGTGCAGGCCGATACGGGCCAGCGTGTCGACACGGCAGCCGCCGTCGGCGTCCCAGGCGGGCCGGCCGTTATCCGGCGGGGCCTGGGCGAGGTCGGGCAGGTCGACCGCGTCGTGCTCGTCGCGGACCTCGCCGACCAGTTCCTCGACGATGTCCTCCAGGGTGACCACCCCGGCGGTGCCGCCGTACTCGTCGACCACCACCGCGATGGGCTGCTGGCTGCGGAGCAGTTCGAGCAGCGGCTGGGCGGCCAGCGTCTCGGGCACCAGCAGCGGGACGACCGCGATCCGGCTGACCGCGGTGCGGTCGCGCAGCTCGGCGGGGACAGCGAGGGCGTCCTTGAGGTGGACCATGCCGACGATGTCGTCCAGGCGGGCCCGGTAGACCGGGAAGCGGGACAGGCCGGTGGCGCGGGTGAGGTTGAGGACGTCGGCCGCGGTGGCGGTGTCCTCCAGGGCGCTGACCCTGACCCGGGGCGTCATCACGTTCTCCGCGGTGAGGTCGCCCAGGGACAGGGCGCGGACGAACAGGTCGGCGGTGTCCTGTTCGAGGGCGCCGGCCTGCGCGGAGTGCCGGGCGAGCGAGACCAGCTCGGTGGGGGTGCGGGCGGAGGCCAGCTCGTCGGCGGGCTCCACGCCGAGCATCCGCACCAGGTGGTTGGCGGCGGTGTTCAGCAGTTCGATGACCGGCCGGAAGGCCCGGGAGAAGGCCCGCTGCGGGCCTGCGACCATCCGGGCGACGGCCAGCGGCCTGGAGACGGCCCAGTTCTTCGGGACCAGCTCGCCGATGACCATCTGGACGGCGGAGGCGGCCATCATCCCGGCCACCACCGCGACACCGGGGGCGGCGCCGTCCGGTATCCCGGTGGCGCTGACGGGCCCGGTGAGCAGGTCGGCGAGGGCGGGTTCGGCGAGCATGCCGACGACCAGCGAGGTGATGGTGATGCCGAGCTGGGTGCCGGACAGCTGGAAGGACAGTCTGCGCAGGGCGGCGACGACGCCGGCCGCTCGGCGGTCGCCTGCCGCGGCGGCGCGTTCCGCGGCCGGGCGCTCCACGGTCACCAGGCCGAATTCGGCGGCGACGAAGAAGCCGTTGGCGAGGATCAGGACAAGGGCCGCTGCGAGCAGCAGCAGTGACGTGCTCATGAGGCCGCCGCTCCACGGGACTGGGCGGGAGGGGCGGCGCAGGTACTACCGGACGGTTCGTCCATCGGGGTGTGAGTGTCACTCCTCGGTCGGTCGGGCGGTTCGGCGGGCGGCGCCGTCACGGCACCGCCCGGATCCAGAGTAATCATTGCGGTCGCGGCCGCGAAGGACGGCGGGCACCCGTTTCAGCGGGGAATTCACCCGCCGCCCCGGCCGTCGCCTGGTGCCTCGCCGAGTGCCTCGACGAGAGCGCGCAGCCGCCGGGCGTCGTCGAGGGCCTGCTGCCTGGCGATACCGGGCTGGATGCCCATGACCGCCAGGGTGGTGCCGTCGGCGAGGTCCAGATGGACCCAGGCGTCGCCGGGCCGCAGCCGTACCGCGAGCACCTCCGCCCAGGCCAGCCGCCTTTTCACGGTCAGGTTGACCACGGTGAGGCCGTCGGCCTCGGCGACCGCCTTGGGGCGGCTCAGCAGCGTCAGCAGGGCCATGGCCAGCACCCCGACGACCACCATGGTGACCCGGTCGCCGGTGGTCCACGGGGACGCGCCCTCGTGCGGCATCACCACGGCCAGCGTGCTGAGCACGGCGAGCAGCAGCGTCCCCATGGTGAGCAGCACCACACGGGTGAGCAGCGGTCGGAAGGTGACCGGCAGCCGCGCGACGGCGGCCAGGGCTCGGTCGTCGTCGGCGGGGTTCACAGCCGGGCGGCGTGGATGCCGGTGGTGAGGATGGCCCGGGCGCCCAGCTCGTACAGCTCGTCCATGATGCGCTGGGCGTCGCTGGTGGGGACCATGGCGCGGACCGCGACCCAGCCCTCGTGGTGCAGCGGGGAGACGGTCGGCGACTCCAGGCCGGGGGTCAGGGCGACGGCCTGGTCGACGTGCTCGGCGCGGATGTCGTAGTCCATCATCACGTAGCGCCTGGCGACCAGGACGCCCTGGAGGCGGCGCAGGAACTTCTGCACTTCGGGGTCGTCGGTGGAGGCGCCGGTGGGGCGGACGACGACCGCCTCGGAGGCCATGATCGGCTCGCCGAAGGTCTCCAGGCCCGCGTTGCGCAGCGAGGTGCCGGTCTCCACCACGTCGGCGATGACCTGGGCCACGCCGAGCTGGATGGCGGTCTCGACGGCGCCGTCGAGGTGGACGACGGTGGCGGCCACACCGTGGTCGGCGAGGTGCTTCTCGACGACGCCTTCGTAGGACGTCGCCACCGTCATGCCGGCGAGGTCGGCGACGCCCTGCGCGGTGCCGGGCCTGGCGGCGTAGTGGAAGGTGGAGCGGGCGAAGCCGAGCTGCAGGATCTCCTCGGCGCCGGCCGCGGAGTCCAGCAGCAGGTCGCGCCCGGTGATGCCGATGTCGAGGCGGCCGGAGCTGACGTAGATGGCGATGTCGCGGGGGCGCAGGTAGAAGAACTCCACGTCGTTGGCGCTGTCGAAGAGCACCAGCTCCTTGGACTCCTTGCGCTGCCGGTATCCGGCCTCATGGAGCATGGCCGCCGCGGGTCCGGACAGTGAGCCCTTGTTCGGGACGGCGATGCGCAGCATGGGGTCGGGTTCCTTCGCTGTGGGGCGGGTTCGTGGGGTTCCGGGCGCGGGCGTACGGCCCGTGCACGCGGTGCGCGGGCCGTACGGCTCACAGGTGGGCGTAGACGTCGTCCAGGGAGATGCCGCGGGCGACCATCATCACCTGAACGTGGTACAGCAGTTGGGAGATCTCCTCGGCGGTGGCGTCGGCGCCTTCGTACTCGGCTGCCATCCACACCTCGGCGGCCTCCTCGACCACCTTCTTGCCGATCGCATGCACGCCCTTGCCGACCAGCTCGGCGGTGCGTGACGTGCTGGGGTCGCCGGTGGCGGCCTTGTGCTGCAGCTCGGTGAAGAGCTGCTCGAATGTCTTGTTGGCCATGGTGGTCCTAGCCTACGGGGAACCGCCCGCCGTTCAGCGCCACGGTTCGGATAGTGAGCGGATCACCGCCGCGGTCGCCACCGCCGCGGTGACCGCCTCGTGCCCCTTGTCCTCGTTCGACCCGGGAAGTCCGGCCCGGTCCAGCGCCTGCTCCTCGGTGTCGCAGGTGAGCACGCCGAAGCCGACGGGGACACCGCTGTCCACGCTGACCTGCGTCAGGCCCGCGGTGACGCCGTGCGAGACGTACTCGAAGTGCGGGGTGCCGCCGCGGATGATCACCCCGAGTGCCACCACCGCGTCGTAGCCGCGGCCCGCCACCGCCCGGGCGACGACCGGCAGTTCGAAGCTGCCGGGCACCCGCAGCAGGGTCGGCTCCTCGATCCCGAGGTCGTGCAGGGCGCGCATCGCCCCGTCCACGAGGCCGTCCATCACCTGGTCGTGCCACTGGGCCGCGATCACCGCGACCCGCAGGTCGCCGCAGTTCTTGACCGTCAGCTCGGGGGCGCCCTTACCGCTCACTTCTCTCCTCGGTGCTCAGTGCCTGTGCTGCCGCCGGCGGTGCCGACGGCCGAGTGGGTGCGGCCCGCGGTCTCCAGCCAGGGCAGGTCGTGGCCCATCCGGTCGCGCTTGGTCCGCAGGTACCGCAGATTGTGCTCCCCGGCGCCGACCGGCATCGGCTCCCGGCCGAGCACGTCGAGGCCGTGCCTGACCAGCGCGCCGGTCTTCGCGGGGTTGTTGGTGATCAGCCGCAGCGAACGCACCCCGAGGTCGGTGAGGATCTGCGCGGCCACCCCGTAGTCGCGGGCGTCGGCGGGCAGGCCCAGTTCGAGGTTGGCGTCCAGGGTGTCCCGGCCGCGCTCCTGCAGTTCGTACGCCCGCAGCTTGGGCAGCAGCCCGATGCCGCGGCCCTCGTGGCCGCGCAGGTAGAGCACCACCCCGCGGCCCTCCTCGGCGACCCGGCGCAGCGCGCCCTGCAGCTGCGGGCCGCAGTCGCAGCGCTGCGAGCCGAAGACGTCGCCGGTCAGGCACTCCGAGTGCACCCGCACCAGCACGTCGGTGCCGTCACCGACGTCGCCGGCGACCAGCGCGATGTGCTCGACGCCGTCGGCGGTGCTGCGGTAGCCGTAGGCGCGGAAGTCGCCGAAGGCGGTGGGCAGCGTGGTCGCCGCCTCCCGGCGGACGGTGGGCTCCGCCGAGCGGCGGTAGGCGATCAGGTCCTCGATGGAGATGATGGCCAGGCCGTGCTTGCGCGCGAAGGGCACCAGCTCGGGCAGCCGTGCCATCGTGCCGTCCTCGCGGGCGATCTCCACGATGGCCGCGGCGGGCCGCAGCCCCGCCAGCCTGGCCAGGTCCACGCCCGCCTCGGTGTGCCCGGCGCGCACCAGCACCCCGCCGGTCCTGGCCCGCAGCGGGAAGACGTGCCCGGGGCGTACGAAGTCGGCGGCCACCGACGTCGGCTCGGCCAGCAGCCGGATGGTGGCGGCCCGGTCGGCCGCGGAGATCCCGGTGGTCACCCCGTGCGCGGCACCGGCGTCCACCGACACGGTGAAGGCGGTGCGCATCGACTCGGTGTTGGTGTCCACCATCTGCGGCAGGTCGAGCCGGTCGACGTCCGGCGGCTCCAGGGGGACGCAGATCAGCCCGCGGCACTCCGTCATCATGAAGGCCACGATCTCCGGGGTGATCTTCTCCGCGGCGACCACCAGGTCGCCCTCGTTCTCCCGGTTCTCGTCGTCGACGACCACGATCGGGCGCCCCGCGGCGATCTCGGCGATGGCCCGCTCCACCGGGTCGAGCCCGAGGTCGGCCTCGTCGTACCAGTCGTCCTGCAGTGCGGTCACGGCACTCATGCCGTCACTCCTTCCGCGGCGGTGGTGCTCGGCTTCGCCTGGGACTGCCGGTCCGCGGCCGGTACGGCCCTGCGGGTCTGCTGCCACCAGGCGTACATCCCGGCGATCACCAGGACGAAGTAGACGATGTAGACCAGGCCGGAGAACGGCAGGCCGCTGTGGAAGTTCAGCGGCACCCCGACCAGGTCGACGGCGAGCCAGGCGAACCAGAACTCCACCCAGCCGCGGGCCTGCGCGTACATCGCGGCCAGCGTGCCGACGAAGATGTACGCGTCCGGCCACGGGTTCCAGGACAGCTTCGGGTAGGCCAGGAAGAGCGAGGCGACCGCGACGGTGCCGACCGCGGTGGCCGCCACCAGCACCGCGCGCTCGCGCCAGGTGGCGAACCTGATGGCCAGTTGCCCGCCGCCGTCCCGGCCGCGACGCCACCGGTACCACCCCCACACCGCGACGGTGATGACCACGAACTGCTTGCCGACGCCGCCGCCGAGGTGTGCCGACCAGAAGGCCGCCACCAGCACGACTCCGGAGAGCAGCTGGACCGGCCAGGTCAGCATCGCCCGCCGCCAGCCCAGCGCGAGGGCGCCCAGGCCCAGCAGGTTGCCGATCATGTCGGACCAGATGACGTGCTGGTCGAAGGCCGTGAAGGCCTCGCTGTCCAGCCAGTGCAGTGCGCTGCTCATCGCGGGTCCCCCAGGGTGCCGCCGGGCAGGCCCGGCGTCATCATGCGCTCGACGTATTTGGCGATGACGTCGACTTCGAGGTTCACCGGGTCGCCGGGCTGCTTGATGCCCAGCGTGGTCAGCGCGAGGGTGGTCGGGATGAGGCTGACGGTGAAGTGGTCGGCCGCCGCGTCCACGACGGTCAGGCTGATGCCGTCGACGGTGATCGAGCCCTTCTCCACCACGTAGCGGCTCAGCTCGGCGGGCAGCGAGACCTTCACGATCTCCCAGTGCTCGGCCGGGATCCGCTCGAGCACCGTGCCGGTACCGTCCACATGACCCTGCACCAGATGCCCGCCGAGCCGCCCGCCGAGCGCCATCGGGCGCTCCAGGTTGACCCGCGAGCCGGGCCGCAGCGCGCCCAGGCTGGACCGCTTCAGCGTCTCGGCCATCACGTCGGCGGTGAAGGTGCCGCCGCCGTGCTCGACCACGGTCAGGCACACGCCGTTCACCGCGATCGAGTCGCCGTGCTTGGCGCCCTCGGTCACGACCGGGCCCCGTACGGTGAAGCGGGAGGCCTCGTTCTGGTCCTCGACCGCGGTGATCTCACCCAGTTCTTCGACGATTCCGGTGAACACGTCACTTCTCCTGTGCGGCAGTGGGGACGGCGGGACTGGCGGGTACGGCGGGACCGTCCGGGCCGGCGGGTACGGCGGTGATGCGCAGGTCGGGCCCGAGGCGGGCGATGTCGGTCACGTCGAGCCGCAACGCCTGCGCGATGGTGCTGATTCCTGCGTCGCCGAGGGCGGTGGGGCCGGCGCCGAGCAGCGCCGGGGCCAGGTAGCCGAGGACCGCGTCCACGGCTCCCGCCTTCACGAACGCGCCGGCGAGAGTCGGGCCGCCCTCCAGGAGGACCGAGCGGACGCCGCGGGCGTGCAGTTCGGCCAGCAGCGCCGGAACGTCCAGGCCGCGGGGGGCGGTAGCGGCCGGGGCGCTACCGGCCGCGGTGGTCGTGGGCTCGGCGGGACCGGCCGCGGTGGTCAGGGGCTCGGTCGGCCCGGCTGCCGCGTACGGGAGGCGTACGACGTCCACACCCGGCAGGTGGGCCGTGTCGGCGTCCTTGGACACCGCGACCAGGGTCGGCGCCGCCCCGTCCAGGACGCGGGCCTTCGTGGTGATCCGTGCCCGGGAGTCCACCACCACCCGCAGGGGCTGGACCGCGCCCTCGATGCCGCGCACCGCGAGATGCGGGTCGTCGGCCAGCAGCGTGCCCGAGCCGACCACCACGGCGTCCGCCTCCGCGCGCAGCCGGTGCACGTCCGCGCGGGACTGCGGCGACGTGATCCAGCGGCTGGTCCCGTCGGCGGCCGCGATCCGGCCGTCCAGTGTGGCCGCGTACTTCCAGCGCACGAACGGGCGCCCCTGTCGCACCGAGGTCAGCCATGCGACGTTGACCGCCTCGGCCTCGGCCGCCAGTACCCCGCCCTCGACGTCGACGCCCGCCGCCCGCAGCGTCGCCGCGCCGCCGGACGCGGCCGCGCTCGGGTCCGACACCGCGTGCACCACCCGCGCCACCCCGGCCTCGATCAGCGCCTGGGCGCACGGGCCGGTCCTGCCGGTGTGGTTGCACGGCTCCAGCGTGACCACGGCGGTGCCGCCGCGGGCCGCCTCGCCGGCCGCGCGCAGCGCGTGCACCTCGGCGTGCGGGCCGCCGGCCTTGCGGTGCCAGCCCTCGCCCACGACGGCGCCCGCCGTGTCGAGGATCACACAGCCGACGACGGGGTTGGGGGCGGTGGCGCCGAGCGCGCGAGCCGAGAGCGCGACGGCTCGGCGCATCGCATCGATCTCTGTGGTGGTGGCCACCGGGTCCTCCTGCCGCATCGGGCACGGACTCCGGGGCGAGCGGACGTCTGCACATCCGGTGACGCACCGCGGTCACGCGGGCCTGAGCGGCCCGCCACAAGGCGGCGCACCGGTGTGAACGCCCGCCGCGCACTGCCTCCCATCCGGACTTTCACCGTCGGTCCAGGAATTTCACCTGGTCAACCGGCCGCTGGTTGCGGACGGGTCGCGGACTATAACCGCCGGTTCGGAATTACACCGACCCCGGAGTGCGCAAACGTCACTGGTACGGGGTCCAGTCTGCCACGGGTTCCATGCTGGGCTCCAGGGGGTTCGGGTTTTGGCTGTTGGCCGGGTGGGTGTTTTTGCCCGCCCGCCCCACCCGTGCGGGTGGTTGGTCGGGTGCGGGTGCCGGTGGTGGGTGGGTCGGTGCCGCTTCGGGGGCACCGACCATCGCTCCCGCGCCGCCAGGCGCGGGCAAACCCCGCACGGGCGTGCACTCGCCGACGGTGGTGCAGGGGTCACGCCGAAGGCGGGAAGAGGGCCTGTTGGGCGGAGTCCATCGCCGTGATGACGGCGCCGCGGAGGATGGGGCCGGTGGGGACGGCGGTGGGGCGGACGTCGGTGCGCAGAGGGGAGAGGCGGGCGAGGGTCGCCGAGACCCGGTCCGCGAGGTCCTGGCCTCCGGCGGAGCCGACCTCGCCGGCCAGGACGACCTGGCCGGGGTCGAGCACGGCGCAGACGGCGGCGGCGCCGAGGGCGATGCGTGCGGCGAGTTCGGAGCGGAAGGCGGGGGTGCCGGCCCGGACGGCGGCGGCGGCTGCGGCCGCGTCGGAGCCGGGGACGGGCAGACCGTGCGCGCGGGCCAGCTCGCAGACGGCCCGGCTGCCGGCGAGGCCGTGGAAGCCGTCGTCGCAGTTCGTGGAGCTGGGGATGCGTCCTGAGTGGGAGAGGGGGAGGAAGCCGACCTCGCCGGCGCCGCCGGAATTGCCGCGCCGCAGGCGGCCGTCGAGGACGAGGGCGGCGCCGACGCCGCCGCCGATCCAGAGCAGGACGAAGGTGTCGCCCTCGGCGGCCCCGCGCACCCGCTGCTCGGCGACGGCGGCGAGATTGACCTCGTTCTCCAGCAGGACGGGGACGCCGAGCCGGCTGCGTACCTCGTCGACGAGGTCGCCGTGCCAGGTGGGCAGCTCGCCGGTGACGGTGAGCCGGCCGGTGACCGGGTTGATCAGGCCGGGGGCGCCGCAGGCGACGGTGTGCAGGGGGGTGCCGCCGGCGGCGCCGAGGAGGAGGGCGATGCCGTCCTCGATGGTGCGGGCGGGGTCGGCGTCGGCGGGGACCGCCAGTTCGGCTCGGGACAGGGTGCGGCCGAGGAGGTCGGCGATCTCGACGCCGATACTGTCGATGCGGACGTCGAGCCCGGCGACGTGCGCGCGGTCGGCGACGATGCCGTAGACCCGGGCGTTGGGGCCGCGCCTGGCGGCGCCCGACTCGCCGACGACCTCGATCAGGCCGGAGTCCTGGAGGCGTTCGACGAGGTCGGCGACGCTGGGCCGGGACATGCCGGTCAGTTCCTTCAACTGCGCGGCGGTGAGCGGCCCTTCCTCCTGGAGCAGCCGCAGGGCGAGCCGGTCGTTGATGGCCCTGGCCGTACGCGGGGAGGCGTTCCTGCCGGGTTGCGCGCGGGTGGCGGTCATGCGGGCGATCCTTCCAGACCGGTGGCCGTTGATGGCTAACTTTCAGGCAGGCTTCCTGATAGTTTACGGCTCATGAGTGCTCCAGACGTCGGGTGGTCGCCCGCCAAGGTCCGTACGGCCCATGTGGCCATCGCCACCGTCTTCGCCGTGCACGGCGCGGTGTCGGGCACGTTCGCCACCCGGATTCCGTGGATCAAGGACCATCTCGGGCTCAGCGCGGGCGCCCTGGGGCTCGCGCTGGTGTGCCCCGCGGTGGGCTCGATGCTGACGATGCCGCTGGCCGGGCGGCTGATGCACCGGCTCGGGTCGCGGACCGCGCTGCGGCTGCTGCTCGGGATGTGGTGCGCGGCGCTGGCGCTGCCCGCCCTGTCGCCGGGGCTGCCGTGGCTGTGCGTGGCGCTGCTGGTCTTCGGCGGCAGCGCGGGTATGGCGGACGTGGTGATGAACGCCGTCGGGGTGGCCGTCGAGGAGCACAAGGGCAAGTCGATCATGTCCGGGCTGCATGGGATGTGGAGCGTGGGCACCCTGGCGGGAGCCGCGATCGGCGTGCCGGCCGCGCACGCCGGGCTCGACGGCCGGGTCCATCTGGGCGTGATGGCCGGCGCGCTGGTGCTGACCGGCTTCCTGGTGTGCGCCAAGGTGCCCGATCTGCATCCGGCGCCCGAAGAGGACGCGCCGCCGAGGTTCGCGCTGCCGCCGCGTACGGCGCTGGTGATCGGGGCGATCGGCTTCTGCGGGGTCTTCGCCGAGGGCGGCACCGCCGACTGGTGCGCGGTCTACCTGCGGGACATCGCCAACGCCTCCCCCGCGGTGGCGGCCCTCGCGTACACGGCCTTCTCCTGCACGATGGCGACGGCCCGGCTGCTGGGCGACTTCGCCGTACGCCGGCTGGGCGCGGTCACCGCGGTCAGGGTCGGCGGAATGATCGCCACCACGGGCGGGCTGCTGGTGGTGCTGGCGCACGCGCCGGTCCCGGCGATCGCCGGCTTCGCGCTGATCGGAGTGGGTATATCCGTGGTGGTGCCGCTGTGCTTCGCGGCGGCCGGGCGCAGCGGGCAGAATCCGAGCCAGGCCATCGCCGGTGTCGCCACCGTCACGTACACCTCGGGTCTGGTGGCTCCCGCGGCGATCGGCGGGATCGCCGGTGCCAGTTCGCTGACCGCGTCCTTCGCCCTGGTCACCGTGCTGACGCTGGGTCTGGTGGTGGGGGCCGGGGTCCTCAGGCCGGCCTCCGCGAAGGTGGCGGGCCCGCCCGCGCCGGCCCCCGTGGCCGCCGACTGAGCCCGCCGGGCGGCGGGCGACCCCGACCGGAGTGGGAGCCGGTCCGGTGTCACCCGCCGCCCGGCGCCCCCGTTTCGCGCAGGTGGGTGGGGGCGACCAGGCGCAGTGCGTGGTAGCCGGCCAGAACCAGGATGGTGCCGAGCGCGATACCGGTCAGCGAGAAGGTGTCGGTGATCCGCAGGGTGACGTCGCCGATGCCCGCCACGACGCCGCCGGCGATCGGGACCAGGTTGAGCGGGTTGCCGAGGTCGACGGAGTTCTCCACCCAGATCCTGGCGCCGAGCAGGCCGATCATGCCGTAGAGGATGACGGTGATGCCGCCGAGCACCCCGCCGGGGATCGCCGCGATGACGGCGCCGAACTTGGGGCACAGGCCGAAGAGGATCGCGAAGGCGGCGGCCGCCCAGTAGGCGGCGGTGGAGTAGATCCGCGTCGCGGCCATCACGCCGATGTTCTCGGCGTAGGTGGTGGTGGCGGGGCCGCCGAGCGCGGTGGCCAGTACGGTCGTGCCGCCGTCGGCGGCGATCGCGGTGCCGAGCACCGCGTCGAGCCGGTCGCCGGTCATCTCCCCCACCGCCTTGACGTGTCCGGCGTTCTCCGCGATGAGCACGATCACCACCGGCAGCGCGACCAGGACGGCGGACCCGTCGAAGGCGGGTGCGTGGGTGCTGGGCCAGCCGAACCAGGGGGCGCCGCCGACCTCGTGCAGGTCGAGCCGCCAGTGGCCGCCGGTGTGCCCGGTGGGGGTGTCCTTCACGCCGATGCGGCCGAAGACGCGGTCGAAGAGCCAGGAGACCGCGTAGCCGAACAGCAGCCCGAGGAAGATCGCGATCCGGCCCCAGAAGCCGCGCAGCGCCACCAGGGCGAAGCCGGTGAAGAGCAGGGTGAGCAGCGCCGTCCACTGGTCCTGCGGCCAGTAGGTCTTGGCGGCCACCGGGGCGAGGTTGAAGCCGATCAGCAGCACCACGGCGCCGGTGACCGCGGGCGGCAGGACCGCGTGCACGACGCGCGGGCCGAGCGCCTTGACGGCCAGGCCGCAGCCGAGGAGCACCGCGCCGACCACCAGCAGCGCCCCGGTGAGGGTGGCGCTGTCGCCCCCCTGGGCGCGGATGCTGCCGGCCACGCCGACGAAGGCCAGGCTGCTGCCCAGGTAGCTGGGCACCCGCCCGCCGGTGACCAGCAGGAAGAGCGCGGTGGCGACGCCGGACATCAGGACGGCGAGGTTCGGGTCGAGGCCCATCAGGACCGGGGCGACGAAGGTGGCGCCGAACATCGCGACCACGTGCTGGGCGCCGAGTCCCAGCGTGCGGCCCCAGCTGAGCCGCTCGTCGGGACGTACCACCGCCCCCGGCGCCGGGCTACGGCCGTCGCCGTGCACTGTCCAGCCCACTCCGCGCACCATGTGCCCCGCTCCTCGCCGCCCGTCGACCCGTGGGGTCTCAACGTAGGCGGCGTGGCCGGGCGGCCGGGTCGCGCGCGCCCGGCGGGTCACGCGGTCGGCGCAGGGTTGCGGTTTGCCGCGGGAATGGCCACATCGCGGCAGGTCAGAGGAAGAGTTCGGCGGACGCGCACGGGGGAATCGCGCCCGCCGAACCGAGAACCACGTTACCGGCGCGTCCCACCCCTCGGGGAGCCCGCAACGGGCAATTCATTCCGCGGGATTACGCCATGGCACACGCGCGCCGCCACCTCGCGCCCCTGGAAGGGGAGTCGACCGTCGCGCGCGCCGCGTTCAACCGACCGACAGGTCCTGCAGGCCGACCACCCGCAGGAGTTGCAGTCGCTCGTAGGCGTCGGTGCCGGGGCGGGCGGTGTAGACGATCAGCCGCTGGTCGTGCCCGGAGCTGAGCAGCACCTCGCAGTCCAGCTCCATGTCCCCCACGACCGGATGCCTGATGCGCTTGGTGTCCGAGCGCCGCACCGCGACCTCGTGCTCGCTCCACAGCCGGGCGAACAGCTCGCTGGCCGCCCGCAGTTCGGCGACCAGGCCGGCGGCCCGCGGGTCGTCGGGGCGGGCGGCGAGCACCGCGCGCAGGTTCGCGACCTGGCTGCGGGCCTGTGTCTCCCGGTCCTCGGGCGGGAAGATGTCCATCGCGGCGGGCTCGGTGAAGGCCCGGCGGGCGATGTTGCGCATCTCGGGGGCGCGTGCGGAGACGTCGCCGAGCAGGGCGGAGGCCATCGCGTTCTGCGCCAGGACGTCGCCGAGGTCGCTGACCACCTGGGCGGGCGTGTCGTGCAGCCGGTCCAGCACCAGCAGCAGACCGGGGCGTATGTGCCCGCTGCCGCCGGTCTCGCGTGGCGGTTCCTCGCCCGCCAGGTGGAAGAGGTGGTCCCGCTCGTCGGCGGTCAGCCGCAGCGCGCGGGCCAGCGCGGCGAGCATCTGCCGGGACGGGCGCGGGCCGCGGGCCTGCTCCAGGCGGGTGTAGTAGTCCACGGACATGCCCGCGAGCTGGGCCACCTCCTCGCGGCGCAGCCCGGGGGTGCGGCGCCGGGCGCCGCTGCCCAGGCCCACGTCGGCGGGGCTGAGCCGGTCGCGGCGGCGGCGCAGGAAGTCGGCGAGTTCTGTTCGGTCCACCTCTCCAGCATGCGTCCGGTGCGGCCGACTATCCAGGGCGTGCCACTCCCCCTGTCGGGGCCTCTCCGGCCGGCCGCCCGCGGCGTGCCGCGTGGTGCGCGGGCGCCGGGTGCGCAGACTGGGGCACATGATGACGGATGTGGGCGGTGTGCTCGGCCGGATGCGGGGGGTGGCGGCGGGGCTGCCGCACGGCGACGGGGTCGCGGTCTTCAACCGGGTCTACGTCTCGGTGACCGAGGAGGTGCGGCGGCGGATGGCCGACGGGCACTTCGCGGACCGGGCGGTGGCCGGCGAGCTGGCCGTACGGTTCGCGGGACGCTATCTCGCCGCGGTGGAGGACGACGCGGCGGGCCGCAGGCCTCCGGCGTGCTGGCGGCCGCTGCTGCGGCTGCGCGCCCACCCGGGCATCCGGCCGCTGCAGTTCGCGGTCGCCGGCATCAACGCGCACGTGGGCCACGACCTGGCGCTGGCCGTGGTGGACACCTGCCGGGCGACGGGTCGCGAACTGGCCGATTTGGAGGCGGACTTCGACCGGGTCGGCGAAGCGCTGACCTCGATCGAGGTGGAGGTGCGGGAGCTGCTGATGCCGGGCCCGGACCTGCTGGAGGCGGCCGACCCGCTGACCCATCTGGTCGGTTCGTGGTCGCTGGCCAGGGCCAGGGACGCCGCCTGGGCGGCGTCCCGGCTGCTGTGGGCGCTGCGCGGCACCGACGACGCCTACGACGAGTGCGTGCGCCGCCTCGACGCGGGCGTCGGCCTGGTCGGCCGGCTGCTGCTGACGCCGGTGGGGTGTCAGTCCACCCCTTGACCTGGTCGGCCTTCCTGCTCGCACCCTCCGCGGACGCCCTCGTCCCTCGGCCGCCCACTGCGGGAGCTCGGGCGTCAGTCCACCCCATGACCTGGTCGGCCTTCCTGCTCGCACCCTCCGCGGACGCCCTCGTCCCTCGGCCGCCCACTGCGGGAGCTCGGGCGTCAGTCCTCGGGCAGCAGCACCGGGGCGATCTCGTCGTAGCGGTCGCCGGGTCCCGGGTTGAGCGGGTCGGTGCCGCCGCCGAGGTGGTGCATGACGCCCCACACGGCGTTCAGCGCGGTCTGCACCGCGCCCTCCGCCCACCCGGCGGTCCAGGAGATGTCGTCGCCGGCGAGGAAGAGGCCGCGCCGGTCGGCGGGCAGCGCGTCCTGCATGAAGTGGGTGAACAGCCGCCGCTGGTAGCGGTAGTGGCCGGGCAGGTTGGCCTTGAAGGCGCCCATGAACCAGGGCTCGTTCTCCCAGGACACGGTCACCGGGTTGCCGATGACGTGCTTCCTGATGTCGACGCCCGGATAGATCTCGCCGAGCGACTTGAGCATGACCTCCATCCGCTCGTGCGCGCTCAGCGGCAGCCACTTCAGGCTGTCGTCGCACCAGGTGTAGGACAGGCAGATCGCGGCGGGCCTGCCGGGTCCGTCGTCCAGCAGGTACGTGCCGCGGGTCATCCGGTCGGTGAGGGTCATCGACATCGTGTCGCGGCCGGTGCGCGGGTCCACGTCGAGCCAGAACGGCCGGTCGACGGGCACGAAGAGCTTGCTGGACTCCATGTAGTGGGTGCGCTCCATCGCCGTCCAGTGGTCGATGGGGAAGAGCGCGTCGTCGCAGGCGATCTTTGACAGCAGCAGCCAGGACTGGGCGGTGAAGACGGCCGCCTTGTAAGAGCGGATGTCGCCGGTGGCGTCGGTGACGGTGATCCGGTTGCCCGCGGTGCGGTGCAGGCCGGTGACGGCCGGGCGCGGGTCGCCGCCGTGCAGCGAGGCCAGCGAGGTGCCGCGCGGCCAGTGCACGGCCTTGTCGGGAGCCATTTCCCACAGCCGCTGCGGGAGCTGCTGGCTGCCGCCGACGATGCCGCGGTGGTCGTCGTCGGCTCCGGTGTAGACGACCCGCAGGATCTCCAGGATGGAGTTGGGGAAGTCGGTGTCCCAGCCGCCGGTGCCGAAGCCGACCTGCCCGAATATCTCGCGGTGCCGGAAGGACCGGAAGGCCGGCGAGTCGCACAGGAAGCCGTAGAAGGTCTGGTTGTCGAGCTTCTCGACCAGCTGCGACCAGATCGCCCGGATGGCGGGCACGTCGCGCTCGCGCAGCGCGCGCTGCATGGCGGAGAAGTCGGCCCCGTCCTCCAGGCAGGCGTTCCAGGCGTGCATGACCTGGTGGTAGACCTCGGGCAGGTCGTCCACGGAGGTGGCGTAGTGCGACTCGCCCTTGAGGTCGACCACCGTCGAGGGGGTGCAGGGCGCCAGCGGGTTCGGGAAGGGCCTGGTGGTCAGGCCGACCAGGTCCACGTAGTGCTGGAAGGCGGTGGAGGACGGCGGGAAGCGCATGGCGCCCAGTTCCGCGGTCAGCGCCGGATCGCACCCGTCGAAGCCGACGGTACGCAGTCGGCCGCCGATCCGGTCGGCCTCGTAGACGACCGGGCGCAGGCCCATCCTGAGCAGTTCGTACGCGGTCACGATGCCGGACAGGCCGCCGCCGATCACCGCGACCTCGGTGCCGTGCTCGGTGGGCGGCACCGCACCGAGCCCGGCGGGGTGGGCCAGGTAGTCGTCGTAGGGGTAGGGGAAGTCGGGGCCGAACATGGTGATGGGCGGTTCGCTCTGCGCCTCGATGTGCTGCTCGTCGTGGACGGCGGTGGGCACGGACGTCATGGGCGGGGGCTCCTGGCGAGGGTGCGGTAGAGGTCGGGGCGGCGGTCGGTCAGATACGGGGTGTCGGCCCGCGCGGCGTCGGCCAGCGCCGGGTCGACGTCGGCGACCAGCAGTTCGGGCGCGGCTCCGGCCCTGGCTCGGACCTCGCCGTCGGGCCCCGCCAGGCAGCTGAGCCCGGCGAAGTCGTATGCGCCTTCGGGGCCGCAGCGGTTGGCGTAGGCGATGTGCAGGCCGTTCTCGTACGCCCTCGCCGGTACGAGCACCCGCGGCACGAACTCGTAGGGCCGCATCAGCGCGGTGGGCACCGCGAGCAGGTCGGTGCCGGCCAGCGCGTGGGCGCGCACCGTCTCGGGGAATTCGACGTCGTAGCAGATGAGCAGCCCGATCCTGAGGCCGTCGAGGTCGGCCTGGACGACGGGCTGCCCGCCGGGGGTGAAGGTGGCGCGCTCCTGGTCGCCGTACAGGTGCGTCTTGCGGTAGGCGGCGAGCACCGCGCCGTCGGGGCCGATCAGCCGCGCCGTGTTGTGGACGCCGTCGCCGTCGCGCTCGGGCACGCCGTAGACGACGGCGAGGCGGTGCTCGGCGGCGATCTCGCCGACCCGCCGGGCGGTCTGCTCGCCCTCCCACGCCTGCGCCCGCGGGCCGAGCAGGTAGCCGGTCAGCGACAGCTCGGGCGTGATCAGCAGCCGGGCGCCGAGGCTCGCCGCCTGTGCGGCGGACGCCGCCAGGGCGCCGAAACCGGGCCGGCACCCTTGGGCGATGGCGATCCGCAAGTGTTTCTCCTGGTCAGGGGGGTGGGTGTGGCTCCCCTCGACGCTAATTGCTCGGGCCCGCGTGCGGTAGCCGCGAACATTGCGCCTACCGGCGCGATTCGTTGCGTCTTTTCCCCGCCTGGCGTCGATCCGTTGCGCGCGAGGCGCCCGGGCCCCTCCGGGGGAGGGTCGGGCGCCGTAGGGGGGGTGCGGTCAGCGTTCGGGACGGCCGCCGCGGGTGGGGTCGTCCATGCCGGGAAGGGTGTCGCTCGGCCCTTCCATGTCGGCCTCGATCCGCTCCTTGCGGACCCGTCCGTGCACCTTCTTCTGTTCGACGTGCTCCTCGACGCGCATCCGGACCCGCTCCTTGGCGACGACCTCGGTCTCCACCACGGGACTCTCCTCGTGCAGCGTCACGAAGCGGTCGGCCTCGCTGATCTCCGCTCCGGAGCGCATCGCGTCGCGGTCGGCGGCGCTGAGCGGCTCGCGTTCGAGCTTGACCTCCTCGTGCCGCAGCGGCACCGACTGCTCGACCTCCTCGACCTCGACGTACTTGTGCAGCCGGGCCTTTCCCGCGGCGTGGCGTTCGACCCTGACGCGCATCTCCTCCTCGGAGCGGGTCAGCGACTCGCCCTCGGCCTCGATGCCGCCCGCGCCCAGGCGTTCCGCGGCGCCGCTGCGGCCGGCCGCGTAGCCGGCGCCCGAGCCGGCTCCGGCGGACGCGGCGGCGGTCTTGTCCATGCCGCCGGTGTCCGCGTCGCGCTCCCGGCTCGTGTCGCTGCCGATGTCGCCGTCGGACTTCGTGGCCCGCGCCGTGCCGGCGCCGGCCGCAGCCCCGGCCGCGCCCGCCGCACCCGCGGTCTTGTCCGCCGACATGCCCTGGCCGCCGGTCCGCTCGATGCCGTAGTAGCGGTAGAGGTGCTGCTCCTCCTCGACCGACAGGTGGCCGCCGGAGTCGACGTCCACGTTCGGAGCGCCCTTGATCTTCTCCTTCGGGTAGGGCACCTCCAGGTGGTCCTGGACCAGCCGCGCGGAACGGGTGGGCACGAAGGTCTCGTTACTGCCGAAGAACCCGGTCTTGACCGTCACCCACTCCGGGTTTCCGGACTTGTCGTCCAGGTACATGTGCTTGGCGTCGCCGACCTTCTTGCCTTCGGCGTCATGGACCGGATGGCCCACCACCTGGGGTATCTGTTCGCGCGTGATCATGTCGCCTCCTCGGGGCTGCCGTGACCTGGGAACGGTCAATGAACGGATTACCCGGGAGGTTCCGGCAAAACCCGGAAAGACGGACAAATTGCGCAAATCGCCACGCGCTACGGTAAAACCGCAGGTCGGATCAGCCGGGACTGCCCGCCCCGTAGCGGCGCAGCAGCGGCGAGAGCACCAGCACCGACTTCGTACGGGTCACGAACGGCTCCCCCGCGATGCGCTCCAGCACCTGCTCGAAGTGCCGCACGTCGGCGGCGAAGACCTGCACCACCGCGTCCGCCTCGCCGGTCACCGTCGAGGCGGACGCCACCTCGGGGTAGCGGGACAGGCCGCGCCTGATGTCGGCCGGGGAGGTGTTGTGGCGGCAGTACAGCTCCACCAGGGCCTCGGTCTGCCAGCCGAGCGCGGCCGGGTCGACCCGTACGGTGAAGCCGGTGATCGCGCCCGCCGCCAGCAGCCGGTCGACCCGGCGTTTGACGGCAGGCGCGGACAGGCCCACCTCGGCGCCGACGTCGGCGTAGGAGCGGCGGGCGTCGACAGCGAGGGCGTGGACGATGCGTTCGTCGAGTTCGTTCAGCGGCACGAGCCCCGACGCTACGGCAGCTACTGCCAGCTGGCGTGCAGGGGCTTGCCCTCGGCGTATCCCGCGGCGCTCTGGATGCCGACGATCGCGTTGCGCTCGAACTCGGCGAGCGACCCGGCCCCCGCGTAGGTGCACGAGCTGCGCACGCCGGCGATGATCGAGTCGATCAGGTCCTCCACCCCCGGCCGGGACGGGTCCAGGAACATCCGCGACGTCGAGATGCCCTCCTCGAACAGGGCCTTGCGGGCCCGGTCGTACGCCGACTCCTCGCTGGTGCGGTTGCGGACCGCGCGGGCCGAGGCCATCCCGAAGGACTCCTTGTACAGCCGCCCGTCGGCGGCCTGCTGCAGGTCACCGGGCGATTCGTACGTACCGGCGAACCACGAGCCGATCATGACGTTGGACGCGCCGGCCGCCAGGGCCATCGCCACGTCCCGCGGGTGCCGCACCCCGCCGTCCGCCCACACGTGCTTGCCGTACTTGCGGGCCTCGGCGGCGCACTCGAGCACCGCGGAGAACTGCGGGCGGCCCACTCCGGTCATCATCCGGGTGGTGCACATCGCACCGGGTCCCACGCCGACCTTGACGATGTCCGCGCCCGCCTCGATCAGGTCGCGTACGCCCTCGGCCGCCACCACGTTGCCCGCCACCAGCGGTACCGAAGGGGCGAGCGAGCGGACCGCGCGGACCGCGGCGATCATCGACTCCTGGTGGCCGTGCGCGGTGTCCACCACCAGAGTGTCCACGCCGGCCTTGAGCAGCTCGGCGGCCTTGCCCGCCACGTCGCCGTTGATGCCGACCGCCGCGGCGATCCGCAGCCGGCCCTCGGCGTCGACGGCCGGCTCGTAGAGCGTGGCGCGCAGCGCGGCCGTACGGGTGAGGATGCCGGCGAGCCGCCCGTCCGCGTCGACCGCGGGGGCGAGCTTGCGGTGCGCGTCGACCAGCCGGTTGAAGGCGTCCCGCGGGTCGATGTCGGCGGACAGCAGCAGCAGGTCGGTGGACATCACCTCGGACAGCTGGGTGAAGCGGTCCACACCGGTCAGGTCGGACTCGGTGACCACGCCGACCGGGCGGCCGTCCTCGACCACCACACCGGCGCCGTGCGCCCGCTTGGGCAGCAGCGACAGCGCGTCGGCCACGGTCTGTCCCGGGGCCAGAGTGATCGGGGTGTCGAGCACCAGATGGCGCTGCTTGACATAGCCGACGACATCGGCGACGACGTCGATCGGGATGTCCTGCGGGATGACGACCAGGCCGCCGCGGCGGGCCACGGTCTCGGCCATCCGGCGGCCGGCGATGGCGGTCATGTTGGCGACCACCAGCGGAATGGTGGTGCCCGTCCCGTCGGGCGACCTGAGGTCCACCCCCTGGCGGGAGCCCACCGCGCTGCGGCCGGGCACCATGAAAACGTCGTCGTACGTCAGGTCGTACGGAGGCCGAACATCGTTGAGAAATTTCACGGGGGAGCTCCCACCTGCGGCTTTGCCCTGCTGGCGAGCCGAAGTCAGCACGGAACCAGCACGGTGGCGCTGGCCAGCACCTCGTCCATCACGCGCTTCAGCTTCTCGCCCGAGCCCGGGGTCAGGTGACCATAGATGTCCGCGGTTATCTGAATTGTAGAGTGGCCCAGCCAACGGGAGACCTTCAGGAGGGACACCCCGCCCGCGATGGCGTTCGAGGCGAAGACGTGTCGGACGTGAGGTGTCCATGACTCGTCGCGATAGCCCGACCTTCTCGACGACCGCACTGAAGTCGCTCCGGAGGTTCGAGTCGGTCACCTTCCCGCCGGCCTTCGCGTGCAGGAGGTCCATCCTCGGCGCCGACGCCGGCCGTGGTCTTACGGCCCAGGCGGGTGTGTACGCCACCTGGGGGCGGCTCGGCGAAAGAGAGCGGGTACGTGAGGCGCGGCACGGGGGAGAACCGGCGGGCCGGCGTCGCCGGTCGGCCTCTTGCGGGGCTTCTGTGACGCGTGCCAGGCTGAGTCCCCGGTGCTGCGCAGGGATGCCACCTGGGCGGCCCGGTAAATCCCTGCATCCCCCCATCTGCGTGTGTGAGCGCTAACAAAAGCCCCTCACGTTGAGCACACCCAGGGAGAAACTCGTGGATCGCAAACGCAGAAGACCGCACCTCAGAACGTGGCTGATCGGCCTGGTCTCCACGGCGCTGGCCGCCGTGGGGGTCTCGTTCGTGGCGACATCGGCGCAGGCGGCGAGCGGCTGCCAGGTCGACTACAGCATCACGAATACGTGGCCGGGTGGCTTCGGCGCCAATGTGAGCGTTACCAACCTCGGTGAACCGATCACCAGCTGGCAGCTGACGTGGTCCTTCGCCACCGGGCAGAGCATCACCCAACTGTGGAGCGGTTCCTACACTCAGAGCGGCACCCAGGTCACCGTGACCAACGCCGCCTACAACGGCAGCCTGGCCACCGGCGGATCCACCACCTTCGGCTTCAACGGCGCCTACACCGCCACCAACCCGGTCCCCACCGCGTTCACCCTCAACGGGACCACCTGCACCGGCGGTGTCACCACCACACCGCCGACCACACCGCCCACGACGCCTCCCACCACACCCCCGACCACACCCCCGACCACACCCCCGACCACGCCGCCGACGAGTCCCCCGTCGACGTTCAGCAACCCCGTGCTCTGGGAGGACCTCGCCGACGCGGACATATTGCGGGTGGGTGACACCTACTACTACTCGGCCTCGACGATGCACTACTCGCCCGGGGCGCCGATCCTGCGCTCCTACGACCTGGTCCACTGGGAGTTCGCCGGCCACTCGGTGCCCTCGCTCGACTTCGGCGAGAAGTACAACCTGAACGGCAACGGGCGCGCCTACGTCAACGGCGTGTGGGCCTCGTTCCTGAACTACCGCAAGAGCAACGGCAAGTTCTACTGGGGGGGCTGCATCGACTTCAACAAGACGTACATGTACACCGCCTCCTCGGTCGAAGGCCCCTGGACGCGGGGTTCGGTGATCAACAACTGCTACTACGACGCCGGAATGCTCGTCGACGACAACGACACGATGTACGTCGCCTACGGCAGCGGCACCCACTACGTCGCCCAGCTGTCGGCCGACGGGCTGAGCCAGGTCCGCAGCCAGGCGGTGTTCACCGATCCGTCCAGCACCGGAACGACCGAGGGCAACCGCATGTACAAGGTGGGCGGCGCCTACTACATCCTCGTCGACCACCCGGCCAACGCCGAATACGTCCTGAAGTCCACCAACGGCCCCTTCGGCCCCTACACCGAACAACCGCTGCTCAACAACGTCGGCACCCCCATCGTCGGAGGTGGCGTTCCGCACCAGGGCGGGATCGTGCAGACGCAGAACGGCGACTGGTACTACATGGCTTTCGTCGACTCCTACCCCGGCGGACGCGTCCCGGTGCTGGCTCCCATCAAGTGGAACTCCAGTGGGTGGCCGGTACTCCAGACCGTCAACGGCGGCTGGGGTACCACCTATCCGTACCCGAACGTGCCTACTCCGCCACGCGAGGTGAAATCCCCCACGGGCACCGACACCTTCACCGGGCCCGCTCTCGGGCCAGAGTGGGAGTGGAACCACAACCCCGACAACACCAAGTGGTCCGCGAACAACGGCCTGACCCTGCAGACCGCGACGGTGACCAACGACCTGTACTCGGCACGGAACACCCTGACCCACCGGATCCTGGGACCCACGTCCACCGCGACGGTCCCACTGGACTACTCGGGCATGCACGACGGGGACCGGGCAGGACTCGCCCTGCTGCGCAACTCCTCAGCCTGGATCGGCGTCAAACGCGACAGCGGCACCGCCCGGCTGGTGATGACGAACAGCATCACCATGGACGGCAGCTGGAACACCACCAGCACCGGCACGGAGGTCGCGAGCACCGCCCTGTCCGGAGGCAGGGTCTGGCTGCGCGTCAACGCCGACATCCATCCGGGCACCGGCAGGCAGGGACACTTCTCCTACAGCACCGACGGCGTCAACTTCACCGCCTTCGGGCCGGGCTTCACATTGGACAACAGCTGGCAGTTCTTCATGGGGTACCGGTTCGCCCTCTTCAACTACGCAACGCAGGCCCTCGGAGGCTCCGTCAAGGTCGGCCAGTTCACCCTGTCCACGCCCTGACTCACCCCCCGGTGCACCGTTGAACGAGCGGGCACCCGCGCGGAGGCGCGCGGGTGCCCGCTCCTGCGTCATGCCGTGCCGTGCCGTGCCGATGCCACCAGTGCCCGGGCGCGCGGGGCGCCCGGGCACTGGTGTTCAGGAGGCGCAGGCTGTGCCGTTGAGGGTGAAGGCCGTGGGCGGGCCGTAGCTGCCGGTGTCGGTGCCCTGGAAGCCGAAGGGCTGGCTACCGCCGGGTGGGATCTGGGCGTTGTACGAGAGGTTCGTGGCGGTCACCGAGCCGGAAGAGGGGCTGATGCCGGCGTTCCACGCACCGGTGATCGCCTGGCCGGAGGGGAGGGTGAAGCCGAGCTTCCAGCCGTCGACGAGGGCGGATCCCGTGTTGGCCACGGTCACATCGGCGGTGTAGCCGCCGGACCACGTCTGCGGGGTGAGGGTGACCTTGCAGGACGAGGAGCCGGTGCCGCCCGTAGTGGTCCCTCCGGTGGTCGGCGGGGAGCCGCACGCAGTTGGCGTGAGACACCCTGCCCCCGTGACGGGACCGGGTCCGCCGTGGTGGCGGCGGACCCGGCGGCCGGAACCGGCCGGCCCGGTTGAGCCGAGCGCTCGCTCGGCAGGGGCAGCCGTGGCTCGGTTTCGGCCGGCGGCCCGGGACGGGAGCGCCGTCAGGCGCTCGGGGTCCACTTGTAGGTGGCGATGGCGTGGGCGGCGAGCGAGTCGCTGAACGTCTGGCCGTTCCACGCCGTGTTGAAGGACTGCGTCGAGCCCGACGTGTTGTAGACGACCAGCGAGATCGAACCGTCGGGGTTCTTGAACGCCACGTTGTCGAGGTTCGCTGTGATGGTGGAGGCGATGCGTTTGGCTCCGGGGACGACGAACTTGCTGAAGTGCCCGACGGAGTAGTAAGCGGCGTTGTAGGTCACGTTCCCGGTGCTCTGGTCGATCGTGATCAGCGGAGTGCAGGCGTTGCAGCCGCCGGGGATCACCGGGCCGTTGTTGCGGTCCTGGGCGATGTTCCACATCGTGGCGGCCCGCGCCCAGTTGCGGCTGCTCTGGATGAAGGTCTCGATCGCGTTCTGCGGGTCGATGCCGTCGGAGCACTCGGTCTCGTAGTTGTCCTTGCCAGGAACGTCCGTGTGCATGGTCGACATGGCGCCGAGGTTGCCCGCGTAGCAGTGCCAGGACGTACCGGCCAGGTACTTGCCGGCGCCCGCGTCCTTGATCAGCGGTTCGGCGTAGCTGTTGAGCTGGTCGGTGTTGAAGTCGGTGCCGAGCAGCTTCGGTGACAGGTTCGCCTGCGCCAGCGCCGGGCCGAGGTTGTTCGCGATGAAGCTCGCCTCGCTCGGCTCGCTGAACTCCATTCCGGGGTAGGCGGTCGGGTAGTTCGGCTCGTTCTGCGGAGTGATCGCGTAGATCGGGACGCCTTGCGCGGAGTAGCCCTGGAGGAACTTCACGAAGTACTGCGCCAGCGGGCCGTAGCTCGTGGAGAGCAGCGACCCGGCGTGGTTGGTGTTGTTCATCTGACCGTTCGCCTTCATCCACCCCGGCGGGCTCCACGGGTTGGCCATGAACTTGATGCCCGGGTTGAGCGCGGCGGCCTGCTTCAGGTCGGGGATGATGTAGCCGAGGTCGTGCGCGATCGAGAAGTTCGCGAGCGTGGGGTCCGGCCGGGTCCATCGCTGGTTGGTCGCACCGCTGCAGGTCCACAGCTGGACCAGGGAGCCGTTCGCGGTGCCCGCGCCGCTGACGTCCAGGCACAGACCGGACTGCACCCCGGTGATCGTGCCGTTGACGTTGAGCGTCCACTTCTGGTTGCTCGCACCGTTGCACGTCCAGAGGATCACCTTGGTGCCGGCTGTGGTGCCCTGGCCGTTGGCGTCCAGGCATTTGCCCGCGACTTGCAGCTCCGACGCGCTCGTGTAGGTGTACTGCTGGTTCGCGTTGCCGCTGGTGCAGTCCCAGACGTACTGCTGCACGCCGTTGGCGGTGTTCCCGGTGTCGTCCAGGCAACGGCCTGAACCCACTCCGACCGTCACGCCCGTGGAGGCCGAGAGGTTGTCGTCGTAGGAATACGGTTGCGCCGTCGCGGAGAAGTCGGACGCGCCCATGGGGATGCGCAGCCAGCTCATGCCGATGCCCTGGCTCGGGCTGAACAGCGCGTTCATCACGTTCGTGTGCGCGGTGCCGCTCAGCTTGTCGGACAGCAACCAGGCCGAGGTGTCCGTCATCGCGGCGCCGAACCCGTCCATGGCCTGGAACGTCTGGGCGTCGTTGACGCTGATGGTCCCCGAAGCGGACGAGGCCGCGAAGTGGAGGTCGGTCTGCGGTGCCAGGTGCTGGCCCAGATCCGAGGTCGTCAGCCACTTCTGGACCACCTCGCTGGAAGCCGACGCCGGTGACACCGTCAGTGACGCCAGCGTCAGGATTCCGAGCGCGCCGACGACAACGGCGCGGAGACTTGCTCGTGACATCGTCATTGAGCCTCTCTGTCGATGGGTTCCAGGTCAGCGCAGGTCGATGCGGCTACTGCGAGGTCCACTGCTGGTTGGACCCGCCGTTGCAGGTCCACAGCTCGACCAGGGCGCCGTCGGCGGTGGATCCGCCGGTCACGTCCAGGCACAACCCGGACTGCGTCCCGGTGATCGTTCCGTTCGCGTTGACGTTCCACTGCTGGTTCGACCCGCCGTTGCACGGCCAGATCTGCACCTTCGTGCCCGGACTGGCGCCCCGTCCGGCGGCGTCCAGGCACATGGTCGAGCCACCGGTCTGCACCGTCAGCCGGCCGGCGGAGGCGCGCGTCCACAGCTGACCGGCCCCGCCGTCGCAGGTGCGGATATCCGTCTGTGTGCCCGCCGTGGCGCTGAGGCCGGGTACGTCCAGGCACTTGCCCGCGCCCACCGCGTGGACCGGCCGGCCACCGGCGGGCGACATCGGGGGCCCGCTCGACGTACTGGGCGGGGGCGTCGACCCACCGGGGGGCGTGTACGGGCACTTGGGCTGGTAGATCGAGACGGCCGAGGGATCCGGCAGGGCCGGGCAGAGGAACGGGGAGTAGCGGGTGTCGCTGTCCACGAACAGCTTCAGCCACGGGATCAGCAGCTTCATCTCGACGTTGTTGGGCCGGGTGTAATACACGTGGTCCGCCCCGGCGATCTGCGCGAACCCGCTCTGCGTGGTGCCGGGCAGGGTGGCGTAGAGGCCGCTGAGGTACGACGGGGTGACGACCGTGTCGTTCTGGCCGCCGATGACCAGGGTCGGCACCGTGTCGGTGGCCATGCTCAGGCCGTTCCCGGGGAATCCCGGAGCCAGGCCGATCATCGCCTTCAGCGACGGCTGGCGCTCCGCCGCCAGGATCGCGCCGGCCCCGCCCGCGGAGTGGCCCAGCACGGAGAGCCGACCGGGGTCGATCTGCCCCTTGACGGGGCTCTGCGTGGTCAGCCAGTTCAGCGCGGCCAGCAGCTCGGCGGCCCGGGCATCGGCGCTGTCGGTACGGGTGTTGGTCTCGACGCAGATCACCACGAACCCGAACGAGGACAGCCAGGGGCCCATCCACGCCTCCTCGTCGGCGCACAGTGCCGAGTAACCAGGCACGATCGCCAACGCCCCCCACGTACCCAGGCTGGTGTCCGTCGGGTAGGAGACGACCCCGCCGTTGAACCCGTTGCCCGGCGCCACGTTCAGCTGCGCCGTGGCGAAGGGGCCGCGCGTCGCCTCGATGCTCGCCACCGTGGGATCGGGGCCGCGCTGGTACGGGTTGCCCGAGGCCGCCCGCGGGGCGGCGGCGTCCGGCGCAGACCGGGCCGACGCCGGCGCCACCACGAACATCACCGCGACCACCGCCGCGACGACCGCCACCGCGGCCACGGCCGCCCGCACCGTCCGGGGCCACCGCCCCGGTCCCGCCCAGCCCGCTTTCGCGCCTCCTGGCGCCGGCCTCGGCATTCGCATGGTGACCCTCCCGTGAGAAGAGCGAGAGTGGATGCCCGACTGCGTTGTTAGCGCTCACAAACGGGTGCGGAGCGGAACGGGCAGTCCGGTGATGGGATGTATGGCGCTGCTATGTGACCGCTGCTGGGCGAAGATGTCACAGCAATGCGTCGACTTCAAGGGTCGGTGCACACATCCGTTCAGTCGCGGAAAGGATCAGGACACTCAGACCCATAGGGAGAGATCCCATGTCGTGAGGGTCAGAAACCCCGTTCATCAGGACCTGTTCCCCTCCTGTGGCTGCTCAGCAGGATCTCCCGGACCGGCGGGTCTCGCCGCCACCGGCCGTCCCGTCCGCGCGCTCCCCCGCGCCCCTAGCGCCGCGGAGTCGGGTGGGCGGTGCCCGCTCCACGGCTGCGGTAGCGGCCGGGGGTCGTTCCGATGACGGCGGTGAACGCCGCGATGAAGCTGCTGGGGTTGGCCCATCCGCAGGCGTAGGCGGTGTGGGTGGTGTCGTGGCCGTCGGCGAGGAGCACCAGCGCGTGGTAGATGCGTAGTTGCGTGCGCCATTCGTAGAAGGTCATGCCGAGTTCGTTGCGGAACAGCCGGCTGACGGTGCGGGGGCTGGTTCCGGCCTTTTTGCCGAGTTCGGCCAGCGTGGCGTTGTCCGCCGGCGTCTCGTACAGCATCCGGGCGATCGCCTGCAGCCGGTCGTCCCGTGGCTCGGGCAGGTGCAGGGGCTGCTCATGCGCTTCGACGAGCTCATCGACCAGGACCCGCATGAGGCGGGAGCGCGCGGAGCGGCTGTAGGGGGGCGCGGTCTCGTCGTCGTAGTTGAGGGGGCCGGTCAGGGCGAGCAGGACCTCGCGAGCGAGGTCGGAGGCCAGGAAGACGGCGGGGTGGTCCGGGACGAGCCGGGCGAGGGACGGCGCGAGGAAGACGATCCGCATGTCGGTGTCGCCGTGGGCGCGGTGCTGGTGAGTGAACCCGGCGGGGGTCCAGGCGACCCGATTGGCCGGAACGATCGCCGTCCCGCGCTCGGTGCGAACTGCCAGGACTCCGCCGGCCGCGTACACCAGGTGCCCCCGCGTATGCGACTGCGCCTCGCTCGTCCCGCCCGACGGCCACAGGTGGCGGCCTCCTGAGGGCCACGTCTGTGACGTCACCCCGGCGGTCGGGCGAGGTTGGCGGCGAACAGGCATCACTTGGCATGGTATCGGTAGCACGTCGCGCAGTGATCCAGTGAGACTTCTCTTCAGCGCGGTGGTCTTCAGCCGCGCCCTACGCCCGACCGCAGCACAGGTCACCGGGGCAGCCCGCCCCCGTGGCGCGACTCGCGCGAGAACTTGGGCAAGAAGGAGAAGAGCTATGACGACGTTCGTCCTTGTGCCCGGTGCTTGGAAGGGCGCCTGGGCGTACGAGGCGGTGGTTCCGCTGCTGGAGCGTGCCGGTCACACCGTTCACGCCCTGACCCTGACCGGTCTGGGACCCGATGACGATCACGCGGCGGCCGCCGCCGCCAACCTCGACACGCACGCCGAGGACGTCCTGCGGCACCTCGACAGCCATCACATCAAGAACGCGACGCTGGTCGGCCACAGCTACGCCGGTATGGTCGTCGCGGCGGCCGCCGACCGCGCCGGCGGCCGGGTCTCACGACTGGTGCACCTCGACGCCTACGTACCCCGCGACGGCGAATCGTGCTGGTCCGCGACGAACGATCACTTCCGGAAGGTCTTTGCCACCGGCGCCGCAGCCACCGGCTACACAGTCCGACCGCCCGAAGGCGGCGACCCTCGCCGACGCCCCCACCCCCTCGCCGCGTTCCTGCAGACGATCCGGCTCGCAGGCGCCGCCGACCAGGTCCCCCGCCGGGAGTTCGTCTACTGCGCGGGATGGGAGGACCGCACGCCCTTCGCCGGGCTCCGCGCCCGGCTCGCAGCCGATCCCGAGTGGCAGGTCCACGACCTTCCCACCGGACACAACGCCATGCTCGAGGCCCCCGAGGCGGTCGCCGCTGTCCTGCTCAAAGAGTGAACTGCGCAGGTCGGCCGGGCGCGCATCAATCCTGCCGTCGTCCGGGTTGAGGCATTCCCGGGGGGCACTTGCTCCGGGCGCGCGGCCGGGATCCGGAAGCCGAGAAGGGGGCAGCGCCCCATCCAACAGACGTCGACCGGCTTGACCGCCCCTACCGCCGTCCCGACCTGGCCACGTTCGCCCGGTTCGCGCCCGGGAGTTCCTCCGCGGCGATCGTCCTTCCCGCTGGGTTGCCTTCGAGGTACTGAGCCCCGCGCAGCGCCCGATTCAGGCGGAGCACCCGCTGACGGGCACTTCGTAGTGCCTCATCGGCCGACTGCGGTGTCGGTGAGGCGGTCGAGGCGGAGGGTGGGGAGGGTGTCGAGGGTGTGGCGGAGGACGGCGGCCAGTGGTCCTGTGCGCTGGACCGAGTGGAGTACCTCGGTGGCGGAGCCCTTGTCGCGCAGTGTCCATTCGCCCTGCTCGTGCATGCCGGGGACGGTCCATTCCATCCGGATGCGGTGTGGGCTGATCTCGGTGTAGCGGAAGGTGCCGTGCAGGTTGGGCGGGGTGCGGAGTCGGTAGTCCTGGTCGAGGAGGGCTTCCTCTTGGGCCGGTGAGGGAGAGGAATGCCGGGTTCCAGTCGGGCAGTCGGCGGGGTTGGAGGAGTAGTGCGCGGATACGGTCGGCGGGGGCGGTGATGAGCCGGCTGCCGGTGGCGCTGGTCATGGAGGATTCCTCGATGTCGTGGAGCGTCGGGCTCGAACGGCCCACTTACGGGTTGGTCTGGGACGAGCGCCGGCGGGCGAGAGCGAGGCTTGCCAGCGTCGTGATCGCCATGGCGCCGATGCCGACCAGCGCGGCGGTGGTGTAGGCGCTGTCGTCGGGGTAGAGGTGGCCGGGGCCGGTACCCGCGGCGAGGATCAGGCCGCCGATGGCGCTGCCCAGGGAGTACCCGACGCTGCGGACGACGTAGTTGAAGCTCATGGCGCTCGACGTCTGGCCCTTGGGGGTGACGGCGAGGATGACGCCGGGCATCGCGGCTGAGAAGCCGCCGACGCCGAAGCCGAGCACGCCCATCGCCGCGAACAGTTCGGCCAGGTCCGACCGGGCCGCCGCGAACAGGGCGAACCCGCCGCCGACCACGACGGCGCTGCCGGCCAGCAGCAGGGGGTCGGCGATCCGCGTCCGGACCCGCGGCGTGAGCTTGCCGGCGGCGAACCCCAGCACGGAGAAGGGGATGAGGACCAGCCCGGCGACGAAGGTCGTCAGCCCGAAGCCGTAGCCGGCGCCGTGCGGTGTCTGCGCGTACCGGGTGATGAGCGTGAGCAGGAGGTACATGCCGATCCCGCCGACGAACATGGCGAGGTTCGCCCCGGCGACCGCCGGGTGCCGCACCGCCCGCACGTCGACCAAGGGCGTGGTGCTGCGCAGCTCGATGACGGCCCAGACGCAGAGCAGCACCAGCGCGAGGACGGCGAGACCCGCCGCCACGGCGAGGTGCCGGCTCCACAGATTCCGCTCGCCGGCGAGGAACAGCACCAGGAGCAGCGCAGCGGCCAGGACGACCGCGCCTGTCACGTCCACGTGGGCGGAGCGGCCTTGTGGGGCTTGGGGTATGGAGCGCCACGCGGTCAGGAGGGCGGCGGCGGTGACGACCAGGCCGAGGCCGTAGGCGGCCCGTAGTCCGCCGAACTGGGCGAGCAGTGCGGCCAGCGGGTAGCCGACGCCGGCCCCGATGATCGAGACCACCGAGATCAGGGCGATCACGGCCGCGCTGCGCTCCTCGGGGAGGTGGTCCCGGGCCACGCCCATCATCAGCGCCGTCAGCCCGAGCCCGACGCCCTGGGCCGCCCTGCCGGCCAGCAGCCACGCGAACGGCAGCGGTAGCACGGTGAGCGCGCTGCCGGCGACGACAACCGCCAGGGTGGCGAGGATCGTGGCCCGCCGGTGGGGGCCGGCTCCGAGCCGGCCCAGGACCGGCGTGGCGACGGCGCCGCTGAGCAGCACGACGGTCAGCGTCCATTGCGCGCTGCCGAGCGAGACGTGGAAGGAGGTCGCCACGCTGGTGATGAGCGGCGTCCCCAGGCTGGCGACCGCCGCCACGACCAGAGCGATGAACATCAGGGCGGGGACCAGCAGCCGCGTCTCGGAACGCGTCACCGGGGACGCCTTCACCGCGGCCCCGCCGACCGGCTGGCCGGTCACTGCTTCGGCCCTTCGCGGTCCTGGCTTTCGAGTTCTGCCAGGTGCGTCAGCGCCGGGAGGGCCGCCACCAGTGCCTCGATCTCGTCGCCGGTGAGCTCGTCGATCAGCTGCTCGAGCGCGTGGACGCCCGCCTGGCGCCGCGTGTGGACGTAGGAGGCGCCGGCCTGGGTCAGGCACACCAGTGTGACCCGCTTGTCGGACGCGTCGCCCCGCCGTTCGACCAGGCCGGATTCTTCCAGCACCCGGACCAGGGTCGTCATCGCGGGCTGGGTGACGCCCTCGACCGCGGCCAGATCGGTGATGCGCCGCGGGCCGGTCCGGTCCAGGGTGGCCAGGGTCGCGGCGGACGTCAGGCTCATGTCCCGGGGCAGGCGTCTCGCGGCCCTGGTGGCCAGGCGGTAGAGGGCTGCCCCGATGGCGGCGGACGCGCCAGGAGCGGTGTCGTGACGACTCATGCTCAAAGCATAACAGTTTTATATTTAGAATCTATGGA
>NZ_FRBI01000044.1 GCF_900142575.1 Actinacidiphila paucisporea
CCTGCCTCCAGATCGCCGCCGACCACAGACCGGTCCCCGCCGCGACCACCGCCGTTGTCGGCTATATCCGCACCGCCGTCCAGTTCGTCGACGAATGCGACATGATCATGGATCTGCCACTGCCCGCCGACGGCTTCACCGAACGCATCGAGGAGATGACCGCTGGCGTCTGAACGCACCGCCCACGACGGTCAAGTCGCTTCATCCGATGCTGTGAATCAGTGCCGAGGGATTCCAACGGCGCTGCGAGGATGTCCAGAACCGTCAACGCGGGCCGTACGTCACTCCGGTGACGTACGGCCCGCGCCGCTTCACGTACACACCGGTCGTTGTCCCCGTCGCTGACGACGGCGGCGAGGACGCGGCCAGTCCGCCAGGTCCAAGTCCCCTGAACCACGGTTCCGGCAGGAGTTCTGGGCCGGGGAGAAACACGCCGACTACAGCTACGGATGGACCGGCGCCGTCGGCGACGACTTCTACCTCGACTTCACCACCAAGGTCCGCTGGTGATGACGACCCTGGAGCGCCTGCCGTCGCCCAACCGGCGGAATGCGATGACCTGCTGAAACACAGCTCGCTGAGCGTGCGCAGTCCCGTGAAGGCTTCGATGTCTCCCGGTGCGGAGGGTCGGGGCCATGTCTCCGAGCCACGTACCTCAGTGTCCGAGCATGACTGAGGCCGAGGAGGAACCGTCCACGAGAAACCCGAGGCAGGTGCTCATACCCCGCCACTACGCTGCCGGGCATGAGCACCGCACCCCGACAGCGCTTCTCCGTACGCCTTGGTCTGTCGAGCCCTGTCGACGACGGTCTCTACGAGGGTGTCCCGGCGCACCTCCTGGCCCCTTTGCAAGCTTGGATCGAGAACCAGTTCGATGGTTACCACGATTTCGATGACTCGATGGCCGATCTCATCTGCGTGCGCCTGCGGTACATCCGGGACAGCCGTAGGTCGGCGGTTGATCAGTTGGCCTCCAGCAAGGACGTGGCGCTTCTGGACGTCGTGGACGAAGTCCTTGCGCTGCGCACAGAGGTAGATCTCAAAGGCGACACGGACGGAGCGTTGGAGTTCTGGCTCAGTGAGGGCGGTTCCGCTTACAAGGTCGCCGACGACAGTACCGGCCTGGAGTTGCGGGTGGACCCTACTGTCTCTGCGGCTACCAAAGCCACCGTTGAGGCGGCGTCGAACGAGCCGTCAGCCGGTTCAGCCTCCATGCACCTGGACTTGGC
This sequence comes from Actinacidiphila paucisporea, assembly GCF_900142575.1. Taxonomy (GTDB): domain Bacteria; phylum Actinomycetota; class Actinomycetes; order Streptomycetales; family Streptomycetaceae; genus Actinacidiphila; species Actinacidiphila paucisporea. The sequence continues at coordinate 1,230 of NZ_FRBI01000044.1, forward strand.
GTGGCGGGCGGCCTACGGGCTGCATCCGGATCCGGTGCGGGCGTACGCCGAGGCGATCAAGGCGGTGGAAGCCGCAGCTCACGCGGTAATTCAGCCGAATCACAAGCGGGCGACGCTCGGCACGATGCTCGGAGAGATCGGCAATGCCCGATCGAAGTTCTCCACTGCCATTGTCGCGGCGCCGTCAGGGGACCCGATCGCGGTCGTAGAGGCCATGATGCGGGCGTTGTGGGATGGGCAGACGTCCCGGCACGGCAAGCAGACCCCCACCTCACCAGAGACGGTGGAAGCGGCGCGGGCTGGAGTCCACCTGGCCGCTACGTTGGTGCAATGGTTCGTCTCGGGCACCGTAACCCGGAAGCCCTGAATCGATAGAGCGAAAGAAACTGGCTGTACTGGGAGCGGCGCCAGTTAGCTGCTCGGCTCGAGACAGCCCTCTGAGTCGGAGCTTTGGGACACCCCTCGCCCTCCAGGCTCCACGCTGTGTTCCGTCCCGCCGCACGGGACGGCCGGTGAAGTTCTCGGGCCGTCCCTTCCGTCTGGCGGGACCTGGTGCCCGCTGTGCTGTTCTGCCCGGCCGGGGTGCGGTGGTGTGGCTGGGTGACGATGGCGATAGCGAGGGTGCGGCCGGGGTCGGCGTATCGGTACTACTTCAAGAGCGTGGCGGTGGGCGACGGCGGCCGGGAGCGTGGGGTGCCGTTGCCGGTCGGCCAGGAGGTGGCCGGGGTGCCGGCGGGGGAGTGGACCGGGCGCGGGGCGCGGCTGCTGGGGCTGTCGGGTGAGGTGACCGAGGCGGAGATGGAGGCGCTGTTCGGGCAGGGCCTGCATCCGCATCCGGAGATCCTGACCCCCGGCGCCATCGAGAGCGAAGTGCCAGCGGTGCGGCTGGGGCGGGCGTTCATCCGCCCGACGTACGACGACGACCAGGACCACGGCCAGGAGCCGGGGGAGCCGGAAGCGGTGGTGCCGGACGACGACGGCAAGGTGCCGGAGCGTCGGCGGAAGATGAACCGGGGGCCGGTCACTGCGTTCGATCTGGTGCCGCGGCCACCGGCGTCGGTGTCGCTGCTGCGGGCACTGGGGGACGACGCGACCGTCGCCGCGATCGACGCCAGTCACGATGTCGCGGTCGCGGACACGCTGGCGTGGCTGGAGGACGAAGCGGTCGTCGTGTACTGCGGGCCGGGCGGCATCCGGTGGGAGCGGCCGGTCGGCGGACTTGTCGTTGCACGGTTCCGGCACCACGACTCCCGTCACCGGATGCCGCTGCTGCACGACCACCTGGTGGTGTCGGTGAAGGTGCTGCGCGCCGACGGCAAGTGGGGCCACCTGGACTCACGGCGGCTGTACTCGCACGTGGTGGCGGCAGGGGCCCTGTACAACCAGCGGGTGCTGGAAGAGGTCTGCGACCGGCTCGGGCTGGCTACCGAGCCGCGCACGCCCACGCCGGGCCTGCGGCCGGTGATGGAGATCGCGGGGGTGCCGCCGGAGCTGATCGACTGGACGGCCACCCGGCAGCGCGACACCGTCGTACTGCTGGAGCAGGCGGAAGCGCAGTACACCGCCGACCATGGCTACCCGCCCACCGCGCGGGTGCGCAGCCGGCTGATGAAGCGGGCCGCGGACGACAGCCGCCCGGCGAAGAAGACACCGCTGCCGCTGAGCGAGCTGCGCCGCCGCTGGCGGGCCGACGCGATCCGCCGGTTCGGCGCCGCGATCGTCGACGGGCTGCTCGCGCTGTGCCGCCGCGCCGCGGCCGCCATCCGCGCCGCGTGGCCCACCCCGGCCGGGACCGAACCCTGCGGCGTCGACGTGGGCCTGGTGGCCGTCGATGTCGCCGCGATCGTCTACACCCACCGTGAGCACTTCCGCCGCCGGCACCTCCTGGCAGAAGGCCGCCGCCACCTTGCCCGCGAGTTGCGCGGCCGCCGCGCCGCTCCCGGCTTGGATAACCAGATCGTGGACGCGGCGATCGGTACGCACTGCGTCGGCATCACCCCGCCCCCGGTGGCGGGCAGCCGCCCGCGACCGCCCGGTCACACCGCCTACACCGCCATCTGGCACCCGCCGCTGACCGCCCGCGTAGACCGCTTCGAGCCGGTGGAGGACGTCGTGCCGCAGCTGAGCGTCCACGCCCGGGCGGTGGCCACCAGCATCCGCCTGCAGGCCCTTGTGCGGGCCTCCAGGACCCCGGCCGGACCCGTCCAGCTGGCCCGCGCCGCACCTGCGGGCAAGCCTTCGCCGCAGGACCAGGAGAGCGCCGTGGCGGTGTACGAGCAGCTGCAGTTCGCCGATCCGGCTGACGTGGACGACGACGGCCAGGAGGACCAGGAGCAGCAGCTGGTGCTCTCCCCGGAGTGGCTGGCGTGGCTCGAGGAACTGCAGCGCAGGATCGGCGAACTCGCCCGCGAGACAGCGAAAGCCAAGCCGAGCGAGCACCGCGGCGAGACCGCGACGTCGCCGCGCCAACCCGGCTACCTGCCGCACCGCTGAGGCCCCGTCCGGTCGTCGCGCTGCTTGCCCAGGGGCCTTGCAGGCGCGGCGGCCTCAAGTCTCGGGCGGATCGGAGTCGCTGTCACGGGGAGCGGGTGGCAGTGGACCCGGGCTGGGCTCAGCTGGTCCCCCACGTCCCTTCAATTCTTGGTAGGTGATGATCAACCGCAATTTGACTTCGGGTTCTGCTATCTGATCCAGGGTGGCGATGAACTTCTCCTCAAGTGGATCTCCCTTTCGTTGCCGGATGTGCTCCAAAGCCAGGTTGACGATGGGGACGGCGATAAATGAGACCAGGGCGATGAGGGCGAGGACGATCACAGCCCACCAGGGCGCTCCCAGTACGGAGCCCAGGACGGCGGCCGGCGGCGCCGCCAGGACGCCTTTGACTGAGGTGGGGGAGAGGAGGCTCACCAGGTGTGCCCTTCTGGCACACGGCGGCCCTGCCGCCTCGTGCCTGACAAGCCGACTGCGGCCGGCGGTGACAAGGAGAGGCGGCGCGCAGGCGCCACGGCGTGAGGGCACGCCGAAGACCGGCGTGGCGAAAGGCCATGCCGGTGTGTTTTAAAGTGGTTCCAAAAAATGCCCGACGGAGGGCACAAAACCCCGATGCGGAAATTCCGGGGAGGTTTTAGCGGGGGAGGTTTTCGAGATTTTGGGCGCGGTGGCTTATTATCGCTCGTTAATAAAACGAGTGATAATCAGGCTCCCGCTCGTTCTCGTCAAATCTCTACCTGCACGCTTTCCTTCGGCAGGGCCTGCCCGTGTGCGGGCACGCCTGACTTGGGGGCGAGTATGCCTCAAGGCTCGTCTGTCCGATGTGCGACACGCGCATAAGCGGCGAGCCGGTGCTTGCGGAGTCCCCGGCACCGGGCCTTCGGCCCAAGAGCCGGGAAGGCAACGGGAGTTCCCAGCCTTCGGGCATACCTCTGCCGCTGGCAGCATGGTTGCGCTAAATTTTGCAAGCAGCAAACCCGCAGGTCAGATGGGGTGTGGCTTCGGGAGCCTGGAACTGCTGCCCAGTGATCGTCAACCGTGGGGGCGACAGCCTCTCGCAGCGGACGGTCGGGCCGGCACATCGGAACCCAACCTCGGGCTTTCACGAGGCGGTCTGTCCGAAGCTTGATCACAAAAGCGAGAAGTGCTCCTGACCTGGAACGATAGGACTTGTCGAGGGTCCAGATCGTGCCATGGAAAGAAGCACTTCTCAGGTGAAGAAGCGTATCGGGTCGTACCCGCGTGTCCGTATCGAGGGCGGCGGCCGGGCGGTGGTCTCGCAGGCCGGGGGCGTGCTGCTGGTCGAGACCGTCCGCAAGGCCGGCTTGGACACCGCGATATCCGCGGCGCTGGCGCCGTGGCGGAAGGCTCGGGCGGTGCACGATCCGGGCAAGATCGTGCTGGATGTGGCCCTGGCGGTCGCGCTGGGCGGGGATTGCCTCGCGGATGTCGCGATGCTGCGGGCCGAGCCGGCCGTGTTCGGGCCGGTGGCCTCCGACCCGACGGTCTCCCGTCTCATCGACACCCTCGCGGCGGCCGGACCGAAGGCCCTGACCGCGGTCCGTGCCGCGTGGGCTGAAGCCCGCCACCGTGTCTGGCGGTTGGCCGGCCGGGAAGCGCCTGACGCGGACGGGACGGTGACCGTCGACCTCGACGGGGTGCTGGTGATCGCGCACTCCGACAAGGAGGACGCCGCACCGACGTGGAAGCGCACCTACGGCCACCACCCGCTGATGGGGTTCGTCGACCACGGAAGCGGCGGCACGGGTGAACCGGTCGCGGCCCTGCTCAGACCAGGCAACGCCGGATCGAACACGGCCGCCGATCACATCACCGCCACCCAACTGGCCTTGGCCCAGCTGCCGGAGAAGTACCGGCGCGGGCGCCGGACCCTGATCCGCACCGATTCCGCGGGCGGCACTCACGACTTCGTCGCCTGGCTCGCCCGGCGGGGGCGGTGGCTGTCCTACTCGGTCGGCATGGTGATCACAGAGCAGGTCCACCAGCATGTGCTGAAGGTTCCGGCATCGGCCTGGACGGCGGCCGTCGAGGCGAACGGCGAGATCCGTGACGGTGCCTGGGTCGCTGAACTCACCGGCGACGTTCTGGACGGCTGGCCGGAGGGCATGCGGCTGATCGTCAGGAAGGAACGACCCCATCCTGGGGCCCAGTTGCGGCTCACGGATGCGGACGGTATGCGGCTGACCTGCTTCGCCACCAACACCCCTGGCCGGCCGATCGCCGAGCTCGAACTCCGTCACCGGCTGCGGGCCCGGGCCGAGGACCGCATTCGCGCCGCTCGGGCCACCGGCCTGCGGAACCTGCCGTTGCACCGCACGGCCCAGAACCGGATCTGGCTGGAGATCGTCCAGCTCGCCCTCGACCTTCTGGCGTGGATGCCGATGCTCGCCCTGGCCGGCGAAATCCGCAGGTGGGAGCCCCGCCGGCTACGGCTTCGACTGTTCTCCACAGCCGGACAGTTCGTGACCACCGGCCGTCGGCGGATCCTTCGCCTGGCCCGGCACTGGCCCTGGACCGGTCACATCACCGCGGCCCTCGACCGGCTCACTCAACTGCCCGACCCTGGCTGACCAGCAGATTCCGGTCCCTACGACAGCAGCCCAACACCCGGAACAGTGGAACCCGGCGCCACCCCGAGACGACACTCGGGTCTTCGGCCTGCACCACCTCACCCCACAGCACGAAAACGGTCCACCGACTCCGTCGGCGGACCGTCACGAAACTTCGAGGCTAAGCGCTCGGAACCGTCGCAAAAGTGTTGTATATCACATGGGAGCGATAGGAATAATGCATATTTTCCGCCGCTGTCGCGGCAATCGGATCGCGTCGCGCCGGCTGCATCAGTTGCGTGTTGTACATGTCTCGCCTGGTGGGACGTGCCCGCCGTGATCGTGGGTTCTTCGGTGGCCAACCTGACTACACCTGCCGGAGTGGGCTGAGGCCAGTGTCACGACGTGTTCGAAATGGGTGCCGTGACTGCCAGGCTGAAAATCTACTACCGATATTTCTGACACCGGCTGAAATACTGTCGATTCGATCTGTAACTCACTGATCATTTGATGCCCGGGGGGGCACCGTATGGGGTTTCGGCGTTTCAGGCTGTTTTCAGCTGGGTTAGTCCTTGCTCTGCTTGCCGGGCTGTTGTCCCTGGTTCCGTCAGCCGCCGTGTCGGCGGCCGCGCCACCAGGGCAGACGTCAGCATTGGTGGCGGGGCCAAGGCCCGCGAAGGCGCAGGTCCCGATGACGCTGGCGCAGCGCCGGGTGCAGGTCGCGGGAGACCGGAAGAGCGCGTCGTCCGCAGTGGTCGCCATCGCCCGGACGGTGGTCTCGGCGCACGGTCGGCCGACGGTCGCGACGGTGAACGGCAGCGTCAGGACCTCGCGTGCGACCGCCGAGAAGGACGTAGGAAAGGCCATCGGGGGTGCGGGGAAGAGCCCCGCATCGCCGAAGGCGGCTGCCGGGGTGGGGGTGTGGGGCGTTCCGAACGCTGTTGTTGTGTCGGGGCCGGGAGGTGATCCGCGGTCCTGGTCGGACACCGAGGCGAACCCCGGAACGTTCAACAACGGCATTGTCATCCCGGGCGAGTCGGTGACGGTCTCGGCGAATATCTGGAACTCCGAGAACGCCTACGACTCGACAGTCGGCTACTACCTCGATCCGCAGTACCAGGTGCACGTCACCTATGAGTTCTCCGGATGCGGGACGGACACCACCGTCGACCTCGGCCAGACCGTGACCGCGCATTCCGGCTACACGCGGCTCAACGGTTCGAACGGCGGGCCGACGCCGGCCCCGCCGCGGGTGTCGGCGACGTTCACCGTGCCGACCGACTGCCTGACGACCTTCTCGAAACTGTTCAGCGCGAAGGTGATCGGCACGGTCACTGACGCGGGCGGTTCGAGCGGCGCGGTGCCCGTCATTTCTTACGCCTTCCCCGGTGTGACCGCGGATCAGGTCCGCGGCGGCCGCTGCGGTGACACCGCGTCGGGCGCGACCCGCCCCCAGGCGCTGGTGTGCGACCCGGTGAACACCGCGAGCGGCGCGTTTTCCGAAGTGTTCACGGACGCGGCGGTGCCCGCTCCGGGCGTCGCCTTCAGCCTGAACCGCGGCTACTCCTCCAACGACACGGTCGCGGGTGCGCTGGGCACCGGCTGGACGCTGCCATGGGAGACCGCCCTGACGGTGGCGTCCAACGGGGACGTCACACTCCGGGACGAGAACGGCGCGCTCTACACCTACACCAAAACCTCCAGCGGCACGTTCACGACCCCGCTGCTGAGCCGCTCCGCGCTGGCGGCGGTCTCCGGCGGCTACACCTTGACGACCCTGGACGGGCAGAAGCTCGCCTTCAACGCGGTCGGACAGCTCACCAGCAGGGTGGACCGGTCCGGTCAGGGGCTGGCCGTCGGGTACTCCGGTGGCCGGCCAGCCAGCGTGACGGATGCCGCAGGCCGGGTGGTGACCCTGGCGTACAGCGGCGACAAGCTGAGCAGGGCCACCCTGGCCGACGGCCGGCACGTCGACTACGCCTACACCGGCGCCCTTCTGACCACCGTCACCGCCACGGACGGCAAGGCCACCACCTACGGCTACGACACCGCCGGACGCCTCGCCTCGGTCAAGGACCCGCTGTCGAACTACCTGACACGCAACACCTATGACTCCGCCGGGCGGGTCACCACACAGACCGACGCGAACGGCAACGCGACCACGTTCTCCTACCCGGCGGGCGAGACAGACGTCACCGGCCCGGACGGCGCCGTGTGGAGCGACCTGTACGACGCCGGGGTGCTCGTCGCCCGCTACGACCCCTTCGGCAACAAGGCGTTCTACGGGTACGACGAAGACGGCAACCGCACCTCCGTACTCGACCCGCTCAGCGTGCAGGTCGTCGACACCTACGACTCCTCCGGCCGACTGCTCAGCCACGCGGACGGGGCCGCCGACACGCAGAAGTGGACCTACTCCGCGGGGTACGTCGCCACCTACACCGACGGCCGCTCGAACCAGACCATCTACGGCTACGACAGCGCAGGACACCTCACGTCCACCACCGACCCTGCCGGCGGCGTCACGAACCTGACGTACACCGCGGCCGGGCGGCCCGCCACGGTGACCACGCCGCGCGGCGAGACGACGACCTACAGCTACGACGGGGCCGGAAACGTCACAACGGTCACCTCCCCGCTCGGCGGGAAAGCCGTCTTCACCTACGACTCCGCCGGGCGGCTACTCACCGACACAGAACCAGGCAGTGCAGTCACCACCTACGGCTACGACGCAGCAGGCCGCGTCACCTCCACCACCGACGCCCGCAACGGAACCACCACCTACACCTACGACGGAGCCGGCCGCGCGCTGACCGTCGTCGACCCGCTCGGCGCGACCACGACCTACGGCTACGACGCGGCAGGCCAGCTCACCTCCACCACCGACCCGGCAGGGACCAGCACCCGCACCTACAACAGCGCCGGCCTGCTGACCTCGGCCACCGACCCGCTCGGCGCGACCACCTCCTACGGCTACGACAAGGCCCACCACCTGATCAGCAAGACCACCCCGCGGGGCAACGCCACCGGAGCAAACAAGGCCGCCTACACCTGGACCTACGGCTACGACACCGCCGGGAACCAGACCACCGTCTCCGACCCGACCGGGGCGACCACCGCCACAACCTACGACTACGCACGGCGGCCGCTCACCGTCACCGACCCGCTGAACCGGAAGTCCAGCTACACCTACGACGGCGACGGCAACGTCACCAAGATCGTCAACCCGCTCAACCAGAGCACCCGCTGGACGTACGACAAGAACAACAACGTCACCACCGTCACCAACGGACGCCTCAACGCGACCACATACGGCTACGACGCCGACGGCAACCTGACCTCCACCACATCCCCGCTGGGCGAGAAGACGACCTACACCGTCGACGCCGACGGCCGCCGGGACAGCGCGACCGACCCGCGGGGCAACGTCGCGGGAGCGAACAAGGCCGCCTACACCTGGACCTACGGCTACGACGCAGTCGGAAAGCCCGTCAGCGTCACCGATCCGACCGGCGCGAACTCGCGACGCGGCTACGACGCCGCAGGCAACCTCACCTCCGCCACCGACGAACTGGGCCACGCCACCACCTACGCCTACGACGCCGACAACCGGCTCACCTCCGTCACCGCGCCCGACAACGGGGTCACCGCATATGTCTACGACGCACTCGGCAACCTCACCAAGCGCACGGACCCCAACACCCACGCCACGACCTACGCCTACGACGCCGACCAGCAACTGACAAAGGTCACCGACTCGCTGGGCCGCTCCGACACGTACAGCTACGACCTCGACGGCAACCGCAAGACGACCACCGACGCCCGCGGCCAGACGACGACCACCGCCTACAACGGCATCGGGCTGCCCACCGGGACGACGTACAGCGACGGCACCCCCGCAGTCGGCTACACCTACGACGCGGCCGGCCAGATCACCGCCGTCACCGACGCAACCGGCAGCCGGACGTTCACCTACAACGCCCTGGGCCGTCCGCTCACCGTGTCCGCTCCCGGCAGCACCACCCCATTCACCTACACCTACGACGCGGCCGGCAACGTCACGGGCCGCACCTACCCGGACGGCGCCCAGGCCACCTTCACGTACAACAACGACGAGCAGATCACCGACCAGAGCGCCAACTCGGCCACCGCCAAGTACGCCTACGACCCGGCCGGCAACCTCACCACCACAACGCTGCCCACCGCCAACGGGTACATCGAATCCCGCAGCTACGACGGCGCCGGCCACCTGGCCACCGTAGCCTCCGCCAAAGCCGGCGCCACACTGTCCAGTTGGACCGCCACCCGGGACGCCGCCGGTCAGCCGACCAAGGTGACCGCCACCCGCGCCGGCATCACGGTCCAGCCAGTCGGCTACACCTACGACGCGAACGGCCGGCTCCAGTCGGAGTGCGCTGCCCCGGCTGGCTCGACCGGCTGCCCGACCGGCGCCACGAAAACCGCCTACACCTACGACAAGGCCGGCAACCGACTGACGAAGGCCACCGGCACCGTCGGCTCCACCACCACCAGCACCGTCTACACCTACGACGCGGCCGACGAACTAGCCAAGACGGTGACCGGCTCCACGACCACCTCCTACGGCTACGACGCCGACGGCAACCAGACCACCGCCGGGGCCAACACCTTCACCTACAACGCCGCCAACCAGCTCTCCGGCGCCACCGCCGGCTCCAACACCTACAAGTTCACCTACGACGCCGACGGCAACCGCACGAGGACGACGGCCAACGGCGCGCTCTCCCGCACCACGTACTGGGACATCAACAACCCGCTCCCGCAGATCGCCGACGAGACGAACGGCTCCGGCGCGCTGATCGCCGACTACCGCTACGACCCGCTCGGTGAGCCGCAGGCGCTGCACAACGCCGCCGGCACCTTCTACGACCACCACGACCTGTCCGGCTCCGTCACCGACCTGACCAGCTCGGCCGGCGTCGACCAGTACCGATACTCCTACGACGCCTATGGCAACACAACCGCCACCAGCGCCTGGTCAGCGGGGCGCCCGCCAACCCCTTCGGGTACACCGGCCAGTACCAGGACCCCAACGGCTCGGCGTTCGGCTACCAGCTGCGAGCCCGCAGCTACAGCCCCACCACCGGCCGCTTCACCAGCACCGACCCGCTCGACCGGTCGACCGGCGACCCATACACCTCAGCCTACGCCTACGCCGACGACCGCCCGACCGTGCTATCCGACCCGTCCGGCGCCTGCCCGCTGTGCGTCAGCGCGGGGATCGGCGCCCTCACCGGGGCCGTCATCGGCGGCGTCTCCTACACCGTCGGCCACCAGGACGACTTCAGCTGGCAAAGCCTCGCCGGGGCCACCGGGAAGGGAGCGGTCGAAGGCGGCATCGCCGGCCTGCTCATCCCGGGCGCGGGCACCAGCGTCAGCGAACTCCTCGGGCTCGAAGGCGGCCTGCGGACCATCACCTCGCTCACGGTCAACAGCCTGGTCGGCGCTGGCTTCACGTGGGCGGTCAACACCGTCGAGTGCCGATCCACCACCCCGCAGGACCTGCTGTGGGGCGCGCTGTTCGGCGCCGCGGGCGACCTGGCCCCGCAGTTCGCCCGCGTACTGCGGGAAGGGAACTGGCGCAACCTCCCGTGGAGCTCCGACGCCGGATCACTCAGCACTGGCGACGAACCGCGCCTGTGGCCCAATAACCAAGACGAATCCCGACAGAACGCCGAGCTGAAGGGTGCCCGCGACCGTGGCATCAACCCCCGGGCGCTGCCCGACGGAGGCGGCCTCGACGCCCTCAGGGCCGAGATCGGCAGTTCCGACCACTTCAAGTGGGCCGTCGTTCCGAACGCCAGTGGCCGCATGAGCCTTAAGGCCATGCCCTGGAGTGCGGGCGGCAACGGGTGGACGAACTCGGAACTGGCGCACACCGTGCTCGCCGGAAAGGGCGGCGGAGTCTACGCGGCTGGCGAAGGCCGGATCCTTCCGGACGGGGCGGTGGTCATCGCCCACCAGAGCGGCCACTTCACACCGGACGTGTCCACTCTCCAGATCGCCAAGACCGCCTTCAAGAGAGCCGGCATCGACGTGTCACTGGTCGAGGACCTCGACGAATGGGAGATCTTCTACGGCTAGCCTCATCCGACCGGTCCGGCAGGCCACCTGACCGGGCCGGCCTGAACGTCCGACAGCACGCACGCACGAAACAGAAATGAGTGAACCGGTATGCCGGTACCGAACCCGTCAACAAGAATCCCGGAGATCCGGCGACTGGTCCGCTCATCCGACGTCGGCGCCGACCGCGACCGGTGGCTGGCGCTGATCGCCGAATGCAACGCCTTTCTCTCGGTGATCAGCTCCGCCGAGGACGCACACGCCGAAGAATGGGCCCAGGCGTTCCTGGAGGTCCTCGTGGCCGCTCAGGAACGCCGCGCCCTGCATTTCCCCACCCAGATCCTCAAACGCCGCATCCTGCTCCACGACGCGTCCATCAGCCTGTTCGGCGTCCGGCCGGGCGATCCGCTGACCGACCCGGACCTCATCTGGCACTGGTTCACCGAAAGCCTCGGATTCGGCCCCGCCGAGTACCGGCATCTCCTCGCTGCGGCGTCCTCCCCAGAGAGGCCGCCGGACGACCCCGCTCGGCTGAGGGACCTGTGGGTGGCCGCAGCGATCCGCGAAGCCGTCCTCGACCTCCGGCGCATCGCCCCCGCAATCACCGATGAGGCGCTCCGCGACACGTCGGAGGAGTGGCGGAGGGCCGTGGTGGCCGCCGCCCCCAGACGGCCCACGCCCCCCGGCTGACGGAGCGACTGCTTGCCCGGATATCTCAACCTATACGGGCAACTGGGCAGAAGGCAAAGCATCACAAAGTGAGCTGCTCTGTGTTTCGTGGAGTCCCTGAAGCCTGGGTTACGATCCAGGCGTAAGGAGAACCACGAGCTGTGCCAGCACCACGTAAGTACCCCGATGAACTCCGCGAGCGCGCGATCCGTGAGGTTCGCTCGACCGGTCGTCCCATCGCGCACGTCGCCCGCGACCTCGGCATCCACAAGGAGGCTCTGCGCGGCTGGGTCCGCCAGGCCGAGGCGGACGCCGGTGAACGCGACGACCGGCTGACGACTGCCGAGCGCGACGAGTTGAGGGAACTCCGCAAGGAAAACGCCGAGTTGAGGCGGGCGAACGAGATCCTCAAGGCCGCCTCGGTGTTTTTTGCCCAGGAGATCGACCGTCCCCGGACGAGGCCGAGCAGGTGATCGACCACCTGCGTGACAAGGGCCTCGGGGTCGATCCCGTCTGCCGGGTGCTGGAACTGTCGCCTTCGACGTACTTCGCGCGCAAGACGCGGCCGAAGTCGACCCGTCGGCTTCGTGACGAAGAACTGATACCGCTGGTCACGGCCGCGTGGGAGGACTCCGGACGCACCTACGGGGCCCGCCGGGTCACCCGCGCCCTCGTCCGCGCCGGCCACCGCGTCGCCCGCTGCGCGGTCGAGCGGCTCATGGGCGACCTCGGCATCGAAGGCGTGATCCGCGGGCAACGCCGCCGCACCACGATCCCCGAGCCGGCCGCGCCGCGCCCGCCGGACCTGGTCAACCGCCTCTTCACGGCCGAACGGCCCAACCAGTTGTGGCTTGCCGACCTGACCTACATCCGGACCTGGTCGGGGTGGGTCTACGTCGCGTTCGTCTTGGACGCGTACTCCCGTCGGATCGTGGGTTGGCAGGCCGCCACGCACATGCGCACCGACCTTCCGCTGGATGCGCTGGAAATGGCGCTGTGGCGGCAGAAGATCAAGAAGGACGCCGACCTCATCCACCACAGCGACAGAGGGTCGCAATACGTGTCCATTCGGTATACGGAGCGTCTTGCCGAGGTCGGCGCCTCAGCGTCGGTCGGCTCCGTCGCGGACTCGTACGACAACGCGATGGCCGAGGCCCTGAACGGCACGTTCAAGGCTGAGTTGATTGAATATCAGGGGCCGTGGCGCGACTTCGACGAGGTCGAGCGGGCCGTCTTCCAGTGGGTCGCGTGGTACAACAGTGAACGACTCCACTCCGCCCTCGGCTACGTGCCACCCGACGAGTACGAGCAGACGTACTGGGCGCAACTGGAACAAGCCCCGCAGACCGCTTGATCACACGATCGCGGACTCTACGAAACTCGGGGCAGCTCACACCCTCGGGCGACGTCATTTCTGGTAAACATCCAGGGCACTCAAGATCGCCAACTGCTGCTCAAACCGTTGGCTAATCGCTGCTACTTCAAGTGAACGAAGCCAGTCACGAAAGATCGACGTTAGCGGCCGTTCAGCGGTCCGCTCGGTGAATGGAACATCCGCATCTGCTCCAACTGACCGCTTGCCTGCTCGCTGATCCGCTGGAGAGCCTCACGCCGGATCAGGTCACGTGTCGCGCCGGAATGCGCCTCGTTGCTTTCCTCGATCGACACGACAGATTGCAGGATCTGCTTCAGGGGCGACCACGGCGGCACCTTCTTCACTTTGCCGCCGACGATCACCCAGCCACCGGCATCCTCGCTCACGCCGTCGAGCACCACCGCCGGCCCCGCCTTGGGGTGGCGGTCGCGCTGGACGGTCACGCCGATGGTGGCGACGTGACCCGCGAGGTCGATATCGGTGACCTCGACCTCTATGAGGTGGCCCAGCTTGTCGGCCGGATCACCAAGGCGGAAGGCGTCGCCTACGGTGAGGCCTTGGCTTCCCGAGACCCCTGATTGCAGGTACGAGATTCCGTCCTGCAGCGCATGCACCAGTACGACGGGTTGCCCGATGGCAGCATCCCAGGCTTCAGGCACGCGGAATTCGACGAAATAGCCACCGGCCAACGCCATGAGGTACCCGGGGAGGTCGTGTCGGTGCAGTGGGCGCAACTGCACTGTGTATCGGTACACATCCTCCTCGGGCGCCCAGACCCGGCTTTGGTCGCCCCATCCTCGGCCCCACATATTCGCGGCGTTGAGCCCCGGGCCGATAGTGAAGAGAAGACTGCCGCGCCTGTCCCGCTCGGTGTAGTACGGGTGCGGAGCCATATAGGTGTTCGCCGCACTCATCACGTCCCAGGGGTCCATGTAGGGTTGCGTCGATCCTTCGATCCTGGAATGGATCAACCCGTACCTATGGCCCATCTCCTGGCCGAGCAGGCTCGGCGGAAAAGAATCACCACCGCAGACTGCCCCGTCCGCGCCACCGAACAGATCTGACGGCCAGTTTGTGACCACGAGAACCGAGAAGTACGGGGTCAGGTCGATGCCGTTGGCCACTGCCGCCGCGCGAGCCCATGCGATGAGATCACTGCGGCCTTTCTGGTTTCCCCCGGAGCCCTGGTAGTCGGATTTCCGCTTGCCCAACGGAAGCCAGCCGAAGACGGCCGAACCACTGAGGTCCAGACTTCCGTGGGACATTTCGCGGAAGTAGTCGACCATGTTGTATTTCCCAGCCCCCGCACTCGTGAACATCTCCTCGTATCTACGCCGAGGATACGGCTCCGAGCCGTCGTCGCTGGACTTGCAGAGCAGTACTGCCCAGGGGGTCGCAGGCATTGCGTTTGACCACCTTCGCGAAGCGCCCTACCGCTGTTCGGTCAGCCTTGATTGCCGGGAGGTGAGGGAAACCCTCCTCCTATCCATGCGAGCACATGCGGACTCTCACGGCAACCCAGACCTCTCGGCCGGGGGCTTCCGTGGATCCCGAGGCCACCAGGTGGGCACGTTCATCTTCTTGAGCACCGACAGGTTCCACGCCTCGTGCACGATCAGCAGCACGGCCGCCGCCCCGATCTCCGCCGGCCTCCCCAAGAGCCCGCTCAGCTTGTTCCTTAACGACCGCGCGAAGCCTGGTTGGTCCGGAACTCTGGAGACATGACGTATCGCATCGAGTCCGATGAGGCACTGGCTGAGCTGCTTCACCGCGTTGTTGAGTCGTTGCGGCAGGGGAACCGCCGCGCTGATATCGAACTGCGCGGTCCGCTCGTGGAGTGGCTGGAGGATGCAGCAGCGGGGGACGATGAAGGCGTGATCAGCTTGGGTTCGGTGCACCGGCTGGTGAGCCGATCGTCGTGCGGAGGTTCCGGAACCGCGCCGGACACGGGCCGGGGTGAGCTTGTGCGGCGGCGCCGGCCTCGCCCACGGCCGGCCCAGGTCAGCGGCGAGTGGGCGGGCGAGGCGGAGCTGGGTGTGGGCGGCGATGATGAGCCAGGTCCAGCGGTCGGCGGCTGCGGAGTCGCGCAGGCGAGGCCGGGTCCAGCCGAGGTGTCTGCTTGAGCATGCGGAAGGTGTGCTCGATGTCGAATCTTCGCAGGAATGCCTGCCAGCACCGGTTGACGTCGGCCTCGGTGGCGCCGGTGCGCGACCACCACAGCCAGACCGGCTTGTTGACCCCGCCGGACGGCAGGTGCTCGACGGCCAGAAGCACCCGCCCAAACCGGCTGACCGCCGCATGGGCGCGCAACCCAACGCCGGTGGGGTCGATCCAGGTGAGCCACGGCACCGGCTGGAGCAGGTCGTCGTATTGACGGATGCCGGGGTCTGTGAGGAGGGCGCGGAGCTCGTCGGGGGCGGGGTCGGTGACCAGGCACAGCCAGGCCAGCCCAGCGCCGATGCGGACCTCGGGCGGCCGTCCGGATCCGACCACAGATCCCGGGCCCACCCGGGAGCGTCTTCATCTGAATGTTCGCGGGCGAGTTGGGCGATCGCCAGGATCAGGCTCACCCGGACCACCGCATCGTCTTCCGTCGCCAGCTTGGACTGCAGAGCAGAGAAGACGTGTGAAAGCTCGCCGGTCGCCGCCGCCAGGACGTAGGCGGTCTCGGAGCGGACCTCGGGGTCGGGGCTGGCGAGAAGCGGGAGTAGAAGGTGCAGGTCGTCCGTGACGGCCTGACGGGCGGCCTGGATCGTCCAGTCCACCGGGCACATCGTGCTGCCCTCGACCATCAACGGCTCCTCAGCGACCTGCAGCAAGCCTTCCCGCGTTCCGTCCCCCATGTGCTGACACCGGCCGATCTCGGCGACCAGGCGAAGGGTCTGGGCACGGAGTTCGGGGCGCCCAGTCGCCGCGACCCGGAGCAGGAACGGCACCGCCAGTGCCCCCACCGCGATGGTGCCGCCTTGATGATGAAGATTGTTCCAAAGCCGCTCCAAGGCACTGTCGGCTGCGTTGGCGTCCCCGGACGCGAGCGTGGCGAGCAGTCCGGGGATCTCCTCGCCCGGACCGTAAAAGTGCCGGAACTGCTGCCAAGGGACCTCGTCATACCTGAACAGGTCCTTGACCTCCCGCGGGATCGCGCCCACGGCCGTCCGCACGTCGCAGTCCCTGCCGGCCCATCGTTCCGGCCAGCCGGCCCAGAAATCATCGTCCACGGCTTGGCCTTCCAGCCCATCGACAGCATCCGAACGCCGGGAGTCTAACGACCGGTGATCAAGGGGCGGACCCTTCTGCCGCACTCCGGTGACACCGCAGTACGGCGACGTCATTTCTCGTGAGCATCTGCAGCACTCAAGATCGCCAACTGCTGTCCAAACTGCCGACCAAACGCTGCTACTTCACGTGAACGAAGCCAGCGGGGTCTGGAATGTATTTGTTTGGCCGGAGTGGCTGGATGGAGTGGGGGTGTTTGAGCTGCGGTTTTGCCAGGTTTCGGGGGTGTTGATCAGGTGGTGTCAGCCTTGGTGGGGTACTGATCAAGTTGGTTGAATGTTGTTATGGGCTGGTTGAGCCAGTACAGGGCGGTGTCCATTGTGCGGGCGGTCCAATGGCGAATCGGGTCGGGGGCAGCGGTCAGGAGTTGGTCGATCGCTTTGATGTAGCGGGCGTAGCGGCCGGGTGCGTGGCTGAGGGCGATGCCCAGGGTGTGCAGTGCGCTGTGGGCTCGCTGGTCGTAGACGGCCAGGCGGTTGGGTGCGGCTGCTGTGAGGACGGCGGATGCCAGGGCGTCGCCGGTGCGGAAACCCGGTAGTGGTGTGAGGGCTGCTCGGCCGGCTTGTGCTGCCGCGCTGCGGGTGAGGGAGGTGTCGCGGGCGGCGGTGATGGCCGCGGCTGTGGTGCGGCGGACCTCGGTGTCGGGGAGGGCCATGAGGCTTGCGGCCCACGGGGTGTCTGCTCTGAGTCGTTTCCACAGCAGGAGCGGAGCAATGGTCAAGAGTTGTGGGTGAGCTGATTTCAGCTCTCGCTGCGGTGGTTGAGGCTGGTCTTGGCGGTGTTCCGGATCCGCTTGGTGCGGCCGGCTTCGGCGAGGATTTCGATGGCCTCGGTGTTTGTCCCGGCGGCGGTCTTGAGCTGGAGCCAGTTGGATGACGCGAGCAGGTCGTCCGGCTGCCAGGGCAGCTTAAGCGTGACGGCGCGGAAGAGGGACCACTCCCGCAGGCGCTGAGCCAGGAAGGGGTGGTCGATCGTTGCCTGGGTCATCGCCCGTGCCCACCCCTCGTAGGCGGGGCCGGCGTGGAAGGCGGCGGCTCGGCGGTCAAGGTGCCGCAGCACGGCGGACCGGGCCATCGTCTGGTCCGGATCGGTGAGCACGCGGCGGACCAAGTCGACCTCGTCCACATCAGCGACCAGTTGCAGTTTGTCGAGGTAGGCCGCGAAGCGGACGTGCTCGTCCGCGTTCTGCGGGATGTCGTGGACGTTCATGCGGCTTGCTTCTCGCGCTCGGCCAGGACGCCGTTCTCGAACCTGGCACCGGCGCGGACCAAGGCGACGAGGTGGGCTCCGGTGATGGCGCGCCATCGGGCCTGGGCGGATTCGACCAGCTTGAACACCATGGACAGTGCGGCCGCCGGGCTGCCGGCACCGCGGGTGACCTTGGTGCGGAGCTTGACCGTGGAGAACGTCGACTCGATCGGGTTGGTGGTCCGCAGGTGGATCCAGTGCTCGGCGGGAAAGTCGTAGAACGCGAGCAGCTCGTCCCGGTCGTCGGTGATCTTCGCGACGGCCTTGGGGAACTTCGCTCCGTAGGTCTTCGCGAATGCCGCGATCGCTTTCTCGGCATGGCCGCGGTCCTCGGCGTTGTAGATCTCCTGCATGGCCTTCGTGGCGCCGGGCTGCGCGGACTTGGGGAGGCAGTTGGTGACGTTGCGGGATTTGTGAACCCAGCATCTCTGCGGCCTCGCGGCCGGGAACACCTCGGCGAGCGCCCGCCACAGGCCCATGGCACCGTCGCCGATGACCAGCTCGGGGTCGCGCATGCCGCGTCGGCGGCAGTCGCGCAGCAGGTCGGCCCACGACTCTGTGGATTCGCGCAGGCCCTCGGCCAGCGCGATCAGCTCCTTGGAACCGTCCAGCCGGACCCCGAGCAGGACCAGGACGCACGAGTGCGCCTGCCCGAGTCGGACCTTCGGGTGAACGCCGTCGGCCCAGACGTAGACGAAGTCGCGGTGGGACAGGTCCCGGGTCTGGAAGGCGGCGTGGTCGTCGCTCCACTGCTTGGTCAGCCGGGTGACGGTGGCCGGTGACAGGCCGGCGGTGCCGCCGAGGAACTGTTCCAGGGCGGGCACGAAGTCGCCGGAGGACAGTCCGTGCAAGTAGAGCAGCGGCAGAACCTCGGAGATCTTCGGGGACTTGCGGCACCACGGGGCCAGGATCTTGGAGGAGAACCGTTTGCGTTCGCCGGTGGCCTCATCAACCCGGCGGTCGTTGACGCGGGGCACGGTGACCTCGACCGGGCCGGCCGCGGTGACCACGGTGCGGGGCCGGTGGTGGCCGTTTCGGACCACGAGACGTCGGCCGTGCTCGTCGGTCTCGGCGACCAACTCGGCTATGTACTGGTTGACTTCCGCCTCCAGCGCGGCGGCCAGCATACGGCGGGCGCCCTCTCGGACGATGTCGTCGATCAGGGAGCCGGACTGGGTGGAGCCCTCGTCGGTGACTACGCTGAGCACGGGCGTGCCTTCCCGACCCGCGCTGCAACGCGGGCCTACTCGGAGACCTTACGGATCATTCGGGAAGGTACGCCCTCCGCGTCCCTCCCCGCACCGATCCACAAGTCCTGAGCATTGCTCCATCGCCCGCCGCACCACCCGCTCGGGCAAGAAGGCCCGGGTACGAACCAAGGACGTCATCGCCACACCGGGGCAGTCCACGTTCGCCCGCGCCGCACGCCAGCACATCGCCTCCGGCGCCTCCCGCCTGCGACCGGTCGTGTAGAACACCGCCGCGACCGGCGGCCGGATCGCGATGTCGCCGTCCGGGCCGCCGGGCCCGCTCTTCGGTATCTCGAAGTCCGCGGCCGACCGGATCATCGACCACCTCGGCCCATCGCTCGCGCTCCAGCCACGCAAGCGGTTCGGTAAAGACACCGTGCTCATCGTGGACGGCACGCTGGTGCCCACCCGCGACCACACCATCGCCGAGCAGTCCAAAACTACCGGTACTCCACGAACCACCAGGTCGTCATCGACGCCGACAGCCGGCTCATCGTGGTGATCGGCCGTCCCCTGCCGGGCAACCGCAATGACTGCAAGGCATGGGAGGAATTCGGCGCCAAGGCCGCCGTCGGCACGACCATGACCATCGCCGACGGCGGCTATCGGGGCACTGGACTCGTGATGCCCCACCGCCGCCGCAAAGGCGAAGAGCTGCCCGATCGCCGATGCGACATCATCACTCAGGCTGAAACCGCTGTCATTGCCAGCACGTTGCAGTGCCTGCTGAGCCTGCTGAACGACTGTGGTCAGCAGCTTGCGGGGGTTGTCGCTGGTCCCTCAGCTCCTCGTCCACTGAGCAGCAGCTGCGGCGCATCGCTGTCGGAGCCCTGCAGGAGGACTACTTCAAGGACTGCGGCCGCCGCGCCCAGGGCCTGGAGGTGGAGTTCACCGACATCGACTGCATCGAGCTCGACTTGTGGGGGTGCGGGGAGGGTCAGTGGGTGAAGTAGCCGTAGGCGTCGGCGATGAGGTGGACGGTGCCGGTGCTGTGGTTGGTGAGGGTGATGGTGCCGTTGGTGACGGGGGTGACGGCGAGGTTGGGGATGGTCTGGCCGCGGGTCCAGTTGAGGTTGGAGGCGTTGGTGGTGGCCCCGGTGGGGTGGGCGGACAGGAATCCGGATGCGGTGGGGGCGGTGGCGGTGAGGTTGAGGACGATCGCGGTCAGGGGGCGCAGGGTCTGGGTGGCGTCGTCGAAGCCGAGTCGGGAGACGGGCAGGGTGACGCTGGCGCCGGGGGCCAGGGGTGTGGTGGTGGTGACGCCGGTGTGGTTGCGGGTGTCGAGCAGGCGGGTGGGTTCGGTGGGGATGAAGTCGGGGGCGTCGGGGTCGGTGGTGTAGGTGCCCTGGAGGTCGGCGATGAGGTGGACGGCGCCGGAGCTGTGGTTGTGCAGGACGATGCGGCCGTCGGTCACGGGGACGGTGACGAGGTTGGCGATGGTCTGGCCGCGGGTCCAGTTGAGGCTGGAGGCGGTGGGTTCGGTGTGTCCGTGGGGGTAGACAGTGGCGAATCCTGCGGCGGTTGGGCCGGTTGCGGTGAGGTTGAGGGTGACGGCGGTGGTGTGGGGGTCCAGGCCGGGGACGGTGAGGATGACGCTGCCGCCGGCGGGGACGGGGGTGGTCAGGGGGGTGCCGACGCGGTTGCGGGTGTCGAGGATGCGGGTGGGGGTGGTGGCGGTGTAGCCGGAGGCGAGGGGGGTGGTTGCGGCGTAGTAGCCCTGCAGGTCGGCGACGATGTGGACGGTGCCGTTGCTGTGGTTGACGAAGTCGGCCTTCCCGTTTTGCAGGGGGACGACGACCTGGTTGGCGATGGTCTGGCCGCGGGTCCAGTTGAGGTTGGAGCCGGCACCGACGAGCCAGCCGTGGGCGTGGACGGACAGCACGCCGGGGGCGCTGGGCGCGGTGGCGGTGACGTTGAGGACGACGGCGGTGGCGTTGGCCGCGACGCCGTGGGTGCCGGCGAGGTTCAGGGCGAGGGTGGCGCCGGGTGCGATGGCGGTGGTGCCGGTGACGCCGATGCGATTGCGGGTGTCCAGCACGCGCGTCGCAGCCAGGGGGTGGTAGGTGATCGGGACCCGGCCGCGTTCGAACTGGAGGGTCTGGGTGTCGGCGCCCAGGACCGTGTTGTCGGGCGCCAACCGGAACAGTTGGGTGGTGAGCCGGCCGGCGGGGAAGTCCCACGGGGTGTGGAACCGCAGCTGCTCGAACTTGTCGGACGCGTTGGGGGCGGGGGTGGCCGATACGGGCGTCTGCAGGACCAGGGAGCCGTCGTCCTGGGTGGACCAGGGCAGGACGGTCAGCGGGCCGTCGTTGAGGAAGAAGCTGACCTGCACGGCGGCCGCGAACTGTGCCGGGGTGTAGCCGGCGGCGGCGAGCTGGTCGGCGGGGAAGACCATGCGGGTGAAGGACGGTTCGGCACGGCTGCTCAGGACCAGGGTCGTGGTCTCGGGCCCGCCCACGATGCTCGCGCCAGTGAACTGCGACGAGCCCGAGCCGGCGGGTCCGTAGGAGGTCTTCGTGAAGGGCTCGAAGGACCGCAGGTCGGCGGTCTTGGGCTGGCTGTGGCCGATCGGCTGGCCGGTGGCCCCGTCGACGGCGGCAGCGTTGAGTTGGAAGATGTCCTCCACCGCGTGGTCCGAGTGCCCGATCGCGGCCACGTGCAGGTGGGTGGTGCCGTTGACCAGTGGAGCGCCGGGTATGCCGTCGCCGTCGGTGTCGGCCGCGCCGATGTCGATGGTCGCTTCGTTCGGCATGCCGGCGATGGGCACGATCGGCAGGTCGGTGCCGGAGTCGTCGCTGACCCGCAGATTCTGCGCGGCGCCGACGAAGAGGATGCGCAGGAAGGCGTCCGCGCCGGTGGCCTGGTCGACGCTGACGTCGATCGGCACTGTCGGGCCGCCGACCGTGACCCCGGCGCCGGGCACGTCGAGTCCGACCAGCGGCACCGCCGGAGTCGTACTCGCGTAGGCGGCGGTGGGCAGGAGGACGGCGGGCGAGGCCATGACGGCGCTCATCAGGACGGCGCGGCGAAGGTGCTTGTTCACGGGGCGGTGGATCCTTCGGGAGGGCGGGTGATGGAGCGGGCACGCCGTCATCACAGGTGAGAGGGTACGTCGGCTCGAACACTGCGCCCCCGGGGGGCCTCGGTCCAGCAGCGCTGACCCGAGGCCACCAAGAGAAGGAGCAGCGGCGGCCCTTGAGCTGTCGGGCGCACTGTCGCTGCGTCGAGCCTTTGAGCGGTTGGGGCTTGGGCCATTGCGGCGCCGACCCCAACCGCTCCGGGTTTTAGCGTCCGCTCCAGTCGCCGGCGATGGGGAGGTCTCCGGGGGCGCCGTACGGGAAGGACGAGTCGCCTACGCCGGAGGCGTTGGCGTTGTGCAGGTAGAACTTCAGCTCGCTGGGGCGCCAGACGCCGATGGTGTCGGTGCCGTGGCCGCTCCAGTCGCCCACGATCGGCTGATCGTTGGGGCTGCCGAAGATGAACTGGGCGTCGTTTCCGCCTGCGGTGTTGCTGTTGCGCTCATAGAAGGTGTCGTTGCTGGGGCGGTAGACGCCGATCGTGTCGGTGCGGTCACCGTTCCAGTCCCCGGTCAGAGGAACATCTCCTGTGCCACCGAAGACGAAGGAGATGTCGGCGGAGCCGGTGGTGTTGCTATTGCGGAGATAGAAGGTGTGGTCGCTGGGACGCCACACACCGATGGTGTCGATGCCGTCGTGGTTCCAGTCCCCGGTGACGGGGATGTCTCCGGCACTTCCGTAGCTGATGGTGAGCGTGGCATCGCCCGGGCTGTTGCTGTTGCGCAGCGTGAAGACGTGAGTGGTCGAGTTGAAGGCGCCGACGGTGTCAACCGTGTCACCGTTCCAGTCACCGTGGACCGGGAGGTCGCCGCTGGCTCCGTAGGAGAAGGAGAAGTCGTCTCCACCGTTGTTGGAATTGCGCAGGTTGAAAGTCTGGTCGCCCGGTCGGTAGGTGCCGATGGTGTCGGCGTGGGCGCTCGCACCGATGACGGCGAGGGTCTGCGCTGCGCTGGGGGTCCCGAGGGTGCCGGATGAGGTACCGGGGTAGAAAGTGATCTTGGGGGCGGGCGTGCTGGTGTTCTGCGCCCACAGGCCAGGTGCCCCATCGGCCTTGGCGGCCGGCGCGGCGAACAGTTGGGGGTAGGTCGTGGCGCTCATGCCTGCGGTCGAGGCGACGATCTTGGTGCTGTTCACGGAGGCCGGGATGATGTACCCGCCGCCCGCGGCGGGACCGCCGCGGTAAAGGTCGAGTTCGCCGGTGGCGTCGTTGCGCGCCCAGAGGGCTTCGCTGCCCTGGTAGGGGCCCGCGGCGAGGATGGTCTTGCCTTGCCAGCCGGTGGCGAGCTGTACGGGACCGCCCGCATTGGCCGGAATCGACGTAGCTGGTATGAACCAAAGAGTGCCGTCGCTCGTGGTGGCGAATTCGTCGGGGCCGTTGCCGTCTCCGTCGATGTCTCCCGGTACCAGCCCGTAGGTGCCGCTGGCCACGGTGATGTGGGTGACATCAGCCCAAGTGAAGGATGCCCCCTCCGGTAGCGCGATCGGGGATGACTCATCCATGCTCAGGGGCTCGGTGTCGCCGTTGCCGGGGTAGAAGTACAGGTTGCCGTTGTTGCGACGGGCCAGAACTCCTGGCGAGAACTTGTCTTGGTTGACGTCGCCGACGGCCAGGAGTGCGTTGGTGAAGTCGATGCCCTTGGTGAGGGGGAACAGACCTCCGAGCTGGCCGGTGGTCGTGCCGGGGTAGAGGTGGAGGGAGCCCTCACTTCCGGGGGTGATGAAATCAGGAACGCCGTCGCCCGTGAGGTCTCCCGGCGCTTCCGAAGTCAGCGGCTTGAGGTCGAACACGTAGGTGGTCGCGGGGGATTGGTTGCCGGCTGCGTCCATCGCCACGACGAAGAGGATGTTGTGCAGACCAGTCGGCGTGAGGCTCTTGGTGGCGTTTCCGTTGACGGCGTCGACCCAGTTCGGGGGGTTCACGGTCGGCGGGCGGCTGCCCCAGTTGTAGGCGTATCGGACAGTGTCGCTGGAATCCGCCGCATGGGTGAAGACGAAGTCGCCCGCGCCGACGCGGGGATCCGCGTCCCCGTCATTGGGGTACGCGGCTGAGGTGACTGCAGGGGCGCCGGGGGCGGTGGAGTCCACGGTGAAGGAGCAGGTGCTCGCCGCGGATGCGTACTTCAGGTCGGTTGCCGCGGCGGTCCAGGTGTACTTCCCGTTGACGAGGCTGCCGATATTCCACGACAAGGTGCCGGATCCGGTGACCGGGCCCTGCTGGTTCGCGGACTTGATCACGGCACCTGCCGAGTTTTTGAGCGCGAAGTTGGCGTAGACCGGGCTGCCCTTGTCCGGGTCGTTGACCGCCGAGTGGAGGGTGATCGCGGTGTTGCCGATGACGCCGCCGGTGCAGGGTGTGGGCGGGCTAGTGGTCATCGAGGTGACCCGCGGGGTGGTGTCGTACGTGACGGTCACTGTCGGGTTGTTGGCGAAGCGCTTGAAGGCCAGGTCGTTGCTCTCGTCCCCGGCTGCCAGCATGAAGGCGGCCACCGACCAGTGTCCGGTCGAGGCCTTCCCGAAGGCGTCGGAGACGTCGAAGCCGCCGGAGGGATTGGAGGTGCAGGCCGGCCCGAAGGAGGTCGTGTCCTCCAAGGTCGACTGGGCCGGGTCGCCCGGCTGGTTGTGCCAGGTGGTCGACTCGTCGATGGCGCCGGTGAGGTAGGCGCGGACGTTTCCGGTCACCGAGCACGACGCGGAGTAGACCTCGACGGCCTTCATCGTCGCGGAGACGATGGTGACGGGCGTCGTGGTGTTGTTCCACAGCCGGGTGTCGACCTTGAACTGGTAGTAGGCGCGTTCCCGGCCGGTGCAGCCGCTGAAGTCGTTCAGCCCGACACCGGGGGTGTCATACGGGGAGGTCGTGGAGTTGAGGGCGTTCTTGCTGGAGCAGCCCTCCTGGACCTCGTCGTAGGCGAGCCTGGCTCCCGAGGTGACGTTCGGGTTCCAGGACGGGTCGATGTAGACGGGGTAGTGCGTGGAGTCGCCCCGCAGGAGGGAGGCGTCCGGCGTCAGGGATATCTGGCCGCCGCTGATCGTCGCGGGGACGTCGGCGGTCTGCGCTCCCGTGCCGGGGCCGTCGGCCGTGGTCGGGACGGGATTGTCCGGCGCGACGGGTGCGTCTTTCGCGGTGGCAGTCTTCCGCAGGGTGCGGGCCGTCTGCACGGAGGCGGGGCTGCTGGAGTCCCACATGGTCGCGCTGGGGGCGTTGAAGAAGACCCGTCCGGTGGAGTCGCTCGCGGTCAGGCTTCCATCGGCGTCTGCGGCGAGCTCCAGGCCCTGGGCGCTGGTGGGCAGTTTCAGCTCGGTCAGCTGCGGATTGTCAGCAGCTGCGGCGGTCTTGACGATCAGCACTTCGTCGAAACCGCCGAGGGGGGTGGCGGTGACGGCCAGGTCCACGTCGGGAAGGACGTCGGGGTAGGTGGCGGTGCTGCCCGAAAGGTCGGGCGTGGGCAAGGCGGAGGGCCAGGAGATGGCCATCTGTCGGCCGTAGGAGGTCAAGGTCGCCAGCGGTCCGCTGCCGCCGCCGGAGAAGGCGATGCCCGACGGGGTGGCGGCAGGAACCACGGTGCCGTCCGCGGAGGCGTGCAGCGTGGTGTCGACCGCCATCCAGGTGCCGTCGGCTGCCTTCACCCGGGTCGGATAGAGCGACTGGTCCAGCGTCAGCGTGCCGTCGGGATTGGCCTTCACAGTGGTGTTCGGCGTCGTCAGGGCCTGGATGTCCACGCTGCGGCCGGTTTCCTTGGCCTGTGCGATCGCAGCAGCGGCCGCTGCCGGCTGCGCGGCGCCTGCGGGCGCGGATGAGGCCTGGGCCGGCGTGGCCGGAAGAGCCATCGTGGTGGCGCCGGCGGCGAGCAGCAGGGCTGCGACCGCCGTGCCGGACACGGCTCGTGGCAGCACGCCGCTGACTGTGCGTCGCACCTGGAAGTGGGGTTTGTACACGGCTTACCTGTCTCTGGAGGGGGCCGATGGAGCTCGACTCCCGCAAACCAGCATAAGTAAAAAGGGCATATGCGGACACAAAGGCTGCTCGTGCGCGCGTAGTTGTGAAGAAGCTGTCTCCAAGGGTGAATCATTGCGTAAATACAGCAAAGGATTCGCAAAATTGCTGCGGTGCCCCAACTCCCCTTCTGGGAACAGTGAGCGACAGCCTAGAGTGCGAAAGCTCATCTGATCGTTAAAGGGAGACCCATGCCCGGGTACGGGGACGGCCGCTACGGCCGTCGCACAAGGAAGAGACCCGCGCTGCGCGGGCGCATAGCCACCACCATCGGTGTCGTGTCGCTGGCTGTCGTGGCGGCCGGCGCCATCAGTCCGGTGCAAGCAAGCGCCGCGTCGCGGCACATACCGAAGGCGCCAAAGGTGGCCTCGGTGCCGGTGCACAAGGTGGCAGGCCACCGCATCACGCTGAAGGACCAGACCTCCGGCAACCACTACAAGCCCTCCGCGACCGCCTGGCCCGCTGCGGGCACCGCCACCGTGACCGTGCCCACCGCCGCTGCGGCGACCACCACGCGCAGCAAGTCCGCACTCGCGTTGACCCGCGCCGGCAAGCTGCCCGTCATGGTCGGCGCTGTTTCCCAGCCACACGCGCCAGCCCGGACCGCGTCCGCGCCCGTCGCAGTAGGGAAGGTCCGCGCTGAGATACGCGACCACGCCTCCGCGGTGAAGGCGGGCATCAACGGCCTCCTGCTCACGCTGACCCCGGACCCCACCGCGCACGGCGGACCCATGTCGGTCGCCGTGGACTACTCGACCTTCAAGGACGCCTTCGGCGGCACCTGGTCGAACGATCTGCAGCTCGTGCAGCTGCCCGCCTGCGCGCTGACCACGCCGCAGAACCAGGCCTGCCAGAAGCAGACGCCGCTGGCCAGCCGCAACAACCCGGCCACCTCCCAGGTCACCGCCACGGTGAACCTCCCCCAGCCCGCCGCCCGCGGCACGGTCAACGCCCAGCGGGTTGGCACGGGCCCTGTCGTGGTGGCGCTGACGGCTCTGGCGAAGTCCGGTGGCGCCGGAGACTACTCCGCCACCCCGCTTTCTCCGTCGGGGTCGTGGTCGGCCGGCGGCAGCAGCGGTGACTTCACCTACGCCTACCCGATCACGATCCCGCCTGCCGCAGGTGGTCTGACGCCGAGCCTGTCGCTGAGCTACGACTCACAGTCCGTGGACGGCCGGCTGGCATCCACCGACAACCAGGCCGGCCAGATCGGCGACGGCTGGAGCATGGAACCCGGATCGGTCTCCCGCTCCTACATGACCTGCTCCGACGACCCGGCCACCACCGGCGCGGCGCCGAAGACCTCGGATCTGTGCTGGGCCGGGCAGATCCTGCACGTTTCCTTCGCCGGGCACTCCGGCGACATCGTGCAGGACGACACCAGCCCCACCAAGTGGCGGATGACCGATGACCAGGGCGAGAAGGTCCAGCTGATCGCCACGCAGTCGGCGACCCAGAACGGCACCTACGACGGCGACTACTGGAAGATCACCACGCCCGACGGCGTCACGTACTACTTCGGCCGAAACTCCATCCCGTCGTACGGCACGACCAACTCCGCCTGGACTGTCCCGGTTTACGGAGCCCACTCCGGCGACCCGTGCTACAACGCCACCTTCGCCAGCGCATCGTGCCAGCAGGCCTGGCAGTGGAACCTCGACGAGGTCATCGACCTGCATGGCAACGCGGTGGTCTACCACTACAACAAGGAGACCAACTACTACGGTGCCAACAACGGCACCACCGGCGTCTCCTACACCCGTGGCGGCTACCTCGACCACATCGACTACGGCCTGGGCAACGGCAACACCACCGCACCCCAGCGCGTCACCTTCGCCACCGCCGACCGCTGCATCGGGGCCGCCAGCACCTGCGACCCGATCGCGAGCCACACGGCGAACTGGCCGGACGTCCCGTTCAACCTGAACTGCGACTCCGGAGCCTCGTGCGCGAACCACGGCCCCTCGTTCTGGACCGAGCGCCGCATCACCACGATCACCACCGGGATCTACAACTCCACGTCCCAGACCTACCCGGCGATCGACACCTACGCCCTGGGCCAGTCGTTCCCCGACCCGGGCGACAACTCGAAGGCCACGCTGTGGCTGGACTCGATCACTCACACAGGCAATACCGGCACGGCCGTGACGCTGCCGCCGGTGACCTTCACCGGCATCAAGCTCATCAACCGGTACGACACCGGCAACGGCTATGTGGACCTGGTCCGCTACCGCATCTCCGGCATCACCACCGAGACCGGCGAACAGATCTCCGTTGCCTACTCCTCCGCCTCCTGCGCCACCCCGAGCGACCCCTCGACCAACGCAGGACGATGCTTCCCGGTCTACTGGACCCCCACAGGCCAGCCCGACCCCATCCGGGACTGGTTCAACAAGTACGTCGTCTCCACCATCGGTGACAACGACGCAACCGGCGGCGCGCCGACGGTCACCACGAACTACGAGTACCTGGGCACCCCCGGCTGGCACTACGACGACAACGAGGTCGTCAAGTCCAAGTACCGCACCTGGGGTCAGTGGCGCGGATACCCCGAGGTCAAGACCCGCGTGGGTAGCGGCTCGGACGCCAAGACCCTGACCGACACCAGCTACTACCTGGGCATGGACGGCGACACCCTGCCCAACAGTGGGAAGCGCTCGGCCACCGTCCAACTGTCGACAGCGGTCACCGTCCCCGGCAGCGCGACGAGCGTCACCGACTCCGACCAGCTCGCCGGCAAGGTCCGCGAAACCGTGACGTACAACGGCGACGGCGGACCGGTCGCTTCCGCCACGGTCAACTCGTACTGGATCAGCACCGCCACCGCCACCCGCGCCCGCGACGGCCTGCCCGCGCTGACCGCCACCATGGTGCGCCCCACGACGACCATCAGCACGAGTGCGGTCACCTCCGGAGCGACCACCACGTGGCGTACCACCCAGTCCACCAGTTCTTACGACAAGATCAGTGGCCTGCTGCGGTACACCGACGACAAGGGCGACATCAGCGTCCCCGCCCAGGAGACCTGCACCAGCACCACCTACGCGCCCAGCAACACCAGCCTGAACCTGGTCGGGTTCGCTGCCGAGGTCGAGACCGACCAGGGCGCTTGCGCCACCGGAGACACCACGACCTCTGACGGGCTGGGCTATCCCACGGGGATCAGTCGCCCCGGCGCGGTCATCTCCGACACCCGCACCTTCTACGACACCAACCCCACCGCCCTGCCCACCACGCCTCTGGCATTCCCGCAGGCCGCCCCGACTATCGGCCAGGCCACCGTCACCGAGCAGGCCACCGACTACGCCGCCGGTGCGTTCACCTACCAGGTCACCTCCGCTACCGCTTACGAGAGCGGATACGGCCGACCGACGGACAGCTGGGACCCGCTGGGCAACAAGACCCACACCGACTACACCACTGCGGCCGGCCAGACCACGAGTACGGCCGATACCAATGCCAAGGGACAGAAGGCGACCACGACCGTCGATCCGACGCGCGGCCTGCCGACCGCAGTCGTGGACCCGAACGGGGCAGAGACCGACACTGCCTATGATGGTCTCGGCCGCAAGACCGCCGTGTGGCTTCCGGGCCGGGCGAAAGCCACCCAGAGCGCGAACACCACCTACGGGTACGCCATCGGCGCCAACATCCCGGCGGCGATCATCACCAAGCAGTTGAACGAGGACGGCTCCTATACCACGAGCACGGCCCTGTTCGACTCGCTGCTGCGGCCGCGGCAGACCCAGTCCCAGACCCCGGCGGGCGGACGCCTGCTCACGGACACTTACTACGACACCCGAGGCTGGGCCTGGAAGACCAACGACGCCTACTGGGACGGCTCGGCGACGCCGACCACGGCCCTGTTCTCGGCGATCGACCCGCAGGTCACCGACCAGGACGTCATCACCTTCGACGGGCTCGGCCGCCCAGTCCTGGACGTCTCCAAGGACAAGGCCGCCGTCGTCTCCCAAACCAAGACCGTCTACGGCGGTGATCGCACCACCGTCCTCCCGCCGACCGGTGGTACCCCCACCACCACTGTCGTCGACGCGCGCGGCCGCACCACCGAGGTCGACAAGTACACGACCGCGCCGACCGTGACCGGAGACCGCGTCACCGGAGGCAACCCCAAGACCACGACATCCGTGTACGACCAGGCCGGCGACCACGGCAACATCGACTCGCTGACCGACCCTGGCGGCAACAAGCGCACGTACGTCTACAACCTGCTCGGCCAGACCACCCGGCAGACAGATCCGGACACCGGTACCAGCGTCATGACGTACGACGGGGCCGGACAGCTCAAGACCACCACTGACGCCAACCACAAGTCGCTTACCTACGACTACGACATCCTGGGCCGTAAGACCGGCGAGTTCGACGGGCCGGACGACAGCGCCACGAAACTGGCGGACTGGACCTACGACGATCCGAACGTTGCCAACAGCATTGGGCACCTGACCGCAGCAAGTCGCTACGTCGGCGGCAGCGGTGCCACCGCAGGCAAGTACACCCAGGCGACCACGGGATACAACGTCCTGGGCATGCCGACAGGCAGCTCAGTCACCCTGCCCTCGACACTCACCGCCTTCGGCGCGACGACGTTCACCTACGCCAACACCTACACGACCAACATCAAGCTCCCGAACTCCACGACCTACCCGGCCGGCGGCACCCTCCCGCAGGAAACCGTCAGCACCGGCTACAACCTCATGGGCCTGCCCACCTCCACCGGAGGTCTGTCCACCTACAACGCCACCACCACCTACGACGCCTACAGCCGCGTCGCACAGACTAACCTCGGCAAGCTCACCAACAGCAACGTCCTCACTTACCAGTACGACGAACACACCGGCGCACTGACCGAGGCCACCTCCACGCGCGCCAGCGACGCGTTCACCGTCGACGACACGCAATACAAGCGGGACCTGTTCGGCAACATCACCCGCATCACCGACACGCGTGCCACCGGAACCGGCACGTCCACCCTCGCCGACACCCAGTGCTACAGCTACAACCTCCTCGGCCGCATGGCCGATGCCTGGACAGCAACCGACGCCTGCGCAGGAGCTCCCTCCACCACGAGCGGCACCGCCACCGTCGGAGGCCCCGACGCCTACTGGACCAGCTGGACCTTCGACGCCGACGGCAACCGCCAAACCCAGACCGAGCACGGCACCACCGCAGGAGCAGGCGACACCAACACCGCCTACACCTACGGCCAGCCCGCCGACCACACCAAGCAACCCGACACCCTGACCTCCCTGCAGGTCACCAACCCCGACGGCACGACCAACCCGACCGCCACATACGTCAACGACGCAGTCGGCAACACCACCACCACCCCCGGTGCCGGCATGGCCTGGGACGGCGAAGGCCACCTGGCCTCACTCACCGCCAACGGGCAGAGCAACCCCACCAGCTACATCTACGACGCCGACGGCAACCAGCTCCTCCGCACCGACCCGTCCGGTGCCATGACCCTGTTCCTGCCCGGCCAGGAACTCACCTCGACCAGCGGCACCACGACCGGCTACCGCACCATCCCCCTGCCCGACGGAAGCGTCGCCGAACGCTTCGGCGCCACCACCAACTACGGCTTCGTCCTCAACAACGACCAAGGCACCGGCACGATCGGCCTGGACAACACCGCCCAGACCCCGACCTTCCGCCTCATCGCCCCATACGGCGCGCCCCGCGGCAACAAGCCAACCATCTGGCACGACGACAAGGGCCTCGTCGGCGGAACCACCGACCCGACCACAGGCCTGACCAACCTCGGCGCCCGCGAATACGACCCCACCCTCGGCCGCTTCATCTCAGCCGACCCCATCCTCGAAGCCACCGACCCCAACCAGATCGGCGGTTACACCTACGCCGGCGACAACCCCGTCACCCAATCCGACCCCTCAGGACTCCGTCCGCTGGGCCCCACAGACAGCGCTACCGAAGATGCCGAGTACTACGCAAACAACGGCATGCAGGGAAGCGGATGGGTCCAGAGTGGCGGCGGGTGGAACTACATTGAGGTCCACCACTGGGGGGGCATGATCGGCGAAGGCGGCAGCGTAACCCAGGTGCGCACCGTCTACTCCCGCTGGGCCGTTGAGCACGAACACGCCCCGACCGATGAGCACCGCCAGATCCACCTTATTTACCACAAGTACCAACCCGGAACCGTCGGCAAATTCGTCGCCGCCGCGCTCGGCCTCGATGATGCTGAAGCATGTGGCAAGGGCTCCGTCGTCGGCTGCGCCCTCTTCGGCATGACCTTCGTGCCAGGCGCAGGTGAGTTGAAGGGTGCGGAAGACGCGGCCAAGGCAGCACGCGCACTAAAGGACGCGGAGGACGCAGCAAAGGCAGCTCACGCGGCAGATGAAGTCACTAGGGATATGCAGTTGGCCAGGATGCTGAGTGATGCTGCCAAGCAAAAGGGCTTTTCCGGGATCGGCAGCGCCACTCGCGAAGAAGCAGCGAAACTGGGCGAATCTTGGGTAGGGTCGGGATACAGACTGGCTAGCGATGGGCGGACCATGATCAGCAAGGACGGCCTCCGACAGTACCGACCCCCGTCTTTCAAGCCCAACCGGCCGGAGCAGTACGGCGGCCCGGGGTACCAGGCTAATCTCGAGTGGCGCACCAAGCCCGAAGGTCAATGGCAGGCGGATGCGCACGTCGACATCACGGACATGCCGTGAAGGCTGCAGTCCGTCATTTCATCAGCCCGGATATTGACCTTTCCGACTTCAATCCGGCTGACCCACGAGATTTCTCCTTCTTGTTGCAGGCATTGATCGGGCCCGTAGATTCGGAGGGAGAGGAGTCACTCCAATTCGTCGTGTGCACTCCGCGACACTTGGAGCGGCGCCTTGAGTCCGAGGATGTCATCATGGGCAGATCGCTCGTGATCGTCAACTCAACAGACGTACAGCACATTTTGAGAGTTCTCACGACACGCATTGAGCGGAGCGAAGCGGAAACGTGGTCAAAGCTCACCGCCCACCTTGCACGGTTGGGCATCGCAGAATTTGAGGACTACCTGTAGAAATTCCGAACTTCGATAGGGTGGCGTAGAAACGCGGCCTTACGCTGGGGTTTGCGCAATAAGCATGCGCAAACCCCAGCATTTGCGTTCCCACCTCGACTTTTGACTACCCATCGCCTGAGACCTTCCATGACCTAATTTGGCGAGCCAGAAAATCAAAGTGCAAAAGCTCACTCAACTCGGTCTCGTAGCCACGGGCGGAGAACCGCACACGGAATCTCTCCAGGCGATAGAGATGTGCACGCCGCTGCCACTACAAACGGCGCGGGCACACGTTCGTGCGACCTCCCCGCGAGACCGCCTCCGGCCCCGCAGCCGCCCGGCTACACTCACCGCCACCAGGCCGCTGACCAGGACATACGGAGAACTCTCACTGGAGTATTAGCCCCGGCGACATGGCCTTCGTCGAGGCGCTGGCATGGTTCGCACCACGCCGGCACCTGGGGAGTCCTGTCCGGACATCCGATCGTGAGTTCCGTGTTAGCCCCACGGAGCATCGGGGGCTCCCTCGCAGTCCACCCCTTGTGGCCACCGCGGGCCTTGCGCGGTTGGCGGGAGGGCAGCTCCAGAAATCCGGTTCGCGGGTACCCCCGCACTTTGCCGGGAGTCCCCTGGCACTCTTGTCGTTGGTGCGCGCCGTCAGCCGGTCAGTGCCTTGACTTCCCTGTCCACGGAGGCGGCAGCAGGGGTCAGGTCCCCATCGAGCGAGTCCAGAATCAGTCCAAAGGCGGTCTGCGGGTAGTACTCGCGCCCGTGCAGTGGCCGGTGGCCTGCCTCCTTTAGGCGCGCCAACATCCCCTTCTCCGCCTCCCGGGCGACCCCCTCGGGAAGGCCAGTGAAGAGCCGGTGTCGAGTGTTGTAGCCATCGCGGGCGTGCCGCGAGAGCCGGATCTCTCCGTCCCCGTTGGTGATGCCGAACTTCACCCCCGGCTTGCCGGTCACCCGGTCTGTGCCCGTCACGACGTAGAACACATCCTTCTGTCTGGCGTCCCCGACTCGGGCGGCTCGGACGGCGGCCTTTCGCTCGGCAGCAACGGCGCGTGCTTCCTGCGCCTTGATTTGGGCGTCCTGTTCGGCTTTGCGTCTTTGTGTGGCCGCCTCGCGCTCGGCCTGCTCCGCAGCCTCGCGCTCAGTGCGGAGGGAGGGTTCACGCCAGGGCTTGATCAAGTTCCTTGGGGTTCCGGGTTGTTGGTGATGCCCAGGAGTGGGAGCGCTCGCTCTGGTTGGTCGCGGATCGCCCGTGTGGTCTTGGCGATGTTGTTGGCACCGAGGGTTTTCAGCAGGCCGATGGCGAGGTTGCGGAAGGTCGCCATGGCGCGGGGTGCGGTTCCGGTGTGGACGGTGGAGGCGTCCTCGGCGAAGGTGACGTCTCTGAGATGGTGCAGGGCCTCCACGGACCAGTGCCCTCGGACTGCGCCGGCCAGTTCGGCCGGGGCTGTCTGATGGGCGTCGAGGCTGGTGACGGCGTAGACCGTCTCCCGTGTCTGCCGGTGGCCGGTCTGTGTGCGACGGCGGTGGACGCGGATGGCCAGTCGGGCGTGGGGGAAGGCGATGCCGCCGAGTTCGTCCGCGATGCCGCAGGTCTTGATAGAGCGGGATTCACGGTGGCCGTGTCCCTTCGTGGTGGCGGTGTGCTGGACGGCGATGTCCTGCCAGGGCAGTGCGGCGAGTTGGCGGTGGGCGGTCGGCTGGTTGGTCTTGATCACTGCCAGGTAGTGGGCCTTCTTGATCTCGACCAGCCAGGCGACGTTCGCCTGGACCGAGTGCAGGGCGTCGAAGGTGACGAGGGTGCCGGTCAGGTCGAGGGGCTCGAGCAGGGGCCGGAAGTGGGTGGTCTCGTTCGTCTTCGCGCCGACCTCGGTCTGGGCGAGGGTCACGGCTCGGTGGTGGGTGACCGCGGAGAGCAGGTGCCTGCGCCTTGCGGCGAGGCGGGCCGAGCCCTTGAGTGCCTTGCCGTCGACGGCGATCACGGGCCGCTGCCCGGGACCGGACGGGCCGGGCGGCCTGGTGGCTGTGTGGTGCCGGTCGGCGAGGTAGGCGCCCACCGCTTGGTCCAGGGCGTCCCCGTCGACGGCCTCCAGCACCCGGCCGATCGTGGTCCGTGACGGTGTGCGCCGCCAGCCGAGCGGATGACGGCGGATACCGATGACCACCAGCAGTGAGTTCGGGGCGCGCTCACCCCACTCGGCGAGTTCGTCGATGCTCCTCGCCCCGGAGACCGCCGCGCAGGCACACACCAGCAGGATCGCCGTCAGCGAGTACCAGCGGCCCCGCCTTGAGCGCGGATCGGGCACCGATTCGAGGAAGGTTCGCAGGTCAGCGACCTGATCAGCGTCAAGGAGACCCAACTTCGCCAGCACGGCGGGGATGGGAGAAGATACAGCGGCAGGCACGGGCAACCTCGTGATCATCAGGCTTAGACACCCAAATGATCACTCAGTCCGTGCCTGCTCTGCTGTCCGCCCCAACCACCCGCACAACCACGGAACTTGCACGAGCCCTGGGCGTTCGCGGCGTCGTGGAACTCCTTCGGCCGGGGCCGGCCGGTTTCCGGCGGCCTCCGTGCCGCCCGCGACTGGCGGCGGAGCTGGGACGGAAGTCGTCGACGCCCGGGTTCTGTTCATCCGGTGCCGAGCCCACGAGGGGCGAGGCGGGAAGGTCCGCCCGGCGCGGCAAGCCCTCGTCGACCGACCAGGAGAGCGCCGCGGAGCTGTACGAGCAGCTGGCGTTCGACGTCGCCGGCGACGCCGGGCAGGACCAGGAGCACGGCCAGGAGCAGGAGTTCGTCATCAGCCCGGGGTGGCAGGCACGGCTTGAGGAGCTCAAGCGCCGGGTCGGCGAGCTCGGGCGGGAGGCCCCGAAGCCGAAGGCGAAGAAGAAGGGCTGCGGCGGCACCGCGGGGGCACCGCCGCAGCGGCCCGGCTACCGGCCGCGCCGCTGAGGCCGGCGCCTCATGCGCTGGCGAGGCCCGGTGTGCGCGGGTCTGGACGTGCTGCGGCGCCGGGGGGAAGGGTGGGCGGATGAGCGATGAGGACAGCACGGATCGGCCGGACGCGGGTGCGCTGAGCGCGATGTACCTGGAGACGCTGCGGCTGCGGATGGAGCCGGAGAAGTTCGGCGTCCTGGCCGATGCGCTGAAGGGGTTCAAGAAGGCGTCGGAGGCCGGCTTCGACGGGACGGGATTCGACGTCAACGAAGAGCTGTTCACCGACGATGTGCGCCGCGAGCTCGCGACGGTCCTGACGATGGCGGCTACCGGCCGCACGGACCACCAGGTCGTGGAGGTCGTGGAGGGGGATCCCAGCATGGGCTGCATGGTGGTGACGGCGGAGGTCGCGGACGACCCGGTGAAGCTGGCAGAGCTCCGCGCGCAGATGCTCCGCATGGTCGAAGAGGGCGACTTCCCGGAGTGACGGCGTCGGGCAGGCCTACGCCGCACTCCGCAGCGGCCGGTCCGGCCGGCACACCTCGCACGCCGCGGCGTCGCGATCGAGGACGGTGCGGGCCTGCTCGGTGCTCGCCGGCCGGGCGAGGTCGCGAGCGGCGCGGCAGTCGCCGCGGTGCACGATGCGAGCGGGCCCCCGCTCCGGACCGAAGTAGACCTTCTCTTCGACCTTCCAGGCCGGGGTGACCCCGGGCCGCATCGTGGGGACGTGGTCGTAGGGCTGGCCGTCGACGGGCGTGCACAGGGCGGCGGGGGCGCGGAAGTCCACGGCGGCCGGGAGGGCCAGGAGCCGGCCGTGCTCGCTGCTCTGGTGGGGGACGTGAATCTGCAGGTCGTACCACCAGCCGTCCGGTTCCCTGACGCGGGCTTTGACCACGGCGTACAGGTGCTGGCCGTCGGGGAGGATCACGTCGACCAGCGGCCCGTCGGCCCGCGGCAGCCCAGCCGGCTGCCCCACGCCGTGCTCCTCGTCCTGGTCGCCGCTCACCCCTCCAACCTAGTTCGATTCCCCGTTCGATTCCACGGGGGAACAGCCCCCGCCGCCCCATCCAGGCCGCGTTCCACGGACATCACTACCGACATCACTGACATCACTACCGCAGGTCAAGGCCGTGGAACGGCGGAAAGCGGCG
>NZ_FRBI01000034.1 GCF_900142575.1 Actinacidiphila paucisporea
AGGAGGCGCCGGCCTGGGTCAGGCACACCAGTGTGACCCGCTTGTCGGACGCGTCGCCCCGCCGTTCGACCAGGCCGGATTCTTCCAGCACCCGGACCAGGGTCGTCATCGCGGGCTGGGTGACGCCCTCGACCGCGGCCAGATCGGTGATGCGCCGCGGGCCGGTCCGGTCCAGGGTGGCCAGGGTCGCGGCGGACGTCAGGCTCATGTCCCGGGGCAGGCGTCTCGCGGCCCTGGTGGCCAGGCGGTAGAGGGCTGCCCCGATGGCGGCGGACGCGCCAGGAGCGGTGTCGTGACGACTCATGCTCAAAGCATAACAGTTTTATATTTAGAATCTATGGAGATGGCCGACTGGCGCGGGAGGCTTCGACCGATGGGCGTTGTCCCGTGCCGTCGAACCCTCACCGGACGGCAGCGGAGTACGACCCGCCGCACCCCGAACTGGGCTTACCTCTGGGGAAACTGCATGTAGGGGCGGGAAACGGTGGGAAGTGCGGGGACGGGGCAATCAAGGTGTTGTGGAACTCGCGGATCGGTGCCGTCCCGGGATTGGGCGTAACGGTGCGGTGCGGGCATGGGGAGACCTGGCGACAGCGGGCACCCGGGCACCCCTTGTGCGCCCCGCCGACCGCTCACCCAGCCCCGTCAGCGACGGTACGCCGAGGAGACGTAGCCGCTACCGCGCACCTTCGGGCCACGCCGGAGCGCCGCGCCCGACTGAAGTGTCGCCGGGCGTCTGATCCCTTCCCGCCCGGCCCCCGGCATCGTGCGTTCAGCCGGCGCCGGTTGTGGTCCGCACGCAGCGGCGGCCTCGTCCTGTAGCGCCCTCCGCCTGGCTACCCGGACGGAGGCAGGGCCTGCACGCCTGAACCCCGCCGCGTGCCTCCGACGAGCCGGCTCACGCTGACTGCGGTGTTACGGCGGCGGTGACAGGGGCGACGACGCCGGCGAAGCGCCCGGGGAACGTGGTGAGGAGCAGGGCCCACGACGGGGCACCTCCCACGGCCATGGCCACAGTCGGGAGACTGGTGAGCGCGGCGGTGCCCGGCAGCTGCGCGACGACGTGAGCCGTCGTACCGCGACGTCCGCCTTGCAGGCAGGCACCGGCGGCCGCCTCGTCTCGCCTCGCCCGTGCGCCGGTCCAGCTGCCCGCCCTGCCGTCGGCCTCCAGCCGCCGATCGGCAGCGACGCCGTTCGGCACCCACCGCCTGCCGTCCCCAGTGACGGGGAGGCGCCAGCTGTGCGACCACAGTCTCCACAGCTCCGCCGCCGGCTGCTGGTCTCCATCCCCCGGTCCGGGTTCGTGCATCCGTCGGCCCGTCTCCTGTACGGTCGGCCGCGCGCCACCGCTTCCCGCCATGTCGTTGTGTTGCCCGCCGGGCCGCACCAATCCGCGAGGCGAGGCGAGACGAGGCGCTGCTCGGCGTCAGCCTGGGCGTACGGCTGCCGCCGCCTGCGGTTGCCTGGTCGGATGTGACTCGGTGATCGCTCCCGGGGGCGATTACAGTGCCTTTGCGAAGCGGTCGGCCGCACGAAGCAATGTGGTCCACGAGGCTGGGGCCCAGGGTGGGGGAGTACAGCATGAGGACACGTTTGCTCGCGGTGTGCGTGGCTACTGCGGCGGCCTTGGGAGGTGTAGCGGGCTGCTCATCCGGCCGGGCCGGCCGGCCGCACGCCGCGCGGCCGTCTTCTGTCCCCATCTCGGCCTCCCCGGTGCCCACGACCGCCAGTCCGGACAGTGTCAGGCTCACTTCGCTGATGCAGCGACTCGCGGCGTGGAGCGACGACCACCAATCGGTGACCGCCATCGAGAACGTGGTCTTCGACGGCCGCAAGACCCGCTACGACGGGCTGTTCACCTGGAGCGCCCAGCCGGCCATGGACGTGCGTGCCCCGACGGCGCAACTGGGCCTGCAGCACCTGCACTCGGCTGACAAGACCGAAGTGCTGCTGGTCGGCGACCGCTACTACTACCGCGTCGACCCGCAGCCCAGCGGACCGCTCAAGGGCCGGCACTGGATGCGTACGCCGCTACCGAAGTCCGCCGACGGCAGTGATACGGCCACCCGCGGGCTGCAGGTCAACCCCGAGGACGGCCTGCGCATGCTGCCCGACGCCACCGGCTGGACGGACCTGGGCGAAGAGAACCTCGACGACACGGTCGCCAGGCACTACAGAGGCACAGTCACCCGCGCGGCGCTGTCCGCCGACAGCCGGCTGGTGCAAGCGGTGGGCACCTCGCCCTCCGCCTTGCTGGCGGGCGCCGACAGCGCGGAGCTGGACGTATGGTCCGGCTCCGACGGCAAGCCGGTCCGCTGGGTCACGACACTGGGAACCGGCCGGTCCGTCGCCGTCGACCTCTTCGACTTCGGTGGTCCGCGGACCATCACTCCACCCGCCGCGCGGGACACCACGGACGCGGCCCTGATCCCCGGATCACCCACGATGCCCTGAGCGCCACTCCGCCCACCCGCGGCTCAGCCATCAGCTACCCAACCCGTCCTCGTCGAGGCCCCCGCGATTGCCGAGGCCACCCGCCCCCTGGAGAATGCGCCGCCGCCGCTGGGCGGGAAGGGGGCGAGCGACTGCTGTCGGTGGTCACTGTCTCCCGCGAGTAGGGGCCGAGCGCCCAGTGGCGAAATAGGTGTGCAGACCATCTGTCCCTCTGCCAGGATGACCGGCCATGACCGCAGCGCGGGCTACCGCCCTCTTCGACGAAGTGGCCGCGGTATTTGACGAGGTACTGCCGTTCTTCACCGGGTTCGGCCAACAGCACATGGAGTGGCTCGCTCCGGTGCACGGTACCCGTGTCCTCGACCTGGGCGCCGGGCGTGGCGCCCTGACCGCGGCCGCGCTCGCCCGCGGCTGCCAGGTGACGGCGGTGGACTGCGCCCCTGGCATGATCGAGCGGATCTCGATCCAGCACCCGCAGGTTCGTGAAGCGCGGGTGATGGACGCTCACCAGCTGGACTTCCCCGACAGCTGCTTCGACCTGGTCTGTGCGGGATTCGTCGTCCACCTGCTCGATGATCCGGCTGTGGCGGCCCAGGAGATCCGTCGAGTCCTCACTCCCGGCGGGGTGTTCTCCTTCTCCGTCCCCGGCGCGGTCGAGGACGCGCCGGAGTGGGAGTTCTACGGTGCCCTCTTCCGCGAGTTCCAGCCCCGGATACCCGTCGGCGAAGGACGGCTCAGCCGACCCTTGGACGAGGAGCAGTTCCTCGCGACAGCGGGGTTCACCAGCGTCAGTGAGACCGCCATCGAGCAGCGCCTTCCCGTCCCCGACGCCGACACGTTCTGGAACTGGGGGCTCTCGCACGGCTCCCGCGCCTTCATCGACGCCCAGCGACCGCTCTCCGAGGAGCCCCGGATGGTGTTGCAGCCTGAAGATGACGCCCCGATGTCCGCACGAGTCGAGCTCCGACCTCCCACCGCCAGGAGCAAAGGTTGCCTCCTGCCGGAGCGGAGCACCACGCTCTGCCAGGAGTATGCGGCCGGTGGACAGCCGGAAGTCATGCTGTCCACCGGCCGCTGTACGGGGAGGTGGTGTTCACCGGACGGCTCTCACCGGCTCCATTTCTGGTTGGTGCCGCCGTTGCAGGTCCAGATCTCCAGCAGGGTGTTGTCGGCGGTGCCGTGGCCGGTGGCGTCCAGGCATTTCCCCGAGCCGGTGTTGACGACCGTGCCGTCCGAGCGCAGGTTCCACTGCTGGGCACTGGTGCCGTTGCAGTCGTAGATCTGCACTGGTGTGCCGTCGGCGGTTCCCGACGTGCGGACGTCCAGGCACTTGGTGCCGTAGACGGTCAGGCGCCCGGAGGTGTCGCTTGTCCAGGACTGGTTGGCCGCGCCGTTGCAGTCCCACAAAGCCACCTGCGTGCCGTTGGTGTGGCTCGCTGCGGGGACGTCCACGCAGCGCGAGGATTCCTGTCCGCGAAGGACGCCGGTGGTGCCGGGCGGTGGCGCGCTGGTGGTGCCCAGGGCGGCGACCAGGGCCTCGGCCGCGCTCGCCTGGGTGGTGGGCGTCCACAGGGCGAACGGCCCGACAAAGGAGTTGCCTTGCTGGCCGGCGCCGTTGGTGTCGTTGGCGAGGATCGAACTGGCGGTAGTGGCGAGGAAGGTGTCGTACTGGGTGCTCTTGGTCGCGGTGGCCAGGGCTCGCAGGTAGCGGGCGAAGATGCCCTTGAACGCCGAGCCGTCGCCGGTGCAGTTGGGTTCGCACCCGTCGTAGAGCACGCCGTTGTGGTTGAACCGTGAGACTGCGGCGTCGGCGATCGTCTTCGCCGTGGTCACCAGTGAGGTGTCGCCGGTGGCCCGGGACTGCTCGATGAGTCCCTGGAGGATGACGCCCTGGTTGTACGAGTAGTTCGCCGTGCTGAAAGTGCAGTTGGGGACGTTGAGGCCGTCACGGACGAGGTTGCCGTTGATGAGACCCGAGTTCTTGAACCAGTTCCACTCGGCGGTGGCCCAGCCGCCGTAGGTGGTGTCGCCGGGAATGCGGTTGTGGAGCCCGGCGGTGGCGGCGAGGAAGAGTTCGTTGGCGATCGAGGCTTTGTACTGCTTGGCGGTGCTCCAGTAGACGCCGCCGCCGCAGGCGGAGTCCCAGTAGCTGTGCATGTAGTTGGTGGTCGTCCTGGCCATGTTCAGGTAGCTGGTGTTGCCGGTGATGTCGTAGGCCTGGAGCCAGACCAGGGCCCACCAGCCGGTGTCGTCGATGTAGTCGTTGGTGAAGTTGCTGTTCTTGGCGAAAGCGCCGGAGATGGCGTAGTCGTACTGGGTGTCGCCGGTGGCCTGGTGGTAGGTCATCACGGTGCTCAGGGAGACTGCCGAGGTCCACCAGCCGCCTGCGTCGATCCGGCCGTTGTTCGCGTCGTAGGACTGCATCAGGACCGCGATGCTGTTGCCCGCCGGGGTGGGCGCGGCCTGCGCGCTGGTGGTGCCCGAAACCAACAGCAGCATGCTGAGCAGGGCGACCACTGCTCGCGCTGTCCACTGTCTGAGGGAAAGTGCGGTCATCGTTCTTCTCTCCTCGTGGGGGGTGTTGCCTGAGGGCTCGATGGGGGGCGCCCTCCCTGCGGCCCGGTGAGACGACCCCGGACGGGGGAGGTCTCACCGGGCCGCGGCCGGACAGCGGTCAGGAGGGGAGGTTCCAGCGCTGTGCGTTGGTGTTGTTGCAGTCGAATATCTGCAACTGTGTGCCGTCGTTGGTGCTGGAGTTGGGGATGTCGAGGCAGCGGCCCGACTGCGGGTTGACCAGGGCCTTGGTGCCGGAGTTGTAGGTCCACTTCTGGTTGTTGCCGCCGTTGCAGTCCCACAGTTCGATCAGGGTGCCGTTGGCGGTGGCGCCGCTGCCGGTGACCTCCACGCACTTGCCCACCATCTGCAGGGTGCCGTCGGTGCCCTTGGTGACCTGCTGGGCAGTGGAGTTGTTGCAGCTCCAGATCTGGATCTTGGTGCCGTTGGTCGTCGAGCCGGTGTTGTCGTCGATGCACTTGCCGGCGTTGTCCGAGGTGACCGGTCCGGTGGAGCCCACCGGCGGTCCCGGGGGCTTGGCGCCGCCGTTGCCGTTGTAGGACGGCGGCGCGGAGGAGGCGGCGGTGGCCCAGTTGGTGTTGGCGCTGGTGCCGAGGGTGAGGTTGAGCGTGCCTCCGCTGCTGGCGAAGGAGGGCGGCAGGTAGGCGTTGTTCCAGTTGGCGCCGTTGAGGGTGGCGCTCTGGACGTAGGGCGCGTTGTCGGCGGCGGCGGGGGCGTTGACCAGGATGTGGCCGCCGCTGCCCAGGGTCACGTCGACGGATGTGAACAGCGGGCTGCCCAGGGCGAGGTCTGCGGTGCCGGGGGTCTCGGGGTAGAAGCCCATCGCGGAGAAGACGTACCAGGCGCTCATGGTGCCCAGGTCGTCGTTGCCGACGCCCCAGTTGGCCGGATTGTTCGGCCAGAGCTGGTCCTGGACCTGGCGGACGATCTTCTGCGTCTTCCAGGGCTGGCCGACGTAGTCGTACTCCCAAGGCAGTTCGACGGAGGGTTCGTTGCCGAGGTCGGCGTGCGCGCCGCCGGAGCCGTG
Organism: Actinacidiphila paucisporea; assembly: GCF_900142575.1. Taxonomy (GTDB): domain Bacteria; phylum Actinomycetota; class Actinomycetes; order Streptomycetales; family Streptomycetaceae; genus Actinacidiphila; species Actinacidiphila paucisporea. Next base: position 6,056 of record NZ_FRBI01000034.1, read on the forward strand.
GAGGTCAGACAGGACGCTGTCGAGGTAGGCGGCGTACTTGGCGTTGCCGCCCATCGCGTCGGCCAGGCCGCGGATGTTGTGCGGGACCGCGCCGGTGTATTGCCAGGACGTGCCCTCGACGAACTGGTCGCTGCTGGTCGGGTTGAAGCCGGACTTCCAGGAGCCGTTGGCCTGCTTGGGCTGGATGAAGCCACTGGAGGGGTTGAACTCGTTCTTCCAGTCCTGCGCGCGGTTGGCGAACTGCGACTGGGTGGTCGTGTCCCCGAGCGCGCCGGCGAAGGCGGAGGTCGCGAAGTCCTGCGCGCTGTATTCGAGCAGGGTCGCGGCCGAGCCGTAGAAGTCCTTGGGGTAGGCCCCGTCCGACGGCAGGTAGCCGTACTTGGTCTGCAGGTCCAGGCCCATCCGGATCGGGTTGCTGGTGGTGCCCTCCTTGACCATGGCGGCCTTGGCGGTCGCGGTGTCGAAGTTCCGGGCGCCGAAGGCGTAGTAGTCCGCGACGACGGCCGGGCCCGGATCGCCGTTCATCACCTGGGTCTCGGCGGAGTTGAGCGACCACTTGGGGAAGAACCCGGCCTGCGTGTAGTCGTTGACCAGCGACTGCGCGCTGTCACTGGCCTGCTGGGGAGCGACGAGCGCCTCCAGCTGCGCCTGAGTGCGGTAGATGTCCCAGCCGGAGTAGGTGCCGTACTGGGCCTTCTGGTTGCCGGAGACCGTGTGCACCTGGTGGTCGAAGCCCCAGTAGCGGCCGTCGCTGTCGCTCAGCAGGTTCGGGTGCAGCAGCGAGTGGTAGAGCGAGGTGTAGAACACCTTCTGCTGGTCAGAGGTGCCGCCGCTGATCGCGACCTTGTTCAGTACCGCGTTCCACGCGTTGTGCGCGGCGGTGCGGGTGCCGTTGAAGTCCCAGCCGCCGTTCTCCGCCGCCCTGTTGGCGGTTGCTCCGGCGATCGATACGTAGGACAGGCCGACCTTGGCCTGCACGGTGCGGTTGTTCGTGGTGTTGAAGGTGACCGAATCACCGCCGTTGAAGGTGCCGTTGCCCGTCATCGGCTGGTCGAAGACCATGTCGAAATAGGCGGTGTAGGACGGCGCCGAGGCACAGAACAGCCCGGCGTCCACCGAACCGCTGACCTCGGTGCTGCTGACCCGGTTGAAGTGCAGGTTGGTGGCCTTGTCCGCGTTCAGCTTGAACAGCAGATTGGCCTGCGTGCTGGCGGGAAAGGTGAACCGCGCCATGCCCGAGCGGGCCGTGGCGGTCAGCTCGGTCTGCACGCCGTTGCCCAGGGTCACCGCGTACGCGCCCGCGCTCGCCGACTCGTTGCTGTGGCTGAACGTCTGGGTCGCGCCGCCGTCGACGGTGCCGATCGTCGGCAGCACCGGGATGTCTCCCATCGCGCCGCAGCCGGGACCGGAGATGTGGTTGAGGCTGAACCCGGTGACAACGTTGTCGGAGTAAGCGTAGTTACCGCCGGGCGGCCGGGAACTCGTATCGGGACTCCACGACACCATTCCGAACGGGGTGTCGGCTCCGGGGAAGGTGTTGCCGCCGTTGGACGTGCCCAACAGCGGGTTGACCAGAGAGGCGGGATCGGTCACCCCGGCCGGCGTGGCGGCGTGCGCGGCGGTGGTGGGGGCGGCGAGGCCCAGGAGAAGGAGGCAGCTCGCCAGGGGGATACGCCATCGCTTCATTTCGCGGCTCCAGGTGCGGACGGCACGGCTCTTGCTGCGCCGGTGGGGTGAGACCCGCACAGCAAAGGGCAGTCCCGGAAGGCGTGTCAACGCAATGGACCAAAATAGCGAACATGACTCAACAGACATCGGAGCAAAGGCGTTTGAACGTGAGGGGGTGTTATCGCCCTGTGGCTCCCGCAGTGCCCGACGCCGGCGCGACGCCCTCTCGTCGCTGCTTTTCCGCACCTTGCCCGCAGGTCAGAACGGGTGAGCACTGGTCGGTGGCGCCAGGGGGAGGACCGGGTGAAGGTGCCCCGCGATACCGCCGATCCCTGGGCGTGGGAGCGCGACCGCGTCGACGGCGCGGATGGCGCTGGACGGCCGAGCGGTCCGACCATATGTCCAGACCATTGACGGGACTATGGTCGCTGGCTAGTTTCAGAGAGCGCTCTCTCCCTGCTGTCAGCGCAGTTCGCCGCATCGGGCCGGGTGCCGGGGGAGCTCTTTGGTAGCTGAAAAGCACGCCTCATACCCACCTGGGCAGGGTGTTGATCAGCCCTCTGGGTAGAGGGGTCGGTGTGCGTTCCTGTAGCGCTCCAACCGGCTTGCTGACTGGGTGAGTTCGGCGACAGTTGTTTGTTTCTGTCTTCTTGTCAGGGGCCTTGACTGGCAAATGAACATGACAGCACACTGTGCGCCAATCCCTCAGTAAAGGATGTCACTTATGTCACGACTATGGAAGCTTGCCCCCTTATGGGTATTGGCGCTCCTTGCGGCAGTTCTTGCGGTCAGCAGCGTTCCCGCCCAGGCGGCGACCACGTCGATCACGGTGGACGGCAGCCAGAGCGGCCGGACATTCGACGGAATCGGCGCGATCAGTGGTGGCGGCGGCAACTCCCGCCTGCTGCGCGACTATCCGGCCGCGCAGCAGGCGCAGATCCTCGACTACCTGTTCAAGCCCGGCTACGGCGCGAACCTGCAGCAGCTGAAGATCGAGATCGGCGGCGACGCCAACTCGACCGACGGCTCGGAGCCCTCGATCGAACACAGTCGCGGGGTGATCAACTGCAACGCCGGCTACGAGTTCTGGCTCGCGGAGCAGGCCAAGGCGCGCAACCCCAACATCGGCCTGTACGGGCTTGCGTGGGCCGCGCCGGGTTGGATCAACGGCGGCTTCTGGTCGACCGACACCATCAACTACCTCATCTCCTGGCTCGGCTGCGCCAAGCAGCACGGCCTCAGCATCAACTACCTCGGCGGCTGGAACGAACGCGGCCACGACGCCAACTGGTACATCCAGCTGCGCTCGGCGCTCAACAACGCCGGCTACTCCGGGGTGAAACTCGTCGCAGACGACTCCGGTTGGGGTGTGGCCGACGACATGGCCAACAACTCGGCGTTCAACAACGCGGTCTCCGTCATCGGTGCGCACTACTCGTGCAACGGCGGTGACGGCGGCGACGCCAAGACCTGCTCCAGCACCACCACGGCGAAGAACAACGGCAAGCCGCTGTGGGACAGCGAGAACGGCTCGCAGGACATGAACACCGGCGCTCCGGCGCTGATCCGAGCCATCACCCGTGGCTACATCGACGCGAAGATGGTCAGCTACTTCAACTGGCCGCTCCTGGCGGCCATCTACCCCAACCTGCCGTACGACACCGTGGGCCTCGCCACTGCCAACTCTCCCTGGTCCGGCCACTACGACATCGGCGCCAGCACCTGGGCCACCGCTCAGGTCACCCAGTTCACCCAGCCCGGCTGGAAGTTCATCGACTCCGCCTCCGGATACCTGGGGGGCAACGAGAACAACGGCACCTACGTGACGATCAAGTCGAACACCGGCTCGGACTACTCCACGGTCCTGGAGACCACGACCTCAACCGGGTCGCAGACGGTGAACGTCTCGGTCAAGGGCGGCCTGTCCACCGGGACCGTCCACGTGTGGGCGACCAACGTCAACAACCCGAGCAGTGCGACGTCGTTCGTCCACACCCAGGACATCACGCCGAACAACGGCTCGTACTCGCTGACCATGCAGCCCGGGTACGTCTACACCGCCACCACCGTCGGCAGCGCCGGCAGGGGCACCGCTACTGCTCCGGCTGCTCACGCGCTCGCGCTGCCCTACTCCGACAACTTCGACAACGTTGTCTCCGGGGGCGAGGCGACGTACCTCTCCGACATGCAGGGCTCGTTCGAGGTCCAGCCGTGCACCGGCCGCTCGGGTCAGTGCGTGCAGCAGATGGCGCCGGTCAAGCCGATCGAATGGCAGGACGACTCCGACTCCTACGCGCTGATCGGTGACACGAGCTGGTCGAACTACACCGTCAGCTCGGATGTCTACCTGCGCGGTGCCGGCACCACCGAGCTGCTCGGCCGGGCGAACACCCAGCAGCGCCCGCAGTCGCACATGAACGCGTACTACCTGCGCATCCGCGACACCGGCCAGTGGTGGATCGAGAAGATGTACACCGACGGGTCCAACCACACCCTGGCCACCGGGACCACCACCGCGCTGGGCACCGGGACCTGGCACAACCTCTCGCTGACCTTCCAGGGCTCGACGATCAGCGCCAAGCTCGACGGAAACCAGTTCGGTTCGGTCACCGACGCCTCCTTCCAGACCGGGCAGGCCGGCCTGGGCATCCAGGGCTACCGCACCGACCAGTTCGACAACCTGTCCATCACCCCCGGTACGGGCGGCGGCACCGGCGGGGCCACCGGACCGGTCACCTCGGCGATCAACGCGGGCAAGTGCCTGGACGACTACACCGGTTCGACCACCGCCGGCGCAGTGGTGGACCTGTGGGACTGCAACGGCACCGGCGCACAGCAGTGGACGGTGTCGAACGGCTCGGTCAAGGCGAACGGCCTGTGCCTCGATGTGGTCGGAAACGGCACCGCCAACGGCTCGCTGGTGGACCTGTGGACCTGCAACGGGGCCGGCAACCAGCAGTGGACGGTGAGCAACGGCACCCTGGTCAATCCCGCATCCGGACGCTGCCTCGACGTCCCCGGGTTCACCACCACCAACGGCACGCAGCTCGACATCTGGGACTGCAACAACGGCGCCAACCAGAAATGGAACCTCCCCACCGGATGACTCCGCGCGTTCGCCTGGATGAACACAGTCGAGGCTGCGGGGGCTGACGCGGGCCGGGCGTGCGTCGAGGCACGACGCACGCCCGGCCCGCCACCCACGCCCGCCTCATGGCAGGACCAGAAAGAATCCCGTCACTATCTTTTGCACCCCCACACAGCAGGAGAAGACGTGAGGTATGACAAGGCAGGTCTGATTGTCGCGATGACGGCTGCGCTCGGCCTGGGCGCGACACTGCCCGCGATGGCCGGCACAGCTGTGACCGGGCCCCGGGCCGCAGCGGCCCCCGCGCCGCTGCGGGTGATGCCGCTGGGTGACTCGATCACCTGGGGTGTCGGCAGCCCGTCCGGCAACAGCTACCGGGGCTTCCTGTGGAACGAGCTGGCGGCCGAGGGGCACACCCTGGACTTCGTCGGCTCGGGCCGCAACGGCCCGATGTCCGACCCGGACAACGAGGGCCACTCCGGCTGGCGGATCGACCAGATCGCGGGCATCGCCGACTCCGTCCTGGCGCAGTACCGGCCGAACGTGGTCACCCTGGAGATCGGCACCAACGACCTGAATGGGAACTACCAGCCCACCACGGCCAGCGACCGGCTCAGCACGTTGATCGACCAGATCACCCGGGACGCGCCCGACGCGACCGTCCTGGTCGGCACCCTGATCGTCTCCACCGCCACGACCGAGGAACAGTACCGGGCGGACTTCAACGCCAAGCTCCCCGGCATCGTCTCCGCCAAGCAAGCCGCCGGCAAGCACGTCCGCCTGGTCGACATGAGCGCGCTGACCCCGTCGGACCTGTCGGACGCTCTGCACCCCAACGACAACGGCTTCAGCAAGATGGCCGACGCCTTCAACGCCGGTGTGCAGGCGGCGGACAGCGCCGGATGGATCAAACCCCCGGTCGCCGCCGGCGGTCCGATCCGGTCCGGTGTCGCCGGAAAGTGCCTGGATGTCAACACCGGCAGCAGCGTCAACGGAACCGCCGCCCAGATCTGGGGCTGCAACGGGACCGGTGCCCAGTCCTGGGCCGCCTCCCCGGACGGGACGCTGCACGCACTGGGCAAGTGCCTCGACGTCACCGGCGCCGGCACGGCGAACGGCACCAAGGTCGAGATCTGGGACTGCAACGGCGGCGCCAACCAGCAGTGGCAGCCGTACAACGGCGGCTACCGCAACCCGGTTTCCGGCCGCTGCCTCGACGACCCCGCTGCCTCCACCACCGACGGTACGCAAGCGGTGATCTGGGACTGCAACGGCGCCGCGAACCAGCAGTGGTCCGCCCCGGGAGCCTGACCGGCCCGAACACACAGCACACCGTGCGGCAGGGCCGATGGCGAACACCGGTCCTGCCGGCATCCCGACTTCGCAAGGAGCACAGCGTGTTCGGAACCACCCATCCCAGAAGGCGACGCCCTTTGCCCGTGGCCCTCATAGCGCTGCTCGCAGCTGTCGCCGCCCTGGTGGCCATGCTGACGACCAGCGCGGTCACCGCTTCTGCGGCCACCGGCACACCGGTGACCGGCACCGCCTCCGGGCGGTGCCTGGACGTGATCGGACAGAGTACGTCCTCCGGCGCGGGCATCAACATCTACGACTGCAACGGCCAGGCCAACCAGGCGTGGACCTTCACCGCAGCCGGGGAGCTGCGGGTCTACGACAACCCGATGTGCCTCGACGTCGTCGGCCAGTCCACCACCGCCGGCGCGAAACTCCAGATCTATCCCTGCAACGGCGGCGCCAACCAGCAGTGGAAGATCAACAGCAACGGCACCATCTCCGGAGTGCAGTCCGGGCTCTGCCTCGACGTCGTAGGCGCGGCCACCGCGAACAGCTCGCTGGTGGACCTGTGGACCTGCAACGGCGGCGGCAACCAGCAGTGGAAGACCACCGCGGGCGACACCCAGCCCCCCACTGTCCCGGGGAACCCCCGGGTGAGCGACCTGCTGTGCGACTCGGTGACCTTCGGCTGGAGCGCCGCGAGCGACAACACCGGCGTGGCCTTCTACGACGTCTACCACGACGGCCAGCTGATCAAATCGGTCAGCGGCAGTACTCTCTCGACCAGCCTGACCGTCGTCCCCGGAGTGACCTGGGGGCTGTACGTCAATGCCCGTGACGCCGCAGGCAACGTCTCCCAGGCCAGTTCCACGGTGCCGGTCACACCACCGCAGTGCCAGGTCGACACCCAGGCACCGACCGCGCCCGGCAACCTCACGGGGTCCGTCTCGGGCACCACGGTCACCCTGAACTGGTCGGCGGCCACCGACAACGTCGCGGTGAAGTACTACGACATCTACCGCGGCACCGCCAAGGCCGGCACCGTCACCGCCAACGGGGCGACCCCGCCGGCGACGACGTTCATCGACAGCGGACTGACCGCGAACACCACCTACACCTACTACGTAGTGGCCCGCGATGCCCAGGCCAACGTCTCCGCCCACAGCAACGCCGTCAGTGTGAAGACCGGCGCCGCATGCGGCAGCCCGGTGTGCGCGGTCACCCAGATCGCCAGCGACACCGACATCCCCTGGGGCCTGGTCACCCTCCCGGACGGCACGATCCTGTACAACCGGCGCGACGCGCACGACATCATCCACCTCAACCCCGTCACGGGCGCGAAGACCACGGTGGGCACCGTGCCCAACGTCGAGAACACCGACGGCGAGGGCGGCCTCACCGGCCTTGCCATCTCCTCCGGCTACGCCAGTGACCACTGGCTGTACATCATGCACACCTCACCCACTGACAACCGGATCGTGCGGATCAAGCTGGAGGACGACAAGCTCACCCTGAGCAGTGAGCAGGTCCTGCTCTCCGGGATCCTGCGCAACAAATTCCACGACGGCGGCCGGCTGCGCTTCGGCCCCGACGGGAAGCTCTACGCCTCCACCGGCGACGCGCAGAACGGCGACAACGCGCAGAACAAGAACGGCCTCAACGGCAAGATCCTGCGGCTGAACCCCGACGGCACCGTCCCCTCGGACAACCCGTTCGGCAACTACGTGTGGAGCTATGGCCACCGCAATCCCCAGGGCCTGGCGTTCGATTCCCAGGGACGGCTGTGGGAGCAGGAGTTCGGCAACGCGATCATGGATGAGACGAATCTGATCACCATGGGCGGCAACTACGGCTGGCCCGCCTGTGAAGGCACCAGCGGCACCTGCGGGACCGCCGGATACATCGCGCCCAAGTACACCTACCCCACCGCGGACGGCTCCTGCTCCGGTATCGCCATCGTGCGCGATGTCCTCTACGTGGCCTGCGAGCGCGGCACCCGGATGTACCGCGAGGTCATATCCGGCACCGACCTGACAAACGTGCAGACCTACTTCAACGGCACCTACGGGCGGCTGCGCACCGTCGAACCCGCGCCCGACGGCGGCCTGTGGCTCACCACCAGCAACGACGGCGACAAGGACAGCATCCCCAACAACAGCAACGAGAAGCTCTTCCACGTCACCCTCGGCTGATCCCGTGCCCGGCCCGCCGACGCGTCCGCACGTCGGCGGGCCGGCTGCCGGCGCCACGATTCTGAGAGCGCTCTCAGATAGGTCTGGCCCTTTCTGGCCCCCACGGTGCCTGACGAGACGTGCGGTTTGACCGACGACACCGCCGCGCAGATCTGGTCCCTCCCCGGCGCCTGACCTCACGGGGAAGGCACCCAGAAGACGGCGTGCCGTCCGCCCAGACCCGTGGGGGGCTGGCGGGCGGCACGCCCCTGCAGCAGAACGCACGCGAGGACACAGCCGCAGATTTGTTTGCTCATGTTTCTTTGTCCGCTGCATTGACGACGGATTCAACATAAAGACACGCTAGGCACCAACTTCCACCGCCTGAAGGATGTCGACCATGCCCCGAGCCGTATCCCGCGCACACGGACTCATCCCTCTGTGGGTGCTGGCACTTCTCGCCGCCCTGCTCGCAGTGAGCACCACCTCGGCCCACGCCGCCCCTGACGACACGACGATCAGCGTCGACGGAAGCAAGGGCGGGCGGACCTTCGACGGGATCGGTGCGATCAGTGGTGGCGGCGGCAACTCCCGCCTGCTCACCGACTATCCGGCCGCGCAGCAGAAGCAGATTCTCGACTACATGTTCAAGCCCGGCTACGGCGCGAACCTCCAGCTGCTGAAGCTGGAGATCGGCGGCGACGCGAACTCCACCGACGGCTCGGAGCCGTCGATCGAGCACGCCCGAGGCACGGTCAACTGCAACGCCGGGTACGAGTTCTGGCTCGGTGAGCAGGCCAAGGCGCGCAACCCCGATATCGGCCTGTACGGGCTGGCATGGGCCGCGCCGGGCTGGATCAACGGCGGTTTCTGGTCCACCGACACCATCGACTACCTGATCTCCTGGCTCGGTTGCGCCAAGCAGCACGGCCTGACGATCAGCTACCTCGGTGGCTGGAACGAACGCGGCCACGACGCCGGCTGGTACGTACAGCTGCGCTCCGCACTGGACAAGGCCGGCTACTCAGGCGTCAAGCTCGTCGCCGACGACAGCGGCTGGGATGTCGCCGACGACATGGCCAAGGACTCCGCGTTCGACGACGCGGTGTCGATCATCGGTGCCCACTACCCCTGCCAGGGCGACGGCGGACCGGCCGACAACTGCTCCAGCACCGCCACCGCGCAGAACAGCGGTAAGCCGCTGTGGGCGTCCGAGAACGGCTCGCAGGACATGAACACCGGCGCCCCCGCCCTGATCCGCTCCATCACCCGCGGATACGTCGACGCGAAGATGACCAGCTACTTCAACTGGCCGCTGATCGCCGCGATCTACCCCAACCTTCCCTACAACACCGTCGGCCTCGCGACGGCCAACTCGCCCTGGTCGGGCAACTACAGCATCGGCGAGAACACCTGGGCCACCGCCCATGTCACCCAGTTCGCCCAGCCCGGCTGGAAGTTCGTCGACTCCGCCTCCGGCTACCTCGGTGGCAAGGAGTCCAACGGCAGCTACGTGACACTGAAGTCCCCGAACGGCACGGACTACTCCGCGGTGCTGGAGACGACCTCGGCCACCGAAGCGCAGACCGCGAAGTTCACCGTCGCGGGCGGCCTGTCGACCGGCGCCGTCCACGTGTGGGCCACCGCCGTCACCGCCCCCAGCCCCTCGACGGACTTCGTCCACACGCAGGACGTCACCCCGAGCGATGGCGCGTACTCGCTGGTGCTGAAGCCCGGCTACATCTACACGGTCACCACGACCACCGGCCAGGGCAAGGGCGCCGCCACCGCCCCGGCCGCCCACCCGCTCGCCCTGCCCTACAGCGACAACTTCAACAAGAACGCGGCCGGCACCGAGGCGAAGTACGTCTCCGACATGCAGGGCTCGTTCGAGGTGCAGAAGTGCGCGGCGGGTCGCAGCGGCATGTGCCTGCAGCAGATGGCAGCCGTCAAGCCCATCGAATGGCAGGACGACAGTGACGCCTTCACTCTCGTCGGCGATCCGACCTGGACCGACTACTCGATACAGTCAGACGTCGAACTGGCCAAGCCCGGCACCGTCGAGCTGATCGGGCGGGCCGGCACGCAGAACCGCCCCCAGTCCCACCAGCAGGGCTACTACTACCAGATCAGCGACACCGGCGCGTGGACCCTGTTCAAGAGCGACGCCGGCGGCAACCGGACAGTGCTGGCCCGCTCCTCCACCACCGTGCTCGGCACCGGAAAGTGGCACAAGCTGGGACTGTCGTTCAGCGGACCGCAGATCACCGCGTCCGTCGACGGCAAGGCCATCGGCGTGGTCAACGACAGCACGTACACCGCCGGTCAGGGCGGTCTCGGCCTGACCTCGTACGCCACCGACCAGTTCGACAACCTGTCCTTCGCCCGCGCCGCCGGGCAGGCCCCCTCCTCGACGCTCGCCGTGACGCCGTCGGCCTCGACCGTCCAGCTCGGCAAGACCGTCACCGTCACCACCACCGTCTCGGTCCCGTCCACGGCCAGGACCGCCGAAGGCGTCAACATCACGCTGACGGCACCCGGATTCGGCTTCGACCCGCTGCCCCAGGTCTTCGGCGCCATCAAGCCCGGCCACAGCGCGATCGCCACCTGGGAGCTGACCGCACCCACCGACAAGACGGCCAAGACGAACCTCACCGCCACCGCCACCCTCGCCCAGGGCGGCGTCGCGCACTGGCTCCGGGCGGACTCCCAGATCTCGGTGGTCACCCCGCCGCCCCCCACCGGCGTCAACGACGTCGGCGACCTGCAATTCGTCTCGTCGACCAACGGCTGGGGCCCTGTCGAACGCGACCACTCGGTCGGCGGTTCCAACCCCGACGACGGAACGCCGCTGACCGTCAACGGCACCGTCTACCCCAAGGGCCTCGGCACCAACTCGGTCAGCGACATCACGATCTACCTCGGCGGCAACTGCTCCACCTTCACCTCCACGGTCGGTGACGATGCCGACGCCGGCGGCAACGGCACGATGACCTTCAGCGTCCTCGGCGACGGCAAGACCCTGGCTGCCACCGGGACCGTACGGGGCAATGACCCGGCCCAGCAGATCAGCGCCGACCTCACCGGCGTACAGATGCTCGACCTCGTCGTCGGCGACGCGGGCGACGGCAACGCCTACGACCACGGCGACTGGGCCACCCCCCGACTGACCTGCACCAGCTGAACGAACTGTCCGAGCACTGTCCGAGCCCGCTGACCCGGTGCCGCTCAGCTCGTCCCCGGACCCGCCACCGGTCGGCCTGCCGGGGTGAGTCAGCGGCTTGACGACATACAGCGCCCGCCCCGCGGATGCCGCGGGGCGGGCGCCGTACAGGAGTGCGGGTCAGGCGGGGGTGATGTTCTCCGCCTGGGGGCCCTTCTGGCCCTGGGTGACGTCGAAGTTCACCTTCTGGCCTTCCTGGAGCTCTCGGTAGCCGGAGCTGGCGATGTTGGAGTAGTGGGCGAAGACGTCAGGGCCTCCGCCGTCCTGCTCGATGAAGCCGAAGCCCTTTTCCGAGTTGAACCACTTGACGGTTCCGCTGGCCATTTGTCCCTCCAAGGGGGTTCGAAGTCGGTTCCCGCACCGCGCGGGATCCGGAGGTGATCGCCCTGGTCCTCAGAGACGGTGAACAGCAAAATCGCCCGTGCACACGCGCACGGGCGACCGGTACTTCGGAACCATGACAGCTGTTTCCGACCTTACACGGCCAGTCCCGGCCACACCACAGAACACCGATGACAAGTGCGAGGTGATCGAACGCGCCCGGCACGGCGACTGGGCGGTCGCCGGGGGTCCGCCACGCCGTCTTGAGGGGCTTTCGCCACGGTTCCGCGTCGTACGGCCAGGTCCAGCACGTCCTTGTGGGACGGGCGGCCGCCGGTGAGCGAGGCGGTGTGCGCGCTCAGCCGGTCGTGCCGTCGGGCGGCGTGAGGGTGTCGAAGAAGCCGACGAGGTCGACGACGAGGTCGGTGGGGCCGGCGCTGTGGTTGCGGAAGCGCACTTCGTCGAAGTGCCGGGCGGACAGGTTGATGGTGTTGCCGATGTTCTGGCCCGTCGTCCAGTTGAGCACCGAGGCGTTCAGCGGCAGGCTGTAGGGGCCGCTGAAGGGCAGCAGGACGCCGGGTGCGGCGGGCCGGGTCACGGTGATGCGCAGGAGCAGGGCGGCTTGTTCGGGTTCCGCCAGATCGGCGGGCACCGGGAGGGGGACGCTGATGTCGCCGCCGGCCGGTGCGGGGGCCACGACGGCCGTGCCGAACCCGGAGCGGGTGTCGAGCACCCGGAAGATGCGCGAGTCGCGGAACGAGGTGCGCGCGGCGGCGGCGTAGTAGCCGTTCAGGTCGGCGATGAGGTGGACAGGGGCCGGGCCGTGGTTGTAAAAGGTGATGCGGCCGCCCTGCGAGGGCACGGTCACCAGGTTCGCGACGGTCGTCCCGGCGGCCCAGTTGACGGTGGAGACCGCGGGCCGAGGGCTGTCCGCGCCGTAGGCGGTCACATAGCCGGCCCTGGTGGAACCGGTCGCCGTGACGTTGACGACCACGGCCTGCGGGTCCTTCGGCGCGTGCGCCGGCAGCGGCACGGTCACCGTCACCGAGCCACCGGCCGGGATCGGCGTGGTGGTCGGCACGCCCTTCTTCACGCGGGTGTCGAGGACCCGGGTCTCCAGAACGGGCTCGTAACGGTAGCCGTGCGCGGGGCTGTAGTAGCCCTGGACGTCGACCACGACGTGGACGGAGCCCGTCGACCAGTTGCCGATGTCGATGCCGCCCGCGACGGCCTCGACGGTCACCTGGGCGGCGATCGTCTGTCCGGCGGCCCAGTTGACGCTGGATCCCGGGCCACCGGTGAAATGGGGGAAGACCTGGAGGTATCCGGGAGCGGTGCCGCCGGTCACCGTCACGTTGAGCACGAAGGCGGTCGCGCCGTCGGCGGGGATGCCGCCCCGGCCGGCGGCCGGAATGGTCAGCGTGTCGTAGCTGCGCAGCGGCTCGTTGCCGGAGACTCCGATGCCCGCGCGCGTGTCGAGGATCCGGGTGGACGGCAGCGGGTTGTAGCCCGAGCCCAGCACCATGCGGCCGCCGGCGAGGTGGGCCGGTGTACTGGTGCCCGAGGCATCGGCGGCGGTGACGGCCGGGGCGTAGATCCCGGCGGCGGGATAGGTGTGGTCCACCGCGGGGGAGGAGGTGACCGTCGGCGTTGTCCCGTCGCCGAAATCGTAGGTGTACGTGACGGAGTCGGGGACGGGGGATCCGTCGGCGGTCGCCTTGCCATGCAAGGTGACCGCCAGCGGATCGCTCCCCGGCAGGGGGCTGACCGTGACCCCCGCGGTGATCGCGGGCGTACCGGCCAGTGCGGGCGCGGCCGACGGCAGGCCGGCCGCCGCCGACACGAGGACGAAGGCGGCCACAGCGGTGGCTCTGAAGCGCAGAGGCACGATTCCCCCAACTACTCGGACGCCGCGCCGGCACGGTCCGGACCGCGGTCGGGCCCGCCCGGGCGGCGGCGCGAAAGGACCGGGGCGACGACGCCACCGGAAGGCGGGAGATCCCGCACCTGTTCGACCCACGATCGGGCCTTTAGGTTGTGCCGCCGCCTGAGGCCTGGTCAGGTCCGGGCCGGCCGCCGGCGGAAGCGTGCTGCGGCAGTGGCCCGCCATCCCCCCGGACCTGGCGGGCCACGTGCGGGCCGTCAGGTCCGACGCAGAGCACGGCCGCCTGGACCTGCTGCCCGGCTGCCGTGCCGGAGCCGGCCGGGCCGGTGCGCACCCGCGAGGACGCCGCGGACGGCTACCGCCAGGCGCTAGGACACGGGCCTGCGCGTCAGGCACGGACATGCACGTGCGACCGAGCGCTTCAGCCGGCGGATGAGCGCCTCAGCCGGCGAGTTGGTCCGCGGAAACGAGCCACCGCCAGCGCGAACGCTCAGTGACAAGTGTGCCGGCGGCCAGCAGGGTCACGGTGACCGCTGCCCAGACGGGCCAGGCCAGCCAGGAGGAGATCACGGCTGCGGCGAGTTGGAGCAGCACCAGCAGGATCGTGGCCCAGCCGGGCACCGCGATGATCACGTTGGCCTTGTCCCCCCGGGTGGAGAAAAGAGTCGGCAGGCCGATCAGGGTCACCACGGACACGGCGGCAAGCAGCCATGAGTGGCCGGCCAGTGCCCAGGGGGTGGCCACCCACGCGACGAGCTCCGTCGCGAAGCGCAGGGCGGACGCGGCGCGGTCGTCCGGTCGTTCCGAAGCAGTTTCTCCACCAGCAACGTCGGTCACCTGCGGACGATCTCACGGCCCCAGGGCCGGCTGCCAGGGGTTTGGGTGACGGCGCCGGAGGCGAACCGGTGCAGCCGCCACCCCAGACCCGTGACCAGCCACTTCGGGAGGCAACGGGCTCACTGATGCACGGGCCCCGCCGCGAGGGCGTCGAGCTGCTCCTTCGACCACACGAGCCCGCCGGCTCGCAAGTCCTCGACCACCGTGCGCACCCACTCCAGCTCCGCGGCCGTTACGGCTCGCAGGTACTCGGTCTCCAGGCGGGTGATGCGCGGCAGCCCTTGCGTCGCCTCCGCGGCCATGGCCGTTTCCAGTCCGGCGAGGTTCTCCGTGAGCGCGCCGAGCCGCCGCTCCAGCACCTCCGTCATCTCTTCCGGCGTGAGCAGCAGCAGATTCGACAGGGCGGCCGGGAACTCCGGGAATTCCTGCTTGGGCGCGGAGAGCATCTCCTCCAGCCAGGCGCGGGCGGTTTCGCGCCCCGCGTCCGTGACTTCGTACACGGTCCGCTCGGGGTACTGCTGATCGCGCTCTGTCTCGCGGACCGCGATCAGCCCGTCGCCGTTGAGCCGCTCGATCGTGCGGTAGAGGCTCGCACGCTGCCTGACGTTGACGACTTGTTCCTTGCCCCAGTCCTTGACCAGGCGCTGGATGCCGTACGGGTGCAGTGGCTTGTAGTGCAGCAGGGCCAGGACGGTCAGGGCGAGGGGGGAGCTGCGCGGAGCGGATGACGTCATGGAGCCGATTTTAGCCTCATCAAGACTAGTTGACAGGAGACTAGTCTCAGAGAGACTATTGCTCTCGATACACCACCACCACGAAAGGAACCACCGAGATGTCCCTCGCTGAGCGCATCCACTCCGACCACGGCCTCGTCAAGCACCTGGGTAACTGGACCGAGGCCGGCCGCTTCGAGGTCAAGGCCCGCCATGGAGCCGCTGTCCTCGACCTGCGTTCCCCCGGCCTCCCCGACGACATCGTGATCCACATCGACCTGGACCGGGCCATGGTCAAGCTGCTCGTCGACGACAGCGCCGCCATCGACCACTGGAACCTGAGGTGGACCGCCCGAGGCAGGATCAAGGACTCCCGGCCCGTATCCGGATGCGACGAGGGGACCGGCCGCCGGATCCGCCTGTCCGGCTCCGCGACGAACAGCGAGATCCGCATCCACCGCGGCGGCATCGCGGTCCTGTCGGCGATGTTCTCCCGTGCGTGGATCCAGGATGCGCGCCGCGCCCACAAGACCGGCGGCGCCATGACCATCGATGGCCTGACCACCGGTCAGCAGTCATGACCCGCACCGGCAAGACCCGCACCGCGCTCGTCGTCGGCGGCGGCATCGCGGGACCCGTCGCCGCGATGGCCCTGCGCCAGGCAGGTATCGAGGCTGCCGTCTACGAGGCGTACGACTCCACGGCCGACGGGGTCGGAGGCGGCATGACCATCGCCCCGAACGGCCAGAACGCCCTCGACGCGATCGGCGCGGGCGACCTCGTCCGCGCCATCGGCACACCGGTCACCGCCATGGGCCTACGGAGCTGGACGGGCAAGCACCTCGCACAGTTCGCCCCGCCCTCCCGCCTGCCGTCCCTGCAGTTCGTCTGGCGCGCGGACCTCTACCGTGCGATCTACGACGAGGCGGAGCGTCGCTCGGTACCCGTCCACCACGGCAAGCGGCTGACCGACGTGACGGACAGCGACTCCGGCGTCACCGCGCACTTCGCGGACGGTACGCGGGCCGGCGCCGACATCCTGATCGGCGCCGACGGCATCCGCTCCACGGTCCGCCCCCTGATCGACCCGGCCGCGCCGCAGCCGAAGTACGCCGGTCTGGTCTGCTTCGGAGCCCAGATGCACCAATCCGGACTTCCCTCCACCGGCGGCGTCATGTACATGTGCTTCGGCAAGCGCGCCTTCTTCGGCTACCAGGTCTTCGACGACTCCTCGGCGGTGTGGTTCGTGAACCTGCCCCGCACAGTCCCGATGACGGTCGCCGAGGCCCAGGCGATCGGCGCGCAGGAGTGGATGCGCACCCTCCTGGCCGCCGTCGCCGACGACCGCACCCCCGCTTCCGAGATGATCAGCCGCACCGACGTCGGCCAGCTCCTCATCACCGGCCCGATGGAAAACATGCCAAGGGTCCCGACCTGGACCCGCGGCCGCATGACCCTGATCGGCGACGCGGCCCACGCCGCGTCGTCCAGCTCCGGTCAGGGCGCCTCCATCGCCACCGAAAGCGCCGTCGAACTCGCGCGCTGCCTCCGGGATCTGCCCTACGACCAGGCTTTCTCGACGTACGAACAACTGCGCCGCCCGCGCGTCGAACGCATCATCAAGCTGGGCGCCCGCACGAACGGCAACAAGAGCGCGGGCCCGGTCGGCCGCGTACTGCGCGACCTCGCGATGCCGGTGGCCATGAGGCTGATCAACCCGGAGAAGACGGCCTGGCAGTTCGACCACCACATCGACTGGAACGCGGGGGCGGCCCCCCTCACCTGAACCCCGGCCCACCCCCGGCTGCGACGGCCGGGACGGCCGGTCCGCGACCGCTCGTATGCCGTGGGCGATCCGTCGTGCACCGAGTACATCGAGTGCGGCGCGCACGCTGGCCGGGCCGGCGAGTTCCCCTGCGTGCGGGGCTGAAATGAGCCCGGCGTCGCCGACGATGGTGAATGCCTGGGCGAACGGCTCGGAAGAGTATCGGGTCTCGGGCGTACACCACGACGCCGAAGCCGATGCCCAAACGTGCGGCAGACCCATGTGTCCGACCGACCCGGTAAGTTCATTGGGGCGAACGAATGATCTTTTCACCGGCTGGGGGAGGGCACCGACCACCTTCGACAGCCAGCCCATGGCCTTCCTCTGGCGAATGGCCTGTCCTCCTCGTCCGGTCTCACTGGCCATGGCCGCCCTTGCTCGCCTCAGTCATCAGGTATGCCGCTGCCAGTCCCGCATTCTGCGGTTGCTTCGAGATCGCTGCGAAGCGCAGAGCGGCAGCCGCTCGCGGATTCCGCGACGGTGGGGCAAGGCCAGGACCTTCACCGCACGCACTTGCGGCGCTGCCCGGCCAGGTCCAGCCAGAAGTCCGCGAAGTCGACCTCCGCCTCCTCGCCCGGACGCAGCAGAGCCCGAACGCTTCGCGCCGCCGGCGTCCGGTGCTGGTGTGGGCAGCGCTGGACAACGGTGGACAGCTCGCTCAGCAGACGTCCGCCGCGCGGAGGAGGCACGCGCGACAGCCACTGTGCGCACCTCGCCCACTGCTGCCCGGCGCCACCGCACCACGCTTCGACGGCTCGCGCCAGACGTGACCGGCATCACCGGTCGGAGGCTACGCCCAGGCGGGATCACGGCCGGTCAGGCCGAGGATGCGGTCCAAGGTGGGTGCGTCGGCCGGCACCGCGACCTCCGGCCCGTACATGCCCATCTGCCGCCCCTGCTCCACGCCGGTGAACATCGTGTCGTGCAGATGTGCCAGCAGGTCGGCGGGCAGTTCCAGCCGCTGCCCGGTCGCGACCGCCAGGTCCCAGCCGTGCATGGCCAGCTCTCCGACGATCATGTCGCCCATGACGGTCGCGGGCAGCGTCTGCGGCGTGCCCATGCTCGTCTCGCCCTCCCAGGCACTCGGCGGCGCCCACGACGACGTGATGTCGTCCAGCAGGGCGAGCAGGCGGCCCCCCCAGTCGGCGCCCGCCAGGTCCACATCGGACTCGGCGGCCGCCGGCTGCGGAACGGACTCCTTGCGGCCGCCGCCGGCGAGCGACGGGCCCCAGAACAGGAGGTGGTTGACCAGTGCCCGCACGTCGTACTCCGTGCACGGGGTCTTGTTGGCGAGCTGGTCGTCGGTGATGGTGCGGGTGACTGCGGCCATGGCTTCGGCAGCGTTGGACATATGTGACATGGGAGCGACGCTAGGCGGCCCGGGTCGGAGGTGTATTGAACAAAGGCGACATACGCCTGCCATGTGGAGCGGGACGTTCGTGAGCCGGGCAGTGCCTGGACCAGGGATCAGCGCCACACCATCCACGGCCCGTCGCCGGCGCCCGCCCCGGATGTGTCACCGCTCGCGCCGCCGCCGGTACGCCCGCCCCCTCGGCGGGTGACCGGCATCACGCGAAGCCGGCATAAAGCAAGGAATGGGACTCCTCTGTGTGTGGTTGAAAAGCGAACCAACCCCGTCCCCAGGGAGCACACCATGGGCCTGTTCGCCCGCAAGAGCACCGTCACCCCGGCCGCCGCACCCGCGGCCACCGCGTCTGCCACGCAGGCCGGCGCCACCGCGGATCTGGCGCACCTGACCGGTGACTACGTCATCGACACCTCCCACAGTGAGATCGGCTTCTCGGCGCGGCATGCGATGGTCACGACCATCCGCGGGCGCTTCACCGACTACGAGGGCACCCTCGCCCTCGACGGCGCCGACCCCTCCGCCTCCAGCGCCACGCTGACCATCAAGGTCGCCAGCGTCGACACCGCGCTGGGTGCGCGGGACGAGCACCTGCGCAACGGCGACTTCTTCGCGGCTGAGGAGTTCCCCGAGATCACCTTCCGCAGCACCAGCGCCGAGCAGATCGACGCCGAGACCTACCGCATGCACGGCGACCTGACCGTCAAGGGCATCACCCGCCCGGTCACGATCGACCTGACCCTCAACGGGCAGGTCACCGACCCCTACGGAAACGTCCGTGTCGGCTTCGACGGCTCCGCCACCGTCAGCCGCGGCGACTGGGGCCTGACCTACAACGCGGCCCTCGAGGGCGGCGGCGTCCTGATCAGCGACAAGGTCAAGCTCACCTTCGACATCTCGGCGGTCAGGCAGGCCTGACCCGGCCGGCCTCGGCTCGGACGGTAAGGCCGTGAGCACCAGGTTCCTCCGAGGCGGCCGTGACGCACCGTGGCGCCGCACGGTCATGGGGCGGTCCGGCGAGGACCGCCCCATGACCTTACGGCCTCGTCACCTCCCCGCCGCGAGCCGGTGGTGAGGGAGGAGCGCGGCTGGGCTACTGGTGCAGCAGGTGGAGGTCGACGGCGTCGGCCAGCGCCTGCATGCCGGCCGCGTTCGGGTGGAGGTGGTCGCCCGAATCGAAGCGGGGGTCGAGCGCCGAGGGATCGGCCGGGTCGGCGACGGCCTTCTCGAAGTCGACCACCCCGTCGAAGGCGCCGCTGGTGCGGATCCAGGTGTTGGCCGCCTGCCGGAGGGCGTCGGCGGAGCCGCTGTAGTAGCCGCTGCCCTTGTCCGGCAGGAGGGTGGCACCGATGATCCTGACTCCGGCGGCGTGGGCCTGGCCGATCAGGTTCCGGTAGCCGTCGATCAGATCCTGCGCGGTGAGCGGGCCGCCGCCGGGTCCGGCGTTGTTGCCGATGTCGTTGATACCCTCCATGAGGATCACGTCGCGCACTCCGGCCTGGCCGAGAGCGTCGTGGGCGAAGCGTTTGGTGGCGCTGACGCCTTGCCAGATGTTGGGCACGTCGGTCAGCACGCGGTTACCGCCGATGCCCGCATCCACCACTCCCATCGGGCTGGTGGCCGCCAGCCGCCGGGCCAGGTCGTCGGGCCAGCGCTGGTACGTACCCGTCGGCGTGTTGTACCCGTCGGTGATGGAATCGCCGAAGGCGACGACGACGCCGCGGGCGTCGGGCGAGACGACGTCGAGACCGGACAAGTAGTACCAGGACGTGGTCGACGCGATGTAGTTGCCGTCGCCCGCCTCAGCCGTGTGGTCGCCCGCGGCGGACAGGTAGGTGGTGTCGAACGCGTCGGAGTGCCAGGTCGCGGAACTGGTCGCGTTCGGCAGGTAGACGCTGGCCAGGATGTTGTGGTCGGCGGAGACCGCCATCGGGACCGGGTCGCTGACGACCTCCGCCCCCGCGGCGATCGTCACCGAGGTGCGGTGCCCGAAGGTGACCGCGTGCTCGGTGTGGGGGACCGCGGTGGCCCGGTCGGCCTGTACGGCCACGTTCGTCGCCCCGATCGTCAGCGGGGTGGTGCCGCGCAGGTTGGACAGGTGGATACGCAGCGAATGCCCGTTGATGCTGGAGTGGACGACCATCCGGATGGTCCGGTTGTCGAAGTTGGGTCCGCCGATGGTCATGCTGGGCGACCACGCCGCCAGCTGCCCACTGCCGGGTGCCGAGCCGCCCTTGGTGGGTGCGGTGGGCGCGGCGGGTGCGGAGGGTGCGGCGCCCAGCAGGGCGGCCACGATCGCGGTCGCCGCCGCCAGCACCGGCAGCTTTCGTGTCTTGGCGAGGATCATTTCTGCCTTTCTTCGGCCCGTGACGGCCGGTCAGCTCAGGGCGAAGCCGTCCACCAGGAAGTAGGTGCCGCTGAGCTTGGTCACCGTCAGCGTGTGCGGGGCGTCGGTCAGGCCGGAGATGGACCAGAGGGTCTGCCGGCTGTGTCTCTGCGGAGTGTTCGCACTGGCAGTGCCCTTGGACACGCCGTCGAGCGTGATGCCGAAGTCGCCCTCGTCGGAGTTGGTCTCGGTGAAGAAGGCGGCGCCGGTGCCGGTGAAGCTGATCGTGGCGGCCGCACCGTTCTGCTGGGTGTAGTGCACCCCGTTGTCGAGGTCGCCGTCGCCGCGGGAGCCGCTCGACGACCAGCTGCCGGTGTACGCGACCCGGAGGTCGTCGTCGTCGACGGCGCTGCCGGGCAGGGTGCCGGGACCCGCGGCCTTGATGATCGCCAGCGCCGCCGCCGGCCAGTTCCCGTCGCTCACCACGGTGGCCTGCTGGAACGTGATGCCGGTGCCGCTGTTGTTGTAGGCGGCGGTGTCACTGTAGTTGTCATGGATCGAGTCGTCGTGGATGCTCGGCGTCCACAGGTTCGTCCAGAGCGACCCGTTGCCGAAGCGCACCACGTTGTCGTGGGTCTCCCACAGCGAGCTTCCCTCGTCGTGGTAGATCATGTTGCAGCCGTCGATGCACTCCGACAGGACGTTGCCGGTGAACTCCGAGGGCGCGGACTGGCCGCCGAGGGTGTAGATCGGACCGCCGTCGAACAGCGCCCCCATGACGCTGTGCACGTGGTTGCCGACCACATGGGCGTCGCCCGCGTAGGTCGTGCCGTGCAGGCACGGGTTGGGAAGGCCCTGCTTCTCCTGGAGGGTGCAGTCCGAGGCCCAGCCCCAGCCCCAGCCGATGGAGATGCCCGAATACGGGGTGTAGCCGACGTCGTTGTGCGACAGCGTCGTGCCCCGGCTGTGTCCGACCCAGATGCCGACCGCGTCCGCGTACTCCTGGCCGGGGAACTGCACCACCGTGCGGGAGACCGTGTTGCCGCTGGTCATCAGGCCGGGCTCGGTCTGGTAGTAGTCGTCGACCTCGCCGACCGCCACGCCGATGCCGGAGGTGTCGGTGATCGTGCTGCCGGCCACCGTGGAGTCCTGGGTCTGGTCGGCCAGGTCGATCCCGCTGGTGCCGGTGTGCGTGACGGTGTCGCCGGTGAAGGTGATCCGCTGTCCCCTGTGCACCTGGACGGCGGCCGGGATACGGGCCGGTGCGCGCGTGGTCGGGTCCCAGACGACGCCGGCCTGGTTGTCCACGTAGCCCTCGGCGGTGGGGGCGGTCCAGGTGGCGCCCTGGAAGGTGATGCCGGAGAAGGTGATGTCGTGCACCGGTGCGATCGGGTCCGGGATCACGGTGAAGCCGTCGACCAGCAGGTACGACCCGCCGGTCTTGACCACGCGCAGAGTGTGGGACCCCTTGGACAGCCCGGTGACGGAGACCATGGCCTGCTGGGCCAGCCGTACGGGACCGTTGCCGGAGACCGTCGACACCTTCGTGCCGTCGATGAAGACGTCTGCGCTGCCCTCGTCGCCGTTGCTCTCCGAGAGCATCTGGATGCCGGTGCCGTCGAAGGTGTAGCTGACCGCGTCGCCGTCGGTGGAGGTGTAGTGCACGTCGGCGTTCAGGTCACCGAGGTGCCGGCCGCCGGAGTAACCCCAACTGCCGGTGTAGACCGCCCGCCAGTCGGTGTCGTTCAGCGGTGCGAGATGGCCGGGAGTGCCGGAGGCGTCCACCAGCTCCGGGGCGACCGGCAGTTCGACGTCGGCGGTCGCCAGGTTCTCACCGGGTCGCGGCACGTAGTAGAGGTAGCCGGCGTTCTGGTCGATGTAGAACTGCCCTGGAGTGCCCAGGAGTTGGTAGGCGTTCTCCAGCCATGTGATGCCGTCCAGGGTGGGCAGGCCGGCGCCGTTGAAGGGGAAGCCCGGGTTGGGTACCGAGGAGTGGTTGTTGTTCCAGCAGGCGGGGTCCACGGTCAGGTTCGAACCGCCGGAGGCGGAGGGCGCGATGGAGGCCAGCGGGCAGCGCATCTGCTTCCAGCCGCTGTTGCGCACGACTTCCACCCTGGCCGGATCGGTCCAACGGGCGTACCCCGGGTCGGCGGTGGTGAAGCCGGTGGCGGTGACGGTGAACCCACTCGGGTCCCGGGTGCCCCGGTCGCGGTCGGCCCGCACTCCGTTGACGAACAGCTCCCGGCCGGCGGCGCCCGCCGGTATTTTCGCGCGGTAGACGTCCTTCTCGGCGTCGGTCTTGACGAACCCGGTGACCTTGACGGCACCGGTGAGCACCGGGTTCTGCCCCGCGGCGGCCTGGTAGACCACCGGGTGCCCGGGCCGTCCGGAGTCCTGGACCCCGAGCCGGAACGGACCGGTGAGCCGGTAGGTGCCGCCCTGCAGTTCGACGACGACGTCCCCTTCTGCGCCAGGGACCAGCTTCCTCGCCTGGTCCCTGGCGGTGTCCAGCGAACAGGGTCTCTGCGCCGTACAGGCGGTCCCGTGCCCGTCGGGCGCGACGTGGAGCACATCGGTGTGCGGAGCGGCCTCGGCCGAACCGCCGCTCGACACCCCGAGGGTGACGGCGGCGACGGCCGCAAGGCATGCAACAACAGCCCTGCGCATGTTCTTTCTCCAGACGGCGGGCGACGATGAGGGAGATACGTCCTATGAATGTACGGGAGCACGCGGTTGCTTCCTAGATCGCGCCCGCATTTTCCTGCAGGAGATCGGACCTTTCCGTAGTCCGCAACCGTCCTACTCCGTGGGGCCGTCGAGGCTTGACCGCTGTATCGGGGGGGTGCGACGGCCTGTCGGCCCACGGGCTTCGCCCGCCCTCCGGGCGCCGGACGTGCCACCCGTCCACGGCGCCCGCACGGTCGTGGAGCCCCCGCAGGCCACCGACCAGTCGACGCCCCCGACCCGTCAGTCCGGAGTGTCGTAGGTGACGCGGGCGGCTTGCACCTCGTCCATGTGCTCTTCCGCCCAGTCCTTGATCGCGCGCATCACCGGCAGCAGCGAGCGGCCGAGGGGGGTGAGCTCGTAGGCGACGCGCACCGGGACGGCAGGGGTCACGGTCCGCGACACCAGACCGTCGCGTTCGAGATGCCGCAGGGTCTGTGTCAGCATCTTCTGGCTCACGCTGGCCAGCCTGCGCTGCAGTTCGGAGTACCGCCGTGGCCCGTCGGCAAGCGCGTTGACGACGAGGCTGACCCACTTGTCGGCGATGCGGTCCAGCAGTTGCCGGGCGGGGCACTCGGCGAGGTAGGCGTCGTAAATGATGCTCGCCTCGGCCCGGCGCTGGGAGGCGGTGCGGGTGGGCATCTTGGCTCTCCTTCCGGTGCCTTGGGCACCTCGAAGTGCGTACTTACCGCTGGAGAGTAGTGCTCTCTACGGTAGCCACATGATCGCTGAAGAGAAGATGCGGGCGGTGGTCGCCCGCGGCTACGGCGGGTCCGAGGTACTCAAGTCGGTGACGGTCCCGCTGCCCGAGCCCGGTCCCGGGCAGGTGCGGATCCGCGTCGAGGCCGCGACCGTCAACCCCGTCGACCTGGTCACCCGTTCCGGCGCGCTCGTCGAAGCAGGGCTGATGGCGCCCCGCGAACACACGGGCATCGGATGGGACGTCGCGGGCGTGGTCGACCGGCTCGGAGGGGGCGTGACGGCGTTCGCACCGGGGCAGCGGGTGATCGGCCTGCGCGACCTGCTCGACGTGTCGTTGGGCGCCTACGCCGAATACCTGGTCCTGGACGCCACGGCTGTCGCGCCCGCGCCGCCCGGCGCCTGTCCCGCGGCCGCAGCGACGCTGCCGTTGAACGGCCTCACCGCCCTCCAGTCCCTGGACCTGCTCGACCTCGTCACCGGCGATGTGGTGCTGGTGACCGGAGCCACCGGGGCGGTCGGCGGCTTCGCCGTCGAACTGGCGGCACGGCGCGGCCTGCGCGTCGTCGCCCAAGCCGGCGCCGACGACGAGGAGTGCGCTCGAAGCCTCGGCGCGGAGTGGGTCGTCGGCCGTGACGCCTGCGACCTGGCGGGCGATGTCCGCCGCCTGGTTCCGGGCGGCGTCGCCGGCGCGCTCGACACCGCGGGGCTCGGCATCCGCGCGCTGGCCGCCGTCCGCACCAGGGGCTCCTACGTCACGATGGTCGGCGGTTCAGCGCCACCGCCGTTGCGTGGCATCTGCGTCCACCAGCAGTGGATCAGTGCTGACGGGGGCGCCCTGGCCGGTCTCGCCGCCATGGATCTGAGCTTGCGGGTCGCTGACGTCCTCCCGCTCGAGCGCGCGGCCGAGGCGCATGATCGCCTCGCCGCGGGCGGGATACGCGGCCGACTGTTGCTGACTCCTGCAGACGAGGCCTGAGGCGGGCCCGTCCACGCGATCGCGGCGCGTACCCACGAACACTGCGGGCGGCGACCGGTCATTCCGGCTGGGGGAGTGGTGAACGGGACAGCGCTTCCGGGGCCGCCGGCGACGGCACCCGCTTGTGCCGGCGCGTCATGCCGACGCCGACCAGGACGACGACCATGCCCGTGACGATCCGCGGGTTGAGGGCCTCGCCGAGGACGATCGCTCCCAGCACGACGGAGACGACCGGTAGCAGGTAGCCGACTGTCGCGGCGTTCGTCGCACCCTCGTCCGCGATGATGCGGTACGTGAGGTGGAAGGTGATCCCGGTGGCGAAGATCCCGAGGACGGTGACCGCGATCAATGCCTTGGCGGGGAGATGGACCGCCACGAGGCCGCCGGCCGGCAGGGTGAGCGCCGTGAGTCCGGCCGCGGCGACGAGTTGAGCCGCGGACAGGGAGAGGGTGGGGATGCCCCTGCCCACGAGATGGCGGGCCATGTAGGCGAAGCCGACGGCGTAGCTCGCCGCCGCGGCGAGGATGGCCAGTGCGCCCCAGCCGACGGGCCCGGTCTGCGACCACGGGGCGAAGATCAGCACCGTTCCTGCGAAGCCGAGGACGAGCCCGGCCAGCCGGACGGGCGGCAGTCCGCGTTCGGTGCCGACGGCGGTACCGATCAGCACCGACCACAGCGGTGTCGTGGCGTTGAGTACGCCGGCCAGGCCGGAGCTGACACTTCTCTCGCCGAGGCTGAACATGGCGAACGGCAGGGCGTTGCAGAAGAAGGCCGCGACGACGATGTGGCGCCAAAGGGTGCGGCCCCGCGGAAGCCGGTGGCGCGCCCTGAGGCACAGGACCAGCAGGACGGCCGCCCCCAGGGCGCAGCGGCTGAACGTGACCTGGACGGGAGCCAGGGCGGCCAGAGCCAGTTTGATCCACAGGAAAGTGGATCCCCACAGCAGGGCGAGCACACCCAGCCGTGCCCCCACCCATGCCCGGCCTGCGGCGCTGTTCACTCGTTGTTCCCCTCGTCCAGGGCCAGGATCAGGTCGTCCAGGTCCACGATCAGGAACGATGCCAAGGCCTGCCCTCAAGGACAAGCACAGAGAACTGCACTATCGTTAAGCTCCTCTACATGCTCGACGTGCGACGCCTGAACCTGCTGCGGGCGGTGGTCACCAGTGGATCGATCACCGCGGCCGCCCGGAACCTCGGTTACTCGCCCTCTGCCGTGAGCCAGCAGATCACCCTGCTGGAGAAGGAGGCCGGGATCTCGCTGCTCGAACGGATCGGGCGGGGCGTCCGCCCCACGGCGGCCGGGCGGCTCCTCGCCGGGCACGCGGGCATCATCAGCCACAACCTCGCCGAGGCGGAGACCGCGCTGGCCGACCTGCGCGCAGGGCGTACGGGCAGGCTGGCGATCCGCTACATGTCCTCGATCGGCCCCACCGTGGTGGCACCCGCCCTGTCCCGCCTCCGCAAGGAGCACCCGGGGCTGCGGATCGATCTCAGACTCATCGACCCCGAGGACCCGCTGTCGGTGGCGGACGAGAACAGGGCGGACCTCACGATCATGGTCGGGTCGGGCCGCAGCGTCCCGCAGGGCGTCCATCTGGTGCATCTCCTCGATGACGCCTACCGCGCGGTGCTGCCTTCGGGGCATCCGCTCGCGGCGCAACGCACCGTCGATCTGGCCGAACTCGCCGGTGAGGCATGGGTCGGCAGCGAAGCGCCGGGCCCGTGCCTCGTGCCCATCACCGACGCCTGCGCCGCAGCGGGATTCAGTCCGAACTTCGCGGCGTCGAGCGAGGATTACGCCACGGCGCAGGCGTTCGTCGCAGCGGGCCTCGGCGTCTGCCTCATACCTCGCACGGGGCTGGGCAACCGCCACCCCGGCGTCGCTGTCCGGCGGGTGCGCCGCCCCGAGCCTGTCAGAACGATCTACGCCGCAGTGCCGGAGACCACCCTTGAGCAACCCGCCCTGCGCGCGTTGCTCGAAGCGCTCAAGGACGCGGCGAAGGACGAGGGACCGACCACACCGCGCCCCCGGCGGGGGTAGCGGCGCCATCGCGCCACTGCTGCAACGGGTTACTCCGCGACAGCACCGTTCGATCACCTCGTGGACGCGGGAGCACCGCGCCAGGGAAGGCAGGACATGACGACCGCTGAGGAGTCCGGCCGGCGCGACCCCGAGCCGCGGCAGGACCTTGTACGGCGGTCGGCGCCGTTCCTGCCCGCCGGCAGTGAGATTCGGCAGGCGTTCATCTGCCAGAGCGCGCCGAGCTTCTGGTTCTTCGTCATCACCTACGTCACCGGCCTGACGATGTTCCGGAACGAGTACCGGTGCGTGGCGGTCACTCAGGACGCCATCCACGTGTTGGACAGCAGCAGGCTGTCGGGCGGAGCCCACCCGCAACGCCTGGCGGCAACGATGCCACGCCACAGCCGACTCGGCCCGGTCTCCGGACGATGGGGGCAGCTGGACCTCCTCGGCAAGCGTCACTGGGTCCACAAACGCTTCCACGACCAGATCGCTGCCGCGGACCGGGAGGCCGGCTTCGCTCCCTAGGTCCGACGGCCCCGGGGGACGGCCCGACGTCCGGCCTGACGCGGGAGGCGCGGGCTGCCGCGAGCACGGATTCCGCGCCGACCGCAGCGGCCCACGACCGGGCCCGCTCACCGCTGCCGTGGACCGCGCTCCCCAGCTGCCTCAACCCGCGCCCGCCCGCGCCCGGTTGCTGCCGCAGGTCGCCAGGCTGCACCAGCGGCGGCGACCGCTGTGGTCGAGGAAGAGCCACCCGCAGTCGTCACTGGAGCAGGCGCGGATCGTGAAGCGGCGCGGGTCCGCGAGGAGTTCCGCCGCGCTGCGGGCGGTGGCGCGCACGGGCAGCCGCAAGCCCGCGGCCGGGGACAGCCGCCAGCGGCCGAGGCCGTCCTCCCCCCGGGTGAAGACCGCGGAGCCGGCGGCGTCCTGCACGACCGCGGCCACCGCGTTGAAGGCACGGGCGTCGTGCGGGTCGGCCAGGCAGGCGTAGAGCTGCGTACGGAAGCCCCGGGCCTCCTCCAGCGCGGCGGCGGCCTCGTCCGGCTGCTCCTGCGC
Source organism: Actinacidiphila paucisporea (assembly GCF_900142575.1). Classification (GTDB taxonomy): domain Bacteria; phylum Actinomycetota; class Actinomycetes; order Streptomycetales; family Streptomycetaceae; genus Actinacidiphila; species Actinacidiphila paucisporea. The sequence continues at coordinate 34,261 of NZ_FRBI01000034.1, forward strand.
CTGCTGGAGCAGCCGGTCGACGGTCGGGTCGTCCGCCAGGTCCATGTGACCCGCCCACACGGCGAGGGTGGCGTAGCGGCGCAGCCAGTCCGCACCGGGCAGCCCGGGGGCTCCCCAGCCGGCGTACGTGTTGCAGAACTCCAGCGCCGGATGCCCGCTGGTGCTCCACGGCAGCCACTCTTCGCGCACCCGCACGGCGTACAAGGGCGCGGGCGGCCGGTCCAGCCGGCGGTCGCCCTGGAGTATGCGGTCGTGCAGCGTGGCCAGCGCGGGGCCCGGCTCGATGCCCAGTTCGGTCACCAGGACATGGCGCGCATGCCGGTAGAGCTCAAGGGCGTCTGCCTGACGGCCACTTCGGTAGAGTGCGGTCATCTGGGCGATGACGAGCCGCTCCCGCGTGGGTAGTTCGTGGGCCAGCGGCGTCAGATCCGCCAGCACCCGCTCGTGCAGGCCCATGGTGAGCTGGCCCTCGGCCCGTTGCTCCAGAGCGGACAGCCGCAGCTCGGTGAACCGGGCGCCGAGCCGCCCGCGGAGTTCGTCGTCGATGACGTCGGCGAGCAGCGGCCCGTGCCACAGCGCCAGCGCCCGGTCGTAGGAGCGCACCCGTTCCCCGGGATCGCCGGTCACGGCCGCCTCCCCGACCAGGCTCAGGAACTCCCGCGCATCGGTGGTGTGCTCGCCGAGGTCGAGCAGGTAACCGCCGTGGCGGGTCTCGACGAGCAGACCGTACGGTCTGAGCCGGGCCCGCACCCTGCCGATGTAGGTGTGCACGGTGCCGCGGGCCGACGCGGGTGGGGAGCCGTTCCACAGCAGGTCGATGAGGCGTGCGGTCGTCACCACGTGACCGGCCTCCAGCAGCAGGATCGCCAGCAGGCAGCGCTCCTGCCGGCGCTCGCCGAGCATGACGCGTTCGCCCTCGTGGCGGGCCTCGAACGGGCCGAGCAACTGGAACTTCATGACTGCCCCCACCCTCATGAGTCGTGGTCAGAATCCGGTCAGCTGCCGGGGTGAGGCTGAGGTCCGGATCTCCACCACCTCACCCCAGGGGAAAAGCATGCGACGAACTGTCATCGCCCTGTCGGTCCTTGCCGCTGTCGCCGTCGGCGCGGCACCCGTAGCCACCGCGTCCGCGACCTCGTCCGCGTCCGCGTCCGCGTCCGACGCGGGGAGTACCGCCGCGGGTTGGGTCCCCGCGCCGTCGGCGCCCTGGGACAAGCCGGCAGGCGCGCGGTGCGACTTCCCCGTCCACGGCGAGCCCGTCGTCGACGAGGTCGAGCAGCGCGTCCTCGACACGTACGCCGACGGCACCGCGAAGCGCGTCGCCTACAAGGGCGACCTGGTCGTACGGCTCACCGACACCGACACCGGCGCCTTCTACGACGCGGACGCCGGCGGGACGGCGATCGTCGACTACCGCACCGACGGCTCCCAGCTCTGGTACGTGCTCGGACCGGTACTGGTCGGCTTCGGCGAGAACAGCGGCAGCCTGGCCCGCGGTTTCTACACCATCGACGGCGCCTACACGCTGGAGTTCAGCCCCACCGGATACAAGACCCTGACCATGCTGCACGGCTCGACGGACGACCTCTGCGCGCGAATCGGCTGAGTCACCGAACGACCGCGCCGTGGTCACCGACGGCATATCCGTGTCCCTATTGGGCGTGACAGCTGTGCGGTGACGGGCCGGTTCCTCATTCCGGATGAGGCGGACAGCGTCGAGGTCTACTCGTGGATCGGGCGTCCTGCTTCCTGTCCGGTCGTGGCGGACCAGCCACGAACTCGCCGCGTTCTACGCCCGCGCCGAGGCCGGCGCCCGCTATGTGGGCAGGGCGCGCGCTACAGCAGCACCCCGGCCAGCCGCCGCCAGGCGTCCAGCGGGAGTTCGCTCCGGGTGGCGGCGGTGACGACCTGGAGCGCCAGGTGGTCGGCCCCCGCGGCGAGGAACTCCTGGGCGCGCTCGGCGACCCTGTCGGCGTCGCCGAGCGCGAACACCGCGTCCAGCAGCCGGTCGCTGCCGCCGTCGCGCAGGTCGTCCTCGGTGAAGCCGAGCCGCCGCAGGTTCGCGGTGTAGTTGGGCAGCGTGAGGTACATGGCCAGGTAGTCGCGGGCGGTGGCGCGGGCGCGGTCCAGGTCCGGGTCGAGCACCACCTTGAACTCCGGGGCGAGCAGCGCGTCCTGGCCCAGGATGTCGCGGGCCCCGGCGGTGTGCTCCACGGTCACCAGGTACGGGTGCGCGCCTGCCGCGCGGTCCCTGGCCAGCTCCAGCATCCTGGGGCCGAGCGCGGCCAGGACCCTTCCGGCCGCGGGCACCGGCTCCGGTGCGGAGTCCAGCGCGGTCAGGTACTCGCGCATCGCCGAGTACGGCTTCGCGTAGTTCTTGGCGAGTGCTCCGTGGCTCACACCGAGCCCGAGCAGGAACCGCCCGGGATGGGCGCGTTCGAGCGCCGCCCGCCCGGTGGCGACCTCCTCCGCGCCGTGCTGCCAGATGCTGAGGATGCCGGTGGCCACCACGATCCGGGGCGCCGCGGCCAGCAGCGGCGCCGCGTAGCCGACGTCCGGGCTGCCGCCGAGCCAGATCGTGCCGTAGCCCAGGGAGTCGAGTTCGGCCGCGGCCTCGTCGTGCACACCTGAGTACGCGGGGCCGTCGCCGTTCTGGGCGGTGGTCCAGGCGCTGCTCCAGACGCCGATCCTGCCCAGAGGGTTGTCCTGTGCCATGTGTGTCGTCCTCGCTCGAAAGGGAATTCGCGGTCACCTCCGTTGTACACGGCCCGGTGCCCGCCGTTGCGGACGCGCACCTCGCGCGTGCGCTGAGCTGCCGGACATAACGAAGTCGCGCGCCAGGACGTCTGTAGGAGTAGTGATCGCCGGCCGCTGCCATGTCCGCCGCCCACGTCGTCCGGGAGGAATCCACCGGCCTCCCTCCGATCTCCCGCCCCCACTGACCCCCGGGTCCGCGCCGCGACAGCCCCGCCACGGGCGTCCCCCGCCCTGATCGCCGGCCTGCTGGGGGCCCCGGTCGTCAGCGAGCCTCGCGCCCACGGGAGGGCTTCCGCCGGGCGCGGCGTCCGTCCCGCACCGCGTGGACGGGCGGCGCGTCCCGCGGGAGCGCCGGTGGCGGGAGGCCCCGACCGTCGCTGTTTGTACGATATGCCCGATATTGTGCGAGCCTGGCGGTGAGGGGGGTTTCCCCGGTGGCCGGTTTCGCACGCCCGTCGATGACCCCACGGGGTCAAAGGAGAGCAGACGGTGAGCAGCTCGTTCGAACTGGTGGCGGTGATCAGCGACGCCGGTACGGTCGTCACCTGGGCTCCTGCGGCCGAGCGCCTCTGGGGTTTCTCCGCCGCCGAGGCGCTGGGCCTGCCCGCCGACCGGCTGGTGACGGTCGGCGGTGAGCCCGGGCGGCCCGGTCCGCTGAACGCCGCCAGGGGCTGGTCAGGGCCGGTGGACATTCGGCAGGCCGACGGCCGGGGACGGAACGTGGACTTCCGGGTCACCCCCTTCTTCGTCGGCGAGGCCGGCCACGACTGGCTGGTGTGGGAGGCCGCTCCCGCCGGGCGGCTGCCCCCCTCCGGCCTGGACACGGCCGCGCTGGAGACCCTGTTCCAGCACGCGCCCATGGGGGCCGCGCTGTGGGGGCTCGACCTGCGCTGCACCTGGTACAACGAGGCGATCACCGGCATGGAGTTCATCCCTGGCGGCCCCCGCGTGGGGCGGCGGCTCACCGAGCTGCTCGCGTCGGGGCGCGGCCAGAGCCTTGAGGCCGCGATGCGGCGGATCCTCGAACGCGGGACAGCCTCGGTGGACCTGCTGTGGATGCCGCCCGGGCCGGACGGGAGCCCCGAGCCGTCGCTGTCGCTGTCCCTCTTCCGCGTGGACGACGCGGACGGCCGGGCGCTGGGCCTGTGCCTGATCGTCGAGGACATCCGCGAGAGCTGGTCGCGGCAGCGGCTGGGACTGCTCGTCGAGGCGGGCACCCGGATCGGGACCACGCTCGACGTCATGGTCACGGCCCAGGAGCTGGCGGACACCGCGGTGCCGACGCTCGCGGACTTCGTCACGGTCGACCTCGCCGACTCCATCACGCCGGATCAGGAACCGCTGGAGCGCGTCAGCTCCAACGAGGCCGGCCACGCCGCCTTCTACCGCGGCGGCATGGCCTCCATCCACTCCGGTGTCCCCGAGGCCATCTGGCCGCGCGGAATGCCGGTCTTCGTGCCGCCCTCGTCCCCGTACACCGAGGTGTGGGCCACGGGGACGTCCCACTTCGAGCCGGTGATGGACACCTCCCCGGGGACCTGGCGTGACGACGACCCCAGCCGTGCCGCGGTCCTCCAGCAGTTCGGGATGCACTCGCTGATGATCATTCCGCTCCAGGCCCGCGGGAACGTGCTCGGCATCGTCACCTTCTTCCGCTCGGAGAACCCGGCGCCCTTCAGCAGGGCCGACCTCTTCTTCGCCGAGGGACTGGCGGCCCGCGCCTCGCTGAGCCTGGACAACGCCCGCCGCTACAGCCGCGAGCGCACGGCCGCCCTCGCGCTCCAGCGCGACCTGCTGCCGCACATCCTGCGCAGCGGTGACGCGGTCGAGGTGGCCTCGCGCTACCTGCCCGCGGACAAGCACGGCGGGGTGGGCGGCGACTGGTTCGACGTGATCCCGATGTCGCACGACCGGGTCGCCCTGGTCGTCGGCGACGTCGTCGGCCACGGCATCAACGCCGCCGCGACCATGGGTCGGCTCCGTATGGTGCTGAACACCCTGACGAACCTGGAACTGCCCCCGGACCAGGTGCTGGCCCGGCTGGACGAACTCGTCGTCGGCCTGGCGCGCGACCGGCCCGAGGAAGAGCTCACCTCACCGAGCGTGGGAGCCACCTGCATCTACGTCGTCTACGACCCGGCGACCCGCTCCTGCACCATGGCCAGCGCCGGGCACCCCCCGCCGGCGATCGTCGCCCCGGACGGGAGCGTGGAGTTCGTCGCCCTGCCGTCCGGAGCACCGATCGGCATCGGGCTGGGGGACTTCCGCTCCGCCGAGATGCACGTGGAGGAGGGAAGCGTGATCGCGTTGTACACCGACGGCCTGGTCGAGACCAGGGAAGCCGACATCGACCAGGGCCTGGACCGGTTGCGCACGGCCCTCGCCCGCCCGGCGGCGACCCTGGACGACCTGTGCACCACAGTCATCGACACGATGCTGCCCGAGGGCGGGTCCGCGGACGACACCGCCCTGCTGCTGGCCCGCACGCTCCCCCTGCCCCGGTGAGCCCGGCCGCCATCGGTTGGAACCCCGACGAGTTCGGCGCTGTTGGCGTACCCGTCCGCGAACGCGGCGCACGCCACCTGCACTCTGTGGCTGCCCGTCGCGGCTGGGCATGTGGAGAAGGCGATGGAGTGGATCGCAGCCGAGCTCATGCCGCAACTCGCCTGATGCCGTTCGCCGTTCGCCGTTCGCCGTTCGCCGCACGTCGCCTGCGGCCGGCACCCGGCGGACCAGGGAAAGGAGAAGCCGCCCAGGTCGGCGCGTGCTGTACGGTCTGGTGCGACAGCGCGCCGGGTCGCGGCTCGCACGATCGGGGGGTGCGGCATGCCGTCGTTCTGGCGCAAACTGAGCGCCCTTCAGCGCAGGGGGATCGCTGTGGTGGTGCTCGTGTGCGCGCCGATCGTGATCGTCGGGACGGCATCCGGCCTGCGGGGCAGCAGCGGCGGAGGGAAGGCCGCAGCGTCCCCCTCGGCCACTTCCAGCACCAGGAAGGCCACCCCCGCGGGGCTGTCCGCACCGGAACCCGCACACCTGGCGCCGGCTGCCGCACGGCGCAAGGCAGCCGCGATCTGCCGCACCGCCAACGCCTATTACCAGACCGAGTTCCACGACGGCGTCATCGCGATCCTCAACCGGTCCAAGCCCGGCAGCTACCCGGCGTTCTACGCCTGGCACAAAAGGGCGGCGAATGGTGACCAGCAGCCCTGGAAGGACGCGTCCGCCGAGGTGTACGGGTTTTTCACCGCCGCCGATGCGCCGTCCTCAGTCAGAGACTGGTACGACGACAACGGCCTCCTTTCCGCCGATCTGGCAATACTGGCCTACCTCGGGCTCGACGCGGGCGGCCCCCGCGACGCCGCCGCACAGCAGGCGGTTCAGGATGCCGTGGCCCATTTCCGCGAGGACTTCGCGGACGCCCAGAAGGACGCTGACCGGATCGAGGCCGGCAAGTAGTCGGACACGACGCTCCAGCCGAGGCAGCGGTTCACCGCGCTGAGCGTGGACGGGCTGGACCGGTGAGGGGCGGCGCGGCCCGGGTAGGGCGTTCTCCGTGGAGCCCGGATCGGCCGGGCTCGGCCGCCGGATGAGCTACATTTCTGGACTCCGATGTCCGGACGAATCCGGAGGGCGAGACGGGGAGAGCGGCGTACATGGGCGGAGCGGACTCACCGCAGAGCTGGTTCGTCAACCGGTTGCAGCGTCTGCGCACGTCCTCGGGGTCGCCCACCCAGGCGCAACTGCTGGCCTGCGACGAGGAGAAGGTCCTCTCCCGGTCGTCGCTGTCGGACCTGCTGGCGGGCAAGTTCACCAAGCCGCCCCCGTGGGAGCGGGTCGCGGCCTACGCGACCGCCTGCGTCCGCGCCGCGCACGCCGCCCGGATCGACGTCTCGCCCCAGGAGGAGATCGCGCGGCTGCGCGGCGACCACGCCACCCTCACCGATCTGCTGGAGGCCGCGTCCAGGGACGCCCGGGACGTCCGCACTCCGGCGCCACGTCCCGAGCGCTCGCGACCCCGCCCGGCGACGTACCGGCTGCCGCCGCGCAACACCCACTTCACCGGTCGCGACGCCGCGTTGCGCGAGTTGCGGCAGCGCCTCACCTCGGGCGGCGACGGCGCGATGCAGGCCGTGCACGGGCTGGGCGGCGTCGGCAAGACGCAGCTCGCGGTGGAGTACGCCTACCTCTACCGGTCGGAATACCGGTACGTGGTGTTCGTGGACGCCGAGGATCCCGATCTGGTGGCGTCGCAGTTCGCGTCGCTGGCCAGGGAGCTGGGACTGGCGGAGGTGAGTTCCGAGCAGGTCGTCTCGCAGGTGTACGGCCGATTACTGGACCACACGCCCTGGCTGGTCATCTTCGACAACGGGGAGCGGCCCGGCATGCTCCGCGACGCGCTGCCGACGGGTGACCTGGGGACCGGCGGCCACATCATCGTCACGACCAGGCGCCGTGGCTGGTCGAGCAGGGCCGGCGTCATCGACCTGGAGGTGTTCACCCGCCGGGAGGCGGTGGGACTGCTGGCCCGGCGGGTGCGCGGCATGACCACAGCGGTGGCCGACCGGATCGCCGAGCAGTTGGGGGACCTGCCGCTGGCGCTGGAGCAGGCGGCCGGGTACATGGACTACAACCGCACCGGACCCGAGGACTACCTGGCTCTGCTGTCCTCGCGGCTGGAGGACATGATCGCGCTCGGCGAGCTGGCGGACCGGCCGGCGGTGGTGGTCGCGACCCTGTGGCAGCTCAGCGTGCGCAAGCTGGAGGTCGAGCGGCCGCAAGCCAGGCAGCTGCTGGAGCAGTGTGCCCTGCTGGCGCCGGAGCCGATCCCATTGGACCTGTTCACCGGCAGTACCGAAACCCTGAACGCGGCCGCGGCCGACCCGGTGGCTTGGGACACGACGGTCGGTGCGCTGGCCGGTCTGGGGCTCGCCAGGCGCGAAGCCTCCTCCCTGGTGCTGCACCGGCTGGTGCAGGCCGCCGTCCGCGCCGCGATGCCGGCCGACGTACGCAGCGACGCCCGGGTGCGGCTGTGCCGGGCGCTGCTCGCGGCGGTGCCGCACGACATCCACGGTGACCCGGACGCGCGGTCGCGATGGCAGCGACTGCTCCCGCACGCAGTCGTGGTGACCAAGGACGAGCCGCCGTCCGAGTGCGCCGCGGAGACCGCGGAACTGCTGAGGCTGGCCTCGGAGTTCCTCCTGTCGATCGGGGACCACTCGGTGGCGCTGCCCCTGTGCGAGCGTGCCGTCGCGATCGACGAGTCGCTCGACCACAGGGAGGCGGAACTCGGCTTCGACCTGATCACCCTGGCGCAGATCCACCGGGACCGCGGCGCTCCGGAGCGGGCGGGTCCGACGGCGGAACGAGCGCTGCGCCTGCACGAGTCCTGCCTGCCGGCGGACAGTCCCGCCATCGCGACGGACCTGGCCACCCTGGCGCGCATCCGGCACATTCTCGGCGATCACCGGACGGCGGTGCTCTTGGCCGAGCGCGCGCTGCGGATCGACGAGGCGGCGTACGGGCCGGACGACCCGTACGTCAGCTTCGACCTGATCGCACTGGCGGGCGTCCACGTCGCCCTGGGCGACCACGCCGTGGCCATGCCGCTGATCTCCCGGGCGCTACGCATCCGCGAGGCCAGCTACGCACCGGACCACCTTTACATCGGATACGCCCTGCTGCTCAAGGCCCGTGCTCTGCATGCGCTGAACGACCCCGCCGCAGCGGGCCTCGCACGCAGGGGCGCGCAGATCCTGCACACGCGGCTGGGCAAGACCCACCCCCAGACCGCCGACGCCTTTTCCCTGGCCGACGTACTGGCGGGAACGGGCCCGAGATCGTGAACGCGGGCAGTGGCACGTGCATGGACGCGGTGGAACGCCGAGCGGAAGCTGACAGCGGACGCTACGCGGCCCTCCGCAACGGCCGGTCGGGCCGGCACATCGGGCAGGGTGCCGCGTCGTCGCGGTCGAGGACGATGCGGGCCTGCTCGGTGGTGGCCGGTCGGGTGAGGTCGCGGGTGGCGTGGCAGTCGCCGCGGTGGACGATGCGGGCCGGGCCGCGCTCGGGCCCGAAGTACACCTTCTCCTCGACCTTCCAGGCCGGGGTGACGCCGGGCCGTTCGGTGGGCACCTGATCGTAGGGCTGGCCGTCGATCGGTTCGCAGAGGGCGGCCGGGGCGCGGAAGTCGACTGCGGCGGGCAGGACCAGGAGCCGGCCGAGCTCGCTGCCCTGGCTGGGCAGGTGGATCTGGAGGTCGTACCACCACGATCCGTCGGGCTCCTGCCGGCGGGACTTCACCACGGCGAACAGGTGCTGCCCGTCCGGGAGCGCGACGTCGACCAGGGGCCCGTCGGCCTGCGGCAGGTCAGCCGGCTGCCTCTCGCCGTGCTCCTGGTCCTGGTCGTCGCTCACCCCTCCAACCTAGTTCGATTATCCGTTCGATTCTACGGGGGAACACCCCGCTCCGCCGCGGCGGCCGTGCCGTAACACGCACAGGGCCGCGCGGCTCTGGAGAGCGGTCGGCGCCGGGGGGCCTTCCCTGCCGTCACCGGCGATATCGGAACCGGCTGGTGCTACTTCGCGCGCAGCGGGGCGAGCGCCTCGCTCCAGGCGATCACCTGGTCGAGCGTGGCGTTCAGCGAGTCGACCTGGAACTCGGTGGGCTTGAACTCGCTGAAGTTGACGAAGTCGTGGAACAGCGAGAGCGCCACCTGGGCGCGAACGTCCGCCATCTGCAACTCTGCGGCGACCAGGCGCAGGTGCTCCACCGCGCGGGTGCCGCCCGCGGAGCCGTAGCTGACGAAGCCGACCGCCTTGTTGTTCCACTCCGCGTACAGGAAATCGATGGCGTTCTTCAGAGCGCCTGACGTCGAGTGGTTGTACTCGGGCGTCACCATGACGAAGCCGTCGAACGAGTCGATCTTGCGGGCCCATGCCTGGGTGTGCGGCTGGGAGTACTGGCCGAGTGACGGCGGAACGATCTCGTCGAGGTGGGGGAGCCGGTAGTCGAGCAGGTCAATCAGCTCGAACTCGGCGTCGTCCCGCCGTACGGCGATGTCGTTGACCCAGCGGGCCACGGCCTCGCCGTTGCGCCCGGGGCGGGTACTGCCGAGGATGATGCCGATCTTGGTCATGTCTGAGCCCTTCATGGCCTTCGGTTCGGGTCGGGGACCCGATGGATCTCCTTGCACTGTCAAGTGAACCCCGAAGAGATTGCTGCGTCAAGCAAATATCTTGTTGCTTGACGCAACAATCGACTACGATATGCGGATGGTGAAGAGTGACGATCGCGTGCAGCGGATGACTGCGACCGAGGAGGACTTCGTCCGGGCTCTGGGCCGGGTGCTCGTCGCGCTGCCGCGCGCGGTGGAGCAGGACATGGCAGCTGCCAGGCGGCTCCCGCTCAGTGAGTACACCGCACTGATGTACCTGTCCGAGGCGCCGCACCGGACCATGCGAATGAGCGAGCTGGCGGCGGTCTCGAACCTCTCGCTCAGCGGCATGAGCCGGATCGTCGGCCGCTTGGAGCAGCGGGGATTCGTCGAGCGCACCAAGTGCGACGAGGACGGGCGCGGCTGGAACGCCGTCCTCACGGAGGCCGGCCTCGACGCACTCGAGGACTCCTGGCCGATACACCTCGCCAGCGTCCGCAGACACGTCCTTGACCACATACCCGAGGAGGACCTCACCCGGCTCGCCGAGGTGATGAAGCGGATCGCCGACACGGCCTAGCCGCGGAGTTCGTCCCGGAATCGCGCCTCAGCGACTTCGGCAACGCGGCGGGGGCAGATGTTCGCTCACGCCGCCGACTCGCCCGGCACCGCTCGCGCCCGCGCCACCTCCCGCCCCCGCGCCACCCCCCGCCCCCGCGCGGACCCGGGAAAACGATCCAGCATCGCCCGCAGCGCGTCCGCCTCGACGTTCGCGCCGAAGGCCTCGCTTCCTGGTTCCAGCCGGACGCCGTCCGCGAGGACACCCGCCGGGACCGGGTCGAAGCCCAGCGCGTTGACGAGTGCGGCGACCGCAGTGACATCCGCCGGGCTGTCGCCCGCGAGTGCGATGGCCTTGCGGCCCGGGAGGCCGGCCGCGCGCGCCTCGTCCTCCAGGTCGTGGTAGCCCATGTGGTTGAACGCCTTCACCACCCGGGACTCCGCCAGGAACGCCCGCACCGTCTCACTGGAGGATGTGGCCGGGTCGATGAGGTCCTCGCGCGGACCGTCCACCTCCCACCAGAAGTTCATCGCGTCCACCACGAGCTTTCCGCGCAGCTCCTCGGTGGGGACCGTGCGGTACTTGCCGAGCGGCAGCGCGAGCACGACGATGTCCGCGCGCCGTGCCACGTCGGCGGAGGTCGTCGCCTCGGCGCCGGGGGTCAGCACCTCCGCGGTCAGCGCGATCCCTGCCGGGTCGCCCGAGCCCGCGACGAGTACGCGCAGGCCGGCCGCCAGTGCCAGCCGGGCCAGCACCGTGCCCAACTTGCCCGCGCCGAGTATGCCCAGGGTCGTCCCGGGCGCCGGCGCTGCGGCCGTGGGATCGTCGGTCGTGTCCATCGTCCTCACCTCTCCTCTTTCCGCCCGGCGGCTCTCAGCCGGCGAGCAGGTCGCGCACTCGGGGGATCACCCGTGACCCGTACAGCTCGACCGCGCGCAGGCGTGCCGATGCCGGTACGGTTCCGCTGCTGTAGATCATGTCGAACCGGCCGACGCCGAGCGTGCGGACGGCCTCCGCGATGCGGGCGGCGACCGTGTCGGGGGAGCCGACGTACATCGAGCCGTGCGCGATCTCGTTCTCGTACTCGGCGCGGCGGACCGGCGGCCAGCCGCGCAGCGCGCCGATCCGGTCGCGGATGACGCGGTAGTGCGGCCAGAACACCTCCCGCGCCTCCTCGTCGGTGTCCGCGACGAAGCCGGGCGAGTGCATGCCGACCGGGTGCGCGGTGGTGCCGAACTCGGCGGCCGCGCGCCGGTAGAGCTCGATCAGCGGCCGGAACCGGGCGGCGGGGCCTCCGATGACGGCGAGCATGAGCGGGAGCCCGTACCGGGCGGTGCGGATCACCGACTGCGGGGAGCCGCCGACGCCGACCCAGGTGGTCAGCCGGCCGGAGTCGGTCTTGGGGAAGACATCGGCGGCCTCCAGCGGCGGGCGGAGCGTGCCCTCCCAGGTGACGGGCTTCTCGTTCAGCAACTGCACGAAGAGGTCGAGTTTCTCCTCGAACAGCGCGTCGTAGTCGCGCAGGTCGTAGCCGAACAGCGGAAAGGACTCGGTGAACGAGCCGCGGCCGAGTATCACCTCGGCCCGCCCCCCGGACAGGGCGTCCACGGTGGCGAAGCGCTGGAAGACCCGCACGGGGTCGTCCGAGCTGAGCACCGTGACGCCGGAACCGAGGCGGATACGGGAGGTGCGGGTGGCGATGCCGGCGAGCACGGTCTCGGGGGTGGAGATCGCGTACTCGGGCCGGTGGTGCTCGCCGAGGGCCAGCGCGTCGACGCCGAGTTCGTCGGCGAGTACGGCCTCCTCGACGACGTGCCGGATCGCGGCGGCGTACGAGAGGGTGCGGCCCTCATCGTTCTGCGGCAGGTCGCCGAAGGTGTCGAGGCCGAAGAGCAGCTCAGTCATGGTGTCCGTCCAGGGGGACCGGGTGAGGGTGGGAGGCGGCGGCCCGCAACGGCAGCGGTACGGGCTCCGCCGCCAGCAGTTCGCGGACGCGTGGGGCCACTTCGCGGCCGAGCAGCTCGATCGTGCGGGCACGGGCGTCGCGCGGCAGGGCGACGATGTCGTACTTGAGGTCGAAGCGGCTCAGCCGCAGTTCGCGCGCGACGGCGGCGATCTTGCCGGCCACGGTCGCCGGCGAGCCCACGAACAGGGCGCCCTGGTCGAGTTCGGCCAGGTACCGGTCCTTGGTGGGCGGGTAGAAGCCACGCTCGGCGGCCAGGTTCGCCACCACCGGCTGCCAGTGGCGCCACCAGGTCTCCCGCGCCTCCTCGTCGGTCTCGGCGATCAGCCCGAGAGAGTGCTGCCCGACCGGCTGGGGCGCGTGCCCCGCCTCGGCGAGCGCCCGGTGGTAAAGCTCGACGTGGCCGGCGAAGCGCGCCGGGCGCCCGCCGATGATCGCGAGCATCAGCGGCAGGCCGTGGTGGCCCGCGCGAAGCACCGAGTCCGGGCTGCCGCCGACGCCGATCCAGGTAGGGATGCCGCCGCGCGGCATCCGCGGGCGCAGCCGCAGGCCGGTGAGCGGGGTGCGCACGGTGCCCGACCAGGTCACCGACTCCTCGCGCTGCAGCCGCAGGAAGAGGCCGAGTTTCTCCTCGAACAGCGTGTCGTAGTCCCGCAGGTCGTAGCCGAAGAGGGCGAAGGACTCGGTCGCCGAGGCGCGGCCGAGCACCAGTTGGGCCCGTCCGCCGGATACCGCGTCGAGCGTGGCGAACTCCTGGTAGAGCCGGACCGGGTCGTTGGTGCTCAGCACGGTGACGGAGGTGCCGAGGCGGATGCGCTCGGTGGCGGTCGCCATGGCGGCGAGCAGCACCGGCGGCGCGGAATCGGTGTGGTCGGGCCGGTAGTGCTCGCCGACGCTGAAGACGTCGAGGCCCGCGGCGTCGGCGAGCCGCGCCTCGTCGACGAGCAGTCGCAGCGTCTGCGCGTCGGTCAGCGTGCGGCCGGCGTCGGTGGCGACCTCACCGAAGCTGTTGAGGCCGAACTCGAACGGCGGTGCGGTCATCGTTCCCTCCTGTCGGCCGTGCCCTCGCGCGGTCGTGTGGTGCGAGTCCTCCACCTGGCGGCAGCCATGTGATTGACACGTCAATCATGATGATGCAGCGATATGATTGACGCGTCAAACAAAGAGGGGTGACCATGACGCACACCACAGGCGGCCGGCCCGGTCGCCGGCTGACCTCGTACGAGCTGGCCACCTGGCGGGGCTTCATCGAGACCGCGGAGCAGCTCAGGACGGTCCTCGGCGGAAGGCTGCGCGAGGACTCGGGGCTGTCGGAGGGTGACTACGGGGTGCTGCTCGCGCTCAGCGAGGCCGAAGGGCGCCGCATGCGCTCCTCCGCTCTCGCCACCCACATCGGCTGGGAGCGCAGCCGTCTCTCGCACCACCTCGGGCGGATGGAGCGGCGCGGGCTGGTCGCCCGCCGGGAGTGCGCGGAGGACAGCCGGGGGGCGGAGATCCTCGCCACCACCGAGGGCATGAGTGCCTTCCGCCGGGCGACCGTTCCCCACCTGCGTGCCGTCCGGGAACTCTTCCTCGACGCGCTCACCCCGGCCCAGCTCGACGCCGTGGCCGAGATCGTCGCGGCGCTCCGCGATCGCCTGCCGCCCGGCCCCTGAACGCGCCTCCGCCCGTCCGGCGGCGGTGCGAACGGCGTCGGGGGGCGGAGGGTGGGCGGCAGCCAGTGCGCCGACCTGCCGCCAGGTCGCCACGGGGCCGGTGACCGTGGAGGTCGGGCGGCTTCCGGGCGCCGTTCTCCGCCCAAGGGTGAGCGCCTCGGCGACCTCGCCGACCGTCGCGTCGGCAAGCGCGGTCGCGGCATCCTCCAGGGCGAGCAGCCGCGGGCGCCTTGCGGATTCAAACGGAGGAGTCCGGCCGGGCCGCCGGGCCGAGGTGCCGCCACTCCTCCTCCGAGGCGGCCAGCAGCGACGCGATCCGGTCCGCAGGCGGCAGCACGCCGTGATCGCCGGGCACCCGCAGGGCGGCACCCGCGGTCAGGTGGGCCAGGCGTAGCGCTCGCGGGAGCGCCTCGCGCCGGCGCAGTCCGGCCAGGAAGCCGGCGGCGAAGGCGTCGCCCGCGCCGACGGGTTCGACCACCTCGGTCCGCAGGGCTGTCACCGTGTGCGCGACGGCTCCGTCGAAGGCGGTGGCCGCGTGGGCACCGTCCTTGACCACGAGCAGGCGCGGGCCGGGCAGGAGGCTCCGTACGTCGTCCGGCGTGCCGATCCGGTCGCCCCACAGCGCCTGGGCCTCGTCGAGGCCGACGAAGACCAGATCGGCGCGGTCGGCGAGGGCTCCCAGCAGGTCGGGAGCGGAGCCGTCCGTCCACAGCGCGGGACGGTGGTTGACGTCGAAGCTCACCGGAACGGGACCGCGCAAGGCCTCCTCGACCAGTGCCAGGCAGGACGGTGACAGGGCGGCGGTGATGCCGGTCAGGTGCAGCAGCGCCGCGTCCCGCACGGCGTCGCTGCTCAGCAATCCGGGCCCGAGCGCCGAGGCGGCCGAGCCCCGGCGGTAGTAGTGGACGCGGGTCCCGGCCTCCCCGGGGTCCTTGACCAGCAGTCCGGTCGGCCGGGTCGGATCGACGCGGACCCCGGTCGTGTCGACCCCGGGCGCTGCCACCTCGGCCAGCACCCGCTGCCCGAAGGGGTCGTCGCCGAGTGCCGACACCCAGCGCACGGGTATGCCGTGGTCGGCGAGGTACATCGCCACGTTCGACTCCGCTCCGGCCACAGCGACCCGCAGTCCCGCTGTCGCCACGAGCGGGCCCACGGGATCGGGGACGAGCGCGGCCATGGTCTCGCCGACGCAGACGACCGGGCCTTCGGTGAGGGGGATCATCGTGCGGCTCGCCGCGGACCGGGAAAGCGGTGCCCGCGGCGGGCGGATGCGCCGCGCGCCCGGCCGGTCAGCGAGGACCACGCCGCGGCTCTCCCCGCCCCGTTCGGTTCCGCACGCCGCGCGTTGCTCGCCACCGACGGCCGCACCGCAGCCGTCGCCACGGCGAGCCCCGCCGCGTCCCCCGCGGTGCTCCCTCCCGCGCTCCGCCTGCCGCTCGCCACCGCGGGCCGTATCACGGGCCGGGCCTTCATCGGGCCTCCCGTCCCTGGCCGGCGTCCCGTACCACCGCAAGGAACTCACGGGCCCTCACCCGTAGCGCGTCCAGGCTGCCGCCGTCGGCCGCGTCTGCGAGCAGGGGGGATCCGACGCCGACGGCGGTGGCGCCGGCGGCGAGGTAGGCCCGGGCGGCGGGGGCGTCCACACCGCCGACCGGGACAAAGGGAACGTCGGGGAAGGGACCGCGCAGGGCGCGGAGGTAGCCGGGGCCGCCGGCCTGCTCCGCGGGGAAGATCTTCAGCGCTTCGGCACCCGTCCTGCGGGCGGTCACGATGTCGGTGGGCGTCATCACCCCGGCGAGTACCGGCATGCCCAACTCGCGGGCTGCGGTGACCCCTTCGCCCAGCCCGGGGGTCACCACGAAGTCGGCTCCGGCGGCCTGGGCGGCGCGGGCGTCGCCGGCGGTGAGCACCGTGCCCGCACCGAGTGGAGCGGCGGGCCCGAGGGCGGCGCGGGTCCGGGCGATGACGTCGAGCGCCCCCGCCCCGCTGAGCGAGATCTCCACCAGAGCCACACCCTCCTCTGTCAGGGCCATCACCGTCCGGTGTGCGGCGTCGGGATCGGTGCCGCGGACGATCGCGACGAGCCGGTGGGTGCGCAACGCGGTCAGTAGGTCCACGTGCGGGCTCCTTTCCTCTGCTGAGCCGGGCGGTCGGCCCGGCGGGAGACGGGGCGGGGCGGGAGGGGCGGTTCCGGCGAGCGGCCGGGCCCGGAGGGCCGGGGGCTGACGTTCGGGCGCCCGAAGGCGGCAGGGAGCCGCGGGGACGGATCGGGGGAGCGGTCTGCCGCCGCCACCGGAGTTGGCCTCGGTGCGCCGGGTTGGGCCCGCTTCCTCCGGCGCCGGGCGAGCCCGCGCGGGCGGTCCCCGTCCTGCGCGCGCGCACCGCACTGACGGCCCGTCAGCGACATGGCGTGATCATCAGCCGCCAACGGACCTCCCCCGACGCGGGCACGCGCGCGGCGTCCCGTTCCCCCGACGCGGCCAGGTCGAAGGCCCGGCCGAGCATCGGCTCGACGCCGATCGAGCGGTACGGGGCGTCCTCCGGGAAGCCCCGCAGGTTGCGCCACACGGCGACGGAGACCGGCTGGTCCGGCGCTTCGAGGGCGAACTCCAGCCCGTCCGGTGCGTCGTGGACGGTCGCCCGCGCGGTGTCGACGATCGCCCCCAGCGCCGTGCCGTCGTCCGGGCCGAGCAGATCGAAGCGGAGGTCCGGTGCCACCGGGGCCGGGGACACGGCGGACGCCCCGGGACGGTGCGCGGCGGTGACGGTGTCGGGGGCCCCCACCCGGGGCCAGGCGAACGCCTCCCAGCCGGAGCCGCCGTCGCGGTAGAGCCGTGCCGGCGCACCTTCGCTCAGAACGATCCGCCCGTGTTCGGAGACGTCGAGCAGGGCGTGGCCCGCCCACAGGAAGCGGTAGCCGGGTTCGGCCCGCAGACGGTAGTCGGCGACGACACCGCCGTCCGCCGCCGCGATGGTACGGGTGAGGTGGAAGTCGGGGCACCGCACGGACGCGGTGTCGCCGTCCCGCGTCCACGGCCGGGACCAGGCGTCGCCGTGGTCCGGGCGGCCGCGCACCGTGGGGACGCACTCCTCCAGGCCGCCCGCGTCGGCGAAGGCGTCACCCGGCCGTACCCGCAGGCGGCGCGGTTCGTCGCGGTGCCAGAGCCACTCCCTCGCCCCGGACGACAGCGATGTCCAACGCCCGCCGTGCGCGGGGTCGGTGGCCACCCGCAGGACCGGCGCTCCGGTCACCATTCGGCGAACGACCCGTCGGCGTGCCGCCATACGGGGTTGCGCCAGGCGTGCCCGGCGCGGTCGGCGGCTCGGACCGCGCTCTCGTCGACGGTGACGCCGAGTCCCGGCAGGGTGGTGCGCCGGGCGTGGCCGTCGGTGAAGCGGAAGGGCTCGGTGTCGAGGAGGTAGGACAGCAAGTCGGCGTCCTTGTTGTAGTGGATGCCGAGGCTCTGCTCCTGGATGAGGAAGTTAGGTGTGCAGAAGGCGACTTGGAGGCTGGCGGCGAGCGAGATGGGGCCGAGCGGGCAGTGCGGCGCCAGTTGCGCGCCGAAGGTCTCGGCGAGCGCGGCGATCCGGGTCACCTCGGTGATGCCGCCTGCGTGCGAGAGGTCGGGCTGGGCGACGGCTATGCCGGCGCTGAGGACGGGGAGGAACTCGGCCCGGCCGTAGAGGCGTTCGCCGGTGGCGAGCGGAACGGGCGTGGACGCGGCCAGGGACGCGGTGAGGTGGCCGTGTTCCGGCAGCAGCGGCTCCTCGACGAACAGCGGGTGCAGCGGGGCGATCTCGTGCAGGATCCGGCGGGCGCCGGCCGGGGTGAAGCGGCCGTGGAAGTCGACGGCGACATCGCGGTGGGGGCCGAGCGCCTCGCGGGCGGCGGCCACCCGCTCCACGACGGCGGCGGTGCCCGCCGGGGTGGTGAGCGGGTCGCTGCGGCCCGCGGCGTTCATCTTGACCGCGGTGAAGCCGGCGTCGATCTGGGCGTTGATGTCGTCGGTGAGCCGGGCCGGTTCGTCGCCCCCGACCCAGGCGTAGACACGGACCGTGTCGCGGACCGCGCCGCCGAGCAGGGCGTGCACGGGGGCGCCGTAGGCCTTGCCCGCGATGTCCCACAGCGCGTGGTCGAGTCCGGCGACGGCGCTGGAGAGCACCGGGCCGCCGCGGTAGAAGCCTCCCTTGGTGAGCACCTGCCAGTGGTCCTGGATGCGCAACGGGTCCTGCCCGATGAGCTGTTCGGCGAGTACGGCGACGGCGGCGCGCACCACTTCGGCGCGGCCCTCGACCACGGGCTCGCCCCAGCCGACCAGTCCCTCGTCGGTCTCGACCCGGCAGAACAGCCAGCGGGGTGCCACGAGGAAGGTCTCGACGCGAACGATCTTCACCGGGCGTCCTCCGCCCCGGAGTCGGCACCGTGCACCAGGTCCAGGTCGCGTACCGCCTGGTCCAGCAGGGCTCTCATGGCGGCCTCGGCGGCGTCCGGGTCCCGGTCGCGCACCGCGTTGAGGACGGCGCGGTGGCTGGGCACCGGGTCCGTGCCGTGCGGTGAGCTGTGGACGATCTGGTCGCGGTGGGCGAGTCCCGATTCGATGACCATCTCCATGCGTTCGAGCAGCTCGTTGTGGGTGGCGGCGAGCAGGGCGCGGTGGAAGGCCAGGTCGGCCTCGACGGCGTGGGCCGCACCGCCGTCCTGGTGGGCCATCGCGGCGAGTGCCGCGTCGAGGGCGGTCAGGTCGTCGTCGGTGCGGCGTACGGCGGCGAGCCGGATCGCGGCCGACTCGACGATGCCGCGGACCTCGCCGAGGTTGCGCAGCAGCGACAGGTCGGCGCCGGCCGCGGTACCGCCGGCGAACTGCCAGCGCAGCACGTCCGCGTCGAGCAGGTTCCAGTCGGCCCGGGCGCGGACGAAGGTGCCGCGCTTCTGCCGCGCGTCGACCATGCCCTTGGCCGCGAGGACCTTCAGGGACTCCCGCAGGGCCGTCAGACTGACGTCCAACTCCGCCTGCAACGCCACGAGATCGAGTGTCGCGCCCTCCGGGATCTCACCGCTGAGCACCCGGCGCGCGAGGGCCTCCACGGTCTGGCCGTGCACTCCGCGGCGCGCGTATGGCGTCATGTCGTTCTGCCTTTCTCCAGGGTGGTGTGTCGGTCGGGCGGCGTACGGTCAGGCGGAGCCCTTGACGACGCTCCAGCCACCGTCCACCAGCAAGCTCGATCCGGTGACGTACGACGCGTCGGACGAGGCCAGGAAGGCGATCGCGGCGGCCGCCTCCTCAGGCCTGCCGAAACGGCCGGCGGCTGTCTCGGCGACGCTCCTGTCCCGGTCCTCCTGGGATACGCGGTCCCAGGCGGCGGTGAGGATGGGGCCGGGGAGCACGGCGTTGACGCGTACCTCGGGGCCGTACTCGACGGCCAGCTGGCCGGACAGCGAGAGCAGCGCGCCCTTGGCGGCGGCGTAGGCGGGGTGGCCGGGGATGCCCTTGTGGGCGTGCACGGAGGAGATCAGCACGACGGCGCCGCGGCGCTCCCGCAGATCGGGCAGCAGCGCTCTGACGCCGAGGAAGCCGCCGGTGAGATTGACCGCCAGTTGCCGCTCCCAGGAGGCGAGGCTCGTCTCGTGCGCGGGGGAGACGTCGACGGTGAAGGCGTTGCTCACCAGGACGTCCACCGGCCCGAAGGTGTGAGCGGCGGTGACGAGGCGGTCCCAGTCCTCCGGCGAGGACACGTCCGCCGGCACGAACTGCGCGGTGCCGCCCCGCTCACGGATGTCGGCGGCGACGTCCCGTCCCGCGTCCGCGGCGATGTCCGCGAGGACCACCCTGGCGCCCTCGGCCGCGAGGCGGCGGGCGGTGGCGGCGCCGATACCGGCGGCCGCGCCGGTGACGACGGCCACCTGCCCGGCGAATCGGGCTGCGGTGACGTTCATGGGGCGGGTCGGCTCCTCTGCGTTCGGGTGTGTCGGCGACGGTGGTGACGGGCGGCGGACGGGGTCGGGGGCTGCCGTGCCCGGCGGGTTCATTGCCGCACCAGGGTGACCAGTTCGGCGTCGTGGTCGGCGGTCCAGGCCAGCGGCAGGCCGTAGTGGAGCAGGTGGGCGCCGCTGTACTCGGTGCCGGTCGCGGTGTCCCGGTAGCGGGCACCGGGGTCGAGGCCGCGCAGCCGCAGCCGTACGGCGCGGCCGGGGACGAGAGGCGCGCCGTCGAGCCGGCCGGTGCTCCAGGCGGCGACGACGGTGCGGTCGCCGCCGGGGGCGTCGTACTGCACTCCGCAGCCCGCGTCGGCGGGCGTGCCGAGCAGCCGGGCCTCGCCGTGGTGGATCACGTCGCGTTCCTGCTTGTAGCGGGCGACCCAGCCGGTGGCCTCGGCCCGCTGCTCGGCGGTCCAGTGCCGCAGGTCGGCGCCGATACCGAGGACGCCGGCCGCGGCGAGCACGAAGCGGAAGGCGAGCGAGCGGGGCCGCGGGTCGAAGACGCCGGGGGCGTCGGTGACCCAACTGCTCATGGTGTGCGGGGCGTGGGCGTGCAGATAGCCGTACTGGATCGCGAGCCGGTCCAGCGGGGCGGTGTTGTCGCTGGACCACACGACGTCGGTACGGGCCAGCGTGGCGTGTTCGATCCGCCCGCCGCCGCCCGCGCAGCCCTCGACGGTGACCTGGGGGTGCCGGTCCCGGAGGTGGTCGAGGACTCTCAGGTAGCCGGCCACGTGGGCGGCGTCGAGGTCCAGTTCCCCCGCGGGGCCGGCGCCGGGGCGGCCGCGCTCGGTGGGCGGGCGGTTCATGTCCCACTTGAGGTAGCTGATGTCGTGGCCGGTGAGCAGCCGGTCCAGGGTGCCGATGACGAACTCCTGGACGTCGTTGCGGCCGAGGTCGAGCAGCAGCTGCTCGCGGACCAGTGTCGCCGGGCGGCCCTCGATCCGGTAGACCCAGTCGGGATGTTCGGCGTACAGGCGGGAAGCCGGGCTGATCGCCTCGGGCTCGACCCACAGGCCGAACTCCAGCCCGGTGGCTCGGATCTTCCCGATGAAGTCGTCGAAGCCGGCGGGGAAGGCGGCGGGATCGGGCCGCCAGTCGCCGAGGCCGCCCTTCTCGTCGTGGCGGCCGGTGAACCAGCCGTCGTCCACGACGAAGAGTTCGACGCCCAGTCCGGCGGCGATCACCGCGAGTTCGAGCTGCGCGTCGGCCTCGACACCGAAGCCGGTGGCCTCCCAGGAGTTGTAGAGGACCTTGCGGGTACGGTGCAGCCGCTCGCCGGCCAGCCGCCTTTCGTAGCGGTGCCAGACGCGGGACAGTCCGTCGAGTCCCTCGGGGCTGAACGCGCAGGCCAGCCGGGGGGTGTCGAGGCTGCCACCGGGCTGCAGCACGACCGCTCCCTCGTGGGGTACGCGTCCGGCCCTGACCCGGACCGCGCCGCCCGGTTCGGCGTCCGCGGTGATGTGCCAGTTGCCGGACCACTCCAGGGCGACGCCGTAGGCGGGTCCGTCGGCGTCGGCGGCGTCCTGCACGGCGAGCCAGGGGGCGTAGGCGTGGCCCGGCGCACCCTGGGTGGAGGCCATCTCGAAGCGGCCTCGCGTCAGGTCGAGTTGATGGCGGCCGAACTCCTGCGACCACTGTCCGGCGAGATAGGTGAGCCGGGCGCCGCCCTGGACGGGCACGGTGACGCCGGCCGAGTCGAGGCGTTCCAGGTGCAGCGGCTCGGTGCCCGCGTTGTGCAGCTCGGTCCAGCGCAGCAGCACGTCGGTGCCGGGCACCGTCGCGTACCGGAGCGTGGTGCGGAGCCCGGTCGGCCGGTCGGTGAACTCCAGCCGCAGGGCGATGCCTTCGTCGTAGTGCGCGCCGGTGAAGGCCCACCACAGGCCGCGTTCGCCGCCGGGGCGGCGGACGGTGAGGTCGGCTCCGGTGAACGGCCGCAGCCCGTAGGGGATGTACTCGGCGGGAGCGGCGTCGGCGGGCGTGATGAAGTGCGTGCGCCGGGACCGGTCCAGGGGGGAAGGACCGGTCTCGGCGCCGTGCGGGCCCCACGCGGCGAGTTCCGCCCAGCGGCCCTCGCCCCCCAGTCGCACCGCGTACACGGTGTGCTCGGTACGCAGCAGCCAGGGACCGGCCGGGTCCTGCGGTCGGACGGTGGTCACTTGACGGCTCCCAGGTTGAGTCCGGCCACGAAGTGCCGCTGGAACCGGAGGAAGACGAGGACGGTCGGGGCCGCGGCGATCACCGATCCGGCCGCGATGACGTTCCACTGGGAGACGTACTGCCCCTGCAGGCTCAGCAGGGACGCGGTGATGGGCATCTTGTCCTCGGAGCGCAGGACCGTGATCGCCCAGAGCAGGTCGTTGAAGATCCAGGTGAAGGCCAGCGCGGTCAGCGCGGCCAGTGCGGGCCGGGCCAGCGGCATGACGACGCGGGTGTAGATCTGCCAGGGTCCGGCGCCGTCGATCACGGCCGCCTGCTGGATCTCCGGCGGGATGGCGCGCATGAAGCCGTGCAGCACGAAGACGTAGAAGCCGACGCCGAAGCCGATCTGGACGCCGATCAGCGTACAGCGAGTCGTAGATGCCGAGTTTCTCGCTGAGCTTGTCGACCGGGATCAGCAGGATCTGCGGGGGCAGCAGGTTGCCGCTGAGCATGAGCAGCAGCAGGGCCCGCCGGAAGGGCATGTCGTACCGGCTCAGCGCGAACGCGGCCATGGAGGCCAGCAGCAGGGACAGCAGGACCGTCGGGATGCTGACGAGCAGGCTGTTGATCAGGGCCTGCTGCTGGCCGCCGTCCACCCAGGCCTGCCGGAAGCCGCCGAGGGTGAAGGAGTGCGGCATGCTGCCCAGGCCGTGCGAGGCGATGTCGTCGAAGGACCGGGTCGCGGTGATCAGGACGACGGCGATCGGCACGAGCCACAGGACGGACACCAGCCCGGCGCCGGTGTGGAAGGCGACGGTTCCCCACAGGGGGCGCGCGGGCCTCGGGGACCGGCGTGCGGCCGGCGGCGCGTCCTGGCCCGCGGCGGTGTCGGGGGTGGTGCCGGTGACGCTCATCAGTCGGCCTCCTTGAACGCCCGGACCAGGTAGGAGGCGATGACGCCGAAGGCCAGCACGAAGATGACGACGGCGAGCGCGGAGCCGTAGCCGAGCCGGAGGGACTGGAAGGCGGTGGAGTACATGTAGGTGCTGAGCAGTTCCGAGGAGTGGTAAGGGCCGCCGTGGGTGAGTGCCCACACGACGTCGAAGGAGCGCAGGCTGTCGATGATGATCACCGAAAGGACGACGGCGTTGACGCTGCGCAGCTGCGGCAGGGTGATGTGCCGGAACTGCTGCCACATTGTGGCGCCGTCGACCTTCGCGGCCTCGTACAGCGCCGGATCGATGCCCTTGAGGCCGGCCAGGTAGAGCACCATGACGTAGCCGACCTGGCGCCACAGCGCGGGCACGATGACCGCGTAGAGCGCGGTGTCCTGGTCGGCGAGCCACGGGTGGGTGAGACTGCCGAGTCCGAGCCCCGACATGGTCTTGTTGATCAGCCCGTCGGGCTGGTACATCGCCTGCCAGACCAATGCGGTGGCGGTGAGCGAGAAGACCACCGGCAGGAACAGCGCGGCCCGGTAGAAGCCGACCCCGCGGCGCTCCTGCTGCAGCAGCAGGGCGGCGCCGAGGCCCAGGAGAGCCGACAGCCCGCCGAACAGCGCCAGCCACAGCACGGTGTCGAGCATCGCGGTGTGGAAGACCGTGTCGTGGATCATCTCCCGGTAGTTGCCCAGGCCGATGAACTGCGGCGCCGAGACGCCGTCCCACTTGGTCAGCGAGAGGTAGAAGCCCTGCAGGGCGGGCCAGAAGACGAAGAAGCCCTCGGCGAGCAGCGGCAGCAGGACGAAGGCCAGTACCGCCGGAGGGACCCGGGTGGCCCGCCTGCCACTGCCGCGTGTCGTGCGCCCGCCTCGGCCGGCGCCCTGCGTGGCGCGCCGGCCCGCGGCGGTGAGTACCGCCATGTCACTGGCTCCAGATCTTCTGCGCGTCCCGCTGCCAGGCCGTGAGGATGGAGTTGATCTCCTTGGGCTTGGCGAGGAACTTCGTCAGCGCGGTGTCGGCGGTCGGCTGCAGGGCGTCGCTTGAGTCGCGGTTGAAGAACTGCGTGACATCGGCGGCGCCCTCGATCAGCGCGCGGCCCTTCTTGACCAGCGGGGTGCCGGAGTCCTTGGCCTTGGGGTTGGTCGGCAGCGAGGTGCCGGACGAGCCCTTGAGGTAGATCTCCTGGGCCTCGGCGGTGGCCAGGTAGCTCATCAGGTCCAGCGTCTGCTGCTTGTGCGCGGTGTGGGCGCTGGCGAAGTAGCCGTCGGTGGGGCCCTCCTCGGCGACCGGGACGCTCGGGTCGATGATCGGGAACTGGAAGAAGTCGATGTCGTCCAGCTGGTCCTTGGGCGCCGCGTCGGCGAAGAAGGTGCCGATCAGCATCATGCCGGTGCGGTTGTTGAGCATCGCCGTGGTGGCGTCCTGGAAGGCGAGCGCCGTGCCGTTGGGGTCGAAGTACGGCAGCACCTCGGCCCACTTGTCGAAGACCTTGTGCACCTGCGGGTCGTCGAAACTGTGGCGTCCGGCGAGCAGGTCGCGGTGGTACTGGGCGCCGTTGATGCGGATGTCGAGGTAGTCGAACCACGCCGAGGCGACCCACGCGGTGTCACCGCCGGCGCCGAGCCCGATCGGGGCGACACCCTTGGACTTGAGCGTCCTGCACAGGGCTATGAAGTCGTCCCACGTCCTGGGCTCCCGCACGCCCCACTTGGCGAAGTTGGACTTCTTGTAGAACATGCCCCACCAGTAGTAGCTGGCGGGCACGAACACCTTCGCGCCGGAGGAGTCGCTGCACAGCTTCTTCAGCGCGTCCGGGTAGCCGGCGAGTTCGCCCTTGGTCCAGATGTCGCTGACGTCGAGCAGCAGACCCTTCTTGGCGTACGCGTCCGCGACCGAGCCGGGGTACCAGGTCAGCAGGTCCGGCGGGTTGGCGGAGGTGAGGTACGTCGGCAGCTGGGTGCGGAAGGTCTCGGAGGCGACGGTGTTCAGCTCGGCCTTGGCGCCGCCGCGCTTGTTGTAGGCGGCGGCGAGGTCCTCCATCGCGGTCTTCGCCTGCGGCGAGGACAGGTTGGACTGGAGCGTCACGCTGCCGCCGGACGACTGGCCGGTGCTGCCCGCGTCGGACGAGCTGGAGGTGACGCAGCCGCTCATCAGGGCGGCGGCTCCGATGGC
Source organism: Actinacidiphila paucisporea (assembly GCF_900142575.1). Lineage (GTDB taxonomy): Bacteria > Actinomycetota > Actinomycetes > Streptomycetales > Streptomycetaceae > Actinacidiphila > Actinacidiphila paucisporea. The sequence goes on from NZ_FRBI01000034.1 coordinate 59,581, forward strand.
GCCGGCGCCGGCCAGGAACTGGCGGCGGCCGGTCGGCGAGATGGGTGCGGTGCTCATGGACGGTGACTCCCTTGTCGGCTGCTACAGCCTGGCGCGACGTCGGCGTGACGTCAATATTAATTGGTAATTTATTGAGTAACTGCCCTGATGGTTCCCGAGATGCCCGCTTCCGGGCATCTCGGGAACCGTCGGAGAGCGGCAGTTGGAGCGGCGGACCGGACGTACCGCAGGATCAGAACGCGCTCTGCCGGACCACACCGCCCACGCCGCGCGAGACGGCGAGAACCTGGCCGTTCGGTCCGGAAGTGGCGCCCATCGCACCGTCGAAGGCGTTGCTCACGAAGGCGCTCTGCGGGAACCAGCCGCCCCAACTGCCCTTCGCGGCGTCATAGGTGCGCTGCCACAGCGTGTAGTCCCCTGCCCGGACCAGCAGTTGTACGCTGCCGCCGGTCGTCACCAGCGTCGGGGCGGCGCTGACTGTGCCGCCGAGCGAGGTCCAGCCGGACCAGGTGCCCGAGGCGTCCGCGTCCCGGGACCACACCGTGTCGTCCGCTCCGCGGACGGTGACGTGGATACGGTCGGCGGCGTCCGTCACGGCCGACGGGCGGCCGTAGAGCGCCACTCCGGCCGGAGCCCCGATCGAGGTCCATCCGGTGGCGGGACCTCGGCCGGTCACCGTGCCGTCGGCGCCGGTGGCGAACAGCGTCCAGGCGCCGGGGCCCCGGTACGCGGCGGTGGGCGCGTCGGCGATGCGCCCACCGAGGTCCTGCCAGCGGCCCCACCTGCCCTGGGCGTACGTCCGCAGGTAGGCGTGGTCGTCCGTGCCGCGGACGAAGACGTCGATCCGTCCCGGGGAGGCGTACGCGGCGGGCTGGCCGAGGAACCGGCCGCCGGTCGGGCCGCCGAGGTCGGTGCCGGAGCCGGACCAGCGTCCGTCACGGCCGGTCGTTGCGCGCAGCGAGCCGTCGGCGTCCTGGGTGAAGGCGGTCAGCGTGTCGCCGTCGCGCACCAGCGCCGGATCGGCTGCGGAGACGGAGGACGGGCCGCCGAGCTTCACGCCCGGGGCGTCGTCGGTGCCGGTCAGCTTGAACATCGCGGTGCCGTGCGCGGGCACCGTGACCGTGTAGGTGCCGGTGTGCGTACCCCGGTCCGCGCGGGCCCGCAGATCGCGTACGGCCACCGCGCCGGTCAGCCCGGCCTGGGCGAAGGTCAGGGTCCGCACGGCCGGCTGGTCGGAGCGGTTGAGCAGGACGACGGCGCGGCGCCCTGACCCCTGGAGGACCTTGCTGTACGTGTCGCCGGTGCCGTCGGTGGCGACCCGCACCCCCTGGATGCCCAGCGGGTCCTGGTCCACGGCGAGGATCTCGGGGTTGCGCAGGGTGTCGGTCATCGCCTGCGGCAGGGTGCGCGGGTCGGAGCCGATGATCAGCGGCGAAGCCATCTCGGCCCACATCACCAACTGGGTGGTGGACTCCTCCTGGTTCATCTCGTAGGAGCCGTCGGTGAGTCGCCGCATCGGGATCAGGTAGTCGGGGTCGTTCCAGTGGCCCGGCCCCTGGGCCTCGGGGTGCCAGGCGTTGGCGTCCATGTTGCGCAGCACGTTCGGGAACTCACCCGCGGTCGGCGAGCCCCACGCGATGTCCGTTCCGGTCCGCCAGGAGTCCGCGACCGTCGGTCCGTAGACGAAGGTGTTGTGCGCGTCCTGGCCGGGGGTGTGCGGCAGGCCCCAGTCGTCGGTGAGCGGGTTGCACAGGTTCAGCAGCATCGGGCGGCCGGACTCGGCCACCGCGTCGCTGAACTGCTGGAAGGCCGGGCCCGGTTCGAGCTTCTCGCTGATCCCGCACAGGAAGTCGACCTTGACGGCGTCGATCTGCCAGCCGGCGAACTGGTCGGCGTCCTGCTGGTAATGGCCCCGGCTGCCGAGTCCGCAGCTGGCCGGGTCGTAGTCCCCCGCGTCGGTGTAGATGCCGGCCTTCAGGCCGCGCTGGTGCAGGTACGTGACCAGCGCGGGGATGCCCGACGGGAAGCGCTCGGGGTCGGCGGTCAGCCGGCCGGCGGCGTCACGCGGGGTGGCGGCCTGCCAGCCTCCGTCGAGCCAGACGATGTCGTAACCGCTCTTCCGCAGGCCGCTGTCGACCAGGTAGTCGGCGACGCTCCTGACCTGGGTCTCGGTCGGCGCGCCCAGCCCGTAGTAGGTGTTCCAGCCCATGAAGGGCGTCGGAGCGAGGCCGCTGTCGTAGTACGCGGGCACTCCGACGGCCGGCTGCCCGTCCGGACCGTGGTGGCCGCCGACCGCCTGGGCCGTACCGGGAACGGCCAGCGCCAGCAGTGCCGCGGCGCCCGTCGCGGCGACCGCCCTGGGGGCGCGCATCAGCCCTGAACGATGCGAAGTCATGTCATTCTCCCGAACGTTGGGGATATCGGGGCACAACGCCCGGCTCAAGGCCCGGGGTTGCCCGCCACGACGAGAACTGTGCGGGCGGCGCCAGGAGGTGTCAACAATTATTACTAATAAACTAAAATTCGGGGTTGTTGGCCGCACTCCGCCCCTGACCTGGCTCGACACGGCAGACGTGGACTCCGGGACGCGGGTCCGGGGCTCCGATGAGCGGGATCTGCTCGATCCGGTGGCGCTCGCGGCCTGAGCCGCCGCCGACTGCGGCGGGGGCGGATCGGCGGCATGCCGTTCACCAGGGGGTCAGAGCCTGGCCGTCAGGTTCGCCCCCGGGATCCCGACGGACAGGGGCACTGAGGGTGCCGATCGACCATCCGGCCGGGTCCTCGGAAAATCTCCACGGCGCGGACGCCCTTGTGCGATCGCGTGCGATTGCGTGCTGTTCGCTTCGCATCGTAGCGGCGCACCTTCGCGATCCCCTATCCCTGTTCCAGACTGCGCGGGCCACCGCGCGGGAGGAGCCGCAGGAAGGGACCAGCCCGTGGAATCGTCATATCTTGCCCTGTCGAGAAGGGCCCTGTTCAGGCTGTGCAGGATCGTCATCGTGCTCGCTCTCGCGGCGGCCACGCTCGCGACCTTCGGATCCAGCCAGGCCCACGCGTCCACCAGCCAGTACAGGGGTGTGAACTGGGCAGACCAGCGGGACAACTTCGTCAACGGCGTCCTGTACGTGTCCGGCCTCGGATCCTCCGACACGTATTCGTCGGCCGCTGCCACGGCCAACCAGGTGGTCGGCCAGATGTACTCGATCACCGGCGCCAACACCGTCCGTATGCCGATCAACGAGCCCACTGTCTCCACCTATTGGTCGACGTACACCGGGGCGATCGACACGGCGCTGACCAAGGGCAAGGTGATCCTGGCGTACTGGGCCTACACCGGCGGCAAGCCGACGAGCACGAGCGGCTTCAACCAGATGTGGGACACCGTCGTCGCCAAGTACGGGAGCAACTCCAACGCCTACTTCGAGGTCATCAACGAGCCGTACGGCTACGGCACCGGCGACCTCGACAACTTCTACAACGCCTGGCTGGCCAGGTACCCCGGCGTGCCGCGCGCGGGTCATCCTCGACGGAGCGGGCGACGCCCAGAACGTCGCGGCGGTCGGCGGCGACAGTCGCCTGAACGGCACGATGCTCGCCGTCCATGACTACTCGTTCTTCGCCGGCTACGAGGACGAGACGGAGTGGGCGAACCACATCGCCGCCTACATCGGCGGCTACGCCGACCGCACGATAGCCACCGAGTGGGGCGGCCCGATGAGCCCGGGCAGCAAGAACGGCGTCCAGTACGACGCCATCGACTACAGCATCCCCAGCGGGTCGTTCTTCGCCGACTACGTGCGCGGCGTCAGCAGCGAACTGCGCAAGCTCGGCATGGGCAGCGTGTACTGGCCGGGCCTGCGGGACGGCGACTGGTACAGCCTGACCACCAGGTCCGGCACCGGCTCGGCCACCAGGCTGTCACTGGTCAACCCCTCGGGGCTGACCCGGCTGCAGTACGCCTGGGGCGACGGAGGCGGCGGCACCTACGTCAGGATCGGCAACGCCGCCACCGGCCTGTACGTCGACGGCGCCGGAGCCGCCGCCAACGGGTCCGGCGCCGACCAGTGGTCGGGCTCCGGCAGCCGTATTGAGGAGCAGTGGAGCATCGAGAACGACGGCAACTACGTGCGGATCAAGAACCGCGCGACCGGCCTCTACCTCGACGGCATGGGCCGCACCGCCAACGGCTCGGCGGTCGGCCAGTACGCCGACACCAATGGCAACAACCAGCAGTGGTCGGTACTGACCGATGCCAACACCGTCCTGATCAAGAACCGCGGCACAGGTCTCTACCTCGACGGCATGAGCCGTACGGGCAGCGGCTCCGCTCTGGGGCAGTACAGCAACTCCGGCAGCACCAACCAGCAGTGGCGGATCACCGCCGCCGGGTGACCTCGGCCGTTGTGGCTCCCGGAGGTCGGTAGAGGAAGCCGTGGCAACGGCCAGGGTTCCCGGGGAGCAGGCGCCCTCCGGGCTGCGCGCGGATCGTGAGGTCTGCGCGTCAGCCCGGCGGACTCCGCCGCGGCGCGGCGGTCACGGCGAGGTTCCTGGCCGCGGCTCACCGGCCGGGAGGTGCGGGGAGCGTGAGATCCGTGCGCCGACCGTCGGTCCATCGGACGGTCACCCGGTGGGAACCGTCGCCGATCGCCTCCACCAGCACGTCCGGGTCCCGTACGTCACCGCCCTTCGAGCCGAGGAACACTGACGCGGCCAGTACCTCGCCGACAGGCGCGGGGTCGGCGGCAAGCCACGGAACGGCGGTCCAGCGGGCCAGCGGACCGGTGCCCTGCTCCAGGGCCGTGCCGCCACCGGTGAATCCGCGCAGTCCGGTAACCCGGCTGAGCAGTCGGCCTGTGCAGGCTTCGGCGTTCACCGTGTCCCAGGTGCCGCCTGCGACGTTCCGGTCCCCGGCGGAAGGTGCCTCGTCGTCGGCCACCGGCCAGCCGCCGAGCCTGACACCGCGCCACGCCGCGGAGCGGCCGTCGATGTCGTCAAGCCGTGCCACCCGGACCTCCAGCCCCTCGTGCACGACGGACGCGACCGTCACGACGGGGCCCTCGACGACCGGGCCGGTGCGACCCGAGCCGTGGTCGGGGGTGTCGTCCTGGGACGTGTCGATCCAGCGGACCCGGCCGCGCGAGGCACCGGCCAGTACGCCGCCCGGCAACTCCCGGACGAACAGGGTCTCGAAGCCGCTGCGGTGGGTGGCCCGCCCCGTCGGGTCAAGCACCACCACGCTGTTGTCCAGCGGGTCCGTCGTGCTCGGCCCGGTCAGCGCCGGAAGCGTGGCGGTGGAGTACCCCGAGCGCGCGTACAGCGGGCTGTCGCCGCCGGTGGCTCCGGTCACGGCGTGGTCGGTGCCGTGGTTCACCACCAGCGCGATGCCGTGGTCCTTGCGGGCGCTGACCAGCCAGCCCGGCGCGGAGATGACGCGGGCGACGTCGCCCTCCTCGACGGGGAGAGGCTGTTCGGGCTGCCGCCAGGCCGGGTGGTCCGCCGGCAGCATCAGGCCGAGCATGCCCTTCGCCGCCCAGTAGGGGCAGCCGGGCCCGGAGTAGGACTGGGCGATCTGCGGCCATGGCCGCGTCCAGCCCAGCCGGAGCAGACCGTCGGGTTCGAGGGAGCCGGCGTCGGTGAAGTGCCGCAGCATCCCGCTGGCGGCCCGCCGTACCAGGCCGGGGGCCGGCGTCCCCGCGCCGGTGACGGCTGCCACCCACAGGGGGGCGGCTGCCGCGTACCGGTAAGTGAGGCTGCGGCCCTGCATCAGGGAAGAGCCGTCGGCGCCGATCAGCCGCACGGCGTCGTCGAGGTACCGGCCGAGGTCGCCGCGCCACTGGTGGTGGTGAACGTGGGTCTGGCCGTGGCCTGCCTGCCCCTGCTCGCCTCGCTCGCCGCCACCCGCCACCCGTGGCGGCACCCCCTGCCGTTCACCGTCCTGTCACTGTGCGCCGGGCCGGCCCTGGCTGCCGCTTTCGGCTATCTGGAGCGTTGCGGGAGCGGGGACCCCGCACCGCTGCTCGACCTGCCGCGCGCCTACCGCAGGCACGCTGTCCGTGCTCTCGCACTGTGGGCACCCTTCACCCTGCTCGCCGCGGCCTGCGGCACCGACGCGTTCGCTCTGCGGCACACCGAGCTCGGGCTCGCCGTCAGCCCGGCACTCGCCGTCGTGGCCGTACTCGCCGCGAACTCCGGCGTCCTGGCCATGGCACACCTGGTCGGGAACCCGGCAACCGGCCCGCTCCGCCCGCGCGACTATCTCGCGGCCCCGTACACGCTGCTGCGCCGCTGGCCGCTCGCCTCGTTGAACCTCGCACTGCTCCTGGCCACCGCCGCATTGGTCAACCAGGCGCCGCTGACGGGCCTCGCCGTGCTTCCCGGCTGCACGCTCTTCGTCGTATGGCGCAACTGCCACGCCATGACCGAGGACACGGCCACCCGAGAAGGCCGGCCGGCGTGACGGCCGGCACGGGCCGAGGGCCTGCGGTGGTGTGCGGGTGCCGGGGCGGCACCCGCACAGGGCAACGGCTCGGGGGTGTCGCCGTCACACGGCAGTGGTGCAGGCACCGCCGTTGAGGGTGAACGCGGTGGGCGCGGGGTTGGTGCCGCCCTGGTCGGCGAGGAAGCCGATGCTGACGGAGCCGCCCGCGGGGATGGCGCGGGTGTAGTCGACCGGGGCCACCGTCACGGTGCTGCCGCTCTGGGTGGGGGTGCCGCCCCACATCTGGGTGATGGTCTGGCCGGCGGTGAAGGTGAAGGCCAGGGTCCAGCCGGTGAGGGCGGTGGCGCCGGTGTTGTGGATGACGATCTCGCCCTGGAAGCCGCCGCTCCAGCTTCCGGTGACCTGGTAGCCGATCCCGCAGCCGCCCGTCGAACCGCCCGTAGTGCTGGTGGTGGCGGTGACGGTGCCGGAGCGGGTCGAGCGGTTGCCGGCCGCGTCGCGTGCGTAGACGGCGAAGGTGTAGGCGGTGCCGGCGCTCAGGCCGGTGACGGTGGCGCCGGCCGTGGTGGAGGTCGCGGCGGTGGTCTCGGTGCTGCCGCCGAGCTGGACGACGTCGTAGCCGGTCACACCGGTGTTGTCGGTGGATGCCGGCCAGCTCAGCGTGACGGAGGACGTGGTGACCGCGGTGGCGGTGGGCGTGCCGGGCGCCGTGGGCGGCGTGGTGTCGGTCCCGCCGGACGTGCCCACGGTGACGACGAAGGTGGTGACGCTCTGGGCGGGGAGCGTGGCGGACAGGGTGCCGCCCGCCAGGCTGGGTCCGCTCAGGGACGCGACGTTCCTGCTCGCGTCCGTCACGTAGGACGCCACGCCGGTCGGTGTGGTGTTCGCCAGGGTGAACTGCTGGCTGACCGCGCTGGTGGCCTTGTTGACCGCGACGATGACCACAGTGGAGCCGCCGGTGTAGGCGGAGGTGTAGACGTTCGTCTGCGGGTTCGAGGCCGCGTTGACGCGTACGTAGCCGGGGCGGACGAACCTCGCGAACTGCGCCATGATCGCGCCGCGCTTGCTGATCTGCCCGTCCTCGCGCATCGGGCCGTAGCTGCGCCGGATGTACCACCACACGTACGCCTGGAACTCGGCGTCGACCATCGCGTGGTGCATGTGCTCACCCACGCCGAGTGCCGCGGGCCACAGGTCGGCGGAGTCGGTGCTGTTGGGGTAGTAGACCTCCGTCATCCACAGGTCCTTGCCCTGCCCCTTCTGCTGGAACAGGGGGTAGGGGAAGTTCGCGAACGGCGTGCCGTAGAGGTGGGCGCCGAGGATGTCCAGGTTGGCCAGGGCCGTGGGGTCGTTGAGGATCGGGTCCGACATGCTCTTGACGTACTGGAAGGACTCCGGTGCGATGACCCGGGTGCTGATCGAGCCGGCGTTGTTGCGCAGGAAGGTGACGATCTCGTCCGCGGTCCACCAGGTCCAGGTCGAGGCGTAGTCGGGCTCGTTCTGGATCGAGATGGCGTACAGATCCACCCCGTTGCTCTTCATGAACGCGGTGAAGTCGTTCAGGTGCTGCGCGTAGGCGCCGTACATGTCGTGCCGCAGGCGCTTGGCGTTGGTCTGGCTCCCGTGGGTGAACGTCTCGGTCATGCTCGCGGGGGGATTCCACGGCGAGGCGAAGACGATCGCCCCGTGGGCGACCGCCCGCTGTGCCGTCGCCACCTCGGCGCCCCAGTTGGCCCTGTCCTCGTCGACGTGGATTCTCAGTATCGAGAACCCCAACTGGCCCGTTCCGTTCCCGAACGCCGTGTCGCGCTGGGCGGCCGTCAGGTCGCCGGCCCATGCCGGGTGGTTCATGCCGCCGAAGCCCCGGATCGTCTGCCGCCGCGCGGACGGATCGACGACCACCGGGGCCGCCGCCGCGGCTGCCGCGGGGGAGCGCGGAAGCGCGACGGAGAGGATCGGGAGCGCTCCCATCGCCTTCAGCACCGCCCTCCGGCGGACGTGCGGGTCCGGCTCGCGTGGCGGTACCGGCGACGGGGGCGTCGAAGCCCGCTGCGGGCCGTAGCGCGCGGTGAGGCCTTCGGGCGGGCGGGGGTCTGGGGTGTTCACGCTGGGTTCTCCTTGCTGTGGGGGTGGGCAAGGGTGACTCAAGGGTGGATTACTGTTAGCGCTAACAAAAGCGGGCTGATTTGTGACGCCGGGTCAGCTCCGACGACGGCACTCTGCACCCGGGCGCGTGCGGTGTCAACACCTGCCACAAGCGGCCCTGGCCGAGCCGCGGGCGGACGCATGACAGTATATTTCCGGCAAGGCGGCGGGGCGGGCGGGACACCGGAGGAAACCGTGCCCGGACGAGAACGCGTACGCAGTTCTCTTGACGCCTTCGCGCCGCCCGCTCCAGACTCGCTCATCAGTCGGCATGTGGGAGCGCGAACATCCCGTTCTAGACCGGCCGGTTGACGAATTCCGGCGCTTCGCCCCGAACACTGCACCGCCTGCCCGCCCCTGGGCAGTGCCGCGATGCGCGGGCGGCCCGCGCCCCGGCCGCCCGCTGACGCTGCTGGGCCGGTCGACGCCGGCCTGCCGCTTGCGCCTCACCGTGAAGGAAGGGAACGAGCCCATGATGGAGCGATCGCCCGGGAACAGGGCCGCACTCACCGTCGCGGCGATGCGAAGGCGAAGGAGAGCCGGCCTGCGGCGGATCGTCGCCGTGCTCGCGGTGGTGCTCGGCCTTCTGGCGGTGACCCAGCAGGCTGGGGCCGCGACCGTGAACGTGGACCCGGGCACCGTATGGCACGACACGTCAGGGAACGTCATCCAGGCCCACGGCGGAGGCCTCATCCAGGTCGGGGGCACGTACTACTGGCTCGGCGAGGACAAGACCGACGGATCACCCTTCCAGAACGTGAAGTGCTACTCCTCGACAGACCTCAAGAACTGGACGTTCGTGCACAACGTCCTGCCCCGGCAGTCCAGCGGCGACCTCGGGCCCAACCGCGTCGTGGAACGGCCGCACGTGATCTACAACAGCGCGACCCAGCAGTACGTGATGTACATGCATATCGACAACAGCGGCTACTCCGAGCGCAAGGCCGGTGTCGCCACCAGCGCCGGCGTGTGCGGCGACTACAGCTACCGCGGCAGCTTCAAGCCGCTCGGCCACGACAGCCTGGACGACAACCTCTTCCTCGACGGCGGCACCGCCTACTTCATGAGCGAGGACCGCACCAGCGCCCGGCTCCAGGTCTACCGGCTCTCCTCGGACTTCCTCAGCGTGTCCTCCCTGGTCCAGACCCTGCCCCAGTACGAGGCGCCGGCCATGGCCAAGATCGGCGGACTGTACTACCTGTTCGGCTCGCACCTGACCGGCTGGTCGACCAACGACAACCAGTACGCGACCGCGTCCTCGATCACGGGCACCTGGTCGTCCTGGCGCAGCTTCGCCCCGTCCGGCACCAACACCTGCAACTCGCAGACGACATCGATCCAGCCGGTCGCGGGCTCCAGCACGACCGGCTTCGTCTTCATGGGCGACCGGTGGAACTCGGGCAACCTCGGCGACTCCCGCTACATCTGGGAGCCGCTCACCGTCAGCGGCACGACCGCGTCGATCACCTGCCGCACCTCGTGGACCGTCGACACCCAGACGGGCGTCGTCGGCGGCTCGGGTGGGGGCGGCAGCGCCACCGCCCTCCGCGGAACGGCCTCCGGCCGCTGCCTGGACGTGCCGAACCAGGCGACCGCCGACGGCACCCGACTCGACATCTGGGACTGCAACGGCGGCGCCAACCAGCAGTGGACGTACACCTCCGGCAAGCAGCTCCAGGTCTACGGCGACAAGTGCCTCGACGCCTACGGCCAGGGCCGCACCAACGGTACGGCGGTGGACATCTACACCTGCGGCGGCGGCGCGAACCAGCAGTGGAACCTCAACTCCGACGGCACGATCACCGGCGTCCAGTCCGGTCTCTGCCTGGACGTCACCGGAGCCGCCACCGCCAACGGCACCCTGGCCGAACTCTGGACCTGCAACGGCGGCGGCAACCAGCAGTGGACGCGGCAGTAGGACCAGCCTGCCCGGCACCACGCAGAGCGGCTCCGCGCAGATCCCCGGGGCCGGACCACGTGACCGGCCGTCGTGCCGAACACGTCGCTCAAAGGGGAGGAACCCCGGCCGGTGTGGCCGGGGTTCCTCCGGTTGAGGCCGGGGTTCAGTGTTGGAGGGTGAGGACTCCGGGTCGCCAGGGGAGTTGGTCGTAGGGGCCGTTTGCTGAGGGGGATTTGCCTTGGTAGAGGAGTTGGAGGTTGCAGGGGTCGATGGTCATGGTCTGGTCGGGGTTGTTGCGGACGAGGTCGCCGTGGCTGATGTCGTTGGTCCAGGTGGCGCCGCTGTTGGCTTTGCCGGCGAAGGGGTTGTTCTCGCTGGCGGCCTGGGGGGTCCATGAGCCGCTCAGGCTGGTGGCGGTGAAGGAGCGGAAGTAGCGTCCGTTGGCGCCCATTGCTTCGACGATCATGAGGTATTGGTTCTGGTTTTGGACCTTGTAGACCTGGACGGCTTCGAAGAGGTTGGCTTGTGAGTCGCTCATCACGGTGGTGTAGGAGGAGCCGAAGTTGCCGGGGAAGTTCCCGATGGGCATGCTGGCGCGGTAGATGCTGCCGTTGTCGCCGGCGAAGAACAGGTACATGTTCTGGCCGTCACCGATCAGGGTCTGGTCGATGGGGCCGGTGCCGGAGTTGGGGATGCTGCCGGTGAACAGTGCCTGTGGTGCGGACCAGCCGTTGGGGTTGGTGGGGTCGCTGGAGGTGCGGTAGATGAAGGGCCAGGCGCCCCACTGGTAGGCCAGGACCCAGATGTTCTTGGGTGCGAAGTAGAACAGGGTGGGGGCTACTGCCGACTGGCTCATGCCGGTCTGGCCGGCTGAGGCCATGTCGGACCAGTTCGTGAACGGGGTGAACGCCATCGAACCGTACGAGGAGCCGGATACGTTCGAGGCGTAGACCAGGTGCTTGCCGTTGTAGACCACGTTGGTGAAGTCCTTCAGCGACACCCACCCGTTGGCCGGCTGCGCCAACGCACCTGTCGAGGACCAGTGGTACGTCGACGGAAG
>NZ_FRBI01000048.1 GCF_900142575.1 Actinacidiphila paucisporea
CCGCCTACGCCGCACCGTCCCCTTCCCCCAGGTACGGCCAAGGAGGGTGGAGGGCAGAGGGGTTGTCGGCATCCCCGGTGATGTCGGGACAAGGGGCCTGACCAGGCAGAACACTCCGGCCATGCGCGAGGGGGTCGGGTGCACCCTCAGGGACGGCATCGGGAACACCGCCGGACAACCACCGGTAGCCCGCCCCGTACGGCCACCCCCGGTGCCGGCCGACAGCGCACCCGAACCCCGCCGGCGGCACCAGCCGGAGCCCGCCATGCCGTTCCAACCGGCCACCATGCACTTTGCCCAACCCGCTGACCTGCCCGAACACCGCTACTCGCGGCGTCCATGTACTTTGCCGCGCCGCAGCAGCCCACTCGGCTACCGCTCCACCGGCCCCTCCAGGACGCACCCCCCGCCGGCACCACCGGCCACCGCCGCACCCGATTCTCCACCGACCCTCCTTCCACCTCGCCGGCGCCCACCGCCGGCGGGCCGGTCGCAGCGTGACCCGGCCCCCCCTTGTCCGCGGCCTGCTCCTGCCGGGCAACCGCCGCAGTCCAGGAGAAACACCGGTGTCGGCCGATCACGGCGAGGCGTGGTCAAGGGGTCGGACAAGGAGGGTAGTCAAGGGGGCGTGCCGCGTAGGCCGCGCGGCGCGGCCCCAGAGCGGAAGTCACACCAGTCGCAGCAGCCTCAAATTTGTTCACTGGCGCCGGGGAGCACCGGCGGTTGTCACAGGCGGCCTATGGGCGGGGGCAGCAACCGGCCTCCGCTACCCGACCGAAGGAGACGGCCGTGAGGCGCAACCCGAAGATCGACCACCTGGCGCGGCTGGTCGACAACCTGCTGGACGGCCTGGCCGCGCACGGCCGCCCCGCGCCGACCGCGCCCCAGATCCGCGCGGCCCTGCGGGAGCTCCAGCGCGGCCGGCGCGGCCGCCGTGCCCACCGGCGGCCGAACGCCCGCCGGTAGCCCGCACGCCGCGCGAGTTCCACCGCGCCCGGATTGCCCAATTCCCCGCCCATACCCACCGTTCCAGACCGATCCGAGCGGTCCGAGCGGTCCGAGCGGTCCGGGTGCAAGCAGGTGAGCAACCGGGGCGGCTTGCCCACCTCCTTGCACCCAACGCCGCTTTCCACCGTTCCACGGCCGTGACCTGCGGTAGTGATGTCCGTGGACGCCTCCCGGTGTCCGGTGTCACTGAACCTTGACCGTTTGCCACCGAACTTTGACCGCCGACCCGCCGGCTGGCCCACGCGGGGCGGGCTGCTGGACTAGCGTGTGAGCTCGGCGAGATAGGCGTCCATGGGCTGAAGATGTCCTGGAAGAGCCTCGATGAGATCCCACCAGTGGATGGCTGTGATCTCATCGTTGACCTGGAAGTCGCGGATTTCGGCACAGTGCCCTGTGAACAGCGCCGCGTACTCGGTTCGCTGGTCGGGTGCCAGCATGGACCTCGCGTAGCCGACGAACTGCAACGGCCCGCCAGCCTCTTGGCCGCTCTCTTCCATCAATTCACGTACGGCCGCCTGACGAGGGGATTCGCCCACCTCGATGCGTCCGCCAGGAAGCTCCCAGGACCGGCGATACCGGTCGAAGACCATGAGGACCCGACCGGCGTGCCAGAGGGCAACGAGCGCTGCGGGCAGTGGGGCATCGCCTGGCGGTGTTCTCTCGTTCCCCCGCGTGAAGGAGAGCAAGGCGTTACCACGGTCATCGGCTGCAAGCGGTTGGTCCTCAGTGTCGGCCATCCCCCGATGGTTCCCAGTTCAGCCTGACGGAAAGCATTCCACGCGCGAACACGCGGCCGGTCGAAGTCCGGTGGCAAACGGTCAAGGTCCGGTGGCACCGGGCACCCGGGCGTAGCGGCGGGAGGCGTTCCACACATGGAATCGAACGGGGAATCGAACTAGATTTGAGGGGTGAGCGACGACCAGGACCAGCAGCAGGGCCGGGCGCAGCCGGCCGCGGTGCCGCTGGCCGACGGGCCGCTGGTAGACGTGACCCTCTCGGACGGCCAGCACCTGTACGCCGTCGTCAAAGCCCGGGTCAGGGAGCCGGACGGCTGGTGGTACGACCTGCAGATCCACGTGCCCCACCAGAGCAGCGAGCGGGGCCGGCTCCTGGCCCTGCCAGCCGCCGTGGACTTCCGCGCCCCCGCCGCCCTGTGCGAACCGATCGACGGCCAGCCCTACCACCAGGTCCCCACCGAACGACCCGGAGTCACCCCGGCCTGGAAGGTCGAAGAGAAGGTCTACTTCGGTCCCGAGCGGGGACCTGCCCGCGTCGTGCACCGCGGCGACTGCCGCGCCGCCCGCGACCTCGCCCGCCCGGCGAGCACCGAGCAGGCCCGACTTGTACGTGACCTGACGATTGCGGCAGCAGCCGTTCGGCACGGCCAGTTGCGGACGGGCAACAAACAGGATGACAAGGAAGGTCAGGGGGTGGTGCGCCCCGCGACGGGTGCGGGAACAGGCACACGGCGCGCGCCGTGCGGGGTGAGCAACAAGCAGGCAGGCTAAGAGGGTGTGGGGAGGAGCGGGCGCATGAAGGTCCGTTCGTAGCGCAGGACGCAACCGCTCTCATCCCTGATCTGGTCTGCTTCGATGAATTCGGGGTCCCGGCCGAACAGGGTGCGGTACTCCTCGTATGCGGCGAGGCTGGGGAAGCTGAAGAGGGCGAGGGCTTTGTCGCTTGCGCCCTCTGCCGGCAGGAAGTACCCGTGGTGGGTGCCGCCGTGCCGGTCCACTAGTTCCAGCCAGCGGCGTGCGAAGCGTTCGAATGCCTCGGTCTTGGCCGGATCGATCACGTACTCGACCACGCAAGTAATCATGCAGCGAGGCTAGCGCTCGGACCGGGGCGGGCGGGGACCTGCCCCGGCGGGAGGCGGGGTGGGAACGAGCTGTTTCGATGCAGGATGGAAGGTTGGCAGAAAGGTGGCACACACGGCACCTACCAGGAAGATTGCGCGGAAGATGTTCGGGGGTCTCCGGTCTCTGGTTCGGGCTTCTCTTACGCGGATGCGTCGATCTATGTCGATGCGGTGGGTAGTTCAAGGGTCATCGCCCGACTCCAAGGACTGCCTCGGTCTCAAGGGCGAGGGGCGGTGCCTCGCGGTAGGGGCGCCGGCCGATGTGGTGGCGGCCATCGCGACCGTACTCGAGGCGCTGTGGGGTGGAGGCTTCAAGGCGTGCCTCCTCCCAGTCCGTCTCCCCCTGGTCACCCACCAGCAGAACGAACCCCCCAAGAGCAGTCCCAGGCGTAGCGACCAGGCAGAACAGCAAGCCAGGATGCAGACGGAGGACCGCGGTGTGCTCGCCGTGCGCCTCGTCCAACTCGACCGTGAAGCCATGGTCCTCCAGCGTCTGGACGGTGACATCGAACTGCGCCACGACCAGGAACGACACCGGCCGCCAGTCGTCCAGCGTCAAACACTTCACCACGCAGTCCTGCCGGATCCCGCGGGTGGCAGCCAGGATCCGCCGTGCGTCCCGTTGAAGGCCCAATGCCCGCGCCGCCGACTTGCCCTGCACCCATGGCGGCCCGCGGCGGCGAGGGTGTCCACGGCCACAGGGATCGCCGCCGGGTCGCCCAGCGCGGCGAGGGCGGAGAGGATCGCGTTGGCGCTCATGCTCGGCCGCGTGCGTGTGTCGCCGAGACGCGCCACGGCGAGGCGGCCCACACGGCGGGGCCGTGCGGCCGCGGGGGTTGTCGGCCAGGTGCTCGCGCCGCGAGGTCTGCCGGTCGTCGAACCGCGATCCCTCAAGGGCGGCCGCGACGGCGTCGGCGGTCATGCCCGTGGCCCGGCGGCGCACGACGCACCGGCCGACGCGGGGGTCGGCCGGTTCGCGGGCCCGCGGGGAGGCGGCGGGCGGCGTGCCGGGGAGTGGTCATCAGCACGCAAACCTTCAGGAGGTAGCCGGAGGGTGACGTCGGCGTACGGACTCACGTGCAGAACCGAGTACGGGTATACGTGCAGAGGTGGTCTGAGGTGTTGATGGGGTATGGGCACTGCGGGCATCGCCGGGTCCGCCACGTATGGGCCCGTTCGTCGGCTTCGCAGCTTCCCTGCAGAGGCGGAGGCGGGTCAGACGTACGATCTCGCTGTGGTCGCCTATGACGTTTTCCTTGCCGACTGCCCGGCTCGTACCACCCTCGGCCTGATCGCCGATACCTGGTCGGTGGTCGTCGTGGTCGCGCTGGGCCGCGGCCCAGCCCGCTACACCGAGCTGCGCGAGACGGTCGGCGGCATCAGCAAGAAGATGCTGACGCAGACGCTTCGCCGGCTCGGAGACAACGGACTCGTCGAGCGGCGCGCACTGCGCACGGCCCCGCCCGGCACCGAGTACCACCTCACCGAGCTGGGCCGCAGCCTCCTCGAACCGCTGGCCGCGCTGTCGCAGTGGGCACAGGACAACACCGGCGCGCTGCTTCAGGCCCGCGCCTCCGCCTCCGCGTAGGGAACCGCCGGGTTCCCCACGGCCTCCTACCGTCTTCGCAGAGAACCTCGAACCCAACAGGAGGGCTGTCATGAAGATCGGTGTGCTCGGGGCCGGGATGATGACCGAAGCGCTGGCAGCCGGGTGGGCACGGGCCGGACACGACGTCCTCATCGGCGGCCGCACACCAGATAAGACCGTCGACCTTGCCGAGCGGATCGGCGCCCGCGCCGGAACGCTGCGCGAGGCCGCCGAGTTCGGCGACGCCGTCCTGATCGCCGTACTCCTCGCCGGGTTGGAAGAGACACTGCGTGCGGCCGGCGCACCCGAGGGCACCCTCGCCGGAAAGACAGTGATCGACTGCGGCAACGCAGTCGACATCTCCGACTTCTCACAGGTCACCTACGAAGGCGGCTCCTCCATGGCCGAACAGGTTGCCCGTCTGTCCCCCGGCGCCCACGTCGTCAAGGCCTTCAACCAGGCACACGCCGCCGTATGGCGGATGCGGCCACCGGTCTTCGAAGGCCGGCCTCTGGCTGTGCCCTTCGCCGGTGGCCAGGGCGGTAAGGCAACGGCCCGCGCCTTGATCGCAGACCTCGGCGCGGAGCCGCTGGACGCCGGCGACATCAAGCAGGCCCGCCACCTGGAAGCCATGGCGATCATCGTCATCCGTCTGCTGTTCTCCGGCTACGATCCGCTGTCGGTCTTCGCCTTCAGCAGCCCCGACCGTGCCGACGAGGCGATTACCTCACGCTGAAGAGACCTTGTGACCCCGCTGGTCACACCCGGCTGCATTCTGCACGCAGGAGGGCATGCCCGCCGGTCACCACGAGCCGCCCCCGTCCGACGCCCGGCTTCTGTCCACAGGCCCCGCGGCCGACGCTGCGGTAGGCGGCGCGCTGCGGCGGCCGCGGCTCGGTCCGGCCGGATTCGCTCTCAACTGCCATGCCGACGTCGCCAACCCAGGGGCTTTGCGCCCTACGGGCGAGGCCGCCCTGACGGCGCACGGTGGGCTGGAAGCCGCACCGCCTGCGTCCTGAGACGAATCGCACCGCGAAGGCGGTCTTGCCCATACGGGCGGGGCCGCCTTCGACCCGTTCCGCCACCGCTCACCGATCGGCACAACCGGCACGGCGACGCCCCCTGCCGTCGGCGCGGACGAAAGGGGGCGCGGTCGCAGGTCGGGGACGGTCAGCTCAGTTCGGTGACGTACACGGCCCAGTCCTGACCTAAGTCGGCGCGCTGGTCGCCGTCGAGGACGGTGACCATTTCATTCTCGTCGTCACAGTTGGCCTGCTGGACGGCCCATTCGCGGGCATCAGTTGGGACCTGGTCCCAGTCGTCGAAGGGGCGGCCGGGCTGCATCTCACCCAGGGGTGCGGCGATGAGCGTGACGGTACGACTCACAGAGGTCTCCTCGGTGGCGGGGTCGTGGTGGCGTGATCGGTCAGGAGCGAAGGTGCGGTTGCTGCCGGCCCGGGTGAAGGGCTCCACAGCGGCCGTGGCGGACGGTCCGAGGACATCCCCTCCAGTTCGGATCGAGCAGCTGCTCAGGTTCCGGCTCGCGAGCGACGTCGAACAGCCCGACGAGCTCGGCCGGGCTCCGGGTAGAAGCGTATCGACCGCACATGCCCCCAGCCTGCCACGCACACTGGCGGGAGGACGTCCGCCATGGGGAGCAGGGAAGATGGTCGCCTGGCGTACTGGCCTTCACCGTTCGGGCCCGTATGCGCGCGGCCGCCGACGCGTACGCCCTGCTGCTGGAAGCCGCCACCCCTCTGCACGCCCGCGACCTGGCAGGACACCCGGGCCTTGCCACCACCCCCCTCACCCCCGAGGCCGCCGACACCCCCACCCGGTATCGGGCGCCTGCCCCGACCCCGCAGCTCAGGGGGGCGGGTCCGTGGTGCGGACGGTCAGGGGAGGGCCACCCGGAGTCGGCGCTGCTGGACAGTGCGGACCTTCGGGGCCACCGGGGATGTCGCCCCGCGGCCGACGAAGCGCTGGCCCTCGGCACGTCCAAGCCGGCCGCCGACGCGGTCACCCGCACGGTGACCGGGAGGTGCCGGCTGCGATCGTGTACGAACCCGGCTCGCGCCGACGGCGACCCGACAAGCTGCACGCCGACAAGGGCTACGACTACAACCACTTTGCGGCGATGGCTCCGCTTGCACGGGACCACCCACCGCATCGCCCGCAAAGGTACCGAGTCCTCCGAACGCCTGGCCGCCGCCACCGCCGGACCGTCGAACGCACCACGGCCTGGCTCGCCGGCTGCCGACGACTCCACCGCCGCCACGAACGCAAAGCCGACCACTTCCTCGCCTTCGCCAGCATCGCCTACACCCTCATCTGCTACGCGGGCTCGCCAGCATCGCGAAACGCGGTAATTCGATGGCGCGCGCGAAAGGGCACGCCCACCCTGGTCCCCGTGGCAGAACCCAAGTACCGGATCCGAGCCCTGCAGACGGACTCCACAGTCGTCGTCTACCAGGCGTACGCCCCAGAGATTGGCCTGCCCGCAGCGCGGGAGGGCCGCTTCCCAGCCACGTGGCAGCGGAACCGGATGACATGGATCAAGCCCTCCTTCCTGTAGATGATGTACCGCTGCGGTTGGGGCACCAAGGAAGGACAGGAGACCGTCCTTGCTGTCGAGATCTCCCGTGAGGGCTTCGAGTGGGCACTGACACACGCCTGCCTGTCCCACTACGAGCACGGCCTCCACACTGACCGCGCCACGTGGAAGCGGCAACTGAAGCGAGCTCCATCCCGCGTGCAATGGGACCCTGAACGCGACCTCCACCTTCGGCCGCTTGCGCACCGCTCACTCCAGCTCGGCCTCACCGGTGAAGCCGCACACCTCTACTCCGACGAGTGGACGGTGTCCATCGCCGACATCACACCGCTCGCCCGTAGCGTCCACGCACACGTCCGACATGGCGACCTGGACGCCGCAAGGCGGCTCCTGCCCCGTGAAAGTCCGTTCCACGTGAGCGAAGAGGCCCTGGCCCACCTGAACCTTCAACCTGCCCATTGAGATGGCCTCTTGCTGGGCCATCGCGGACAACACACGCGCGGGGTTGGCCAGATGGTCCGCGAGTTGCTGCGCTGCCGCGGCTGCGGCGACGGCCGGGCCCTGCCCGGTGCCCATAGCGATCACGCCCTACCCGGCGCGCTGTTCCACCACGCGGCCGGCAAGTCCAGATCCTGCGACAGCCGCTTCATCCGGCCGCAGGCCCAGCGGATGAGATCGGCGAACTGCTCGGCTTTGGCTGACGACACGGGGGCGACTCCTGCTCACCGGGGGAAATTCCGGGCGGCGGGTCTTCCAGGCAGCCGCGACACGGCGGAAGGTGTACCGCCCGGTGCGGACAGCCGGCCTCCCGCGAGGCTCACCGCGACTGATCATCCCCGCCTACGTCATGAACGGCTCAGGACCAGGCACTCACAATCGTGCCGTCCCACCTCGGTGGCTTCCTGACGGTTCAGTCGGGCGACACCCACGACGGTGGCGGCAACGCCGCCGGCGGTGGATATCAAGAGCCCCCATGGGACAGCCACGTCACGTCTCCCTCACGGCTGTGTCTCACCTTCGCCAGCGGTCCTGGACTGGACGTGCCGGCCGGGGCGATCGTCTGCTCCACGCTTCCCGGGCGTGGCTGATCTTGAGAATCTCATCGGACCGGTCCGGTTCACACTCCGTCAACGCCCCCAAGTGCCCGGGCCGCCGCGGCGCGCGGTGCCGATGTCGCCGACCCGCCGGGGCCGCGGTCGCCGGGTTCGAGGATGCCTGAGCGGCTGACCCGGTGCGCGGTCATTCCGCGGGTCGACGTGACTCCTTCAGCTCGTGGGAGACCGTCCAGGCGTCCGCGACGGGGCCGACGTGGCCCAGCTTGTCGGGGTTGAGCACCAGGCGGATCGTCTGGATCTGACCGTCGAGCAGATCGAGTCCCAGAGTGTGCAGGACCTTGCCGTTCCGGTCGCGGAAGATCGCACCGGGCCGACCGTTGATCGCGTGGGGCTCGGTGGTGACGTCGATGCGGGCCATCGCCGGGAAGACAGCGGCCAGCAGCCGGGCCACCTTCTCGGCGCCGGTGATCGCCCTGGCCAGCTGCGGGGCCTTGCCGCCGGCGTCGCCGACCATGGAGACGTCGGCGGCGAGCAGCTGTTGCAGGCCGTCGACGTCGCCCTCGCGCAGCGCGCCGAAGAACCGGCCCGCGAGTTCCTCGCGCTCCTTGCGGTCGGCTTCGAAGCGCGGCCGGCCCGCGCTCATGTGCTGGCGGGCCCGCACCGCGAGCTGGCGGCACGCGTCCTGCGATCGCCCGACCGTCGAGGCGATCTCGGGGAAGCCGAAGTCGAACACCTCGCGCAGTACGAAGACCGCGCGCTCCAGCGGACTGAGCCGCTCCAGCAGCAACAGGGCGGCCGTCGACACCGAGTCGGCCAGTTCGGCCGAGCGCGCCGGGTCCTCGTAGGGATCGGCGAGCAGCGGTTCCGGGAGCCACGGCCCGATGTACTCCTCCCGTCGGACGCGCGCCGAGCGCAGCACGTCGATCGAGATCCGGGTGACCACGGCCGAGAGGAAGGACTTGGTCGACCTGGGCTGCGTCGGGCCGGCCTCGAAGCGCAGCCAGGTCTCCTGAACCGCGTCCTCGGCCTCGCTGACGCTGCCCAGCATCCGGTAGGCGATCGAGAACAACAGCGGTCGCAGTTCTGCGAACTCCTCGACCTTTCCCACAACCCTTGGCCCCTTTCCGTCCGTCCGATGATCATTCGGGCCGCCGACCGGTCAGGGTACGTGCCGCCGGCCGGTCGGCTACGGATATCCGCGACGTCGCAGGTGCTTCCGCGATTCCGTGTCGGTGTGCTTCCTTCGAGGTCACTTCCCGGGCGGGTAGTCGCCCCCGGGCTGCCGGGTGATGATGTTGATCCGGGTCGCCAGGTTCATGAAGCCGACCAGCAGCACCAAGGCGGCCAGCTGTTGCTGGTCGTAGTGCTTGGCGGCGTTCGCCCACACCTCGTCGCTGACGCCGTGGGCCGCGTCCGCGAGCCGGGTTCCCTTCTCGGCCAGCTCCAGCGCTGCGCGTTCGGCGTCGGTGAAGACCGTGGCTTCCGGCCACGCCGCCACCAGACCCAGCCGCACCGGGTCCTCGCCGGCGGCGAGGGCTTCCTTGATGTGCATGTCGAGGCAGGCGGCGCAGCCGTTGATCTGGCTGACCCGCACCGACACGAGCTCCTGCGTGGTGATCGGCAGCGTCGTGCTCCTGAGCGCATTGCCCGCCGACATCAGGTACTTGAGGACCTTGCCGGTGCTCGGCTCGGCCATGAAGTCCAGTCGCGCGTTCATGGTGTGTTCCTCCGTGCTCGTGAGTGGCTACACACCCGAGACGAGGCAGCCCGCCGCCCCGTGACATGGCAAAGATGTGACCTACGCCGCTGGGGTCTGTTGGGAAAGTGGATCGTGCATCGCGGTGATCACGATGTGGTGCGAGGGGATCTGACGGGTGCCGGGCGGTACTCAGCCTCCGGCCGGACGGCTCGGTGATTGCGTGGAGGGACCTGGTAGTGGTCGATCACGTCCTCTTCGACCACGGCTGATGGTGGAGTGGGGTAGCGGAACGCCCTCGAATGCCTCGACCCTTTTGTGGCCGCCTCGGTCCGGCGGGTGGCCTTCGCCTCGGCGGTCGTGATCGAGCCGGTGGCCGGCGCGACCGTTCTCGCCTTCGGCGTGCAACCGTTTCGGTAGCATCGTCGGCTCCGACCTGACCGAAGGGCGTCCCATGCTGACGGTTCGTGTGCTCAATGTGGCGGAAGTCGAGGCCGAGCGTGTCCTGGAGCCGTCGGTGACGCCCGCGGCGTTCGCACGGCCGCAGGACCCGCCCGGCCCGCGAGCGTACGCGCTGTGGGCAGGCTCGGCCGAAACACTGGCGGCGTGGAACGCAACGGTGGGCGAGGCGGTCGGGGCCGGCGCCCTGGCCGCGGCGATAGCAGGGTGGTCCGCGGACGCCGGCGGGCCGGTCCGCCCGGCCGGCGAGCCCGCGTACGACCTGACGTTCATCGCGCCGGCTTCGGTGTCCTGGGTGTGGGCCCAGGGCGACGGGCAGTTGCGCAGGGACCTGGAGCAGGCGGTGCTCAACGCTGCCAGCAGGTGCGTGGACCACCTGGTGCGGACCCGGCCGCTGGCCGACGGCGAGGAGCCCGGCCGCGGATGGGCCGCCGCCCTGGGACTCCACGTGATCGGCACGCCGCAGCCCTGGACGAAGGCCCCGCCGCCGCAACTGCACGTGCACGCCTGCCTGGTCGCGGTGCTCGACGCCGACCAGCAGCTGCGCGGCCCCGATCGCGGGGCGTTGTACGAGTCGAGCCTGACGCGGGAGGGCGGCGCCCTGGGCCGGGCCGCGCTCGCGGAGGACCTGCGCGAGCTCGGGTTCGACCTCACGCTCGACACCGGGCCGGGCGCCCGCGGTTACGAGATCACGGGCGTACCCGAGGGCCTGCTGCTGTCGGGGCAGTCGGCCGACAAGGGCTGCGCGGGCCTGGGCGAGGAGACCGACGACCCGCGTGGCGGCTTCCACCGCTGACCGGGGAGGGCAGCCCGCGGGCGGCACCCCCGGTCAGCGCGGTGAGGGCAGTGCCTGGCGCAGCAGTGCGACAGCCGGCGGGATCTCCGTGTCGCCGATGTTGCCGTAGCCCAGGACGAGCGCGCGCTGCGGTGTCCGCCGTGCGCGGTAGTCGTCGAGGTCCGCCAGGCGCAGGCCCGCGGCGGCCGCGGTGCGGACCGTCTTGCCGGTGTCCGTGCCGTCCGGGAGGTGGAGCAGGATGTGCAGTCCGGCGGCGGTGCCCTCCGCCCGGGTCTGCGGGATCTCGGCGGCCAGGGTGCGGACCAGCAGGTCGCGGCGGGCGCGGAAGCGGCGGCGGGCCGCGCGCAGGTGGGCGTCGAACCAGCCGCGGTCGACGAAGGTGGCCAGCGCGAGCTGGTCGAGCACCGGTGGCGCGGCGGCCAGGGAGTTCGCCGCCCGCAGCGCCCGGTCCATGGGCGCCGGGACGACCAGCCAGCCCAGCCCGAGGGCCGGCGAGAGGGTCTTGCTCACCGAGCCGAGGAGGAAGACCCGGCGCGGATCCATTCCCTGCATGACGGCGACCGGGTGGCGGTCGTAGCGGAATTCGGCGTCGTAGTCGTCCTCGACCACGAAGCCGTCCACCGCGCGGGCCCACCGCACCAGCTGTGCCCGGCGCCGCGCGGACAGCACCGTGCCGGTGGGGAACTGGTGCGCCGCTGCGACGACGACGGCCCTGGCCGGCGTCCGGGCGAGGTCGTCGGCGCGCAGGCCCTCGTGGTCCACCGGCACCGGGTGCACGCGCAGGCCGGCGCTCACCGCCGCGTCCCGCAGCCGCCCCCAGCCCGGGTCCTCCACGGCGATGTCGGTGATCGCCTCGGCCCGCAGCGCCCGGCAGGTGCGGACCAGCCCGTCGACGACGCCCGCGCACACCGACACCGACCCGGGCTGCACGTCGGCGCCGCGCGAGCGCCGCAGGTACTGCGCGAGGGTGGCGCGCAGCTGCGGGTGCCCGCCGGGGTCGGGCAGCCCGAGGTCGTAGTGGACGGCCGAGCCGGTGACCGCCCGGACGGCGTCCGCCCAGCGGCGGCGGGGGAAGGCCCGCAGGTCGGGCAGGCCGGGCGCGAGGTCGTACCGGATCGGTGGCGGGGTTGGTGCCCGCCGGGTGCCGGGCGCCGGCGGCGGGGCCTGCGGTGACCAGGACACGCGCGTCGCGGAACCGACCCGGGCGGCCAGGTAGCCCTCCGTGACGAGCTGCCCGTAGGCCTCCGTCACGACCCAGCGGGAGCAGCCCAGCTCCTCCGCGAGCGCGCGGCTCGGCGGCACCGCGGCCCCTGCCGGCAGCCGGCCGTCGCGTATCGCGGTACGCAGCGCGCGTGCCAGCCGGTCGTGCAGGGAGCTGCGGCCGCGCTGCGGAGGGGCGAGGTCGAGGAGCGTCGCCCACGCGAGATTGGTCTGGGAAACGGCCATGGGATTGGAGCGTACCGCCGATCCGCATCCGCCTAGCGTGAGCGGCATGAACAACCAACTGGTTCTTGGTGCCATGCTGTTCGGCACGCTGCTGGACGAACGACGGTCCTTCGAGATCCTCGATCACTTCGTGGACGCCGGGGGTGTCTGGATCGACACCGCCAACTGCTACGCGTTCTGGGTGGACCCGACCGGATTCGGCGGCCGCAGCGAGGAGGTGCTCGGGCGCTGGCTGGCCCGCCGCCCGGGCGTGCGGGACCGCGTCAGGATCAGCACCAAGGTGGGCTGCGAGCCGACCGAGGCCGGGCGTTTCCCGCAGACCGCCGAGGGCCTGACGGCCGGCGCCGTGAAGAAGGGGGTCCAGGGCAGCCTCCGGCGGCTCGGGACGGACCGCGTCGAGCTGTACTGGGCCCACATGCCCGATCCGGCCGCGCCGTTGGAGGAGACGGTCGGCATGTTCGGCGAGCTGGTGTCCGCCGGGACGGTCGGACGCCTGGGCTGCTCCAACTACCCGGCCTGGCAGGTCGATCGGGCCCGGCAGATCGCACGGGCGCAAGGGGTCGAGGGCTTCACCGCGATCCAGCAGCACCGCACGTACCTGGCGCCGCTCCCCGGCACCCGGCCCACCGTCGCGCACCGGTTCGGCGCGGTCAGCGACGAGGTGCTGCACTACCTGCAGGCCTACCCGGACATCGCGCTGTGGGCGTACACGCCCCTGCTCAGCGGTGGTTACACCCGTGCGGACAAGCCGCTGCCCGCGCAGTACGAGCACCCCGGCACGCGTCGCCGGCTCGCGGCGCTGGACGAGACGGCCGCCGAGACCGGCACCGACCGCAACGGTGTGGTGCTGGCATGGCTGGCCGGTGGGACGCCGGCCGCCACGCCGATCGTCGGCGTCAGCACGGTCGGGCAGCTGGACGAGGCGATGGCGGGGATCGCGCTGGAGCTGACCGCCGAGCAGCGCGAACGCCTGGACCGCGCGGTGTGAGCCCTCAGGGCGCCGGCACCGGCCGCACGCCGGTCGCCAGGGTCCTGGTCGAACGCCGCGCCCACGACGAGCGCCTGCACGTCCGGCGTGAGCGCCGTCAACCCGCCGGGGGCACGTAGGTGGGTGGTTGTTTCCGCCGGGTACGTCGCTTGTCAGGGTAGTTGGCTGAAGGCCAGGTCGGCATCGGCTACGGCCTCGGGGTGGACGTGGGCGGCGGTTCGGCCGTCGGCGATCTTCTGCCAGTTGGTCCGGGCGAGCACCCGTTGGACCGCGAGTGCCTGGGCGGCTCGCAGGCGTGCCTGGATGCCTTCGCCGAGGGCGTCGGCCAGTGCTTCCTCGTCCTGGAGCTGGTAGCGGGTGAGCCGTCCCGCCAGGCTCGGCGTGGTGAACACCATGCGGTGGAACGCCACCACCTCGGGGTGGTCGTTGAGGCCGGTGACGGGGTCGTACCGGTCCAGGGCGGCCCGGAAGTGCCGGTGCAGCGCCGTCACCGGTTTGATGCCGGGCCTGCGGTCGCCCACGACGCGTGCCGCCTCGCCCTGGTGGTCCGCGAACCGGTGCAGCACCAGGTCCTCCTTGGTGGGGAAGTAGCGGAAGAGGGTCGGCTTGGAGACCTCGGCCGCCGCGGCGATGTCGTTGACCGAGACGTGGTCGAAGCCGTGTTCCAGGAACAGTGAGACGGCCGCGTCGCCGATGGTGTCGCGCGTCCGTTCCTTCTTGCGGGCCCGCAGCCCCGTCGGCTCGCTCATCTGACCAGCGTAACATTCGTAACCGAGTTGCTTTTTTAACCGAGTAACGTTTTTATGGGCGGCGTGAATCAGACAGACGCCTCTCCCGTGCTCGTCACCGGGGCGACGGGCCGGGTCGGCCGCGTCGTCATCGACCAACTCCTCGACGCGGGCGTGCCGGTGCGCGCCCTGACCCGCCGCCCGAAGGCGGCCGCGGCCCTGCCGGCGAAGGTCGAGGTCTTCACCGGCGACATCACCGTGCCCGAGTCGCTCGACCCGGCGCTGAAAGGCGCCGGTGCGGTCTTCCTCGTCTGGACCGCCCCGCCCCGGAGCGCCGAGGCAGTCATCCAGCGGCTGGCAGCCCACGTGCGGCGGGTCGTCTTCCTCTCCTCCCCGCACCGCACGCCGCACCCGCTGTTCCAGCAGCCCAATCCCCTGGCGGTGCTGCACGCCGACATCGAGCGGCTCATCGCGGCCACCGGGCTGGAGTCGACGATCATCCGGCCGGGGATGTTCGCCTCGAACTCGCTGGCCTGGTGGGCGCCCGCGATCCGGGCCGGCGACGTCGTCCGGTGGCCCTACAG
Source organism: Actinacidiphila paucisporea (assembly GCF_900142575.1). GTDB lineage: Bacteria > Actinomycetota > Actinomycetes > Streptomycetales > Streptomycetaceae > Actinacidiphila > Actinacidiphila paucisporea. Next base: position 14,761 of record NZ_FRBI01000048.1, read on the forward strand.
CGCCGCCCCGTCCGCGCCGGTCGACGACCGCGACATCGCAGCCGTCGCGGCACGGACGCTCCACCAAGGCGGTTACGCCGGGGGCGACTACGTCCTGACGGGCCCCGAATCGCTGACGCAGGCCGCGCAGGTGGACATCATCGGTGACGCCCTGGGGCGCCGGATCGTCTGCGAGGAGATGACGCCGGACGAATTCCGGAGCCTGTGGGAGAGTACGGCGCCCAGCTCGGCCGTCGACATGCTGCTCGCCGCGTGGAGCGCGGCGGTCGGGCATCCCGCGTACATCACCACCGCGGTGGCCGACATCCTCGGGACGGCGCCGCGAACGTTCCGCCGGTGGGCCGCTGACCACGCCACCGCGTTCACTCAAGGTTCGTGACCTCCTCGACCGCGACCTCGTGCCCGGCGGCGCGGCGTGCTGCTTCTACCGGGCGTGTACTGCCCTCGCTCATCGTCCGGTGCCGGCAGCCTGGTCGTACCGGCCCTGACCGGCCCGGCTCAGGGCCGGCGCCGGAACGGGGCGAGCGTGGCGCGCACAATCTCGGCGGCGCCCCAGCCGGCGTCGAACCGGGCCATCACGGCCAGGTGCTGGCGCAGCCGGAGAATCGGCATGCGTGCGCGCCGATCGGGGTCGAGGCCGGTCAGCTCGGCGTACAGGTCGAAGAACACCTGTGCCTGCGGTGGCGGTGCCGTCGTCCACAGGTGGACCAGGTCGACCTCGGCCCATGTGTACGACACGGCCGGGTCGATCAGCGCGGGCCGCCCGCCGGGGGTCGCCATGACGTTCATCGCCCACAGGCCGCCGTGCGTCAGGCACGCGGGCGCGACCGGCAGCAGCTCGGGCAGCCGGTCGCACAGCCGCTCCAGCGCCGCCGAAACCGCCTGCCTGGTCCGGGCCGCTCAGCGTGCCCGGGAATCCGACAACGCCACAGCGGATTCCGGCCCGGCCGAGGAGGACGGGACGATACGAAGTGCCGCCCGGGGCACCCCCGGGCGGCACTTTGTCTTATTGCTCAGCCGGGAATTCCGGCTGATTTCGGTGCGGGACTTGTCAGTCGATTCCCCACGTGTTCTTCACGGTGCCGTTTCCGCGGCCGTACTGGTGAATCCAGGGGAAATACTGGACCTGGCCGACGGGGACGCGGATGGGCGAGTAATTGAACTGGCCCTCACGCCACGTCCTGACGCCGCCGTGGCTCTTGCCGAGGGTGGTGTAGTACTCCGGGCCCTTGCTCCCGGAAAGGTCCTGGCCGCCCCAGCTCCAGCCCGCCACCGCGGCCCACTGGTATACGTGGTGGTGCACCGTGGGAGCGGAGTCGAAGCTGTGGATCGTCTGCTGGAGACCCTCCCGGCAGAAACCCTCGTGGAGTGAGTACCGGTAGATCTTGCGCTTGGCGATGTTGAGCCCGTAGACCGTGTAGGTCGGGTAGTCGCCATGGGTGCAGATGTAGCCGCTGCCGTCCGGCGAGGCATCCGTCACCGGCGCGCCGCTGTTGGCCGACGCCGAGTCGTAACTGCCACTGGCCTGCGGCGTGAGCGTCACGACGGACTGGGTGTTGGCGATCGGCGACGTCGCGTCGTCGTCATCGTCACTGACGCCGTCGTTGACGGAGACGACCGCGTAGACCGGATAGCTCGTCCACGCACCGCTCTCCAGCATCTGCTGCTGCTCCGCGTCGGACATGCCGAAGCCGGTCGCCACATCCTCGAACTCCTGGGCCTCCGGAGTGCTTGCCGAGGCCAGCGGTATGGGCGCACCGCTGGAAAGCAGGTCGGAGTACGCGGCCGGCGTGGACGATGCGCCGCTGTCGTCGGCCTGAGCCGATGCCTGCGGCAGCATCACGGCCGCCGTCGCAAGAGTGCCGGCCGCGAGCAGCAGGCTGCTCATTCTGTATTTCCCCCTGATCAAGGGAGTTCTCCTGTCTCCCGCATAAAAGCGAGACCCCGTAACCCCGTTGTTGGAGTTGCCATGCGCAAAACCTACGGAGCGGCACCGGCACGGTCAAGATATATCGGCGGAACTTGAGGTACCTCAGAGGTTGGGGAATTCCGCCCACGGGATCTGGGTAGTTGTGGGCGTACTCCTGAGTTTTGGTCCGATTCGGGTGGACTCCCTTGTAAAGGGAGTTGCAGTTGGTGTCCAGGGATACTGCCGGCACCGTGAACAGGGCGGAAAACAGGCCGGGCCCGTGTTCGGCCTGATGGGCCTGGTGCTCGCCCGCAACCCCGACCATGTCGTACCGGCTCTCGCGGTGCTGCTCGCCCCATTGATCGCCGTGCACCCGTTCGTGGTCGCCGACAAGGCGGGCCTGGAAACGCTGTACGCCGTCCTGCCCCTTCCTGGCCGCACGGTGCTGCTCGGGCACTACGCCTGGGCGCTGGCAAGCTTTGCCGCCACCGTCGCCGCAAGGTACAGCGCTGGCTGTTGTCCTCGCGCGGGCCGAGGGCGCACAGCTCGGCGGCCGCACCCTGGCGACGATGCTGACACGTGCCTGGGTGCTGTTCGCCGTCAACATCGCGATCCAGTTCCCGCTGCTGATCCGGTTCGGGTACGCCCGCATCAGCGTCCTGGGGACCACCATGCCACTGGCGCTGGTCATGCTGGCCGTCTACCGGCTGCACGGAGCCCCGGCCGGCCGGTGGATCCGCGCCCGGTAGGGGTCGGCCAGGATGACCGGTCCCGGGCGAGCGGCTACCCGGGCAGGGCCGTGGTGAGGTCGACCTCGATCAGCTGCCGGGAGAAGCCCAGTCGGGCGACTCGTCGTCCTTGTTCCGCGCTGACCCGGGTAGGCGCCCGGGCATGACGACCCTCGCGGCACAGCACGGCGGCGATCCTCCCTCCTCGGGGTGGTTCCTCCTCCTGTGGTCCCTGCTCGCCCTGCCCGCCGGCATCGCCCTGGTCAGCCGTGGCGGATCGGCGTGGTTCCACCAGCGCCTCGTCCGGCGCTTCCAGGACAACCGGTACCCGCGGACCGTGCCCGCGCCCGTGTGGGGCATCCGCTCGATCGGCGCCGTCTTCGCCCTGGTGGGGACCGCCGGGATACCTCTCGGGATCTGGCTCATCACCCGGTGAGCGGCAGCGAGCCGGCCAGGTCCGTCCACGCCCCGGGGGAAGCCGGCCGGCACCCCGGCTCGTGCCCCCAGGCACCGGCCGCCCTCGCCGCCGCCCGCTGGGCTAACCGCGCACGTGCAGGGCGAAACCCTGGCGGCCCGGGGCCTCCAGGCCCTCCCTCAGCCGCAGTGAGGGGATCTCGTAGTCGCCGAAGTTCTGGCGCCGGAAGGCGATCGGCTCGGCCGTCTCCAGCGACAGCAGCCGCTCCTTCCACGCCTTCACCGCGTCCTGGACGTCGCCGCCGGTCATCGCGTCGGTGCCGTACAGCACGAACGGCGGCAGCACCTCCAGGCCCGGGTAGTACAAGATCCCGTGGTGGATCGGGAAGAGCAGGTCCTCGATCGGGCCGTTGATCCCGCGATCGGTGTAGTGCGACTGCGGGCCCCCGACGGTCACCGACAACATCGCCCGCCGCCCCCGCAGCGTCCCCTCGCCGAAACGCTCGCCGTACCGGGTCTCGTCGTGCACGCCGACGCCGTAGGCGAAGTGGAAGGAGAACACCCGGTCCACCCAGCCCTTGAGGATCGCCGGCATCGTGTACCACCACATCGGGAACTGGAAGACCACCGTGTCGGCCCACAGCAGTTTGTCCTGCTCGGCCGCCACGTCCGGGGTCAGCGCGCCGGCGTCGTACGCCCCGGCCGAACTCGGTATCACCCGCAGCGGGTTCGTGGCGTGCCCGCCGAAGTCCGCCGCGTCCACCACGGCCTTCCACCTCATCGCGTACAGGTCGCTCACCTGCACCTCGTGCCCGGCGGCCTGGAGGGTGGACACCGCGCAGTCCGTCAGCGAGCCGTTCAGCGAACGCGGCTCGGGATGGGCGTGGACGATGAGCGTCTTCATGGGTTGTTCCCTTCGGCGAGGTGTGTCGCCACCGATGCTCGGCCGCCCCACCCGCGGCCGTACAGGGGCGGCTTCTTCCGTCGGAGGGGACTTCCTGGTATCGGCAGGACCACCTTCCCCGTGCCCTGCCGAGCCCATACTGGGACCCATGGACGATCTTGCGGGCTTCCTGCGGACCCGGCGTTCCCGGGTCGACCCGGCGTCCGTCGGCATCCCCGCCGACAGCCGCCGCCGGGTCCAGGGGCTGCGCCGCGAAGAGGTCGCGCACCTGTCCGGGGTGAGCGTCGACTACTACGTGCGCCTGGAGCAGGGCCGCGCGACCCAGCCCTCCGAGCAGATCCTCGACGCCCTCGCCCGCGTCCTGGGCCTGGACCGCACCGAACGCGGGCACCTGCACCGGCTCGCCCGGACCCGGCGCCGCCGCGCGAAGGCGCCGGGCGGGCGGGTCCGGCCCGAACTGCTGCGCGTCCTGGACCTGATCGCCGACGCACCCGCGCTGATCATGGACCACCGCCTGGACGTGCTCGCCGGGAACCGCCTGGCCGGGCTCCTGTTCGGCCGGCCGATACCGGGCCTGAACACCGCACGGCACATCTTCCTCGAAGAGGCCGAGCGCGGCTTCTACGCACAGTGGGAGACATGCACCCTCGACGTGGTCGGGCACCTGCGCCTGGCCGCCGGGAAACACCCCGAGGACCCCCGCCTGGCCTCGCTCATCGGCGAGTTGGCGATGGGCAGCGAGCGCTTCCGCCACCTGTGGGCCCGCGCGGACGTGCGCGCCCGCACCCACGGGCGCAAGGCGTACCGGCACCCGCTGGTCGGGCTGCTGGAACTGCACCAGGAGAACTTCGCGCTACCGGACGAACCGAGCAGGGAACTGCTGGTGCTCTCCGCGGCCCCCGCAAGCCCCACCCAGGACGGGCTGCGCCTGCTGGCGAGCCTGGGCGCGGACAGCGATGACACCCACCCGGCGGTGGACGCCCAGGTCCGCCGCGCGTAACCGCGCGGCCCCGCGGCCGTCACGGGCCGAGCCGGGCGCACGGCCCGGCCCTCATCGGCTGCTCCCGCTTCGGCGAACCACTGCGGCTGCGTCCGGTCAGGACCTGCGGGTAACCGGTAGGCATGAGAGGGATACGAGGTGCGGGGATCGCGGTCGGCGTCTACGCGGTGGCGGTGCTGGTGTGGCACTTCGGCGGCCGTACCGGCCACGGGCACCCCTGGAGCCAGTCCTGGCTCGGCGGGCTCGCGCTGGCGGCCGCGGTAGGGCTGTGGGCCCTGGTCAAGCGCCGGTGGAGGAAACACCGCACCCACGGCGAGCAGAGCTGACCGGGGCCGGGCCACCGGGCTCCGGGCCCACCGGTGTTCAGGATCGGGGCGCGGAGGGCGGCGGGGTCAGATCCGCCAGGCGCGGATGCGGTCGGCGGCCTCGAACAGGCCCGCCTTGCCGGACCGGATGTCACCGACCAGCTCCACCAGCGCCCCGTAGGGGGGATCGATGCCCTCGCCGGACGCGTGCATGTAGGCGGCGGCGACCTGGCAGGCGTACAACGAGTTGCGGTACGGCAGGGGCTCCAGGCGCACCAGGGTGTGCAGCAGTGCGGCGGCCCGCCAGGCCGGATCGGGGGCGGAGGTGTCGTGCCGGGGGATCTTCGTCTTGTGGCGGGCGACGGCCGCGACCAGCGCGGAGTAGTCGGCCACCGTCACGTCCTCGGGCAGCGCCTGCTCCTGGACGTCCAGCAGCCAGGCCACGTCGATGGGAAGCACCGGCTGCATCAGGCGGCTTCACCCCGGCGCGCGGCGGCCGGCGGGACCTCGCCGGGGAACGCCTCGTCGAACTCGCCCCGGTGCCGGTCGCCGAAGCCGGCGGCGTAGCGGACGAAGAGGGCCCGCTGCCGCTCGCGCAGCGGCAGGTCGTGGACGTACTGCTTCAAGCTCTTGCCCTCGGCGGCGGCCGCGGCCCGTACCGCCTCGAGCTCCTCGTCGGTGAAGGTGATGTTCAAAGCAGGCATACCCCCATGGTACCGGACAGGTACCACGGGGGTGGGGGCCGGTGAGCGGCCGGCGGCGACCGCCGTGGACCTCCGCGTGATCAGGCAGGCAGCGGGTGTCCGCCGTCACCTTCGAGGACAGTGCGTTCGGTCTCGTCATGACTGGTGTCTTCGATGATGGTGACGTCGACCGCGCCGTCACCGGTGGTGTCGAACTGGTACAGGTCGGCCTTGCCGTCACCGGTGGTGTCACTCATCCAGACGTCGGGCTTTCCGTCACCGTTGGTGTCGGCGCTCAGGAGCAGGTGTTCTTCGGCTGATCCGGTCGTCTCCGTCATGGCTGCCGCGTGCCCCTGCGCGCGTACCGCAAACCGCCCACCGGTCGGGCGGCCGGCCCCAGGGACGGCAACCGCGCCCGCACGACGGCGGGCGGCCCGGGAAGGAAGGGGGAACCGGGTGGGCGTGCGGGGTGTCCTTCGTGGTGCCGGGCCCGGGAGGGGCCGCGGCGGGGCGGGTCGAGGCGGGGGCGAAGGCGGGGGATGAAGATGAAGCGGCGTGCGGCGAGGTATCTGGTCGCGGTGGTGTCCGCGGTCGTGGTGGTGACGGCTGCGTCCGGGTGCTCCAGCGACCGGCGGGGAATGGGGGATTCGCCGGTTTCCGGTCACCAGGGGGACGACCGCCCGGCGGATGTCACCAACTTCCCCGACGGGTTCGCGAACATCGCGACCAAGTGCGTTGCGGGGGCCCCGGGTTACCGGGCGTTCGTCACCACGCGTGACGCCGCGCCCGTCGTGCTGGCCGACCCCGCCTGCAAGGGCTGACCCGCCGGCGGACAGGCGGGCGGCAGGGTTTCGGCCAGGTACTCCCCGGCCGGAACCCCTCCTTTCCTACCGCCGCCCGGGGGCACCCCGCGCGGGGCCGCCCGGCCAGGGGCGGGTGGTCAGCGGTGGGCGCGGCCCCATGACTCGGTGTCGACCAGGCGCCCGCGGTTGTCGCGCAGGGTCGCGGTGTCGGAGGCGTCCCACACCGACGAGCGGCTGCCCTGGTACAGGTCGCGGTCGGTGTCGCGGCCGCTGCCGGCGTGGACGCGCACCGACTGGTGGCCGTCCAGCGTCACGTCGTCGAAGCGGTAGGTGTGGTGGTCGGAGTCGCTGAGGGTCCAGCGGTCCAGGCTGACCGGGCGGCGCGAGGTGTTGGTGACGGTCACCCACTGCTCGTTCAGCCGCCGGTGGGAGCGGCCCGAAGCGGCGTACTGGACCTGACCGAGAACCACCTGCGGACGCTGCTCGTGGCCCTGCTCGTGGCCCTGCTCGTGGCGCTGGTCATGACGCTGCTCGTAGCCCTGGTCGTGGCGCTGGTCATGACGCTGCTCGTGGCGCTGGCCGTGGTCGGCGGCGGCCGCCGGCAGAGCGGCGGCGGCGAGGGCCGCGCCGGCCACCAGGGCGGACGCGGTCAGGCGGAAGGCGGTACGGGACACGTGGTCCCCTTTCGTGCGGGCACGGCCCAGGGCCGCACCGATGGTGCCGTTGCTCCCGGCCGAGCGCCGGGATGCCCCACTGTCACCCGGGCGCCCCCGGAGCCGGAGGACCGCCCGGCCACGTTACGAATTCCGGACATACCGGTAACTGTTGGATGTCGTGGGCACGGATAGGGCCGGCCGGGCGCGCCGCCGCGGGCCGATCGCGCAACGCGCCTACGGCTTGCGGCAGATGGCGCGTCCGCCCGCGGCGGCCACTGCGAACACGCGTCCCAGGCGGGCGCGGTGCGCGCGGCACGGAAGGTAACGGCACGGCACTCCCCCGGCGCCCGGCGCCCTCCCCGGCGGCAGACAGCAGGCGACGGACGGCGGACGGCGGACGGCAGGCGCCCGGCGGCAGGTGGCGGGCGCTCGCAGCGGCGTCGCGGTTCCCGCGGCGACGCCCCGCGTACACCGCCTGTTGGGGCAGGCAGGACAGCCTGGCGGCATGAGCGCACACCGGACAGAGCCGCCTCCGCCGCCCGCAGCCCTCGTGGAGCAGCCCCCCGGGCCCCCGGTGCCCGCAGCGCCGGCAGCACTCGCGGAGTCCCCCGAGCCCCGAAGCCCGCAGCGCCGGCAGCACTCGCGGAGTCCCCCGAGCCCCGAAGCCCGCA
>NZ_FRBI01000035.1 GCF_900142575.1 Actinacidiphila paucisporea
GTCAGCACCGTCTTGGCCCGCACACCATTGCGGGAGTTGCCGCTGCCCGCACCGGCCGGGTCGTGTTTTTCGTAGCCGAGGTGGTCGGTGATCTCGCCCTCCAGGGCGGACTCCAGCACCCGCTTGGTCAGCTGCTGCAACAGCCCGCCCTCACCGGTCAACTGCAGCCCACCTGCACGGGCCCGGTCCACCAACTGGCCGATCAACTGCTCGTCCAGCACATCCGCCGGCAACTCGACCGGGCGTACATCCTCAGCCGCCTCGACAGAGGCGATCACGTCGCTCATCAGGTGCTTCCTTGATCAGGAGATACACCGGTCACCGTACAGACCCGGTCGAGGCCCTCAAATTCGCCGACCACCAGCTCGGCCATCTGCCGCCCCACGACTGGTCGGCCTGAGACGGTTCATGATCTCCACTCAGCCCGACAGGCAGACCAGCGGCCCGACCCGACACCCGCGTCCCGGCCGGTCACGGGCCTCTGACCGGTGGGTGCGGTCGAGCGAGGCGCGCAACGCCTGTACGCCCGCCCCAAGGACCGCAGCACACCGCCGCGGTCCTTGAATGCGTCAGCCCTATGAATTCGGTGGTGGGCCGCTGATCCGGACGGCTCTGTCTAGCTATTGGGGTTGAGGGCGCCGTCGAACTCGAAGACGGGGTTGGGGACGTCCTTGCCCGTCTTGTCGGTGATGGTGGCCTGGCCGATGAGCTTGGAGGGGCCGCCGGCGACGTAGCTGGAATCCGCCTTAATCTGGAGCTCGAACTTGCCGGTCTGGACCTTGTTGTGGTCGTCGTGGAAGGTGATCTTGCAGATCCAGTCGGCGCCGGAGCCCACGTCGGCGACCTTCGGACCGCCGCGGTCGCACTTGGCGGAGGGGGCGATGCCCGTCACGGTGATGCCGGGGATGCCGAGAATGTGGGCCCGTTGGACATACAGGTTGGCGAACGTGGGGGCCAGGGCTCGTTCGACACGGACCTTGGTCACGTCAGGGCTTCCTGCGGCGGTGGTGGCGGTGATCGCCGCGGCTGCGGCGGCCAGGCTCAGGCCGACCTTGAGGATGCGGGTGCGGTTCATGGGTCAGCCTCCGGTGATGTCGCGGCGACGCAGGGAGAAGAAGGCGAAGCCCAGGCACACGACTGTCCACGCGGCGCTGACGCCCAGTCCGAAGGTGAGCGGGCCGTAGAAGGGGGGCTCGGTGAGCAGGCCGTGCCAGGAGTCCAGCGGGGTGGTCAGCAGGAACCGGCGGGTGAGGTCGAATCCGCCGATGGTGCCGAGCAGGCCCATGACCAGGCCGAGAACCACGGGCGCCGCGACGCCGGCGGAGGGGTTGCGGGTGACGACGGACAGCAGGATGGCCAGTGTGGTGAAGCCGATCAGCGGCGGCAGGGCGGTGGCCCAACTGGCGATGACGAGTTGCAGCGCGTGCGCGGACGCGAGGGGCTGGCCGCTGAGACCACTCAGGGGCTGGGTCCCGATGAGGAGCATGCTGGCGACGATCGTGGTGGCGGCGAGGACGACGATCTCGGCAATGGTGAACATTATCGCGGTGACGGTCTTGGCCCAGAAGATCTGGCTGCGGCTGACCGAGCGGGTCAGGATCGTCTTCCAGGTGCCGTGCTGGTCCTCGTTGGCGAAGATGTCGCCGGCGACCAGGGACGCCAGCACGGGAAAGATCCACTGCGAGGCGAAGGCGAGCAGGAACAGTGGCATCGCGTAGCCGCTGGTGTGGATCTGCCGGCCGTAGATCGTGTCGCTGGGCGTGGTCTGCTGCCCGTTGAAGATCAGCACGATGGCAATGGGGCCGAGCACGCAGCCCAGCAGGGTGTAGCGGCTGCGGGCCTGCGCGGCGAGCTTGGTGATCTCCCAACGCAGGACGGTGGCCGTGCCCGGTCGGCGGGCCGGCCTCAGTGCTTCGGGGGCCGTCTGCGGGGCGTCGGGCGCGGTGAGGGTGGATGCGTTCACTGGTGTGCTCCGCTGGTGGCCGGGGTGGCGCCGTCGAGTGCGGCCGTGTGGGTCGCGGGTTCGGTGAGCATGAAGAACAGGGCTTCCAGCGGGGTCTCGTCCAAGCTCAGCCCGCGCATGGCTATCCCCGCACCGACGATGTCCGCGACGAGGCTGTCGATGCGGTCCTGCGTGCCGCGCACCGCGAGGCCCTCCTCGGTACGGGTGACGTCCAGGTCCCGGGCGCGGGCGAGTTTCTCCGCGGCGTCGTCATCGGTGGTCGCGATGCGGTGCGCCTGTGCGGGCGCCTGCTCACGCAGCGCGGCGATCGAGCCGTGGTAGACGACCGATCCGGTGCGCATGATGGTGACGTCGTCGCAGATGTGCTCGACCTCGCCCATGTCGTGGCTGCTGAGCAGCACTGTCAGACCACTGGCGGCCAGGCGCTTGACCAGCGCGCGCATATCGCGGATACCCGCGGGGTCGAGGCCGTTGGCAGGTTCGTCCAGTACGAGCAGCCTGGGGTCGCGCAGCAGGGAGGCGGCGACACCGAGTCGCTGGCGCATCCCGAAGGAGTAGCCGCCGACCTTCCGGCGCTGCCGCTCGGTGAGGTCGACGGTGTCGAGGACCTCGTCGATACGGGTGGGCGTGGTTCCGCCGTCCAGACCGGCCAGGAGTTCCAGGTTCTTGCGGCCGGTCAGTCCGGGATAGAACTTCGGGCTCTCGATGAACCCTGCGACGCCCTCCAAGACACCGATGCCATGGGACTCCCAGGAGCGGCCGAACACCTGCAAGGTTCCGCTGTCGGGGCGGATCAGTCCGAACAGCATCCGCAGGAAGGTCGTTTTGCCCGCGCCGTTGGGGCCCAGGATCCCGTAGACCTCGCCCTCGGCGACCTGGACGCTGATCCCGCCCAACGCGGTCACGTTACCGTAGATTTTGGTGAGGTCGGCGGCATCAACCGCCAGCACTTCGCTCATGCGCCCGGACGCTAGAGATCGGACATGAAAGTGCGATGAAGCCCAGCGGCGCGCCAGACGGCCGGGACCGACCCCGTAGCGTCCGACAGAACCGGCGCGACGTGATTGCGGGCAATTCGGGGATCAGGCCGTGGCCATCGGCAGGACGACGGTGACCGTGGTCCCCGTGCCCGGATGGCGACAGGTCGGGTGGGCGGGGTGTCCTGCCCCGTGGTGGTGTGCGGTACCGGAACACATGCGCAGCTCGCCGTGGTGGGCCCGCACGATGGATTCGACCAGGGACAGCCCCAGTCCGCTGCCTGGCGAGGTGCGGGAGGCGTCCGCACGGCTGAAGCGTTCGGTGGCGTGCGGAAGGAATTGCGGCTCCATGCCGGAGCCGTTGTCGTGCACCGTGATCACGGCCAAGTTTTCCTCCTCGCGGGTGATGACGCTGACGGTTCCCGTGCCGTGGCGCATGGCGTTGTCCAGGAGATTGGTGACCACCTGTCCCAGCCGGGCGGTGTCGCCGTGCACGATCAGTCCGCGCGCCGTGTCGGCGAGCACCAGCCTGTCCCGGTGGGAGGCGGAGGCACGGTGGCGGTCGACGAACCCCTCCATGAGCCGGCCGAGATCGATCGCGGGCGCCGTGCGGCTGTCGAAGCTCTCGACGCCGACGCTGAGCAGCATCTCCGCCAGCGTGATGAGGTCGGCGGTGTCCGCGGCCGCGGCCCGCAGTGTGTGCTCCATCTCCTCCGCGGTGCGCGGCCGGCGCAGCGCGAGCTCCAGCTCGGTCGACAGCAAAGTAAGCGGGGTGCGCAGTTCGTGGCTGGCGTCGTTGACGAACCGCCGCTCGCGCTCCACGGCGTCTTCCAGCGCAGAAAGCATGTCGTTGAGGGTTCGCCCGAGGCGTGCGACCTCGTCCTGGGCGGTGTCGGGCACGGCCAGCCGCACCCCGGTGGCGCCGCCGGCGATCCGGGCGGCCTCCACCCGGTAGCGCTCCACCGGCAGTAGGGCGGCACGGGCAAGCCGGTACCCAACCAGCGACGCTATGACGAGCGTGGCGACATCGGCCAAGGCCAGCTGACCGATCAGCTCGCGCAGCGCCTCGTCGCGCTGATCCCGGCGGACCGCGACCACCACGACGGCAGGCCGTCCCGCAGGCGGCCTGGCTCCTGCTCCCAGTGGCACGGCGTACAGGCGCTGTGGTCTGGCGCTGATCGGGAGCAGCGCCCCGCGGTCCCGCCGCTGAGGCCGCCCCAGCGCCGAAGCCAGCTCCCGCGGGCGCAGGAGGGAGGTGTTGACGACGCCGGGGCCGTGGGCCATGACCCGGTTGCTGGAGTCAAGGACCTGGAAGTAGGAGCGGATGGCCGTCGCGTCGGTGACGGTTCCCCGTACCGGTGAGACGTGTGCTGCCACCAGCTGCGCTTCGTCGCTCAGGTCTTCGTTCAGCCGCAGGTCCAGCGCGTACTGCACGCGCAGGTAGACGAACGCGCCGGCGCCGCTGAGGACCAGCAGGATGGCCACGCAGAAGCCGGCCACCAACCGGACCCTCAGCGGGAGACGCCCCCAGGACGGCAGCAACCGTGCCCGGCGGGGCATCCACCGGCGGCGGCGCAGCGCCGCCTCTGGGGTGGTGGGCAGGGCGGTGTCCGGGACCGCGGCCACGTCAGCCACCGTCGGGCTGGAGGCGGTATCCGGCGCCGCGCAGCGTTTCGATGGCGTGCCGTCCGAAGGGCCTGTCGACCTTGGCCCGCAGACTGGCGATGTATACGTCGATGACATTGGATTTGAGATCGGTCTCGCCGTCCCACACCTCGCTGAGGATCTCGTACCGGGTGACGCAGCGGCCGGCCCGGCTGAGCAGCAGGACCAGCACGTCGAATTCTCGTGCCGAGAGGACCACTTCTGTCTCGCCGCGGAAGACCCGACGGCGGCCGGGGTCGAGGACGAGGTCACCGGCGTGCAGGTCGGCGGCGGTCGCGTCGACGGCGCGCCGGTGGAGCGCCCGCAGCCGGGCGAGCAGTTCGTCGAAGGAGAACGGCTTCGGCAGGTAGTCGTCGGCACCGGCATCCAGGCCGGCGACCCGGTCGGGTATGCCGCCACGGGCGGTGAGCATGAGCACCGGCACGCCGCGGCCGCGGTTCCGTATCTCCTGGCAGACGGCGATGCCATCCAGCCCTGGCAGCATCACGTCCAGCACCACGCTGTCATGGTCGCCGCTCAGCGCGGCCTGCAGCCCCTCGGGACCGGTGTGCCGTACGTCCACGATGTGCCCGGCCTCACGCAGACCACGAGCGAGCAGGTCCGCCAGACGCGGCTCGTCTTCCACTACAAGAACGCGCACCGCACCGCCCCCCGTGCGTCCCGATTCTCCTCGGCGAGTTCCAATATCCGTTCCGAATCCTGCAGAGCACGGCCAGGGTCTGCAGGAGCGGCGCGCAGGCACTCCCCGGTGATGTTCATGGACGGCAGCATATGGAGCGTCGGGTCCCGGGTCAGTGGTGGCCGTGACGATTTCCGACATGCCCGCCTGCCGAAGAACGCTGCCCATTCTCATGGGTGTGGCCCGCCTGGTGGTGGCCGGCATCGGGTGAGCCGCCCATCATGCGCAGCATCGCCGTGCCGCCGGTGCGGAAGAACCGCCACAGCAGGACCGCGGCCAGGGCGAGGAAGGCGATGTTCAGCACGGAGGTGTAGTTCCAGGTGACGCCCTGCATGGGGACTTTGGCGGCGGCCAGGTCGGGGATGAGGCCGAGGCCGCCGAAGACCAGCTCGACCACGTAGCCGGCCACGACCATGGCGGCGTAGAACGTGCCGAGCAGGAACAGCGCCATGCGGGCGCCGTAGTACTTCCGGTAGATGTTCAGGATCGGCAGGATCAGCAGGTCGGCGAAGATGAACGCGACCACGCCGCCGAAGCTGATGCCGCCCTTCCACAGCACCACGGCCAGCGGCACGTTCCCGATCGAGCACACGAACGAGGCGATCGCGACCAGCGGGCCCACGAGCGGCCCCCACACCTTGGACGCCAGCGGGTGACCTGAAAAGAAGAAGTGCCGCCAGAACGCGTCCGGGACCCAGGCTGCGATCGCCCCGGCGATGAGCAGGCCGATCACCAGGTCCCGCAGGATCGCGGCCCACTCCATGACGAAGACGTGGGCGGTGGAGGTGAAGCCCTCGCGCGACAGCAGCCTGCGGGCGAAGGAGCCCTGCCGCTGGACGGACATGTCCATCGCGGCGTGGCCCTCCATCGACCCGGCGACGCCGCGTTCAGCCTGCTCGCGGGCCTGGTGCAGCAGGCGCTCGCGCAGCAGCAGCCGGAACAGCACGGCCAGCACGACGATCATGACGGGGCCGCCGACGAACTCCGCGAGCGTGAACTGCCAGCCCATCAGCAGCGCCAGAATCACCCCGAGCTCGACGACCAGGTTGGTCGAGGCGATCTCGAAGGCCATCGCCGCGGTGAAGTTCGCGCCCTTGCGGAACAGCGAACGCGCCAGCGCAACCGCGGCGTAGGAGCACGAGGACGACGCCATGCCCAGGCCGGCCGAGACCGCCAGCGTCTTCGGACGGTCGTCGCCGAGTAGGGAGACGATCGTGGACCTGCGGACCACCGCCTGCACGACGGCGGACAGGGCGAAGCCCAAGATCAGCGCCCAAGTGATCTCCCAAGTCATCGAACCGGTGATCGACAGCGCGTGCAAGATCGCGTGCATGTGTCAAAGCCTCCCCAGCATGACGGGCGGGACACCGCCCCGGCACTCCCAGTACAGGGTGGCGTGGGGGCGCGTCGGGGCGGGGGCGCCGTCCCAGACGGGCGGCGCCCCCGCCTGTGGTTCAGCCGACGTTCATGGTGAGCGCGGCGGTGTGCAGGGTGCCGGCGGTCTGAAACTGCAGGAACAGCCGCCAGTTGCCGGCCTTGGGCAGTTGCGCGTGGAAGGACAGGTCCGGGCCGCCGTGGTCGCCGTCGACCATCGTCGTCGGGTGAAGGTGCGCGAACGCGGCGTCGCCGGCGTGGAAGGCCGTCAGGTGGGCGTAGGTGTCCAGGTACGGTTGCAGGTCGGTGACGGGCTTGCCGCCCTTGGTGATCGTCACGGTCAGCGGGTGCTCCATCCCGGCCCTCAGCTCACCATTGACGGTCACGGTGTACCCGTCGACCGTCGTGGAGCCCGCGGCCGCCGGCAGCGGGGTCTGCGAGGCGCTGCCGGGGACGGTGACGGTGCGCGAGAGGACGAACGCGGTGCCCTTGCCGGGGCCGCTGTCGGGGGTGAAGGAGGCGAACACCCGCCACGCCCCGGGCGTGAGCGCATCCAGGGACGCGGTCCAGGTGCCGTCCTTGGCCATGGTCGGGTGGAAGTGCTGGAAGCCGGTCAGGTCCGAGCGGATGGCGTAGAAGTGCAGCCGCTTGGTCTGGTCGACCGCGTACGCGGTCACCGGAGAGCCGTCCGGACCGGTCACCGAGAACCGGTACGACGCCTTCGTCCCCACGGGAAGCGTGGCGGTACTGCTGGTGAGGCGGTAGCCGTTCTGGGAGTCGGACAGGCCGTTGCCGCCGGCCATCTTGTCCATGCCCGGCATGGACGGGTCTTCGTGCGAGGATCCTGCAGGCGAGGGCATGGCGCCGGTGGTCGAAGGCATCACGCCGTGGTCCATTCCTGGCATGGACGAGGAGTCGTGGGACGAGGAGCCGCAGGCCACCAGGATGAGCGAGAGCGCGGCGGTCAGGCCGGTCGCCGCGAGGATCCGGAGACGCTGGGCTGGACGAGAAGATCGTGCAGAAGCAGACATGGCAGTGAGGTCTTTCCGGGTGGGCGCGCCTTCCCGGCGCGCGAAACTGATCAGGGGAGCCGTGGCCGCCCGACCTCTTGGCCGGTACGACAGAGCCCTGATCAGGTCCGCGCGACGCTCACCTGGAGCAGGAGGCCGCGCCCGCCTGGTGGCGGTGGCCCGCGACGGGTCGCTCTGCCACGTACCAGCACACGGCCGGCAAGCCCCGCCAGCGCCTGGGCCGCGACGATCACCGTCAGCGCCCTGAACGGCAGCACGGGACGCCCATGGGCGGGAGTGGACAGACACGTCACGCCGTGCGCCATCGGCGGCGCCCCAGCTCGTACGGCCTGTCCGCTGCCGGGATGCGTCATCGCTTCATGGCTGCCGAACGCCGCGGAAGGCGGTGCGGTGCCAGGGTCACTTCCCGCGGACATGGGAACGGACATGGATGCGGAGAGGTCGCCGTGGCAGCCGTTGGCGGCGGAGGCCGGGGAACCGTGCATCAGGAACAGGCCTGCCAGGACGACACAGATCGCGAGCACCCGGGCAGTGCCCCGCCTGCCGACCTGCCTGCTGCCCTTCATGGCCCGCGCCTCTTTACTCGTCTCGACCCGGCCCGCGCCCGAGGGCGACGGCGGATGCGACCATACCCCGCCCCGGTAACAGGCGCCCGGGCACATTGCGCAGCCCGGCCTCGCGGAAGCCGCCTTCGCTCAGCCGTTCAGCAGGCGATGTGGTGGGCGAGCCGAGCGTGCGGGTCGTCTACGGCGTTGGGGTGTGGAGATCTAATGCCTCGACTTCTCCCGATATAGCTCGTGTCGCCACGCCATCGCGACGGCAGGCGGACCGTGGCGCCGGCGATCCTTTTCGAGAACTAAGTAATTTCCGTTTTCCCCCTGCCTGCCACCATTCAGCTACTGATCCGCGCCCGAGGGTGCGTCGTAGGCGCTGAGTAGGTTTTCGATGCGTTGGTTGTTGATGGATTGGCGGTCGTAGAGGCATTTGGCGTAGCGGGTGAGGAGGACTTCGACGCTGTTGCCGGCGCGTTGGGCGACTTCGGCGGGGTCGGCGCCGGCTGCGAGCCAGGTCGACAGGGCGGAATGGCGCAGGTCGTAGGGGCGTTTGCCGAGCGGTGTCGCGGCGAGTTCGGGAGGCAGGGCGAGAGCGCGGGCGTCTTTCCAGGCGCGGTGCAAGGTGGTGTAGCCCAGGATGGCGCCGCGTTCGGTGAAGAACAGCCGCCCGTCCGGTGCGGTGCCGAACATCCGGACGCTGCCGCGCCAAATAGCCACCAGATAGGGTGGGAGGGGGACGATGCGGACCTCTCCGGGCGGGCGGCTCTTCAAGCCGCGGTCGTCGTGCATCTCACCCGAGTCGGTCCACCTCTTGCCCGCCTGCGGACGGGTACGGTGCAGAACCAGCCGGCCCCAGCCGCTGACGGGCAAGGTGCAGTCCGCCAGGGTCACCGCGACGGCTTCCTCGGGTCGCAGCCCGGCGTAGTACATGCCCGCGAACAGTCCGACCAGCCGGCGCCCCCTGGCCCGCTTGAACCCGCCGACGTAGGACAGCGCGGCCAGCAGATCCCCGGCCTGCTGGGGATTGACCACCACCCGCGGGTCGACCGCACTGGCCTGCTTCGGTACCCGCCACCGGATCCGGTCCAGCGGGTTGCTGCCCAGCTCCCCCTGCTCGATCGCGTGATACAGGGCGTTCACCAGGATCCGGCGCTTGCGGCTCACCGTGTCCGGCGCCGCGGGACCTCCGTCGCGCTTCAGCGACAGCGCCTCGAGCACACCGCGGGCGACGGCCGGGTCATACAGGTCGATCAGCGGCCGGGACGCCTTCGCTACCCACGCCAGCACCAGCCGGTCCTGCGCCGGTATCTCCCGCGCCTCCGCACCCGGCACCACGAACGCCCACGAGCGCAGCGCACGGTGGAGCACTGTCTCGCCCGGCCGACCGGGAATGTCCCACAGCATGGACCGGGTCACCAGCGTCAACGCCTCGCTCGTGCTGTTCCGCGTGGTCGCCGCCCGCCCTACCCACCGGTCCCAGGCGTAGGCGGTGGCGAACGCGTACCACGTCAGGTCCGACGGACCCCGCAGCCCGTACACACCCTGCCCGGCCGGCAACAGGCTCGCCCGCAGCGCACGCGCCAGCTCCGCACCGAACTCCCCCGCCACCGCGGCAACACCCCGGCCCCGCTCCACCGGAACGTCATGCCGGAACTCCCGCCCCCGCCGGCGACCGATCACCAGACCGCCACCCGGCACCGCCATCCCACCCTGCACCAACTGCTGCACCATGCCAGTCCCCTCACGTCGAGAAGGAAGGACTGCCCACCCACACCCCCGCTCGCCCGGGCGCGCAGAAGCACACACCGGCGCGAAAGCACCAACCACACTCCCCTCACCAGGGCCGCAGACATGCGTCAGCCCAGGTAGACGCTCCACGGGAGGCCAGGGACATCACACCGTGTGATCACCCTTGCATGGGGGCCGCTCCGCCCTGCCTCACATCGACTGCAAAGGCGGGACTTCCAGGACGCCGGCCGGGTATACATGACCCGAGACCACCAGAAGAGAACCAGCTGACGGAAAATCAGATACGACGTCGGAGCGCGTGGCGTATTTGTGGCGCGAAATGCATGACGAAGCATCAGAGAAAGCTGTGGCCTGCGGAAACTCCGGAAAGAGCGCCGGCTCCGAGTCGTTGCTCCTGAAAAACGGGCTCTGTGTGACGCGAAGTTTGTAGGGTTACAACAGGCCTTCGCCGCTTCGCGTCTTAGCACGTAGGACACCGCAATGAGGAGTAGACAGGGGCCTATTTACACTGTTGGCCGAGCGCTCAGCGGCGACGCGCTGCGCTGTGTGGGTGAGGAAGACGAGGGATGCCCCCTTGCCACTTCACCGAGCTGGCGGTATCGCAGGGTGCGGAGAGTCGGCAGTGCGGTGCACTCGCTGTCGGTAGCGGCAGGTCGTCCAGACCCTGGTCCGGCGCCAGCGGCACGCTCCCGCTCCTCACCCGCCTCCACAGTCCAGCGACACCGCACCGTAGGGCTCTACCCAACCAACGCCCCGTTTGCTGGACATCGATGGAATAACGGTTGAGAGGACGTCCCTGCCAGGCCGGTGGCACTGGGCTAGTACCGGAACATGACTTCCACTGCGTCTGCTTCGTGGACTTCTTGCGGCGATGGTGCGGGAACGGCGGATCCCTACGCGGGATGCAGCGGGGTCACGGTCGCCCTTTCTCCTCGGTGCCTGGCCCATGCCGCCGCCACGGAGCAGTCGGCATACCTGGCGTCTCTGTCCCCGGGCGCCAACCTGGACCTTCGGGGGACCACCATCACCGGGGACATGCTGAGGCGGATCCTGAAGCATCTGACCGAGCCCATAACCGGAAACGCGACCATAGGAACGGCCCGGTTCGACATGGCCGCCTTCAGCGAGGCAGCCGCGTTCGACTCGGTCACCTTCACCGGTGACGCCTCGTTCCGATCGGCCACCTTCAGCAGCACCACGCGGTTCCGGTCGACCACCTTCGGCGGGAACGCCGTGTTCGACGCAGCCACCTTCAGCAGCGGCGCCTGGTTCGGGTCGGCCGCCTTCGGCGGGAACGCCGAGTTCCGGTCGGCCACCTTCAGTACGGAGGCCAGGTTCAGCCTGGCCACCTTCAGCGCGGACGCGGTCTTCGAAGCCGCCACTTTCGGCGGGGACGCCGTCTTTGAGGGCACCACCTTCTACGGAGACGCCGTGTTCAAGGCCGCGGCCTTCAGCACGGACGCCTGGTTCGACTTCGCCGTCTTCAACGCGAAGGTGGGGCTCGGCTTGGCCACCTTCACGGGGAATGCCATGTACAGGTCGGCCACCTTCAGCGCGGACGCGGTCTTCGAGACTGCCGCTTTCGACGGGGACGCCCTCTTCGAGGCCGCCACCTTCTACGGAGACGCCGTGTTCACATCGGCCACCTTCGGTGCAGGCACCAGGTTCGAAAGGGCCGCCTTCCGCCGGAACGCCATATTCGGATCGGCGGTCTTCGAGAGCGCTGACGAGCTGGGACCACTGATGTGCGCGGAGACGCTGGACTTCTCCGTAGCGTCGTTCTCCGCTCCGGTCACGGTGCGGGCCGCGGCGAAAAGAGTGGTGTGCCGACGGACGCGATGGAGGGAAAAGGCCACAGTGTGGCTGCGTTATGCCGAGCTAGACCTGAGCGATGCTGTCTTCGATCGCCCTCTGACCGTCGCCGGGCGACCGCGCCCTTTCCCCACCGCCATGGGAATACCGATGGACGACAGTGCATTGGCCGCCGTGCAGGAACGGGCGCGGGTCGCTTCGGTACGCGGCGTCGATGCCGCCCAGTTGGTCTTGGCCGATGTTGACCTGACCGGCTGCTTGTTGGCCGGCACGGTCCATCTCGACCAGCTCCGCCTGGGCGGCGACTGCCTGTTCGCGAGCACGCCGGCCGGTATCCACTGGCGCGGCTGGTGGCCGGTGCGGCAAACCCGCCGCAGCACCGTGGCAGACGAGCAGCACTGGCGCCACACGCAGCCCCGCACTGTGCCCGGATGGATGCCCGCACCCCCCGGAGGCGCGATCGACATCGTCCAGCCCGCGGCACTGGCAACCATGTACCGGGACCTGCGCAAGTCGTACGAGGACAACAGCAACGAGCCGGGGGCAGCGGACTTCTACTACGGCGAAATGGAGATGCGTCGCGCCGATGCCCGTACCGCTCCAGCCGAACACGCCCTGCTGACCGCCTACTGGGCATTGTCCGGCTACGGTCTTCGCGCCACCCGCGCCCTGGGCTGGCTGCTGGTGGCCGTCACCCTCACCATGCTGCTGATGACGACCTGGGGACTACCCCGCAACGACACTCCCACGACAAGCACCGGCACCCTCACGGGCCAACGCATCGCCTTGACCACGGTCAACCCCGACCCGGCCAATCCCAGCGGGCCGGTCACGCACCGCCTGACCAGGCAACGGCTTGAAAAGAGCCTGCGCGTCGTCATCAACTCCGTCATCTTCCGCTCCTCCGGACAAGACCTCACCACCGCCGGCACCTACACCGAAATGCCCGCTCGCCTCACTGAACCCGTCCTCCTCGGACTTGCTGCTCTCGCCGTCCGCAGCCGCATCAAACGCTGACCCCCCGACCCGCGGGACGCGGGACCGGCACCCCCCGCGTCGACCGGAGCGGTAGTGCTGCGAGACCGCCGCATCAGACCGTTGCGGATCGCTCGCGCGAGTGTGGTCAATTCACCGATCGGGGCAGCGCGGGTCAGCGGGCGTCAGCGACGATGTGTCCGGGCGGTCCGGGCAGCGGCGGTGGGGCCGGGCCGATAACGTGTCGGATCAGGACAGGGGTGGAAGGGCGCGTGATGGTGGGGGACGACCGGTTAGGTGTGGTGCTGGTCCACGGCTTCAACTCCGGGCCGCAGACCTGGGGACTGCTGCGGGAGCAGATCGAGCAGGACCGCACGCTGGGCTTCGCGCGGGTGCTGCCCTTCGCGTTCGCCACGGGAGCCGCCCGGTGGAACCCGCTGCGGCCGCTGCAGGTGCTTCCGGAGATCAGCACCGTGGCCGACAGCCTCAAGGAGTACCTGCAGACCGAAGGCGGCCAGTTCACCGATCTGGTCGTGATCACGCACAGCAGGGGCAGGCTGGTCGTCCAGCGGTACCTGGCGCGGATGCTCACTGACGGCCACGGCCGCGAGCTGGCCCGGATCCGCAGGGTGGTGATGCTGGCCTGCCCCAACGACGGATCCCAACTGCTGCTGTCACTGCGCCGTGTCGTCTTCGGCCGCTCCGGCAGGCACCCGCAGGAAAGAGATCTTCGGCCGCTAAGCGACCAGGTCATCGACACCCGCCGGATCATCGTCAACAGCGTGCTGCACGCAGCCGACGTCACCGACCGGACGTGCCCCATCCCGTTCTACGTCTACGCCGGAGAGAGCGACCGCGTCGTGCCGGTGGCCTCGGCCCGGTCCGTCTTCCCCGACGCCGCCGTCCTGCCCGGGGACCACTTCAGCATCCTCGCAACCAGCACCACCGAGCACCGCACCTTCACCACGGTTCGCCGTCATCTGCACGAGACCGCAGTCCTCACCGGCAAGCCCATCGGCGCCGCCGCCCCTCCCGCGCCTCCCTCGGCAGCCGACCGGGGAACTCGACCCGGCCCGCTGGTGCCAGCCCCCGAGCCTGCGGTTCCCAGCGTCCTGAAGGCAGTACAGCGCCTCCTGCGCCCACCGGCCGCCCCTATCTCCGCCAGCAGCAGCGCACCGGCGCACCAGCATCACCGGCCCTACACACTGCTTGCCGAACTGACGGGCCACACACACGCCGTCTCCGGTCTCGCGTTCTCCCCCGACGGCAGCGTGCTGGCCTCCGCCGGCTACGACGCGAGAGTGCGGCTGTGGAACCTGGTCACCCTCCGCCCCGTGGACCCTCTCCTGGACCACTCCGGCTTGGTGGGCGCGGTGGCGATCTCACCCGACGGAAGGCTGCTGGCCACCCGCTGCGGGGGCACAGTGCAGCTGTGGGACCCCTCGACGCATCAGCGGCTTGGCAACCCCTTGCGCGGTCGGATCGCCTGGCATGTCACCGCGCTGGCGTTCTCCCCCGAAGGAGGCCTGGCCATCGCGAGCAGCAAAAAAGTGCGCCTGTGGGACACCGCCGCACGCAAGCCCGTCACCGAGCCCCTCGCCGGCCACACAGGTTCTATCAGCTCGTTGGCGTTCTCCCCCGACGGCCGCCTCCTGGCCACCGCAAGCCGTGATCGCACCGTGCGGCTGTGGGACACCGCCACCGGCCAGCCGGCCGGAGACCCTCTTACCGGCCACACCCGTGCAGTCAATGCGGTGGCGTTCTCCCCCGACGACAGCCTCCTGGCCACCGCAAGCGACGACGAGAAGGTGCGACTGTGGGATCCCGTCACCCGCCAACCCGTGGCGGCCCCCCTCGCCCACACCCGTTCGGTCAACGCGGTGGCGTTCTCCCCCGACGGTAGCCTCCTGGCCACCGCAAGCAATGACAGCACAGTGCGGCTGTGGGACCCGGGCACCTGTCAGCCCGCCGGGGAGCCCCTCACCCACACCGATTGGGTCAAGGCGGTGGCGTTCTCCCCCGACGGCAGCCTCCTGGCCACCGCCTGCGACGACAGCACGGTGCGGCTGTGGCAGACATAGACAGCCGAATGCCCCCTGCCGTCGGACCGTGATCACCAGCGCACCACCCCGGAAGCAGGTGGCCACCGGGGTCGGTTGTCTCCAAGCAGCACTCCACCCGGCGCAACCCCGAGGGTCGTTTGCTCCTAAGCAACGGGGGTGTACCTGCGCGAACACACCACTCTGGCAAAGATCGCTGCCGGGTTCGGGATCGGCGAGTCCACCGCCCACACCCACATCAGCGGGGTCGTTGGCCTGCTCGCCGAACGTGAACCGGGCCTACTGAAGACGCTGCGCGAGCATGAGCCTGACTTCGTCCTTCTCGACGGGACTCTCGCCGAGTGCGACCGGGTCGGCGACGGCCGGGCCGACTACTCCCACAAGCACCGGCGCCACGGCGTGAACGTGCAGGTCCTCACCGATCCCGGCGGCCGGCTGCTGTGGCTCTCGCTCGCCCTGCCGGGCCTCCTCGCCTATTTGATCAAGACTCGGACAGGCCCCTTCATGAAAATCCGAGGCCAGACCGGCCCGACGGTCACCCCTCGGCCGAAGGGCGGCCTGATTGCCCTACCGCCACCAACTCCCCATCGCAGTGGACCTGTCATCTGATATCGAGCACCGCCCCGGCCGGGCGCTCCCCTACAGGGCCCGCGTGCGATGGATAGACCCCCACACCAAACGGCGCACGTCGCTCTCCCAATCCCACTCGACCGAGGACGACGCGAAGGAGTGGCTCGACGCACTCCTGAGCTCAGCTGCCCGCGGAATCGACCCCACAGCCGCCACCCAGACCCTCGCCGAGTACGGCAACACCCACATGACACTGGCCCTACCGGGCCTCGAACCGAAGACCACCGACCCCTACCTGGGCGGATGGCGCCTGCGCGTCGTGCCGGCACTGGGGCACCTTCCGGTGACCATGGTGACCAACGGAGCCGTCGACCGCACCACCTACGCCTGGATAGCCGACGGCGAAGGCCGCTCCACCGTCAAGAACACCCTCGCCGTCCTGGTCCGCGTCATGGAGCAGGCCGTCCGAGATGGGCTGATCACCACCAACCCCGCCCGCATCAAGGGCTGGCAGCGCCAGTACCAGCTGGCCGAGGACGAACTCGACGACCCCCGCTCGCTCGCCCTGCGCGACTGGGCCGCCCTGCAAGAACTCGCCACCGCCCTGGTCGCCCGCTCCCATGAGCAGTACCCCGGCTGGGGCGACGTGGTCACCTTCGCCGCCTGCACCGCCGCCCGCATCGGGGAAGTCTCCGGAGTGAGGGTCAAGGACATCGACACCAGGAACTGGATCTGGACGCTGCGCCGTCAGAACACCCCCTCCCCCGGCGGCCTCGCCGACAAGAACACCAAAGGCAAGACCGCCCGCCGCGTCCCCCTCATCGAGGAGATACGCCCCTTGGTCGCCCAACGCATGCTCGTACTGCGGGACAAGCCCGACGCCCGCCTGTTCACCGGACCACGCGGCGGACGCATCACCACCGCCGTCCTGCGCGACGCCACCCACTGGGACGAAGTCGTCCACTCACTCGGCTACGACCACCTGCGCCGCCACGACCTCCGCCACACCGGCCTGACATGGATGGCCGACGCCGGAGTGCCCCTGCACGTCCTGCGATTGATCGCCGGACACGGCTCCCTGCACACCACCCAGCGCTACCTCCACCCCGACCTGCACACCGTCATGCACGCCGGCCGCACCATCAGTACCCACCTGACCAAGTCGCCCGCACTGCCGCCGCCCTCCCCCGGGCTGTCGGCAACCCTCCGCCGCTTGTAGGAACCGCACAATCCGCTCCCCCACGGCGTGATCATGGTCCCCAGCGAAACAGGCTCTGATCTGCGGCTTTTCCTGAGCCGAGGTCCCCCAGTGGTCCCCCGCTACTGACCCGTCATCAGACGAACATCGTTGCCATAAAAAGCAAGAGGCCCACTGACCTGGCAAAATGCCAGTCAGTGGGCCTCTGTGCACCGTCGGGACGACAGGATTTGAACCTGCGACCCCCTGACCCCCAGTCAGGTGCGCTACCAAGCTGCGCCACGTCCCGGTGCTTGGCCGGTCCCGGGTTGTTGTTCCGGGGAGGCCGTGCACGAGAACAATACCTCACGTCGGGAGGTGTTCGCTCGCACGCCGGGGGTGGGGGGTCACGCCTCGTGGTCGGGGGGTGACGCGGGGGGGATCGAGGCGGGTGCGGGTGGGGTCTGGGTGGGCTTCGGCGGGGTGGGGGTGGGCTTCGGGAGGCGTGGGACGGACTCGCGGCGGGCGTCTTCCGCGCTGTTCTGGGCGCCCAGGGAGCCGAAGTAGAAGCCGGCGACCGTGGCCAGGACGGTCATCAGGGAGGTCACGATGGTCTTGCGGAGGTCGCCGGAGTCGGGGCCCGAGGAGAGCATCGCGACTGCCAGGGCGAAGCCGACCAGGGCGAGGATGAGGACGGCGATGATGCTGCGGGTCAGGCCGCGGACGCCGCGGGGTTCGCGCAGGTCGCGGAGGAAGTCGCGGATCTCGTGGTCGGTGGCCGCGCGGTCGATCAGCTGGTCGGTGAGCTGGCGGCGCCAGGCGGTGGCCCGGCGGACGTCCATGATCAGCGGTACGACGGCCACCGCGGCGGCGACCACGACCACGATCGCGATCAGGATGAAGGCCGAGCCGCCCGTGAGGCCGCTGATCGGCTCGGCGGCGGCGGCCGTCGATGTGACCGCCGTCACGGCGGGTGAGTGAGTCATCGAGCTGTCCCCCCAGTCATTTCGGGCGGGCAGGATCCCAGTGGCCCGACAGGGCGGTCAAGTCCGTTGCCCGGCAGTGGTGTTCGGATTCCGGGGGGCGGTCGGCGGAAATCGATGATCGTTACATCTAGCGGCGGGCCCGCCACCTCAGCAGAATCGGTACCGGGGATCGACCGGGCCGGACCGGAGCGGCGCGTTCGACACCAGCGGATCCGGGAACTGAGGAGCAGCGACGATGCACGAGGCGGAGCCGTCCGCGGCCGTTCCGTACTACGAGGACATGGCCCCCGGCTCGGGAGCGCTCCCGCCGCGGGCGTGGTGGGCGGTGTCCGACGCGCGGCGGGTGGGCCTCGGCGGTGCGTGGCGGTTCCGGCTGTCGGCCACCGCGGAGGCGGAGGACGACTCCTTCGCCCGGCCGGGTTACGACGCCGCCCACTGGGACGTGCTGCCAGTGCCGTCGCACTGGCCGCTGCAGGGGCACGGGCAGCCCGCGTACACCAACGTCCGCTACCCCTTCCCGGTCGACCCGCCGTACGTGCCGACCGAGAACCCGACCGGGGACCACCTGCGCGTCTTCGACCTGCCGGACGACTGGCCGGGCGGGGCGGCGGTGCTGCGCTTCGACGGGGTGGACTCCTGCGCCCGGGTGTGGCTGAACGGGACGGAGCTGGGCACCTTCAAGGGCAGCAGGCTGCCGGTGGAGTTCGAGGTCGGCGAGCTGCTGGAGACGCGCGGGAACGTGCTGGCGGTACGGGTGCACCAGTGGTCGTCGGGCAGCTACCTGGAAGACCAGGACATGTGGTGGCTGCCGGGGATCTTCCGTGAGGTCACGCTGATCGAGCGGCCGGAGGGCGCGGTCACCGACTTCTTCGTGCACTGCGGCTATGACCACACCACCGGCACCGGCACCCTGCGGGTGGACTGCGAGCCGGGCGGCACGGTCACCGTGCCCGAGTTGGGGCTGGACGTCCCGACCGGCGAGTCGGTGACGGTGCCCGTCGAGCCGTGGTCGGCGGAGCTGCCGCGGTTGTACGACGCGGAGCTGGCGACCGAGGGAGAGCGCATCCCGCTGCGGATCGGCTTTCGTACCGTCGCCGTCGAGGACGGGCTCCTCAAGGTCAACGGGCGGCGGATCGCCTTCCGCGGGGTGAACCGGCACGAGTTCGACCCGGACCACGGGCGCGCCCTGCACCAGGAGACGATGCGCGACGACCTGCTGCTGATGAAGCGGCACAACATCAACGCGGTCCGCACCAGCCACTACCCGCCGCACCCGGCGTTCCTGGACCTGTGCGACGAGCTGGGCATGTGGGTGATCGACGAGTGCGACCTGGAGACGCACGGATTCCAGGAGGTCGGCTGGCGCGGCAATCCGGTGGCCGACGAGCGCTGGACGCCGGCGCTGCTCGACCGGGCGGCCCGGATGGTGGAGCGGGACAAGAACCACCCGTCGGTGGTGATGTGGTCGCTGGGCAACGAGTGCGGCACCGGCGCGGGGCTGTCCGCGATGGCGTCCTGGATCCGGGAGCGGGACCCGGCCCGGCCGATCCACTACGAGGGCGACCTCAGCTGCGCCGACACCGACGTCTACTCGCGGATGTACGCCGACCACGCCGAGTCCGAGCTGATCGGCCGCCGCGCCGAAGCGCCGCTGGCCGACGCCGAATTGGACAAGCGGCGGCGCAACATGCCCTTCCTGCTGTGCGAGTACGCGCACGCGATGGGCAACGGGCCCGGCGGGCTTGCCGAATACCAGCGGATCTTCGACACGTACGAGCGCTGCCAGGGCGGTTTCGTCTGGGAGTGGATCGACCACGGGCTGCGGCGCAGGACCGCGGACGGGACGGCGTACTTCGCCTACGGCGGGGACTTCGGCGAGGAGCTGCACGACGGGAACTTCGTCTGCGACGGGCTGCTCTTCCCCGACCGTACGCCGTCGCCCGGCCTGGTCGAGTACAAGAAGGTGATCGAGCCGGTACGGATCGAGGGCGACCCGGTGCGCGGGCAGGTGACGGTGACCAACCGGCATGACTTCGCGGACCTTTCCGGGCTGGCCTTCAGCTGGACCTACGAGGTGGCGGGGGTGGTCGGCGACGCGGGCCGGTTCACGGTGCCGCCCACCGGGCCCGGTCGCAGCGCGGTGCTCGACCTGCCACTGATGCCCCGCCACCCCGCCGACGCCGGCGACCCGACCGGCGAGGCGTGGTGGACGGTACGCGCGGTGCTGGCCGAGGACACCGCGTGGGCGCCCGCCGGGCACGAGGTCGCGTGGACGCAGTTCGCGGCGGCGCCGCGGGCCGTCGACGGCCCGGGAACCGGCGCCCGGGTGCGCCGGGACGGCGGACCGCACTCCCCGCGGCTGGCCGAGGGCGGCATGGTCGTCCTCGGCCCCGGCACCTTCGACGCCGCCACCGGAGCCCTGCGCTACCTCGGCGGCAGCGAGGTGCAGGCCCCGCGCCTGGACGTGTGGCGGGCGCCGACCGACAACGACCGCGGCATGCCCTGGTTTCCCGACAGCCAACTCGACCGCGGATGGCGGGAGTCGGGCCTGCACCGGATGCGGCACCGGGTGGTGCGGGTCGCGGCCGGCGGCGACACGCTGACCGTCACGACCCGGGTCGCCGCGGCCGCCGCCGACCGCGCCCTGCTCACCGTCTGCACCTGGCGGGCCACCGGCGACCGGCTGCGGCTGGACGTCGCGGTGACCCCGGAGGGCGACTGGCTGCTGCCGCTCCCCCGGCTCGGCGTACGGCTCGGCCTGTGCCCCACGCTGGACTCCGTCGAGTGGTACGGCGGCGGGCCCGGCGAGGCGTATCCGGACAGCCGGACCGCGGCCAGGATCGGGCGCTGGCACGCGTCGGTCGACGAGCTGCAGACCCCGTACGTCCGCCCGCAGGAGAACGGCGCCAGGCCCGACGTGCGCTGGGCGGAACTGCGCAGGGCCGACGGCTCGGGGCTGCGGATCGAGGGGTCGCCGGCCTTCTGGCTGACCGCCCGGCCGTGGAGCACCGAGGCGCTCGACGCGGCGGAGCACACCTACGACCTGGCGCGGTCCGAAGTGCTGTGGGTGCATCTGGACCACGCCCTGCACGGCCTGGGCAGCGCGTCCTGCGGCCCCGAGGTGCTGCCCGGCTTCCGGCTGGAAGCCGCGCCCGCCGCCTTCTCCTTCACCTTCGTCCCGCTGGACGCGACCGAGCCCGGTCGGTCCGCCGAGCAGCCCCTTCAGCCCGATGACCTGGAGCAGCAGTGACCCGTACGATCCGCCCCTACCGGCCCGAGGACCTGCCGGCGCTCTACGACATCTGCCTGCGCACCGGGGCCGCCGGCGGCGACGCGAGCGCGGACTACCCCGAGGAGGACCGCGACCTGCTCGGGACGCTCTTCGCCGCGCCTTACGCCGTCCTGGAGCCGGAGTCGGTCTTCGTGGTGGACGACGGGCACGGGCAGGCGGTCGGCTACGTGCTGGGCACCGCCGACACGGCCGGTTTCGTCAAGCGCTTCCGCGACGAGTGGCTGCCCACGGTGGCCGACCGCTGGCCCGCGCCGGACGGCGAACCGGCCACGCCGAGCGAGGTGATGGCCTCGCTGCTGCACACCCCGGAGCGGATGGTGGTGCCTGCGCTGGCCGGCTACCCGGCGCACCTGCACATCGACGTGCTGCCCGACTTCCAGGGCGCGGGCAACGGGCGGGCGCTGATGGACGCCTTCCTCGGCTCGCTGGCCGAGCGCGGGGTGCCGGCCGTGCACCTCGGGATGCTCACCGAGAACGTCGCGGCCCGCGCCTTCTACGACCGGCTCGGCTTCCACGAGATCACGGTGCCGGAAGCGGGCGTGCTGACGTATCTGGGGCGGGCGACCTCGTAGTGACCGGAGGGCCTCGTAACGGCCGGTCCGGGCCGACGTCGTAGCGTTCCCGAACGCCGGCCGTGGGCGTACGGCCGCCGGCTACTCGGGGCGGGCCGCCTCGAAGCCGCCGGCCGCGTGTTCGGTCCCGGCGCCGACCGGGCGCTCGGCCCCGGTACCGGCCGTACGCTCCGGGTGCGCGGGCCAGCCGCCCGCCGGGACGACGGCGACCTCGCGCCACCACCAGTCGTCGGGCTGCGGGTCGGCGGGCTCGAAGGGCGCGCCGACCCGAGGGACGGCGATCTTCGAGCCGGTTCCGCGGGCCGCGGCCACCGTGCCCTCGGCGGGGTCGGCCCAGGCGTGCTGGGCGAGGTTGAAGGTGCCCCAGTGGATGGGCAGCATCACGCCGCGCGGGGTGCCGCCCGACAGGTCGGTGTGCGCCCGCATGCCCTCGGCCGGGGTCATGTGGATGTCGGGCCAGAACTCGCTGTAGGCGCCGACCTGGATCATCGTGGCGTCGAAGGGGCCGTGCTCGGCGCCGATGTCGGCGAAGCCGGGGAAGTAGCCGGTGTCGCCGCTGTGGAAGATCCGGTGGGTGCCGTCGGTGACCGCCCAGGACGCCCACAGGGTCTGCTGCCGGCCGCGCAGGCCGCGCCCGCAGAAGTGCCGGGCGGGGGTGGCGGTCAGGTGCAGGCCGGCGATCTCGGTGGACTCGTTCCAGTCCAGCTCGTGCAGCCGGGCCGCGGGCACTCCCCAGTGCTCCAGGTGCGCGCCGACGCCCAGCGGGACCGCGAACACGACGTCGCTGCGGACGAGTTCGAGGATGCTCGGCATGTCGAGGTGGTCGTAGTGGTCGTGCGAGATCACCACGACGTCGAGTCCGGTCAGCGAGCCGAGCGGGACCGGCGCGGGGTGCATGCGCCGCGGGCCGGCGAAGGGGAAGGGAGAACAGCGCTCGCCCCACACCGGGTCGAACAGCACCCGGCGGCCGCCGATCTCGGCCAGCACGGTGGAGTGGCCCATCCAGGTCAGCCGCAGCCCGGACGCGGGCGGCACCGCGATGTCGGCGAGCGTCGTGGGGTGCACCGGGATCGGCCTGGCCGGCTTCCTCGGCACCCGGGCCTCCTTGCGGAGGGTCGCGGGCAGTGACTTGAAGAATTCGCTTCCAGGGCCGGGGCGGGCGCCGACCGGGTTCACGAAAGCGCCGTCCGCGTAGTTCGGCGACCGAAGGATACGGTCGAGGCGCGCGCCCGTGGGGTCGGCCCCGAACGCCGCGGGGCGCGCTTTCACGAGGCGGGACGGCTGACGGCCGGCGCCGGTCACGTTTCCTCCAGGTACACAGACGTCCTGATCGGCGGAATATCCGCCTGTTCCATTATGCGGGCGCGACCGGATCTTCACGGAGGCGCCCCGCGGCGCCCGCCCGGGCCCCGCGGCACTGCTCGGGCGCGGGCTCTGCGCGGCGCCCACCCGGCTCCCGCGGCGCCGCTCAGGCGGGGGGCCCTGCGCGGTGCGCTGCCTGCCCGCGGCCGGGTCGTGCGGGCGCGGGAAGACCGGGCCTGGTGGCGCATCTGCCCGGGTCGAGGGCAGACGTGCTGGTCACAGCCGTGCCGACCGCGGGTCAGATGGCGCAACACAGTGGCAACACCATCCGGGCGCGCTCGTCGGTATGGTCCGTGCACGGCGGCGACGTCGCCGTGGGAGCGGGACGAGACCGAAGCGGAGAAGTCGATGGCAGCCGACCGCACGCAGCAGCGTCCCGCGGGCGCCGCGCGGCGGCGGCTGCGGGCGGACCAGGCACGGCAGTTGGCGGATCTGCTGCGGCAGCAGGTGCTCGGGCAGGTCTTCGCGGGCGGCGTGCTGCCGCACGAGGACGCGCTCGGGGCGGAGTACGGGGTGTCGCGGAACACCGTGCGGCAGGCGCTGGACCTGCTGCGCGCCGAGCACCTGGTGGAGCGGGTTCCGGGGCTGGGCACGGTCGCCGTGGGGCAGAAGTATCCGCACGGTCTCGACCGGCTGATGGGGCTGGCGGAGACGCTGCACGGGCACGGGCAGGTCAGCAACGAGGTGCGCGCGCTCGGCCCGGTGCGCGCGCCGGCCGCGGTCGCGTCGCGGCTGCGGATCAAGGAGCACGACGACGTGCTCTACATCGAGCGGTTGCGGCGGCTCGACGGCCTCCCGCTGTCGCTCGACCTCACCTACATCCCGATGGACCTGGGCATCGGCCTGCTCGATGCCGATCTGGAGAACAACGACGTCTTCCGGCTGCTGGAGCAGGTCGCGGGCCGGCCGCTCGGCACCGCCGAGATCACGCTGGAGGCGGTCAGCGCCGACCTGCACTCCGCGACCGTGCTCGAAGCGCCGCGCGGCGCCGCCCTGTTGATGCTGGAACGGCTCACCCATCTGTCCGACGGCCGCCCGGTGGACCTGGAGTTCGTCCGCTTCCGCGGCGACCGGATCACCATGCGCGGACTGCTGCACCGCAGCTCCTGACCACCACCTGAGCGCCACCACACCCCCTTCCTGGAGACAGCCATGCCTGTCGTGCCGCAGCGCGCCGACGTGCCCGTGACCATCGACGAGTCCCTGTGCATCGACGGCTGCACGCTGTGCGTCGACATGTGCCCGCTGGACTCCCTGGCGATCAACCCGGAGAGCGGCAAGGCCTTCATGCACGTCGACGAGTGCTGGTACTGCGGCCCGTGCGCGGCCCGCTGTCCGACCGGTGCGGTGACCGTCAACATGCCCTATCTGCTGCGTTGAGAGGTGCTCGGATGCGCAAGATCCTGGTGGCGGCGGGTGCCGCCGCCCTCCTGCTGCCGCTGGCCGGCTGCGGCTCGGACGCGGGTGGCGGGAGCGGCTCGAAGACCGTGACCGTGCACGTCGGGTACCAGTCCAAGACCATCAACACGGTGACTGCGGGAACCCTGTTGCGTTCCCTCGGTTATTTCGAGCAGCAGCTCAAGGCGCTCGGGCAGCGCGACGGGACGACGTACAAGGTCGACTGGCAGGACTACGCGACCGGTGCGCCGATCACCGCGCAGATGGTGGCGGGGAAGATCGACGTCGGGTCGATGGGCGACTTCCCGCTGCTGATCAACGCAGCCCGCGGGGTGCAGCTGCGGCAGCCCACCGAGCTGGTGTCGGTGACCGGCTACAACCTGCGCGGTGGGCTCAACATGGTGGTGACCGCGCCGGATTCGAAGCTGACCGACCTGTCGGGCCTGCGCGGCGGCAAGGTGTCGACCAGCATCGGCTCCGCGGCCGACGGCACGCTCGTACGGGCCCTGCGGCAGCGCGGCATTGACGCGGACCACGATCTGCACAAGCTCAACCAGCAGCCGGCGGTGGGAGCTTCGGCGCTCCAGGCGGGCAGCGTGGACGCGCTGTCGCAGTTCGTCGCCTGGCCTGGGCAGTTGGTCTTCGACGGCAAGGCGAAGGCGCTCTACGACGGGGCGGCGCTGAATCTGCCGACCTTCCACGGGGTGGCCGTGCGCAGGGCCTTCGCCGAGCAGCGGCCCGCGGTGGTGGACGCCTTCCTGGCGGCGCAGGTCGAGGCCACCGACTACCTGCACGCCCATCCGCTGGACGCCGCGCAGAAGGTCGCCACCGCCACCGGCCTGCCGCCCGAGGTGGTCTACCTCTACAACGGCCCCGGCGGCATCGCCACCTTCGACCCGACGATCAAGAAGCAGCTGCTGGACGCGTTCGCCGAGGACGTGCCGGTGCTGGCCTCGGAGAAGCTCGTCGGGAAGATCGACATCAGCCACTTCGCCGACGACAGCTTCATCCGGCGGGCGGTCGGCGCCGACTACGACCGGCAGGCCGCCTCACTGGCCAACCCGGCGCCGGTGACCGGCACCGACCCGCTGTGCGGGGGGAAGGTGGCCGACCCGGCGACGGCGAGCGAGGCGTGGCCGGCCGGGCAGCAGCGGACGGTGCCTTTCACCACCCCGAGCTGCCTGCTGCGGTATCTGCGGCAGCATCCGGGATCCGCGGTACGTGCCGCGTACGTGCCCGACGCGCTGACCGGGACGCGGTGGTTCGCCGACCGCGCGGTGTGGGCGACCGATCCGGCGGCCGGGGCCGCCGACCGCTTCCAGCCGTTCACGACCCAGGAGAACGCCGCGAAGTGGCTGGCCGCCCATCCGGGTTGGCACCTGGTGGACTTCGCGCGGGCCGTCGAGGGCGCGTCGTGACCGGCGAGGCGCGGGCGTACCGCTACCTGCTGCGTACGGTCTCGCTGCTGGCCTTCCTCGGCGCGTGGCAGGCGGTGACCGCGCTGCGGGTCCATCTGTGGGTGCACTTCGAGCAGTTGCCGACGGTGGTGCAGGTCGGCAAGGAGTTCGGGCACCGGCTCGGGACCGGCGCCTACTGGCAGGATCTCGGCGACAGCCTGGACCGCATCCTCACCGGCTTCGGTCTCGCCGCGGTGCTGGGGGTGGCCTTCGGGGTCGCCATCGGGCGCTCACGGCTCGCCGAGGACCTGCTCGGTCCGATCGTCGAACTGCTGCGGCCCATACCGGCGATCGCGCTGGTGCCGGTGGCGATCCTGCTCTTCCCGAGCAACGAGCAGGGCATCGTCTTCATCACCTTCTCGGCCGCCTTCTTCCCGGTCCTGGTCAGCACCCGGCACGCGGTGCGCGCGCTGACCCCGGTGTGGGAGGAGGCCGTGCTGACCATGGGCGGCGGCCGGTGGCGGGTGCTCGCACAGGTCGTGCTGCCCGGCGCGCTGCCGGGCATCTTCGGCGGCCTGTCGGTCGGCATCGGCGTGGCGTGGATCTGCGTGATCTCCGCGGAGATGATCTCCGGTCAGTACGGGGTCGGCTACCGCACCTGGCAGGACTACACGGTGGTCGACTACCCGGGTGTGCTGGTCGGCATGGTCACCATCGGGCTGCTGGGCCATCTCACCTCCTCGGCGGTGGAGTTCGCGGGCCGCCGGGCCACCCGCTGGCTGCCGCGCACCGAACAGGGCGCGGACCGCGGCGCGATACGCCGCCGGGCTCGCACGTCCCCCGCGCCGGTGCGCGGTTCCCTCTCCGCGCCGGAAGGCGTGAGCGAGGACAGGCCGCGGACCGATCCCGTGCCCGTGCCCGTACCCGACTCCGCAACTCCCGGCAGGTGACCGCGATGACGCTCTCCGCCCCCTCCACCCCCTCCCGCGTCCCGCGGCCGCCCGCCGCGGACGGCGCCCGGCTCACGCTTCGCGACGCGGTGCTGGGGCGGCGCGGCGCCCCGGTGCTCGCCGGTGTCGGGCTCGACGTGGTGCCCGGCGAGGTGCTGGCCGTGGTCGGCGCCTCCGGGTGCGGCAAGTCGACGCTGCTGCGCACCCTCGCCGGGCTGCTGCCGCCGCTCGGCGGTGAGGTGGCCGAGGACGGCCGCCCGCTGACCGGGCCGGGCGGTGGGCGGGCGCTGGTCTTCCAGGATGACGGGCTGCTGCCCTGGCGCACCGCCCGCGCGAACGTCGAACTCCCGCTGGCCATCGGCAAGATGCCCAGGTCGCAGCGCAGGGCGCGGGCGGTGGAGTGGCTGGGGCGGGTCGGCCTCACGGGCTGCGAGGACCGGTTGCCGCACCGGCTGTCCGGCGGGCAGCGGCAGCGGGTGCAGCTGGCCAGGGCTCTGGCCGGGCGGCCCAGGGCGCTGCTGATGGACGAGCCGTTCGGGGCGCTGGACGCCCAGACCCGCGCGGGGATGCAGCAGTTGCTCGTCGACGTGCTGCGCTCGACCCGCGCGACGGTCGTCTTCGTGACCCATGACGTGGACGAGGCGCTCTTCCTCGGCGACCGGGTGGCGCTGCTCGGCTCGTCGCCTGCCGCGCCGGTACGGCTGGTCGCGGTGCCGCGGCCGCGCGACCGGGCCGCGCACGACACGGCCGCGACCGCCGCCGTACGCCGTGACCTCCTCGAATCGCTGGCCAGTTGACGCCGCCGACCTCCGAAAGGCCATCGATGGACATCCCCGAGCTGACCGACGCCGAGGAATTCGGCTGCGACGTGCTGGTGATCGGCGGCGGAACGGCCGGGACCATGGCCGCGCTGACCGCCGCGCAGAACGGCGCCGACGTACTGCTGCTGGAGAAGGCGCACGTACGGCACTCGGGCGCGCTGGCGATGGGCATGGACGGGGTCAACAACGCGGTCGTGCCGGGGCGGGCGGAACCGGACGACTACGTCGCCGAGATCACCCGCGCCAACGACGGCATCGTCAACCAGGCGACCGTCCGGCAGACCGCGACCCGCGGCTTCGCCATGGTGCAGCGGCTGGAGCGCTACGGCGTGAAGTTCGAGAAGGACGAGCACGGGCAGTACGCGGTCCGGCAGGTGCACAGGTCCGGCAGCTACGTGCTGCCGATGCCGGAAGGCAAGGACGTCAAGAAGGTCCTCTACCGGGTGCTGCGGCGGCGCGAGAACCGCGAGCGGATCCGGATCGAGAACCGGGTGATGCCGGTGCGCGTACTGACCGCCGGCGGGCGGGCGGTGGGCGCGGCGGGCTTCAACACCCGCACCGGGCGCTTCGTCACCGTACGGGCGGGCTCGGTGATCCTGGCGACCGGTGCGGCGGGCCGTCTCGGCCTGCCCGCCAGCGGCTACCTGTACGGGACGTACGAGAACCCCACCAACGCCGGTGACGGGCACGCGATGGCCTACCACGCCGGCGCCGAACTCAGCGGGATCGAGTGCTTCCAGATCAACCCGCTCATCAAGGACTACAACGGGCCCGCGTGCGCCTACGTCGCAAACCCCTTCGGGGGCTACCAGGTCAACCGGCACGGCGAGCGGTTCGTGGACTCCGACTACTGGTCGGGCCGGATGATGAGCGAGTTCGCGGCCGAGGTCGCCTCGGAGCGCGGCCCGGTCTACCTCAAGCTCAGCCATCTGCCGGAGGAGTCGGTGGCGGCCCTGGAGACCATCCTGCACTCCACCGAGCGGCCCACCCGCGGCACCTTCCACGCCGGGCGCGGCCACGACTACCGCACGCACGACGTGGAGATGCACATCTCCGAGATCGGCCTGTGCGGGGGCCATTCGGCGTCCGGGGTCTGGGTGGACGAGCACGCCCGCACCACCGTGCCCGGGCTCTACGCGGCCGGCGATCTGGCCTGCGTGCCGCACAACTACATGATCGGGGCCTTCGTCTACGGCGAGTTGGCGGGCGCGGACGCGGCCGGCCGGCCGCGCTACGAGGGGCCCTTGCCCGCCGACCAGTTGGCGGCGGCGCACGAGCTGGTCTACCGGCCGCTGCGGCACCCGGAGGGGCCGCCGCAGACCCAGGTCGAGTACAAGCTGCGGCGCTTCGTCAACGACTACGTGGCGCCGCCCAAGAGCGGGGCCAGGCTGTCGCTGGCGGTCGAGTCGTTCGAGCGGATGCGCGGCGAGATCGAGGCGATGGGCGGGCACACCCCGCACGAGCTGATGCGGTGCGCCGAGGTGTCCTTCATCCGGGACTGCGCCGAGATGGCGGCGCGGTCGTCGCTGGCCCGCACCGAGAGCCGCTGGGGGCTCTACCACGAGCGGACCGACCACCCCTCGCGGGACGACGCGGGGTGGCTGCACCACCTCAACCTCCGCAAGGGGGCGGGCGGGTCGATGGAATTCCTCACCCGGCCGGTGGCGCCCTACGTAGTGCCCGTGGAGGGCTTCGCACCGGCCGGCGGTGAGGTGCGGGTCATCGGGGAGGTGCGGCCCGAGCAGGTCGCGACGGCCGGTCGGCGGGAGGTCCCGCCACTCGACCCCGGGGCGGTGGCAGCGCGGCCTTCCGGGTCCGCCTCCGCCTCCGCGGCGGGCGGCTCGCCGCGGATCCTCGCGCTGCTCGAACTCGCCGAGCGGGAACCGGCGCTGGCGGACCTCGCGCCGTATCTCGCCGACGGCGACGCGTCGGTACGGCGTGCCGCCGTCGACCTGCTGACCGAGACGGTCCCCGCAGGCACCGGTCCGGCGCTGGCCGCGGCACTCGCCGACCCGGACGCCGGGGTGCGGGGCACCGCGGGGGCCGGGCTGCTGGAACTGGTGGAGGTCCTGCCGCCCACGCCGGAGCTGGGCGCCGCGCTGGCCGCGGCGATGGGCCACCCCGACCCTGCCGCCAGGGCCGCCGCCGCGGGCACGCTGCGGGAGCTGCGCCTCGGCGAGGCCGCCCTCTTCGCCGACGCGCTCGGCGACGCCGAACCGCGGGTGCGGTTGGAGGCGGTGCGCGGGCTCGTCGCGCTGGACGCGGCCGACGCCCTCGCCGTCGTCGCGGACGACGCGTCGCGCGAGGTGCGGGTGGCCCTTGCCAAGGGGCTCGCGGCCGTACGGGCCGCCGGCGCGGTCGCCCTGCTCGGGCGGCTGGCGGTGGACCCGGACCCGCTGGTGCGGGCCGCGGCTCTGGAGTCCGCCGGGGCCGTCGGCTGCCCGCCGCCGCTCGACGCGGTCGCGGTGAGCGCGGGTGCCGACGCGTCGTGGCGGGTGCGGAAGGGGGCGGCTCTCGCGCTCGCCCCGGTCGGCCGGGAGATCGCTCTCCCGGTCCTGCTGCCGGCCGCGGCCGACCCGCACGCCGATGTGCGGCGGGCCGCCGTCACCGCGCTCGGCCGGCATGCGCCTTTGCCTGACGTCCGTGCCGTTCTCGCCGGGGCGGCCGCCAACGACCCGGACCCCGATGTCCGCGCCTTCGCCAGCCGCGCCCTCACCCCCTGACGGACCGCGGCCCGCCCCCGCTCTCCCCGCCGATCCGCTCTGCCCCGGAGCTGCGCCTGGTGGCCCAGGAGGGCTGCCCCTCGCGGAGACGCCGCTTGCTTTCCCGCCTGTTCGGCGGGGGCGCGCAGTTCCCCGCGCCCCTGAAAGACGCCGCCCCTGCGGAGGGCGCTGCCTACCTACCCGTGCCCCTAAAAGGCGCTGCCCCTGCGGAGACGCTGCTTGCCAACCCGCCTGTTCGGGCGGGGCGCGCAGTTCCCCGCGCCCCTGAAAGGCGCTGCCCTCCGCGGCGGAGTTCGGCGGGAGGGCGCGTCCGAAGGGGCGCGGGACAGGCGTGCTCGGCCGCGGTGGGGGACGCAAGGCACCGGGAGGGTGTCGCCCCGGGCCGGCGGGGAGTCGGGTGCCTGCCCGGGGGGTGCGGCGTCAGCCGCTTTTGCGGCGGAATTCGCGGGGGCCGCCCGCGCGTCCGTGGGCGCCGTGGATCTTGGACTGGTCGGGGCCGGTCCCGGTGCCGCCGGCCCCGCGGCGAGCGCCCTGCTTGCGTTCGAGCGCTTCGCGGAACTTCCGCTTCACCTCGTCCTCGTCCTCGTCCGTGGCGGGAGCCGCGACCTGGGGTTCGTCGGTGGAAGGTTCGGCGGCCGCGGGGGCCGCGGCGGGCTGGTGCTGTTGATCGGTCATGGGACCAGAGTCGCACGCCGCGGGCGCACCGCCCACCCGATATCGCCGACGCGGGCCGCGCGTGTACGGTTCCGGTCAGGCCCTCGGAGAAGGATCACACCCATGACCTGGCTGTTGTACGGCGCCACCGGCTACACCGGCCGGCTGGTCGCGCGCCGCGCTGTCGCCCTCGGGATGCGCCCCGTCCTGGCGGGCCGCAGTGCCGCGAAGGTGGTGCCGTTGGCGGCCGAACTCGGCTTGGAGCACCGGGTTTTCGGCTTGCAGGAGCCGGGCACGATACGCCGTGCGCTGGACGGTGTGGAGAGCGTCGCGCACTGTGCGGGACCCTTCACGCGCACCGCTCTGCCGATGGCGGCGGCCTGCGTGGAGACCGGCACCGGCTATCTGGACATCACCGGTGAGATCGACGTCTTCGAGTCGCTGTACGCGCTGGGCGGACGGGCGGCGGCGGCCGGGGTGACGCTGCTGCCCGGCGCGGGCTTCGACGTCGTCCCGACCGACTGCGTGGCGGCGCTGCTGGCGGCCCGGCTGCCGGACGCGACGCAGTTGGACCTGGCCTTCGTCACCCGCGGTGGGGCGAGCCCCGGCACGGTGCGTACGGCGGTGGAGAGTGCGGCGGACGGCGGGCGGATCAGGTCCGGCGGGGAGATCCGTACCGTGCCGTTCGCGTCGCGGCAGGTGCGGGCGGCCTTCCCCTCGGGGGCGCGGACGGTGGTGTCGGTGCCGTGGGGAGACGTCAGTACGGCGTACCACTCGACGGGTATCCCGGACATCACCACGTATACGGCGGTGCCGGCGCCCGCGCTGGCCGCGACCCGGATGCTGCGGCTGGGCCCGCTGCGGGGCGTGGTCGGCGGGGCGGTGGGGCGGCTGGTGCGGGGGCCGGGCGAGCGGGCGCTGAACGGCACCGGTACGGGCTGCGAGGTCTGGGGGCGCGCCAGGGACGCGGCGGGGAACACGGTCTCGGCGACGCTCACCGGACCCAACCCGTACAAGCTGACGGTGGACGCGGTGCTGCGGATCGTCCAGCGGCTGCCGGAGTTGGCGGCGGGCTTCCAGACGCCGTCGCGCGCGCTGGGCGCGGACTTCGCGTCCACGCTGGACGGTGTGACGGTCACCATGGCGGCGCTGCGCTGACAGCGCCGGAGTCGGTGCCGGTGTGGTCGGGCGACGGCCGAGCAGTCCGAGATGACCGCTCGGCCGCCGTCCTTCCCTTCCCCGGTGTTAGTTGGTCTGTGGTTTGCGGCCGACGCCGCCGTAGACGCCGATCTTCCGCAGCTCCTCCGGCCCGGGCTCCGCTCCGTCCGGGTGCCACAGCGGCACCAGGACCAGGCCGGGGTCGAGCAGGTCGAAGCCGTCGAAGAAGGCCAGGACGTCGTCGTACGACCGCAGGCTGAGGTTCGCGGTGGCCTTGCGGTAGACCGAGACCGCCTCGCCGACGGTGTCGGGGTGGAAGTCGGCCGTGCCGTGCGAGAGCACGAGGTGGCTACCGGCGGGCAGCGCGTCCCTCAGCAGGGCGATGGTGCCGGCCGGGTCCTCGTCGTCGCTGACGAAGTGCAGGACGGAGACGAGCATGACCGCGACCGGCTCGGTGAAGTCGATCAGGCCGCTGACGGCCGGGTGGTCGAGGATGCTCCGGGGGTTGCGCATGTCGGCGAGCCCGAAGGCGGTGTTGCCGGCCCTGAGCAGCCGGGCCCCGGCGTGGGCGGCCACGATCGGATCGTTGTCGATGTACGCGATCCGGGCGTCGGGGTCCACGGACTGGGCTGTCTCATGGGTGTTGGGTGACGTGGGGATTCCGGTGCCGATGTCGATGAACTGCCGGATGCCGCTCCTGGCCAGGTGCCTGACGGCACGCCGCAGGAACTCGCGGTTGGCGACCGCGCTGTCCACGACCTCGGGCGAGGCTTCGATGACCTGCTGGGCCGCCTCGCGGTCGACCCAGTAGTTGTCCCTGCCGCCGAGGTAGTAGTCGTACATCCGGGCCGGGTGCGGCCTGCTGGTGTCTATCCCCCCAGCGAGGAATCCCTGTTCGGTCAACTCCGTCCTCCGGCTCCTTCGACGCGGTGCGGGTGCGGATGCGGTACGGGTAGGGGTACGGGTTCTGGTCCTGGTTCCGGTCCTGGTGTTCGAGGGGCTCAGACCTTGATGCCGATCCCGCCGTAGGTGCCGACGTGGCTCAGCTCCTCCGCGGTCGGCGTCGGGCCGTCCGGGCGCCAGAGCGGGATCTGGACCAGGCCGGGGTCGACCAGGTCGAAGCCGTCGAAGAACGGCAGGACCTGCTCGTACGGCCTGGTGGTGACGGTCGCGGTCGCCTCGCGGTCCTTGTAGACGTCCTTGGCGTCCTCCACGCCCGTCTCCGGGGGGTGGAAGTCGCTGGTGGCGTGGCTGATGACCATCATGCTGCCGGCGGGCAGCACGTCGCGGTAGGCGGCGACCAGCGCCGCCGGGTCCTCGTCGTCGCGGACGAAGTGCAGGACGGCCACCAGCATCAGGCCGATCGGCTGGTCGAAGTCGATCAGCTTGCCGATGGTCGGGTGTCCGAGGATGGTGGCGGGTTCGCGCAGGTCGGCCAGGAAGAAGCCGGTGTTGCCCGCGCCCAGCAGGTGCGCCCCGGCGTGCGTCGCCACGATCGGGTCGTTGTCGATGTACGCCACCCGGACGTCCGGCGACACCTCGTGCGCGACCTGGTGGGTGTTGGGGGCGGTGGGGATGCCGGTGCCGATGTCGATGATCTGCCGGATACCGCTCTGCGCCAGGTGCCGCACCGTCCGGTGCATGAAGCGGCGGTTGGCCCTGGTGGTGGGCACGATGTCCGGGAAGATGTCGACGACCCGCTGGGCCGCTTCCCTGTCGACCTCGTAGTTGTCCCTGCCGCCGAGGAAGAAGTCGTACATCCGGGCCGGGTGCGGCCTGCTGGTGTCGATCTCCCTGACGGAGAAGCCCTGCTCTGTCATGCCGTCCTCCCGTTCTTGACGCCGACGCCGCCGTAGAAACCGACGTGGGAAATCTCCTGCTCGGAGGGCACGGGGCCGTCCGGGCGCCACAGCGGCGGCTGGACCAGGCCGGGGTCGACCAGGTCGAAGCCGTCGAAGAAGCGCAGCACCTCTGCGTGGGACCGCAGGGTCAAGGTGGCGGTCGCCCTCTTGTCCCGGTAGACGTCCCTGGCCTCCCCCGCGTCGCCGTCCAGCTGGTGGAAGTCGCCGGTCGTGTGGCTGAGGATCAGGTAGCTGCCGTCGGGCAGCGCGTCGCGGTAGGCGGCGACCAGCCCCATCGGGTCCTCGTCGTCCGTGACGAAGTGCAGGATGGCCATCAGCATCAGCCCGACCGGCTGGTCGAAGTCGATCATCTCGCTGATGGTCGGGTGCTGCAGGATGCTCTGCGGCTCGCGCACGTCGCCGAGGAAGAAGCCGGTGTTCCCGGCGTTCAGCAGGTGCGCCCCGGCGTAGGTCGCCACGATCGGGTCGTTGTCCACGTAGGCGACACGGGCGTCGGGCGCGATCTTCTGCGCGACCTGGTGGGTGTTGGGGGCGGTGGGGATGCCGGTGCCGATGTCGATGAACTGCCGGACACCGCTCTCCGCCAGGAACCGCACAGCCCTGTGCATGAAACGACGGTTGCCCTGCGCCATGGGCACGATGTCCGGGAAGAGGTCGATCACCTTCTGGGCGGCGTCGCGGTCCACTTCGTAGTTGTCTCTGCCGCCCAGGTAGAAGTCGTACATGCGGGCCGGATGGGGCCTACTGGTGTCTATCTTCCCCGCGGGGAATCCCTGCTCGGTCACGGCCGCCCTCCGGTGCCTCTGCGTCCTGCGTCATGCGTGGTGCGTGGTGCGTGGTGCGTCATCGATCGTGCGTCGTGCATGCGTCGTGCGTGCGTACGCGGTGCTCAGCCGAGCAGGAAGTCCGCCTCGCCGGCCTTGGCGCCCAGGATGAACGTGGTGATCTCGTGGTTGCTGTAGATCAGCGCCGGGCCGTCGGGGTCGGTGGACTGGCGCAGCGCCACCCTGCCGTCGTTGAGTCGCTTGGCCTCGACGCACGAGCCGCCGTTGCCGCCGCTCCACGGTTTCCGCCAGCCCTCGACGCCGAGTTGGTTGGCGGGCATACCGTTGTAGATTCCGTCGTATATGTCCTCGTACCCGCATATGCCGTCATTGCCGACGCGATCCATCGTTCAGATCTCCTTGCGCATGCCATCGAGGATGGCTTTGGTGCTCTGTGCTGGCGCGGCCTGCGCGCACATCCGGTCGAGCGCTTCCAGGAACGTCGACACGTCGTCGCGTTCGTCGAAGTAAGAGCCGCCCACCAGGCTTTCCGCGTAGGCGATGTCCGGGATCTCCTGGAGCTGGAACCGGAAGATGTGGA
Organism: Actinacidiphila paucisporea; assembly: GCF_900142575.1. GTDB lineage: Bacteria > Actinomycetota > Actinomycetes > Streptomycetales > Streptomycetaceae > Actinacidiphila > Actinacidiphila paucisporea. Next base: position 35,127 of record NZ_FRBI01000035.1, read on the forward strand.
ACGGCCCGTACATGGCCGGATGCGGTCCAGCCGCGAACGGCATGATCTGCAGCCTGACGTTGGGCAGCTCGGTGGCCTCCATCAGGCGTTCCATCTGCTCGCGCATCACCCGCCAGCCGCCGATCGGGCGGCGCAGCACGGTCTCGTCCATCACGATCCACAGCAGCGGCGCGTCGGCCCGCGTGACCAGGGTCTGGCGTTCGGTCCGCAGGGTGAGCAGCCGGTCGATCTCCTCGTCCGCCGCGTGCGGAAGCCCGGCGCGCAGCGTGGCCCTGGCGTAGTCGGCAGTCTGCAGCAGGCCGGGCACGTAGGCCGGTTCGTACGCGCGGATGACCGCGGCCTCGCCTTCGAGGCTGACGAAGGCGCTGAACCAGTCGGGCAGGACGTCGCGGAAGCTGTGCCACCAGCCGGGCCTGTTGGCCTCGCGGGCGAGCGCGAGGAAGCCGCTGATCTCCTCGGGTGCGGTGATTCCGTATGTGACGAGCAGCTTCTCGACATACGGGATCTTCAGCCCGACTTCGGCCTTCTCCATGCGGCGGACGGTGGCATGCGTGACGTCCAGCGCCCGGCCGGCCTCTTCCAGGCTGATTCCGGCCCGCTCCCGCAGATCCTGAAGGCGCTTGCCGAGCACCATGCGCAGGACGGTCGGGGCTCCTCCCGGCCGGGGGTCCATCACGTGGCTCATCCTCCAACTTCCTTGGCTGAGAAGCAGTCTGTCATGTTGTCAGCGCACGCAACAGCATGTAGCAGCGATTCTGTAAATTACAGATCGGACCTTGCCATGTGTTGCGCACGAGCCTCATAGTTACGGAGTGGTTCCTTCACCTGACGCCCTTCGGCGCGAGCGCCGAGACGGTGTCGGCGACCCCGGCCGCCGTGACGTGTTCAGGCTGCCCGCGCTCAGTGCGTCCGTCGCGGACGCCCGCGGGCGGATACGAGCACGTCTGCGGGAATGGGGCGCCGGCGCGGAACTGCGCGATGACGCGAGCCTGGTGGTGACCGAACTGTTCACCAACGCCGTGCGGCACACGGACAGCGAGAAGATCACCTGTGTGCTGCACGACTGCGGCAGCGTCGTACGGGTCGAAGTGACCGATCAGGGCCGGGGAACGGGCGTGCCGGCGCCCGGAGTCGCCGGTGCCGATGAGGAGGGCGGGCGGGGGCTGCTGCTGGTCAGCGTGCTCTCGCTGGCATGGGGGTCGGACCCGGCGGAGGACGGCGCGGGCCGCGTGGTGTGGGCTGAACTGGCCGCACACCGCGCGCCCCACTGAAGCGCCGCCTCCGCCGGGCCCGATGACTTCCGCCCGATCCGTCGCCCGAGTACGCCTGCCGGCCCGCCCGGTGCGCGGCCCCGGCGCGTAACTCCGCCCTAGGGCAAGGGCAGCAGGTCGGGGCGCTTGGGTTCGACGTGGTCGCCCGAGGACTCGCCGCGCAACCGGCGCCCGATCCACGGCACCAGATACTCCCGCGCCCACTGGATGTTGTCCCTGCGCACCTCCGACGGCAGCCGCGGGTCCTGCGGCGGCCAGGGCTGGTCGGGGTCGGCGGGCACGTCGAGGCCGAGCACCTGCGCGGCGCGCAGCGCGACCCGGGTGTGGCCCTCGGGCGACAGGTGCAGCCGGTCGCTGCTCCAGGCCCTGCGGTCCTGGACACAGCGCAGCGACCACAGGTCGAGAACCGGACATCCGTGGCGGTCGGCGATCGCCCGCACGTGCGCGGTGTACGTGGCGATCTTCCCGCGCAGGTGGCGCAGTACGGGCACCCCGCGGGTGTCGAAGCCGGTGCAGACGAGCACCGTGCCGACCGCGCCGGCCAGATCCGCGACGGCTGCCTCGAAGCGCTCCGCGACGGCGTCGGGGTCGCCGCCCGGCCGCAGGATGTCGTTGCCGCCGGCGCAGAAGGTGACCAGGTCCGGGGCCAGTTCGACGGCCCGCGGCACCTGTTCCGCCACGATCTGGTCGAGCAGCCGGCCGCGCACGGCGAGGTTGGCGTAGCGGAAGGTGTGCTCGTCGCGCCGGTCGGCGAGCAGGACCGCGAGCCGGTCGGCCCAGCCGACGAAGTCGCCGCCGGGGCCGGGGTCCCCGACGCCCTCGGTGAAGCTGTCCCCCACCGCGGCGTACGACCCGATCACGCCCCTGTCGAGTTGCCGGTGTCCCCTGCGCCCCTGATTACCCTGCGAATCGTCAGCCACGTCGGGTCATCTTTCTCCTTTCCCTGTGGCTTACGCGACCGTAAGAAGGGGTTGACGCGACGTGATTCATCCCACCGAGTCAAAGTCGGCGCAGATGGAATACGGCGGCGTCCAGGTCGCCGGCCAGCGTGGTGCGCAGGCCGCGCTCCGCCAGGACCGCCCCGCGCTGGACGACGCCGGTGGTCACGTCGCGGTAGGACGCGTCCCGGTCGAGGCCGCGCAGCCGCAGCGGCGGAACGGGTGCGCCGAAGGCCTGCGCGGGCAGCCAGGCCAGCACGACGGTGTCGGCGCCGAGCACGTACTGGACGGCGCTCAGGCCGCCCTCGCCGGGCGGGCGGAGCCGGTAGAGGTCGCCGTGCTGCACGACCGGGCGGACCGTCTTGTACAGCGCCACCCAACTGGCCGCCTCGGCTCGCTCCCCGGCGCTCCAGTGCAGCAGGTCGCCGCCGATGCCCAGCACGCCGGCCATGGCGCTGACGAAGCGGAAGCGCAGCGAGCTGCGGCGGTGGTTGAGCATCGGGCTGGGGCTGTCGGTGACCCAGGCGGCCATCACCCGGGCGGGGTGCAGCTGGCTGAAGCCGTGCTGGATGTGCAACCGGTCGAGCGGGTCGGTGTTGTCGGAGGTCCACACCTGGTCGGTGCGGGCCAGGATGCCCAGGTCGACCCGGCCGCCGCCGCCCGAGCAGGACTCGAAGGCCACCCCGGGGTGCGCGGCCCGCAGCCGGTCGATCAGCTCGTACAGCCCCTCGACGTGTGCGGTCCACAGCCGCTCGGGATAGCGGTCTCCCGGCCACCCGGGGTCGGTGAAGCAGCGGTTGAAGTCCCACTTCACGTAGTCCACGGGCGCGCTGTGCAGCAGGGCGTCGAGCTGCTCCGCGAGGTGCTCGCGTACGTCGGTACGCGCCAGGTTGAGCACCAGCTGGTGGCGGTACTCGGTGGTGCGGCGGCCCGGGCGGTGCTGGACCCAGTCGGGGTGGGCGCGGTAGAGATCGCTGTCGGGGTTGACCATCTCCGGCTCGACCCAGATGCCGAACTGCATGCCGAGCGCGTGCACCTCGTCGGAGAGCGGTTTCAGGCCGTTCGGGAAGCGGTCCCTGTTGGGTGTCCAGTCGCCCAGGCCGGCCCGGTCGCTGGCCCGGTCGCCGAACCAGCCGTCATCCACCACGAAGAGCTCCACGCCCATCGCGGCGGCCCGCCGGGCCAGTTCGCGCTGCTGCCGCTCGCCGACGTCGAAGCCGGTGGCCTCCCAGGAGTTGTAGAGCACCGGGCGGGGCCGCCGCCCCTCGGGCACCACATGGTCCAGCTGGTAGGTGTGCCAGGCCCGGCTGGCGGCGCCGAAGCCGCCGTCGGTCCACAGGCCCGCGAAGACCGGGCTGGTGTAGGTGGCGCCGGGCTCCAGGCGTACCAGCCCCGCGTCGTCGTGGCCGGCGCCGCCGGTGGCCTGGACCCGGCCGTCGGGCAGCGCGGCGACGGCGATCCGCCAGGAGCCCGACCAGGCCAGCGCGCCGGTCCACACCTCGCCGTGCTCCTCCCCCGCGTCGCCCGCGTCCAGCGCGAACCACGGCAGGTGCTGGTGGCCGGTGTGGCCGCGGCGGCTGCCGATCACCCGCTCGCCCGGCGTCAGCGGACCGCGTACCAACCGGCTCTCCGCGCCCCAGCGGCCGTGCAGCTGGGACATCCGCCAGCCGTCGCGGTACGGCAGCGTCCAGGTGGCGGCGTCGGCCCGCAGCAGCTCCAGGGGGCCGCCGCGGCCGCCGGGCACGTGGGTGGCGGTGGTCCAGCGCTCGACGACGTCGCAGCCGGGGCGCAGGCGGTAGTGGAGGGTGAGGTCGAGGTGGTGCAGGGAGTCGTGGAAGTGCAGCCGCAGTTCGTGCCCGGTGGCGGGGTCGACGGCGGTCTCGTACTCCTCGAAGCACCATTCGGTGCCGCGCACCTGGCTGGAGCGCACCGACAGGGCGGGGCGCACGAAGCGCGGGCCGCCCTCGACGGGGTATTCCTCGTGGCCGTCGAGCGCGGACTCGAAGGGGCGCTCCGCGGGCAGCGGGTCGGCGGCCAGTGCCTCGGCGTCGCGGAGCGCCATGCGGCGGCCCCAGTGCAGGTGCAGCAGCTCATCGCGTTCCGTGACGTGCAGGGCGTAGCTGCTGCCCGGCCCGGAGAGCAGCCAGAGCCGGCCGGACCCGCCCGTCTCGATCATCGATACGCCCCCTGTCGCGATCGGGTCCGGACATCATCGGCCCAGCCCCCGCGGAGGGGCAATGGTTGCACCCCGGGCAGTGGTCCAACGGACACATACCGGCCGGTACGTCGTTACTCCGGCTGCCGTATCGTCTGGGGTGGCCCAGCATGAATTGCCCCAGCATGGGCCGTGAGCGAGCAATGGAGGAGCGCCGGTGACGCAGGAAGTGCGGCAGTCGAGCCCGACCGGACCAGAGGCAGAGCCCGAGCTGACCGGTGTGCGCAATTTCCGGGACGTCGGAGGTCTGCCCGCCACCGACGGCCGCCGGGTCAGGCACGGCGTGCTGTTCCGCAGCGGCCACCTCGCGCACGCCACCGCCCAGGACGCCGCCTTCCTTGAAGGGCTCGGCCTGCACACCGTCTTCGACTTCCGCAACACCGACGACATCGCCCTGGAGGGCCCGGACACCGCTCTGGCGGGCACCCGCAACGTGAACATGCCGCTCAACGACCCCGCCGACAGCGCCGACTTCTGGCAGACGGTACGGGACGGCGACGTCGCCTCGCTGCAGGCGGTGCTGGGCGGGGGCCGCGGCGCGCAGCGGATGGTCGCCGCCTACCGCAAGCTGATCCTGGAGCGCACCGCGGAGCACGCCAAGATGCTGGACCTGCTCACCGACCCGGGCGAGCCCGCCGTCCCCGCCCTGCTGCACTGTGCCGCGGGCAAGGACCGGGCCGGGACGTCGATCGCGATCATCCTGCTGGCGCTGGGCGTACGGCGGTCCGCGATCGAGGCGGACTACCTGGAGAGCAACGCCAGGCACCGCCGCTACAAGGTGGTGCGCGGCGACGGCAGCACCGGCACGGCCATCGCCCCCGAGGTGCGGGAGCTGCTCAACCCGCTGTTCGAGGCACGGGTGGAGTATCTGCGGGCGGCCTTCGACACCATCGAGGAGCACTGGGGCAGCGTCGACCGCTATCTCGCCGAGGGCCTCGGGCTGACCCCGGAGCGCCGGGACCGGCTGCGCGAGCGCCTGCTGACCGCGGACTGAACCGCGGCGCGGCCTGCCGCCACAGCGGGCCGCGCCCACGTTCGGGCTAGCGGTTGGCGACCGCCTGCTTGACCAGGGTCTTGCCGAAGTCCCACATCAGCCCGCCGCCACCGTGCGCGTCGTCCATCACCTCGGTGAAGGCGGTCACGAAGCGGTCGACGTCGGCCTCGTCGAAGACCAGCGGCGGGATCAGCTTGATGATCTCCACGTGGTCACCGGAGACCTGGGTGAGGATGTGGTGCCGCTGGAGCAGCGGCACCACGACCATCTGGGCGAACAGGCCCTTGCGCGCGGCTTGGAGCATCGTCCAGCGGCTGCGCAGACCCAGCGACTTGGGGCGGCCGAATTCGATGCCGACCATCAGGCCGCGGCCGCGCACCTCCTTGAGCAGTTCGTACCGGTCGGTGAGCGCGGCCAGCCGGGTGCGCAGCAGGTCGCCCATCACCCGCGCGTTCTCGACCAGCCGCTCGTCCTCGACCACGGCGAGGGTCGCCAGTCCCGCGGTCATCGCCTGCGCGTTGGAGCCGAAGCTCGCCGAGTGCACCAGCACCCGGTCCATGGAGGAGTAGACCTTCTTGAAGATCCAGTCCCGGCCGAGCGTGGCGCCCACCGGGACGTACCCGCCGGAGAGCGTCTTGGCCACCGTGACCAGGTCGGGCTCCACGCCCTCCTCGTGCTGGTAGGCGTAGAAGGCGCCGGTGCGGCCGATGCCGGTCTGCACCTCGTCGCAGATCAGCAGCGCCTTGTGCCGGTGCAGCAGCTCCTGGGCGGCACGCAGGTAGCCGGGCGGCGGGATGTAGACGCCGTGGCCCTGGATGGGCTCGATGATCATCGCGGCCACGTCGCCGCGGCTCAGCTCCCTGGCGAGGGCGTCGAGATCGCCGACCTCGATGGCGGTGTCCGGCAGCAGCGGCGCGAAGCCCTCCTGGAAGCCGGCCTCGCCGTTGACCGACAGCGAGCCGGTGGTCAGGCCGTGGAAGGAGTGCTTGCAGTACAGGACGCGCTGCCTGCCGGTGGCGTAGCGGGCGAATTTCAGCGCCGTCTCGACGGCCTCGGTGCCGCTGTTGCCGAAGAAGACCCGGTCCAGGTGCGGGGTGTGGCTGAGCAGCTTCTCGGCGAGCAGGCCCGGCAGCGGCTGGCAGTCGAAGCGGGTGAGGTCGGCGAGCCCGGCGTCCAGCACGTCGTGCAGCGCCTTGCGTACCACCGGGTGGTGCCGGCCCAGGCCCATCACACCGAAGCCGGCCAGCATGTCGAGGTAGTCGTTGCCCTCGGCGTCCCAGAAGTGCGCGCCCTCGGCCCGCTCGTAGACCTTGTCGAAGCCGATGGTGTGCAGCATGCGGGGCAGCTGGTGGTTGAGGTACCTGCTGTGCAGGTCGTACCGCTCGCCGCCGCGTTCGGCGAGCAGCGTCGCCAGGTCGAAGCCCTTGGGCTGCCCGCCGGGCAGGTCCTGGGCCACGGGCCCGCCCGCCACGGGCTCCCCCGCGGCGGGCTCCGCACCGATCGGCTGCTTACCGGTCGGTTCAGACGATGTCATCGCTCAGCTGCTCCTTGCTTACGGGGGATGCCGCTCCCGGCAGTATGCGGCGCGGGGATCATCGGGGTGCCCTCGGGGTCGGCGGCGCCGCCCGCGCTCCCGGCGTTGATACGCAGCAGGGCCGCGCCGATGCCGCCGGCGACCTCGGCGGGCGTCAGTCCGAGGTCGGCGAGCAGCTCGCCGCGCTTGGCGTGGCCGAGGAACTGCTGGGGGATGCCGAAGTCCCGTACGGGCACGTCCACGCCGGCGTCCCGCAGCGCCTGCGCGACGGCCGAACCGACGCCGCCGACCCGCCCGTTGTCCTCGACCACGGCCACCATGCGGTGCCCGGCGGCGAGTTCGGGCAGCGCGGGGTCGACCGGCTTGACCCAGCGGGGGTCGACCACGGTCACGCCGATCCGGCGCCCGGCGAGCAGTTCCGCGGCCGAGACGCCGCAGCCCGCGAGCGCGCCGACCGCGACCAGCAGCACGTCGTCGCCGTGGCCGTCGGCGGGGCGGCGCAGCACGTCCATGCCGCCGACCCGGTCGATGGCGGGCAGCGCCTCGCCGGCGGTCTCCTTGGGGAAGCGGACCACGGTGGGGGCGTCCTCGACCGCGACGGCCTCGCGCAGCTGGGCGCGCAGCTGGTCGGCGTCGCGCGGGGCGGCGATCCGCAGGCCGGGCACGACCTGGAGGATCGACATGTCCCACATGCCGTTGTGCGAGGCGCCGTCCACACCGGTCACGCCGGCCCGGTCCAGCACGAAGGTGACGCCGCACTTGTGCAGGGCGACGTCCATCAGCACCTGGTCGAAGGCCCGGTTGAGGAAGGTCGCGTAGACCGCGACGACCGGGTGCAGCCCGCCGGTGGCCAGGCCCGCGGCGGAGGTGGCGGCGTGCTGCTCGGCGATGCCGACGTCGAAGACCCGCCGCGGGTAGGCGCGGGCGAAGGGGCCGAGGCCGACCGGCTCCAGCATGGCGGCGGTGATGGCGACCACGTCGGGCCGCTCCGCGCCGATCGCGACCATCTCCTCACCGAAGACCGAGGTCCAGGAGGGCCCGCCGGAGGGGGCCAGCGGCCGGCAGGTGGCCGGGTCCATCGCGCCGACGGTGTGGAAGTGGTCGGCCTCGTCCTGCTCGGCGGCGGGGTAGCCGCGGCCCTTCTCGGTCAGGCAGTGCACCAGCACGGGGCCGTGGAAGCGGCGGGCGCGGCGCAGTGCCGACTCCACGGCCTCGATGTCGTGGCCGTCGATCGGGCCGACGTACTTCAGGCCCAGGTCCTCGAACATGCCCTGCGGCGCGAAGGCGTCCTTGAAGCCCTTCTTGGCGCCGTGCAGCGACTCGTAGAGCGGCTGGCCGATCACCGGGGTCTGCTGGAGCAGCTGCTTGCCCCAGGACAGGAAGCGCTCGTAGCCGTCGGTGGTGCGCAGGGTGGCGAGGTGGTTGGCGAGGCCGCCGATGGTGGGCGCGTAGGAGCGCTCGTTGTCGTTGACGACGATGATCAGCGGCCGGTCCCTGGCGGCGGCGATGTTGTTCAGCGCCTCCCAGGCCATGCCGCCGGTCAGCGCACCGTCGCCGATGACGGCGACGACGTGGTCGTCACGCCCCTGGACCTCGTTGGCCTTGGCCAGGCCGTCGGCCCAGCCCAGCACGGTGGAGGCGTGGCTGTTCTCGATCACGTCGTGCTCGGACTCGGCGCGCGAGGGGTAGCCGGACAGGCCGCCCTTGCTGCGGAGCTTGGAGAAGTCCTGGCGTCCGGTGAGGAGTTTGTGCACGTAGCTCTGGTGACCGGTGTCCCACAGGATCCGGTCGGCGGGCGAGTCGAAGACGCGGTGCAGCGCGATGGTCAGCTCCACCACGCCGAGGTTCGGTCCCAGGTGACCGCCGGTCCTGGCCACTGCCTGGACGAGGAAGTGGCGGATGTCGGCGGCCAGTTCGTCCAGCCGGCCGTCGGGCAGCGCCTTCAGATCGCGCGGGCCCTTGATGTTCTCCAGCATCGACATGCAACAGACCTCGTTCCTGCCGGGTTCGCTCTGGGCCGCCGGCAGCTCACCGGCCGGCGGCAGTGCCGGGTACGAGCCGCCGGCCGCTTGCCCCGGCCGGTGGCTCGTACCCGGTTTACCTGGAGGTCACTTCACGCGGTTGGACGCGACGGTCTCCCGCGCGGCGCGGATGGTCTCCTTGAGCGAGCCCATGGTGGCCAGGACCGCCGTCGGCTCGTAGCCGCAGTGGGCCATGCAGTTCTCGCAGCGGTCGTCCTTGCCGCGGCCGTACTTGTCCCAGTCGGTCTTGTCGATCAGCTCCTGGTACGTCGGCACGTAGCCGTCCGCCATCAGGTAGCAGGGGCGCTGCCAGCCGAAGAGCGAGTAGTTGGGGATCGCCCAGGCGGTGCAGGGGAAGTCGGCCTTGCCCTCCAGGAAGTCCAGGAAGAGCGGGCTGTGGTTGAGCCGCCACTTGCGCCGGTTGCCGCCTTCGAAGGCCTTCTTGAACAGCTCCCTGGTCTGGGTGACGCCCAGGAAGTGGTCCTGGTCGGGGGCCTTCTCGTAGGCGTACGCGGGCGACAGCATCATCTCCTCGACCTTGAGATCGTCATTGAGGTAGTTCATGACCTCGATGATCGTCTGCGGGGTGTCGGTGTTGAAGAAGGTCGAGTTGGTGGTCACCCGGAATCCGCGGCGCTGCGCTTCCTTGATCGCCGCGACCGCCTCGTCGAAGGTGCCTTCCTTGGCCACCGATTCGTCGTGCCGCTCCCGCATGCCGTCAATATGTACGGTGAACGCGAAGTAGGGCGACGGGGTGAATTTTTCGATCTTCTTACGCAGGAGCAGCGCGTTGGTGCAGAGGAAGACGAACTTCTTCTTCGCGACCAGCTGGCGCACGATCTCGTCGATCTGCGGGTGCATGAGCGGCTCGCCGCCGGCGATGGAGACCATGGGGGCCCCGGACTCCAGCACCGCCCCGACCGCTTGCGCCACCGGCATGCGCTGCTTGAGCACTCCTGCCGGATGCTGGATCTTGCCGCAGCCCTCGCACGCGAGGTTGCACGCGAAAAGAGGTTCGAGCTCGACGATGAGCGGGAACTTTTCGCGCCGCCGGACCATTTTCTGTTCGAAGAGGTACGACGCGATACGGACGGTCTGACGAAGCGGCATAGCCATCTAGCTCACCTCCGGGGGAGCAGCGGTAGTGCGGTGCCAATCGAGAAAGGCGGGTACAAGATCTCTGAGCACCCGGAATGCGATGATCCCGGTGCGAAGCGTTCCGACGCGCACGAGTTCGTATTCGGGCGTGTCGACCACGACGCGGGCCGCGGCGATGTGCTGCGCTCCTTCTGCGAGCGCGGCACGCCGCATGGCGGCCGATTCCATGTCGACGGCGATGGCACCTGTCGCCGCCAGTGCGGTGCGCTCGGCACCGCGTACGACATGGTCGGACTCGGCGAGGGGGCCGGTGTGCACGGTGTGCCCGGCGGCTTTCAGCGCGGCGGCCAGCGCCGGGCTGTCGTGCCCCTCGTCGGAGACCACGATGTCACCGGGCCGCATGCCGGGGGCAAGGCCCGCGCAGAAGCCGGTGGTGACGACGGCCGCACCGCGCAGCGCCGGGTCGTGCAGCGCCGTGCGTACGGCCTCCTCCGCAGCCGTGGGCCCCATGCCGGTACGCAGCACGGTGACCGGGTGTGCGGCGCCCCTGGCCGCTCCCCTGCGCAGCGCGAAACGCTCGATGCGCAGGGCGCACACCACCAGCAGCGGTGGTCGGGTGTGACCCACGAACTAAGCCCCCTTTCCTGCGGCTGCGGCCGGGATGTGGCCCGCGGCACCGAAGGGCTCGCTGCGGGCGTAGCGCCCGAGCGCGGTGAGCGGGAAGACCATCCGGTAGAGGTGGTAGTTGATGGAGAAGTCCCGCGGGAAGCCCGTACCGGTGAAGTAGGGCTCGTCCCACGAGCCGTCCGGCAGCTGGGTCTCGGCCAGCCAGCGCACCCCGCGCTCGACGGCTGGGGTGTCCCGGCGGCCGGCCGCGAGCAGCGCCATCAGGGCCCAGGCGGTCTGCGAGGCGGTGGAGTGCCCGCGTCCCGCCCATTCCAGGTCGGAGTAGGAGCGCAGGTCCTCGCCCCAGCCGCCGTCGGCGTTCTGCACCGACTCCAGCCAGCTGACGGCCCGGCGGATCGCCGGGTGGTCGACGGGCAGGCCGGCCGCGGCCAGCGCGGGGACCGCGGAGCCGGTGCCGTAGATGTAGTTGACACCCCAGCGGCCGAACCAGGAGCCGTTCTCCTCCTGTTCGGCCAGCAGCCAGTCGATGCCGCTGCGGGCGTGCGGGTCGTTCTCGACGCCGAGGGCGGCGAGCATCTCCACCACGTGGGCGGTCACGTCGGCCGACGGCGGGTCGATGACCTCGCCGAAGTCGCAGAAAGGCAGCCGGTTGGGGAAGGGACTGGTGTTGTCGGCGTCGAAGGCGCCCCAGGCGCCGTTCCTGGACTGCATGCCGACCGTCCAGCGCACCGCCCGCTCCACTGCGGTGTCCACCCGGGCCTGGTCGGGGTGGGCGACCCGGCGCAGGGCGAGTACGACCTCGGCGGTGTCGTCGATGTCGGGGTAGTTGTCGTTGTGGAATTCGAACGCCCAGCCGCCGGGGGTGAGCTGCGGCCGCTGCACGGACCAGTCGCCGGGTCTGGTGATCTGCTCGTCCAGCATCCAGTCCGCCGCCTTGACGAGTGCGGGGTGGTCGGCGGGCAGGCCCGCGTCGGCCAGCGCGATCGCGGCCAGGCAGGTGTCCCAGACCGGGGACTGGCAGGCCTCGATCATCCGGACGCCGTCCTCGGGCCATACGGCGAAACGATCCAGCGAGTCCAGACCGGCCTTGAGCACCGGGTGGTCGAGGTCGTAGCCGAGCAGGTGCAGGGCGATCACCGAGTAGACCGCGGGCGGCTGGATGCCGCCCCAGCAGCCGTCGGCCTCCTGGCGTTCGATGATCCAGCGGGCGCAGGCGTTCATGGCGCCGCGCCGCACCGGCCGGGGGCTGAACTTGCGGTAGACGTGCAGCACCTGGTCGAGCCGCTGGAAGACGCCGTCCCAGCTGGTGATGGGCGCCCGGCGCTGCTTGGGGTTGGGCCGCTCCGGGTCGAGGTGCAGCTCCTCGATGCCGAAGGGCGCGGGACGCACCGGGCGCAGCGCGCCGACGACGGTCAGCGGCACGATGGTCTGCCGGGCCCAGCAGCCGAACGAGTAGATGTTCAGCGGCATCCACTTGGGCAGATAGATGACCTCCGGCGGCAGTTCCGGCAGGTCGTCCCAGTCCCACCAGCCGAAGAGAGCGAGCCAGATCCGGGTGAAGACCCGGGTGGCCGCGACCCCTCCCTCGCCGCGCGACCACTTGGCGGCCAGCGACATGTGCGCCTCGTCCGGGGAGTCCCCGGCGAGCCGCAGCGCCACGTAGGCCTCGACGGTGGCCGACAGGTCGCCGGGGCCGCCGTGGAAGGTGGGCCAGGCGCCGTCCTCCCGTTGCTGGGAGCGGATCCAACGGGCGGAGGCAGCGGTGGTGCGGGCGTCCTGGATGCCGAGGAACTGACGCAGCAGCAGGTCCTCGGCGTCCATCGTCACATTGGTTTCGAGGTCGCCTTTCCACCATCCGTCGGGGTGCTGCCGTGCCAGAAGGTGGTCTGCGGCGCGCTGCACGGCACGCTGCGCCGCCGCCTCGGTGTCACCGGATGGAACAGGATCCGGGTCCGAGGTGCTGCTGGCCGAGGGTGTCCGGTGTGTCGGCGTACCTGGACTGCCATCGGTCGTCGCTGTCATGGCTTCCCCTTTGCAGTTGAGACTTCTGCGGTGTTGGGGGCGGCCGTCGGCCGTCACATGCGAGGGACCGGCGACGTCAGCGCTCCACGTTGGTGTTCTTTACTTCTCGCGGACCACCACAAAATCCGCAAGACCTACGAGCTTACGATTGATTTCTTCCGGCATATCCATTTTGTCCAGCGCGGCGACGGCGGTCGCGTACTGCCTTCTGGCTTCCTGGGAAGTCCACTCCCGCCCACCGGCTTCTTCGATCAACGCCGCGCGCATGGCGAACTCTTCCTCGTTGAAGGCATCGTTCTCAGGATTCTTCGCATCCGCCGCCAGCAGTTCACCCAGCCGCTCGGAAGCGGGACCGCCGGCGGCCAGCGCGGCCACCACGGGAAGCGACTTCTTGCGCTGCCGCAGGTCGCTCCAGGTCTGCTTGCCGGTGCTCGCCGGGTCGCCCCAGATGCCCAGCAGGTCGTCCACCGCCTGGAAGGCAAGGCCCAGGTGGTAGCCGTACTCCTCCAGCGCGTCGGCGTCCGCGTCGGACGCGCCGCCGAGCACCGCGCCGATGGAGGCGGCGCAGGCCAGCAGCGAGCCGGTCTTGTTGCCCTCCATGTCCAGGCACTCCTGGACCGAGACGCGCTCCAGGTGCTCGAAGGTGATGTCCTGAGCCTGACCGTCGATCAGCTTGCGGGTGGCGGTGGTCAGCCGGCGGGTGGCCCGGCCGGCCTCCGGGGTGCCCTGCTCCAGCAGCACCTCGTTGGCCAGTGCGAAGAGCGCGTCGCCGACCAGGATCGCCTGGGCGGGGCCGTGCACCTTCCACACCGTGTCGCGGTGCCGCCGCTGCTCGTCGCCGTCGATCAGGTCGTCGTGCAGCAGCGAGAAGTTGTGCACCAGCTCCACCGCGACCGCGCCGGGGATACCGGTCTCGGCCGGGGCGCCGGCCGCCTCCGCGGTCAGCAGCGCCAGCGCGGGCCGTACGGCCTTGCCGCCGTCGCCGTCAGCGGGGCGCCCGGTCTGGTCGATCCATCCGAAGTGGTAGGACGCCACGGTGTCCATCGGGGGTGCGAGGCGAGCTACTGCCGCGCGGAGCACTGGGGTGGTCAGGATGCGGCCGTTCTCCAGCAGCGCGATGACGCCGGCAGCGGTCACGTTCTCTCCTCTGGTTGCACCGATAGCACTCATGCCGCCTCCAGGACGCGGTTGTCAACCGGCAGGCCGAGGGCGGACAAAGCTTCGCGAGAGGCGTGCAGACCGCTGCGCACCGCGCTCTCCATGGTCGCGGGCCAGCCCGTCGCGGTCCACGCCCCGGCCAGGAACAGGCCGGGCGCGCGGGTGACGGGACCCGGCCGCAGCGCGCCCACGCCAGGGGTGGGCGCGAAGGTCGCGGTGCGTTCGCGGGTGACGAAGACGTCGCGCACGACGGCACCGCGGGCGGCGGGCAGGACGCGTTCCAGCTCCGGCAGGTACCGGTCGCGCAGGTCGGCGACGGGCAGGTCGATCTCGTGTTCGACGGCGGACTGGGACACGGCCACATACTGGCCGCCACCGGTCAGGCCGGAGCTTTCCGTACGGTCGAAGACCCACTGGACGGGGCTGCCGAGAGCCGCCAGAAACGGCTGCCGGAGCACCTGTCTGTCGTAGATCACATGGACATTGAGGATCGGGGCGGTGCCGATCCGCAACAGCTTTTCCGGATGCTGGACAGCACCTTCCGGCAGCAGGGCGTGCGCCTCGCGCTGGGGGACGGCCAACACCACGATGTCGGCGCCCAGTTGCTCACCGCGGCCCGGTCCGGTCTCCAGGGCGACCTGCCAACCTCCGTCGGCGGACCGCTCGATGCCGGTGGTGCGGGTGCGCAGCAGCGTACGCACCCCCGCTGCGTCCAGCGCCTTGCGGGCGCGGCCGTCGTGCAGGTCGCCGAGCGGGGCCGAGGCCCAGCCGATGTCGGCGGCGCCGGGGTCGGTCAGCAGGCCGGTCTTGAAGACCATCGCGGCCAGGCCCAGCGAGGAGCGCGCGGCCGTGGCATTGAGCGTCGCCACGCCGACCAGGTCCCACAGCGCCTCGATGGTGCGGGGGGACTGCCCGCGGCCGGCCAGCCAGCTGCCGAAGTCGACGTCGTCCAGGGCCGGATCGGCCAGGTCCAGGGCGCGCAGCGCCAGGGCGGCCCGGCCGACCGAGGCCCGCTCGCGCAGCGACAGGTGCGGGTAGCGGGCGAGGGACGCGGCCAGGTGCAACGGGACCGGCAGGGCCGCCCTGCTCAGCCGGCCGGTCCTGCCGGTGTTCGCGTCGACCACGGGCACGTCGAGGCGGTCCTGCACGGTGACCAGGTCGCGGGCGGCGATCCGGTCGAGGAACCACTGGTAGGCGGTGCAGCAGCGCAGGAAGACGTGCTGGCCGTTGTCGACGGTCAGGTCGCCGCGCTTGAAGGAGAAGGCCAGACCGCCCAGCCGCGGACGGGCCTCGGCGAGGGTGACCCGCAGCCCGGCACCTGCCAGTTCGAGCGCGGCGGTGATGCCGGCCAGGCCGCCGCCGACGACCACGGCGGTGCGGTCGGGCGGCTGCGGCGATCCGCCCTGCGACCTCGTCATTCGCCCTCCCCTCGGGCCGGGCGCCGCGGACTGCGGCGCGCCGTCGCGGGAAGTGACGCGGTGCACGGGTACGGGGTTGCCTGATGCCGCGGGTGGCGCATCCGGTGACGGTTCGTCTGCTGTGCCGCGTGCCGTGGACCCGCGCCCTCGCGGGTGGGTCTCACCTGTCCTCCCGGGGGTTGCGGGCGGTGCGGCGCGCGTCCAGGCCTGCCAGTCCGCGGACGGCGACATAGGCCTTCTGGTGCACGGGCAGTGACACCCGGCCGCGCAGGACGGCGTCGGGGTCGGCGGCGATCCGGTCGAGCAGCCGGCGGTAGATGCCGGCCATGGCGGCCACGCAGGCCCCGCTGCGCCGGTCCAGCATCGGCAGCAGCCGGTAGCCGGTGGCGAAGAGGCTGCGGGCCCGGCGCACCTCGAATTCCACCAGTCCGGCGAAATCCGATCCGGGCGGTGCGGTGTCGCTGTGGAATCCGGCGGCGCAGCCGAATTTCGCGAGGTCCTGGGCGGGCAGATAGGTCCGTCCGTTGCCGGCGTCCTCCCGGACGTCGCGCAGGATGTTGGTGAGTTGCAGGGCAAGGCCGAGAGTATCGGCATATTCGGCGGCACGTGCCTGATCGTGCCCATTCGCGGTGCCGAACACGCCCAGCGAGAGCCGTCCGATGGCGCCGGCGACACAGCGGCAGTAAACCGCCAGGTCGTCCCACGTCTCGTACGTCTCGCCTCGAACATCCATCAGAACACCGTCGATGAGTTCGTCCAGGCCTTCGAGCGGAAGGGGGAACACCCGGGCGGCGTCGGCGAGCGCGACCGCGACGGGATCGGTGTCGTCCTCGCGGATCTCGCCGCTCCTGACCCGGGTGAGCAGCTGCCGGGTGGCGTCGAGCCGCACGGCTTTCTCCGCGGGCGGGAGATCACCGTCGCCGATGTCGTCGACGCGCCGGGAGAACGCGTAGAGAGCCGACATCGCCTGCCGTTTGGCGGTGGGCAGCAGACGGATGCCGTACGCGAAGTTGCGGGCCTCGTGGCCGGTCACGGTCTCGCAGTACCTGTATGCGGCAAGGACCGGTCCGGACGTGTGGGCGGAACCGTTCACGGTCCGGCTCACCCCTTTCTTCGCAATGTCGACCCCACTTCGCGCAGCAGGCCGCTCTTGGTGGCTTTCGGCGAACCCGCCAGGACATCGAATTTGGCACGCTCGACCGACGCCAGCGCCGCGCGCCCACCGCCGACGAATCCCGCGAGCAGCAGCCGAAGCCTGCCACGGACGCTACCCACCAGGGGGGTACCTTCATTCAACAGCTCGCGGGCGCGTTCGGCCTCGAACGCGACCAGTGCCTTGACCTTCGGGCCTGCCTGCGGTGCTGCCAGGTCGGCCTCATCCACGGCGTAGCGTTTCATGTCCTCCGCCGGCAGATACACCCGGTCCCTCGCAAGGTCCTCCGCGACGTCCTGCAGGTGCTCGACGATCTGCAGCGCGGTGCACACCGCGTCGGAATGGCGGACCCGCTCGGGCGTCGAGGTACCGGTGATGGACAGCACCAGCCGGCCGACCGGGTTCGCCGACAGCTCGCAGTACGCGAGCAGGTCGTCGTAGGTGCCGTAGCGGGCCACCTGCTGGTCCTGGCGGTTGGCGGCGATCAGCCCGAGGAAGGGGTCGGGGGTCAGCTCGCGGCGGCGGACGGTGGGCTGCAGGGCGAGCAGCAGCGGGTGGCGTGGGGTGCCGTCGAAGACCCGGCGCAGGTCCGCCTCGAAGGCGTCCAGCATCGCGACACGGTCGCCGGCCGCCGCCGGGTCCAGGCCCAGGCGCACCGCGTCGTCGCGGCCGCCGGCGGCCAGGTCGCCGTCACCGATGTCGTCCACCAGCCGGGCGAAACCGTAGACGGCCATCAGGTCCTGTCGCCAGGCGCGCGGCAGGAAGACCGGCGCCACCGGGAAGTTCTCGCGCGCGGCCTTGTCCAGCACGGCCCGGGACGTGTCGTCCCCGGTCACCGCGAGCTGCCCGGCGCACCGGCGGGATACGTGCCCCGGAGCAGGATGGTCCCGTTCGTCATGGCCGCCACATCCCCCGTTCTACACCGCCCGGTCGGATCTTCCCATTTCGGACACGCCGCCGCGCCGGGCGTCGCACACCCGGTATCGATCATCAGAGGGCTCCCAGCACCGGTACAGCTTACGTCGGGCCACTGTCAGGCGTACGCCGGGGGCGCGTAGGAGGCACGCGCGACGACCGCGGCCCCCGCCGGATGCTCCGGCGGGGGCCGCGGTCGTGTCCGACGCGGTGGCGGCGGCTACTTGGTGTGCTTCTCGTAGGCCTTGATGACCTCGTCGGTCGGGCCGTCCATCAGCAGCTCGCCCTTCTCCAGCCACACCACCCGGTCGCAGGTGTCGCGGATGGAGTTGTTGTTGTGGCTGACCAGGAAGACCGTGCCGGCCTCCTTGCGCAGCTCCCGGATGCGTTCCTCGGAGCGGCGCTGGAAGGCCCGGTCACCGGTGGCCAGGGCCTCGTCGATCATCAGCACGTCGTGGTTCTTGGCCGCCGCGATGGAGAACCGCAGCCGGGCCGCCATACCCGAGGAGTAGGTGCGCATCGGCAGCGAGATGAAGTCGCCCTTCTCGTTGATCCCGGAGAAGTCGACGATGCCCTGATACCGCCCGCGCACCTCCTCCCGCGACATGCCCATCGCCAGGCCGCCGAGGATCACGTTGGTCGCGCCGGTCAGGTCGTTCATCAGCGCCGCGTTCACGCCCAGCAGCGACGGCTGGCCATCGGTGTAGACCCGGCCGCGCTCCGGCGGCAGCAGGCCCGCGATGGCCCGCAGCAGGGTGGACTTGCCCGAGCCGTTGGAGCCGATGATGCCGATCGCCTCGCCGCGGTAGGCGGTGAAGGTCACGCCCTTGACGGCGTGCACCCGGCGTACGTTCGGCGAGCCGCGGCGCAGCAGCAGGCGGCCGAGGGCCGCGGTGGCGCTGCCCTTGCCGGTGCCTGCGCCGTAGACCTTGTAGACGATGTGCACATCGTCCACGATCACGGTCGGGACGCGGGCGTCGGCCTTCTGCGCGGGCGTTTCCAGGGACTGCTGCTCAGCCACGGCCATACTGCTCCTCCGCCTTCCAGAAGTAGATGTAGCCGCCGACGCCCACCAGCAGCGCCCAGGCCAGCGCGCTGATCCACACGTGCGGCGGGAGCTGCGAGGAGGTGACGCTGTCGATGAGTGCGAAACGGGCGAGGTCGATGTAGACCGCGGCGGGGTTGATGTCCAGCAGGACCCGGACGAAGTGCGGGGCCTTCGAGGTCAGGTTCTCGATGCTGTACATGACGCCCGAGGTGTACATCCAGGTGCGGAGCATGAACGGCATGAGCTGCGCGAGGTCGGTCATCTTGCTGCCGAGCCTGGCCACGATCATCGCCAGGCCGGTGTTGAAGACCCACTGGGTGAGCAGCGCCGGGATGAGCAGCAGCCAGGACGCGTCCGGCACCTCGCCGGTCATCAGCACGATGGCGATCAGCACGAACATCGACATCATCAGCTGCTGGAGCTGCATCAGCGTGAAGGCGATGGGCATCGAGGCGCGCGGGAAGTGCAGTGCCCGGATCAGCCCCAGGTTGCCGGCCACCGCCCGCACGCCGCTCATCACCGAGGACTGGGTGAAGGTGAAGATGAAGATGCCGGTGACCAGGAAGGCGATGAAGTTGTCGACGCCTTTCCTGGTGCCGATCAGCACACCGAAGATCAGGTAGTAGACGGCCGCGTTCAGCAGCGGTGTCATGACCTGCCAGAGCTGGCCGAGGCGGGCCTGGGTGTACTGCGCCGCAGTACGTGCCTTGGCGAACTCGTTGATGAAATGTCGGCGGCCCCACAGCTGCCGGGTGTATTCCGCCAGGCCCGGGCGGGCGCCGCTGACGCTCAGCCCGTACTTGGCGGCGAGCTGGGAGGGACTGAGGCCGTCGTCGGCCGCGGGCGCCGGCGGGGCACCGACGGCGACCGCACCATTGTGCGTTGTCTCGCTCACAGTTGACACTTTCGTCCTCAAGGTGCGCGCCGGGTGCAGGGGAATTCCCGGGCTGCGCCTGATGCTCTCAGGTCCGAGCTTGTCAGATGATCGGGGGTCGGCCCAGCCGGGTCAACCGCCAGACCGTCCGCCATTTCATCGGCCGCCGCTCACCGCAGTCGGTGGCCCAGCCCTCGCGGAAGCCGCCGAGCCAGGCGCGCAGCGCCGGGCGGGACGGCCGCCGCAGGAGCGTGAGGGCGAACCAGACTCCGAGGTAGACCGGGACCAGCAGCCATGGCAGATTGCGCCGGGCCAGCCACACCCGGTTACGGGCCACCATCCGGTGGTAGACCACGTGCCGGGCGGGCGAGGTCGCCGGGTGGTGCAGTACGAGGTCGGAACGGTAGTCGATCATCCAACCGGCGTCGAGCGCGCGCCAGGCCAGATCCGTCTCCTCGTGGGCGTAGAAGAACTCCGCGGGCAGCGGACCGACCTGCTGGATCACCGCGCTGCGGACCGCGCACGCGCCGCCGAGGAAGGTCGTGACGCGGGAGTTGCGCATCGGGTCGGCGGCGCGCAGCCGGGGGACGTGGCGGCGCTGGGTGACCCCGGTGTCGGGGTCGGCGATCCGGAAGCTGATGATGCCGAGCTGGGGGTCGGCGGCGAAGGCCGCCCTGACCAGCTCGGCGGTGTCGTCGCCGGGCAGCAGCCCGTCGTCGTCCAGGAAGAGCACCGCGTCGACGTCGGCGGCCGCCGGGCCGAACAGGTCGATGCCGACGTTGCGGCCGCCGGGGATGCCCAGGTTCTCCGGCAGTTCCGCGGTGCGGACTCCGTCGGGCAGCTCGGGCAGCGGAGAGCCGTTGCCGACCACGGCGACCTCGACCCGGGGACCCTGCTGCTTGGCGACCGAGTCCAGCAGGTCCTGCAGTTCCAGCGGCCGGTTGCCCATGGTGATGATGACCGCGCCGAGTTTCAGCGGTTCGCTCATGCCCGCCTCACTTCAACCGGCTGGACGCGAGCACCGACACGAGATGCAGCAGCGTCTGCACGAGGGCGATCGCGGCCAGGACGGCCACGCCGAGCCGGGTGAAGAACAGGTCGCCGCGGATCTGGTCGGCGAAGGCCAGCAGCAGGATGAGCAGTGAGGCCTCGACGCCCAGCACGAGGCGGTGGAACTGCAGCGCGGCGGCGGCCTTGCGGGCCAGCGCGAGACCCGAGGACCGCGGCTCGGACGCCGCCTCCTTGACCGGCGGCAGGCCGCCCTGGTGGCGGGCCACCCCGACCAGGTCCGTCTCGGCCTTGATCAGGATCGCGCCGAGCGCGGCGAGGGTGCCCAGGAAGGCCCACAGCCAGTCGATCCGGCCGCTGCCCCACAGGTCGGCGGCGCGCATGCCGAAGCCGACCAGCACCGCGGCGTCGCACAGGTAGGCGCCGACCCGGTCGAGGTAGACGCCGCTCAGCGAGAACTGCTGCTTCCAGCGGGCGATCTCGCCGTCGACGCAGTCGAGCAGCAGGTACAGCTGCACCATCAGTACGCCGAGCACGGCGCCGGTGATCCCCGGCACGAGCAGCGCCGGGGCGGCGAGCACGCCGAAGACGGTCATCAGGTACGTGAGCTGGTTGGGCGTGATCCGGGTCGGAGCCAGATGCCGGTCTATGCGCAGCGACAGCTCGCGCATGTAGAGCCGCCCGGCCCAGTGCTCGCCGCTGCGCCGGTCCTTGACACCCGGGGGGTGAACGACCGGGCGCAGTTCAGCTACTGATGGTTTTGGCATAGTCGGCGTATGCGTCCCTGATGTCGGTGGCGGACAGGTCGAGGTGTTCCAGGATCGTGAAGCGGCCCGGGCGGGTCTGCGGGGCGTACTCCACCGCGGCGGCGAACTCCGCTTCGGTGAAACCCATCTCCGAGGGCAGCACGGGCAGCCCGTGCCGGCGCAGCGTCTCGGCGACCAGGCCCGACTCCTCGTGGGCGCCACGCAGGTGCATGGCGAAGGCGGCACCGAGGCCGACCTGCTCGCCGTGCGCGGCGGCCCGCCTGGGGAAGAGCAGGTCGAAGGCGTGGCTGATCTCGTGGCAGGCACCCGAGGACGGCCGGGTGTCGCCGCTGATCGACATGGCGATCCCCGACAGCACCAGGCCCTCGGCGAGCGTGCCGAGGAAGCCGTCGTCGCCGACGCCGCCGGGGTGCCGCAGGACGGCCTCGCCGGCGCTGCGGGCCATGGCGGCGGCCAGTCCGTCGATCGGTTCACCGGTCTCGCGGTGCGACAGCTCCCAGTCGGCGATGGCCGACAGGTTGGACACCGCGTCGCCGATCCCGGCCCGTACGAAGCGGGCCGGGGCCGCCCTTATCACGTCGAGGTCGATGACCACGGCGATCGGGGTGGGGACGCCGTAGGAACCGCGGCCGTTGTCGTTGTCCAGGGTGGAGACCGGGGAGCAGATGCCGTCGTGCGAGAGGTTGGTGGCGACCGCGACCATCGGCAGGCCGACCCGGGCGGCGGCGTATTTGGTGACGTCGATGATCTTGCCGCCGCCGAGGCCGACGACGGCGTCGTAGCGCTTGCCCCGGATGGAGTCGGCGAGGCTGACGGCCGCGTCGATGGTGCCGCCGCGGACCTCGAACCAGTCGGCTCCGGGCAGCTCGGACGCGAGCGTCTCGCGCAGCCGGGCTCCCGAGCCGTCGCTGACGGCCAGCGCGAGCTTGCCCGAGGTGGAGATCCGCTGGTCGGCGAGCAGCCGGGACAGGTCGGCGAGCGCCCCTGCCCTGATGTCCACGACGACCGGCGAGGGGATCAGCCGGGTCAGTACTGGCACGCGATCTCCCGGCCCTTGGCGAGGTCGTCGTTGTTGTCGATCTCGACCCAGGCGACGTCCCCGATGGGGGCGACGTCCACGGTCAGGCCGCGGTCCACCATCTCCTGGTAGCCGTCCTCGTAGTAGAGGTCGGGGTCGCGCTCGAAGGTGGCCTTCAGGGCGTCGGCGAGGTCGGCGGCCGCCTCGGCCTCGATGAGGGTCACCCCGATGTACTCGCCGGTGGCGTCGGCCGGGTCCATCAGCTTGGTGATCCGCCGCACGCCCTTGCCGGGCTCCGTGACGACCTTCATCTCCTCGTCGGCGAGCCGCTTGACGGTGTCCAGCGCCAGGATCACCCGCCGGCCCTCACCGCGGGCGGCGAGCAGGGTCTGCTCGACCGAGACGGGGTGGACGGTGTCGCCGTTGGCCAGGATCACTCCCTGGTGCAGCACGTCGCGGGCGCACCAGAGGGAGTAGGCGTTGTTCCACTCCTCGGCCTTGTCGTTGTCGATCAGCGTCAGCTTGAGGCCGTAGCGCTCCTCGAGAGCCGCTTTGCGCGCGTAGACCGCCTCCTTGCGGTAGCCGACGACGACGGCGACCTCGGTGAGTCCGACCGCGGCGAAGTTCGCCAGGGTGAGGTCGAGCACCGTCAGGCTGTCCCGCGCGCCCTCGGGGCCGACCGGGACCAGTGCCTTGGGCAGCGTGTCAGTGTGGGGACGCAGGCGCCTGCCTGCGCCGGCCGCCAGCACGAGGCCGATCATATGAGTTCTCCTGATTCGTCATGTACGGCGGCGGCCCCCGAGGACACCCAGAAGCGGATGCTCTCGGTCAGGACCAGCAGCGCGATGGCCAGGGCGAGCACCGTCAGCGTGGCCGTGAAGCCCGTGCGGCCCGCGGCGACCGCGGCAGCCAGGGCCACGATCAGCGTGCGGCCCTCGTGGCCGCCGGCGCTTCGCGTCACCGCCCGCGGCGGCGCTCCGGCGCCACCGCGTATGCGGTACACCGTGTCGTAGTGATGGTAGGCGACGGCGGCAACCAGACCGAAAGCGGCGGGCAACGCTCCGTTCACCTCGGAGACGGCGGCCAGTGCCAGCACCGTGCCGTACTCCCCCGCCCTGAACATCGGCGGTACGAGCCAGTCGAGCGCGCCCTTGAGCGGCAGCGCGACGGCGAAGGCCGAGGTGAGGACGTAGACCGCGGCGGCCACCACCGGATACCAGCTGCCGGGCGGGGCGAGCGCGGCGGTCGTGACCACCCCGGCGGCAGCGAGCACCGCCACGGCGGGCGCGGCGAAGGCCGGCGCCCGGCGGGCGAGCGGGCGCACGAGCCCGGCCAGGGCCTCGGCGAGCGGGCCGCTGTCGGCCAGGTCGTCCAGGGCCTGCGCGGCCCGGTCGGTCCTGACGGCCTTGCGGGCCAGCGAGCGCAGCACCCGGCCCGCGGTGGTGTAGCAGGCGGCGAGCGCGCAGCCGACCAGCAGCACCACGAAGGTGATCCGCGGGGTGCTGACCGCGGTGAGCACCGCTATCAGCGCCCAGCGCTCGCCGATTGGCAGCACTATCATCCGGCGCACCCAGACCGTCCAGCCGACGCTGTCCAGCTTGTCGGACAGCGCCGCGGTGGGGCTGGTGTTGGCGGTGGCGTCGTGGTTGGCCTCGTTGAAGGCGAAGTCCACGACGTGGCGGCAGGTCTGCAGCACCATGGCGCCCAGCGCGAGCGCCCACACGTCGTCGCCGCCGCGGGCCGCGCCCAGGGCCAGACCGGCGTAGTAGGCGTACTCCTTGGCCCGGTCGAAGGTGGCGTCCAGCCAGGCGCCGAGCGTCGAATACTGCAGCGAGTAGCGGGCCAGCTGGCCGTCGGTGCAGTCCAGCACGAACGAGCCGAGCAGCAGCACGCCGGCGGCGGCGAAGCCGGCCCGGGTGCCGGTGGCCGCGCAGCCGGCGGCGATCAGCGCGACCAGCAGCGAGGCGGTGGTCACCTGGTTCGGGGTCAGCCCGCGGCGGGCGCACCAGCGGGCCAGGTAGCGCGAGTAGGGGCTGACGCAGTGCGTGGTGAAGAAGCCGTCGCGCGCCTTGACCGCGCCGCGCAGCCGTACGGACTCCTCGTCCACGGCGGCGACCGCGGCGGCCGCGGCCTCGGCGCCGCCCCGGTCGGTCGGCACCTCGGCGACCAGCACGCCCAGCTCGGGACGGTGCGGTAGGTCGCCCGCGGCGGCCAGCCCCGCGGCCAGCGCGTCGGGCAGCACGTCGTCCGCCGCGCCGCGGCGAGGGGCGGGCAGCGGTACGGGGCCGGCTGCTCCGCCGTGGGTCAGGGTGGAGCCGGGCGCGGCGGCGGCCGCGGCGCCGGTCGGGGTCGCGGGGCCGGGCACGGACGGGGCGCCGGCAGCCGGCGTCGTGTCGGCGGCGGACCGGCCGGGGCCGCCCGCGGGCGTGAAGGAACCGGCCGGGAGGGCCGCCAGGGCGCGGGTCAGGGCGGCGCGGGCGGCGGGGCGGGCGGTCACGGCGCCGCGGACCGCCGCGGTGTCGAAGCGCGGGTCGGTCAGGGCCAGCCGCAGCGCGTGCCGGTGGCCGCGGAAGCGGCGGTCCACCACGGCCACCCGGTCGCCGGCCGGGACCGCGGCGATCCGGGCCGCCACGGCGTCCGGCGTGTCCGCCTCGACGACCTGGAACCCCAGTGCCCGCAGGTCGTCCGCCAGCGGTGACGGCGACCCCGCAGCGGGCGGGCCGGTGAGAATAGCGGTCGGCAGAGGAACCCACTCCCTGGAAGCGTGCGGAGACCGTGCCCGTGGGCGGCCGGCGGCGGAGCAGCCGTGCCGCCCGGCACGACGGCAGAGGCTATCGGATGAACGACAGCGGTCGTTCACCGACTATTCGACCAGACTTGGTGCGCACGGTGTGATCATCATGCGTGATCGGCGCCGCCCCGACAACCAGCATCCCCCCTACGCCGTACGAGTGACCTCGCGGTGACTTCCCGCACGCTTCCCGCGTGGCTCATCACCGCAGGTCACCGCACATGACAACGGTCTCCAGTACCGGCTTGCCCACAGCGGGTGACCGGTGTGACCCTGGACCACCGCGGGCGGAAGGCCCGAGCCCGGGACATCCGGCGGCGGCCCGAACACAGAACGGCACATCACCGCGCAAAAGGGAAGGGGACGCGCCGATGGGGGCAGGGCACGGCCACGGGCACGGCCACGCGCACGGCGGCATCACCGCGACCGCCGCGCACCGCGGCCGGCTGCTGGTGGCGCTGGGCATCACCCTGCTGGTGCTGGCAACCGAGGTCGTCGGCAGCGCGCTGACCGACTCGCTGGCGCTGCTCGCCGACGCCGGGCACATGGCGACCGACGCCGCGGGCATCGCCATGGCCCTGCTCGCCGTCCACATCGCGGGCCGCCCGGCGAGCGACCAGCGGACGTTCGGCTACGCGCGCGCCGAGATCCTGGCCGCGGTGATCAACGCGGTGCTGCTCTTCGGCGTCGGCGCCTTCATCTTCGCCGAGGGCATCAGCCGGCTGATCACCCCGCAGCACTTCGACGGCGCCGCCACCATCGTCTTCGGCCTGGTCGGCATGGTCGCCAACACGGTGTCGCTGCTGGTCCTGATGCGCGGGCAGCGGGAGAGCCTGAACGTGCGCGGCGCCTTCCTTGAGGTGATGGCCGACGCGCTGGGCTCGCTGGCGGTCGTGGTGGCGGCCGCGGTATTCCTGGCCACCGGCTGGCAGCAGGCCGACGCGGTCGCGTCGCTGCTGATCGGCCTGCTGATCGTGCCGCGCACCTGGCGGCTGCTGCGCGAGGCGGTGGACGTGCTGCTCGAAGCGGCGCCCAAGGACGTGGACATGGCGGCGGTGCGGCTCCACATCGAGGGGCTCAAGGGCGTGGAGGGCCTGCACGACCTGCACGCCTGGACGATCACCTCGGGGATGCCGGTGCTGTCCGCGCACGTGGTGGTCAGCCAGGAGATCCTCGACGAGGTGGGCTACGAGAAGATGCTGCACGACCTGCAGGGCTGCCTCGGCGCGCACTTCGACGTCGAGCACTGCACCTTCCAGCTGGAGCCGGTCGGGCACGCGGAGCACGAGGCCCGGCTGTGCCACTGACCGTACGGCTGTGCCAGTGGCCGTACGGCTGTGCGCGCGAATACGGTGTCCGCGGCCGCTGGCACTTCGCGTGAGGCAGACTGAGGACTTGCCGTCGAACGCGAAGGATGGTTATGCCCAGCAGTCCTGCCACCGCCCGACCCGGCTCCGCCGTCGCAGCCACGCCGCCGGGCGGGACCGATGAGCCGATCATGCTCGAACTGGTCGATGAGAACGGTGTGACGACCGGCACAGCGGAGAAGCTGTCGGCGCACCAGGCGCCCGGCCGGCTGCACCGGGCCTTCTCGGTCTTCCTCTTCGACGACGAGGGCCGGCTGCTGCTGCAGCGCAGGGCACTGGGCAAATACCATTCGCCCGGCGTGTGGTCCAACACCTGCTGCGGGCACCCCTATCCGGGCGAGCAGCCCTTCGTCGCCGCCGCCCGGCGCACCGCCGAGGAACTGGGCGTCGCACCCGCGCTGATGCGCGAGGCGGGGACCGTGCGCTACAACCACCCGGACCCCGCCTCGGGCCTGGTGGAGCAGGAGTTCAACCACCTCTACGTGGGCCTGGTCAGCGGCCCGCTGGCCCCGGACCCCGCGGAGATCGAGGACACCGCCTTCGCGGGTCCGGCCGAGCTGGCGAAGCTGCGGGCCGAGGGCGTCTTCTCCGCGTGGTTCGGCTCGGTGCTCGACGCGGCGCTGCCCGCGGTGCGCGAGGTGACCGGGGGCCGGGCCGGCTGGTAGCCGCCGGTCAGCGGGCGGGCGGTTGCAGCGGCAGGGCGGCCCAGATCACCTTGCCGCCGGTCGAGGTCTGCGCGACGTCGCAGCTGCCGCCCGCCTCGGTGGTGATCGTCTTGACCAGCAGCAGCCCGCGTCCGCCGGTCCTGCCGTGGTCGGCCTCCAGCGCCTTGGGGCGGTAGGGGTGCTGGTCCTCGACGGCGACCCGGATCCAGTCCTGGCCGACGGCGACCTCGACGCCCAGTTCCGGTGACAGCACCGCCGCGTGCCTGACGGCGTTGGTGACCAGCTCGGAGACGATCACCAGCAGCCCGTAGAGGATGTCGTCGTCGACCGGCACCGCCAGGTCGGCGACCAGGGCGCGCACCCCGTGCCGCACCTGCGGGACCGAGGAGTCCACGGCGGGGGCCGTGAAGCGCCAGACACCCTCGTACGGTCCCGGCGCCGGAGCCTGATCGTGCGGGACGCTCCCGCGGACCTCCATGACCGCACCCACCATCGCCTTCGCGTACGTGTCCCCGCAGGCCCCGCCGGACTCCCGGTGGATTCCGCCTCATCGGATCGAGTGTCCGCAAAGCCGGGGCCGGGGCAGGCCGGAAACCGTAAGTCCGCACCTTTCAGCGTTTCGCGACCGGTGACGACCGGTAATGTCGCCGCGGCGACCGCTTCCGATCGCCCGCTGCCGCATTCGTGCCGTCCAGGCGCCCGTCCTGCCCGAGGAGTCGCCATGACCGTGCCGCCGGGACTGACGGCCGCCGTAGCGGACGGCACCGCGACCGTCACGATCGCCAACCCGGCCCGCCGCAACGCCATGACACCCGCCATGTGGGCGGCGCTGCCCGGGCTGCTGGCGCCGCTCGCCGCGGATCCCGCGGTGCGGGTGCTGGTGCTGACCGGGGCCGGCGACACCTTCTGCGCGGGCGCCGACATCAGCGGCTTCACCGACGCGGCCGGGCTGCGCGCCGCGCAGGAGGCCGCGGTCGCGGCCGAGGAGGCGCTGGCTTCCTTCCCCAAGCCGACGCTCGCCGCCGTACGCGGCCACTGCGTCGGCGGCGGCTGCCAGCTCGCGGTGGCCTGCGACCTGCGCTTCGCAGCCGAGAGCGCGACCTTCGGGGTGACTCCGGCCCGGCTCGGCATCGTCTACCCGGCGTCCTCCACCCGGCGGCTGGTCCGGCTGACCGGCCCGGCCACGGCGAAGCACCTGCTCTTCTCGGCCGAGCTGATCGACCACGAGCGGGCGCTGCGCACCGGCCTGGTCGACGAGGTGTGGCCGCCCGGCGCCCTCGCCGCCCGGGTCCGCGACTACGCCGCCCTGCTCGCCACCCGCTCCCGGCTGACCCAGCACGCGGCCAAGGACTTCACCGCCGACCCTCCCGCTCCGGGCCGCGAGCCCTACTGGTCCGCACAGGCCGCCGCCAGCCCCGACCCGCTGGAGGGCGCGACCGCCTTCCTCACCCGCCGCCC
Source organism: Actinacidiphila paucisporea (assembly GCF_900142575.1). Lineage (GTDB taxonomy): Bacteria > Actinomycetota > Actinomycetes > Streptomycetales > Streptomycetaceae > Actinacidiphila > Actinacidiphila paucisporea. The sequence continues at coordinate 63,487 of NZ_FRBI01000035.1, forward strand.
CCCGCGCTTCACCTGGACCCCGGACGGCACCTCCCCGCCGGACGGCGCCGCCTAGGGGCTGTCCCCGGCCAGCGCGGCGATCGCGCCGGGCGAGGCGGTGGCCGCGCCGCGCCGGTAGGCACGGTCGTACCCGTCGTCGCCGAGTGCCGAGCGCACCGCGGCTTCGCACCGCTCGCGCACCGCCTTCAGCTCCGGGGTGCCGCGCTGGGCGTGGCCGACACCGCGCCACAGGGTGCCGCTGGTGCCGTACGCGATCGCCGCCGCCTCCGGCCTGCCGTCCGCGGCGAGAGCGGCGGCGAGCACGTCGAGGCCGAGGGCCAGGCCGAAGGAGTCGCCGAGGGCGCGCTTGGCATTGAGCATCATGCGCGCGTGCCGCACCGCGTCGCCTGCGGCCGACCGGCCCAGTGCGATGAGCGCGAGCTGGTAGTCCAGGTAGGAGCGGGTCCACACCTCGTCCATGAGCACGCAGTGCTCCCGCAGTTCGTAGGCCGTGCGGCTCGCCCGGTCCAGGTCGCCGAGCGCGGTCATCCCGAACACCCGGACCAGGTGGCAGCGCAGCAGCGCCCCCGAGTCGAAGACGAAGCCGGGCGCCGCGGCCAGCGCGGCGTCCACGGTGGCGACGGCCCGGCCGGGCCGGCCCGCGAGCAGGTCCAGCAGTCCCGCCATGTAGGCGGCGGCCAGTTGCGCGTCCTTGTCGCCGTCGGCCCGCGCGGCCGCCATGGCCTCGTCGCCGAGCCGGGTCGCGAGCGGGTAGTCGCCCTGGAGGGTGACCGCGACACCGAGCGCGGTCAGCGCCCTCGTACGGCACTCGCCCGGTTCCGGGCAGGCCCCGAGCGCCCGCTCCAGGTACGAGCGGGCCTCCTTCACGTGGCCCGAGCAGGTCCAGAAGAACACCAGGCGCCCCGCGGTGTCGGCGGCGCGGGCCGGGTCCGTGGCCAGCAGCCGGTCCAGGGCGGCCCGCAGGTCGGCGTGCACCCGCTCGACGTCGCGGTAGGCGCGGATCTGCCGGGTGCCGGGCCAGTCGGCCTCCGCCTCGCGCGCCAGCCGTACGAAGTGGGCGGCGTGCCGGTCCGCGAGGGCGTCGCGCTCCCCCAGCTCGCCCAGCCACTCGTCGCCGTACTCCCTGATGGTGTCGAGCATCCGGTACTGCCCGCCGTCCCGGCGCACCACGGACTGGCCGACCAGGCCGTCCAGCAGCCGCGGTACGTCCTCGGAGCGCAGCGGGCCGCCGCCGGTGACGTCGGCGGCCGACTCGGCGGAGAAGGCTCCGCGGAAGACGCTCAGCCGCGCCCACAGCAGCCGCTCCAGCGGTGCGCACAGCTCGTGGCTCCAGCCCACCGCCGTACGCATCGCCCGGTGCCGGTGCGGCCAGACGAAGTCGGAACGGGTGAGCGCGTCGAAGCGGGAGCCGAGGTGCGCAGAGACCTCGGCGACGCTCGCCGGGCCGACCTGCCCGGCGGCGAGCTCGATCGCCAGCGGGATGCCTTCGAGGCGCCGGCAGAGTGCCGCGGCGGCCGCGCCCGCGCCCGGTTCTGCCATCGCGTGCCCTCCGCCGCGCTCCGCCACCCGGTCCGCGAGCAGGGCCAGCGCGTCCGGCCCGTCCGCGGGCAGCGGGTCGAGGACCAGCGGGTCCTGGTCGCCGGCGAGCAGCGGTCTGCGGCTCGTCGCCAGCACCGTGACGCCCGGAGCCGCGGTGAGCAGGTCCCCCACCAGGTGCGCGCACTCCTCCACCAGGTGCTCGCACGAGTCCAGCACCAGCAGCAGCCGCTTGTCGGCGACGAATTCACTCAGCGCCTGCAGCGGCGCCCGCGGCGAGTGGTCCGCGAGGTCGACGGCGTCGCTGACCGTCGCGACCAGCAGCTCGGGTCCGGTCAGCGTCGCCAGGTCGGCCCACCAGACGCCGTCGGGGAAGAGCCCCGCCACCCGGCCCGCGGCCCGCACGGCCAGCCGGGTCTTCCCCACCCCGCCGGCCCCGGTCACCGTGACCAGCCGGGCGGTCGCGAGCATGCCGCCCAGCCGCGCCAGCTCCCGCTCCCGGCCCACGAAGCTCGTCGTCTCCCGCGGAATGTGTCCCTTCACGCCCCCAGCGTCCCCCCTCCGCCACCCCCTGCGGTGTGCTGTTGCGAAACTCCACACCCGCGGCCGCCCACCGGAGCTTCGCGTGCGGAGGAACCGTGGGACGTCGGTGGGAGCCGCCGGGCTCCGTGCCGCGGCGCCGGGTGGGTCAGCGCAGTCGGGCGGCGCCGACCGGCTCCTCCTCGGCGACGCCGGCGGGCATCGCGGGGTGGCTGCCCAGCAGGACCACGCCGGCGACGATCGACGCGAGGCCCGCCGCCTCCACGGCGAGTGCGCCGGCGGTGAAGCGGAGCCGGTCGCCGAGGAAGCCGACGCCGCAGACGATGCCGGCGATCGGCTGGGCGGCGGTCAGCGAGGGCAGGGACATGCGCAGCGGGGCCATCTCGAAGGCGCTCTGCACCAGGAGCATGCCGGTCAGGCCGAGGACGCCGACGGCGTACGGCTGCCAGGACACGGCGAGCACGCCGAGGCCGTCGTCCTGGACGATCTGGCCGCAGACCCGGGTGAGCGAGTCCTGCAGGCCGTAGAGGAGGCCGGCGGCCAGGCCGAGGAGGGCGGCCTCGCCGGATCTGGGGAGGCGGCGGGCCTTGAGGGTGAGCAGCAGCGCGAGGCCCGCCACGATGCCGAAGACCAGCCAGTGCCGCAGGGCGCCGGCCGGCGCGCCGCCGCCTGCCGGGCGGCCGGCCACGATGAAGGCGGTCACGCCGAGTGCCAGCAGGGCGACGCCGGTCCAGCCGTTCCAGCCCAGCGGCTGGCCGGTCAGCCGCCGGGACAGCACCATCGCGAAGAGCAGGTTCGTCGCGGTGAGGGGTTCGACCAGCGACACCTCGCCGTACGCGAGGGCGACCGCGCCGAGCACCTGGCCGCAGACCATCAGGGCGACGCCGAGCAGCCAGTCGGGCATGTGGATCAGGTCGAGCAGCAGCCGGAAGGACAGGAAGTCCGCGAGGGGGGCACGGGTGGCGGCCCGCTGCTGCAGCACGAACCCGAAGCCGAGGCAGCACGCGGCACTCAGTCCGAGCAGGAACACGGCCACCCGCCCACTCTAGCCCGCGGGCACCGCTGTCACCGGTCCGCGCGGGGCCGCGCCGCCGCCCTCGGGCCACCGGCCGCCCACCCCGTCACAACCCCGTCACGGATGCGTGCCGGGCACCGTCTGCGCGCTGTCCCAGACGGTCAGGAAGGCCAGCCGCAGGCACGCCGCGAGCGCCGGGTGCTCGATGTAGAGCGCGGTGGTGGTGCCGGTGCCCGCGACCGGGTCGGGCATGTCGCACAGCACCAGGCGGGCGTCGGCGACCACCAGCTTGAGCGGCAGGTCCGCGGTGAAGCGGCACTCCTCCCCCGCCGCGCCGAAGCGCCGCACGTTCTCCAGCACGTCCGCGTCGTCGAGCGCCTCGTGGGTGTAGATGGCGCGTACGGTGCCGCCGGAGCGGTGCAGCCGGCGGGCGACCTTGATGCCCGGCGTGTTGGCCGCGGGGGCGACGAAGGGCGGTTTGCAGAAACTGAGCAGTTCGTGCGAGGCATGGGCCTGGATGTCGGTGAAGGCCTCGGCGATGGACTTGGGGTCGCGCAGGATCTCGACGTAGTCCAGCGGCACAGTGTGGTTGCGGCCGTCCGCCCAGACCGGGACGAGGGCGGCGGTCAGCGCGGTGGAGACCCGGTCGAGGCGTTCGAGCTGCTCGCGCTGGAGCGCCATCAGCCGGGCGACGGCCAGTTCGGGGCCGATCGCCGAGAAGGTCGCCACCCGCCCGGGGTGGGCGACCGCCAGCCGGCGGCGTACGAGCGCGTCCAGCACGTCGTAGACCCGCTGCCGCGGTACGTCGGCGGCGCGGGCGACCTCGGCGGCCGTATACGACTCGCGGCGCACGAGGGCGAGGTAGACCCGCGCCTCGTAGCGCGCCAGGCCGAGCGCGACAAGGTCGTTGACGGGTTCTTCCTCGGTGTCCATGGCGCCACAACGTATACGGCGCCGATCACTGCGGGGAAGCGATCAGGTTGCCCTCTGCCGGGGATTCGAGGGGAAGCCTTTGCCATTGCCCGGTAGTCCCTTGGCATTGGTTTCACTACCTTCAACCTCGGCCACCACTGAACGTGGTGGCAGTGAGCGGAAGTTGACAACAATCGTCAACGTGATCACCAGTGAACGTGCGCCACACGAAGTCCCAGGCGATACCGCTCCATGATCTATTGTCATGACCTTGACAGGAATGATCATCCGCGGACGCCCTCGGGAGCAGATCCCCCCCAGGAGGGCAGTTCATTGCAGCTGACAAGTCCCGGCCGGATCAGACGTGCCGTCCGCCGCGCCGCCGTCGCGGTCCTCGCGACCGGCGCCCTGGTCACCGGCGGCATGGTCGCCGCCGCGTCCCCGTCCGTCGCCGGCACCCCCACAGGAACCGCGGCCACCGGCGCCACCGGCACCGTCTCCAGCGCCCAGCACACCGCGCACCTGTGCGCGGCGCCGGCCACCCCGGGCGCCATGTCCTGCCTGGCACTGGCGCGCACCGACGTCATGCACAGCCTCGGCATCTCCCCCGCCGCCACCCCGTCCGGCTACGGCCCCACCGACCTCCAGAGCGCCTACGCCCTGCCGTCCTCGGCCGGCGCCGGCGCCACCGTGGCGATCGTCGACGCGCAGGACGACCCGAGCGCCGAGGCCGACCTGGGCACGTACCGCAGCCAGTACGGCCTGCCGGCCTGCACCACGTCCAACGGCTGCTTCAAGAAGGTCAACCAGACCGGTGGCACCAGCTACCCGACGGCCGACTCCGGCTGGGCGGGCGAGATCTCGCTCGACCTGGACATGGTCAGCGCCGTGTGCCCGCAGTGCCACATCCTGCTGGTCGAGGCCACCTCGGCGAGCATGGCCGACCTGGGCACCGCGGTGAACGAGGCCGTCTCCCTGGGCGCGAAGTACGTGTCCAACAGCTACGGCGGCTCCGAGGACTCCAGCGACACCACCTCGGACACGCAGTACTTCAACCACCCCGGTGTGGCCATCACCGTCAGCTCCGGCGACAGCGGCTACGGCGCCGAGTACCCGGCCTCCTCGCGCTACGTCACGGCGGTCGGCGGCACCTCGCTGTCCCGGTCCAGCGGCACCACGCGCGGCTGGACCGAGAAGGTCTGGGGCTCGACCACCGGTGACGGTGCGGGCTCCGGCTGCTCGGCCTACGACGCCAAGCCCAGCTGGCAGACCGACACCGGCTGCACCAAGCGCACCGTCGCCGACGTCTCCGCGGTCGCCGACCCGGCCACCGGCCTGGCCGTCTACGACAGCTACCAGGCCTCGGGCTGGCAGGTCTACGGCGGCACCAGCGCCTCGTCGCCGATCATCGCCTCGGTCTACGCGCTGGCCGGCACCCCGGCCGCGGGCAGCACCCCGGCGTCCTACCCGTACGCGCACACCAGCGCGCTCAACGACGTGACCACCGGCACCAACGGCTCCTGCGGCAGCAGCTACCTGTGCACCGCCAAGGCGGGATACGACGGCCCGACCGGCCTCGGCACCCCGAACGGCACGGCCGCCTTCACCAACGGCGGCTCGACCGGCAACACCGTCACGGTCACCAGCCCCGGCAACCAGTCCACCCAGGTCGGCACCGCCGTCAGCCTGCAGGTCCACGCCACCGACTCCGCGTCGGGCCAGACCCTGACGTACTCCGCGTCCGGCCTGCCCGCGGGCCTGAGCATCAACGCCTCCTCCGGCCTGATCTCCGGCACCCCGACCACCGCGGGCAGCTCCAGCGTCACCGTCAGCGCCAAGGACTCCACCAACGCCACCGGTTCCGCGTCCTTCACCTGGACCGTCACCACCAGCGGCGGCGGCGGCTGCACCGCCGGCCAGCTGCTCGCCAACCCCGGCTTCGAGAGCGGCGCCACCGGCTGGACTGCTTCCTCGGGCGTCATCGACAACAGCACCGGCGCCCCGGCCCACTCCGGCTCCTACAAGGCGTGGCTCGACGGCTACGGCGCCACCCACACCGACACGCTGTCGCAGTCCGTGACCATCCCGGCCACCTGCACCAGCGCCAACCTCACCTTCTACCTCTACGTCACCTCCGACGAGACCACCACCACGACCGCCTACGACAAGCTCACCGTCGCGGCCGGCACCACCACCGTGGCCTCGTACTCCAACCTCAACAAGGGCACCGGCTACGTCCAGCGGACGGTCAGCCTCACCCCGTACATCGGCAAGACCGTCGTCCTGAAGTTCACCGGCACCGAGGACGCCTCGCTGCAGACCTCGTTCCTGATCGACGACACCGCCGTCAACGTCAGCTGACACCGGCG
>NZ_FRBI01000045.1 GCF_900142575.1 Actinacidiphila paucisporea
GACCCGGAACATCCACCCCAGCGGTCAGTTGGCAGCGGGGCCGGATCACAAGCCGTCCTGATAGCTCAGGAACCAGTGGGTGTCGAAGTAGCGGGCCATCGTGAACGGATGGTGCCGGTCAAGGAGGATGCGGCAGACGAACTCCGCGGCCGGGCAGTCGAAGAGGACGTCGCGGTTGTCGAAGGTCCGGACCGCGACGGGCCAGCGGTCCGGGTCCCCGCCGTCGACCCGCCAGCAGTACAGGTCCTCGTGTTCGGTGCCTGCCCAGATGAGCAGACCGTCCTCCCGCAGATGCGTCCACGGCTCCTGGTTCAGGTCGAGGTAACCGTCGAAGGCGCCCACACCGAAGGTCGCCACCATGCGTTTGTAGTCACCGGGAAGTCTCGATCCCAGGCGCCCCTCGATCCGCGCCCAGTCGACGTCCTGCCGTCGCGAGGAGGGGGTCCAGCCGGTGACGCGGACGAGCCGGTCGACCCAGTCCTCATCCTGGCCCAGTGGCCCCACGGGCGGTGCCTGCGTGCGCCGCGGCGCGGTCGCCAGCACCGGCCGGACGACGCCTTCCGCGTCCCGCGCCGTCCCCGCACCGATCCACTGCTCCCCGTACGCCCATGCCCGTATCGTCACCCCCCGCCCTTCGAGGCCGGTCAGCAACCCCGCGCCGCTCCACTCATCCGCGGTCGGATCCGTGAAGCCGTCAAGGACAAGGGTTCGCGGGGCACCGTAGCGACCGTCCAGCAACTCCACGAGTGCGTGTGGGTCGACATCCGAGGGCAGGTGCAGACACCCGCCCGGGGAGGTGATTCGGGCCAGCAGGTCGTTGAGCGTCGATTGCGTGAGTTCCATGGCGGCAGTGAAGCGCACCGCACCGACAACAAGCCTGCCGAGAACGAGGTGCAGCGCAGGTCCGCCGGTCTACCAGGTCGCGGTGCTTGCGAGCCCTCGACACCCGGGGGCGAACAGGCGATCAGGCAGGGGGTGACATGGCGGTTGAGCGTCACAGACACCTGATGCCTCGTCCCTCCGGGACAAGGCATTCGGGTGGTCCACATGGGCAGGGCGCGCCGCGCTGCGGCCGGTCAGAGATGCGAGGAGCGCTCCTGACCCGCACAGATGGGATCTGTGGAGGGTCCTGGACGTTGCTGCGGAAGCGCACTTCTCGGATGAAGAGTGCTGACCTGTATCTACATGTCGCGTCCAGGGCGTCGGCCGTGGGATCAGACGGGTGAGGTGCTGCGGGTCGAGACAGTCCGCCACATCGGCTCGCATCAGGCGATAATGATCGTCAGCTGCCTGCGTATCGCTTGGGGGGTCTTGTGAGTCTGAGTCCGCGTGAGGTATTTCTCCGCCTTGTTCATGGGGTCGCCGACGGGAACTCAAGCGAGTTGCCTGACCTGTACGGCGAGGTTACCGATGTCCGGCATCCGATGGCGACGCCGGAGTCCGAGCCGTTGACGAGTCGGCGTGCGCTCCGGGAGCACTTCACGGTGCCGCCGGGAATTCGGGAGTCCTTGCCGAAGAGGGGTGTCGCCGATGTCGTCGTCCACGAGACCGCCGATCCTGAAGTGATCGTCGCCGAGTTCGCCTACGAGTTCACGTTGCCGGACGACTCCAGGTCCAAGGTGCCCTGCGTCTTCGTCATGCGTGTGCGGGACGGTCAGATCATCGAGTCTCGCGACTACATCGACCCGATCCGTACGTACACGGCACGCGGGGACCTCGACCGCCTCCTCGCGTCGTTGCGCAAGGGCGTTTCCTAACCTCGCGCTTTCCAAGGTGGGCTGTCCATCTGTTGGTGATGAACGCGGAAAGTGCCTCTGACCAGCGAGAATGAGGATTGCTGAGGTTCTTGTTCCCGCCACCGCCGGAGGCGCTTTCCAGGTGAAGAAGCGTATCGGGTTCTATCCGCGTGTCCGCGCCGAGGGCGGTGGTCGCGGCGTGGTTTCGCAGGCCGGTGCGGTGCTGCTGGTCGAGATGGCCCGCAAGACCGGTCTGGATGCGGCGATGTCGGCGGCGCTTGAGCCGTGGCGCAAACCGCGGGCGGTGCACGATCCGGGAAAGATCCTGCTCGATGTGGCGCTTGCCCTCGCGCTGGGCGGGGACTGCCTGGAACGAACAGACCGGCGGGTCCCGGCCGCGGCTCCGTGCACCCCATGCCGGATATCCGCCTGCCACTCGGATATCACCGAGCCTGCCAGGGGGCGCGGGGTCCCCCGTGACCGCGCCTGCCTGTGTGCTCGGACCCGCCGGTCATCCCTGAAGGACGTCGAGGGTGGGCACAAGCCTGCTGATTGCGGACAGATACCTGCTGGATGAGCCGTTGGCCCGAGGCGGCATTGGCTCGGCTGGCGTGGGATTGTTCGGTCCTGCAGGGTGAGGCGTCTGTCCGGGATGTCGGTCAGGTTCATCGCGGCCAGGCGAGCTGGCTACCGCGTGGAAGGCGACGCACGGCCTCTCACCCATCCCGCATGCGTCTCCAGCTTGGACACCGACCTGTCCGGTGCGGTTACACCCGCGAGGCGTATTCCGGTCAGCAGGCTCCCGACAAGCTGTTGATCGGAGGTGTCATGCCGCCGGGTCCCGACGGCACAGCACGAGCAAAGCGACTCCACCGGCCAGGGCGATCGTGGCAATCTGGGCCACGATTCCGCTCGTCAGGTGCGCGGGGTCGGAGGAGTCAACGAGGTTGGTCCAGTTCTGCCAGTAGTGCACCGGCAGGGCCTTCTGCACGACGCTCAGGGTGTGCGTGCCGTCGAGGAGGCTGGCGGCAATCACGAAGGCCACGGAGACACCGAGCGCCTCGGCACCTCGGGGCAGCAACATCGGCTGAGACGTCGTAGAAGCGGTGCACCCAGACGGTGTCGCGCGGCACCCGGTCGTGCCGGTCCGGATACGCCATCTGGCCGCCCTCGACGAGGATCTGGTAGCCCTCGTCGGTGTGGAGCCTGAGCAGCGGCCCCTCGAACTGGTAGAACAGCGGCTCCTCGCCGCTTCCCACCCGCACGTGCGTCGAGCCCTCGTTGAACCCGTAGAACAGGTCCGTCACCGCCTTGTCGATGCCGGGCGCGCCGCCCGCGAAGCCCCGCACGTACACGAGGGAAAGCCGGACCCGGCGGACATCGGACCTCCAAGGTGCCACCCCGCGCGGATGATCTCTCCGCCTCGTGGTGACCGAGTCCGGGCACCGGTGCCGCGGGAGCGCCACCCGGCCGGCCGACGGTCTCGCCCCGGGGCTCCGGCGACCACCCGGTTGGCGCGGGCGGGCTGAGCCGCGCGGGTGATTGTCGCCCGGGTGCTGCCGAAAGCCCGGCGGGCGAGGAAACAGTGACAGGGTGAAGGTTGGCGGCGGCGCTTCGTGGAGGAGACAGGGAGCCTACGACCAGGCTCGAAGGTGGCGAGTCCGCAAGAGCGGGTGGTATTTGCCCCTGCTGGCGCTGACCTTCCTGGGCGCGCTGGTCATGCTGTTCCTGGCGGCGGAGGCCATCTTCACCCTGGCGGCCAAGAACAGCGAGGCGGACAAGGGCTTCAGCTCGCCCATGACCTGGATCGACGGGCAGTGCAGGGAGAGCAGCTTCTCCTGCGGCGTCCTGCAGAACGTCTTCATGCCCTTCCTCACGCTCGCCCTGGTCACGGTCGCCTACCTCTTCTTCCGCTTCAGCCGGGTGCGCGGGGGGTATCTGCGGAAGGCCCAGGAGGCCCCGCGCGAGCTGGTGGAGACGGCGGGCGACATCTTCGGCGAGGTCGTGGGCCGCGACCAGCTCTGCGCCGTCCTCATGGCGGACCTGCAGGACACCCGGTTCCGCCGCACGCACATCGTCGTCGGGGGGATCGGCACCGGCAAGACGGCGCTGGTCGTGCTGCTGACCCGGCAGCTCGCCCAGTGCAACGCCGTACCCATCCCGCTGCGCCTGCGCGGGGTCGAGGGCGGTCTGGACTTCCGGCAGATGGCGTGCGAGCGGTTCGCCCGGGAGGTGCAGGGCGACATCCGCTCAGGTGCCGAGGGGGAGAAGGTGTGGCGTCGGCTGTGTCAGCAGGGCCGCATCGTCGTCCTCGCCGACGGGCTGGAGGAGGCGCTGACCGGTGAGGCGCTTGCCGAGGAACGCGACAACATCATCCGGCTGGCCATCCGCCGGGCCAACGCCGAGCGGCTGCCGCTGATCATCACCTCCCGGCCGCACGACTCGCTTCGCGGGATGGAGGTGTCCCTCACCGACCTGGAGCCGCTGAGCGAGGAGGCGGCGCTGGAGTACGTCTCGTCCGGCAACAGCTGGGAGGACCGGCAGCGCCTGGACTGGATCGTGGAGAAGGCCGCCATCGCCGAGGCGCCCACCTATCTCCAGATCGCCCGCGAACTCCACGAGGAGGGGCTCCTGGAGCACGCCCTGTCCGCGCACGCCGAGGCGGACGCCGTGGAGACCCGAGGCGGGGACCGGGCGGCGCTGCGCTTACACCTCCTCGACACCTGGCTCAACGCGCTGATCAGCGGCCATCTCCATCCCGAGCTGGCGCTCAGCCCCGACGAGCGGCGGTCGGCGATCCACTACCTGTCGGCGCTGGCCTGCGTCGGGCTGGCGTCGGACTCCTCCGAGGTGCGGTTCGCCGACGTGGTCGACGAGCAGGACCCCCTGCGGCCCCGCTATCCCGAGATCGTCCGGGAGCTGGCGAAGAGGGTCGAGGACAGCCGGCTCGACATCCGGCTCGCCGCGCACTGGGGATCGCGGATGGGCCTGGCGGAACTCGCCGGGGACCGCGTCCGCTTCCAGCACAGCGTCCTGCAGGCCCACCTCGGGTCACGGTTCATGAACGCGGTGATCCACCCGGGCATCCCCGCGGAACCGGCGGAGGGATCCTTCTTCCCCGCGGCGCTGGAGAAGCCGGGGCGCGAGCTGCTGATCGCGATGGTGCTGCACTCCCGTACGGTCGAGGGCGCGTGCGTGCACGGGGAGGCGGGCTCGGGCGAGGAGCCCTGGTGCCCCACGGCGGCCGCGCGCGATCTGCTCCTGAACGCCGCGTGCCGGGCGCAGACGACCACGGGCCGCCCGCCGGGGTCCCCCGGCGGTGAGGGGGTGCCCGGCGCCGCGGACGGCACCGCCCAGGCGGTCTTCGGGCGCACGCTCCACACCAACGCGCTCGAGCTGTACGCGGCGGCCCTGGACATCGACAGCGTCGACGCAGAACCGCAGCAGCACCTCATCGCGATGCGGCTCTGCACCTCCTGGCCGGACCTGCTGGCCCGGGACCCGCACACCCTCCAGGCGGCCAAGACGCTGCTGGTGTCCCGCTTCGGCGAGGCGATGCGGGGCGTCGTCCGCCGGCAGACCCTGCAGCCGGCCTATCTCGAACTGTTCGACATCGCGTGCCAGGAGCCGTCGTACCCGGTCCGCGTCGCCATCGCGCAGGAGATCGGGTCCGGCGGCGACGCGGCCTTCGCCGTGCTCCAGCCCCGGCTGCGCGGACCGCAGGTCGTCCGGGGCCGGCGGGTGGAACGCGGCGGCGAGCGGGATCTGATGCTGGAGCTGTACGACGGCCAGCAGCCGGAACTCGTCGCGGAACAGGAGGCCAGGAGGCGACGCCGGGCGGAGGGCGGGGTCGGCCGGATCAAGCGGGAGCTGCGGGAGCGCGAGGAGCAGCGGCACGAGGAGCGGAGTCTGGAGGCGGAGGAGCGGGAGGCGGAGGAGAACGACTGGCGGGACAACACCATGTGCGCGTGGCTGGTCCCCCTGCTGGTGGGCTCGGTCACCACCCATCGCCACCGGGACACCCCCTACGCGTTCCTCGAGACCTGGGTACGGCGGGTGGGCGTGCCGGAGGAGGGCGGGGACCCAGCGCTCGACCTCAGCGTGGAGGTGGCGCTGGCCCAGGGCTTCAAATACGCGGCCAACCGCAGGCAACGCCACCCGCACGCGCGGCCCGAGGCCCGGACGTACCTCGCCGAGCAGGCCTGGGACATGCTCAAGCGCACCCGGTTCTGGTTCACCCGGCTCACGCTGCTGCACGCGCTGACCCTGTGGAACCTGCGCGACGGAGCCGATGTCGCGCGCCCCCAGCACGGGCACGGCTCCCATCCCGCCGAGCAGGTGCGGCAGTGGCTCGCCGTCCCCGGCGGGGAACGGGAGCATCCCTTCGTGGAGGCCACGGCGGAACTGTGCGCGTGGGCGCTGGAATCGCAGCAGCCCGAGCGGTTCCTGTGGATCGACGAGTGCGGCGTCGCCGCCCATGTCGGCTCGCGGACCGCCCCGCACGGGGAAGCCCGCAAGCACCAGCTGTGGATCCCGCCGTCGACCGGCTGGAGCACCCTGCACGAGCGCGCCCAGCAGCTGCTGGGCGACGTGATCGTGCTGCTCAATCTCGCCGAGCGCGCCGACTGGCCCGAGGACCGGCTCCGCCGCCTCCAGCACACCGGCCGGCCCGATCTGCCGCCGTGCCTGACCCGGGACCGCGCCCCGCTCGACCCGCGGCGGACCGTCGTCCGTACGGCGGCCTCGCAGGCGGGCTCCAACTGCCTGGACGACTGCGCCTTCGAATTGTGCCCGTACCCGCCTAAAGGCCTCGAAGGACACCGCGTGGAGTTGAGCCAGGCCTTCTGCCGTGCGCAGTCCACCCTGCTGTCGCGGTCCCGCTCCCGGCCCCGCCCTGAGGCACGGTGGCAGCGGGGCACCAGGATCGGCGAACTCAGGGAGTTCTGGGATCAGATGGGACAGCGGGCGCAGGACAACGCCCGCTCACGATGACGCGAGGAGCTTCGGCCAGGTCGTGGAAACGGGTGCGTTCCGCGGGGGTCAGGGCCGTGGTGAGGGCGTCGAGGCGGCGGGCGATCCCGGCGGCGCCCTGCCGGGTGATCCGGCGACCCTCGGGGGTGGGACTGACCAGGACGCCCCGCCCGTCGTGCGGGGACGGCAGGCGCTGGACCAGGCCGCGCTTCTCGGCGCGGGCGACCAGGCCGGTCATGGAGGACTTGTCCAGGCCGAGGTAGCCGGCGAGTTCGAGCATGCCGGGCCTGCGGTCGCGCAGGATGCCGAACAGGCGGAGCTGGACCAGGGAGACGTCGTACTCGGCGGCGACGCCCGTGAGCACGCCGTGGACCAGGAAGGGCAGCCGGACGAGCACGTCGACGGTGGTGTCCGGCTCCCCGTCGGGGTCGGGGATCAGGCCGCCGCCGCCCGCTCCGGGCGCCTCCTCGGGGTTCGGAACGCTGCTCCTGCCGAAAATGTCATCCGTGCAGGTCATGCGCACCAGGTTCCTCGCGGCTTGCGTCACCCGTACCGCGGTCGGGTGGGCGGTGGCGCGGAGGATCCGGATCCGGCGGCTGGCGTGCTCGATCACCGCGAAGACATGCAGTCGCGCCCCCGACAGGGTGACAGTCTCGAAGAAGTCGCAGGCCGGAATGGCGTCGGCCTGGGAGCGCAGGAAGTCGGCCCATGTGCTGGAGGCCCGCTCGGGTGCCGGGTCGATGCCGGCGTCCTTGAGGATCTCCCAGACGTGGATGCGGCGACCTTCACGTTCAGTACGAGAAGCTCGCCGTGGATGCGGCGGTATCCCCAGCTCGGGTTCTCCCGGGCGAGCCGTAGCACCAGGACCCGGATGGAGCGCACGGTCCGCGGCCTTCCCGGGCGCTTCGGCCGGGACATGTCGGCGTGACGGTGTGCGACCAGGTCGCGGTGCCCGCTACGCCCCCGAGTACATGGGCACGCTGGGTGGCTGAGCACCAGGCCCGGGGCACTCCACACCGGCACCCTTCACGCGGGCAGGGGCATGAACAGATCGCCGAACCGGTGAGGACACCAGCCCAAGGCTGTGGCCTGTTGGCCTGTGGGAGCCCTTGAGGGCCGTCGGCCTTAGCCTGACGCCATGACCTGGCAGAAGCAGAACTGGTCCCGGGTGCGCCGGGAGCTGTGGCGGCCGCCGCGCGCCCACGGCCGCCAGCCCCAGCACCGGGTGGTCGGCCCCCTGGAACTGTTCTACGACCTGACCGTGGTCGTGCTCATCGGCCAGGCCGCCCACCACCTGGCCGACCACCTCACCTGGCGCGGGCTGGCCGAGTTCGCCGTCATCTTCGCGCTGGTGTGGATCGCCTGGCTCAACGGCACACTCCACCATGAGCTGCACGGATATGACGACGCCCGCGGCCGCGTCATGTTCCTGCTGCAGATCCTCATCCTCATCCCCCTCGGGGCGTTCATCCCCAAGGCAGGATCCGAACAAGGAGCCGCCTTCGCCATCACCGCCGGCATCCTCTTCGCCGTACTGGCCCTGCTCTGGTACCTCGCCGGCCGGGGGGACACCCCCGAGTTCCGAAAGTCCAGCGGGCTCTACGTCGCCGGCACCGCCACCTGCGCCGCCATCCTCATGGCAAGCGCATTGCTGCCCCCAGACGCCCGCCTGCTCACCTGGGGGCTGCTGGCCCTCGCCGCCCTCGGAGGCCTCGCCGCGATCATCGCGCTGGCCTCCCCGGCCCAGGCGGCTGCCTTCACCATCACCGACGCGCTCACCGAACGCTTCGGACTGCTCATCATCATCGTGCTAGGCGAGACCGTGATCGGCGTGGTCGACGGCCTCTCCGGCGAGCCGACCAGCGCCACCGGAGTCGCCGTCGGCCTCGGCTCCGTCCTGGTCGGATTCGGCGCCTGGTGGACCTACTTCGACTTCGCCGGGCACCGCCCGCCCCACCGCACACGCGGCGCGACCGTGCAGTGGCTGCTCCTGCACCTGCCCCTCACGGCGGCCGTGACCGCCATGGGCGCGGCGATGCCCACCTTGATCGAGCACGCCCACGACGACCGGACACCTCCCGCAACAGCCTGGGTCCTGTGCGCCGGCGCCGCGATCGTGCTCTGTGCGACCATGGCCCTCGCCGCCAGCCTGCAAGCCTGGGAGAACGACCGCCGGCTCTACCGGCCGCTCGCCCGGATCAGCGTGCTCGTGGCCGTCGCGGCAGCAGCCCTCGGCGCCCTGCGCCCGCCGCCCCTGGCCCTCGCGCTCACGCTCTTCCTTCTCCTGGGAGTCCCCTGGCTGTTCGCCGTGGCACACCGCCTGTCGCGTGCTGAGGAACCCACCCCCTAGGAGAAGGCGTGAGCGTACCCCGGCGGGGCTCCGGTGGGCATGCGCTGCCGCGGCCGGTGATATGACGGCCCCACGCCACGCCCGGCAGGAGCCGGCAAGGAGACTCGGCAGCGTGACCAGCGTTGAGCCTCGTGTGCCCTGTTCCGCCTGGAAGGCAGCCCCGGTTCGACAGGCGCGCTTCGGGACATTCGGCCGACGGCGGTTGACTGTGGCGTCCCGATGCACGGGGGCGACCGGCGGTGCTGCCCCGTCCTGCCGGCCTTCATGCGCCCGGCCTACGGACGGGTGCGAATCCCCTCGAATACAAGGTCGAGTACCCGGCCCACTTGGTCGCGGTCCTCCAGGACGTCCGCGACCATGGCGATGCCGCTGGGGGCCACCACCACGTCGTCCGGTGCGACCTCGGGACGCGTGATCCCCGCCGCCGCGGTCGCCGACAGCAGTGCGGCAACGGCCGCATCGACCTGGTCACGGCTTTGCGCGAAGGGGTCCCTGCCCGCAGCCACGACGGCTCGGATCGCACCCCCCAGGCCGATCTTGGTGGCCCAGTAGTCGACGAACCGGTCCGTCCAGGTCCGCAGGGCGTCCCCGAACAGGCCCAGCAGGGCGAGTTCGCCGACGATGAGTCCCGTCTCCTCCAGAACCTCTCTCCGGGCGGTGTCCTCGAAAGACTCGCCTGGGTCCATGAGTCCCGCGGGTAGCCCCCACCCCCCGGTGTCCGCGCGGGCCAGCAGCAGCACCCTCCCACGGTCGTCGGTAACGACCACCGACGCCCCCGGGAAGATGACAGGCCGGTGGCCCAGCAAGGAGCGCAGTTCGGCCACGTAGTCGTTCATCCGTCGTCCTTTCGGCGACGCTCAGACCGCGTGCGAAAAGCCACCGACGTGCGCCCGCCGTACGACGTCACAAACGCGGTCGACGTCATGCTCCGGCATGTGCGAGCAGAGCGGGAGGGTGATCATCCGTGCGGCCAGCCGGTCTGTCACCGGCAGGGCGGGCGGGGCCGTTTCCGAGCGGTACGCGGTCCGCCGGTGCAGCGGCGGGTCGAAAGAGAAGCGTGTGCTGATGCCTTCGCAGGAGGACAGGTCCCGGGCCAGTCGGGTGCGATCCGTGCCGAACGCCTCGTCGTGGGTCGTTGCTCTTTCTGGCTGCCTGCCGTAGTCGGCGCGGGTCGCCGCCTGCCGGGCCGTCGCGGACGGTTGCCGCTCGGCCTGCGGCTCGGAGCCCTAACCGGCAGTCCTGCCTGGGGCGAGGACAGTGTTCTTCGGCTTGCGGCGGCTCACCGCAGGCTGCCGGGCCGAGCGGGCTGCCAGGCGCGGTCGGCGAGCAGGCGCAGCCCGTTGAGGCCGACGATGACGGTGGAGCCCTCGTGGCCGGCGACGCCCAGTGGTAGGGGAAGATGGCCGGCCAGGTCCCAGATGACCAGGCCGGTGATGAACACGCCTGCGGTCACGAGGTTCTGGATCACCAGGCGGCGGGCGGCGCGCGACAGCCTCACGACAGTGGGGATGGTCCCCAGTTCGTCGCGGACGACGACGGCATCGGCGGTCTCCAGGGCGAGGTCGGATCCGGCCCGCCCCATGGCGATACCGGTGTGGGCGGCGGCCAGCGCCGGGGCGTCGTTGACGCCGTCGCCGACCACGAGCACCTTCCGGCCGGCTTCCGCCAACTCCTGAACGGCGGCGACCTTGTCCTGTGGCAGCAGTCCGGCACGGATGTCACTGATGCCGACCTCGGTGGCCAGGCGTGCGGCAGCGCGCGCGTTGTCGCCGGTGACCAGGAGCGGCCCGGTGCCGGTCAGCTCGGCCAGTGCGGTCACGGTGGCGGCGGCCTCATCGCGCAGCCGGTCGGCGATGCCCAGCACCCCGGCCGTTGTCCCGTCGACCAGCACCACAACCGCGGTACGGCCCTCGTCCTCCAGCCCCGCGGCCACCACAGTAGCGCGCCGGCTGCCTGCCGCGTCCAGCATGCGACCGGGACTGCCCACAGTGACCGTGCGGCCCTCGACGGTGGCGGTGACGCCGACGCCCGGGGTCGAGGCGAAGTCGCCGGCAGCGGGGATGTCCAGGCCTCGGGCGCGGGCGGCGTCCACGATCGCACGGGCCAGCGGGTGCTCGCTCGCGTGCTCGGCCGCTGCGGCCAGGCGCAGCAGGGCCGCAGCGTCCAGCCCGGCCCCGGCAAGCGGCCGGACCTCGGTGACGCGGGGGGTGCCCTCGGTCAGGGTGCCGGTCTTGTCCAGCGCCACCGCGTCGACCTGCCCGAGCTGCTCCATGACGACTGCGGACTTCACCAGCACCCCGTGGCGTCCGGCGTTCGCGATCGCCGACAGCAGTGGCGGCATCGTGGCCAGGACCACCGCGCACGGCGAGGCGACGATCATGAACGTCATCGCCCGCAGCAGCGTCGGCTGCACAGCGGCGCCGAAGAGCAGTGGGGCCGTGAACAGTGCGACCGTGGCGCCGACCATGCCCAGGCTGTAGCGCTGCTCGACCTTCTCGATGAACAGCTGGGTGGGCGCCTTGGTCCGGGAGGCCTCCTCGACCATGGTCACGATCCGCGCGATCACCGAATCCGAGGGGTCGCGCTCGACCTTCACCCGCAGGGCCCCGGTGCCGTTCAGGGTGCCTGCGAACACCTCGTCCCCTGACCCCTTGGCCACCGGCAGGGGCTCGCCGGTGATGGTGGCCTGGTCCACCTCGCTCGCCCCGTCCAGAACCCGGCCGTCGGCACCGATCCGCTCGCCTGGCCGCACCAGGATCGTGTCGCCGACCGCCAGCCGGTCGGTGGCGACGCTCTCCTCACCTCCGCCGTCGCTGATCCGCGTAGCCGTCGTCGGCGCGAGATCGAGCAGGCCGCGCACCGAGTCCGCGGTACGGGCGGTGGCCAGCGCCTCCAGCGCGCCGGAAGTCGCGAAGATCACGATCAGCAGCGCGCCGTCCAGCACCTGCCCGATCGCCGCCGCGCCGATCGCGGCGACCACCATCAGCAGGTCCACGTCGAGCGTCCTGTCCCGCAGCGCCTTCAGCCCAGCCCAACCCGGCTCCCAGCCGCCCGCGACGTAGGCGGCGGCGAACAGCGGCCCCCACGTCCACACCGGGGCGCCCAGGAGGTCCAGCGGCAGAGCGGCCAGGAACAGCACCAGCGCCGCCAGCGCCCAGCGGGCCTCCGGCAGCGCCAGCACCCGGGTACGCCGCCGGGGCGCCCCACCGGCACGGGCAGCCGGCGGCGAGGCGGGCTTGGTCAAGGTGGTGGACATGGCAGGGGAAGCCCTTCGCGCGGAGAGTCGGACCATCCACCGTACAGGAACACTTGAACAGTCATTCATTCGTTCATTTCCGTAGAATGGCAGCCATGGGCCACGGAACGAACACCCCGAGCGAGGACGCCATACCGCGCACCGCGCTCACCCCGCAGAACGCACCGAAAGTCGCCGCCACCCTCCAGGCCCTGGCCACCCCCTCCAGGCTGCTGATCCTCGCCCGCCTGCGCGAAGGCCCGCTGCCCGCCACCGAACTGGCCGCCGCCGTCGACATGGAGCAGTCCGCCTGCTCACACCAACTGCGGCTCCTGCGCAACCTCGGCCTGGTCACCGGCACCCGCCAAGGCCGCTCCGTCGTCTACGCCCTCTACGACAACCACGTCGCCCAGCTACTCGACCAGGCCCTCTACCACGTCGAACACCTGCGCCTGGGCGTCACAGACGCCGTCGCCGACGCCGACGCCGAACTGCCGACAGGGGCCGCACCCGCGGCACCGTAAATGGCAACGCGCGGACGCGGTCGGGCGCCCACCGCCGAGTGATTGACGCGAATGCGGGCTGGTGGAAGGCGGCGGCCATGGCCAGGCCGTCAGGTTTGGCATCAGGAGACCCCGGTGCTACCGATCCGCCACGAGAGGCTTCGCCGGTCCGCAGCGACAGAGTTGGCGCGAACTGTCAGTGGGGCCCGGCAGGCTGGAGTCGTGACCACACCCGACGTTCAAGGACTGGAGCAGTTCGAACGCCCGGTTCTGGACGACACCGCATCTCGGGCGGCTTCAAACCGTGAGTCCAGCACATCCAGCCGACATGCCGATCTACGACGCGCTGGTGGAGGAGTTGGACGATGTTCCGGCCGAGGTGCGGCTGACCGCCGAGCGGACGGTGCAGAAGAACGCGGAGACTGCCACTGCCCTGCGGATCAGCGTGCGGTTCGGTCGAGCGGGGCGGCGGGCCTGGCGCGAGTGCGGAGAAGCCGGAGTCCTGTCGAAGGGGTCGCCGGGAAGATCTCGGCTCAGCGAAGACCAGATCGCCGGGCTGGAGCGGGAGTTGGAGCGTGGCCCGTTGGCTCACGGGTGGGCGGACCAGCGGTGGACGCTAGCGCGGATCAAGACGCTGATCGGCCGGCTGTTTCCATGTCTCGTACACGGTCGAGGGCACCTGGCGGCTGTTGAAGCGGACCCCGGTCGTGTCGAGACCTCCCGCCCGGACCTGCTCCGATGGCTGGCTGAGTACGGGCTCCAACCAGCGACTCCCCAGCAGTACTTCGCGCGATGGCGGAAGAACGGCACGGACAAGCAGATTCATGACCGGCTGCGTATGCAGGTGCGTGAACATGCCGGGCGCCCTGAGGACCCGAGCGCGGTAGTGCTCGACTCGCAGTCGGTGCGGGCGGCGGCCGGCGTGCCGAAGGCGACCACGGGCCTGGATGCCGGGAAGAAGGCCCTCAGGACGTGAGCGTGAGCTCGCCGTCGACGTGATAGGGCCGGTTATCGCGGTCGTCGGTCATGGCTGCCAGCGCCCACGTAGCGGCAGGCGTCAGGCATCCGCGCCGGGCGGCGGGTCGCCGAGCGCCGCGTGCAGCAGGGCGAGCACGGTGGGCGCGGCCTCGGCGAGGGGGCCGTCGCCGGCCAGCGAGTCGAAGACCTCGAAGCCGGTGAGGGTGTACAGGACGGCGGCGAAACGGCCGTTCATTTGCGAACCCTCGCTGGCGGGGTCGCCGTCGGCCGTGGCGAGCCGCCGCGCCAGCACTTCGGCCCCTGCGCGGCGGCGCTCGTCCCGGGCGCCGATGACCTGGCCGACGTCGGGGTCGAGCGCGGCCAGCCCGCGCAGCCGGCGAGTGCAGGCCCTGTCCACCGCCCAGAAGTCAGCGATGGTGTGCACGAACGCCCGCAGTGCAGCGTGCGCGTCGATCAGGCCGAACGCCTCGGCCAGCTGCTGCATGTGCCCGCGGGCGGCAAGGTCGTCGCAGAGCGCTTCGAGCAGACCGATCTTCGTCCCGAACTGGTAGTACACGGTGGCTCGCGAGACGTCGGCCCGCCGGGCAACCGCGTCCACCGCCACGATCCCCTTCTCCACCAGCAGATCGCGGGCGGCGGCTACGATACGGCCGCGGGTCTCGTCCACCGAGCTCTGCCGGCGACCCATCTCGTAGGGCCTCGGACTCATCATTGCCTCCTGCCTGCCGTGCCGCCCGCTCCGGGGCAGCCGCCCGAGCAGTATCGCCTACCCGTCGCTCACCGCGCCGTCCACCAGGGCCTGGACCAGCGCCGTCAGGATCACCCGCTGCCCTTCGGAAGCGGGGTGCAGCCCATCGGGTTCAAGCAGTCCGGGGCGCTCGGCCGGTACAAAGACCGGGTCGAGGTCCACCAGGGGCTCCGGTCGCGACCTGAGGTCCTTCGACACCGCCGCCAGGTCGGCGTTCAGCCAGCGGCTGCCGGTGAAACGGAAGCCGGGCGCGGCGGTGATCCGCTCCTCGTCCACCCGATGCGGGGTCAGCCACACCCACCGCGCGCCGTTGGGGCGGGCGAGCCCCCGCAGGATCGACAGGTTGCGCGCGGTCTCATCCGGGCCGACCAGTGTCGCGCGGTCGTCGATCCGGCGGGCGTCGTTGGCGCCGAGCTTGCACAGGATCCAGTCCACCGGCCCGGCCGCGCGCAGCACGGCCGTCCAGCGGGCCAGTGCCTCCGTGGTCGTCTGGCCGGACACCGCAGCGTTGACGACGGTGACCGCGTCCTGGCCGGGCTGCCGCAGCCACAGGACGTGCCGGAGCACGTCGAGCCAGGACAGCCGGTCGGCGGTGTCGCTCTCCCCCA
The DNA here is from genome assembly GCF_900142575.1 of Actinacidiphila paucisporea. Classification (GTDB taxonomy): domain Bacteria; phylum Actinomycetota; class Actinomycetes; order Streptomycetales; family Streptomycetaceae; genus Actinacidiphila; species Actinacidiphila paucisporea. The sequence continues at coordinate 15,130 of NZ_FRBI01000045.1, forward strand.
CGGCCAGGATCGTCGTACCCGGCTCGAACGGCAGCCGGTTCACGAGTGCGGCGAACGCAGGTTCGGCGAGCACTTCAGCTGCTGCCGCCCGTGCCCGCCCGTCGAGGGCGTCCACGTGCCGCAGGTAGACGTCCTCCGCCAGGCCGAGTGCGGCGGCCAGTTGCGGCGCACCGGCGCCGATCAGGTAGGGCGTGGACCGGTCGGGGTGCATGTACCGCACCAGCCGCTCGGCCTGCGCGTTCCGGGCGCGGCCGCCGGGGTCGGACGGCGGGTTCACCGCCCACCGCCCGCGGACCGGGGGCCGCGCCCCACCCGACCCAGCAGGAGGGTCACAACCAGCAGCCAGGCCATGCCCAGGAACCGCCCGACCGGCAGCAGGAAGGCCGCCGACTGCGTGGCCAGGCACAGCAGGGACGCCAGGGCCACCGCGCAGAGGACCAGACCGGCCGGCCGGATCCAGCCGGGCAGCGCACCGCGCAGCGCGAGCGCGGTGGCGCCGATCATCACACCGACGCCGATCACCGCGCCGGGCCCGCCGGTGACAAAGGACAGGTCGTGCAGCGCCCGCACCAGCGCAGGGCTGGACTGCGTGGTGTCACGCACGGCGACCCAGCCGAGCAGGGCGGACAGCAGTTGGAAAGCCGCGCCGAGTCCGCCGGCCGCCGCGATCAGCCGGGGGTGCACGGCCCGGTCGTCGGTCGAACGGCCGGCCGCCGCGTCAGCCAATGCTGCGGCCAGGACCAGCAGTCCGACCGCCGAGACGCCCTGCAGCACGCCCTGGAGGAGGACGGCATCGCGATGGTGCGCGAAGTAGTCCAGGATGTCGGCGTTCCCGCCGAACGGCGAGGGGTACGTCGTACGCGCCAGCGCGGTGGAGCCGGTCAGGCCGCCGACGAAGAGCAGCACGTACATCAGCGCGCCGACGAAGGGCATGCGCGGCCGGACCGGGCCGGTCCCGGCGGTGCCGGCCTGGGCGGCGGCCGAACGCTCAGGCAGGGGTGGGGCGTTCACATCATCACCCGGCCGCCGCTGACGTCGAGTGTCTGGCCGGTCATCCAGGACGACGCGTCGGACGCCAGGAACAGCGCGGCCTGCGCCACGTCGGCTGGTTCGCCGAGTCGGCCGAGCGGATGGGCGGCCGCGACCTGCTGCTGGATCTCGGCCGGCATCTCCGCGGCCGTGCGCTCGGTGCGGACAGCGCCGGGCGCAAGGCAGTTCACCCGGACACCGCTTGATGCGTTCTCCAGCGCCATCTGCCGGGTGAGCATCAGCACGCCCGCCTTGGCCGCCGCGTAGGCCGCGCTCGCGCCGCCGGGCAGCCGGCCGGCGGTGGAGGCCATGGTGACCACCGAGCCGCGCCGTTCGGCGATCATGCCGGGCAGGAAGGCCCGCAGGGTCAGGAAGGTCGCCGTGAGGTTGCCCTCCAGGGTCGCGCGCCAGCGCCCGGGTTCCATGGTGGCCGCCGGCACCGGCCTGCCGTCGCCGCCGGCGAAGGCGAGGAGTACGGACGCGGGCCGCTGCCACGTACCCGAGATCTGTGCGGCAGCGGCTTCCAGCGCGTCCTCGTCCATGCAGTCGGCTACCACCGGCAGCGCCTCACCGCCGTCCTTCTCCATGCCGGCGACAACCGACGCGAGGGCTGCCTCGTCCCGGCCGATCAACGCCACGCGGGCCCCCTGCCGGGCGAACTCCCGGCCGGTGGCGGCACCGATGCCGCGTGAGCCGCCGGTGACCACCACCACTTGTCCGCTCAGATCCGCGTACTGCCCCGTCATAGGTCGCTCCCTCGCTGTCCGGGCCCGTGCTGTCCGGGCTACAATTCATTCATACAGTCTGTCCGGCTAAATATCCAGCTGGTCCTCGGCCCGGCGCTCCGGCGCCCCGCACCCACCAAGGAGATGCCATGAACCTGCTCGTCGTAGGAGCCGCAGGTCGCACCGGCGGTCTGGTCGTCGACCGCGCACTGCGGGACGGCCACACCGTCACCGCGCTCGCCCGTGACCCAGGGAAGGCACCGAGCCCGCGCCCGGGACTGACCGCGGTGCGCGCCGACGTCCTCGACCCGGCCGGCCTGACCGTGCCCATGAAGGGCCAGCACGCCGTGGTCGTCGCGCTGGGCGTGCACGGGCGCGGGTCCACCACCGTCTTCTCCGAAGGCGTCCGCCAGGTGGTCGCCGCCGCGCGGGCGGCCGGGACCACGCGGCTGGTCGCCATGTCGTCGGCCGGCCTGTCCACCGGTCATCTGCCGTTCGTCCAGCGGCAGGTGACCCGGCTGGTGGCCGAGCGGGTGTACGGCGGGATCCACACGGACCTGGCCCGGATGGAGGCCGTGGTGCTCGACTCGGGCCTCGACTGGACGCTCGTGCGGGCACCCATGCTCAGGGACGGCGGACCGACGTCGTCCTACCAGGTGTCGGTAGGCGGGCACGTGCCGACGGCGCGCGCGGCGGTGCGCGCCGACATCGCCGACTGGATCGTACGGAACCTGGACGAGCCGGCCACCTATCGGCAGCACGTCGAGATCGCCGGGTAGGCGGCAAGCCGCACCGGGCAGGCACCTGGACCGGCCGCGGGCACCCGAGGACGTATGGAACTTCGGCTGGACACACGGCCGCTCGCCTCGCGGCGTAGCCGCTCGGACCCCGAATGTTCCCTTCCCCTGCCCGATGTGTGGGGGTCCTGACAGGCAGGGTCCACGGCTACCACGGCCGGACGGTTGCAGACGTGCCGGTCGACGGCCGGCAGGTCGTCATCGATGTCCAGGTGCTCGCTTGGTCTGCCCGGTCCAGCTCTCCTTCAACGACGTCCACGCCTGGCCGGTCCCCTCCTGGGCCTACGCCAACCGTCGTGATGCGGGGCAGCACCTCTGAGCGTTCGAGCCGTCGGTCAGCACCCCGCTGAATAGCGAGGGATCTTGTCCACCACGGTTGCCCTCCAAAACCCGGCCGGGAGTCGTAGGCCTCGACGCCCGTCGTCAGCTGTGCCGAATCTCCGCACACTGTCGCGCCACAAAGTCACCAGGTGCGGGGGCAGCGGCACCACCCGCGTCTCCCCCGGCGGGCGGTTCTTCAGACCGCGCTCATCGTGATAGTTGCCGGTGTCGGTCCAGCGCTTGCCCGCCTGCCGTCGACCGGCACGTCGGCCACCGTTCCTAGATGAAATCCGTGCACCCGACCCGAAGACACCCCACAGACCGGACAGACCGCGGTGCCCCGTGGGGTCCGCGCCCGCACCACGAGGCGGGCCGCTGCCGATCCGGCGGTGTCAGGCGCGTGCTGACATACCCGCAGCGGCACCCTGCGGCCCTGACGGCGGATGCGCTCGGCACCGTGCCGGGCGTCGTCATGAGCGCCGGATGACCAGTACGGCCAAGTCGTCGAGGTGGTCCACCGCGTCCGCCGCTTCGAGGACCCGGTCAGCGGTCGCCTCGGTGCTCAGCCCTTCCTGGAGGGCTTCGGCGGCCAGTGTTCCGGCCCGCTCCAGTCCGTCGTCCAACGTCAGTCCTGGCCCTTCGACCACGCCGTCGGTGACCAGGACCAGCGCGCTGTCCTGGTCCAGCGCAAAGGTCTTCTCGGAGTAACCAGTGTCGCGGACGACCCCCAGGACCGGGCCTCCCGGGAGCTTGAGAACCTCGTGACTGCCGTCTTCGTGTGCGCACAGCATTGGCACGTGGCCGCCGCTGGTGCCGGTGACCTGTCCGTCGCCGTCGATATGCAGCATGGTGCAGCTGGCGAAACGTGGGGCATCCATCGTGACAAGCAGCTCGTTAATGCGCGACAGGACCGTTCCCGGAGCTGGTTCGTGAGCGGCGATCGTGCGCATGGACGCGCGAATTTGTCCCATGAAGGCCGCAGCGTCCACGTCGTGCCCTTGAACGTCGCCGATCTCCAGCCCGACCGCGCCGTCGGGCAGGACGAAGGCGTCGTACCAGTCGCCGCCGATGTCGAGCCCTTTCCGGCTCGGACGGTAGCGAGCGGCAACCTCCAGGCCCGGAAGATGTGGGGGCAGCGTCGGAAGCATGCTGCTCTGGACCGCCGTGGCCAGATCGACGTATGCCTCCTGTGCCCTGACCCGTCCCAGTGCCTGCGACGCAAGTCCGGCCAGGGTGTCCATGAGTGCCCGCTCGTCCAGGGATGGCCGGCAGTCGCGATCGTAGATCACCGCCCAAGCCCCGAGCGGCTGACCGTCGACCCGGCCTAGGGGGGTGATCAAGGCAGCGCGACCCGAGCTGGGCAGGTCGACCCATGACAGGGCGGCCCCGTGCGGCCAGCGCCGGACGTAGTCCTCCTGGCTGCCGATGACCTGCGGCTTGCCGGTGCGGATCGCCTCGGACACCGGATCCGGATCGTCCAGGGACAGGCCGTGCAGGCAGTCGGCCTCCTCGGGGGATATCCCGGCATCGGTGGAGACGCGCAGCGACCTGTCCTCGTCAATGAGCGCGAGCAGGGCGCCGGCACCCTCGAAAGTTGTGGCAAGCCGGGTCAGGACGACCTGCCGCAGCCTCTGCTCCGTGGTCGCGGTGATCAAGGCGGAGGAGAAATCGGTGATCAGGTCGGCGCGCTCCTGCTCGACGGTCAGCGCGGCCTGCATGTCCTGCTTGTGCCCCTTTTGCTCGGTGTCGTCGCGGACCACCCCGAACGTCAGTTCCGGGCCCCCGTGCCCCAGGTCGACTCGACGGGCCTGGCAGGCCAGATGGTGCCATCCACTGTGATCGGTACGGAACCGAAGCTCGATCCAGGGAGACTGGGCGGACGTCGGCAGCATCAGTCGCCGCAGCGCCTTCTGGTCGTCGGGGTGGACTCGCGCAATCACCCTGGACAAGGCCACTGTGGGGTTCGGGAAGAGCGCGGCCATCGCGGGCGCGCCCCCTATCCATTCCAGCTGACGATCGGCGGGGGAATACATCCACAAGCCGAGACCGGCGGCCTTGGCCGCCAGCCGGAACGGGATCAGCAGGCTGGCCAGGTCATTTTTCGAGTCCAGCGAATGGACCCACACCAACCGCTCGCCACCTGCGGAATCCTCCGCCAGCCGCGCCTCGACCAGGAAGACCACGGACGCGCCGCCAGGCCCGGGGAACTCCAGCACATTCATCGCCAGCCGCCTGCCCGTAGCTCCCTGGGCCACCAGACGCTCGGCCGAGACCCTCTGCCCCGCCGGCAGCAGAGCAGCGAAGTCACGGCCCACGCACTGCACCGCCGGCTTCCCCAGCGCTGTCGCCATCGGGGCGTTGAGGCGGCGGACGACACCGCCCAGAGTCACAAGAGCCGACGGATAAGCCTTTCGGAGAAGGTCGTCCGAGGCGTCCATCTGCGGCTTCCCAACAATCGTCGAAACGATGGCCACATACGTACCGCATTCTATTCCCAGCGTCTCTCTCGCGCGCGGCAGGCAAGGGCTTGCGGGTGGCTCTTCCCCGGCATAAATGCCGGCCAGCCGCTCAGTCACGCCCGGGCCGTGGTCCGCCTTCGCACGCTCGACCTTCCTCCTGGCCCCGGACGGGCCAGAGCCTTGCTGCAGCTGGCGGCACGAGTTGAGGCGCCACTCCTGGCACAGGCCCCGGGCATCACCGCGAGCACCGCGGGCCGCTGGTCAGAGCTGGCCGGCGCACCTACTGCGGTTACGTCGATCGCGTCGTCAGCGGTGAGACGGTCCCGCCGGACAGTCCCTATGCGTGACCGCCGTAGGTCATGAACCAGTGCGTGTCGAACCATCGGGCAGTGGAGTGCGGCCGATCCGGATCGGTGAGCAGGCGGAAGACGAACTCCGCCGTCGAGCCGTCGAAGCGGTCCCACTCGCGGTAGTCGTCCTCCGTGGACAGGGTGGGCCACTTGTTGGGGTCAGGGCCCTCGGTCAGCCAGTAGAACCCGGCGGCCTGTTCGGTGTCCGCCCAGTGCAGCAGCCCGCCCGGGGCCGGGAACAGGTGGTACGGCTCGTACAGTCGCGCGCCGTGCGTTTTGGCCTGCGCGGCGAGAGTTTCGGCGCGTCTCACGATCCCGTCATGACCTGAAAGCCCGTCGGGGACCAGAAGGCTGAAGTAGCCGTCGAAGGCTCCGTAGCCGAATATCTCGGCCAGCTGTTTGTAGAGAACCGCCTGCACGCCGCGGTGTGCGCGCACACCGTCACTCTCGTGTGGTGGACGGCGGTGGTCCAGCCGGCGCCGCCGCCACCAGGCCATTGCCCGGCATCACCACTACCAGCGCCGAACGCGCCCCGATCAGGTGAGTCACGAAACGCCGCCACCCTGACGTCGCGTCAGTTGACTGGGCTCAGAAAGAGCCTCCTGACCAGGGCATATGGAGAAGTGCAACCGGAGCACCAAACGATGAGCCGAGCTGGCCGCGGGTGCTGTCACGGCTGAGCTGGGATGAGTTCGCGACCGAGTATGCGCGCGCACCGGCCGGGGCCTGCGGCCAAGACACCGGATGTGGTCAGTGACGCGCTCACCGCGGTCACCTCGGCCATGCTCTCGCATGCTCCCGGCAGGCCGAAGGAGCAGATGCCGCGCCGCGCGGCTGAGTCCACAGACCCACTGCGCTGACTCAGGACGAGGAACAGCTCGTGTTGACCCGATGCCGCTGCTTCGGAGCAGCCACTTCGCCGCCGTTCCGCAGCCACCTCGAGCGCCGCTGAGGCGAACCTTTGACACCACCAAGAAGGCGTGGATACCATCCACGCCCAATTGGGCATTGTCAGTGGACGTGCCGTGGTGGAGAACAGAATTGGCGGTCCTCATGGGCTCGGAACCAGCCGGACACCTCAACCGACGAAGCATGCTGCGCATGACAGGAGCGGCCTTCGGCACGCTGGGCGCCGCGGTGATCCTCTCGGCGTGTTCCCCTCAGCAGAAGGACACCGCCGCGCACGGTGGGACCTCGGAGGCGACTCCCGCGAAAGGCACCGACGCCCCCATCGACAGCCTCACGCTGGCGCTGCCGTCGTCCATCTCCACCCTCGACGTCAGCCGTGAGGCGGGCATCCTCAACTACACGGTGGCCGCGCTCGTGCAGGAGTCGCTGCTGTCAATCAGCCCCACCGGCCGGCTCGAACCGGGGCTCGCGGAGAAGTGGGACCAGCTCGACGCCAGGACGTACGTTTACACGCTGCGCCGGGGTGCGGTGTTCTCCGACGGCGCCCCCGTCACGACCGACGATGTGCTCGCCTCGATCGAGGCAGCCCGGGACACGACCAGCGGACTCGCCTACGCCTGGGCCAACGTCGCCTCGGTGCGGGCCACCGGCGAGCGCGAGGTGACCATCACGCTGAGTTCCCCCGATGCCGCGTTCTCCTGGACCCCCACCCCCGGAACCCTGCTGATCAGCAGCAAGGCGTTCCTGGCGAAGCACAAGGGCAAGGTCGGCACCTCGCAGACGCTGCTGCTGGGGTCCGGCCCGTACAAGGTGACGTCCTTCGCGGCCGACGACGGGGTGCAACTGGAGCGCAACGACGCCTGGTGGGGTAGGAAGCCGGCGCTGCGCTCGCTGAAACTGTCCTTCATACCCGACGCCGGGACCCGCCTGGTGGCGATGAAGTCCGGCTCCATCGACGGGGCCCTCGACCTGCCCGCCGACGAGGCCGGCAGCTGGACCTCGGCCGCCGAGGTCACCTACACCAGCGACCGCTCGGTGGTCTCCCTCGCCTTCGACACCTCCCGGGCACCCTTCGACGACCCCCATGTCCGAAAAGCGTTCGCGTACGCGGCGGACCGCCCCGGAATGGTGGCCGGGATCCTGCATGGCAAGGCCGATGTCGCCACCTCCCTCGTCTCTCCCGAGATGTGGGGGGACCTGCTGCCCGCCGCTGACACCGAGTCCGCCTACGCCGCACTGACCCCCTACCCTTTCGGACTCGACGCCGCGAAAGCCGAACTCGCCGAGTCTGCCCACAAGGACGGCTTCACAGTGGAGCTGACCTACCCCAACAGCGGTCCCCAGCTCGGCACGGCGGCGCTCGCCCTGGCCGGCTCCCTGAAGAGCCTCGGCATCACGCTGAAGGTCAAGGAGGTCACGCTCGAACAGTGGATCGCCGACCTGGTGCCGGGCAGGAAGCCGCTGCAATTCCTGTGGTACTTCCCCGTCACCGGCGACCCCGCCGAGCTCACCAATCCGTACCTGCAGAGCTCGGCCACCGCCACCAACCTCGCGCACTACCGCAACACGGCCGTGGACAGGGCGCTGGCCGCTGCCACGACCGCCACCGGTACAGCCGAACGCGGCCGGTTCCTGCTCGACGCCGTCAAGGCGGCGGCGGCCGATCTCCCCTATCTGCCGCTGTGGTGGGCACAGACCGCGACGGCACTGTCCAAAGACGTCGTGCTGGAGCAGCCCGGCCCGTTCGCCCTGGTCGGTCCCTGGGCGGCCAGGATCAGGAGGACCGCCTGACCTGATCCGGGGCCACCCGACCCCGAGACCGAGTGCCGGACGCTCGCCCCCGTGGCGTCCGGCACTCACCCCACCGCCCCTCCTCCACCGCGGCCGCGGGCCGCGGACACCGCCCCGACCGACGATCGGAACACCCCATGCCGCGCTCCGCCCGCCCGCCCGCCGCCCGGGACACCCAGGCCGCGACGCTGCTCAGGGTGCGGCAGGCTGTGCTCGGCATGACCCGCCCACTGGAGGCACGGATCAGCCCGGACGGGTGCACCGTGGCGGTGACGGTCAGCGGGCCCGGCCACACCGGCGTGCTCCTGGTCCCCGCCGACGGCTCGGCGGCCCGCGGTCCGAATGCGGCTCGGGAAGCGGCACCGGTGGTCCCGCACGGGCCCGACGGCAGCCCGGATCCGGCACCCCGGCACAGCCCCCGCTGGCTGCCCGACTCACGGACCCTGCTGCTGATCACCGGCCCCCGGCCGGACGCCGCCGGCCGGCCTGAACTGACCGCCTGGGACACCCGCACCGGCCGGCTGCGGACGCTGGTGTCCGTACCCGGTGACGTGGAGGACCTGCTGCTCTCCGATGACGGCACCGAAGTGCTGCTGCTCGTCGCCGAGGAAGGCGCCGAACGCGACGGCATGCACCTGGGGCTGCCGGTGCGCCTCGGCCCGCGGCCCCACCCCGAGTCCTTTCGGCCGGGCCACGGGCGCCGACGCCTGCTGCACGGTGCGCTCCCCCGTCCCGGGGCCGGCGCGAGGGCGGCCACCGCGCCGGTACGACTGCGCGACGCCTCACCGCGCGGACTCACCGTGTGGAACGCGGCGTGGCGCGGCGGCGCCACAGTGGTGGCCACCGTCTCCGCGGAGTCGCTCCCCGCCGGCTATTACCACGCCCGCCTCGTCAGCGTCGACCTGGCCGACGGCACCACCCGCACCCTGCACACCCCGGCTGGCCAGTTGGCCGCACCCGCTCTCACCGCCGACGGCCGGCACGCCGCCGTCGTCGAGGGCATCTCCATCGTGGCCGGCCGCCCGGTGCTGGTCGACCTCGCCGACGGCACGGTGACCGTGCCGACCGGCCCGGAGGACACCACCTGGCTGGTTGCCGATCCGCGGGACCCGCGCCGGCTGCTGCTCGCGGGTTGGGCGGGCACCGGCAGCCGGATCACCGGCGCGCCGGTCGACCCGGGCGCTCCGGGCGCTGCCGCACCCACCGTGCACTGGCAGGACGAAGCGGTCCTCAGCGGTCCCGCAGCGCAGCCCGCCCTCACACTCAGCGCCGACGGTGCCTCGGCTGCGGCAGTGCTGGAAGCCCCCGGCCGGCCGCCGCAGGCCGTGGTGGCGCCCACGGCGGGACCCGGCGCGTGGTCCTGGCGGCCGGTCACCGCGCTCAACCCGGCCGCCGCCCGCGGCAGCGGGGACTTCGCGGACCTGGCCCGGGTCCGCACCCGGCGGACCTCGTGGACCTCTGCCGACGGCCGCCGCCTGCACGGGTTGCTGCTGGACGCACCCGCGGTCCGCGCTCCCCGCGCCGACCGCGACCCGGCGGGCGCGGGCCGCGCCGCGAGCACCGCCCGGCCGCTGGCCGTGCTGGTGCACGGCGGCCCGTCGTGGCTGTGGTCGGCGGGCTACGCGCCCGACGACGTACTCGGCATGGCTCCGGCGCTCGCCGCAGCCGGCTGGCTGGTCCTACTGCCCAACCTGCGCGGCAGCAGCGGCTACGGCCTGGACCACGCGCACGCCGTCGTCGGCGACTTCGGCGGTGGCGACCTGGCCGATCTGCTCACCGCGGTGACGGCGCTGACGTCCGCGGGCGAGGCCGCCCCTGAACAAACCGCCGTACTCGGGCACAGCTACGGCGGCTACCTCGCCGCCGTGGCCGCCACCCGCACCTCCGCCTTCCGCGCCGCGGTGGTCATCTCCGCGCCGACCGACTGGCTCAGCTTCGTGCACACCTCCGTGATCGGCGGCGGCTACGAGTCCGCCTACCGCATCGGCGACGCGCGGACCGCCGCCGGCCGGGCGGCTCTCATCGACCGCTCCCCGGTCTTCGCCGTCCCCGGCCCCGGCACCCCGGTCCTGCTGCTGCACGGCGAGCAGGACCGGGTCACCCCGGTCGCACAGGCCCACGAACTGTACCGGGCGCTGGCCTGCCGCGCCGCCGCCCCGGTGGAACTACACGTATACCCGGATGAAGGCCACGAATTCACGGAACCTGCGCACCTGCTGGACGCCGCCGGCCGCGCCGATGCCTGGCTCACCCGCCACGTCCTCGGTGCTGTCGCCCCTGCCGCCGCCCCCACCCCGGACCGGCCGGCGGACCACGGCACACCGAGGAGGCAGGCAACATGACGCCGCCCCGCAGCCCGGGCCCCGGGCCTGCGAACCGCCCCGCGCCGCAGCGGCCCTGGCACGTACGGCTGGGCGCGGCGCTGCCGCTGCGCTACGTGCTGCGGCGGCTGGCCGGTACCGCCGGACTGCTGGCCGTTCTGTCGGCCGCCGTCTTCGCGCTGCTCCGGGTCGCGCCCGGCGACCCCGCGCGCACACTGCTCGGCACCCGCAGCGCCACCCCGCAGGCACTCGCAGCGGTGCGCGCCGACCACCATCTGGACGACCCGGTGGCCGAGCAGTACGGGCGCTGGCTGGCCGACGCCCTGCACGGCCGGCTGGGCACCTCCATCCGTACCGGTCAGGACGTCACCGCCGTGCTCGGCGACCGTCTGGCGCTCAGCGCCCAGCTCGTGCTGCTGGGCTTCGCGGTGGCGGTGGCACTCGGCCTGCCGCTGGGTGTGCTGGCCGGTCTGCGTGCCCGCCGCCCCGCCGATCGGGCGGTGCAGAGCCTCGCCGTCGTCACCCTGTCTACTCCCGTGTTCGCCGGCGGCCTGGTCCTGATCTACGTCTTCTCCCTGATGCTCGGCTGGCTCCCCGCCTACGGCCCGGGTTCCGGGGGCGGTGGCGACCGGCTGCTGCACCTGGTCCTGCCCGCCGCCACTCTGGGACTGTCCGTCACCGCAGTACTGGTCAAACTCACCCGGGCCGCCGTGGTCCGCGAACTGGCCCGCGAGCACGTCACTTTCGCGCTGGCCCGCGGCATACCCACCCGCAGGGTCCTGATCCGCTACGTACTGCGCGGCACCGTGGTCCCGGTCAGCACCGGCATCGGGCTCGTGCTGGCCTACCTGCTGGCCGGCACGGTCATGGTCGAGCAGGTCTTCGCGCTGCCGGGCCTGGGCCAACTGCTGGTCGGCTCGGTGACCTTCAAGGACGTGCCGGTGGTGCAGGCCGAGGCACTGCTCATCGCCGCGCTGGTCTGCCTCGCCAACCTCACCACCGACCTCGTCCACCCGCTGGCCGACCCCCGGCTGCGCACCGCGGCCGCGACCGCGCCGGCCGACCGCGACAAGGGGCAGGCATGACACCCCGCACGCCGTTCCGCGCACGGCGCATCCCCGGGGTGCTCACCTTCGTGTGCGGCTCGTTGGCTCTGATACTGGGCGTGGCGGCGGTCGCCGGACAGTGGATCCTGCCGCACTGGGACCGGCAGAACCTGCTCACCGGTGCTGCGATGCCCGGCGGCGGGCATCCGCTGGGCACCGACGAACTCGGCCGCGACATCGCCCAGATGGTGGTCGCCGGTGCCCGCAGCACCCTGAGCGGAGCGGCGGTCGTCGCCGTCGGCTCGATGCTCGTCGGCAACGTCCTCGGCGTGACCGCCGGCTATCTCGGCGGCCTGACAGACATGTTCGTGCGCCGCTGGGCCGACCTGCTGCTGGCCCTGCCCGCGCTTCTGGTCACCATCGTCGTGGCGGGCATCGGCGGCGGGGGCTACGCCCTCGCGGTGGCAGTCCTCGTCGTGCTGACCTCGCCCGGTGACGTCCGACTGGTCCGCGCCGCCGTGCTGGAGCAGCGCCACCGGGCCTACGTGGAGGCGGCCGAGACGCTCGGCCTGTCGCGGACAACGGTGATGGTGCGCCACATCTGGCCCAACGTCCTGCCCGTGGTGGTCGCGAACACCCTGCTCAACTTCGCCGGCTCCGTTGTCGCCCTGTCCTCGCTGTCCTTCCTCGGCCTCGGCGTGCCGCCCGGCGCCCCCGACTGGGGCCGAATGCTGTCCGAGAACCGCACCCTGCTCTATGACAACCCGTCCGCCGCGCTCGCACCCGCTGTCGCGATCATCGTCTCCGCCGTGGTGCTGAACCTCCTCGGCGACCGGCTGTTCGAGGCGTTCTCCGACCGGAGGTCCTGATGTACGTACCCGCCCGGGGTCCCGGCGGTCCCACCACGCCGGGCACACTGCTGGAGGTCACCGGTCTGCGGGTGGTTGCCGACGGCGCGCTGAGCGGCCCGGAGGTCGTTCTCGACGGAGTGGACCTGCGCGTCGCGCCGGGCGAGTGCATAGGCGTGGTCGGTGAGTCGGGCAGCGGCAAGTCGCTCGCGGTGCGCGCGGTCGTCGGCCTGCTCCCCGACGGCACCCGCACCGACGGCGGCAGCGTACGGCTGCGCGACCAGGAGATCCTGGACCTGCCGCCCGCGGCCCGGCAGGCACGGCGCGGACGCGGCGTCGCGCTCCTGATGCAGAACCCGTTCACCATGCTGCACCCACAGCTCACCTGCGGCTCCCAGATCGCGGACGGTCTGCGCCCCGGCGCACCCGGTGGGCCCGCCGTGTCAGGCCGCCGTGTCCGGCGGGCCGCAGAGCGGGCCGAAGTCGCCCGGCGGCTCGCCGAGGTGGGACTGGCCCCGGAGACCGCCGACCGCTATCCGCACGAACTCTCCGGCGGCATGCGCCAGCGGGTGGCCGTCGCGGCGGCCCTGGCCGGGGACCCGGACCTGCTCATCGCCGACGAACCCACCACCGCCCTCGACGCCGCCAACCAGCGCGCGGTGCTGGGCCTGCTGCGCCGTCTGCAGGCTGGCCGGGGCATGGGCCTGGTACTGATCACCCACGACCTCCGGGTGGCCTTCTCCGCGTGCGACCGGGTGTACGTCCTTTACGCCGGCGCGGTGCTGGAGCAGGGCAGCCCGGCCGAGCTGGAGAGCGACCCCCGGCACCCCTATACCGCGGGGCTGCTCGCCGCCGAACCCTCCGTGCACGAGCGCCTGCCGCGACTGCCCGCCATCGCCGGCTCGGTGCCCGCACCCGGCCGGCGCCCCGACGGCTGCCCCTTCGCCGACCGGTGCCCGCACGCAGCCCCCGTCTGCGCCACCCCCGGCGTGCTGTTGCGCCCGCTGCCGCATGTGCCCGCACCGGCCGCGGAGGGGCACCAGCGGCTGTCCGCCTGCGTCCGTCTCGCCGAGATCGCCGACCGGCCGGGCGCGCTCAAGGGCGGTGCACCGCTTCCGGCCGCCGGCCCGGCGAAGGCCGCGCCCGCGGACGGAGCACCCGCACCCGTCAGTGGCGACCCGGCGGTCCGTACGGCCGCCGCTCCGGTGCCGGCCCTGCTGCTGGAAGGGGTGTACCGCACCTTCCGATCGGGCGCCGTACGCCAGGCGGCTGCCCGCGGGGTGTCGCTGACCGTACCTCAGGGCCGGGTCACGGCCCTGGTCGGCGAGTCCGGATCGGGGAAGACCACACTGGCACGGATCGCCGTCGGTCTGGAGACCTTCGACGAGGGCCGGGTTGAGGTCGGCGGGGTGGCGCTGGCCCCCGGCCGCAGGCCCGGCCACGGCGAACGGGTTCGCCTGGCCGGCCAAGCGCAGATCGTCTTTCAGGACCCCTACTCCTCGCTCCCCCCCTTGCGTACTGTCGAAGCGACCATGCGCGAGGCGCTGGCCGCCGCCGGTCAGATAAGGGGCGCCAGCCGGCGCGAGCGCGCCGAGTGGACCCGGGACCGGATCGGAGAACTGCTGACGCAGACCGGCCTTCCGGCGGGCTGCGCGACCCGGCGTCCGGCCGCGCTCTCCGGCGGTGAGCGACAGCGGGTCGCCGTGGCGCGGGCACTGGCGGTCCGCCCCCGCCTGCTGGTCTGCGACGAGGTGGTGTCGGCCCTGGACGTCTCGGTGCAGGCGCAGTTGCTCAACCTGCTCACCGACCTCCAGCGGGCCGAGGGCTTCGCGGTCCTGTTCATCACGCACGACCTGGGGGTGGCCCGGCAGATTGCCGACGAGGTGGCCGTGATGTACCGCGGCGAACTGGTGGAGCAGGGCGCCGCGGCCGATGTCCTGGACCGACCGCGCCACGCCTGGACCCGGCGGATGCTCGCTGCCCTCCCCCCGGCCGCAGTTGGCCGTCCGGGCCCCGCCATCGGCCCCCTCGGCCCCGGCGAACAGCCACTACAATGACGCCGACCGGCGCCGACCGTCCGTGACGGGCCGCCCCGCCGTGGGTCGACTACCGAGGAGGAAAGGGATGTCCGCCATCCCCGGCGTCCGCGCCCAACAGGAAGGGCAGGCCGCGGCGGCGGCCGGACTCAAGGTCCCGGGACCATCCCCGGCGGCCGCGGCCGCCCTCCCGGGCACCGGTGCCTTCGGTCCGTCGACGTCGCGAGGTTCGGTGCGCGACGCCTTGTCGGTGAACCTCAACCGCCGCCGCCTGGCCCGTGGCTGGAGCCTGCGCGAACTGTCAACCGCCACCGGCATCAGCAAGGGCCTGCTCTCCCAGATCGAACGTGCGGAGGCCAATCCGACCCTGGACATCCTCAGCAGGATCGCCGCCGTCCTTGAGACCGACCCGGTCGCGCTGCTGCGCCGCCCCCTGCTGGAGCCGGAGATCGTGCGGGTCGGCGATCTGACGGAGCCTGACGACGAGACGGCCGTCAACCTGCTGTTCTCCGCGCACGGCCACAGCCGCGTTGAGATCTACCGGTCCCGTCTCCACCCGCACGCGCAGAGCCAGGTCAGCTCGCACGGCGCGGGCTCGGTGGAGTACGTGATGGTGGTCTCCGGGCGGGTGTCGCTGATGGTCGACGGGGTGGCTCACCGGCTGGAGACCGGCGACAGCGCACGTTTCGACGGGCGCGCCAGCCACTACTACACGACCCAGGACTGCCCGGCGACCACCCACAGCATCGTCGGCTTCCCCATGGACTGACCGGTTCGTGCCCGCCCAGGGGGGCCATGGCCTCCGGCCGATCTGCCCGGCCACATGCGAAACTGTCATTGCGGTGCGGCACCGGAACGCTGTCGACTCGGTGATCTCGGCGACGGTCCGGGCACCGGAGACGGCTGCGCAGGCGCAGATCAGCAGTAAGCTGACCAGGGGATACCACCGTCCGCGACGCGAACGCGGGTCGGGTACGCGCTGAAGGTGGACGCGGACGCGACCGGTGTCCTGGTCGTGGAGGGGGCCCAGTTTCGCCAGGACGGCAGGGACCGGGAAAGATGGAGCGGCAGGCACGGGACCTCGATGTGATCAGCTGGCGTAGACACCCTGATGATCACCGGTCTCGTGCCTGCGCTGTTGCCACGTCAACTCCCGCTGAACTCGTTGATCTACGCAGTCCAGGAACTTGCAACCGTCCTGTCGCATCTCCGGGACGCGTAAGACGCTGGAGGCTGTTGTGACGAGTATCGAGCTCAACGGTTTTGCGGAGCCCGACGCACTGCCCGGATTGG